>JAZKCJ010000001.1:0-270153 GCA_040388155.1 Pseudomonadota bacterium
TCGATGCCGACGCCATCGTCGATACCGTCCTCAAGGCTCTCCGCCACAACTCAGGAGGCCTCATCGAAGAAGCGCGCCGCGATGCTGTCTGACCGGGTGCGAGCCGCGATCGTCGTCGCGATCGGCTTCATCGGCGTCGCTGCGGCACCGGCGCCCACTGGCACGCTGACCCTGCGGATCGACAATGTCCGCAATTCGACTGGCGTGGTCCATGTCGATATCTGTCCCCAGGCGCAGTTCCTGAAGGACGATTGTCCCTATGTCGGGGACGCGCAGGCACATGCAGGCGTTACGGTGGTCACCGTCCACAACCTGCCGCCCGGCCGTTATGCGGCGCAGATCTTCCATGACGAGAACCGCAACAAGAAGGTCGATCGCGCACTGTTCGGCGTCCCCAAGGAAGGGGTCGGGTTCTCGAACGATGCCCGGATCAGCCTCGGGCCGCCGAAATGGGCTGATGCCGTGTTCGCCTTCAACGGCGGAGAGCAGACGATCGGGTTGAAGATGCGCTATTTCCTGGGTCCGTCCGGGCCGGCAAAGGCGCGCTGAGCGAATGCGTTCGCCGATACCCGCGATCGTCTCCGCCAGTGTCCGCCGTCCCTGGCTGACGCTGCTGCTGTCCGTGGTGCTGGCGGGGCTGGCGCTTCTCTATACCGCCGCGCGGTTCGACATGACGACCGATACCGGGGCGCTGATCTCGCCCGATATCGATTGGCGCAAGCAGGAACGGGCCATGGAGGCTGCGTTCCCGCAACTACGCGACGTGATGGTGGTGGTGATCGACGGCCAGACCCCCGAGCTGGCCGAGGATGCGGCGGCGAGGCTTGCGGTCGGGCTTGCGGCCGACAAGGCGCATTTCCGGCTGGTGCGCCGGCCTGATGGCGGGGATTTCTTTGCCCGTGAAGGCCTGTTGTTCGGGTCGCGCGAGGATGTCCGGCAGGCGACGGCATCGCTGATCGACGCTCAGCCGATGCTCGGGCCGCTTGCCGCGGATCCGTCGCTGCGCGGCGTAAACGGTGCGCTGTCGACGATGCTGGATGGCGTCGAGGCGAAGGCGGCGACGCTTGGCCAGATCGACCGGCCGATGCGCGCGCTGGCCGAGGCGACCGAGCGGTCGCTTGACGGCAAGCCGGGCTATTTCTCGTGGCAGCAACTCTTCGCGACCGGCGCAGGGCCGCTCAGCCCGCCCAAGCGCCGCCTGATCCTCGCCCAGCCGATTCTCGACCATGGCGCGCTGATGCCCGGCGAGGCGGCGAGCGACGCAGTCCATGCCGCCGCCGCTGCGCTGAAGCTCGATGTCGCGCACGGCGCCACCGTTCGGCTGACCGGCGAAGTGCCGCTCGCCGACGAGGAATTCGCGACGCTGCAGGAGAATATCGGCGCCGTCGGGATGGTCATGCTCGGCGCCATGCTGCTGACCCTTTGGTTCGCCACCCGGTCGGTGCGGCTGGTCGTGGCGATTTTCGGCACGATCGTGCTTGGCCTGATCGTCACCCTTGCGGTGGGGCTGTTCGCCGTCGGGCGGCTCAACCTGATCTCGGTCGCCTTCATCCCCCTGTTCGTCGGGCTCGGCGTCGATTTCGGCATCCAGATCTGCGTGCGCTACAATGCCGAGCGTGTGGCGGGGCTGGCTCCCGCGGCGGCGTTGCAGGCCGCAGCCGCTGCACTGGGCGCGCCGCTGCTGCTGGCGGCCGGGGCCGTATTCCTCGGCTTCGGGGCGTTCCTGCCGACTGCCTATGTCGGCATCGCCGAACTGGGTGTGATCGCGGGCCTCGGCATGGTGATCGCGCTGCTGTTCAGCGTGACTCTGCTGCCCGCGCTGGTCCTGCTGCTCCGTCCGGGCGCGCCGCGCCGGGAGGTGGGTTTTACCCAGTTCGCACCCGCTGACCGGTTCCTCGAACAACGCCGCAAGGCAGTGCTCTGGGGATTCGGCGTGTCGATGGTGGTCAGCATCGCGCTGCTTCCCTGGGTCGTGTTCGACTTCAATCCGCTTCACCTGCGCGATCCCAAGGCACCGTCGATGCAGGCGCTGACCGACCTGACCCGCGACCCCGACCGGACGCCGAACACGATTGATGTCCTCGCGTCCGATCCGCAGGCGGCGGCCGGGCTGGTGAAACGCCTGTCGGCGTTGCCCGAGGTTGGTCAGGTGATCTCGGTCGACAGCTTCGTGCCGGACGACCAGCCGGCCAAGCTCGCCCTGATCCAGGATGCGTCGGTACTGCTCGACCTGACGCTCAACCCGTTCGACATCGCGGCAGCACCGGACGATGCGGCGCTGGTGGCGTCGCTCCGGCAGGTGGCGGGCCGGTTGAAGGCAGTTCCCGGCACCGGGCAGGGTGCGGCGGATGCGCGGCGCCTCGCGGTCGCTTTCGACCGGCTGGCATCGGCCACGCCGGCCAAGCGGGCGGAAGTGAATGCGATGCTGTCACGACCGCTGGTGGTCATGCTCGATCAGGTTCGCGCGGCCCTCCAGGCGGAACCTGTCACGCGGGAAAGCCTGCCATCGGATATGGTTCGGGACTGGATCGCGCCTGACGGCCGCGCCCGGCTGCAGGTCTTCCCCAAGGGGGATGGCAATGACAATCAGGTGATCAAACGCTTCCGCACCGCCGTGGCGACGGTGACGCCGGCGATTTCCGGCCTTCCGGTCGCGACCCAGGCTGCCGCCTTTACGGTGGCCGGCGCGTTCGTGCAGGCCGGGGTGATCGCCTTCGTGCTGGTCAGCCTGTTGCTGCTGGCGGTCCTGCGCAACCTCCGCGAGGTGATGTTCACGCTGGCGCCGGTGATTCTCTCGATCTTCCTGACGCTGGCCACCTGCGTGCTGATCGGCCAGCCGATCAACTTCGCCAACATCATCGCCTTCCCGCTGCTGTTCGGCGTCGGCGTCGCCTTCCATATCTATTTCGTGATGGCGTGGCGGGGCGGGGCGACCGATCTGCTCCAGTCGAGCCTGGCGCGCGCTGTGCTGTTCAGCGCTCTCGCCACGGGGACGGCGTTTGGCAGCCTGTGGCTTTCGCACCACCCGGGAACGGCAAGCATGGGCAAGATCCTGATGATCTCGCTCATCTGGACGCTGATCTGCGCCCTGGTGTTCGAGCCGGCCCTGCTTGGCCCGCCGGAGAAGAAGGCCGCCGCGGAACCGGCGCCAGCCTAGGGATTATTAGCCGGTGCCGGCGTGGAAGCGGCCGGATCGGACAGCGGATCGTTCAGAGGATTCGCCGGATCGGTCTTGTCGGCGCCGGGAGGGGCCGAGGGTGCCGGGGGCGCCGCTGCCGGATCGTTCAGCGGATCGGCGAGCGGGCTCGCTGCGCCACCCGCCGGATCGCTGAGCGGGTCCTCGAGCGGATTTTCCCCCTGCGCGGTAGCGCCGCTGTGCAATGCCCGGATCTCGCCCGCACGATTCTGGAGATAGACCGAACGCAGCGTTGCATAGGGGTCGATCGCGCCGTCGAGGAGCGCCTTCATGTCGGCATCCGATTCCGCGCGCTGGTCGAGTGCCGAGACGATCCCCCTAGGCACCTGGAATTGCCAGCGATCAAATGGTTTGCCCACGGCGACCGGCAGCACGAAGCCGTCGCCCTGGCCGCCGATCAGGTCGCGCAGGGTCGTCGGGCCGACAAAGGGCAGGAACAGATACGGCCCCGGCCCGACGCCATAATAGGCCAGAGTATTGCCGAAGCCGTTGTCGTGGTGCGTCAACCTGACAGCCGGCGTCTTCGCGACGTCGACCAGGCCGCCGATGCCGATCGTCGAGTTGGCGAGGAAACGCACCAGCGTTTTCACTGCCCGACCCGGCTTGAGCTGGAGCAGGTCGTTCAGGAAGACGATCGGTTCGTTCAGGTTGCTAAGGGCGTTGCGAAGGCCCGACCTGACCAGTTTCGGCACGACGTGCTTATAGGCCATCGCCGCCGGCCGGATGAACTTCCGGTCGGTTTTCTGGAAGGCCGAGAACATCTTCCGGTTGAAATTTTCCAGCGGGTCGCCGGGCGCGCGGTCAATAGTCCGAATCGCTACTGGAGCCGTCGTGGCCGGGGCGATCGCGGAATCGATCAGCGGCCCGGGCCGGGCCGGGTCGGAGACCGGATCCATTGCCTCGGCCGGAGCGGGCGGGGCAGAATTGGGCTGGGACTCAGGCGTCGAAACCGTTTGTTGTGGCTCGGCAGCAGCCGAAACCTGCGCTGACGGCGCAGGCTGCAAAGGGGCGACGGGTTGCTCCGGCGACGCGCCAAGCAGCGCGATCGCCGGCAGAACGAGTCCGACGCTCAATTGCCACCCATGGTAGCCAGTTCGTCGAGGTGACGGATCAACGCTTTTGCGCCGCCCGTGGCCAATACCCGGGAAAAATCGGACCGGCGGGTGGCAAGCTGGCTGATCGCGTTGCGATAGAAGACGTCGACGATCTTCCAGCCCCCGCCGCTCGCGCGCAGGCGATAGGCGATCGGGACCGGCGCCTCGCCTGACTGTATCAGGTTGGTGCGGACCAGTTTGTCGGTCCCGCGAGTCTCCACGGTAGGCTCTACGGTGAATTTCTCGCCGGAGAACGAATCGAAGTTCGTGGCATATTGCCCGATCACCATGCGCCGGAACGCGGCGACCAGGGCGGTCTGGTCCGCCGGGGCGATCCCGTTCCAGCCGGTGCCGACCGTCAGCCGGGTCATCAGCGGCACGTCATAGACCCGGTCGACGACCGGGCCGATCGCTGCCGCGCGGCCACGTACGCCCATCGTCTTGCCGCCCTTCATGATCGAGACCAGCCCGTCGCAGAGCGCCTGAACCGGCGCGCGGGCCGGGTCGCTGGCTTGGGCTTGGGCGGCCGAAGCCGGCGCGGCGAGCGCGGCAATGAGGAGGACGGGGGACAGGTTGCGCATCTTCTACTCGCTCCATTTTCTGCCCCGGACGCGATGTATCGGCGCTGTGGCCCAAAATCCACCCTTCTTGAAAAGATAGGGCCGAAAGGCGACCTTCAGGCACCTCCTTGTGCTTTTATGCCTTTTGCTTCGGTCGCCGCGTCGCTATCTGCTGCGTGCAACAGCGAAGGATGTCGCTGGAGCGGGGGCTGGTGCAGGACTAGTACGGGGACTGGGCACGAGTTTGATGACCGCCAATAACAATGCTGTGCTTCGTGTGATCCTGGCCAAGCCACGGGGCTTTTGCGCCGGCGTGGTCCGGGCGATCGATATCGTTGAACGTGCCCTCGATCTCTACGGCGCGCCGGTTTATGTCCGGCACGAGATCGTTCACAACAGGCATGTCGTGAACAAGCTGAGGGGCAAGGGCGCGATCTTTGTCGACGAACTGGCCGAGATTCCGGCCGGCGCGCCGACCATTTTCAGCGCGCATGGCGTCGCCAGGTCAGTGCAGGACGAGGCGCGGCTGCGCGACCTGCCCGTGCTCGACGCGACCTGCCCGCTCGTCACCAAGGTTCATGTCCAGGGGCGCCGCTATGCCAAGGCTGGCCGCACCCTGATTCTGATCGGTCATGCGGGTCATGCCGAGGTTGAGGGCACGATGGGGCAGGTCGACGCGCCGATCCATCTCGTTTCGACCGCGGCGGAAGTTGATGCGCTGCCGCTGCCGACGGATACGCCGGTCGCTTATGTCACCCAGACCACGCTGAGCGTCGACGATACGCGCAGCGTGATCGCTGCGCTCGGTGCGCGGTTCAGTGATGTTCAGGGCCCCGACGTCTCGGAAATCTGCTACGCCACCCAGAATCGCCAGACGGCGGTGCGCGATCTTGCGCGGGTCAGCGAGTTGCTGATCGTGGTCGGGGCTGAGAACAGCTCCAATTCCAACCGGCTGCGCGAGATCGGCGTGGAGATGGGCGTGCCCAGCTATCTCGTCGCTGACGGCAGCGGCGTCGATCCGGCGTGGCTCGAGGGTGTCGACGCGGTCGGCATCACTGCCGGGGCTTCGGCGCCCGACGAGCTGGTCGATGACGTCATCGCCGCGCTGGCGCGGTTGCGGCAGATCGAGGTGTCGCAGCTTGACGGCGTCGAGGAAAACATCGAGTTCAGCCTGCCGCCGGAACTCAGGAACGTGACGCCGCGCGTTGCCGCCGCAATGGCCAAATAGGACAGATCCATGAGTCTCCCGCTCTCGCCCCTCGTCCGCATCGGTGCGTACACCGTCAAGCAGCACATCAAGGGCGGACGCTATCCGCTGGTGTTGATGCTTGAGCCGCTGCTGCGCTGCAATCTGGCTTGCCCCGGTTGCGGCAAGATCGATTATCCCGATGCGATCCTCAACCAGCGGCTCAGCTTCGATCAGTGCATGGAGGCGATCGACGAATGCGGCGCGCCTGCGGTGTCGATCGCGGGCGGCGAGCCGCTGCTCCACCGCGACATGCCGAAGATCGTGCAGGGCTATATCGCGAAGAAGAAGTTCGTCATTCTCTGCACCAACGCGTTGCTGCTGAAGAAGAAGATCGACGACTACGCGCCGTCGCCCTTCTTCACCTGGTCGATCCATCTCGATGGCGACAAGGGCATGCACGACCACGCGGTCGATCAGGACGGCACCTATGAGGTGGCGATCGAGGCGATCGAGCTGGCCAAGGCGAAGGGTTTCCGCGTCCAGGTCAACTGCACCGTGTTCGACGGCGCCTCGCCTGATCGGCTTGCCGGTTTCTTCGACGAGATGGAGAAGCGCGGCGTCGAGATCACCATCTCGCCCGGCTATGCCTATGAGCGTGCGGCTGATCAGGACCATTTCCTGAACCGGACCCGCACCAAGCAGTTCTTCCGCGACGTGTTCGCGAAGGGCGATGGCGGCAAGAAATGGACCTTCACCAATTCGCCGCTGTTCCTCGACTTCCTCGCCGGCAACCAGAGCTATGAATGCACGCCCTGGTCGATGCCGCTGCGCACCGTCTTCGGCTGGCAGAAGCCCTGCTATCTGGTCGGCGAAGGCTATGTGCAGAGCTTCAAGGAACTGATGGAAGGCACCGAGTGGGACGATTACGGCGTCGGCAAGTACGAGAAGTGCGCCGACTGCATGGTCCATTGCGGGTTCGAGGGCACGGCCGCGACTGATTCGATCCGCCATCCGCTGAAGATGTTCGCGATCGGGCGCAAGGGCGTGCGGACGAGCGGGCCGATGGCGCAGGACATCGATCTCAGCAACCAGCGTCCGGCGCAGGATGTTCACTCATCGCATGTCGAGCGGGAGCTCGAGATCATCCGCAAGGCGAATCCCAAGGCGAGCAAGCACGTCGCGAACGCGGCGTAACGCGGCAAAGGCGCGGCCAGCATCGCGTCCGGTGCGGATCAGGGCCGGTAGCTGGCGCGGGTTCCGGGCGAGGGACGCCAGGACTGCGCCCAGCGCCATGCCCCCATCGGGCCGCATGCCGACAAGTGCAGCCGGCGGGAGCGCGTGATCGGCGGTGTCGGAGATCGCCCTGACGATGGCGAACGGCAGCCCATGGCGTGCCGCGACGCGGGCAGCGATGTGGGATTCCATGTCGACTGCCAGGGCGCTGGTTGCGGCGTGGACAGCCTGCTTTTCTGCGACTGATGCGATGATCGTGTCGCTGCCGGTGATCGTTCCGATGTAGGATCCGGCGAAATGCGCGGCGAGCGCGTCGATCAGTGCTGCATTCCCTCTCCCCCTGGGAGAGGAAGGGAGCCGCGAAGCGGCGGAAGGGTGAGGACGATCGTAGAGATCGATCTCACCTTTCACCCTCACCCTTCCCATGCCTTCGGCATGGGCCCAGCGTTGGGTGAACAGGGCCCCGCCCTGTTCAGGTCGTGCTGGGAGCACGACGGACCCAACGCTCCTCTCCCAAGGGGAGAGGGAGCCGATGACGAGATCGCCGGCCTCCAGGGCCGGGTCTAGCGCACCGGCGAGGCCGCAGGACAGGATCGCCTGTGCACTGAGGGCGGCAGCCTCCAGCTCCCGCTCCAGCCGCGCGCCATCGCCACCGCCGGCAATCGCCGTCACCCCCGGACCACCCAGGATCGCGGCCTCTTTATGAAGGCCGGTCGCGACGAGGATTGTCACATGCCGTGCGCGACGCGGCGCGTGTTGGAGCGTTTGAGGTTGCGGTAGCGCGCCATCGCCCAGAGCGGGAAATACTTCGGATAGCCGTGATAGCGAAGATAGAAGACCCGCGGGAATCCCCCGCCGGTGTACATCTCCTGCCCCCAGAGCCCGTCCGCTTCCTGGTTCGCCGCGAGCCAGTCGATCCCGCGCGCCACCGCTGGCGAATCCACGTCCCCCGCCGCCATCAGCCCGAGCAGCGCCCAGGCGGTCTGCGAGGCGGTCGAGGGGGCGGGGGTGTGGCCCTTATAGTCGAGCGCGTAGCTCTCGCAGTCTTCGCCCCAGCCACCATCCGCATTCTGAATCCGGGTGAGCCAGTCGACCGCCTTCGCCACGATCGGCTCCTCCGGCGCGAAACCCGCCGCGTTGAGGGCGCACAGCACCGACCAGGTGCCATAGATATAGTTCACGCCCCAGCGCCCGAACCAGCTGCCGTCGGGCATCTGTTCCTTGGCGAGGAAATCGAGTGCCGCGCGCATGCGATCGCTGTCGCGCGTCTCGCCAAGTTGAGCGAGCATCGAGACGCAGCGTGCGCTCACGTCCGAGGTCGGCGGATCGAGCAGCGCGCCATGGTCGGCAAAGGGCAGGTTGTTGAGATAGTGATAGCTGTTGTCGGCGTCGAACGCGCCCCAGCCGCCATCGCGGCTCTGCAGGCCGACGGTCCATTCGACGCCGCGATCGATCGCCTCCTGATCGTGGCTGGTTTTGGCGCGATCCATCGCCATCACCACCACGGCGGTGTCGTCCAGATCGGGATAATGCGCGTTATTATACTGGAACGCCCAGCCGCCGGGGCGGACATCGGGCTTTTCCTCGGCCCAGTCACCTTTCACGTCGAGAATCTGAAGCGGCCTCAGCCAGTCGAGTCCCCGGCCGGCGCGTGCCTCGGCATCGTCGCCGCCGGCCTCAAGCATCGCATGCGCGGCGAGCGCCGTGTCCCACACCGGCGACACGCAGGGCTGGCAATAGGCCTCGTCCTCCCGGATCACGAGCAGCTTCTCGATCGATTGGCGCGCGATCGCGCGGGCGGGGTGATCCTCGGCATAGCCAAGGCAGTCGAACATCATCACGCTGTTCGCCATCGCCGGATAGATCGCGCCAAGCCCGTCCACGCCGTTCAGGCGCTCTAGCACGAAATCGACACAGGCCTTGATCGCCCGGGCGCGCAGCTTTTTCGGCCAGAGCCCGTTGCCGGCCTTGAGCACGCGGTCCAGCGCGTTGAAGCCGTGAGTCCAAAGCCATTTGGGGTCGGCGGCCTTGGTGCCGGGCCGAATCTTCGCGCCGGTATAGAGCTCGTCGACCTTCACCCCGAGCGCGTTGCGGGCGACCGGCTGAAGCGCGCCGAGCACGAGCAGCGGCACGACCACGGTGCGTGCCCAATAGGACATCTTCGAGAGATGGATCGGGAACCAGCGCGGCAGCAGGATCAGCTCGGGCGGCATGGTCGGCACCGCCGACCATGGGCCGGCCGCGAACAAAGCGAGCTGGATTCGGGTGAAGACGTTGACCGCCGCCGCGCCGCCCACCGCGAGGATCGTGGCCCGCGCACGCGCCATATGCGGCGCGTCGATCGGGTCGCCGATCATCTTCAGCGCATAATAGGCCTTTACCGAGGCGCTGACGTCGAACGCGCCGCCATGGAACAGGCCCCAGCCATGATGGTCGGCCGACTGGATACGGCGCAGATAGGTGCCGATCTTCGCCTCGAGCCCGGCGTCGACCGGTTCGCCGAGATAATGACGGAGCAGGACATATTCGGCCGGGATGGTCGCATCGGCCTCAAGCTCGAACACCCAATGGCCGTCGTCGCGCTGCAGGTTGGCGAGCGCCGCGGTCGCGCGGTCGACCGCTGCCTCCACCGTGGCGAGGGGGGCGGTGGAGCCGCCGATCTCGGAAAAGCCCTGATGCATTGCGCTCTCCTAACGCGCGAGCACGAGGCGCGCCACGGTTTCTCCCGACCGCAGGGCGCCCTCGATCGTGGCGGGCAGGCCGGTATCGGTCCAGTCGCCCGCCAGGAACAGGTTGCGCCAGCGTGTCGCGGCAGCGGGGCGTTTGGCATTCTGCCCGGGCGTCGCGGCGAAGGTTGCGCGCTTTTCCTTGACGATTTGCCAGGTAGGCATCGGCGCGTCGATCGCCAGCGCGGCGCAAATGTCGGCCCAGAAAGTCCGCGCCAGCGTCTCGCGATCAAGGTCGACAAGCCGTTCGGCGGCGCTGACCGTCACTGAGAGGCGGTCGGGAAAGGCGAACAGCCATTCGGCCGTGCCGCCGAACAAGCCGAGCATCGCCGGCGCGCCAGCAGGCGCGGGCAGGGCGAAATGGCCGTTGACGATGGCGCGGAAGCCGTCGGGTGCCTGAAGCTTCGGTACCAGCGCGGTCGCGACCCAGGGCGGCACGGCGAGAATGACGACTTCGTCCGCGGCGACCGGCTCGATTCCCGAGCCCCAGTCGAGGCCCGTCACCCGGTCGCGATCGAACGCGACCGCGCGAAGCCGGCGACCCAGCGCGACCGGGCTTCCCCGTTCATCGAGCCAGGCAAGGGCAGGGTCGATAAAGGCGGCGGCCAGGCTCGGTTCCGCAATGCGAGGGCGCATGGCGCGGCCGCCCTTTGCGATCGTCTCGCGCAGGATATTGGCAGTGAGCATCGTCGACGATTCGCCGGGGGCGGTGTTGAGCGCCGCGAGCAGCACTGGCTCAAGCAGTTTCGACCAGGCCGGTCCGCTGGTGGCGATGCGCTGGTCGACCCGACCTTCGCGGTTCGACAGCAATCTGGCGAGAGGCAGATAGTCGGCGATCCGGCTGCCCGGTACGCGCCGAGCCGGTGCGGCGATCCACCAGGGAAGGGCGCCATCGTTGATCCGCACCGTCCAGCGCCTGGCGGTCGTCAGGTCCTGAAAGGTGAAATCGGCATGCTCGGGCCCTGCCAGCGGTGTCGTTGCGCCAACGGCTGAGCGGAAGCGCGCCACCGCGGGATTGCCGGATAGGACGAGATGATTGCCGTTGTCGATCGTCAGGCCGAGCTGCGGATCGTGATAGGAGCGGCAGCGCCCGCCCGCCTGCGCAGCCGAATCGGCGATAGATACGGCGAACCCTGCCTGGCGCAGCGCGACGGCAGCGGAGAGCCCCGCCAGACCGGCCCCGGCAATCGTCGCCCGGGTGAAGGTCAACGCGTCAGCCACAGCCGAGCGACAGTCAGGAGGAGGGCCAGCTTCGACACCTTTACCCGGCGACGTGGCGGCTTCCAGCCGATCGCCTCAGTCTGTTTCAGTATCTTGGCGTACGCTGCCTCCATCAGGCGGGGTGCGATCAGGTGGCCGCGCGGGCGGGTCGCGAGCAGCGCATGCGCCTTGCGATAATGGTCATGCGCTGTCGCAGCGAGCGCCCGGCAGACGGCATCGATCCGGGGATCGCCGACGACTTGCATGGGAGTGGTGAAGGGAATGCCGGCTTCGGCGATCTCCTCGGCGGGCAGATAGACCCGGCCGATGCCTGCATCCTCGTCCACGTCGCGCAGGATGTTGGTCAATTGCAGCGCGCGGCCGAGATGATAGGCCAGCGCGATCCCGGGCGCGTCGTCCATGCCGAAGATTCGTACTGACAGGCGGCCGACCGCCGAGGCGACCCGGTCGCAATAGAGATCGAGCTCGGCCATGGGCGGCCAGCGGATGTCGCGATCGACGTCCATCGCCATGCCGTCGATCACCGCCTCGAAGTCGGCGCGATCGAGCTTGAAGCGCTCGACGGCATCGGCGACGAGCACCGCCTGGCCGGGCGGACCACCGGCATAGAGCGAATCGAGATCGGCACGCCAGGCATCGAGCGCCCTGGCCCGGCCTTCGCGATCGCCCTGCTGATCGTCGGCGATATCGTCGACCAGCCGGCAAAAACCGTAGATCGCGTACATCGCCTCGCGCTCGGCCTTGGGCAGCACGCGCATTCCGGCATAGAAAGAGCTGCCCGAAACCTGCTGCTGCAGGGCGGCCGGGGTCGCATCGGGATTCATGCCGCGCGCCTGAACAGGCTGCCGACGGCGGCACCGGTGGCCAGGAAGGCGGTTTCCCACGATTTGTGATGCACCCGCTCGCTGAGCGGATCGCGCGTCTCCAGTCGGCCGCACAGGCTGACGGCAAGGCGGTGGATGATCGCTACCTCGGCCGCGAGGCGGCGATCGGCGATCGTCGCGGCAAAGCCGGCTGAGGTATCGAGCAGGATCCGGGTCTTGCCCACGAGCGAGACGATTGCGGCCCGCAATGCCGGCGTGGCACGATCGGCGGTCAGGTCCCCGATCCGCGCGCCGGTTTCGGCGAAGGTCTCGGCGGGGATATAGACGCGGTCGAGCGTGCGGTAATCCTTGGCGCAATCCTGAAGGTGATTGATCACCTGCAACGCGGCGCAAAGTGCATCGGAGGCTGGCCAGGTGGCGCGATCCTCCCCATGCACGTCGAGCACATAGCGTCCGACCGGCATCGCCGAGAGCCGGCAATAGCCCATCAGCCCATCCCAATCCTCGTACCGCGTGACCGTTACGTCGCGTTCGAATGCGCCGAGCAGGTCATGCGCATGGACCGGGTCGAGGCGGTAATCAGCCATGACCGTGCGCAGCGCGAGCGCTTCGGCGCTACCTTCCGCCTTGCCATCGAGGCCGGCGCGCATTCGGCCAAGCTGGACGAGCTTCTCCGCCGCCGGCAGCGTCTCGTGATCCGAGATGTCGTCGGCCACGCGGGCGAAACGATAAAAGGCCATCACCGGCGCGCGGTGTTCGGGTTTGAGCAGGACGGAGGCGACCGGGAAATTCTCGTCACGATGTCCCTTGCCCGAGGCGAGGTCTGCCGCTTCCATCAAAGCGTCCCCGTCGCCTGCGCGCGGCCTTTCCACATTCCACCACGTCCTCGCATATGCTGCCATGCCGATAGCAAGGTGCAGCCGGCGTAGAAAGCCGCGATCAACGGGAGCGCAATTCCCCAGAGCGGGGAGCGGCGATAGAAACGCAGCATCGGCTGGAACGAGATCGCCATCAGTAGCCACGCGCTCGCCCCGGCGATCTGAGCCCAGCCGGTGCCGGCCAGCGCCAGCACCGGCGGCGCGCCATAGACCAGGGCGAGGCCGATCAGCGTGCCGAGCAGCATCAGCGGCGAATAGCCGAGCTGGGCATAGGCCGAGCGCGAGATCATCGCGGCGATCACCCCGGTATCGTCATAGGCGCGGATGCTGCGCGAGCGACGAGTGAGGCCGAGCCAGATCGGACCCTGCTTCTTCAGCAGGGCGCCCAGCGTGCAATCGTCGATCAGGGCGGTGCGGATCGCGGCGATGCCGCCCGCCGCCGCCAGCGCATCGCGTCGCACCAGCATGCAGCCGCCGGCCGCGGCGCCGGGGCCGTTCGGGCGATTCACGCGGCCGAAGGGATAGAGCATCTGGAAAAAGAACACGAAGGCCGGGATCAGCGCCCGCTCCGCCAGGCTGGTGCAGCGCAGCTCAGCCATCAGCGACACCAAAGTGAGGCGGCCTGCCTCGCCCCGCGCGACGAGAGTGCGAAGCGTGTCGGGTTCATGCGCGATATCGGCATCGGTAAGCCATAGATACTGTGGAGCAGGGCCGGCGTGCTCGACTCCCTGCGCCACCGCCCAGAGCTTTCCGGTCCAGCCCGGGGCGAGCTGCCGGCCGGTCACGATGTCGAGAGGATGGGCTCCGCTGGTGGCACGGGCGATATCGGCGGTGCCGTCGCTGCTCGAATCGTCGACCAGGATCACATGGAAACGGCCGGGATAGTCCTGCGCGCACAGGCTGCCGATCGCTCGGCCGATCACCTCGGCCTCGTCGCGGGCGGGGACGATGGCGACCACGTCGGGCCATTCAGCGGGATCGTGCGGCTGGTCGGTCGTATCGCGTTCGCGTGCCAGCCAGAAGCCGCCATGGGCGAGGACCAGACCGGCCCAGATGACGAGGCTCAGGCCACCGAGGGCGAGCGCGATCACTGGATCATTCCCGCATTCCTGAACCACCCGATCGCGTCGGCCAGGGCCTGTTCCCAGGGGCGGGCGCGATATCCCAGTTCAGCCTCGGCCTTGGCCGAGGTGAAGAACATATGGTGCTTCGCCATCTTCAGCCCGTCGACCGTGAGGAACGGGTCCTTGCCGGTCAGCCGCGCCAGCGCCTCATTGGCATAGGCCAGCGGGAAGAGCGGCGCGCGCGGGAGGCTGATCGTGGGCGGGCGGCGCTTCATGATCCCGGCGATGACGGTCAGCATGTCGGCCAGGCGCACGTCCCGGCCGCCAAGGATATAGCGCTCGCCGATCCGGCCCCGGTCCAGCGCCAGCAGATGGCCAGTCGCGACATCGTCGACATGGACGAGGTTGAGCCCGCTATCGAGATAGGCCGGCATCTTGCCGTTCGCCGCCTCGACGATGATTCGCCCGGTCGGCGTCGGCCGCACGTCGCGAGGGCCGATCGGCGTGGAGGGGTTGACGATCACCGCCGGCAAACCGCGTTCGGCGACCATCTGCTCGAGCAGCCGTTCGGCCACGACCTTGCTGCGCTTGTACGCACCGACAGCCTGTTCCGGGGTGGCCGCGCGGGTTTCGTCGGCGGGACCGGCGGGATCGGGCTTCAGCGTCGCGACGCTGCTCGTATAGACCAGCCGCTCGACCCCTGCGGCAAGTGCCGCCTCCATCACGGCGCGCGTGCTGGCAAGATTGTTGCGGACGATGTCCTCGGGATCGGGAGCCCAGATCCGGTAATCCGCGGCGACATGGAACAGATGTCTCACCCCGCGCATCGCCTCGGCCATCGCTGCGGGATCGCGCGCGTCGCCTTCGACCAATGTTCCGGGAAAGTCGGTGAGATTGGCGCGCGGGCTGGCGGCGCGGACAAGGCCGCGTACCTGCCGCCCCTGCGCGGCGAGAGCCCGTGCCACTGCCGATCCGACGAAACCCGATACGCCGGTGACCAGCACCAAATCCGAATTCTGGCTCACCCCGCCTCCGCGTCTTTCGATCGCGCGCTCTACACAGGATGTATTCGTGGCGATAGGGAGGGACGATGCGGGATGTGATTAGTCGGTCGTACTGCTCATTCCCTCTCGCCTTGCGGGAGAGGGGCTCGCGCATCTGCGTGCGTCCCGAACCTCGCTCGCCCTCATCCGGCGTTACGCGCCACCTTCTCCCACGGGCGGAGAAGGGTTTGCGATGCTAGCCGTTACAATTATTGGCTGGGCCTTGCTGGGCCTCGCCACTATCGGCACCCTCTATATGATCGCCGCCACGATCGTGTTCCGGCGTTTCATGGCGCTGCAAGCCGCTCCATTGCCCCGCGCCGAAGCGGTGACCCTGCTCAAACCACTCCACGGCGCCGAGCCACGCCTGCTCGAAAACCTGGCGAGCTTCCTCGTGCAGGACCATGGCGGTCCGATCCAGCTCCTCTGCGGCGTGCGGGTGGATGACGACCCCGCCATCGCCGTGGTTGAGGCCCTGCGCGCGCGCTATCCGCATATTGCGATCGACTTGGTGATCGACCCCAGGAACCACGGTGCGAATCGCAAGGTCTCTAACCTCATCAACATGATGGTCAGGGCAGCGCACCCGATCCTGGTACTGAGCGACAGCGATATGGTCGCGACGCCCGATTATCTCTCCCGGGTCCTGGCCGCGCTTGACGCGCCGGGTGTCGGCGCGATGACCTGCCTGTATCGCGGACGTGGTGATGCCGGCTTCTGGTCACGACTCGGCGCGGCGGGGCTCAGTTACCAGTTCCTGCCCGGGGCGGTGTTTGGCGTCGCGACGGGATTCGCGCGGCCGTGCATGGGCTCGACCATCGCGATGCGGCGAGAGACGCTCGACCGGATTGGCGGATTCGAACGCTTTGCCGACGTGCTGGCCGACGATTATGCGATCGGCGAGGCTGTCCATGCGCTTGGGCAGACGGTCGCGGTGCCGCCGATGCTCGTTACCCATGCTTCGGCTGAGCGACGCTTCGGGGAGTTATGGCGACACGAACTGCGGTGGGGCGCAACGGTGCGCAGCGTCGTGCCTGAGGCCTATGCGGGATCGGTGGTCGGCATGCCGTTCCCGCTTGCCTTGCTTGGAGCGGCCTTGGCGCCGGCGCATCCGGACGGTCTTGCTATCGTCCTGGCGGCGCTGATTGTTCGCATTGCGATCGCCCGTTTCGTCGACCGCGCGGCTGGTGTACCGACGGCGCCATGGTGGCTTCTACCGATGCGCGATTGCCTCACCGTCGCGATATTCGTCGCAAGCTTCTTCGTCGCGTCGGTTGATTGGCGCGGACAACGGCTTAAAATGGAAAATGACGGCCGCGTTTCGGCCGATCCGGAGATTTCCGCATGATGCGTACCTTGTTTCTGCAGGCCCCTTCGTTCGACGGTTATGACGGCGGCGCCGGCGCGCGCTATCAGATGAAGCGCGAGGTGAAGTCCTTCTGGTATCCGACCTGGCTCGCTCAGCCAGCGGCGATGGTCGAGGGGTCGAAGCTGATCGATGCGCCGGCGCACGACCAGAGCTGGGACGATATCAAGCACGAGTTCGATGATCGCGACCTCGTCATCCTTCACACCTCGACGCCGAGCTTCGGCCAGGACATCCGCACCGCCGCGCTGATCAAGGAGCGCAACCCGAAGATCCTGATCGGTTTCGTCGGCGCCAAGGTCGCGGTCGAGCCCGACAAAAGCCTTGCCGCGACGCCGCACGTCGATTTCGTCGCGCGCGAGGAATATGATTTTACGATCCTCGAGATCGCCCAGGGCGCACCGCTTGCCACCGTCGATGGCATCACCTGGCGTGCGCCGGACGGCGCGTTCGTGCGCAACAAGGATCGCGCGATCATCGAGGACATGGACGTCCTCCCGATGGTCTCGCCGGTCTACAAGCGCGACCTGACCATCAACAAATATTTCGGCGGCTACCTCCTCCACCCCTATGTCAGCTTCTATACCGGCCGCGGCTGCAAGAGCCGCTGCACCTTCTGCCTGTGGCCGCAGACGATCAGCGGTCATAACTACCGCTTCCGCTCGGTCCCCAAGGTGATCGAGGAGGTGCAGTACATCCTGGAGAACATCCCCGAGACCAAGGAGATCTTCTTCGACGACGATACGCTGACCGACAACCACGACCGCGTCGAGGAACTGGCGATCGCGCTCGGCAAGCTCGGCTTCGGCAAGAAGGGCTTCCCCGTATCGTGGAGCTGCAACGCCAAGGCCAATGTCCCGCGCAAGACGCTTGAGGTGCTGAAGGCCAACGGCTTGCGCCTGCTGCTCGTCGGTTACGAGAGCGGCAACCAGCAGATCCTGCACAACATCAAGAAGGGCCTACGCACTGACGTCGCGCGGCAGTTCACCAAGGACTGCCACCAGCTCGGCGTGGTCATCCATGGCACCTTCATCCTCGGCCTGCCCGGCGAGACCGAAGAGACGATCGAGGAGACGATCAACTACGCCAAGGAGATCGATCCGCACACGATCCAGGTCTCGCTGGCCGCGCCCTATCCCGGCACTTTCCTGTACAAACAGGCGACCGAGAATGGCTGGTTCGACAACAGCAACGATCTGCTGACCGACGGCGGCAACCAGATCGCGCAGCTCAGCTATCCGCATCTGCCGGCGAGCGTGATCTTCGACAAGGTCGAGGAATTCTACAAACGCTTCTATTTCCGCCCGTCCAAGATCTGGTCGATCGTGTCCGAGATGCTGCGCGACTGGAACATGATGAAGCGCCGCCTGCGCGAGGGTGTGGAGTTCTTCGACTTCCTGCGCCGGCGCAAGGAAGCAGCGTGACCTTTCACCCTCTCCCCTTCGGGGAGAGGGTAGGGGAGAGGGGCAGTCATAAGCGCTGCCGCTCGTTGCTGCCCCTCTCCCAACCTTCTCCCCTTAGGGGAGAGGGCTTGTGGTGAAGCGGCTCGTCGTGACCTCCGACGATTTCGGCGCCGCCATCGCGGTCAACGAAGCTGTCGAGCAGGCTCATCGTAACGGTATCCTGACAGCCGCCAGCCTGATGGTCTCGGGCGATGCGGCCGCAGACGCGGTTGCACGGGCCAGGACGATGCCGAAGCTCGGTGTCGGCCTGCATGTCGTGCTCGTGGAGGGCAGACCTACGCTCCCGCCCGGGCAGGTGTCGGAACTGGTCGACGCGACCGGTCATTTTCGCACCGACATGGTCCGGGCTGGCATCACGATCTTCGCCAGCCCGACCGCGCGCCGCCAGCTTCGCGCTGAGGTGGAGGCGCAGTTCGCTGCGTTCGCCGCAACCGGCCTGACGCTTGATCACGTCAACGCGCACAAGCATTTTCACCTGCACCCGACCATTGCCTCCGCGATCCTGAAGACCGGCAAGCGCTACGGCATGAAATCGGTCCGCGCCCCGATCGAGCCGCGCGACGTCCTGGCGAAGATCGAACCCGGCGCTGGCGGCGTCGATATTGCCAGGCTCTGGGCACTGCTCGTCCGGCGTCGCATGCGCGCGGCTGGAATGTGCGTGCCCGACCAGGTGTTCGGTCTCGCCTGGTCCGGGGCGATGGATGCGGCGCGGGTCCGCGGGCTGATCGAGCATCTTCCGGACGGCCTGACTGAAATCTACACGCACCCGGCCACCGACGATCGCTATCCGACCCATGCACCGGGTTACGCATACCGGGCTGAACTGGCGGCGTTGACCGACCCTCTTGCACGCGAGGCCGTGGTGCGCGAGAGGATCACGCTGGGGGGCTTCACCGACTTCGCTTGAGACCAGTGCCATGAATATCGCCAACGGCTTCCGCCACTTCGCCCAGCCCGAGCCGGTCCCCACCGGCCCGATCCGCCTCGGCAGCCCGGAGCACCGGGCGCTGTTCTGCCAGACGATGCTCGACACGCATGATCCCTATCGCCCCGCGCTGATCGACTGGCCCAGGCTCGATCCCGAGACGCGCGACAAGATCGTCTCGCTGCCGATCTGGGACATCGCCGTCGCTACCGAGGGCCGGGCTGGCATGAACGTGAAGACCTTTGGTGAAGGGATCGCCGACCCGTTGCTCAAGGCAGCGGTCGACATGAACGGCTTCGAGGAGAGCAGGCACAAGATCGTACTTGCCGACATGGTCCAGGCGTACGGCATCGAGCTCGCGCCCGAAGCGGAATATAAGCGCCCGCGCGACCCCGAATTCGCTTTCATGCGCACCGGCTATTCGGAATGCATCGACAGCTTTTTCGGTTTCGGCCTGTTCAAGCTGGCCAAGGATTCCGGTTTCTTTCCGGAAGAGCTGGTCGACACCTTCGAGCCGGTGATGCGCGAGGAGGGGCGGCATATCCTGTTCTTCGTCAACTGGGTCGCCTGGTGGCGCCGCAACATGCCCTGGTGGCGCCGGCCGCTGTTCGAGGCAAAGGTGCTGATCGTCTGGATGTTCCTGATCGGCGAGCGGATCAGCATGGCCAAGGGCATGGGTGACGACAATACCAAGGCGCAGGAGAACAACTTCACCCTCAACGGCTCGAAGGAACTCGGGGTCGAGGTGACTTTTCCGGAGCTCGCCCGGATTTGCCTTGCCGAGAATGACCGGCGTCTGGCACCCTATGACGATCGACTGATCCGGCCGCGTTTCGTGCCGGCGATGATGCGTCTCGCGCTGCGTTTCGCGGGTGGACGCAAGGGAGGCATCGCCTGAAGAATTTTGCACGCGCGGGCATGCTGCTCGCGACTCTGGCTGGGTTGGCTGCCGCGGTCTGGGCCTTTGGCTCGATCGGGTTCGGCAGCGTGCTGGCAGTCGCGGGGCGGATCGGGATCGACGGATTCCTGGTCTTCTGCGCCTTTTCGATCGGTACCTTCTTCATTCTCGGCGCTGCCTGGCTTGCGGCGGCGCCCGGCGAACCGCTCGACCGGGTCAGCCTGTTCGCCTGGGCGCGGGCGGTGCGGGAGGCGGTATCGGATCTGTTGCCCTTCTCGCAGATCGGCGGCATCGTCGTCGGTACGCGGACACTGACGTCCGCCGGCGTCCCGGCATCCCGGGTCTATGCGTCGTTCGTGGTCGACATGACGACTGAAATGGGCGCCCAGCTGGTCTTCACCCTGTTCGGTCTGGCGATGATGGTCACCCTGCTTGCCGCGGGCGGTGAGGCGGCGGCGCTGCGGCCGCTCATCCTTGGGGGCACCGGGATGATGATCGCGGGGATGGTGATGTTCTTCTTCGCCCAGCGCCCGGCGCTCGGCCTGGCGGGGCGGGTTGCCCAGCATTTCCTGCCCGGGTCCGTCGTCGCCATGACAGGGATCACCGATGCGTTGCGGGAGACATATGCGCGCCGCAGGCGCGTGGCGCTTGCCTTCGCGCTCAACCTGCTGGGATGGATCGCCAGTGGAGTCGGCGGCTGGATCGTGCTGCTGATGATGGGGGCGGATATCTCGATCTGGTCGGCGCTTTCGATCGAGAGCCTGATCTTCACGCTCAGGAGCGTCGCGTTCGCGGTGCCGGGCGCGATCGGGGTTCAGGAGGCAGCCTATGCGCTTGCCGCCCCGCTGTTCGGCTTGCCGCCGGAAACGGCGCTTGCGCTGTCCCTGGCCAAGCGCGCCCGCGACCTCGCGATCGGTTTGCCGACATTGATCCTCTGGCAGGTCGGCGAGATGCGAGCGGTCGTGCTTGCTTCCCGAAGGGGATAGCCGGCACCGAACGTGGCATTTTGCCCGACGATACTGGTGCCGCGGCGCTAATCCCGCTCCAGGTGAAGCACTCCTTCCGTTACGCCTTATACGCTTGGATTGCGGACTGGACCCGTCCACTCCACGAAAATTGGATGTTTCGTGATCCGCCGAGTCGGCCCTCTATGGTCGACATGAACCGAACCAGCCGCCTTCCCGCGTGTCGCCCGTGATCGATCGTCGCGAGTTCATCAGCGCAAGCGCGGCAATGATGCTGACCTCGCCATTGCTGGCGGCGGCGCCGGGCCTTGATATGGCCCTGGTCAATGCCCGCGTGTGGACCGGGCGGCGCGAACGGGAGGCGGTTAGCGCGGTGGGGATTGTGGGCGACAGGATCGCTGCGATCGGTGCTGATATGGTCCGCGCGGCGACCAGCCGGGCGACGCGCGTGATCGACTTGGACGGCGCGTTCCTGATGCCGGCCTTCACCGACAATCATACGCATTTCCTGCGCGGATCGGCAATGCTGCGTCAGCCGAGCCTGCGCGATGCGCGCACGCCGGCCGCCTTTGCCGAGCGGGTCGGCGCGGCGGCGCGACTGCTCAAGCCCGGCCAATGGGTGGAGGGCGGCTATTGGGATGAGCAGCTCTGGGGCGGCGAACTGCCGACCCGTGCGTGGATCGATGCCGTCACGCCTGACCATCCGGTGGCGGTGAACCGGCTCGATCTGCACATGATCCTGCTTAATTCGGTCGCGCTGAAGCTGGCCGGGATCGATCGCAACACCGTGCCGCCGGAGGGCGGGGTGATCGTGCGCGACGCAGCGGGTGAGCCGACCGGTATCCTCAAGGACAACGCTGCCTGGCTCGCCGAGCGCGCGATCCCGAAGCTCGACGAGGCGGGGATCGAGGATATCCTGCGCGGCGGCATCGCAGAGGGCCTGTCGAAGGGGGTGGCGCAGGCGCATTCGCCCGAGATCGACTGGTCGATGTACGAAGCGCTGCGGCGCCTGGGTGCGAAGGGGCGCCCGGATATGCGCTTCTATTCCTTCGTCCCGCTGGCCGACTGGGAGAAGATGGCCGCGATCGTCGCCACCGAAGGGAAGGGCGACGACTGGATTCGCTGGGGCGGGGTCAAAGGCCTGATGGACGGGTCGCTCGGATCGCGCACCGCCCTGTTTCGCGATCCCTATAGTGACGCGCCCGACACGCGCGGTGTGCGGGTGACGCCCCGCGCTGACATTGCGAGATGGGTCGCTGCTGCCGACGCGCGCCATATGCCGGTGACGGTCCACGCGATCGGCGACGAGGCGAACGACGAATTGCTCGACATTTATGCTGATGTCGCGAGAACCAACGGCAAGCGCGACCGGCGTTTCCGCATCGAGCATGCGCAGCATCTCAGCCAGGCCGCGATTCCGCGCTTCGCTCGACAAGATGTGATCGCCTCGGTCCAGCCTTATCACGCGATCGACGACGGCCGCTGGGCGGTGAAGCGTATCGGTGAATCGCGGCTGCGCGGCACCTATGCGTTCAAGTCGCTGCTGGATGCCGGTGCGCGCGTCACTTTCGGGTCTGACTGGCCGGTGGCGCCGTTCGACCCGATCGCCGGCATTCATGCCGCGGTGACGCGCGCGACGATCGACGGACTCAACCCGGACGGGTGGCTGCCAGACCAGAAGGTCACGGTCGAACAGGCGCTCACTGCCTATACCAGTGCCAACGCCCATGCCGGTTTCCAGGAAGACCGGCTCGGGCTGATCGCGCGCGGGTATCTCGCCGATCTTGTCGTGCTCGATGCCGATCCGCGCAGCGTTCCTCCGGCGAGCATCGCCCGGACGAAGGTACTGCGCACTTTCGTCGGCGGGAAACAGCGTTTCGGGCCGCAGGACGGCTGAGCGGAAGAGGCCGTCAGAGGGAATGGCGGCCAAGGAGCGGGCAAGCGGCAAAAGCCGCAGCCCGCATCACCATGAAGGGGAATGCGACCATGATTCGAACCGTATCGCGCTATCTGCCCGCCGTCTCGGCGATCGCCCTGCTGGCTGCCGGCTCGGCATCCGCCCAGGCTCAGGCCGCCGACCAGGCGGAACCAGCTGCGGAAAGCGGTGGTGACATCATCGTTACCGCCAACAAGCGGGCCGAGAAGCTGAGTAATGTCGCGGGGGGTGTCTCGGCCGTGACAGGTGCTCAGCTCGAGGCGATCGGTGCGCAGGACTTCAAGGACTATCTCACCCGCACGACGGGTGTTGCGTTCAACGAAGGGCCCTCGAACAATTCCACTGCCGTGATCCGCGGGATCGGCACGACGGCCGGGCTTGATCAGGGCCAGGGCAGCACGGGCTATTTCATCAACGATATCCCGATGAACGAGCCGGGCTATACGATCGTCATCCCGGACATCGATGCGTTCGATGTGTCGCGGGTCGAGGTGTTGCGCGGCCCGCAGGGGACGCTGTTCGGATCAGCCTCGCTCGGCGGGGCGATCAACTTCATCTCCAACCTTGCCGATCCCAGCGGCTTTCATGCCGCGGCGGAAGGTGCGGTCGGCACCACGCGCTTCTCGGCGGGCGAGGTGAACTATCGCGCCAAGGCTATGATCAACGTGCCGCTGGTCGCCGACAAGCTGGCGGTGCGCCTGGTCGCGACTCAGCGGGTGGATGCTGGCTATATCGACAATATCGGGACGCACATCCGCGGGTCGAACGATGTCCACACCTTCGGCCTGCGCGGGTCGATCGTCTTTACCCCCGACGTCGATACGACAATCAGCTATCTCGGCCTCTACCAGAAGAGCCGCACCGACGACCCCAGCGTCAGCAATCTGGGGCTCGGCCTGTTGCAGCGCTCGACCAGGTTCGAAACCCCGGTGATCTTCAAGACTCAGCTCCACAGCCTGCGGCTCGACCATGATTTCGGTTTCGCCACCGCCACGGTGATCGGCACCTACAACCGCAAGACCGGCGATATCTTCGACGATTTCACGCCCTTCTACGGCAATCTCAATCCCGGCAACCACTATTTCCTGCAGGCAGGGCAGAGTAATACCTATTCCTATGAAGTCCGCTTCGCCTCGCCCAGGGGCCGGACGTTCGACTGGCTGATCGGTGCCACGCATATCGATACAACCAAGGGCTTTCAGGAGCATCTGTCATCGCCGGGCTATGCCGCGGCGCATCCGGCGGATGTGGCGGCCGGCCTGACGCACGGCGACGAATATTATTACGCCGCCTCGCATACCAAGGGGGACGAGGACGCGCTGTTCGGCGAGGCCAATCTGCATTTCGGCGATGTCACCATCACCGGGGGTGGCCGTCTGTTCCGCACGCGGACCGACACCTATACCAACCAGTTCGGCATCTTCTTCGGCGGCACCGTCATCAATCCGCCCTACAAGGTGCAGGATTCAGGTTTTGCGCCGAAGGCGTCGATCAAATACCAGCCGCGCCCGGACCTGATGTTCTACGCGCTGGCGTCGAAAGGTTATCGCTTCGGTTCGCCCAACACCCTGCCGCCGCTTGCCGGATCGCCGATCCCGGCCGGGACGACATCGGACAGTCTGTGGAACTACGAGGTCGGCACGCGCTTCAGCCTGGTCGACAGGAAGCTCTTCGTCAGCGTCACGGGTTTCTATATCGACTGGACCAATTTGCAGGTCAGGCTGCGTCGTGTCGGCGACGGGCTGACCTATGGCGCGAATGCCGGTGCCGCCGAGATCTACGGCGCCGAAGCGTCGGCCACGCTCAATCTTGGCGGCCTCTCGCTCGTGTCGAACCTGACCTATCTCGATGCAAAGCTGACCAAGGACATCCCGACCGCGGCTCCGCCCCTGGCGTCGGGCAAGACGCTGCCTTCGGCTGCGAAATGGCGCATCTCCAACACCGCATCCTATAATTTCGGTGGTGCCGCGGAACCGACCGTTACCTTGCTCCATCGCTATGTGTCGCGCTCGCCCGGCTTCCTCAACGAGGATACGACCTTCGCGCCCTATCACATCTTCGATGCGCGCGTGTCGGTGAAGGTCGCCGATTTCACGGTTGCTGCGTTCGCCGAGAATATCGGCGACAAGCGCGCCATCACCTTCGGCTATCAGGACTTCGGATCGGGCGCGAGCCGGTTCATCGTCAAGCCGCGTACGCTCGGCGTGCAGGTCAACTGGGCGATGTAGGACAGTGCGGGGCGGTCCGGGGAGCCGACCGCCTTCGGCCATGGAAACGAATGGGGACGACATGATCGACCGGCGACATCTATGCGTATCGATGCTGGCCCTTGCCGTGGGGACGTTGGCGCGGCCGGGTCGCGTGCTGGCCGCGCCGACGCGCTGGCCGGTTCCGCCGCAGCCTGTGCGCGTGCCGGCCGTGGTCGGCAATTTCGGCCACAAGCGCACCGACGATTATGCGTGGATGCGCCCGAAGGACTGGCATGCGGTGCTGCGCGATCCGGCGACGCTCGACGCGCCGATCGCCGCAGCGGTGAAGGCCGAGAATGCCTATACCGATGCGATGCTTGCGCCGTCCAGGCCACTCCAGGCGGCGCTGCTGGCGCGTGCGCGGGTCGTCGAGGCGGGGGCGGACGCGCCGATCGAGGTCGAGGACGGCGGCTATTTCTATTATCAGCGCCAGCCGGCCGACAGCCAGTATCCGGTCTTCGCGCGACGCCCGGCGGGGGGCGGGGTCGAACAGATACTGCTTGATGTCGGAGCGGAGGCGGCCGGCAGGAAATTCTTCGCGCTGCATTGGGGCGGGACCTTCCACAGTCCCGACCAGAAACTGTTCGGATGGTCGCAGGATCTGACCGGTTCGGGCATCTTCGGCATCCGCGTGCGGGAGATCGCGACCGGCCGGATGGTGGTGACCGATATCAACGAAGGCCATGGCAGCTTCGCTTTCGACTCGGGCGGCCGCTATCTCTTCTGGGTCGGTCGCGACGGCAACGGTCATCCCAATTCGGTATGGCGGCGGGATATGCAGGACGGCACTGACGTCCAGATCCATGCCGAGACTGATCCCGCCTTCTTCATCGAGCTGAAGACCACTGCGTCGGGTGGTTTCGTGGTGATCCGCCTGCTCAACAGCGCGCAGACCGAAGCCTGGCTGGTGGGGGCGAGCGATCCCGTCGCCAGGCCGGTCCTGATCGAGAAGCGCGCCGAAGGTCTGCGCTACGATGTCGATCATTGGAACGACCAGCTCGTGATCCTGACCGATGTGGACGATGCGGTCGACATGAAGATCATGACCGCGCCGGTCGCCACGCCGGGGCGGGCGCACTGGAAGGAGTGGGTCCCACACCAGGCCGGGCGGTTCATCGCCGCGATCCATCCGTTCCGGGACACGCTGGTGCGGGAGGAATGGCGTGACGCGCTGCCTCGACTGGTGATGATGGGCAAGGACGGCAAGGAGCGCGAGGTTGCGTTCGATGAACCCGCCTATGCCCTGTCGGTCCCGCATGGGCAGGGCTGGGCGGCATCCGCGCTGTCCTTCACCTATCAGTCGCCGCGTCTCGCGCCGCGCGCCTATCGCCTGGCGCTGAAGGGCGGGGCCTCGGCGCCGGCCGCGGCTGTTGCCGCCAATCCCGCCTATGATCCCGGCAGATATGATCTCGAACGGATCGAGGCGACGACCGAAGACGGTATGCGGGTGCCGATCACCATACTGCGCCGGAAGGGTGCGGCGAAGGACGGCAAGGCACCCCTGTTCCTTTATGGCTATGGCTCCTACGGCGCGACGGTCGATGCAGCGTTCGAGGCCGGCAAGATCGCGCTGGTCGATCAGGGCTGGACCTATGCGATCGCCCATGTCCGCGGCGGCGCCGAGCGCGGCAACGACTGGTGGCGGTCGGTCCTGAAGACAGGGAAGAAGAAGACCTTCACTGACTTCATCGCCTGCGCCGAGCATCTCGTGGACAAAGGCTATGCCGCGAAGGGCCGGATCGTCGCCCACGGTTATTCGGCGGGCGGGTTGTTGATGGGCGCGATCTACACGATGCGACCCGATCTGTGGGCGGGGGTGATTGCGCAGGTGCCGTTCGTCGACCCGCTCAACACGATGGATTATTTCGAGACGCATCCACTTGGGCTGACCGCACTGCCCATCTGGGGAGACCCGCGCGTGCCGGCGGAATATGCCTATATCGCGAGCTATTCGCCCTATGACCAGCTCAGGCCCGCTGCCTATCCGGCATTGCTGGCGACCGGCAGCGTCGCCGACGAACGCGTCGCCTTCTACGAGCCGCTCAAATTCGCGGTGCGCGCCAGGTCCCTTACCACCGCCGGCAATCCGGTGATGGCCCGCATCGCCACGACCGGCGGGCATATGGGGGCGTCGGGTGCGGCGGCGGCGCAGCAGCAAGAGGCGCTGTTCCATGCCTTTGCGATCTGGGCGGCCGACCGCAAATGGGGCATCGTGCCGCAACGATGAACGGGAAATTCTCACCGAGATCGCCGGAGGACGTCGCTGCATTCGTACGCGCGCAGATGCTTGGCCTCGTCATAGCGGATGGCCCGCAGGGGTATGCGACGACGCCCCTGCCGCTCTTGCCGCAGACCGACGAAACGGGTGCGGTCATCGAATTCTTCGGTCATTTCGCGCGGGCCAATCCGCAGGTGGGGATCGTGCGCGACCGGCCTCGCGCGCTGATCCTGTTCCAGGGGCCGCACGCCTATATCCCGCCGGCCTGGGTCTCGACCCCCGGTTGGGCGCCGACCTGGAACTATGCCCTTGCGCAATTCGAGGTCGACATCAGCCTGCTCCCCGAGGAGAATGATCGCGCGATCGCTGAATTGGTCAACGCGCTGGAGGGGCAGGTGCCGGGCGCCTGGACCACCGATACGATGGGCGACCGCTATGCCAGGATGTTGCCGCACATCGTTGCGTTCCGCGCGAGGGTGATCCGCAGCGACGCGAAGTTCAAGCTGGGCCAGGACGAGTCCGACACTGCCTTTGCGGAGATTGTCGACGCGCTGGGCGAGGCGCCCCTGTCGCGGATGATGCGCGACGCGCGGTCGTGACGCCCGACGATCTCGATCCCGATATCCGGGTGTTCCAGCGGCAGGTAACGGCCGATTACGAACGGCATGGCTCGCCGGTCGACGTGGCGGATCGTCGGCGTATCGCAGGGCTCGTGCGCGAGCCCTGGAATCTTGGCGGCCCGGTGATGGCTTCGACCGTCGACCTCCATATCGGGGGTGTGACGGCGCGTCTTCACCGCCCCGACGACGCCCCGAATCTGCCCGTGCTCGTGTATCTCCATGGCGGCGGCTGGGTGCTGTTCAGCGTCGACACGCATGATCGGCTGATGCGCGAATATGCCGCGCGCAGCGGCTGCGCTGTGCTCGGCGTGAATTACAGCCTGAGCCCCGAGGCGCGCTATCCGCGAGCGCTGGAGGAGGTTCACGCGGTGCTTGAATGGCTGCGGGCCGAGGGTAGGGCATTCGGCCTCGATCCGCGGCGGATCGGGATCGGCGGCGATTCCGCTGGCGGGAATCTCTCGGTCGCGACCGCGCTCCTGCTGCGCGATGCGGGCCAGGATTGGCTGGGAGCGGTGCTGGTCAATTATGGCGCGTTCGACACCGAACACCGCGCCTCGCACGGCCTTTTTCAGGCGGACGACTATATCCTCAACCC
Source organism: Pseudomonadota bacterium (assembly GCA_040388155.1). GTDB lineage: Bacteria > Pseudomonadota > Alphaproteobacteria > Sphingomonadales > Sphingomonadaceae > Sphingomonas. The sequence goes on from JAZKCJ010000001.1 coordinate 28,264, forward strand.
GGAAGAGATGGCTGGCTTCTGGGCTGATTATCTCGGCGAGGCGGATCGTGACGATCCCTATGCCCGGCCCCTTCTGGCCGATCTCGCCGGGTTGCCGCCGACCTTCCTGTGCATCGCCGAGTGCGACATCCTCGCCGACGAGAGTCGCGAGATGGCGGCGCGGCTGGCGGCCGCGGGGGTGGCGGTCGAGGCCAGGCTCTATGCCGGTGCCACCCACAGCTTCGTCGAAGCTGTCGGTATCTCACCGCTCGCCGCGCGCGCGATCGACGATGGCGCGCGCTGGCTGGCCGCGCGGTTGAGTTCCTGAGCGGGTCGCTTGCCGCTCCTGGCGGCGTGGCCCATAGGATGGTTGAATAGTCGAGCAGGTGAGGGTCCAATGCTGCGACCATGGAAGGTGATGCTGTCCGAGCGGATCAGCGCCACGCGGGCGATGCCGCTCTACCTCCAGATCGTGCATGCGCTGATCCACGAGATACAGCGCGGGCGGCTGGCGCCTGGCACCTATCTTCCCAGCAGCCGGGAGCTTGCTGCGACGCTTGAAGTCAACCGCAAGACGATCGTGCTCGCCTATGACGATCTGACCGCGCAGGGGTGGCTCGAATCGAAGGGAACGCGCGGCACGATGGTTGCCGCCAACCTGCCGGAACAGCCGCTCGAGCCGCAAGGCGTGGCAGGACCGCCCGGCACAGCCGAATTTCCCTTCGCGATGACGGCGACCGCACCCTTTGTCCTGTCGGGCAGCGACTGGCTGACCTTCGACGAGGGGAGCCCTGATTGCCGGCTGTTTCCGACCGAGCTCCTCGCCCGAGCCTATCGGGATTCGATCGCGCGGGCGCGGCGCGGCAACCGGCTGCGCTACGGAGATCCGCGCGGATCGGCCGTGCTGCGCCAGTGCATCGCCGAAATGCTCAATGCGCAGCGCGGCGTGGTCGCCGGGGTCGATAATATCTGCATCACGCGCGGCAGCCAGATGGGGGTGGCGCTGGCGGCGCGGATCCTGTTCGCCCGTGGTGATACCGTACTGATGGAATCGCTCAGCTACGCGCCGGCCGCCGTCGTCTTCCAGGCGATGGGCGCGACGGTGGTTGGCGTCCCGCTCGATCGTGACGGCATCGATGTCGAGGCTGTGGAGCGCATGTGCCGGCTGCACCGGGTCAGGGCGATCTTCCTGACGCCGCATCACCAGTTTCCAACCACCGTGGCGCTGCGGCCCGAGCGACGGTTGCGGCTGCTCGAGCTCGCGCGGCAATTCGCCTTTGCGATCATCGAGGATGATTACGACCATGAATATCATTTCGAATCGCAGCCGCTGCTGCCGCTTGCCAGCTACGCGCCGGGCCGGATCATCTATATCGGGTCGCTGTCCAAGCTGACGCTGCCCAGCTTGCGGATCGGCTATATCGTCGCGCCGACGCGGGTGATCGACGCGATCGCGCATCAGGTGATGTCGCTCGACCGACAGGGAAACACCCTGACCGAGGATGCAGTTGCGGAATTGATCGACGCTGGCGAACTGCGTCGCCACGCGCGCAAGACGAACATCGTCTATGGGGCACGACGGCGAGCTTTCGCCGATGCGCTCGATCGCCATTTCAGCGGGCTGGCCGAATTCGAGGTGCCCGATGGCGGGCTGGCCTTCTGGCTTCGCTTCGCGGATTCAGCGCTGCTCGATCGTGTCGACCGGAACGGCGAGGCGGTGGGTCTCCGCTTCGCGCCGTCGACTTCCTATTCGATCGCGCCGTCGGTCGAACGGGGATTGCGTCTTGGCTTTGCGAGCCTGGACGAAGCCGAGGCGGACGACGCGCTGCGCCGTCTGCGGGCTGCCGTTGACCTCGGGGCCCCGGCTCCCGTTTGACCCCATAATTTCAAAGAATTGGACCCGTACGGGCGCTTGTTCGGCAGGGCGCACTGCGCTATCGACATATGATAATGCCTCGCAATATAGATCGAGATGCTCGCCCGTGAGCCGGAGCACGATCCGCGCGTGGTATCTCGTCCATAAATGGTCGAGCATTGTCTGCACCGGCTTCCTGCTGATGCTCTGCCTCACCGGGCTTCCGCTGATCTTCCATGACGAGATCGACTCGCTGACGGGTGGCCGGCCGGAGATTGTCGGTGTCCGCGCCGATGCGCCGCTCAAGTCGCTCGACGAACTGATGCGCACGGCGCTGGCGACGCGACCGGGCGAGGTCGGGCTGTTCATGAGCTTTGACGAGGACCGGCCGGTGGTGAACATCACCACGGGACCGACACCGGACGCACCGGCCGAGAAGATGACGACCCGCGCGTTCGATCGTCGCACCGGCGCGCTGGTCGGTACGTTCGATGGCGGCGGGGTGATCGCGTTCCTGCTGAGATTGCATACCGACATGTTCCTCGGCCTGCCCGGCATGCTGTTCCTCGGCCTGATGGGGTTGCTGTTCTTCGTCGCGATCGTCTCGGGTGTGGTGCTCTATGCGCCGTTCATGCGGAAGCTCGCCTTCGGCACGGTACGCGTCTCGCGCAGCGCGCGGCTCAAATGGCTCGACTATCACAACCTGCTCGGCATCGTTGTGCTCGCCTGGGCCAGCGTCGTCGGCGTGACCGGTGTGATCAACACACTCGCAACGCCGATCATCCAGCTCTGGCAGAGGAACGACCTGGCCGAGATGACGGCTGCCTATAAGGACACGAAGGCGCCGTCGCCCGGCCGGCTCGCGTCGATCAACGCGGCGGTCGAAACGGCGAAGGCCGCGGCGCCGGGCAACCAGCCGCAGTTCGTCGCCTTTCCGGGCGGCGGGTTCAGCAGCAGGCATCATTATGCCGTGTTCCTGCAGGGCGAAACGCCGATCACCAAGCGCCTGCTCACGCCCGCGCTGGTCGATGCCGAGACGGGGAAGCTGACCGCGATCCGGCCGCTGCCCTGGTATGCACAGGCGCTGCTCGTGTCGCAGCCGCTGCATTTCGGCGATTATGGCGGACTGCCGCTCAAGATCCTCTGGGCGATACTCGACCTGTTCACGCTCGTGATCCTCGGGTCCGGCCTGTACCTCTGGCTGGGCAAGCGGCGGACGCCGCTCGACGCACGGGTGCGCGAGGTCGAGACCGGCGGCACCGTCGAGCCGGTGGCGACCGCATGAGCACTGCTCGTAAGCCCGGTGGACAAATGGCCCGCCAGATTTTCGCCGTGCCCGTCGCCATCGCGGTGGTCAGCACGGTCGGCCTGATCAGCGCGCTGGCCGGAGACGGCGTGGAGGACGTCGCCTCATGGATCGCGCTGTCGGTCCCGGTCGTCGCGGTGGTCTGGGCGATGCGTGCCCGACGAACCTGAACGCCACGCAGGCGCCGCGCGCCGATGAAAGGGAATCCCGTGTCCAAGTCCATCTTCAGCTTCGTCTCGCGCCTCGCGCTTTCCGGCTCGGCGCTGGCGCTTGCCACTCCGGGCTGGGCACAGGAATCGGCGCCGTCCGACGCCGACATCATCGTCACCGCGCAGAAGGGCAACCAGACCGAGGTGAGGCGCGGCGGGCAAGTCGGCGTGCTCGGCGACAAGGCGGCCGAGGACGTGCCGTTCAGCATCACGAGCTATAACGCCGCGCTGATCCTCAACCAGCAGCCGCAGACTTTGGGCCAGGTGCTGGAGAATGATCCGTCGATCCGCACGACCTATGGCTTCGGCAACGCCGCCGAACAGTTCGTCATTCGCGGCTTCACCCTGGCCGGCGACGATGTCGGCTTCAACGGGCTGTACGGGCTGGCCCCGCGTCAGCTCGTCGCGCCAGAACTCTATGATTCGGTGCAGGTGCTGAACGGCGCGAGCGCCTTCCTCAACGGTGCCGCCCCGGGCGGGACAGGGGTCGGCGGCAGCGTCAATCTCGTATCGAAGCGCGCCGGCCCCACGCCGTTGACCCGGGTGACGGCCAATTACAGCAGCGGGTCGCATTTCGGCGGCAGCTTCGACGTGTCGCGCCGCTTCGGCGACGACGATGCCTTCGGCATTCGAATCAACGGCGCCTATCGGTCGGGCGATGTCGCGATCGACAATGAATTCCGTCGTACGGCAGTGCTCGGCGCCGGCCTCGACTGGCACAGCGACCGTGTGCGGCTCTCGCTCGACCTTGCCTATCAGCGCGTGCAGATTCGCAATCTCAGGCCGAAGGTGACCGTCGGCACTGCGATCCCCAAGGTGCCGGGTGCCGATCACAATTACGGCCAGGCGTTCTCCTACACCACGCTCCGCGACATCTTCGGCGCGGTGCGCGGCGAATATGATCTGTCCGACAACGCCATGCTCTATGCCGCGTTCGGCGCGCGCGACGGGTCGGAGCGGGGCATTTACGACGGCATCACCGTCACCAACGCAGTGACGGGCGGCGCCAACGGCAACGCGCTGTTCGTGCCGCGAGCCGACAATAACGAGACGGCGCAGGCCGGGATTCGCGTCAAGCTGGCGGCCGGCGGCGTCACCCAGGAATTCAACCTTGGCGGCTCGATGATCTGGCAGGTCAACCGCAACGCCTATGACTTCCTCTACGGCCCCGGTTTTGCCGGCTACGCCACCAATCTCTACAACACGCCCAAGGTCGCACTGCCCGGCTCGACGCTGGTCGGCGGCAATCTGGCCGATCCCTTCCCGGTCGGCCGCTCGAAGCTGGGCAGCATGTTCGCGTCGGACACGCTCGGTTTCTGGGACGACAGGATCCTGCTCACCGCCGGCCTCCGGCTGCAGACGATCGACACGCGCTCCTATGCCTATAACGCCGATCCGGCGAACGGGATCGCGGCAGGCGACCTGACGACGAAACTCAGGACCAGTGCCGTAACGCCGGTCGTCGGGCTGGTGATCAAGCCGGTCACCGGCCTGTCGCTGTTCGCCAACCGGATCGAGGGCTTGCAGCAGGGCGCCGTGGCGGGTGCGGGCAACATCAATGTGGGCCAGATCTTCCCGGCCTATGTCTCGACTCAATATGAGGTCGGCGGGAAGATCACCCTTGGCCGGTTCAACGCCTCGCTTGCCTTGTACCAGACCGAATTGCCGAGCGCGTACAGCGTTCCCACGCCGACAGCGGCCAATCCGACGGCAACGACGTTCGGCCTGTTCGGCCTCCAGCGCAATCGCGGTATCGAACTGAGCGTCGACGGCGAGATCACGCACGGCCTTCGTGTCATTGCCGGTGGCTCGGTCAACCAGGCCAGGCTCCGCAAGACGCCGGGCGGTGCGAACGACGGCAACACCGCGGTCGGGGTACCCGATTATCTCGCCAACGCGAATGTCGAATGGGATCTGGGCTTCCTGCCCGGCGCCACGTTGACCGGCCGGGTCGTCAATACCGGCAAGCAGCAGGTCAATGCCGCGAACACGCTGGAGATTCCGTCCTGGACCCGATTCGATCTGGGCGCGCGCTATGTCCTGCTGGTCGGCGGCAATCCGCTGACCCTGCGCGCCACCGTCGATAACGTCGCAAACAAACGCTACTGGGCGTCCTCGTTCGACTCGTTCGGCACCTCGTTGCTGCAGGGCGCACCGCGCACGGTCAAAGTGTCGGCGTCCATCGAACTCTAGCCGTCCTGTCGCCTGTCGAGCGGGGCCTGGACAAGGTCTGCGCTGAGGTCGAATCCCGGCGGGAGCCGGTCATTTGCGAATGATACTTCGACGGCAAGATACATTACACACTTGTAACTTGAAATCGCAGGTGAGGCGCCGAAAAGGCGCCGGCACTTGTGCGGCAGCCGTTGAGAAGATCGAGAGAATGGACGGTGAATACGGTTCGCCTCGACTATGTGTCGGGGAATTCATCGGTAATCCACTTCACCGGAAAAGCATAAGGCAATGGAATCCGGAGGAATCATGCGTAATTTACTTGCCTGCTCCGTTGCCCTGGCCATGCTTCCCGGCTGTCATTCCCCGTCCACCAGCGGCGAGGCCGCGTCCGCCGGCAATGCGACGGCGGCGGCCCCCATTGCCTTCCGGGTCACCAAGGTGCCGCTGCCCGGCGACGGCCGGGGTGATTATCTCACGGTCGATTCCGACTCGAACCGCCTGTACGTCACTCATTCGACGACAGTGCATGTGCTCGATCTCGCCACGCTGAAACCGTTGTTCCAGGTGGACGGGCTGAAAGTGTCGCACGGCGTCGCGCTTGATCCGGCGCGGGGCCATGGTTTCGTCACTGATGGCGGCCAGAACGCGGTGGTGATGTTCGACCTTGCGAACGGCAAGGCGATCACGACGATCCCGGCCGGGCAGAAGCCGGATTCGATCGTGCACGACACGGCATCGGGCATGATCTTCGCCTTCAACGGCGGCTCGGCGGATATCAGCGTGATCGATCCGGCCAGGGCTGCCGTCATCAAGACGATCAAGCTGCCCCAGGCACCCGAATTTTCGCAGGCCGATGGGCAGGGCAAGGTCTGGGTCAATCTCGAAGAGGGCAATGCCATTGCCGAGATCGACACAAAGACGCTCACGCTCGCGCGGACGATCAAGCTCGACGGATGCGATGGCCCTGGGCCGCTGGCATTCGACCCGTCCGATCGTTTGCTGTTCAGCGGCTGCACCGGCAATTCGCTGATGGTCGTGGTCGATGCCGACACCGGCAAGATCGTCGCGACCGTGAAGGTTGGCGACGATCCCGACGGCATTGCCTATGACGATGCGAAGGACCGGATCTTCGTCGCCAACCGCAAGGGTGGCTGGACGATCATCGACCAGATCGACAAGACTCATTACGCGGTCAACCAGACGCTGCCGATCGACGATTATGCCAAGACGGTGACGATCGACCCGAAGAGCCACCGGGCCTTCAGCTCGACCGCCGACCTCCTCTGGACGAAGGACGCGAGCGGCAAGTCGCGGCCGGAGGCGAAGCCAGGTACGTTCCGCCTGATGGTCGTGTCGGAAAAATAGTCGCGCGCGGTCGCGGCGTCCGCGACGACGATCCAGCTACCGTCGCCGTCCAATATTGGCGATTTGTATAAAGCGCGAAAAGGGTGACCAATCCGCGCTGGTGCAAAGCCGATACAGGAGGACGCCGTGTTGAAAGTGCTGGTCGCTGAAGATGATGGCGAGACACGCGATTATATCGAGCGCGGGCTGCGCGAGCTCGGCCATGTGGTGACCACTGTGGCCGATGGCCGTGACGCGATGTTCCTCGCGACCGGCGAGCCGTTCGACGCGATCATCCTCGATCGCATGCTGCCGGTGCTGGATGGCATGACGATCCTGCGGTCGATCCGCTCGGCGGGCATCGCCACTCCGGTGCTGATGCTGACCGCCCTGTCGCGGGTGGAGGATCGTGTCGCGGGTCTCGAGACGGGTGCCGACGATTATCTGGTCAAGCCCTTCGCCTTTACTGAGCTGACGGCGCGGCTCAACGCCCTGTCGCGGCGGCCGGCAGCGGTCGCGACGGAGACTGTGCTCCGCGCGGGCGATGTCGAGATGGACCTGCTGAAGCGCGAGGTGCGTCGCGCCGGGCAGCGCATCGAGGTCCAGGCGCGGGAATTCGCCCTGCTCGAGCAATTGATCCGCAATGCAGGGCGGGTGGTGACCCGGACGATGCTGCTCGAACGCGTGTGGAATTTCCATTTCGATCCAAAGACCAACATCGTCGAAACGCATATCAGCCGGCTCCGGTCGAAGCTCAATGCCGGCTCGGGCCGCGACCGGATCCAGACGATCCGGGGTGCCGGCTATCTGTTCGACGCCGATGCCTAGATTACCTTCCTCGACCGCGTTCCGCTTCGCGGCCTTTTACAGCCTTGCCTTCACGGCGCTGATCCTCGCGCTGGGCACGGCCATGTATTGGGCGATCCGGCAGGAGCTGCGCTACGAGCTCGAGCAGCGCGTGGTGACTGAACGCGGTGCCATTCTGCGCGAGGCGAGCAACCTCGGGGCAGGCGGGCTGGAGAAGATCATCGCTGAGCGCGCACGCCAGGAGCGGGGCGATATGCGCTACGCCGTGCTCGACGCCGCGGGCCGGTTGCAGGCCGGGCGCAAGGTGACCGCGATCCCGTCGTCCGGCTGGTCGAACATGTGGTTCGTCAAGGACGGCGGAATGCTGGACGATACGCGCGCCTTCGCGTCGCGCACCGCCGGGGGCGGCACGCTGATCGTCGGTGCCGACCCCGAGGCGATCGAGGAACTCGACGGCCGGATCATCCCGCTGTTTGCGATCGCCTTCAGCCTGATCGCCGCCATCGGCGTCATCGGGACCTTCCTGTTGAGCGGCGCTCTCGGACGGCGGCTCGGCGCGATCAATCGGACGGCTGATGCGATCATCGGCGGCGATCTGGCGCAGCGCATGCCGTTGTCCGGCACCGGGGACGAATTCGACCGATTGTCCGAAACGCTCAACCAGATGCTCGACCGGATTGCCGGGCTGCTCGACAATCTGCGTCAGGTGTCGGGCGACATCGCGCACGACCTGCGCACGCCGCTCGCGCGCCTGCGGCAGAAGCTCGATATCGCGCTGGCAAGCAACGCCGATGCGCCGGCGCTGCGGACGGCGATGCAACAGGCGATCGAGCAGACCGAGGACATGCTCGACCTGTTCGCCGCGATCCTGAGCATCTCGGAGGTCGAGGCGGGCGGTGTCGTCGTGCGCATGACTGGGCTCGACCTGAGCGCGCTGATGACCGATCTCGCCGATTCCTATCTGCCCTCGGCGGAGGATTCCGGGCGGCAATTGCTGCGCAGCATCGCACCCGATGTCGAGATCGACGGCAATCGGGAACTGATCGCTCAGCTTGTCGTGAACCTGCTCGACAACGCGCTTCGCCATACGCCGCCCGGCACCGCGATCGGCATCGCCCTGGCTGCCGGCGAGGAGGGCGTCCAGCTCGTCGTGAGCGACAGGGGGCCGGGTATCCCCGAAGCTGATCGCGAACGCGTGTTCGCGCGCTTCGCGCGGCTGGAAAGCAGCCGCACCACGCCTGGCCACGGCCTGGGCCTCAGCCTCGTGGCGGCGATTGCCAGGGCGCATGGCGGCACCGTTCGCCTCGACGACAATTATCCCGGAGTGACAGCGATGGTGAACCTGCCCCGGAGGCCACGATGAGGTGCGCGCCGCTCGCCTTGCTGCTGGCGGGCAGTCTGCTTTCGGGCTGCGTCGGATACAAGGCGGCACCGCTTTCCGCCCCGTCGGACGTGCTCGCGCCACCTGATGCAGCGATCCTGTCGGCGGATGCCGCGAAGATCGACCGGCCCTGGTTGCTGCCCCAGCCGATCAACCTGTCGCAGCCGCTGACGCCCAACGCGCTGGCGGTGATCGCAGTGCTGGAGAATCCCGAGCTGAAGGCGCAGCGGGCGAAGGCAGGCGTGACCGATGCCCAGGCCTTTGCCGCACGGCTGCTGCCGGATCCGAGCTTCCAGGGCAGCTTCGAGAAGATCCTGTCGGGCCCGGATGTCTTCAACGCGCTGGGCGCGCAGCTTGGCCTCGACATTGCGCAGCTCCGCACCGCGCGTGTGACGCGCGAGGCGGGCGATGCGAGCAAGCGGCAGGTGCGGCTCGATCTCGCCTGGGCCGAATGGCAGGTTGCTGGGCAGGCCCGTCTGCAGGGGGGACGGATTCTCGCGCTGGTCGACCAGCTCGCCATTGCGCGCACCAGCGCGGCCGCCGCCGAAAGGCTGTTCGAGGCAACGCAGCGTGCCGCCGGAAGGGGCGACATCGCGGGGGGTGAACTCGACACCCGCCGCCAGGCGCTGGTCGATCTAACCGACAAGATGCGCGTTGCCGAACGCGATCTCGCCGCCGCGCGGGGCGACCTCAACAAGATGCTTGGCCTGCCGCCCGAGACCAGCCTGTCGCTTGCGGCGCCCTCCGATCCCATCGTGCCGCCGGACGGTGCGACACTCACCGCGCAGGCACTTGCGCGCCGGCTCGATCTCCAGGCGCTTCGTGCGGGGTATGGCGTGGCGGAGGCCGGCCTGCACAAGGCGGTGCTCGACCAGTTCCCCAATCTCTCGCTGACCGTGGCGGGCGCGCGCGATACCGCGAACAACTACACTGTCGGTCCGGCGATCGGTTTCACGCTGCCGCTGTGGAACCGCAACCGCGGCGGGATCGCGATCGCCCGGGCGACGCGGGAGCAGCTCCATGCCGAATATGATGCACGGCTGTTCCAGACCCGCGCCGAGATCGACGCGGCGGTCACTGTCCTAACCACGGTGCGCCGCCAGAGGGACCAGTTGATCGCGCAGATGCCCGAACTGGAGCGTTTCGCCGCCAGTACCGAACGCGCCGCGAAACGCGGCGACCTGGCGCCCGCGACTGCAGAGACTGCCGCGCAGTCCCTGCGAGACCGCCGCCTCGCCCTGCGCCAGCTCGACCAGCAGATCGCCGAGCAGACCATTGCGCTTGAGTTGCTCTCGGGCGGGCCCGCCGAAGGATGGACCAAATGAAGTCGTACACGCCGTTCCTTCTCCCGCTCCTGCTGGCCGGTTGTGGCGGCAAGGCTGCGACTGAGGCCGAGGCGCCCGCAGCGGTCGCGCAGGTTCGCACCGGCATTGCCGAAGCCGGCGCATCCAGCGACTCTGTGACTGCCTATGGCGCGACCGAGGCCGGTCCGGGCGGCGAGCGATCGGTGGTGGTACCGGCGGAGGCACTCATCGCCTCGATTGCCGCACCGACCGGAACCGCGGTGAGTGCCGGCCAGACGATCGTCCTGCTGCGGCCGAGCCCGGCGTCCCGCCTCGCCATTGCCAGGGCGGGCACTGACGCGGCGGCGGCGCAGGCAGCCTATGCCCGTGCGCTCCGGCTGCGCGCCGACGGGCTGGTCAGCAATGCCGATGTCGAAACCGCTCGTGCGGCCGCCGCCGTCGCCAACGCGACGCGTGCCAATCTCGGGATCAAGGACGGCGGACTGGCGTTGCGCGCGCCGATCGCCGGCACGGTGCGCAACCTGACCGCCAGGCCGGGCGACCAGGTGGCTGCCGGTGCGGCCGTGGCGACGGTCGCCGCGCAGGGCGATCTCCGCGCGCGCTTCGGCGTCGATCCCGCGATTGCGCAACGCCTCAATACGGGCCAGCCGGTCGACATCGACACGGTCAACGGCAATGCGCCCACCAGGGTTGCCGTGGTCGGCATCGATCCGCAGATCGATCCGGCTACGCGGCTCGCCTCGATCTATGTCCGCATCCCGGCCGGCCTGCATCTTGGGGCGGGCGAGCCACTGCACGCGACGCTTCAGGTCGGCGCGACGCGCAACGGCATCACCATCCCCTATGCTGCGCTGCTCGACGATGGCGGGCGCAGCTATGTCTTCGTCGTCAGGAACGGCGTGGCCAGGAGCCGCGACGTCTCGCCGGGCAATTCCTCGGGGGACCGTGTCCAGATTCTCAAAGGGCTCCAGCCGGGCGAGAAGGTCGTGACTGAAGGCGGCACCGCGCTTGAAGATGGCATGAAGGTCGCTGAAGTCGCCGGAGCCGCCAGGTGAGGGAAGTGCTGTACCGCCATCGCCGGTCGATCTGGCTGAGCGTCTTCCTGATCACGCTGGCGGGCCTGGTCGCGGCGACCCGGCTGCCGGTCACCCTTTTCCCGCATATTGATTATCCGCGTGTCGTCGTCTCGATCGATGCGGGCGAGCGCGATGCGTCGCAGATGGCCGCCGACATCACCCGCCCGGCCGAGATCGCGCTGCGCGGAATCCCCGGCGTTACTCAGATCCGCTCGACCACCAGCCGCGGCTCGGCCGAGATCGCGATCAGTTTTGCCTGGGGCGACGACATGGTCGCCGCGACGCTGGCGACGCAGGGCGCGCTGGCGACGATCGCGCCCGATCTGCCGGCCGGGACGCGGTTCAGCGTGCGCCGGTCGGACCCGACGATCTTCCCGGTGCTCGGCATTTCGCTGACCTCGAGCAAACTGAACGGCGTGGCACTGGCACAGCTTGCCCAGTTGAAGCTCAGGCCCTTGCTCTCGACCGTGCCCGGCGTCGCCGGCGTGGATGTGCTCGGTGGAGCAGCGCCGGAGATCGAGGTCGACGTCGATCCGGCGCGGCTCCAGTCGCTCGGCCTCACCGTCACTGATGTTTCGACAGCGCTCGGCAGTGCCAACAGCGTCGCCGCGGTCGGCCGGATCGAGGACCGCCACCGGCTGTATCTCGCCCTGGTCGAGGATCGGCTGGTAAATGAGGCCGACATTGCCGCGATCCCGGTCAAGGCCGGCACCGCGCCGGGCGCAGGCGTCGCGACGCTCGGCCAGATCGCGACGATCCGCCGCGCGCCCGCGCCTGCCTGGACCAAGGTGACCTCCAACGGCGCCGACGCGGTGCTCATCAACATCCGCCAGACCCCGACGGCTGACGCGGTGAAGCTGGTCAGGCAGGTCGACGAGCGGCTGAAGGGCGTCGCGCTGCCCGCCGATGTCAAGGTCAGCGCCTATTACGACCAGTCGGAGCTGGTGACGGGCGCGGCCAATGCGGTGCGCGACGCGATCCTGCTCGGCGCGATCCTGGCCGGCGTGGTGCTGTTCCTGTTCCTGCGAAGCTGGCGGCTGATGGTGATCACCGCCGCGCTGCTGCCGGCGGTGCTCGCAGCGACCTGCCTCGGGCTCTACGCGCTGCACATGAGCTTCAACATGATGACGCTCGGCGGCATGGCCGCGGCGGTCGGCCTGGTGGTCGACGATGCCGTGGTGATGCTCGAACATCTCATGCGCCGCCTGCAGGAGGCGAAGGAAGGGGAGTGCCCGTCGATGCTGGCGGCGGCGCGCGAGATGGCGAAACCGCTGTTCGGATCGACCATGGCGACGATCGTCGTGTTCCTGCCGCTTGCTTTCATCACCGGCGTGACCGGCGGCTTCTTCAAGGCGCTGGCGGTGACGATGACGGCGGCGCTGGTCGTCTCCCTGCTCTACGCCCGCTTCGTCCTGCCGATCATCGCCGATCGCTGGCTGACGCTGAAGGACGCAGAGGCAGCGGACAAGGCCGATCGAGTCACCGGGGCGCTCGGCAGTCGGTACGAGAAGCTGGCAGTCCGCGCCTTCGCCAGGCCCCGCCTGTTCGCGGCGGTCGGGGCGGGCATCCTGATCCTGATGGGCCTGTTCGCCTGGAACAATCTGCAATCGGGCTTCATGCCGGTGATGGACGAGGGCGGCTTCGTGCTCGACTACAAGGCGAAATCGGGTGCCGCGCTGTCGGACACCGACCGGCTGCTACGCCAGGTCGAGAAGATCATCCGCGAGACGCCGGAGGTGACCGGCTATTCGCGGCGTACCGGCGTCCAGCTCGGCGGCGGGCTGACCGAGGCAGATGAAGGCGATTTCTTCATTCGCCTGACATCCGGATCGCGCCGGCCGATCGACGAGGTGATGACGGAGATTCGCGGTAAGGTGGAAACGACCGTCCCCGGCCTGAAGATCGAGACCGTCCAGTTGATGGAGGATCTGATCGGCGATCTCACCGCCGTGCCACAGCCGATCGAGGTGAAGCTGTTCGGCGACGACCAGGCGCAGCTCGCCGCTGCGGCCGGCAAGGTCGCGGGGACGATCGGCAGGATCGGCGGTGTGGTCGAGGTACAGGATGGCTTGCGCGTCGCCGGTGACGCGATCATCATCAAGGTCGATCGTGCCGCCGCTGCCTTGGCCGGGCTCGACCCCGATGCAGTGGCGAAGCAGGTCGAGACTCAGATCGGCGGGACGGTCGCGACGAAGATTCTTGCGGGCGAGCAGGTCATTGATGTGCGGGTCCGCCTGCCACGCGAGCTGCGCCAGCGCGCCGATGCGCTCAAGGCGCTGACGATCCGTGCGGCGGATGGCCGGGCGGTGGCACTGCGGGCGATCGCACAGGTGAGCATCGCGGCCGGCCAGCGCCAGATCACCCGCGAGGATCTGGCACCCTTCATCCCGGTCACTGCGCGGCTTGAGGGCAAGGATCTCGGATCAGGCATCAAGGAGGTGCAGGCTGCGGTCGCCGGACTGCACCTGCCATCCACGATCCGGGTAGATTATGGCGGGCTCTATGCGCAGCAGAAACAGTCGTTCAGCGATCTGACGACCGTCTTCGTCGCAGCGCTGCTGCTCTCGGCGCTGCTGCTGACCCTGCTCTATGAGCAATGGGCCTTCACTGCGGCGGTGATCGGGACGGTGCTGCTGTCCACCACGGCCGTGTTCGCTGGCCTGTGGCTGACCGGGACTGAACTCGATATCTCGGCGCTGATGGGGCTGACCATGGTGGTCGGCATGATCACCGAGCTGGCGATCTTCTATCTGGCCGAGCTTGTGCCCGATGCGCCGGTCGATGCGGCCAGCCTGCTCGCGGCGGGCAAGGCGCGGCTTCGCCCGATCGTGATGTCGGCGCTGATCGCGATCCTGACCCTGTTGCCGCTGGCGCTGGGGATCGGCCGGGGATCGGGCCTGCAGAAGCCGCTGGCGACCGCGATCATCTTCGGCCTGGCGATCGGCGCGCCGCTGGTGCTGACGATCCTGCCGACCCTGGTGCTGGTGCTTTCCAGGCGTCGACGCGGTGTGGCGGCGCCGGATGGCGGGGTCGCCTTGGCGTCGGGCTGATGCGGGAATAACGCGGTAGGATATTTCAGCTATTCGGATAGGCGACGCATGGCTTCTTAAGGCATATCGGGTCAGGCTGAAGGCACTATGGCTACAGGTAGGGCGTGACGAACAGAGGCCTTGCGCAACGTGCGAAACAGGCGCGGGAAGCGCATGAAGACCTGCATGCCGCCTTCGCCTGGGTCGTTGACCCCAACGACCGGGACGACCCACGCACGAAATGCTGGCTTGCTGCCGTGGAACGATTCAGAATCTCGCTGGACCGCGTCCTGCCGACGGCACTACGCGAAGTCGACGATGGCAGACGCGCCATAAGCGAGCTTCATGTCGAAGAGATCGTCGAGTTTCTTGAAACGGATCCGCTCTTCTTCCGCTCGGGCTACATAAAGGAGCGGCTATTGCGCGAGATAAAGAAGCGGCTGCTCGACCGCAGTCAAACACGCCGGCTTCAGGACATCGTGCTGCATATTGCTCGGACCAGGGACTGTCGCGAATATCGGCATTATTGTCACGCTGCGGCAGCCGTTGACGACGTCAGATTGCGGAGTGAACTCGCGCAACTGCGAAGCTCGGACGATTTGGCGGTACGAAGACGCGCATTATGGATGGTGCAGGTAATGGATCAGGCAAAGCGCATCGGTCGGGCCGGATCGGCTTCATGACGAAGCGAGCCTGAGTAGCGGATTTTCGTTGAACGATGCTCTGCGGAATTGTGACATCCGCATTCCGGATATCCACATCGCGCGTGATCATGCCGATCATTGGTCCTGGAGGAGATGCAACATGGACCGAATCACCGGCGGATGCTTGTGCGGCAGCGTCCGGATTGAGGCGTCGGGGCGCCCCTATCGGGTCGGCCTTTGTCACTGTCTCGACTGCCGCAAGCATCATGGGGCGCTGTTCCATGCATCGGCGATATTTCCGCAGGATGCGGTGACGATCGAGGGCGAGACACGCGATTATGCCGGGCGGTTTTTCTGTCCCCGCTGCGGTTCGTCTGTTTTCGGACGCAGCGAGGATGAGATCGAGGTGAATCTGGGATCGCTGGATGCTCCCGACCAGTTCATGCCGACCTATGAGCTCTGGGTAGACCGTCGCGAATCATGGTTGCCGCCGTTTCCGCTCATGAGGCACTATGACCGCGATCGGGGCGCGGGCCGCTTCGAGGAGCAGGCCGCGGGCTCACAAGGTGTTGATGCCTCTCGATAGCCGGGATTGAATCGGCTAAAATCGTCTTGGAAGAATGGAGAAGCCGGTGCCGATCCCTGAAACGACGGGCGCGTTCGCCATAGTCCCGCACAATGATCTGTCAGGCGCCATCCCGTTCTGGGAACGTCTGGGCTTCGCCCGGACGGGCGGTGACAGTGCCTATATCATCATGACCGGTTGGGGATGCGAGGTTCACCTGACGCAGGCGGGGGCCGGCCCCTGGCGGGTTCCCGAAGAGCACAACCCCTTCGGTGTCTTCATCCGCACGCCGGACGTGGACGCGATCGCGGTCCTGGTCGACGATCTCGTCGTTCGTCCCGGCGGCGTTCTGCGTCACCGTGAATGGGGGCTTTATGAGGTCGGTATCTGTGGCCCCGACGGGATGCTTGTCCGCATTGGCTGGCCTTCCCGCCTGATGCAGGGACCAGCCGCGGCAGGCAGCAATCCGGGCTGAGATCCGAAGAGCGGACTTTCCCGAATCACTGTCTCCGCCGTGCGGGCGACCCCTTGCCACGCAACGCGGGCGCGATACGGAGGTGATCGCCGGTCTACGGCAGCGTCAATGCTAGCGACGATATCCGAAGGTGCTGCTTTCGAACGATACCGTGGCCCCTGCATTCTCGCCCAGGGGGATGTTCGCGGTGCCATAGGCGCCACGCGTGCCATGCGACCCGATCATCACGCCGATCTCGCCATGGATGGCCCGTCCGGGAGCGTCCGCCCCGACGAGTTCGCCTCGGGCTGCTGCGGCTTTTTCCACGGTGTTGTTGTTCAGTATTTCCATCCGCTGCTCATCCGTCAGGCGGATGACATCGCCGCCCGAGGACGGCGCGGCCTGTGTCGTCGTTGCCGCCTGTTCCGGATTGGATTGGGCGAACGAGGCCATTGGCCAGAAGGAAACTGCCGCCACAAGGACGAGCGCTGTCGGAAAGGCACGAAAGTGCCGGTGCGTCGAACGGGTCATTCGTGTCTTATAGACCGGTCATACCCTAGCACAACCTGAACGGAATGAGCGTGCGCTGCGACAGCCTTGCCGGCCTGGGTGGCAGCTCAGCCATTGCCGATGTCCGCAACTCTCGTCCGATGGCCGGGCTCAGATCGGCAGCCGCGTCGTCGCTTTCACCTCCTCAAGCACCGCATAGGTCCGCGTCTCGCGCACACCGGGAATGCTGGTCAGGATCTCGCCGAGGAAGCGGCGATAGGCGGCCATGTCCGCCACGCGCACCTTGAGCAGATAGTCGAACCCGCCTGCCACCATATGGCATTCAAGCACTTCGGGGATGTCGCCGACCTGCGCGGCGAACGCCGTGAACACATCGTCGGTGGTACGGTCGAGCACCACCTCAACGAAGATCAGCAGCGCCTGCCCGAGCTTCGCCGGATCGAGCAGGGCGGTATAGCCGGCGATCACCCCGCTCGCGCGCAACCGCTTCACCCGGTCGAAACAGGCGGCCGGTGACAGGCCGGCCCGGCTCGCCAGTTCCTGGTTGGTGATGCGGCCGTCCTCCTGGAGGATGCGCAGGATTCGGAGGTCCACGCCATCGGCCGAAGATTCCACGGTGCGGACGTTCAAAATGCAAACTCCTTCGGAATATGCGGCAATATAACGAAGCACGTTTATCGCCGAAAGCAGTATGACGAAGAAGTTCAGCCATCTCGCCATTCGCCAAGGAAACCTTGATGCCACGCTCGCCCTGGGACTCGATCGACGACGCCAAATATCGCGACGAGGCTGAGACCATCGCCGATCTGCTCGCGCGCCAGCCACTTTCGGCCCCGGAGCGCAAAGCTGTCGTGGCGGAGGCGATCGCGCTGGTTGAGTCGGCGCGCTCGGCGGCGAAGAAACAGGGCGTGGTCGAGGATTTCCTCCAGCAATTCTCGCTCGGCACGCGCGAGGGCCTTGCGCTGATGTGCCTCGCCGAGGCGCTGCTGCGCGTGCCCGATGCCGAAACGCGCGACCGGCTGATCGCCGAGAAGATCGGGTCGGCCGACTGGGCAAGTCATGTCGGCAAGTCGGACAGCCTGTTCGTCAACGCCTCGACCTGGGGCCTGTTGCTGACCGGCAAGCTGGTCGAGGCGGACGAGACCGCGAAGAAGGATATCGGCGGCTATATCAAGCGCATCGCGGCGCGCATCGGCGAGCCGGTGATTCGCCAGGCGGTGGCCGCCGCGGTGCGGATCATGGGCGAGCAGTTCGTGCTTGGCCGCACGATCGAGGCAGCGCTGGCGCGGGCGAAGAAGGAAGACACGCTCTGCTCGTTCGACATGCTGGGCGAGGGCGCCCGGACCGAGGTCGACGCGGCACGCTTCGAGCAGATCTATGCTGATGCGATCGAGACGGTCGGCAAGGCAGCGGCCGGCGCCGGGCCTGAGCTTGGGCATGGCGTGTCGGTCAAGCTGTCGGCGCTCCATCCGCGCTACGAGGCAGTGCAGGAAGCGCGAGTCTGGGACGAGCTTTATCCCCGCGTGAAGCGCCTCGCGCTGATCGCCGCGCGCTACGACCTGAACTTCGCGATCGATGCGGAGGAGGCGGATCGCCTCGTGCTCTCGCTCAAGCTGGTCGACCGGCTGGTGCGGGAGCCGGAGCTTGGCGACTGGAAGGGCCTCGGCGTCGTCGTCCAGGCTTATCAAAAGCGCGCGCCGCTGGTCATCGCCGCGCTGGCCGATCTGGCGAAGGAGACGGGCCGCCGGATCATGATCCGCCTGGTCAAGGGCGCCTATTGGGACAGCGAGATCAAGCGCGCCCAGGTCGCCGGCCGGCCGGATTATCCAGTCTATACCACCAAGGCAGCGACCGATCTCAGCTATCTGGTCTGCGCGAAGGCGCTGATCGATGCCTCGCCTGCGCTCTATCCGCAATTCGCGTCGCACAACGCTCATACCCTGGCGGCGGTGCGCCACATGGCCGATGCGGCTGGTGTCCGGATCGAGCATCAGCGGCTGCACGGCATGGGCGAGGCGCTCTATGCCGGGGCGGACAAGCGCTATGGCGGCATCATCCTGCGCGCTTATGCGCCGGTCGGCGGACATGAGGAACTGCTGCCCTATCTCGTCCGCCGCCTGCTCGAGAATGGCGCGAACACCAGCTTCGTCCATGCGCTGCTCGACGAGGAAATCCCGGCCGCCGAGGTCGTTCGAGATCCCGTCGCGATCGTCGAGGCCCATCCCCGCGCGCATGACAAGATTCCGGTGCCGTCGCGGCTCTACGGTGCCGCCCGTCGCAATTCGGAAGGCCGCGACTTCTCGTTGCTGGCTGCGCGCGATACGGCTGGCAAGGCGCTCGCCATGGTACGTGCCGAAAAGCTCAAGGCCGGGCCGATCATCGGCGGCAAGCTCGTCACGCGGCCGACCGAGCCCGTCACCAATCCCGCTGATCGCAGCCTGACGATCGGACAGGTCGGCAGCGCGACGCCCGCGGATATCGATGCGGCGATCAAGCTCGCGCGCAAGGCGCAGCCGCGCTGGAACGCGCTGACCGGCACCGGCCGCGCAGTCGTGCTGCGTGCGATGGCCGATGCGCTTGAGGCGGAGGAGGACCGGCTCGTCGCGCTGCTCTCGCTTGAGGCGGGCAAGACGCTCAACGATGGCGTCGCCGAGGTGCGCGAGGCAGTCGATTTCTGCCGCTATTACGCGATGCTCGCCGAGCGCCAGTTCGGTGCGCCAGTGATTCTCGACGGCCCGGTCGGCGAGGTGAACAGCCTGGAATTGCACGGCCGCGGCGTGTTCGCCTGCATCTCGCCATGGAATTTCCCGCTGGCGATCTTCACTGGCCAGATCGCCGCCGCGCTGGCGGCAGGCAATGCCGTGCTGGCCAAGCCAGCCGAACAGACCCCGCTGATCGCGGCGGAAGCCGTGCGCATCTACCACAGGGCAGGGCTCGATCCGGCGCTGCTCGCGCTGGTGCCGGGCGATGGCGCTATCGTTGGCGCGGCATTGGTCGCGCATCCGGGTGTCGACGGCGTCGCCTTCACCGGCGGTACCGACACCGCGGGCGCGATCAACCGGACGTTGGCTGCGCGTCCCGGCCCGATCGTCCCGTTCATTGCCGAGACCGGCGGGCTCAACGGCATGTTCGTCGATTCGACCGCGCTGCGCGAGCAGGTGGTTGACGACGTGATTCTCTCCGCCTTCGGTTCAGCCGGGCAGCGCTGCTCGGCGCTCCGCCTGCTGTACCTGCCGAAGGACACTGCCGAGGAGACGATCGCGACCCTGGTCGGCGCGCTCGAGGCCCAGGTCCTCGCCAACCCCGGCGACCCTTCGACGGACATCGGCCCGGTGATCGACGAGGAGGCGCGCGAGGCGCTGAACAGGCATGTCGCCCGGCTGGAAAAGGAGGCGCGTATCGTTGCCCGGCTCGATCCCGGCGCGCTCGCGACGCGGGGCAGTTTCTTCGGCCCTGTCATCGCCGAAGTGCCGACGCCCGATTTCCTCGAGCGCGAAGTGTTTGGCCCGATCCTGCACATCTACCGCTACGACCCCAATAATCTCGAAGCGGTAGCGGGCAAGCTGGCCGCACGGGGCTATGGCCTGACGCTTGGCGTCCATAGCCGGATCGACCGTTTTGCCGAGGAAGTGCGCGAGGCGGTACCTGCTGGCAACGTCTATGTGAACCGCTCGATCATCGGCGCGGTGGTCGGAGTCCAGCCGTTCGGCGGCGAGGGGTTGTCGGGCACTGGTCCCAAGGCGGGCGGCCCCCATGCGCTGCTGCGCTATGCGCTTGAACGTGCGGTCTCAGTCAACATCACCGCCCAGGGCGGCGACCCCGCGCTGCTCAACCTGTAGCACGGGGAGCTTGACCTCTGTCGGCGCGTTACGGATAGGCGGGGCAGGGCGCCCGTGGCGCGTAACGGCAAAGAGGGAAGATCGGCGTGGCGGCAGACAAGATGGACATCGACCAGTCGACGATCCTCGACAATGAGCATGAACAGCTCGTCGAGTTCACCGGCGAAGTCGATGGCGACGAATATGAATTCGCTGTCCAATATGCAGTGCTGGAAGCGCTGAGCGGCGATGCGCCGGATGACGATGCGGTCGATATGTTCAACCGCTTCAGCGACGTGATCGCTGACGCCGGCCTGGTCGCGCTTGCGCGCAACAGCGACCAGGCGCTGATCGTGATCAGCGAGAACGACCTGGAATAACGCACCGCGCGTTATCTCCGGAACTGCCGGGCGCGCTCTCGACAGGGCGCGTCCCGGTTACGACACCTGACACGGCAACCCGCGCGACGACAGTCCGCCTGCGCCGGTGGCGTGTGCCTGAGGGCAGTCCCGCATGGACGGTCAGCCCGACAGAATCCGCGTCGTATCTGGGATGGCTCCACCTGGGGCGGATCGACATCCAGAGCCGGCCCGTCGGCGCTGCAGGATGGTTCGCGCGGAGGCGCAGAGGACGCTGAGAGGGTCTGGCCAGTGGCTCCGGCGGTTTGCAATGGCGAACACGCCACAAACAGGCAGCTTGCCTGTGCACGATGATCAAGTCCGGAAATCAGCGCCGCGTTCTCTGCGCCCCCCGCGCGAACCCTCCTCCATGCGGCGGCGGTGCCAATGAGGTGAAGGTCGATCCGACCTACCTCGAATCGTCACCCCGGACCTGCTCCGGGGCTCGCCGTGCCGCGTATCATCGCGCTCCGGTTCTCGCGACACAGTGGATGCCGATACGAGTCCGGCATGACGATAGTGATCGATGCTCCCGCCTTGCTGGATCAGAGCCTCGGGGGCGGGGTGCGGGTCCGCTTACTTCCCGTCGACCAGTGGCACAATTCCGTTTGACAGTTCTCCAATTGGGATCATACCATCCCGATCAATCAAATAATCTACAGAGAGGCCACCGTGAAGAAGCTACTCCCCATGTCGCGACGTCAGCTTCTCGGCGGGGCGACCGCGCTCGCGGCCTCCGGTTTCCCGATGATCAACTTCGGCCAGTACCGCCTCGATGCGGCGTCGCCGAAGACCTATTCGAAGCGCGCGGTCGACCTCGTCCGCCAGTCGCTCATCATCGACATGCTCGGCGCGCTCAAGATCGACATGGGTCCCAAGTTCTTTGCGGCGCCACTGAGTGAAAAGGATGCGAAGGAATTCCTGTCCAGCGGCATCACCGGCTTCCACCATGCGGTCGGCCTGGGGGGGCCGAACCCGCGCGAGGCAGTACTTGATTTCTTCGCCACCTGGCAGGGCTATGCCGGGCGCAACAGCCATGTCTTCACCCTGGTCGACAAGGCCGCGGATCTCGTCCGGGCCAAGAAGGACGGCAAATGCGCGATCATCATGGGCGTGCAGAATTCGGATCACCTCCGCCGGCCGGAGGATGTGAAATATTTCTACCAGATCGGCCAGCGTTGTTCGCAGCTCACCTATAACAGCCAGAATCTGCTTGGCTCGGGCTCGACCGAACGCGTCGACGGGGGCGTCTCCGATCTTGGTGCTGAGATCATCGGCGCGATGAACGAGGTCGGCATGCTCGTCGACGTGTCGCATTGCGGCGATCGTACCACGCTCGATGCCATCGCGATCTCGCCCAAGCCGATTGCCATCACGCACAGCAATTGCCGCGCGCTCGTCAACCATCCCCGCTTGAAGACTGACGAGGCGATCAAGGCGCTCGGCGCCAAGGGCGGGGTGATGGGCATCACCGGGGTGCGCATGTTCGTCAGCGAGAAGGAACCCACCACGATCGTCGACATAGTCGACCATATCGACCACGTCGTGAAGCTGATCGGCGTCGAGCATGTCGGCATCGGCTCCGATGCCGATCTCAACGGCTATGACGACACCCCGCCGGAAGTTCAGAAGCAGATCCGTGCCGCGTACAAGTCAAGCTACGCCTTCCGCGAGAAGATCGACACCGACGGGTTCGATCATCCGTTGAAGATGTACGACCTGACCGAGGAACTGATTCGCCGCCGCTATTCCGACGCGAACATCGCGGCGATACTTGGCGGCAACTTCCAGCGCCTGCTGACGGCGACCTGGGGCGGATGATCCCTCGCTGCCGACCTCGTACCCGTAGCCGGATGGAGCCAGTCATGATCTTCCGCCAGGTCCGGGGCGCTTGCCGCTCCGGCCGCGCTTCCGGGCGCGCCTGATTCATGGCCCAGGGTGACGGCGCCGTCCGCTCGAGCTGGTTCCAGCGTTTCCTGTTGCCAGGCTTCGCGTTCAAGGCGGTGGTGATCGGTGGCGGCTATGCCACCGGCCGCGAGCTCGCCGAGTTCTTCCTGCCGAGCGGCCCCTGGGGTGGGCTCGCCGGGATGCTGCTGGCGATGGTCATCTGGAGCGCGGTCTGCGCCGTCACCTTTGCCTTCGCTCGAGCAGCCCAGGCCTATGACTACCGCACCTTCTTCGAGCGACTGCTCGGTCCGGGCTGGATCCTGTTCGAGATCGCCTATGTGGCGTTCGTCATCCTGATCCTGTCGGTATTCGGCGCCGCGGCGGGGGCGATCGGGGCCGCGACCATGGGCTTGCCGCCGATCGTCGGCACGCTGACGCTCGCGGGCGCGATCGCGCTGTTCGCGACCTTCGGCAATGCCTCGGTCGAGCGGCTGTTCAAATATGTCTCGTTCCTGCTCTACGGCGTCTATGCGCTGTTCGTCGTGCTGGCGCTGACCAGCTTCGGCGATCGCATCTCGGCCAATCTCGCGCTGGCGGCTCCGACCGACGGCTGGGCGGCAGGCGGCCTGACCTATGCCGGCTACAACATCGTCGGCGCGGTGGTGATCCTGCCGGTGATGCGCCACCTGACCAGCCAGCGCGATGCGATCGTCTCGGGCCTGATCGCCGGCCCGCTGGCGATGCTGCCAGCGCTCCTGTTCTTCATCGCCATGATCGCCTTCTATCCCGGCATCGCCAGCGAGACCCTGCCGTCGGACTTCATGCTTCAGCAGTTGCAGATCCCGGTCTTCCATCTGCTGTTCCAGCTGATGATCTTCGCGGCACTGCTGGAAAGCGGCACCGGATCGGTCCACGCGATCAATGAACGGATCGCGGCGGTGTGGCGTAAACGGCGCGGCGTCGATCTGTCGCACCGGGCACGGGCAGGCATCGCGACCCTGTTGCTGATCGGGTGCATCTTCGTGGCCGACCGCTTCGGCCTCGTCGCGCTGATCGGCAATGGCTACCGGATTCTCGCTTATGCGCTGCTCGCGGTCTACGTGGTCCCGCTGCTGACGCTGGGGCTGTACCGGCTGTTAAAAGGCATGCCGGCGTAACGCGCGTATCGAAGACCGCCGCTGGGGCCGAGGCGATCTCGCCTTCGGCCGGCGGGGGAGGTTTCCCGGGAGCATCGTCAATCACAGGCTCGAAAGGTGTGGAATGAGGATCAGGACGTTGAATCGCGCATGTGTCATGGCCCTGCTGTGCGGGGCGGCGTCGCTGCCGCTTGCCGCGCCGGCTCTTGCGCAGGGCCCTGCGCTCGAAAGCGTGATGAGCGCGCCCTTCCCGATGGATCTGACCGCATCGCGGACTGACGGACGCGTCGCCTGGGTCTCGAATGAGCAGGGCGTGCGCAACATCATCGTCGCTGAGCGCAAGCCGGACGGTTCGTTCGCACCGGCCCGGGTCACCAGCTACAGCCGCGACGACGGTTATGAGCTGGATCACCTGACCTGGGCGAATGGCGGCAAGGCGATCGTCTATACCGGCGGCGGCAGCCTTGAAGGCGGCGGCCCGGTCAACACTGAAAGCCTGCCGTCCGGCCCAATGGTCAAGGAAGTGCTGGCGCTGACGATCGGCGAGGCGACCGCGCGCACCTTCGGCCCTGGCGAAGCCCCGAAGGCATCGCCGGCCGACGACCGAATCGCCTTCATCCGCGGCGGCCAGATCTGGCTCGCCCGGCTCGGATCGAAGGATGCGGCGACTCAGCTGATCCACGATCGCGGCTCCTCCAGTGGCATTTCCTGGTCGCCCGACGGATCGAGGATCGCGTTCGTCAGCCATCGCCGCGACGGGCAGGCGCTGCTCGGCATTTATGAGTTCGCCAGCGCGAAGATCCTGTGGATGGCGCCCGGCACTGACCGGGATGGTGCCCCGCAATGGTCGCCCGACGGCAAGCGGGTCGCCTGGGTGCGGATTCCCGCGGGCCAGCCGGCGTTCCGCGGTTTCCTGCCGATCCGCGCCGCACCGCCCTGGTCGATCTGGGTCGGCGATGCGGTGACGGGTGAATCGCGGCAGGTCTGGCGCGCGGCGCCAGGCCCGGGCAGCGCCTTCCGCCAGGTCGAGGACGGCACGATGCTGCTCTGGGCCGCCGATGACCGCCTCGTCTTCCCGTGGGAGAAGACCGGATGGATCCGGCTCTATTCGGTCCCTGCCGGCGGCGGCGAGGCAGCCCCGCTGACGCCGGACGGCTCCGAGATTTTCGCGGCGGATCTCGACCCGTCACGCAGGAAGATCGTCTTCTCGTCCAATTCGACCGATGATGATCACCGCCATCTCTGGGAAGTCCCTGCCGCGGGCGGTACCGCGCGTGCACTGACCAGGGGCAGCAGCATCGAGGATCTGCCGGCTATCGCGAAGGACGGCGTGGTCTATGCGCTGCACGGCACTGGCCGCGATCCGATGGCGCCGGTCGCGCTCGGCGCCAATGGCGCGATGGCGCCGGTCTATGTGCCGGCCGTCTCGAAAAACTATCCGCGCCAGACGCTGGTCGTGCCGCAGCGCGTCGTGTTCGATGCCAGCGACAGGCTGCCGGTGCACGGCCAGCTCTTCCTTCCGGAAGGCAAGGCAACGGGCAGGAAGCCCGCCATCCTGTTCTTCCATGGCGGCCCGCAGCGGCAGATGCTGCTAGGCTGGCATCCGATGGGTGCCTATACCCATCTCTATGCAATGAACCAGTTCCTCGCGAGCCAAGGCTATATTGTCCTGTCGGTCAATTTCCGCGGCGGCACCGGCTACGGCCTCAACTGGCGCGAACCGCTCGAGTTCGCCGAGACGGGCGGCAGTGAGGTTCGCGATATCGCCGGCGCGGTCGCCTATCTCAAGACCCGCCCGGATGTGGATGCCTCGCGCATCGGCGTCTACGGGATGAGCTATGGCGGGGTGATGACCTCGCTCGCGCTGTCGAAGCTGCCGAACGACTTTGCCGCCGGTGTCGATATCGCCGGGGTGCACAACTGGAAGACCTTCCTGCCTTACCTCACCGAGCCAGGCGCACCTCCCGGACCGGCCGAGGTGGCGGTGAAATCCTCGGCGATCAGCAGCGTCGCTGACTGGACCGCACCCGTGCTGATCATCCAGGGCGACGACGACCGCGCGGTGAACTTCGCTCAGTCGGTCGAGCTGGTCGGGGCATTGCGCGAGGTCGGCAAGGTCGAGCCTGAGCTGTTCGTCCTGCCCGACGAGGTGCACGACTTCATCCGTCACCGGAGCTGGCTGACGGTGTTCGACAAGACTCAGGAGTTCCTGCAGCGCAAGTTGATGAAGAAGGGCACGAGCGCCGGAAAGTGAAACGGGGGGCCTGAAGAGCGATCTTCAGGCCCGTAGCCGTTCCACCAGCGCCCGGGCGGCGGCGTTGACATCGCTCCAGGTCGTCTCGAATCCCGCGTCGTCACCGTAATAAGGGTCCTGTACCGCCTGGCCTTCGCGACCCGGCGCGACGTTCAGCAGGAGGTCCAGCGCCGCGGTCGAATCCGCCGGCGCGATTGCCTGCAGGTCAGCGAGATTATTGGCGTCGAGCGCGAAGATATGGGTGAATCGGCGAAAATCCTCGGCGCTGACCTGCCGGGCGCGATAGCCCGAAATGTCGATGCCGTGGCGCTTCGCTGTCGCCACCGCGCGGCGGTCGGGACCGGCGCCGATATGCCAGTCCCCCGTCCCGGCAGAATCGGCCTCGACCGACAGCCCCGCGCGATCCGCTTCGGCCCGGAACGCCGCTTCGGCCAGGGGAGAGCGGCAGATATTGCCGAGGCAGACGAACAGGATGGCAGGCTTGGATGCGGTCATGCCCGACGGATACGCACTGGCGACCGGTTTGTCGCGTTCCCCGAACGCCTGATTGCGGCAAGCCATGCCGTCAGCGCGGCGTGAAATCCTCGACCAGGTCATAGCGATCGCCCGGGAAGAGCTGCCGCGCGAAGGTGACCGCCGCGTCGCTCCGCCAGGTCCAGCGCTCGATCTGCAGGCAGGGCGAGCCGGGAGTGATATGGAGATGGCGTGCGACGGCGGGCGAGGCGGCGACGGCACCGATCCGGTGACGCGCGTCAGTCCAGGGCACGTGGCCGAGCAGCCAGGTGCCGGGCGCGAC
This sequence comes from Pseudomonadota bacterium, assembly GCA_040388155.1. Classification (GTDB taxonomy): domain Bacteria; phylum Pseudomonadota; class Alphaproteobacteria; order Sphingomonadales; family Sphingomonadaceae; genus Sphingomonas. Next base: position 55,188 of record JAZKCJ010000001.1, read on the forward strand.
CTCGTCGAAGGAGACTTCCGCTGCCTCGGGCACGGTGCCCAGGTCGAGCCAGCGCTCTTCCCAGCCAAAGGGTTGGGCGCTCGCCAGATGGATCCCGCAAAGCCGAAGCCATCGCGCGGTGGCGCTCGTCTCGACCTCTCCCGGCGGGCTCATGTCGAGGCTCTTCGAGATCAGCTTCCAGCGATAGGCCTCGCCGCGCGCCGCGATCAGGGCGCCGATATCCGGCACGCCGACCACCGCCGACTGGATGCGCGGATGTGCCACGAACGATCCGGCCCGGCGGCGGCGTTCGATCAGCCCTTCGCGCGCGAGGCGGCTGAGCGCCTTGTTCACGGTGGCGCGGGCGCAGCCATAGGTGACGACGAGCTCATGCTCGAACGGGATTCGCGTGCCGGGCGCCCATTCGCCTGACCGGATGCGCTCCTCGATGTCGCGCCGGATGCGAGCCTCGATCGTCATCCGTCCATCAGGCGGGCGAGCACGGCCGAAAAGCGCCGCCGTGTTTCTTCGCCGCGCACATGCCTGCCACCCTCCACCAGCCGGGTACCCCGGCGCCAGACACAGTCTATCCCCGTGCGCGCCGCGAAAATCCAGCTGTCGAGCAGCCTGTCGCCCGAACGCGCGACAAAGGCGGGGTCGTCGGCATCCAGCGAGACAAGGTCGGCGGGACAACCGGTCGCGATACCGCCTTCGACACCCAGCGCGCGCGATCCGCCGGCCAGGGCGCCCGCGAACAATGTCGCGCCGATCGAGGGCCGTTCGCCGGCAAGGACGCAGCGCTGGTGCAGGCTCAGCCGCTGGCCATATTCGAGCAGGCGCAGTTCCTCGGTGGCGGAGATCAGCACGTTGGAATCGCTGCCGATCCCGAAGGCACCGCCCTCCGCGAGATAGGCGGCCGCCGGAAAGATGCCGTCGCCGAGATTGGCCTCGGTGATTGGGCAAAGCCCGGCGATCGCGCCGCTGCGGGCAAGAGTGGAGCGCTCCCCATCAGTGACATGAGTCGCATGGACCAGGCACCAGCGGGGATCGACCGGCATTTCGTCCTGCAGCCATTCGACCGGCCGCCGGCCGCTCCAGGCGAGGCAATCGGCCACTTCCTTGCGCTGCTCGGCGATATGGATGTGGATCGGGTTGGTTCCCGCCAGCGGCAGGATCGCGCGAAGCTCATCGGGTGTCGCCGCGCGCAGGCTGTGCGGTGCGATACCGGCCACGGCGTCGGGCAGGGCGGCGACGGCGCTGCGGCTTCCGTCCAGCAATCGGGCATAGCCGTCGACATGGTTCAGGAAGCGGCGTTGCGCAGCACCGGGCGCCGCGCCGCCAAAGCCGCCATGGGCGTAGAAGACCGGCAGCAGGGTAAGGGCAATGCCGCTCGCCTGCGCCGCCGCCGCGACGCGCGCAGCCATCTCCGCCGGGTCGGCATAGCGGCGGCCATCGGGATCGTGGTGGAGATAATGGAACTCGCCGACCCGCGTGAAGCCGGCCTCTAGCATCTCGACATAGGCAAGCGTCGCGATCGCCTCGACATCGTCCGGGCCGAGCCGGTCGAGAAAGCGATACATCAGGTCGCGCCACGACCAGAAATCGTCGCCGGTCGTGCCGCGCTGCTCGGCGAGGCCAGCCATGCCGCGCTGGAACGCATGGCTGTGGAGATTGGGCAGGCCGGGCAGGCCGATCGCATGGCGCTCGTCTCCGGCGGCCGGATCGACACCGGTCGCGATCGCGGAAATCAGGCCGCCTGAAATCTCCAGCCGAACCCGGTCGACCCAGTCGTTTTCCACGAACGCGGTCTCGAACCACAATGCCGGCATCATCTTCTCCTGCCTGTCGGTACGAATATGTCTAGACATATTCATCGGATTGGCCAAGTCTGTATCGCATGACGACTCCGAACCATTCCCGCTGCGACCGCCTGTGGCGCAATGCCCGGCTGGCGACCTGCGTGGGCGAAGGGCTTGGGCTGGTCGAGGACGGCATCGTCGCGGCGCGGGACGGGCGAATCGCTTATGCCGGGCCGGCGAACGGTGCGCCCGCCTTCGAAGCGGACGAGTCGATCGACTGTGAAGGCCGCTGGATCACGCCGGGGCTGATCGATTGTCACACCCATCTGATCCATGCCGGCGACCGCGCGCGCGAGTTCGAGATGCGGCTGGACGGCGCAACCTATGAAGAGATTGCCCGGGCCGGCGGCGGCATCCGCTCGACCATGGCCGCGACTCGGGTCGCCAGCGAGGCAGAGCTTGTCGGGAGCGCGCTGCGCCGTCTCGATGCGCTGATCGCCGAAGGCGCAACGACCGTCGAGGTGAAGTCGGGTTATGGCCTGACGCTCGACGACGAACTGAAGATGCTGCGCGCGGCACGCGCGCTGGGCGAAGCCCGGCGGGTCCGCATCCGCACGACCTTCCTCGGCGCGCACGCCCTGCCGCCCGAATGGGCCGGCGATCCCGACGGCTATGTCGATCTGGTCTGCGGCACGATGATCCCGGCGGTCGCAGGGGCGGGCCTCGCCGATGCCGTTGATGCGTTCTGCGAGGGGATCGGCTTCACCGCGGCGCAGACCGAGCGCATCTTTATCGCCGCCACGGCGCAGGGCCTGCCGGTCAAGCTCCATGCCGAACAACTGTCGAACCTGCACGGTGCCGCGCTCGCCGCGCGCTATGGCGCGCTGTCGGCCGACCATCTCGAATATCTCGATGCTGACGGTATCGCGGCGATGGCGCTGAGCGGCACGGTCGCGACCCTTTTGCCCGGCGCCTATTATTTCGTGCGGGAGACGATGCTGCCGCCGATCGTCGCGTTGCGCGAGGCAGGCGTGCCGATCGCGCTCGCGACCGACTGCAATCCCGGCACCTCGCCGCTCACCTCGCTGCTGCTGGTCATGAACATGGGCGCGACGCTGTTCCGCCTGACCGTGACTGAATGCCTGCGCGGCGTGACCGTCAATGCGGCCCGCGCGCTCGGCCTGCAGGACGAGGTCGGCAAGCTTGAGGCAGGCAAGGCCTGCGATCTCGCCATCTGGGACGTGGGTCACCCGTCCGAACTCGTCTATCGCATGGGGTTCAACCCGCTCCATGCCCGTATCTGGAGTGGTCTATGAAAGCGATTGTCCTGAAACCCGGTGCAGTGCCGCTGCGTGACTGGCGTGCCATTTATCGGGGCGCGGCCGTATCGCTCGATCCGGCGTCGGCCGGGGTGATCGCGGCCAGCGCTGCCGCGGTCGAGCGGATCCTCGCCCGCGGCGAGCCGGTCTATGGCATCAACACCGGTTTCGGGAAGCTCGCCAGCGTTCGCATTGAGGCGGGCGATCTCGCCACGCTCCAGCGCAACATCGTGCTGAGCCATGCCGCCGGAACCGGTGGGCCGTCGCCGGTGCCGGTGGTACGGCTGATGCTGGCGCTGAAGCTGGCCAGCCTTGCCCAGGGCGCATCGGGCGTGCAGCCGGCGACCGTTGCCCTGCTCGAAGCGATGCTGGCGCGCGGGCTGACGCCGCTGATCCCGGCACAGGGGTCGGTCGGCGCCTCGGGCGATCTCGCGCCGCTCGCGCATATGGCGGCAACGATGATCGGGGTCGGTGACATCCTGGTAGACGGGCAGCGGCTGCCGGCGGCCGAAGCGCTGGCCGGCGCCGGGCTGGCGCCGGTGACGCTTGGTCCCAAGGAAGGATTGGCGCTGCTCAACGGCACGCAATTCTCCACCGCCAACGCGCTGGCGGGGCTGTTCGAGGCGGAACTGCTGCACCAGTCGGCGCTCGTCACCGGAGCGCTTTCGACCGAGGCGGCCAAGGGATCGGACACGCCGTTCGATCCGCGCATCCACACGCTCCGCCGCCATGCCGGGCAGATCGAGACCGCGGCGGCGCTGCGTACCCTGATGACGGGGTCGGCGATCCGCGCCTCGCATGCGGTGGGCGATCCGCGCGTGCAGGATCCTTATTGCCTGCGCTGCCAGCCCCAGGTGATGGGCGCGGTGCTTGACGTGCTGCGCCAGGCCGCCGCGACGCTGGAGAATGAGGCGAACTGCGTCTCCGACAATCCGCTGATCTTCGCCGACACCGACGAGGCGCTGTCGGGCGGCAATTTTCACGCCGAGCCGGTCGCCTTCGCGGCTGACATGATCGCGCTCGGGCTCTGCGAGATCGGCTCGATCGCTGAGCGGCGCATCGCCATGCTGGTCGATCCGGCGCTGTCGGGCCTGCCCGCCTTCCTGACGCCGCAGCCGGGGCTCAACTCCGGCTTCATGATTCCGCAGGTGACGGCGGCGGCGCTTGTCTCCGAGAACAAGCAGCGCGCCTATCCGGCGAGCGTGGATTCGATCCCGACCTCGGCCAACCAGGAAGACCATGTCTCGATGGCGGCGCATGGTGCGCGCCGGCTGCTCGACATGGCGGAGAATCTTGGCGCGGTACTGGGCATCGAATTGCTCGCCGCCGTGCAGGGTTGTGAATTCCATGTGCCGCTCACCTCGTCCGACGCGCTCGAGGCAGCGCGGGCGCGGCTGCGACGCGAGGTGCCGTGGCTTGACCATGATCGCCACATGCATCCCGATATGGAGGCGGCGAACGCGATCATCCGTTCCGGCGCGCTGGTCGAGGCAGTGGGGATCGCCCTGCCGGGAGTGGCGGGATGAGCGTGGAGATCCGGCGCGGCACCGCGCCGCTCGTCGTCAGCTTTCCGCATACCGGCACTGATCTTCCAGCGGAGATCGAGGGCGGGTTCGTGTCGCCGTGGCTCGCGCGACGCGATGCCGATTGGTGGATCGACCGGCTCTACGACTTTGCCGGCGATCTCGGCGCGACAACCGTCCGTACGACCGTCTCGCGCAGCGTGATCGACGTGAACCGCGATCCGTCTGGCGCGTCGCTCTATCCCGGACAGGCGACGACCGAATTGTGCCCGACCACGACCTTCGACGGCGGGCCGCTCTATCGTGTCGGGTGCCAACCCGACGGCGAGGAGATCGCGCGGCGTCGTTCGTTATGGTTCGATCCCTATCATGAGGCGATTGCCGCTGAACTGGCGCGGCTGCGGAGGGAGCATTCGCGAGTGGTGCTGTACGATGCCCACTCGATCCGCAGCCATATCCCCCGGCTGTTCGAGGGCGAATTGCCCCAGTTCAATATCGGCACCTTCTCCGGCGCGAGCTGCGATCCGGCCCTGGCCGGGGCGGTGGAGGCTGAATGTGCCGCATCAGGCATGAGCCATGTGCTGGACGGCCGCTTCAAGGGGGGCTGGACTACCCGTCATTATGGTCGCCCCCTGGACGGCGTCCACGCGATCCAGATGGAGCTGGCGATGCGCGGCTATATGGCCGAGCCCGAGATGCCGGCGCCTGACATCTGGCCCACCCCGCTCGATCCCGACACCGCCGCGCCGCTGCGTGCGACGCTTATCCGTATTCTGGAGGCGTGCACCGCCTTCGCGCTCAAGGACGTTCTATGACTCGTTTGGACAATAGCCGCATCATTCGCCCCGCCACCGGTACCGCCTTGTCGGCGAAGAGCTGGCTGACTGAAGCGCCGCTGCGGATGCTGATGAACAACCTCCATCCCGATGTGGCGGAGCGGCCCGAGGAACTGGTCGTCTATGGCGGGATCGGCCGCGCGGCGCGGGACTGGGAAAGCTATGACCGGATCGTCGCTGCGCTGACCCGGCTCGAGGATGACGAGACCTTGCTGATCCAGTCGGGCAAGCCGGTGGGGGTGTTCCGCACGCATGCTGATGCGCCGCGCGTGCTGCTTGCCAATTCCAACCTAGTGCCGCACTGGGCGACCTGGGAGCATTTCAACGAGCTCGATCGCAAGGGCCTGGCAATGTACGGCCAGATGACTGCTGGGTCGTGGATCTATATCGGCACCCAGGGCATCGTGCAGGGCACGTACGAGACGTTCGTCGAGATGGGTCGCCAGCATTATGGCGGCGACCTGAAGGGCCGCTGGCTGCTGACCGCCGGGCTCGGCGGCATGGGCGGCGCGCAACCGCTGGCGGCGGTGATGGCGGGTGCTTCCTGCCTCGCGATCGAATGCCAGCCGAGCCGGATCGAGATGCGGCTTCGCACCGGCTATCTGGACCGCGCCGCCGAGACGATCGACGAAGCGCTGGCGATGATCGAGCAGGCAAAAACTGACGGAAAGCCGGTGTCGGTCGGTCTGCTCGGCAATGCCGCCGAAATCCTGCCCGAGCTCTATGCGCGCGGCGTGCGGCCCGATCTGCTGACCGACCAGACCTCGGCGCACGACCCGATCAACGGCTATCTGCCCGCGGGCTGGAGCGTCGCCGAGTGGATCGAACGGCGCGAGCGCGATCCGGAGAGCGTCGCCGTGGCCGCCAAGGCATCGATGGCGGTACATGTCCGCTCGATGCTCGATTTCCAGGCGGCGGGCGTGCCGACGGTCGATTACGGCAACAATATCCGCCAGGTGGCCAAGGACGAGGGCGTTGCCAACGCGTTCGACTTCCCCGGCTTCGTGCCGGCCTATATCCGCCCGCTGTTCTGCCGGGGCGTCGGCCCGTTCCGCTGGGTGGCGCTGTCGGGCGATCCGGAGGACATCTACAAGACCGACACCAAGGTGAAGGAGCTGCTGCCGGACAACAAGCATCTCCACACCTGGCTCGACATGGCGCGGGAGCGGATCCATTTCCAGGGCCTGCCGGCGCGGATCTGCTGGGTCGGACTTGGCGACCGGCAGCGGCTTGGCATGGCGTTCAACGAGATGGTGGCGAGCGGCGAGCTGAAGGCGCCGATCGTCATCGGGCGGGACCATCTCGATTCAGGATCGGTCGCCAGCCCCAATCGCGAGACCGAGGCGATGCGGGACGGGTCGGATGCGGTGTCGGACTGGCCGTTGCTCAACGCGTTGCTCAACACCGCCTCGGGCGCGACCTGGGTGTCGCTGCATCATGGCGGCGGGGTCGGCATGGGCTATTCGCAGCATGCCGGCATGGTGATCGTCGCCGACGGCACAGAGGCAGCGGCGCGGCGGCTTGAGCGCGTGCTCTGGAACGATCCGGCCACCGGCGTCATGCGCCATGCCGATGCCGGATACGACATCGCCATCGACTGCGCCCGCGAGAAAGGTCTCGACCTGCCGTCGCTCCGCTGAGACTCCCCACCGGGCCGGTCCTATCCCCGGATTGCACCGTCCGGTATGTGCGTATAGTCTGAGTTTCTATGACCAGAGCTATATCGCGTGGGGAACATCCCGGTTGGGACGGAATGAGCCGGTTTAGAGAGCGCCCCGGCATGGGCCTGGACCAGCCCGCGCGACCGCTGCGAGCGGCCCCGTGAAGGCCAGCCAGCCCACGCTGGGCGCGCTGTTGCGTGCGCTTCGGTCGCGCAACAGCTGGACGCTCAAGGAGATGAGCGAGCATAGCGGCATCCCGATCTCGACCCTGTCGAAGGTCGAGCATGATCGCCTGACGCTGACCTATGACAAGCTCCTCCAGCTCAGCCAGCGGCTCAACATCCGCATGTCGGAGCTGTTCGCAGAGAATGATGCCGGCGCCGAGCCGCCCATCACGGCGCGGCGCAGTCTTGGCGATCTCGATCATGCGGTGCGGGTGAACACCCGCAACTACGACTATTATTATCTCTGCACTGAGCTGCGGCGGAAGCGGATGATCCCGCTGATCACGCGTATCCGCTCGAAATCGGCCGAGGAATTCGGCGAGCTGATCCACCATCCGGGCGAGGAGTTCATCTACGTCGTCAGCGGGCGGATCGTGGTGCACAGCGAATTCTACGATCCGGTGGCGCTTGAGGAGGGGCAGTCCATCTACCTCGATTCCACCATGGGCCATGCCTATGTGACCGGTAAGGACTGCGAGGAGGCGGTCGTGCTGGCGGTCTGTTCCAGTGCCGAGGACGGCCTGATGGATTCGCTGCTGAACCTTCACGGCGACGACGTCGAATATGAGACCGCCAGGGCCTGAGGGCCGCCAGGCGTTGTAACAGGTTTCGTATCGGTCGCTCCGGGCTCGTTTCCGGAGGCGCTGTCCCGTGCATATCGTGAATGGATGTCCCGCTGTCAGGTGCGTCAAACCCGCGCCTGACGGGCATCGCTAACATGATCAGCCATAAATTTTCCAATTTAGCTATGATTTTCCATTTGGAGAATTCGTGTCATCCCCTATAGCATTGGCAGGCAGGCGAAGCGGCAGCTTTCGCTGATGCGCGATGGGGCGATTGCCCGGAACTGGGGATGTCGATTCGAATGGCGAAGATTGATTTCCTCGTAATAGGTGGGGGGATTGCCGGGGCATCGGTTGCCGCGGCGCTCGCCGACGAAGCAAGCGTGACGCTGCTCGAGGCCGAGGAGCAGCCCGGCTATCATTCGACTGGCCGGTCGGCCGCTCAATTCTCCGAAATCTATGGAAACGCGGCGATCAGGGCGCTGTCCCGGGCAAGCCGATCCTTCCTGTTCGATCCGCCAAAGGCCTTTACCGACCAGCCGCTGGTCAGGCCGCGCGGTACGCTGTTCCTCGCGTCGGAGGCGCAACTCGACACGCTTGCCGCCTTCGCTGGGCTTCCCGATGTCGCCCCGGCCACGCAGATGCTGACGCCTGGGGAGATGAAGCTGATCTGCCCCGTGCTGCGCGAGGACTATATCGCCGGCGGACTGCACGAGCCTTTGTCGACTGACCTTGAAGTGCATGAACTGCATCATGGATATCTGCGGCAGTTCCGGCAGCGTGGGGGCATCCTGCGCACTGCGGCGCGCGTGTCTGCGATCGCCCGGCGCGGGGAGGGATGGCATGTCACCGCTGGCGGCGAGGCGTATGAGGCTGCCACATTGATCAACGCCGCGGGTGCCTGGGCTGACGAGATCGCCACCATGGCCGGGGTGCCGCCGATCGGGCTGCAAGCTCATCGGCGCACCGCTGCGCTGGTCGCCGTGCCGACCGGCGTCGTTGCTGATGACTGGCCGTTGCTGATCGACATCGACGAGAACTTCTACGTCAAGCCGGACGCGGGCCTGCTGCTCGTATCGCCCGCCGACGAGACACCGACCGAACCGTGCGACGTCCAGCCGGACGATCTCGACATCGCCATCGCGGTGCACCGTGCCGAGGAAGCGATGACGCTCGACGTGCGGAGCATCAGGCATAGCTGGGCCGGTCTCCGGAACTTCGTTCCCGATCGTACGCCGGTCGTCGGCTATGAACCCGGGGTGGAGGGGTTCTTCTGGCTGGCGGGACAGGGCGGCTATGGCATCCAGACCGCGCCGGCGCTGGCACGTACCGCCGCTGCGCTCGCCTTGGGCCGGGATCTGCCGGACGATCTCGCTGCGTTCGGCGTGACGACCGCCGCGATTGCCCCGTCCCGGCTGCGCCCGCCGGCCAGCGCTCATTGACATTGATAACCGCTCGCAATAGCGGGACTCTTGACCGAAAGGGCCCAGCTTGCGCGCAACCACATCTATCCGACGCGGCCCTGCGCGATGCTGATCGCCATTCCCGACCTGCTCTCGCCCGATCAGCTTGCCGAAATGCGCGGGATCATCGACGCTGCCGCCTGGGTCGACGGCAATGTGACGTCGGGGCACCAGTCGGCCCTTGCCAAGCGCAACGAGCAGCTGCCCGAGGATTCGGACGCCGCGCGGCGCGCCGGGGCGATGGTGCTCGATGCGCTTGCCGTGTCGCCCCTGTTCGTCGCCGCGGCCTTGCCGCTCAAGGTCTTCCCGCCCCTGTTCAATCGCTACGCCTGGGGCCAGGCCTTCGATACCCATGTCGACAATGCGATCCGCATCAGGCGCGGCAGCGATTTCCGTATCCGCAGCGATCTTTCGGCGACGCTCTTCCTCGCCGATCCGGAGAGCTATGACGGCGGCGAACTGGTGATCGAGGGGCAGTTCGGCGAGCAGAAGGTCAAGCTGCCGGCCGGCCATATGGTGCTTTATCCCGCCTCGACCCGCCATCATGTGACGCCCGTCACCCGGGGTGTTCGCGTGGCGTCCTTCTTCTGGATCCAGTCGATGGTGCGCGACGAGAGCGCACGCACTATCCTGTTCGATCTGGATTCGGCGGTGCAGGCGGTCGCGGGCGATCGCGGGCAGGATGACGCCGCGGTGGTGCAGTTGACGGGGGTCTATCACAATCTGCTGCGCCGCTGGGCCGACGCCTGAGGGCGGGGCCTTAGCCGAGCATCTCGTCCAGCGCAGGCGACAGGATTTCCCGGTATCCGGAGGGGCCCCGTACGATGAAGCGTGCGGCAAGACCCTCCCGGGCGGCCAATGCCAGGCCCTCTTCCGGTCCGAGCACCGTCAATGCCGTCGCCCATGCGTCGGCCAGCATGCAGCTCGGATTCAGCACGGTGACCGCGGCGACTCCGTTGGCCACGGGGCGGCGGGTCCGTGGGTCGATGCTATGGGCGTAGCGTCGCCCGCCTGTCTCGAAGAAGCGCCGGTAGTCGCCCGAGGTCGCAACGGCGAGATCGTGCAACGCAACGCGCAAGGGGGCGATTCTTGCACCGGGCGGCGCTTCAAGCTCGACCCACCACGGTTCGCCGTCCGGCTTGACGCCTGCTCCGACCAGTTCGCCGCCAATCTCCGCGAGGAAATCGCCGGTGCCGAGGCCGTGTAGCGCGCGGGCCAGCATGTCGACCCCGAATCCCTTGGCGATACCCGAGAGGTCGAGCCGCACATCGGCGGTTCGCCGCGCGCGGGTTTCGGAAATCTCCAGCTTCCGCCAGCCGACCGATGCGGCCATCACCTCGGTCTCCGCCGGAAGGTCGCCCCGGCCCGCTGGCCCGAAACCCCACAGGTCGACCAGCGCGCCCGCTGTCGGATCAAAGGCTCCGCCGCTGGCGCGGGCGACGGCCAGTCCTGCGTCGAGCACCCGGAGGAGATCGGCCGGAAGCTCCTGCCACAGGCCGGGCGGCGTGCGGTTGAAGCGCGACAGGTCGGAATCCGGTTCCCAGTTGCTCATCTCGGCGATCACGCCGTCGAGCGCGCGCCTGATTGCCGAGCGGATGTCACTGCCCGGGCACGAGGAGACGACCCGCGCCGACCAGCTCGTCCCCATCGTGTCGCCGCCGAACAGGGCGATCGTCGCCCCGGCGTCGCGTCGCCGGAACGACTCGGGCGAGACGTGCAACGGCACCGCGACCCGAGGCGCTCCCGTCATCAGGGCTGCAGGACCTCAAGCACGGTCGTGTAGCTCATCCGCTTCTCGCCGTTCGGGATGATGGTGCTCGGCGCGGTGGTCGACGCTGACATCCAGTACATGCCGGCGCCCGGCCAGGTGATCGCGACCTGCCCCTGGGCGTCGGTCTTCAGCGCGATCTCGTTGACCGACGTGCGATAGCGGCTGCCGCCGGGGATCACGGTGACGGCGATATTCGCGGCCGGCTTGCCGTCGGCGATCAGCTTGAACCTCGCCGGCTCGCCGGCCACCAGATCGTTGGGATGCGTGACGGGGACGAGTTCGAGGCCCTGGCCGGTCGGCTTGAGCACGGTGTCGGTCGGGGCGCCCGATGTCACGAACACCTCATTGCGGCTGATCGATTCGCCCAGCTTCACATCGGTCGCCCCGGCCGGCACGGCAGTGGCGAGCTTGTCGGCGGTGGTGCCGCGCGGCAGGCGCTGCTCGACGCCGTTGACCTTGAAGCTGCCCATGATCCCGGCATTCTGGATCACGATCTTGTAGGTGCCCTTCTGGGTCATGTGCAGGTCGAAATTCGCCCGGTACTGGCCGATGTTCATATGCTCGACCTTGCCCGGCGTGCCGTCGGGCTGGACCACTGCGGGCTCGGCGCGCAGCGGCTGGTGGTCGGGGAAGAACAGGTCGTTCGACGCGGCGGCGTCGAAGGTGATCCAGTCGTCGTCACCCGACACGATCGTGGTCGAGGGCAGCATCCAGAGGCGATGCGCCTGCAGCGGCGCGGCGATCGCGGCCGTGCAGACGGCGGCGGCAAGCAGTTTGTGGAGGGTCTTCATGGGCGCATCCTTCCGGAACGATCGTGATCAGGGCTTGAAGGTGACGGAGACGGCGCCGAGTTCGGTCTTGCCGGCGGCGCGGACCGTCTGGCCGGGCTTGGCCGGCCAGGCGAACGGAAGGCGCAGGACCTCGCGCCCGCCGGTCTCGCGCGCGGCCTCGACGACCAGGGTGTACTCGCCCGGCTTGAGCCCGAGCTTGGCGGCGTTGAAGCTCAGCGCCTGGACGCCCGGCGCGCGCGTCGCGCCCGATGTGCCGTCGGCGACGAAGGCGTTGGTACGGCCGGAGGCGCGCCACCAGGATCGCACCTCGTTCAGCCATTTGCGGCCTTCGTTCTTCGCCTTCTTCACGTCGTACCAGACCGACAGCGTTCTGGCCGGGGCGCCATTGCCCTCGACGAAGATCGCCACATAGGGGCGGTGATATTCGGCGACTGACAGGCGCGGCACGGTGACCGCGACGTCGATCGTCTGGGCGAAGGCGGGCGTGCCCGCGGCCAGCCCGGCGACGGGAATGCCGGTGAGGATCAGGCGATGGCTGAGCTGCATTGACGGAACTCCCGATGGATCAGTGGATGAAGAAGACGGCGAGGCCGGCCGGAATGGCCAGGCCAAGGGCGACGAGCGGCCAGGTGATCGGGCGCTTGGCCGCGTGGAGCTGGAGCAGGACCAGCCCGGTCAGCGCGAAGACGAGACAGGCAAAGGCGAAAATGTCGATGAACCATTTCCACGCGGTGCCCGAATTGCGGCCCTTGTGCAGGTCGTTGAGGTAGGAGACCCAGCCGCGATCGGTGAATTCCGACGTCACCGCCCCCGACGCGCGGTTGATCGAGACCCAGCCATCGCCGCCGGGCCGGGGCAGGGCGAGATAGATTTCGTCGGCTGACCATTCGGCGTCGCCGCGCGCGCTGGCGGGGAAATGCGCCTCGACCCACGTCGCCACCTCGGGCGGGAGGGGTTTCTTGACGTCCGGTGCGTCGACGGCGGCGACGGCGCGGAGCAGCGGCGTGGGCAGCGTCGCCGCCTTCGCAACGACCGCGGGCTTGGCCTCGATATCGGCCGCGTGGTTCAGCGTGAAACCGGTGACGGCGAACAGCAGGAGCCCGACAAGGCTGACCGCTGAGCTTATCCAGTGCCAGGTGTGAAGCTGCTTGAGCCAGAAGGTCTTGCGCCGTGGCTTCTGCCGCGCGGCCTGGATGGTCATTGCTGGCGGACGGCCCCGGCTCGAAGTGAGAGTGACTCGCGATAACGCAAACGACTCGCAGTTGCAAGACTTTGGAAGGGGTCTGTACCGTGGCGGCCCGGGCTGATCGTCCCGATAACAAGGCTTGCCCCGATCATGCGCAAGGCGGCATAGGCGCCCCCTTTGTGTGCTGAGTCGGAGGTCGGCAATGGAACATGTTGCCGCTGGCACCACGATCGGCCTGGATTTCGGGACCACCAACAGCGTGCTTGCGCGGGCGGGCACTGATGCGGGCGCGGCGCTGGTCGAGTTCGATGGCCCCGAGGAACGCGGCGCGGTGTTCCGGTCGGCGCTCTGCTTCTGGCATGACGACGACGTGCGTGGCGGCCTGGCGGTCGAGGCGGGCCCCTGGGCGATCGCCGAATATCTGGATTATCCGCAGGACACGCGTTTCATCCAGTCGTTCAAGTCAGTCGCGGCCAGCGCCGTGTTCGAACATGCTTCGGTGTTCGAGAAGCGCTACCGTTTCGAAGAGCTCGGGCGGCTGTTCCTCCAAAAGCTCGCGGCGCATGCCGGGGGCGGCCTCGACGTCAGGCCCCAACGCGTCATCGTCGGGCGGCCGGTCGAATATGCCGGCGCGCGGCCCGACGTTGCGCTTGCGCGGCAGCGTTATGACGCGATGTTCGCCGGCTTCGGCGCCGAGATCCACTATGTCTACGAACCGCTCGGCGCCGCGTTCAGCTATGCGACGCGGCTTGAGGAACCGGCCACGATCCTCGTCGCCGACTTTGGCGGCGGCACCAGCGACTTCTCGGTGGTACGCGTGGCGGAGCCGGGGGCGGCGAAGCGCTGCGTGCCGCTCGGCCATGCCGGCATCGGCATCGCGGGCGATCGGTTCGACCAGCGCATCGTCGACCGGCTGGTGCTGCCGATGCTCGGCAAGGGCGGCAGCTATCGTTCGTTCGACAAGGTGCTCGATATCCCCGGCGGCTATTTCAATGATTTCGCTGACTGGTCGCGGCTCGCGCTGATGCGCAATCGGCGTACGCTTGAGGAACTGAACCGGCTTCAGCGCTCGGCGATCGATCCAGCAGCGATCGGGCGGATGATCGCGCTGATCGAGAACGAGCTTGGTTTCCCCTTGTACGACGCGGTCGGCCGCCTGAAGCGGAGCCTGTCGACTGACGACCGGGCCCATTTCCATTTCGCGGGGGCCGGGCTTGAGGTCGAGGCGGACGTCGCGCGGGCTGAGTTCGAGGGCTGGATCGCCGAGGATCTGCGCCGCATCGACGCAACCGTCGATCGTGCGCTGTCCGCCGCCGGGCTTGGTGCGGACGGGATCGACCGGGTGTTCCTGACCGGCGGTTCGTCGCTGATCCCCGCCGTCCGCGCGCTGTTCTCGCGGCGCTTCGGCGATGCGGCGATCAGCTCGGGCGACGAGCTGACCTCGATCGCCCATGGCCTCGCCTTGATCGGGCAGCAGGACGATATCGCCGCCTGGTCGGCCTGACGCCGAATCGCAACAGTAACGTCATCAAAGCTGCATTGATTACCGGTAGAATTCCCGGACGATCGCCAGTGTTCCCGCCAGAGGCGAGACCGCGATCGTCTTGATGTTACGGGAGCGAACCGCATGATTCACCTCGGCGATATAGCAGCTGACCGGACCGACATGCTTGCACGGTTCCACGCTACCTTCGGGCAGGACAACTGGGTTCACCGCACCAGCGGCTGGACGTTGATCGGGGTCAACCCGGCGTCGTTCGATACTGATCCCGACAGCCCGCAGATGGCATGGCTGGGCGGGGTGCTCGATGCGAGCGCGGGCCCGATCGGCCTGTTCCTGAACAAGCCGTGGTTCAAGATGGTCGACGGCGATGTCTCGCGCGATACGCGGCGTGGCCTTGAGGCGCTTTTCGACGGCCATGACCTGCGCTTCGTCGCGCAGGGGCATGTCCATCAGGTCAATGATCGGCCCACTGACGGTATCGGCATCGACTGGCTGCCCTCGGTCGCGGTCGTCGAGCATGGCGGAATGGAAGATGGCGGGGCTCGTCTGGCCGGGCTCGCCCGGCTGACGCTGGATCGCACCGGCCACCGCTTCGACGCTTGCGACGTGGTTGGCATGGCCGATCATGTCGTCGAGTTCCCCGGCGTTCCGGCGGCGCGCGCTCGGCCCGAACTCGCCGACGCCTGAGGGGGCGCCCCTCATGATATCGGTGGGGCGTCGCAGCAGTGCTGCCACGGCGAGCCTATAGGCTGATGCTACCGTCCTCGTCGCGATAGGCGAGCACGGGTCTAGCCGCGCAACGCTGCCGAGATGGCCTTGAGCCCGCCTTCAAGCTCCTCTGCGGTCGGCCAGCCATAGCCGAGGCGGAAACAGGTATCGGGCCGCTCGAACCAGTGGCCCGGGCCGACATAGCATCCATGCTCCTCGAGCAGGCGTTTGTAGAAGGCGTCGACGCCACCGGGCGGTTCCCGGCGCATGCGGGGGAAGCACACGACGCCGCCGCTGGGTGCGACCCATTCAAGCAGGTCCTCGCCCGCCATCCATTCGGTGATCCGGGCCAGGCGGCGACGCATCTCGGCCAGCACTGGCTGGAGGATTGCGTCGCGGCGCGACAGGATCTGCTCGCCGACCCATTCGTCGATCACGCTGCCGCAGATGCTGATCTGTTCCTTGGCGGCGAGGAATCGTTCCTGGAGCGCCGGGTCCCTGCAGGCGATCCAGCCGATCCTGATGCCGGGCACGCCATAGGCCTTGGAAAGCGACGCAACGCTGATGACATGGTCGCCCAGCGACGCGGCCAGCGGCAGCGTGCCGTCGAGCGACAGGTCGCGATAGGTCTCGTCCACCAGCAGGATGCAGCCGCGATTCTTCGCCAGCGCGACCAGCTCGTGCAGTTCGGCCTCGGCCAGCATCGTGCCGGTCGGGTTGTGCGGGGTGGTGATGCTGATGATCCGGGTCTGCGGCGTGATCGCGGCGGCGATGGCGGCTGGATCGATGCGGAAGCCGGTCTCGAAGCCAAGCTCGACATGGGTGACCTTGCAGCCGATCGCGCGGGGTGTCTCCAGGTTGGTCGCATAGTTCGGCCTGACCACGACGAGATGATCGTCCATGCCGAGCAGGGCGGTGGCGATGATGAACAACGCCCCGGCCGCGCCGACCGTGACGAGGATGTCGTCGGCCTCGACCCCGCCGCTTGCCTCGGCGATCAGGCGCCGCAGCGCCAGGCCGCCGCGATGTTCGCCATAGAGCAGGGTCAGGTCGGGGATGGTCAGGCCAAGATCGGCCAGGCTTCGGTCGGCGACCGAGCTTTCGGAAAGATTGTAGCGGATCCGGCCATAGCCATATTCCTCGGGTGACTCGACCTCGATCGGCATCCGGACATAGCGCATCGGTTCCTCCCTCGACTCTGGTATCGCGAACCTGCACGCGTGGTGCCGCCGACGCCATCCCCCTGAGAGATCGGAACGAGCCCCAGGGTGCGGGGCCGCTACCGGACGGTAACGACCGTCCCCCTCAGTCGCGGATACCCCGCAGGTCGTGCACCTGGTCGGCCACCCGGTCCGCCTCGAAGCTCGCGACCGGATAGGCGCAATAATCCGCGGCGTAATAAGCGCTCGGGCGATGATTGCCCGAGGCGCCGAGACCGCCGAACGGCATTGATCCGGCAGCACCCGTGGTCGGGCGGTTGCGGTTGACCACGCCAGCGCGAATGTGGCGCTTGAACCGCTCCCATAGCGAGTCGTCGTCGCTGATCAGCCCGGCCGACAGGCCGAAGCGGGTGGCGTTGGCGGCGGCGATCGCGGCGTCGAAATCGGCTACGCGCGTCACCTGGAGCACCGGGCCGAAAATCTCCTGGTCGGGCACGTCGACCCCGGTCACGTCGAGGATCGTCGGGCCGACGAACGCGGTTGACCGGCCGGGTCGGCCCTCGAACGGACGGATCGCCTGCGCGCCGAGCTTCATCAGTTCCTCGGCCTGGAGCGACACGCGCGCCGCCGCGCCGGGGGAGATCAGCGGGCCCATGAAAGGCTCCGGCGTGTCGTCCCACGCGCCGATCGTGATCCGGTCGGACAGGGCGGCGACCGCGGCGACGATCGCCTCGCCCTTCGCGCCCTCGGGCACGATCAGGCGGCGCGCGCAGGAGCAGCGCTGGCCGGTGGTGATGAACGCTGACGCGACGACGATCGAGGCGATCGCTGCCGGATCGCCGTCCCAGGCGATCAGCGGATTGTTGCCGCCCAGTTCAAGTGCGAGGATCACCTTGGGCCGGTCGGCGAAGATGCGGCTGAAATGAGCGCCGGCACCCGCCGATCCGGTGAACAGCAGCCCGTCGATATCCTCGGCGATCAGGGCAGCGCCGGTGTTGCGGCCACCCTGGACGACGGTGAACACGCCCTCGGGCAGGCCGGCCTTTCGCATCGCCGCGCCGATCAGCTCGCCGACGAGAGGAGTCTCCTCGGACGGCTTGAACAGGATCGTGTTGCCCGCCAGCAGCGCCGGCACGATATGGCCGTTGGGCAGGTGGCCGGGGAAATTATACGGCCCGAGCACCACCATCACGCCGTGCGGACGATGGCGCAGCACCGCTCGGCCGAACGGGGCATCCTGTTCGCGGCTGCCGGTGCGCTCGGCATGGGCGGCGACCGACAGGTCGACCTTGCCGATCATCGAGGCGAGCTCGGTCATCGTCTCCCACAGCGCCTTGCCGGTTTCGCGCGAGATCGCCGCGGCAATGGCTTCGCCGTCCTCCTTCAGCGCGTCGCGATAGCGATGGACGAACGCGATTCGCTCCTCAACCGTCGTCGCCGACCAGCCGTCAAAGGCGGCGCGCGCCGTCGCGACCGCGGCGGCGCAATCGGCCGCGCTCGTCTCGGGGCCGGACCAGACCACATCACCGGTGGCAGGGTCGAAGGAGTTGAACAGGTTGGTCATATCGGGTCGTCATCTCGCTAGGTATCGCGGTTCGAGCGCAATGTCGGCCTCGGCGGGCGAGAGATCAAGCGCGGGAAGCGGCCTAATGCACTTCCCGTCCCGTCGCCCGCCGGAACGGACGCCGGGCAAGGGCAGTGAGGCAGTTCAGCCGGGCTGGTTCCTGATGAAGTCCACGAACGCGCGGAGCGGCGCAGGGAGGTAGCGGCGGCCGGGATAATAAAGGAACGGCCCGGTGAAGCGCTGCCACCATGGCTCGAGCACCGGCACCAGCGCACCATTGTCGAGATGCGGCTTGAGCCAGTCCTCGAACAGATGGACGATGCCGAGCCCGCCGATCGCCGCATCGACCAGCAGGTCGGCCGAGGCGCCCGGCTGGATCAGCAGCGGCCCGGCCGGGTCGATCCGCACGATCTCCCCGTCGCGCTCGAATTCCCAGACGGCGATCCGCCCGCTGGAGAAGCGCCCGCGCATGCAGGCATGGTCGAGCAGGTCGCGCGGATGATCCGGCTGGCCATATGCCGCGAGATAGGCAGGTGCGGCGGCGGTGGCGATGCGCTGGAAACGCGGGCCGATCGGCACCGCGATCATGTCCTGCTCCAGCCGCTCGTCATAACGGATGCCGGCGTCGTGGCCGGTGGCGAGAATGTCGATGAAGCCATCCTCGCTCGTCACCTCGAGACGGATTTCCGGATAGGCCTTGAGGAACGGCGTCACGATCGACGGCAGCACGATCCGCGCGACATTGGCCGGCACGTTGAGCCGCAGCGTGCCGGCCGGCCGGTCGCGAAAGGCGTTGACCACGTCGAGCGCCGCCTCGACCTCGCCCAGCGCCGGCCCGAGCCGCTCGAACAGGCGCGCGCCGGCCTCGGTCGGCGTGACGCTGCGGGTGGTGCGGTTGAGCAGGCGCACGCCGAGCCGTGCCTCGAGCCGACGGATCGCTTCGCTCAGGCCCGATGCCGACGCGGTTCCGGCGCGTGCCGCGTCGCGAAAGCCACCGGCGCGCACCACCGCGGCAAAAGTCGCCAGATCGTCGAGCTCGGTCGTCATTGTGCATATTATCGCACGGCTTGTCCCGATTGTCCTGTCTTATAGTCCGGTGACGTCAGGCGCATATCCGGCGCAGCGAAACCCCGGAGACCCCACATGACCGATACCACCAGCTTCCGCCTCGGCGACCGCATCGTGAACCGCATGGGCTATGGCGCGATGCAGCTTGCAGGGCCGGGCGTGTTCGGTCCGCCCAGGGACCGCGACGCGGCGGTCGCCGTGCTGCGCGAAGCGATCGCGAGCGGCGTGAACCACATCGACACCAGCGATTTCTATGGCCCGCACGTCACCAACCAGATCATCCGCGAGGCGCTTCACCCCTATCCCGAGGCGTTGACGATCGTGACCAAGGTCGGCGCCGTGCGCGGTGACGATGCGTCCTGGAATCCCGCGATGAGCCCCGCCGAATTGACCCGGGCCGTGCACGACAATCTGCGCAACCTTGGCGTCGAAGCGCTCGACGTGGTGAATCTGCGCATCCTTGGCGATGGCCACGGGCCGAGCGAGGGTTCGATCGCCGAGCGATTCACCACGCTGGCCGACCTGCAGCGCCAGGGGCTGATCCGGCATCTCGGCCTGAGCAACGTGACATCGGCGCAGGTCGCCGAGGCGGAGCGTATAGCGCCGGTGGTGTGCGTGCAGAACCAGTACAACCTCGTCCACCGCGAGGACGACGCGCTGGTCGACGAACTGGCGGCCAGGGGCATCGCCTATGTGCCCTTCTTCCCGCTTGGCGGTTTCTCGCCGCTGCAATCCTCGTCCCTGTCGGACGTCGCGACGCGGCTCGGTACGACGCCGATGCAGGTCGCGCTCGCCTGGCTGCTGCGGCGCGCGCCGAACATCCTGCTGATCCCGGGCACCTCCTCGACCGGGCATCTGCTCGAGAATCTCGCCGCGGCCGATCTTGTGCTGTCGGACGCGGTGATCGGTGAGCTCGACCGGATCGGCACGACCGGCGGCGAATGAGAGGGCACGCGCCGCGCGGGCGAACGGGCCTATCGCGGCGCGCCGTTGGGCTTGCGCACGAAGCGCATGTTTTCGGCGACCGGTCCCGAAACCAGCATGCCGGTGACGCTGCCGTCGGGCCCGCGCTCGAAGACGAGCCGTTCGAAAAAGAATTCGGCGCTCGAGAATGTGTCGGGCTGATAGGGAGTGAGGCCGATATCGTCGCGGCGCGGGTGGCGGGCGATGAGCCGGCCATCCTTCACGATCAGGTCATAGGCGGTCTTCAGCTCCTCGCTCCAGTAGCGGCCGGCATAGTCCGCCAGCCGGGCCCCGGACGGGGCAAAGGGTTTGAGGTCGATCCGCGGCGCGACGAGAAAGCCGTCCATGCCGACGCGGTACACCAAGTGCGGCGTCTTGCCCTTGACGGGCGCAGGAAATTCCAGGGCGATATCGGCCTTGGCATCGAGCGCGAAGCGGTCGCCCGACAGCGCGGGAAGGGCGGCTGGCTTGTCGTCGCCGAGCGGGGCGAAGAGCAGGCGCTTGCCGTCGGTCGAGACCGTGAAGATCAGTCCGGGGAATAGTTCATAGGCGCCGGCATAGCTGGCGAGCTGGCGGGGCGTCGGCGCGGCAGGGGCTGCCGCCGGCTCGACCCGATATCCGGGCCGGTCGGCCAGATAGATGTCGGCCAGCGCGAAGGCGAGGCGGGCGCTGTTGAGATCGGCGACATTGCCCAGCACCGCGACCGAGAATCGTTCCCCCGGCACCCGCAGCAGGAAGCTGCGAAACCCCGCATCGCGGCCGCCATGCATCCAGACGTCGAGACCATGCCAGCGGCGATATTCCTGGCCGATCGCATAGGCATTGACCGTGCCGTCGCGCAGCACGCCACGTTCCTCCATGCGGCGGAACAGGCGTGGGGAGCCGATCGTCGCCGTTTCGAAATTCCGCGCCCAGCGGCCCAGGTCGCCCGCGGTGGTCGCCAGCCCGGTCGGGCCGGTCAGCGTGTAGCTGAGCGGCGACCGGGCATAGCCGGTGCGCGTGCGGCGATAGGATTCGGCGCGGCCCGGGATGATGGCCGTCACATCGTCCTGGAACCGGGTATGCTCCATGCCGAGCGGCAGGAAGATTCGCTCGCGGCAAAAGGCGTCGAGGCTCTTGCCTGACAGGCGCCGGACGATCTCGGCGAGGAGCGTATAGTCGGAATTGATATATTGATATTGGGTGCCGGGCGCGAAATTGGCGCCGCGCTGGCCGATCAGCATGGCGACCGCCTGGCCGTCGGTCAGCAGGTCCTCGGCGCGCCAGCCGGCCGCCGCCATCAGCGTATATTGGTCGCGCAGGCCGCTGGTGTGATTGAGCAACTGGCGCAGCGTGACTGGCCCGAGCGGCGCCGCTTCGGGGATATGGCGGGTCAGCGGATCGTCGATCGACAACAGCCCGTCCTGTTCGAGCAGCAGGATGGCGAAGGCGGTGATCTGTTTCGAGAGCGACGCAGCGTGGAAGACGGAATCAGGCGTCACCGGTATCCCGTGTTCGAGGTCGGCTCCGCCGGTCGCGAAGCTGCCGACCACCTTGCCGTCGAGCATCACCGATACCTGCACGCCCGGCCCGTCGGCCTTGCTCCAGGGTTCGAGCAAGGCGCCGATACGGGGATCTGTCGCCGGGGCGGCGGCGCTGGGGCTCGCGTGAGCGGCTGGCGCGCAGGGCAGCAGCAGGGCCGCGAGGACAATGAGGATTCGGGTGGAGAATCGGGCTGGCATGGAGGCTCCGTTGCGAAGGAGCCGATGGCGTCGCCGGGACTGGGGGCGCTGGCGACCGACTTCGCGAAGTCGGTCGTCGATCGGGATAATCAGCCGGCGGCGACCGACGTCGCGCCCGTGCGGCGAAACACGGTCGGGGTTACGCCGCAATGCTTGCTGAACGCGGTGTTGAACGAGGATTTCGAGTTGAACCCGACTTCATGGGCGATTTCCAATATGGTCTTGTCCGCATGGGCTGGATCGGCGAGCAGCGCGGTCGCCCTGCGGACGCGGTGCTGGTTCACGAAATCGAAGAAATGCTGGCCGAGATGCCGGTTGAGCAGCGCTGAGAGGTCGCGCTCGGCGATGCCGGTGCGGCGCGCGAGGCGGCGCACCGTTAGCGCGGGATCGAGAAACGGCTCCTGTTCGACCATGTAGCGATTCAGGCGTTCGAGGGCATCGGCGTCGATCGCGGCGGATTCCGATCCCGGCACGACCGGGCGCCCGCGGCCCTTGATGGGGGGCATATCGATACCGACGAACAGGCTTTGCCGGGTCAGGGCGACGAAGGTGAGCGCGCAGTTCACGCCGACCGCCACGATGCCGGTGCAAAGCTGCAGCCATGCATGGGCTTGCGGGTCGTCGCCTAGCCATGCCCAGCTCTTCGCGAGGACCAGCATATGCGCGGCAAATGATATGCAGAGCAGGGTGGCGACCCAGTAGAGGGTAGCCTGACCGGCGCGATCGTCCGTCTCCCGGCGGTGCGCGCGATACCGCACCAGCAGCACAGCCATGATCGCCAGATAGAGATAGAATTGCAGGTGGAGCGCGATGTCGTTGCCGGCCAGGTCGAGCCCAGTGGCGACGAACGGATCGATGTTTCCGCCCGGGGACAGAATCGTCCGCGCGCGGGGTATCAGCGAGATCGCCGACAGGATCGCGGCGGCAAACCCTCCGGTCACGTCCGCCCCGGAGCGCTGCCGGGGAAAGCAGAGTGCGCGGACATAGGCGCAGAGCAGCGGCATTTGCAGATAGCCGAACGGCAGGCGCAACGGAAACCAGGCCTGCCAGCCGGGCGGGAAGAGCAGGATCGTCCAGCCGAGCAGGTCGATCGCGGTGAGCAGCAGGAAGCTGGCGAGGAACCTGTTGGCACGCCGCAATGGACCGGACACCGCCAGCAGGAATGCCGACATCAGGACACACAGCCCCACCGACAGCGCGCCCAGGGCGGTCATGACAAGATCAAGCGCCACGCGACTCCGACATTCACGATCAGGATGTCCGTCGCGCTTAGTCCCAGGCGGCCTTCGGATACAAATGCGGCGTTCGGAACTGCCGGTACGGGCATCGGCACCGGGTACAGCTTGCCGTCGGTGCCGCGCTGGGTCAGGAATGGACGGGAAGGCTGCCAGGGGATTCCCCGCGGTGGCGCCATTTTCCCTGTTTCGAAAGCCAGCGCATGCGCCGTTCCGCTATCCTGCCTCTGCTCCTTTTTGCTGCGATGCCCATGCCCCTGGCGGCCGCCGCGCCGGACAGGGCATGGGTCGAAACCAGCAACCGGAATGCGTTGCTGGTGGCGGAGGCGCAGGCACGGTTCGATCCGGAATCGGCGTCGCAGAACGGCATGACTGCCTTTGACGGACTGGCGACCGATCTTGGACCCAGGCTCGACGAGCGCACCGCCGCGGCGATGGACAAGGTGACGGCCGAGCTCAGGCAAAGACTGGCTGTCGAGAAGGACCCGAACGTCCGGCAGGATCTGGAGATACTGATCAGGTCGGTCGATTCCGATCTTGAGGGGACGCGCCTCAGGCGGAAATATTTCCTCTCCTGGATCGACGCGCCAAGAACGATGTTCGGCGGGATCAAGGGGTTGCTCGACGATCAGGTCTTGCCCGCACGGCGCCAGAAGGCGGTCGAGCTGCTGCGCCGCTATGTCGGGGACTATCCTGGCACGACGCCGTTGACCGACCTCGCCAGGGCGCGCTTCGCCGAGACTCGGGCGCCGGGCCTGCTCGGGCCGGACAAGGTGGCGCTGGACAATGCGCTGACCAACGCCGGGACCTATGCCGAGGGTATCCGGAAACTGTTCGCCAAATACAGGATCACCGGCGCCGAGGCGGCGCTGGCCAGGCTCGACAAGCAGATCGCCGACTATACCGCCTGGGAGCGTACCGAGGTGCTGCCACTGGCGCGGGCCGATTTCCGCCTTCCGCCCGAGGTCTATGCCTATCGGCTGAAGCAGTTCGGCATCGATATCGATCCGCGCCTGCTGATCCAGCAGGCTGAGATCGAGTTCGCCGAGACTCGCGCCGCGATGACCGCGCTGGCGCCGCTGGTCGCCAAGGAGAAGGGGCTGAAGGGCGGCAGCTATGCCGACGTCATCCGCCAGCTCAAGCAGGCGACCATCCCGAACGACAGGCTCGAGGCGAGCTATGCCGAGGTGATCCGCGCGAACGAGGCGGCGATCAGGCGCGAGCATATCGTCGACCTGCCCGAGCGGCCGATGCAGATGCGGCTCGCCAGCGAGGCGGAATCGGCTGCGTCGCCTGCGCCGCACATGGAGCCGCCGCCGCTGATCGGCAACAAGGGCGAGCGCGGCACCTTCGTCCTGCCGCTGAGCGTGGCGAGTTCAGGTCCCGACGCGACCTATGACGATTTCAACTTCCCCTCGGCGCAATGGACCGTGGCGGCGCATGAGGGGCGGCCCGGGCACGAACTGCAATTCACCGCGCTGGTCGAGCGCGGCGTGTCGCAGGCACGGATCTATTTCGCGTTCAACAGCGTCAATGTGGAAGGCTGGGCGCTTTATGCCGAAGCTGAGGCGCTGCCCTATCATCCGCTCGACGGGCAATTGATGGCGCTTCAGGCAAGGCTGCTGCGCGCGGGCCGGGCGATGCTTGATCCGATGCTCAACCTCGGGCTGATCTCGAAGGAGGAGGCACGCCGAATCCTGCTCGAGCAGGTGGTCAGTTCGCCCGCGATGGCGAAGCAGGAGATCGAGCGCTACACCTCGCGTGCACCGGGCCAGGCGGGCAGCTATTTCTACGGCTATACCCGCATCCTGCGCATCCGCATGGATACCGAGCTGGCATTGGGGGCGAAATTCGACCGGCTGGCCTTCAACAATTTCCTGCTCGACCAGGGATTGCTGCCGCCCGACCTGCTGGCCAAGGCGGTCGCCGAGCAATTCGTCCCGGCCCAAAAGGCGAAATGACGCCGGGCCTCTGGGGAGGCCGGCGCCATTGCTTCAGGGGGGCGGGATTACTCGGCTGATCCGCGGGCGGCCTTCTCGATGACCGAGGCGACCACGGCTGGCTTCGAGACATAGATTGCGTGGCTGCCCGGCGCTTCCTCGACCTGCGAGCCGGCGCGGGCGGCCATCCGGTGCTGGACGGCGGGCGGGATCATCTTGTCGTTCGACGAGACGAGATACCAGCTCTTCTTCTCGCGCCATGCGGGCGCGGTCACCACGCCGCCCGCTGCGTCGACACCGAAGGGAACCTGCGCTTCGGCCATGAAGCTTGCGACCTCGGGCTTCACGTCGGCGGCGAAGGACGATGCGAACTTGGCCTTGTCGAGGAAGAGATAGCCGTCGACCGGCGCCAGGATCGGCGGCACGGGCTCGCCGGGTGCCGGGTTGGCGAGCAGCGAGATGATCGACTCGCCCTTATCCGGCGCGAAGGCGGCGATGTAGACGAGGCCGGCGACCTTCGGGTCGGTGCCGGCTTCCGAGACGACCGCGCCGCCATAGCTGTGGCCGACCAGGATGACCTTGCCGTCGGCGGCAGCGATCGCGCGCCTGGTGACGACGACGTCGTCCTTGAGCGAGTTGGTCGGGTTCTGGACGACCGTCACCTTGTATCCGTCCTTCCTGAGGATCCGGTAGACATCGGCCCAGCCCGACCCGTCGACGAAGCCGCCATGTACCAGCACGATGGATTTGACCGGAGCGGTATCCTTGGCGGACGCGACGGCGGGGGCCATGCCGAGGACGAACGAGGCAGCGGCGGCGAGAAGCATCTTGGACTTGATCATTGTCGGTCTCCTTGCATTTAGTTGTTGCAATATTCTTTATCGCGATAGTCATTAAATAGGAGTCAGGTTTCCCCTTGTCAAAGGCTAATTTATCGCGATATGCATTTTTGCAATAAACAACTGATATGATGAGGTTTCCGATGGACGACCCCGGCAAGGATCCGCTGCCGCTCGATGCGCAGCTCTGCTTCTCGCTCTATTCGACGACGATCGCGATCAACCGGCTCTACAAGCCGATGCTCGATTCGCTCGGGGTGACCTATCCGCAATATCTCGTGCTCAGCACGTTGTGGGAGGCCGACGGCCAGACGATCTCGGCGATCGCCGACCGGCTCGCGCTCGAACCGAGCACGATCACCCCGTTGATGAAGCGGCTCGAAGCTGCCGGCTTCGTATCGCGCCGGCGCAATCCGCAGGACGAACGCCAGGTCCAGGTATTCCTGACCGCGAAGGGGCGCGGGTTGCGCGCCAGGACGTCGTGCCTGACTGACGCGCTGCTGGAGAATTCAAGGCTGACCGTACCGGACATGATTGCCCTCAACGATCAGGTGCAGCGGTTGCGCGACGCCCTGACGACCAGGAACGCATAGCCGGGTTCTCCCGCAGCGCGTCCTGCTCGTCAGCGGCTTCGGCCTGGCTGGCCCGGTACTGCCATTGCCCGGGCCGGGGACTCGACGCGGTGGGAGCGCCACCGCGGCGGTCGGCGCGATTTGTCATTATTGCATGACTTATGGCGCGTGCTACGCGCCTGTCATGGCGATCCCGATCGATCCCGAGATCATTGCCGCGCGCGCGGCCCAGGCGGCCCGTTTTCCCGCCTTCGACGTGACGGTCCTGCCGCCGGCCGAGGCGCGGGCGCGGGCGAACGCGGCGGCACGCTATTTCAATGATGGCCTGCCCGAGATGGGCGGCGTGGAGGATCGCCGGATCCAGGGACCGGGCGGCCTGATCCGCCTGCGCATCTATACCCCGATTGCCGCTACCGCGCGGGGCGCGATCTTCTATCTCCATGGCGGTGGCTGGTGCGCCGGCGACGTCGACACGCATGATCGCATGCTGCGGTTGCTGGCGCAGCAAAGCGGATCGGTGCTGTTCAGTGTCGATTATCGCCTCTCGCCCGAACAGCCGTATCCTGCCGCGCTCGATGACTGCCTGGCGGCATGGGAGTGGATCGAGCGCCGCGCCAGGCGCTACGCGCTCGATCCGGCACGCTTCGCCTTTGCCGGGGACAGTGCGGGGGCCAATCTGGCGCTGTCGCTGGCGATCCGGCTGCGCGATGCCGGGCGGACGATGCCGGCCGGCTGCGCGCTGCTTTACGGGTGCTTCGCGCCGGGGCTCGATACGGAAAGCGCGCGGGCTTTCGGCACCGGGCCCTATGGCCTGACGGCGGAGCGGATGGCCTGGTACTGGGGAAGCTATCTCGGACCGGCGAAGGATGCGCCGCCGGTCGACGCGACGCCGCTATATGCCGATCTCGCCAGCCTGCCGCCGATCTTCCTGGGCGTTGCGGAGGCGGACACGGTGGCGGACGACAGCCGGTTGCTGCTCGAGCGGCTGGAGGCGGCGACGGTGCCCGCCGAACTGGTCGTGTGGCCGGGCGCAGTGCACGGTTTCCTGCAGATGACGCGCGACGTCCCGCTCGCGCGCGAGGCGATCGAGGATGTCGCGCGGGCGATCAAAGGGTGGATCGTCTAGAATGGCGAGGCGGCAGCGCCGCCTCGCCAGCTGAATCAGGCCGGTCGGATCAGGGCTTGAGGCCCTTCGCCATGTTGAGGTGCGCGGTCACGGTCGGGATCAGGCCGGTCGCGAAGGTCTTCAGCGCGGGAACGTCGCCGGCTGTCGAATAGCCGCGTACCGCATCCAGCGTCGCCTGGTGTGCGGCTACCTGATCCGCGGCATAGCCCGTGTCGAAGTCGGCACCCGTCTTCGTCTTGAGCGCGTCGAGCTTCTGCTGCTGCTCGGCCGTCAGCGTCGCGTCCGGCGTGATCGCCGGGGTCGCGCTCGCGGCGGCGGTCTTCAGCTTGGCGGTCGAGGCGGTATGGGCGTCGACCATCTTCTTCGCGAACGATTTGATCGCGGCCGACTTCGACGTCGTCAGCGCGAGCTGCGATTCGGCGATCTCGAACGCGTCGCCCGACGCCGCGGCGTTGGCGAAGCTCTGGCCGGCGCTCGGCAATGGTGCCGCCAGACTGTCGTTGCCGGCCGTCATCGAGCTGCCGACCTCGGTCGAGACGGTGTTCGTGGTGGTGGTGCTCGTCTCGCTCTTCTGTCCGCATCCGGCGAGCGCAAGCGTGGCCGCCGACAGCATCGCGATGGTTTTGTAGCGCATTATTCCGTCTCCTGTTGATCGCGCACAGCGGCGCCCCGCGCACCAACCTTCGGCGGCGACGGACGTTCCGCCCGGAAAATTTTCGTGCGATGCTTCGGGACGGACCTTTTGGCGTCCGGCCCCGTTCTACGGGGCGCGCGGCCTGGCCGGGCGACGGCCATCATGAAGGAGAAGAGCAATGGGCATTTTCGGCAACATCATGGACAAGATCTTCCATCATCAGTCGGCCGCACCGCAGCCCGCGCCGGCCGAGGCAGCGCCCGACGCAGCGGCCCCCGAGGCGGCGGCGCCCGAGCCAGCCGCCGCACCCCAGAATGTCGATGTCGGCGCGGTGCTCAGCGAGATGGCGTCGATGAAGGACGATGGCGGCGGCAACTACCAGACGTCGATCGTCGACCTGCTGAAGCTGCTCGATCTCGATTCGAGCCTTTCGGCAAGGAAGGAACTGGCTGACGAGCTTGGCGTGAGCGGGGAAGATGGCAGCGCCGAGAAGAATATCGCGCTCCACCAGGCGGTGATGGCCAAGCTCGCCGAGAATGGCGGCGTCGTGCCGGACAGCCTGCGCAACTGAGCCGATGCCGGGCGAGGTCGCCCGGCTGGTCTGCCTCAACAGGCTGTTTCCCGCGATGACGGGCCGGTCGACCGGTCCGTCATCGCGGATATTCATTTAAATAACTGAAAATAAATGATAATGTCCTGGCTGAAAATGTCAGCTACCCTCATGACATTTCCAGCCGGCACATGATTCAACCCGCCGCCGGGCGCTATCCGGCCTCATGGTCGCTTTGCGCGTCAGCCTTCCGCCTGAGCCAGTACCTTGCGCGCCTGGTTGAGGTGCGGACGGTCGATCATCTTGCCGTCGAGCTTGAGCGCGCCCGCGCCGGGGTTGGCGGCGAAGGCCTCCACCACCGCATGGGCATGAGCGATCTCCGCCTCGCTCGGGCTGAAGCCGGCGTTGATCGTGGCGACCTGCGCCGGGTGAATCGCCATCATGCCGGTGAAGCCGTCGCGCCGCCCGCGCGCGACATAGGCGGCGAGGCCGTCGGTGTCGGCGATGTTGGGATAGACCGTCTCGATCGCCGCCACGGCGGCGGCATGCGCGCCGAACAGGGTGAGCGCGCGGACCATCTCGTAAGGCGCCGTGTAGCTGCTGTCCGCGTTGCGCGAGCTGGTAGCGCCGATCGCGGCGGGAAGGTCCTCGGCGCCCCAGGTCAGGCCGGCGAGATGATCCGCGACCTCGCCATAGGTGGAGAGCTGGAACACCGCGGCGGGGGTCTCGCTGGCGATCGGCAGGATCGGCGGCGTCGTGCCGCCGACGAGGTCGATCAGCGCGCGGACCGAGGGGGCGCCTTCGGCCTTGGGCAGGACGAGGCCGTCTGGTGCTGCGGGGAGGATCGCCTCGAGGTCGGCCCGGGTCTCGCCGCTGCCGAGCGGGTTGATCCGGACGAAACAGGGGACGGTGCGCCCGTCCTTCAGCCAGGCGGCGATCGCCGCGCGCGCTTCGGGCTTCTTCTCCGGCGCGACCGAATCCTCGAGATCGAGGATCAGCGCATCGGCGCCGCTCGCCGTCGCCTTGGCGAAACGTTCCGGGCGATCCCCGGGGACAAACAACAGCGATCGGAGCTTCATCATCTTGCCTTCATCGACGGATTTCCCACGGCTGCTCTGGCACAGGCACGACGATCCCGTCCATTGCCGCATTGAGGAGAAACCGACGGCTCGTGGTGCGGTCTCTCACATGCATTAATATTCACACGCTAGAGAGTGAGTGTTGACACAGGGGAAGACGCACTGCATTCTCACAAGCAACGAGCCGGCATTAACGACCGGTGTCGATTGGGAGAGACAGGATGAGGGCCATTCTTCTTGCGTCGGCTTGCGCCGCCGCGTTCGTCGTATCGGCAACGCCGGCGCTGGCACAGGCCATCGCACCGCAGGCCGACACCCCGGCCGCCGTGCAGGAAGAGGCCCATGACGCGAACGACATCGTCGTCACCGCCACCCGCCGCAACGAACGCATCCAGGATGTTCCGCTCAGCATCACCGCCTTCTCGCAGGAGCAGCTGACCGAGAAGGGAATCGTCGGCTTCGAAGGCATCGCTCGCGAGACGCCGGGCGTGGTGCTCAACCGCCCGACCCAGAATTTCAACAATTTCACCGCGCGCGGCATCGCCACCAACGGCTACAACGCCAACCTGCAAAGCTCCGTCGCCGTCTATATCGACGAGCTGCCGGTCTCGACCATCGGCAACACCACCGTGGTCGATCCGAACCTGTTCGATGTCGAGCGAGTCGAATTCCTGCGCGGGCCGCAGGGCACGCTGTTCGGGTCGGGTTCGCTGTCGGGGGCGATGCGGATCCTGACCAAGAGCCCGAACCTTCACGAATTCGACGTCTCGGCGCTCGCCGATATCGGCCTGACCGGGTCGGATTCGGTGCGCCAGCGCTACAATGTGATGGTCAACATCCCCGTCGTGACCGACAAGCTCGCGATCCGCGGCGTCGGCTTCTATCGCCACGAGGACGGCTATCTCGACAATGTCGGCACCGGCATCCACAATTCGAACAAGCTGATCGACTGGGGCGGGCGCCTCGTCGCGCTGTGGCGGCCGACCGACCGGCTGTCGATCAAGCTGCTCGGTTCGTACGAGAACAGCGATCCCAAGGATTCCTCGCTGACCAGCCCGGCGCTCGGGCGCGAGAAGCGCGTTTCCGACCAGCCGGACCGCTTCACGGGCAAGCAGCTCGTGCTCAACGGCACGCTCGACTATGAGTTCGATTTCGCCAAGCTGACGAGCTCGTCGACCTATTCGAAGTTCGACCAGCGCTTCTGGGTCGACCTCGGGGGCACCTTTCCGCGCGGGTCCTTCCCCGGTGCGCCGATCGCCTTCGGCCTGGATGCGAACGGCTATGACAAGGTGTTCGTGCAGGAAACCCGGCTCGTCTCGTCGCTGGACGGCCCTTTCCAGTTCGTCGTCGGCGGCTTCTACATGCACCGCCGCCGCGACGTCGATTATTTCTACCGCTCAAGCCTTCCGTTCCTGCAGTCGCGCGGCTTCACCGGACTGCCCGACCAATATTACCAGAAGCAATATACCCACCAGATCAGCGAAGAGCTCGCCGGTTTCGGGGAGCTGACCTATCGTTTCTCGAGCAAGTTCTGGCTGACCGGCGGCATGCGCTACGGCCGCACCTCGGCCCAGGGGTTCACCGAAGCTGGCGGGTATCTCGCGACGGCGGCGGGCTTCAACTATTTCGATTACGCGCTGGGCGGCTTCAGGAATGTGAACTTCAACCAGTTCACACCCTATGCCGCGGTCGCCGGCGTGAAGGCATCGGGATCGAAGCCGTCCTGGAAGGCGAGCGCCAGCTTCAAACCCACGGAGTCGGTGACGACCTACGCCACCTTCTCCACCGGTTTCCGCGCCCCGATCGTGAATGCGTTCGCCGGGCGTCCCAGCCTGGTCAACCCCAATGACATCATCATCCCCAACGGCGCGTCCTCGGACGATCTGAAGAGCTATGAGGTCGGCGCCAAGGGTCGCTTCCTCAACGGGCTGGTGACGATCAATGTCGCTGCCTATCTGATCGACTGGAGCAATATCCAGGCACAGGCCAACCGCGTATCGGACTCGGTGCAGTTCGCCACCAATATCGGTGGAGCACGCAGCAAGGGCTTCGAAGTCGAGATGGGCATCATTCCGGTCAAGGACGTCTTCATCGGCCTGAACGCGGCGTACAATGATTCGAAGATCACCAAGCTGAGCGCGACCGAGGCTGCGATCTCGGGCGCGGTGCTCGGCCACAGGCTCTCAGCACCGCGGCTTCAGGGCGCGCTCTACGCGTCCTACGGCTTCGATCTCGGCAACGACACCAAGGCGAACCTCGCCGTGAACGCGCAATATGTCGGGTCGTACAACAGCTCGTTCCCGAACACGCCGGGCGCGCCGACCGTGCCGCTGTCGACCTTTGGCAAGACCGATGAATATGTGAACACGAACCTGACCTTCGGCCTCAAGCGCGGCGACATCTCGGCGCAGCTCTATGTCGAGAATGTGTTCGACGATCACTCGATCACCTACATCCATCCCGAAGCGTTTCTGGTCAGCCGGTTCGGCACGCTGAGGCCGCGCACGATCGGCATCCGCCTCGGCTACGGGCTCTGATCGGTGGTCGCCGGTTCCGTTCCCCCGACCGGCGTGACGGAGCCGGCCACCCCGCGCTCCACCCCGGTCATCGGCGCCCGCCCGTGGCTCATGCTGGCGGCGCTCACCTTCGTCTATGTCCTCAATTTTCTCGATCGGCAGCTTATCGGCATCCTGGCCAAGCCGATCCAGGATGCGCTGCAGGTAAGCGACGGCCAGCTCGGGCTGATCGGCGGTCTCTATTTCGCGATGTTCTATTGCTTCATCGCGATCCCGGTCGGCTGGCTCGCGGACCGGACCAATCGCGTGAACGTCCTGTCGCTCGCCTGCGCGATCTGGAGCGGAGCGACGATCGCCTGCGGCATGGCAGGGAATTACACGCAGCTCGTCGTCGCACGGATGGTCGTCGGCTTCGGTGAGGCTGGCGGCGTGCCGCCATCCTACGCGATCATCACTGATACCTATCCGCCCGGCAGGCGCGCCGCGGCGCTCGGCATCTTCAATCTGGGCCCGGCGATCGGCGCTGCGATCGGCGTGGCGTTCGGCGCCGCGATCGCTGAGCGGTTCGGCTGGCGCATGCCGTTCATCATCATCGGCGTGGTCGGCGTCGTCACGGCGCTGCTGGTGCGGCTGTTCCTCCGCGAGCCGGAACGCGGCGCGACCGACCAGGTCCGCACGAGCGACGGCCCGGACAAGGCGCCCTTCTGGCCCACCTTGCGCATGTTCTTCACCCACCCGGTGCTCATGCTCGCGGCGCTGGGCAGCGGGGCGACTCAGTTCGTCACCTACGGTCTCGGCAACTTCGCCGTGCTGTTCCTGATGCGCGACAAGGGCATGGTGCTGAGCGAGGTCGCGATCTGGTACGCGCTGGTGCTGGTGCTCGGCATGGGCGGCGGCATGGTCATTTCCGGCCGGGTGATCGACCGCATGACCCGAACCTCGCGCGCGGGCTACGCCATCGCGCCCGCACTGTCGCTCGCAGTGGCGATGCCCTTCTACCTCGCCTTCATCTGGGCGCCGGGCTGGCCGCTTGCGCTCGCGCTGCTCGCGGTCGTGATGATGTTCAACTATTTCTACCTCTCCGCCTCCGTGGCGCTGGTGCAGGATGAGGTGAGGCCCAATCAGCGCGTGCTGGCCGGAGCGCTGCTGCTGCTGGTGATGAACTTCATCGGTCTCGGGCTCGGGCCGACCTGGGTTGGCCAGGCGAGCGACTGGTTCAAGGCGCATGGCCATGCCCAGTATCTCCAATCGGCCCTGTACACGCTGACGCCCTTCTACCTGATCGCGATCGCGCTCTTCCTCTGGCTCGCGCGCATCCTGCGCCGCGAAAGCCGCAACCCCGTCGAGATGTCAGCATGAAACAATTGTGCTTCGCCGCGCTGGCGGCCTTCCTGCTTCCGGCCGGTCCGGCATTTGCCCAGTCGGCGACCGTCGATGCCCCTGCGGGAAGCGTGCAGGGCAGCATCCAGGGCGATGTCCGGGTCTTCAGAAGCATTCCCTATGCCCAGCCGCCGGTGGGGGCGATGCGCTGGAAGGCCCCGGCCGCGCTCCCGGCCTGGCAAGGCGTGCGCAAGGCGACCGATTTCGGGCCGGCCTGCGTCCAGCCGCATTCGAAGGCGGTCGGCATCTACACCAATCCGCCCGAGAAGGTGAGCGAGGACTGCCTGACGCTCAACATCTGGGCGCCGAAGGAGGCGAAGAACCTGCCGGTCTTCGTCTGGATCCATGGTGGCGCGCTGGTCGGTGGCTACAGCCACGAGCGGACATATGAGGGCGCGCGCATGGCGGGGAAGGGGGTGATCGTCGTCTCGATCAACTACCGGCTCGGCGTGCTTGGTTATCTCGCGCATCCGGCGCTGAGCGCTGAATCGGCGGAAGGCATCTCCGGCAATTACGGCCTGCTCGACCAGATCGCGGCGCTCGACTGGGTGAAGCGCAACATCGGCGCGTTCGGCGGCGACGCCGGCAACGTGACGATCGCGGGGGAATCGGCGGGCGGGCTGAGCGTGATGTACCTGATGGCCTCGCCCCGCGCGCGCGGGCTGTTCCACAAGGCGATCGCCGAAAGCGCCTATATGATCTCAACGCCCGAGCTGAAGCAGACGGCGCACGGCACGCCCTCGGCGGAAGCTGCCGGGACTCAGATCATGACGGCGCTGGGTGCCGCCGATCTGCCGGCGCTCCGCGCGATGGACGCGGAAAAGCTCACGGATTCGGCCGCGGCCAGGGGTTATGGGCCCTGGGGTGCCGTCGACGGCAAGGTGCTGACCCGCCAGCTCGTCGACACCTGGAATCGTGGCGAGCAGGCGCCCGTGCCGATTCTCGCCGGCTTCAACAGCGGCGAGATCCGCTCGCTCCGTGTCCTGCTGCCGCCGGCGCCCGCCAACGCCGCTGCCTATGAGGAGGCGATCCGCGGCCGCTATGGCGATCTCGCCGACTATTATCTCAAGCTCTATCCCGCCGGCACGATCGACGAGAGCATGCTCGCCAATACCCGCGACGCGCTTTACGGCTGGACCTCCACGCGGCTCGCGATCGGCCAGACCGCGATCGGCCAGCGCGGCTATCTCTATCTGTTCGATCATGGCTATCCGGCCGCGGACGATAACGGGTTGCATGCGTTCCACGCCTCGGAACTGCCCTATGTCTTCGGCACGGCCGGCCAGACGCCGCCTTATTGGCCGAAAATACCCGACACGTTGGTCGAGCGGCGCCTGTCCGATGCGATGATGAGCTATTGGACATCGTTCGCGACGACCGGTGATCCCGTCGCCAAGGGGCAGCCCGCCTGGCTGCCTTACGGCAAGGAGGCGAACTACATGGCTTTCGCCCAGGTGCCGACGCCGGGCAGGAAGCTCTTCCCGGGTATGTTCGCGCTGCATGAAGCGGCGGTATGCCGCAGGCACGCGGCGGGCGATCAGCCGTGGAACTGGAATACCGGCGTCATCTCCCCGGTGCTGGCAAAGGCGGCGAACTGCAAATGATCGACGGTGAAATGCAGCCTTTCGACCTGACGCTCGACAAGTTTCTGGAACATGCGGCCAAATGGCATCCCCGTCGCGAGGTGGTGACTGCCTGCGAGGACGGGCGGATCGAGCGGATCGGCTATGCCGGGCTGCAGGCGCGCAGCAAGCGCGTGTCGGCGGTGCTCGACGGGTTTGGCGCACGGGCAGGGGACCGAATCGCCACGCTGGCATGGAACAGCCAGGCCCATGTCGAGACCTGGTACGCCGTCATGGGCATCGGCGCGGTCTGCCATACGCTCAACCCACGGCTGACCGGCGCGCAGCTCGCCTCGATGGTCGAGCAGTCGGGCGCGCGGATGCTGGTCACGAGCGCCGACCTGATGCCGCTCGCCAGCCAGATCGCCGAGCGGGTGCGGGCGATCGAGTGCGTGCTGGTGATCGACGGGCCGGGCCAGGGCGTGGCGGGCGGCGCGCGCGTCGTCGAACTCGAACCGCTGATCGCCGACGCGTCCCCGACCGTGCCCTGGGGGGGCTTCGACGAAACCGCGCCCTGCGGCCTGTGCTTCACCTCCGGCACTACGGGCGCGCCCAAGGGCGTCACCTACACGCACCGGTCGAGCTTCCTGCACACGCTGCGGCTGCTGCAGGCGGACGTCATGGCGATCTCCGGCAAGGACAGCGCGCTGGTCGTCGTGCCGATGTTCCACGCCAATGCCTGGGGACTGCCCTTCGCGGTGCCCGCGGCCGGCGCGAAGCTGGTGCTGCCCGGAAGGCGGACTGACGGCGCGAGCCTGGCGCGTCTGATCGTCGCTGAAGGGGTGACGATCGCGGTGGGCGTGCCGACCGTCTGGCTCGGGCTGCTCGACCATCTCGAAGCCAGCGGACAAGAAGTGCCGACGCTCCAGCGGATCATCATGGGCGGCGCCCCGCTCGCGCCGGCACTGATGGAGCGGATCGAACGCCGGCTCGGCGTGACGGTACAGACGAGCTGGGGCATGACTGAATTGTCGCCCTCAGGCACTGTCTCCCCGCCCAATGATCCCGACCGATCCGCCGCGCTGGCGGGACGCCCGGCGATCGGGGTTGATCTGTTGCTGGTCGATGCGGAAGGGCATGCATTGCCCGAACAGCGCGGGCCGGAGGGGCATCTGCGCGTGCGTGGCGCGGCCGTGGTGGAACGCTATTTCGGCCAGGAACAGAGCGCGACCGATACGGACGGCTGGTTCGGGACCGGCGATCTCGCGCGGATCGATATGGACGGCAATTTGATCATCACCGGCCGGGCCAAGGACCTGATCAAGTCGGGCGGCGAGTGGATCAACCCGGCCGAGATCGAAGCCGTGGTCGGCGCGCTGCCGGAGGTGTCGCTGGCGGCCGTGATCGGGCGGCAGGACGACAAATGGGGCGAGCGCCCGATCCTGCTGGTCGAGATGCGCGATCGCCAGGGGATCAGCGACGAAGCCCTGCTGGCACCCCTGAAAGGGCGGGTCGCGCCCTGGTGGATCCCCGATGCGATCGTGCGCCTGCAGCACATGCCTCTGGCGTCGACCGGCAAGATCGACAAGATACGCCTGAGATCCGAATACGGCAGCGCGTGAGCCAGGGTCCGGTCGCCGGTTCGGCGCTGGTCACGGCAAGACAGAAAGGCCCTCATTGCCCGAAGACGTGAAACCCCGCCGACGCAACACCAAGGCGGAACAGCGTGCCGAGACGATGGAGCAGATCCTCGACGCGGCCGAATATCTCTTCTCGCAGCACGGCCTGTACGGCGTGACGCTGAAGGATGTCGCGAAACGCGTCGGCGTCCACCACACGCTGCTCAACTATTATTTCGAGGACAAGAAGAAGCTCTTCGATGCCGTCTTCGCCCGCCGCGCCGTGGTGACGAGCGAGCGGCGCATGAAGGCGCTCGACGAATATGATGCGGCGACCCAGGGCAAGCCGAGCGTCGCGGGAGCGCTGCGCGCTTTCCTCGATACCGATCTCGACCTGTATATCGAGGGCGGGGAGGGCTGGAAGAACTATGCCGCGCTGGGTGCCCAGGTCGCGAATGCGCCCGAATGGGGCGCCGAGCTGATGGACGAGCATTTCGATCCGGTCGTGCTGCGCCTGATCGGGCTGCTGAAGAAGGCGCTGCCCGATTGCAGCGAGCAGGACATCTTCTGGGGCTATCATTTCGTCACCGGCGCCCTGATGCTCACGCTGGCGCGCACGGGGCGGATCGACAAGCTTTCCGGCGGCATCTGCAAGTCGGACGATTTTATGGCCGTCAAGGATCGCATGGCGTCGTTCATGGCCGCCGGCTTCCTGGAATTGTGCCGGCAGCATTCAGGAAAAGAGGCGCGCTGACCACGGGACAAAGGCGGTTTGCGCTGGTCGGATCGGTGAATGTTACACGTAAAAGACACTAACTAGCTTGAGAGTGAATATGAATCGAGCTAGCAACGAGCGCAGGTCAAGAGGGAGGAACTGTCAGATGTCACTGCAAGGACGCGTTGCGATCGTAACCGGGGCCGGCGGCGGACTGGGTCGGACGCACGCCCTGTTCCTCGCGCGCCACGGAGCCAGGGTGGTGGTCAACGACGTCGCGCAGCAGGCAGCGGAGAACGTCGCCGCCGAGATCGCGGCGACCGGTGGCGAGGCGCTTGCCGTCACCGGGTCGGTCACCGACGAGGCGGCGGTCGCCGCGATGGTCGCCCGGGTGATGGACCATTGGGGCCGGATCGACATTCTGGTGAACAATGCCGGCATCCTGCGCGACAAGAGCTTCGCGAAGATGAGCCTCGACGATTTCCGCATCGTGATCGACGTTCACCTGATGGGCGCGGCGATCTGCACCAAGGCG
Source organism: Pseudomonadota bacterium (assembly GCA_040388155.1). Classification (GTDB taxonomy): domain Bacteria; phylum Pseudomonadota; class Alphaproteobacteria; order Sphingomonadales; family Sphingomonadaceae; genus Sphingomonas. The sequence goes on from JAZKCJ010000001.1 coordinate 93,293, forward strand.
GTATGGGAGATCATGCGGGAGCAGCGCCACGGGCGCGTCGTCATGACGACCTCCTCGTCGGGCCTGTACGGCAATTTCGGCCAGGCCAATTATGGCGCCGCCAAGATGGCGCTGGTCGGGCTGATGCAGACCCTGGCGATCGAGGGCGAGAAATACGGCATCCGCGTGAACTGCCTCGCGCCGACTGCCGCGACCCAGATGACTCATGGCGTCTTGCCCGATACCAGCCTCGACCTGCTCGACCCGGCGCTGGTGAGCCCGGGGCTGCTCGCGCTTGTTGGCGAGGATGCGCCCACCCGCGCGATCCTCTGCGCCGGCGCAGGCCATTTCGCGCGGGCGAGCGTCACCCTGTCGCAAGGCCGGCATATCGGTGGCGCGACGGATGCCGGCGAGCAGGTGGTCGCCCATTGGAACATCATTTCCGACCGGGCGAGCGAGATCGTCCCCGAATATGGCTTCGTCCAGGCCGAGCGCGAGGTCGCGAGCGCCGGCATGGCATCGGCGGAAGCCGCTTTGGTGGAGTGACGCCGATGCCGCCGCTCCGCTCCCGCTTTCCCGGGTGGAAAGCATGGAGAGGCCGGTCCGCGATGGCATCACGGGCGCGAATGATGCACAGAGCGGCCTGTGGGAGATACGGCGACAGTCATGCGCATGCGCGCCGGCCCGTATGGCGGCCGGCGCTGACTCATGGCGGATACGGGGGACGATCCTGACGTCGACCTGATCGCCGCCGCCATGGGCGGCGATCGCGATGCCTTCGGCCTGCTGCTGCAACGGCATTACAACCGGATCCACGGCCTGGCCTGGCAATTGACCGGTTCGCGTGCCGATGCCGACGATATCGCGCAGGATGTCTGCTGCACGTTGGTCGAGAAGATCGGCGGGTTCCGGGGCGAAGCCAGGTTCACCACCTGGCTGTGCGGCATCGTGGTCAATGCCTGCCGCGACCAGAAACGCCGGCGGCGGTCGTTTCTCGGCTTTACCGAGCGGCTCGGCGTGCTGACCGGGCTGACGCGCGGGCCGGACGGACGCGATCTCCACGATGCGATGTGGGTGAAGAGCGCCGTTGCGCGGCTCAAGCCGGCCTATCGCGATGCGGTGGTGCTTGTGGCGGGACAGGAGCTCAGCCACGCTGAGGCGGCCGAGATACTGGGCGTGGCTGAATCCACCATATCCTGGCGCTTGCATGAGGTGCGTCGCCTGCTCGCCGGCGACCGGCCGGAGGGCGGCTGACCGGCACGGCCGGCATTCGAAGAAATATTTTCAGCCGGGCCCAAGGATATCCCGGGGCGGGGCGTCGAAGGGACATGCGGACGATCGTGCGCCGCTGTCACCAGGGAGAGTCCCCCATGCCCCGCCAATACATCCTCCGCCAGCATCCTGTCATCGCCATCGGCGTGACCGCCATGCTCCTCGCGTCCTGCGCCGGGTCCGGAATCGAGACCGCCGCTCCGCCCGCCGCGTCGGCGGACGAGAACATCGTCGTCACCGGAACGCGTGTGAATCCGCGGGCCGCCGCGCGGGCCGAAATCGCTGCGGATGTCGCGATGGCGATGCCGGCTCCGCCCCCGCCCGCCCTGGCGTCGGCTCCCCCGGTTGTGGCGGGCAAGATGATGGCGTCGCAAAGCTATCTGGCACGGATCGCGCCTGAGCCCGGCATGCCGATGCCCTATTATCAGGATGTCGGGCGCGACAAGTTCACCGCCACTTCCCAGAACCCGTTCAAGGTCGTGCGGGAGGATCCGGTCTCCACCTTCTCGATCGACGTCGACACTGCGTCCTATTCCTTCGTCCGCGCTTCACTCAACCAGAACGTCCTGCCCCAGCCGGCGGCGGTGAGGACTGAGGAGATGGTCAATTATTTCCCCTACAATTATGCGGCGGCTCGCTCGGCCGACCAGCCGTTCAGCACCAATGTCGCCGTGTTTCCCAGCCCCTGGACCGTGGGCCGCAAGCTCGTCCGCATCGGCATCCGGGGTTATGAGCTCCAGCGCGAGACCAGGCCGCGCGCCAACCTCGTCTTCCTGATCGATACCTCGGGGTCGATGAACGCGCCCAACAAGCTGCCGCTGGTGAAGCAGTCGCTGGCGATGCTGCTCGACCAGCTCGATGCCGATGATCGGGTGTCGATCGTCACCTATGCCGGTTCGGCCGGTACCGCGCTCGAGCCGACCCGGGCGAGCGAGAAGAGCCGGATCCTCGGGGTGATCGACCGGCTCGGCGCCGGCGGCAGCACGGCGGGGGCCGAGGGTATCCGCCAGGCCTATGCGCTCGCCGAAAGCAATTTCGATTCGAAGGGCGTCAACCGCGTCATCCTGGCGACTGATGGCGATTTCAACGTCGGCATCACCAATCAGGAGGAGTTGAAGGGCTATATCGAGCGCGAGCGCGGCAAGGGGGTGTTCCTCTCGGTGCTCGGCTTCGGCATGGGCAATTACAACGACGCGCTGATGCAGGCGCTCGCCCAGAACGGCAACGGCGCGGCCGCCTATATCGACACGATCGGCGAGGCGCGGAAGACCCTGGTGGACGAGGCGACTTCGACCCTGTTCCCGATCGCCAAGGACGTGAAGATCCAGGTCGAGTTCAACCCGGCGACCGTCGCCGAATACCGCCTGATCGGATATGAAACGCGCATGCTCAACCGCGAGGATTTCGACAATGACAAGGTCGATGCCGGCGATGTCGGTTCGGGCCAGACGGTGACCGCGATCTACGAGGTCGTGCCGGTGGGCGGGCCCCGCGCCATCGGCGATCTGCGGTATGCGCGGCCTGCGCCGGCCGCGGCGCCGTCGCGCGGTACCGAGTACGGCTTCGTCAAGATCCGCTACAAGCTGCCGAAATCCGACACGAGCCGGCTGATCTCCACCCCGATCGACCGCACGTCGGAAGTCGCCCGCTTCGAGGACGCGCCACGGGAAGCGCGGTTCGCGACCGGGGTCGCGGCGTTTGCCGAGCTGCTTCGCGGCGGCAAATATAACGGCTCGATGAGCTATGACGATGTGCTGCGGATCGTCACGGCCGCGCGGGGCGAGGACGATTTCGGCTATCGTACCGAGTTCGTCCAGCTCGTCCGGGCGGCCAGGTCGGCCGGGGCACTGGCCCAGCTGCGTCGATAGGCAATGGGGTGCGGCGGCAGCCGCTGCCGTCGCACCCGATCGCCATTCGACCAGTCGGCAATTGAGGCTATAAGGCCGGCAGATGTTGCTTTCGTCTCCTCATTGCCTCGGGCCAGTGGCGGGTTCCCGTGCGATCCGTGCCGCAGAGAGGGCGCTGTGAATGGAGCCCGATAGCGACCTCTCGGCTTCGCTGCCCGAACCGCCGCCGCCAAGGCCCGCCGCCCGCGATGCGGCGATCGAGGCGGCGATGCAGCGGTTCGATGCGGCCGCCGGCTCCCCGGGCGCCGTCGATCGGCCGCGCGCGGCAACGGCGCCGCCGCGACGGTCGTGGATCGGCGGCCCAAGGATGGGTGCGCTCGTCACCGTCGCACTGGTCGCGGCGATCGGCGTCCCGGTCTGGATGACGACGAGTCCCCGCTTTGCCACCGATACTCAGGCGCCGTCGCCCGCAGTCATGCCATACCGGCCTGCCCCCGCGTTGCCGTCCAGGCCGCCCGGACCGGTCGCGGCCGACATTGCGCCGCCGGTCGTCGTGCCACGCGCCGAACCGATCAAGCCGCTTTCGCCGCCCGCGAAGGTTCAAGCGGCGCTTCCCGTACCGCCGGCGGTGACGGCTGATGTGGCACCGGCACCAGCACCAGCACCGCCACCACCGCCGATGGAGATGAAACGCAGCGCTCCCTCCGCGCGGGCCGAAAGCGCGTTTCTCGCCGCGCCGGTGGCGGCCCCGCCCGCCATGGCTGCGGCGGCGCCTGCTCCGGCGCTGGAGGATTCCGACGACGCGAATATCGTGGTCACCGGGTCGCGGGTGAGCAAATCCGCCTACAAGGGGGCGCGGGGCCGGATGGCATCGAAGCGCGCGCAGCGGGGCGACTGGAATGCGTGCACGGTGAATGATCCGGGCGGCGATCTCGCTGCCTGCAGGAAGCTGGTCGATCCCGCCGCGCCGGGGCCCGGCGGGCGCGCGGCGGCACAGGTCGCCGATGGTCTCTCGCTCGCGTGGCGTGGCGATGTCGACGGCGCGATCGCGGCATTCGACCGGGCGATCGAGATATCGCCGCGGCTTGCCATCGCCTGGCTCAATCGCGGCCTCTCACGAGAGCGCAAGGGAGAGCTTGCGGGCGCCATTGCCGATCTGGACCGGGCGGTGCGCTATGCGCCGAATGCGGCGCGGGGCTATTATAATCGCAGCCTGTTGCTGCGCCGGCAGGGCGACGTCCACCGGGCGGATGCCGATGCGGATCGCGCCGTCGATCTCGATCCGCGCTACGAGGATGTGGTGGACTGAACGCCGATACCGGATCGCGCCCCGTATCGTGCTACCATATCGCGCCGCCGTTCAGTCATGCCGGGCGTTCCCGCAGGTTGATGCTTTCGTACAGTGCGAGAAGCCGGTCAGTCTCCGTGATGACCTCCCTCTGCTCGGTCAGCCATCGCTGGGTGGCATCAGTCATCGGTTCGCCTTCGCGCCCGTCATGCAGCGTGGCGCCGCGCTCGATCAGCCAGACCATGTCGCGCGCCCGTGTACGTTGCAGGCGCAGATGGGTCATCCATTGCTCGACGATGTCGGACGGTATGGCCCGGTCCATGGCAATCTCCCTGCTTTCGCAAAACCGGTCGTTGCCGGTCAGGCTGCCATCGTCCGCTGCACGGGATCGATCTGGCCGGCTAGGCCGCGGTCGGGGTTTTCGCTGAATGCCCGGTCCCAGGACGAAGGCTCGGCGGCCTCGTCCGCAGTCGTGACGAGCGCGCGCGCCTGGCGCGATTCACGCCGCTCGGCCAGAACGGCTTCCTTGCCCCAGGCATTCGCCGCGTTGGTGGCGATGCTCCTGACATTGTCGAGATGAGCGTCGGCCGCGCGCGACCGCTGCTGAGCTTCCTGCGTTCGGCAGAACAGGGCGGTGGGCTGCATGTGTCGTCCTTTCAAAGGGCATTCGGGCAGGCGGGAAGTCTCAGCGAAACGAAGAACTGCCCCAGGGTATGCGGGTCACCGGTCCCTTCAGAACCCGCGATCCGAATGCCTTGGCGACGACGGCGCTTCCGTCGGCATTCATGAAAACGACCCGGGTCCCGCTTGGTTGCAGCGCCTCGATCGCGCTGATGGCGGCACCGTGCTTGGCCGCCATGGCCACGACTTCGTCGTGCGTCGCATCGACATTGATTGCGCGAGACATCGGATGCTCTCCAACATACGGGCCGCGCCGACGGCACGGTATTCCCGCCAGAGCGGGAGCATGAAGCATCTCTCAGTCGCGTCCGTGCTCGTGATGAAGCGGGGCGATGCTCCTGATATGGGGGCGCGGCCGCCGATTACCAGTTGCGATGGCGTAATGATCTCGATCGCCGGGAAGGGACAGTGTCTTCGGCGACCGTATCGCACCGGTCTCGACCAGTCTCTTCCCGTCCTGTCTCACCGACCATCGCGCGACGGGGCGATCGGTCCGGCGACGGCTCAGCGAGAGGCACCGACCCGCTGAACGAACCGCTCGGCGACCGACATGCGGATCGGCTTGCCGTCGCGCATCTTGACCCAGGTGTTCACGCTGATGCCGAGCGTCTCCATCACGCAATCCGCCGTCTGGGCGCGCAGCCGGTTGCGGGCGTCCCTGACCAGGTCGGGATGGACATAGCAGAGCCGGGTACGGCCTGAGCGCCCGGCCGGGATGGTTCCTTCGCCGATGCCGATCGGTGCCTTGGCGCCGCGTCCGGCGGGGGATTGCTTGGTGTCGGACCGTGGGTCCATCGCTGGAATCGTCACAATGGTTGCTCCATCGGGGACTAGAAGGTCTTCTTGCGCGCCTCTTCGATGATCCGTCTGGCGCGCACCGGGTTGAAGATGCCGCACGAGCAGAAGCGGCTCAGCGCCGCCGTCACCTTGTCGGGCGAGGCGCGGTTCTCCTTGACCATGTCGATCATCTTCTTGGCGAGCGACTGGCTGATCATGCCGTGGCCGCACATGGTCGACAGGGCGAGCACGTGGCGGTTCGGCGCATTGTCCTGGATGCCCTCGAAGCCGAGCGAATAGCCGACGCTGTGCCGCGTGATGCCGGCCGCCTTGCAGCAGTTCATCGCATTCTCGATCGAGGAGGAGATGTTGATGCTGAGGCCGAGGTCCTCCTCGACGATGCGCTGGACGAATGCCTCCGCATCCTCGCGTGTCGCGAACACGGCGGAATAGGTCGTCGGCTCGCCAAGGCCGTCCATCACCCTTTGGAAATCGGGCTTGGTCGGGCGCTTGGCGAAATGCTCCATCGCGTGGCTATGTTCGGTCGGCCGCGTGCCGCCGCCGTGGATCGCGTCGCCGATGTTCACCGGATTATAGTCGAGCGCGATCTCCAGGAAGCGCCGCAACGCCGGCTTGGGGTCGCCCGTCTGCGCGCCACCCTTGGCGGGCAGCGCGAAGATCACATAATCGTCCTTGAAGCTTTCTGCGGTGCCGTAGCGGTGAAGGGTGTTGGTCATGCTGCGACCGACTCCTTTGGTTGATTGGCCGGTTCGGCGCTCTCGCGCGCAAGCTCGCGAATCTGCGGACGGCCCAGGCCGAGATTGGTCTTGGCGCGCTTCAGCGTGTAGCCGAGGCTCTCCAGGATCGGGGCGACCACGCGCTCCTCGCCATCCTCGTCGCAGCGCGTGCCGACGCCGAGCACCACGATCGTGTCGATCCTCTTCTCGACCGCCCAGACGGTGCGGATGATCTCCTCGGTGCGCTCGACCGGCACCGTGATCTCGAGGATCGCGGAGAGCACCTTCTCGTTCAGGATGTCGTCGCGGATCTTGCCGGTCTCGACATCGCTCATCATCGCGGTGACCGGGTTCTTTGGCTGGATCTTCACCCCCAGGGCGGCGAGCGCCATGCTCATTTCCTGGATCTGGTGGAAGCGCACGCCAACGCCCGGACGGCCGAACTCGATGGTGAAGCCGACCATGCCGACCGCGATCCGGTTGGAGATTTCGTTGGTCTTCACCTCCTCGGTGCCGCGGCCGGTGACACCGGTCGATTCGTGCGGCACGCGCGGGTCGGAAAAGGCGCGGCGCACGACGCGCGGCCAAGTCAGCGGATCGGGCTCGAGCGCGTCGGTCGGGCAGATATCGGGATCTGGCTCGAACCGGAGCCACAGCTTCGACATCATGCGTCGGGTGAAGCGCACCGTCCTGGGCGGCAGATGCTCCTTGCTCAGCCCGTTATAGCACGCATAGCATTCGACGCATTCGTCGCTGTTGACCGTCGCCTTGCGCGTCGTCGGGTCGACATAGATCGCCCCCATCGGGCAGGCATAGGTGCAATTGCCGCAGCCAACGCATTTCGTCTCGCTGATCTTCATATCCTGCCTGACCTCCCCAGACCTCCGGCGGCGCCAATCGCTTTCGCCTGCCGGGCCTTGCCCATCCCGATGGCGTGGGCGCCTTCCGGTTGCCGACGATCGCGATCAGCTCCCGGCGATTGTTGCATACTAAAATAACTGTTTGTATGCATCAAGCCATTGGCCGAACGTGTCAATGGTCTTGATGTCCGATTCCGATCAAACCTCTCAAATTGGGCGACGAAAGCCCGTCAGGCGGCGGCCGGTTCGCCCCGGTACAGGGGCCTGGAGGCGTCGATCCGCAGGAACAGCAGCGCCGCCGCGAAGCACAGCACCGCCAGCACGAAGAAGGCCGGATTCCAGCCGGCATAGGTGACGATATAGCCGGTCGCGAACGAGGCGATGGCGCCGCCGATATTGCCGCAGCTGTTCATCACTGCTGAGACCGAGCCGGCGTAATTGCCGCCGATATCGAGCGTCACCGCCCAGGACACGCCGACCGTCAGCTCGAGTCCGAACACCGCGAGGCAGAACCAGGCGACGCTGGTCAGCGGATCGACGGAGAGCACCGCCATCGGGATCGTGGCGGCCGCGATCAGGAATCCGGTCATCGCGACGATCCGCCGCGCCATGGTCAGGTTGCCCGACCGATGCGCCATGCGGTCAGAAATCCAGCCGCCCGCGATGTCGCCCGCGACGCCGGCCATCAGCGGCAGGCTGGCGTACAGGCCCATCCTGGTCAGGTTGAAATCATGCGCTTCCTTCAGATAGGTCGGGAACCAGGTGAGGAAGATGCCGATGCTGTAGGCATAGCAGAAATACATCGCCGACAGCGTCCAGATCTGCCCGTTGCCGAGCAGCTTGGCCCACGGCACCTTGACCGTTCGGCTCGGTGGAGGCGCCGCCCCCAGCGCGTCGGTGATCATCGCCAGCTCGGCCGGGTTCACCTTACGGTGCTCGCTCGGCAGATCGCGGTAGAAGAAGAACCAGAGCACCGCCCACAGCAGGCCCACCGCCGCGAACACGAAGAAGGGCGCGCGCCAGCCGAAATCGGCGATCAGCAGCACGACGAACACCGGAGTGATCGCACCGCCGAGCCGCGCACCGGCATGAGTGACGCCCTGCGCGAAGCCGCGCTCCTGCGGCAGCATCCAGCGCGAGAGGGACCTCGTCGCGATCGGGAAGGCGCCAGCCTCGCCGGCGCCGAACAGCGCGCGGCAGACCAGCATCGATCCGGCCGACCAGGTCATCGCGGTCAGCGCGGTGAAGCTCGACCACCATATCACGATCCAGGTCAGCGCCCGGCGCGGGCCGAACCGGTCGCCCAGCCAGCCGCCCGGGATCTGGAACAGCGCATAGGTGATCTGGAAGGTGCTAAAGATCCAGCCCATCGTGATCGCCGAGAAACCGAACTCCTGCTGGATCGCCGGCGCCGCGGTGGAGATGACCACCCGGTCCATATAGGTGATCATGTACGCGGCGACCGTCAGCCACAGTACGGCATGGCGGACGCGCGTCGGCCGCCGTGCCGCGGGCCGGTTGTCATTCGCTTCAACGGTCATTGCGCGACCGAGCGCACCTTGCGGCCCGCGATATAGACCGAGTTGATCTTGCGGGTGTTCCTGATGTCCTTGAGCGGATCGGCGTCGAGCACGACGAAGTCGGCCCATTTGGCGCGCTCGAGCGTGCCCAGGTCCTTCGCCCCCAGGATCTCCGCGCCATATCCGGTCGCTGCCTGGATCGCCTGGCCGGGGGTGAAGCCGTCCTTGACCATCAGTTCCATTTCCCAATGGCCAGAATAGCCGGCGACGCGGCCGGGAGGACCTGAATCGGTGCCGACGCCATAATGCACCCCGGCGGCCGATTCGCGTTTCAGATTGGCCATTGCGGTGTCGAAGAAACCGGGCAGCCTGGGGAAGGCGGGCGCTGAGGCGACGGTCTTCTGCCGCTCCGGGCTGGCCAGCAGGCGCAAGGCCTCGGGCGAGAGCGACTGCTTGAAGAAGGGATCGTCGAGTTGCGGCGCGGGCTTGCCATAGGCGAACATCGCGGCTTCGCGGCTGAGCGTCGCTGCGACCTGGACGATGCCCTTTTCCTTCATCGCGTCGGTCAGTTCCTTGTCGACCGGCTTGTCCCGCACGCTGTGCACGAAGCCGTCGACGCCCTGCGCGGCGAGCCGCTTGGCATCCTCCAGATAGAAGATATGGGCGAACACCTTCAGCCCGTTGCGGTGCGCCGCGTCGATCACCGCCTGGCTGATCTCGGGGGGCATCTTGGGCATGGTGGCCAGCTCGTCGTCGAGCCAGAACTTGATATAGTCGGCACCCTTGGCTGCCTGCGCATCGACCTCGATCGCCGCTTCCCTGGCATTGGCCACGGGGCGGTTGATCCCGGGCACGCCGCCATAGCCGCCGCGGAACACGATGCCCTGGCCGGCGGTGAACAGCCGGGTCATGGTCGGGCGTCCGGCACGTTCGGCGTTGCGCACGGCGAAGACCGAATCCTTGTCGGTGCCCATCACCGCGACCGTGGTGAAGCCATAGGACGCGTAGGTCCTGAGGTCGGCCTCGACATTCTCGGTCGTGTAGAAACGCTCGTCCTGGGTCAGGTCATGGACATTGCCCATATGGATATGCGTGTCGATCAGGCCGGGGATGACGAACTTGCCGGTCAGGTCGACCGCTGCCGCATCGGCGGGCGCCTGGGCCGACGGTCCGACCCAGACGATCCGGCCGTCCTCGACCACCATCGCCGAATTCGGCGCGGCGGCGCCACCGCGACCGTCGATCAGCGTGAAGTTCTTCACCACCAGCGTTTCCGCCAGCGCTGGCAGGGCGGCGAACAGGCCGATCGCACCGGCTGTCGCTGCCAGCAGGCGCCCGGCCAGCCTGGCCTTGCGCCCGTGTCGCGCGGTGTCGTTGTTCGACAAGATGGCGTTCCCCATGGTCACTCTCCTGTTGGACCGTCCCGTCTCGGCGGGCGCGTCGTGCTTATGGTCGGGTCTTCGATCGATCAGGCGCGGACGGCGCCTCGTCGGGCGAGGTCGCGCATCAGCGCGGCGATGCCATAGGTCCAGGGCGGCGCGTCCTCGCAATGGCACACCCTGTTGGTCAGCGTGCCGAGCCTCGGCGTCGACACCGTCACGGTATCGCCTGCCTTGTGGGTGAAACCCCGGCCCGGCTCGCCGCGATCGTCGCCCGGCGCGAACATGGTGCCGAGGAACAGCGCGAAGCCGTCGGGATATTGGTGGCTCCTGCCGATCGTCTGGCCGATCAGGTCGATCGGGTCGCGGCTGATCAGCCGCATGTTCGACCTGCCCTCCAGCCGGTACTTGTCCTCGCCCTCGATCAGCAGCGAGACCTCGGCGGTTCGGATATCGTCCATGGTGAATCCGTCGTCGAACAGGCGGATGAACGGTCCCAGCGCGCAGGACGCGTTATTGTCCTTCGCCTTGCCCAGCAGCAGCGCGCTGCGTCCCTCGATGTCGCGAAGGTTCACATCATTGCCCAGGGTCGCGCCGCGCGCATTGCCGGCTGAATCGGCGATGATCACCACCTCGGGCTCGGGATTGTTCCAGTGCGAATCGCTGCGGATGCCGACCCACGCGGCCGATCCGACCGCCGAGAGCACCGGCGCCTTGGTGAAGATCTCGGCGTCCGGCCCGATCGCGACCTCGAGATATTGCGACCAGGCGCCGCTCGCGATCAGCATGTCCTTGAGGTTCATCGCCTCGGGCGATCCGGGGCGGACCGACTGGATGTCGCCGCCGATCTTCTCCTGTATCTCCGCCCGGAACCGCGCCGCACCGGCTGAATCGCCACGCGCGCGCTCCTCGATCACGCGTTCAAGCGCTGAGACCGCGAAGGTCACGCCCGATGCCTTGATGCAGTGCAGGTCGATCGGCGCCAGCAGGCGGCCCGGTCCGGACTCGTCCCAGGCAGGCCTCAGGTCGAGCGCCCCGATTGGCCCCATGGCCCGGCCTGCGGGCAGCGTGCCGCCCGGGGGCACCATTTCGAGCAGGCCGGAAACCGTCTCAGCTTCTCCGGACAGGTCGAAGACATGCCCGTCGATGACGGAGACGGGAATCGGGCCTTGATCGCTCGCCAGTCGTCCGATCAGAGTCGCGTCCCGGCTGTCGTCTGGAAGCAGGTCGCGCACTCGTCATTCTCCCCGTTTTCGGGTCGCGAGAGCGCGCCCGATTTCATGTATGCATATCAATCATCTTGCATACAGACAACGGGGTATTGTTGGGTATCTGTCGGGCCCGGGCTGTGCGACGCTACGGGAGCGACGCATGACCCTTATGTGTCGAGAGGAGGGCACACGGTGGTCTGTCGCTTCTTGCCCTCCGTCGCGGAGGCCGGGGAAGCAATATGTGCTCGATCGAGACTTGTCCCTACGCGATGACGTTCGACTCCGCTTTAGCCGACCACGCCCGCATAGATTTCGGCGCGGCGATTGGCGCGCTCGCGGGCCTCGTTCTTCTTCATGCTCTCGACGCCCTTGGCGAAGTGGCTTTCGAGCAGCTGCTTGAGCAGCTTCTCGTCGCGCGCCTGGATCGCGGCGTTGATCTCGCAATGTTCGGCGAACGCCTCGGCCCAGCGGTCATGGTCGAGCGTGGTGACGTGCCGGGCGCGTTCGGCGCGGGGCAGCAGCAGCCGCCAGGCAAGCATCAGCGACGGGCTCTCGGCCGCCTGAACGATATGCTCGTGAATCAGGCGATTCGCCTCGAGATAGCTCAGCCTGTCCGATTTCTCGAAATAGGCGGCCAGGTCGGCCTGCAGCTCGTCGAGGATCTCGATCTGCTCGGGCGTCATGCGGCGGCAGGCGAGCTGCCCGGCGAGCCCTTCGAGCACGCCGAGCACGGTGAAGACGTCAGCCGCCTCCGACTTGTCCGGCACGCTGACCACGACGCTGCGGTTCGGCAGCAGGTCGATCAGCCCCTCGGCCGCCAAGGTACGAAAGGCCTCGCGGATCGGCGTTCGCGACATGCCGAGTGCCTCGCTCAACGCGACTTCGCGCAGGCGTTCGCCCGGCGGCAGCTCGCCGAGCAGAATCATCTTCCGAATTGTCTTCACCGCATCAAGTCGAAGCCTGCCTTTGCGGGGTCCTGCACTGGCGCCGTTCTTTAATGGAGCCTTGCTCCGCACGGTCTTGGTCTTGGTGCCAGTTTTTGCAGTTCGGCTCATCATCTCAGCGCCCAATTGTGATTTTTTGGAGGTTAACGTCGTGAGACAGCGTTTACCTAAAGGTCCGAAGGGGACTTATCAAGCTGGCGCGCCCCGCCACGGCCTGGCTTTCCCGATCGCTTCGCGTCGACCATATCCGTATCCCGCATCCCCGACATGTTTCGGTTCAGCGAATAACCTAATCCGATCAGCAGGCTAATGCAATTTGCATGCAAGTTATACGATATCCTATATGTTACATGCAATATTGACGAGAAGAGACGAGTGCATCGTGACCGCATCATGCTGAATGGATGGTGATGGATACCGGGCTGTGCCGGCTCGGGCCCACTTAACGCCGTTCGTGCCGGGTAGAGGTCGAGCAGGCGCAGCGGTTCCGAGAGCTCGTATCGAGGCACAAATAATGTGCAGAACGCTTGCCCCTGATACGACGTCCCGAACAAATATGTCTCGATCGTTGTCGAGAGGCTCACGACTATCCGGGAAGAACCGTGATGGTTCCACAAGCAGCTCCAGCGGCAACGGAGCGGCCTCGCGACCGCCCCGCCCATTCCCGTGGGATCGCTCCTACTGATTGCGCGACTTCATCATCTCGGCGAGTTCGGCGCGGGTCATCTTCATCTGGTCGGGATGCTCCTCGGTCCATTTTAGGAAGGCCGCGTTGATGGTCGGTGTCCAGCGCTGATCGATCTCGCCCGGCGTGAAGCGCTGCTCGCGCAGCATCTGATGGCCGAAGGCATCGCGCATCGCGATATATTCGGCGCCCTTCACCACTGTCTCGGCCATGATCGCGGGGATGAACACGACGCCTTCGCGCTTCGCCAGGATCAGGTCGCCCGGCAGCACCGTCGCGCGGCCGATGCGGATCGGCCCGTTGATCCGGAACATCTCCATCTCGCGGATGGCCGAAGGGTCGTAGCCGCGGGTGAAGGCGTTGAACCCGTCGATCTCGGCAAGGCCCGCCACGTCGCGCACGCCGGCATCGAACACCACGCCGGTCTTCGACTTGGCGTAGATCGAATTGCCGAGATTGTCGCCGATCAGCGTGCCGTCGATGATCTTGCCATAGCCGTCGCCGACATAGACGTCGCCGACCTGCAGCATGTCGATCGGCCAGCTATTATGGCCACCGGAGCGCTTCTCCTTCGCGCCCAGGGCGCTGATCGCCTTGTTCATGTCGGGGCGCAGCGGAAGATACTGGACGGTCAGTGCCCGGCCGACGAACGGCCGGTCGTTATGGACCATCTGGAATCCGCCCTCGAACTGGTTGTTGTATCCGGCCTGGCGCAGGATGCCCCAGGCCTCCTCGGTATTGACGTCGAGCAGGCGCTTCAGGATCGCATCGGGTACCCTGGGCCTTCCGTCGGGGAAGCGCTCCCCGGTCCAGTCGGCCGTGTAGAACAGGATGTCGTCCCTGGTCGCCTGGATCTGCGCGCGGGCGGGCGTCGTCATGGCGACGGCTGACGCCCCCAGGGCCACGGCCAATAGAAGCTTTCTCACTGCATCTCTCCCTTTGTTCTGTTGTTGATATCGCATCCGCGCGGCCGGGGTCGTCGCCCGGAATAGTGGCGGGCCATGCATCGTCCGCTGTGTCGTTCCCCCTTTGCTTGGGGCACCGGAAGGATGGTCGAGCCAGCCGGCGCCGCCCGTCAAAATTTGCATACAATTATTGCTAGTTCAATACATTTACTCCCGATCCGCTGCAGGTGTCGACAGGTGCAGGGGCGAGACAAACAGCCGAAACCGGTCGTGCGTCGCTGCGTGCATGACTGCGCCATGTATCCGGTATTTGTGTCCGTCTGCATGGCGCGAAGGTGGAACTCCGGATGAATGAAAGATGGAAGAAGATGCACGTCAAGTGTTCGTACAAAATGGAGAAAATTGCTGATCGCGACATGCTGGCAGCTTGCCTGCAGCTGCGGCTCGTGGCGCGTGAATCGGCCGGGACTGACATTCGCCCGACGGTCGTATTTGCCGCATCGCAATGCAGCATGAAATATCATCTTGTATTCAACGATTAGAATTGTATCCAAATACGCTGTCGTTCGGACTCGGGCGACAGGCGGGCGGCGGGAAAGCCGGTGCCAGCGACGTCAACGGCAAAAGCCGCGGCGATATAAAGGGGAGAATGCCTTGATCGGATTCGCATCGCGATCCGTTGCCGGAGCCTCGTGCCCGCTTGCCGGGAATCCGGGAGCCGCGACGCTGCACCGTTCAGCCACGACATCTTCCCTGCCGCTCTTCCTGCCGCGCCGCGCTGCGCCGGATCGTCCCGATCGCGTCATCGACCCACAAGAACCAACCGGGGGAGAAGTTATTGTGACCAAGCTGTTGCCCACGCTCAGGCTGAGCGGTTCGACGATCGCCGTTGCGGCGGTGTTTGCCTTCGCATCGGCAGCGCAGGCGCAGGATACGCAGATCGCGCCCGACGCCACTCCCCAGGCCGCCCAGGTGCCTGCGTCCGCCGGGTCCGGCCAGGAGCTGCCGCCCGAGGATTCTGCCAGTCCGGGCGAGGATATCGTGGTCACCGGCTCGGCGATCCGCGGCGTGGCGCCGGTCGGGTCTAACCTCGTGTCGGTGGGGCAGGAGGCCCTGATCAAGACGGCCGCGATCTCGACGAGCGAGCTCGTCAACACCGTTCCCGCGATCACCACCGCCGGCTCGACCCCGCAGGCACAGAGTTCCTATTCCTATTACGCGCCGCAGATCCACAGCCTGGCGGGCAGCGGCAGCAATACCACGCTTGCGCTGATCGACGGACTGCGCATGCCGGGCGGGGGCCTGCAATATGCCCAGACCGATCCCAACATCATCCCGACCCCGGCCCTGCAGCGGGTCGAGGTGCTCGCTGATGGTGCCTCCTCGATCTACGGCTCGGACGCGGTCGCCGGCGTGGTCAATTTCATCACCCGCAAGACCTTCGAGGGGCTGACGGTCAACGGCCGCGTCGGTTTCGCCGACAGCTACCGCAGCTACGATCTCAACGGCATCTGGGGCACCAAATGGGACACGGGCGGTGTTTATATCGCCGGGCAATTCCTGAAGCAGCAGGAGATCACCAGCGACAAGCGGCTGTTCCTCAGCCGCGGCGACTATCGCGACATCGGCGGCAGCAACACCAACACCTATAATTGCTCGCCCGCCACGGTGCGCGGCAGCTCATCGGCCACGGTGATCTACCCCGGCGCCGACGCCACGACCACGCTGCCGAACAACCAGGCGCTGAACGGCATGTGCAATACGTCGCTCTACGGCAGCGCCGTGCCGGGCGTTCAGCGCGAAGGCGTGCTCGTCGTGGTCAACCAGGAACTGGGCGACCGGATCAGCTTCACCGGCAAGTTCGTGTTCAACCACCTGCAGCATTTCTCGACGGGGACACCGGGCACCCTGTCGAACGCGCAGACCTATGGCGCAGGGTCGGGCAAGGGAACGCAGATCAACCCCTTCTTCCGCGCCCCGCCGGGCAGCGGTTTCACCCAGGAACTGGTCAACTGGCTCGCCCTTACCCCGACGGGGGACTATGGTACCAACAACTACCAGAACACCACTTTCTACACGACGGGCGTGATCGATTATAAGGTCACCGACAAATGGTCGATCACGGCCAGCGGCGCGCTTGCCCGCTCGAACAGCTACCAGCGCGGCAAGAACACCTTCTGCAGCACCTGCGCGACGCTGGCGCTCAACGGATCGCCGGCGCTGAACGGCACGATAACCAGCGTTCTGCCGCCTCCCGGGCAGACGGGAACGGTCAGCCAGGCGCTGACCACGTCCAATGCGCTCGACGTGTGGAACGGCCTCGGCACCAACCGGACCGCGGCGTCGGTGTGGCAGTATCTCTATTCGAACAACACCAACAACGAACACCAGAACAACATGTACCAGCTCAAGCTGGAGGCGCAGGGCGAGTTGTTCGATCTGCCGGGCGGCGCCGTGCGCATGGCCGTGGGCGGGGAATATATGCACGTCACGCAGGACGTGTACGGCCTCAATCCGAACAGCACCGGCACCGGCTACACCAACTTCATCATGAATCTCGGGCCGCGCCGGGTGAAGTCTGGCTATGTCGAGCTCTATGTGCCGGTGGTCGGGGAGGACATGGAGATCCCGCTGGTCAGGAAGTTCGACCTGAGCATTTCCGGACGGATCGACCATTACAGCGATTTCGGATCGACGACGAACCCGAAGGTCGCTGCCAACTGGCAGATCAACGACTGGATCAAGGTCCGCGGCAACTGGGCCGAATCCTTCGTGGCGCCGCCGCTCAACCAGATCGGCGACGCACGCCAGGGCTATCTGCGCGGTGCGACCGGCACGGGCGCCAGCGCCGTGCTCGACGTGCCGGTCGCCGCCTATCCCGAGGTGAAGCAGCTCCCGGGATGCGAAACGGCGACGGTCACCTGCCGCGTCGGTGCCAATACCGGGCGTGAGGGGCTCGACCGTTCGCTCGGCGCCGGCTTCGCCGGGGTGGTTCCCCAGACCGGGAGCAGCTGGTCGGTCGGTGTCGACCTGACGCCTGGTTTCATTCCCGGCTTCACCGCGAACGTCACCTATTGGGCGAATGTGTTCAAGGGCGGCGTCGCCTCGCCGGCGCAGCCGCTGATCATCAATTCGGCGGCGCTGCACGATCGCCTCACCATCTGCCCGACGAGCTGCACCGCCGAGCAGATCCGGACCTTCACCAACGTGGCGAACGGCGCGACGACGGCGGCGACCCTGCCGTCGACGGTGTATTTCCTCATCAACCGCGATGTCGGCAACGTGCTCAACCTCAACGTCCAGGGCATCGATGCCCAGTTCCAGTATCGCGTGCCGACATCGGGTGCCGGCATCTTCACCGTGGGCGGGTCGATCACCTATTTCACCCGCTTCATGCAGGACTTCGGCGATCAGCCGTTCAGCATCCTCAACACCTCGGGCTATAATTCGCAGTTCCCGTCGATCCAGACCAAGGGCCGCGGGCAGCTCGGCTGGGAGAAGGATGCCTTCTCGCTCGATTTCTTCGCGAATTACACCGGCGCCTATCGCAACTGGATCCAGACATCGGTCAAGCCGGTGACGCTCGGTCCCAACGGCAACCCGACCGGGGGCGGCGACCGGGTGAAGCCCGACCTGACGATCGATCTTCATGCTGCCTACAACTTCAAGGGCAGCTTCATGAACGGCAGCCAGATCTACATCGACGTGAAGAACCTCTTCGATCGGGATCCGCCCTTCTACAACGGCAACACCACCGGTGCCGGGGGCGTCGGCGCCTGGGGTTTCAACGGCTTCACCTCGAACCTGCTCGGCCGCCTCGTCTCGGTCGGCTTCCGCGCGAACTTCTGACGAGCCGAATCCACGTCATGACCTGAAACCGAAAAGGGGATAGCTGATGGATATCAACAAGCGCGAATTGCTGCTGGCTGGCGCGGTCGTCGGCGCCGGTCTCGCCGCCACCCAGGCCGCGGCGCAGGGCCGTGCCACGCGCCCGATCAACAGCGGCAGGCAGCCGTCGTCGGTCGACATGACCTACAAGCCGCGCCGCCTGAACAAGTGCATCGAACTGTGGGAGGACGGGCAGCCGATCTATTACACCGGCTCTGGCGTCGGCCCGAACGTAGATCCGTACGAACAGGGCAGGAAGATGTGCAAGACCTGGGCGGACGCGATCAGCTACGAAATGGAGCATGGCTGTTTCGACCTGAAGGAACTGCGCGAGTTCATGCGCGGCCTGAAGGACGGTGGCGGCACGAAATCCGGCCACCGTTTCCCTACCGTGTTCGTCTCGCCACCGGTCATCGGCCTCGACGAGGCCTATGCCCGTGCCAACACCTGGGTGATCGAGCAGCTTCTCTGCGCCGGCGTGATGGGCATCCATATCTGCCACGCCCGCGATCCGAGGGCGATCGAGACCTATATGCATATGGGCGCGCGCTATCCGTTCCCCGATTTCCCCAACACGCCGAAGGTCAGGATGCGGGGCCTGCGCGGCAACAGCGCCAGCTATGCCGCCGATATCTGGGGCGTGTCGGGCGGCACCTATCAGCACATCGCCGATCTCTGGCCGCTCAATCCGCGCGGCGAGATCATCTTCGGGGTGAAGATCGAGGACACCTATGCGGACGAGACCGTCGCGCAGACGCTCGCCATCCCGGGCATGGCGATGGCCGAGTGGGGACCGGGCGACCATAATCTCTGGCTGAACGGCTATCACGGCGTGGAGGATGGCGGCCTGTCTGGCCATCCGGTGATCCGCGATGCCGCCGGCAAGGTGATCGAGGATGTCTCCGCCCTGCCCAATATGGAAGCGGTCCGCGCCAGGGTGCTGGCCGAGTGCAAGAAGAACAAGGTCATGTTCCTCAATGCCGCCGAGACCGAGCCGGGCCACAACAATGTGGTCCAGCAGATCAGGGACGGCTGCATGGTCGTCGCGGCGGGGCAGGGCGGCGAGGACGTCGCGATCATGGGTCGCGAATTCACCAAGCGGAAAATGCCGGTCTGAATCGATGCCATGGGGCCGCCCGTGCCGGGCGGCCCGCCCTGTGGGTGCGGCCGCTGCGTCGACGAATCTGTTGACAATCTCGGGCACGCAGAAGATGCATGCACGCAGGATTTTTTGTATGCAGCATTGACGGGCAGCACGGCGGAAGCCGGGTTTCCTGCGCCGACCACTGCCGGCACACAGGATATCCGCCACCGGTCACGAGGTCAAAAATGGCCCGCACCTATCGATAGAGGATCGACCGTGCCGCGCCGCCGGCCACGGCCGCAATCCTCCTTCAACCCGAGAACGATCGAATACCCCCAGGAGAGAGAAATGACCCGACCCGTTCAGCCAGTCACCGCCCCGAGGATTGCCCCCAGGATCGCAGGCGCCACGCTCGGCGCGATCCTGTTGGTGACGGGTGCGTTTGCGCAGACGGCGCCGCCGACAAGGGGCCCGGCGGCGAACGGCTCGCCCGCCTGGTTCATGCAGGGTTCCTTCCCCGATCCGGGCGGGCGCACCTCGGTCGACGCCAATGGCGTGGTGACTGTCCTGCCGCGCCCCGAAGGCGCCCCCTTCGCTGCCGGGGCGCGTCCGGCGGCCGTGCAGGGCTGCAGCCACACCACCGTCTGCCAGAACCGCAACGGCCCGAAGCGCGGCGACATGCAGCGCGTCCAGTGGGACCAGAAGCTGGGCTACAGGTTCACCTACCCGATCCAGCTTCCGCCGGGCATTGGCGGCGTGCCTGCGGTCGCGCTCGATTCGAAGGACAATCTCTGGGTGTTCCAGCGCAAGCCGGCCGGCAGCGCGCAGCTCATGCGCTATTCGCCCGCCGGCAAGCTGACCCAGTCGATCGGTGACGATGTGGTCGGCCATGCCGACAAGGCGCACGGCATGGCGATCGATGCCGACGACAATATCTGGGTGCTAGACACCGCCAACGCTACGGCGAAGAAGGTCAGCCCCGACGGCAGGCTGCTCCAGACGATCGGCGTGTCGGGCCAGCCGGGCGACTGGGACGAGGCAAAGGGCCAGCGGCTGCTGTGGGAACCCGTGATGATCGCCTTCGGGTCGAAGGGCGACATCTACATCGCCCAGGGCCATGGCAATGAAAGCCCGAACGTCGTGGATTCGGATAATCCGACCAACAATATCGGTGCGTCGCGGGTCCTGCATCTCGACAGGAACGGCAACTATATCGGCCAGTGGTTCGGCCACAATGTCGGCGAAGGCAAGTTCGTCAACGCCCATGCGCTCGGCATCGACCCGACCAATGGGGATGTCTGGGTTGGCGACCGCGAGGATTATCGCATCGTCGTCTATAACAGCCGGGGCCAGTTCCTCCGGACGATGCAGACGCGCAACCTGGTCTGCGCGATCCAGTTCGACCGCGACGGCAATCCCTGGATGGCGAGCGGCCAGGACGGCCAGTTCCTGAAGCTGACGCGCGATGGCAAGGTGGTCGGCGCTGTGGGCAACGGCATGGGCATCGGCCCGGGCCAGTTCATCGAGGCGAGCTATTGGGTGTTCGACAAGCAGAACAACATGTGGGCCGGCGATACCAGCGTCGGCCGCGTCACCCGCATCGCGAGATAATCCCCTGTACCGGCCGGCGCACCCGCGCGCGCCGGCCGGCACGCCTGGCGGACTGTTCTGGAACACCTCCCGGGAGGTGTTCCAAATTGGCCCCGGAGGTGTTCCACATTGCTTTTCGGGTGTTCCATGGCGCACGCGCCCCTCATCCAGATGGGCAGGCGCTGATCCCTCCAATATCGACTTATTCCCCGTCTTCTTTCAATAAAGGGCGGAATTCCGTCGATTATTACCTCCAAATCTCGTTATTTTCGCGCCTCGGGCGCCGCACGGGTTGCTGGCGTTCGGCGAATGGCGCAGGTGACGCGGTGGAACACGGTGTTCCGACTTTGGCATAACGTGGATTCCCGCATTGTTCCTTATAGTTGCGGGGTCGCCGGGAATGGGGGAACCAATATGCTGATCCAGGAATTGCCGGTCGCTCATATGCGGGTCGGTCTGCGTACCGAATTCGGGCTGATCGAAAAGGCGCGCCATATCCACAACCAGCGCCGGCTTCGCGACGAGGTGCTCGGCAACGAATTGTTCGGCGATCCGGGCTGGGACCTGATGCTCGATCTGTACATCGCCCAGGCGAGCGGCAAGCGCGTCTCGGTGACGAGCGCGGCGATCGGTTCGGGAAAGCCGATGTCGACCGGGCTGCGCTGGGTGAAACTGCTGATCGAGCGCTCGCTCGTGGTGCGCGAGGCCGATCCTTATGACGGTCGTCGCTCCTATCTCCGCCTGACGTCGAGCGCCTTTGACGCGATGGAGGATTTCCTCGCACGCTGTTGAGTGCCGGCGGGGTCTGGCGCGTCCCGGTGCCCGGTTTGGATGACAGCTTTTGGACAGCAGGGGCCTGCATCCAGCTACCGCACCCGTTGCGGAGGCTGGATGCAGGCCCTAACGCTCTCCCGGCTTGGGGGAGATGAAGATGCTGAACGGAACTGTGCTCGTAACGGGCGGGGCGGGCTATATCGGGAGCCATGCGGTTCTCGCGCTGCTCGACGCCGGGCACCGCGTGGTCGTCGTGGACAATCTCGTCACTGGCTTCGACTGGGCGGTTGATCCCCGCGCCACCCTGGTCCGGGCCAATATCGAGGATGACGGCCCGGTGCGCGCCGCGATGCGCGAGCATGACGTGCGCGCCGTCATGCATTTCGCCGGATCGGTCGTGGTGCCGGAATCGGTCAGCGACCCGCTCAAATATTATCGCAACAACACCGTCGCCAGCCGCGCCCTGCTTGAAAGCGCGGTCGTCTGCGGGGTGCGCCATTTCATCTTCTCCTCGACCGCAGCGACCTATGGCACGCCCGAGAAGGTCCCGGTGGCCGAGGGGGATCCGCAGGTGCCGATCAACCCCTATGGCATGTCGAAGCTGATGACCGAGGCGATGCTGCGTGACGTCGCTGCGGCGCATCCGATCAACTTCGCGGCGCTGCGCTATTTCAACGTCGCCGGCGCCGATCCCAAGGGGCGCAGCGGCCAGTCGACCGCCGGCGCCACTCACCTGATCAAGGTCGCGGTCGAGGCGGCGACCGGCAAGCGCGCCTCGGTCTCGGTGTTCGGCACTGATTTCGACACGCCCGACGGCACCGGCGTGCGCGATTATATCCATGTCAGCGATCTTGCCGCGGCGCATGTCGCGGCGCTCGACCTGCTGGTCGCGGAGCCGACGCGCAATCATTTCCTCAACGCCGGCTATGGCCGCGGCTTCTCGGTGCAGCAGGTGCTCGACGCGGTCGACCGGGTCACCAACATGAAGATCGAGCGCCACCTTGAAGGCCGCCGCCCCGGCGACCCGGCCGAGCTCGTCGCCGACAACCGCGCGATCCTCGCGACGCTCGACTGGAAGCCTGCACTCGACGATCTCGACACGATCGTGAAGGACGCGCTTGCCTGGGAACGGCTGCTGGAACAGCGCGGCTAGGGAGTCAGGCCTAACCCCCGAACCCGCGCCCGCCGCCGCCGAACCCGCCGCGCGAGATCACCGAGCTACGCGATTGTATCCGCGTCGGCGCGCGCGCTGCTGGATTGAACGCTTCCGATCCCACGCGCGTCCGTCCGGTCACATAGTCCCGGCTGACCATCCCGCCCGCGCCGCCATAATAGCCGCCGTCGCGGTCGCGATACATCGGCGCCCCGCGATAGCCGCCGCCGGCGTTGTTCAGCGCCTGGCCGATGATGAATCCGGTCAGCAGCGGCGTGAAGAAGCTGCCGCCATTCTCGTTGCGCGGCACGCACTGGGCGGCGCCGAACTGCTCCTCGCAGGTCTTGCGGTCTTCGAAACGCGGCGCTGTCTTCGCATCGGCCTTGGCCGCCTCGGCATAGGCAGTCTCGCACTGCGCCGCCGGGACGGTGCCCGCCGCGCGGCATTCAGCCACCGAGGTATAGCTCACCGCGTCGACCTGCTTCCCCGTATCGGAGAGTTCGCACGCGCTCAGCGAGAAGCCCGTGCCGGCCATCAGGCCGGTCAGGACGATGGATCTGGATCGCTTCATCGCCGGTTCCTTCAGGAGGTCATGCAGGCGGCATTGAGCAGCCCCACGCCGATCGAGATGCTTCCCATATAGATTGCTGCGGCAAGCTCGCCGCGCTCCACCCGTTCGCTCAGGTCGCGCATCACGACCCGGCGGACCACGGTGAAGGTCACGATCTGGATCACGCCCGCCAGCACCGCCCATGCCGCGAACTCGATCAGGCTCACGGTGTTTTCCAGCGCTGACGCGAGCGGCAGGATATAGCCGAGCAGCGCCGCGCCCAGCGTGACCGCCGCCGCGACATTGCCGTCCCGGATCAGCTTGTGCTCGTTATAGGGTGTCGCCGCCTGGTAGATCACCTTGAACAGGATGGTGAAAACGCCTGCCGCGACGAAGGCGATGAGGAAGGCGAGCGCGTTCGCCTTGAAGCTGTGGGGATCGATCATCGCATATCCTCTCAGGCCCGGAATTCGCCTAGTTCGAGCACGACGCCTAGCATGATCTCGAACGACACGTCACCGTTCTGGTTCTCCTGGTCGATCGCCAGCAGCAGCTCGATTCCCTCGCCGGTCAGCTCGCGCGCGAACAGCATGCTGGTCTGGAAGATGCGCCGGTCGACGATCCCGTCGCGGTCGTCGTGCAACTCTTCCCAGAACGTCACCGGTTCCTGCCGCGGGGCTTCCTCGCCGAACCAGAAGCGGCGATAATCGGGCAATCCCTTGTCGGTGAAGGTCCGCGCCGTCAGCCGCTCGCGCCACGCCGCGCGCTCCGCCGCAGATCCCGGATAATAGCTCTGCCACGGCACGAACAGGGTGACGTCGGTCACTTCCTGTCCGGCGCGGTCGCTCGACACCGCCTGGAACATCACGTCGTCGTCGGTATAGAAACGGTGGACAAAGCCTCCGTCGTCGAGCTTCACCAGCCCCTGCGCCACGATCTGCAACGTATCGCCGTCGAACGGGAAGGACAGCTCCGACCCGAATCGCCGCCATGCCAGCGGATCGAGCATGACGGTACGGCCGATCGTCACGTTGCGGATGGTGGGGATCGCGGAGTCCGCAAGCGCCTGCTTGCGGCCGAACAGACGGTCGAACATCATGGCCTCGAATATTGCGAACCCCGCCATAGGCGCGCACGCGCCATCGTGGAAGGACCGGATGCGACGGTCCGATGCAACGGGAGTGCTGGCACCGCGTGGCAAATCTTCTATGAGCCCCTATCTCACCGGCAGGATGTCGTTGAGCGGGAGAAGATCATGACCGATATCGCCTGGACCGTTCGAACGCTGAAGGCGGCGCTGGACGGCACCGCGGCCGTCGCCGCCGGGGAGTTCAGCCTGCGCGTCGTCGAAGGGGCTGATCCGGTCCTGCTCGCGACGATGCATAGCCAGGGCGACCTTGAGGTGTTCGTCAATGTCAGCGAGGCGCAGATCGCCGCCTCGGTGCTGCTCTGGCCGTGCGACGAACAGCCCGATCGTCCCGCCTTCAACGAATTCCTCCTGAAGACGCAGAAGCTCGTGCCGCTGTCCAACTTCGGCATCGCCACTGTCGATGGCCGCGATTTCTACGAATTGTTCGGCGAGCTCGCCACCACGTCGCCGCTCGATACGATCGTGATCGAACTGCACACCCTCGCGGAAAACGCGATCGATGCGGCCAGGGATCTGCGCGCCGCCTTCGCCCCGACCACCGCCCGATAACCCGTCCGGAGAGAGAATGATGGCCATCTGGAGCAAGCTTTTCACCCTCGGCCGCGCCGCCGGCAACGACGCCGCCGCCGCGGTGGTCGACGCCAATGCGCTGCGCATCCTCGATCAGGAGATCCGCGACGCCGACAAGGCGCAGGGCAAGGCGCGCGACGATCTCGCCGGCCTCGTCGCCCGCCGCCGCATCCTCGAGGCGGAGGTCGAGAGCTTCCAGTCCCAGGTCGCCAAATATGAGGGCTCGGCCCGCACCGCGGTCGAGAAGGGCAACATGGATCTCGCCCGCCAGGTCGCGCAGCGCATCGCCGATCTCGAACAGGATATCTCGATGAAGGCGCCGCAGGTCGCGGATATGCGCCAGGCCGAGGAGCAGATTCACACCGCCATCGCCGCGACCGACCGCAAGATCGAGCAGCTCCGCCGCGAGGTCGAGGTCGTGAAGGTCAATGAATCGGTGCAGAAGGCCCAGGCCACCGTCGCCGCCAGCGGCGCGGGCAATTCGCTTGGCTCGGCCGCCGACAGCCTCGCGCGAATCCGCGAGCGCCAGATGATCCGCGGCGAGAAGCTCCGCGCCGCCGGCGAGCTCGAGGATCGCCGCACCGGTGCCGATCTCGACGAAAAGCTCCGCCTTGCGGGCATCCTGCCCGGCCAGTCCTCGGCCGACGACGTGCTCGCGCGCCTCGCGCCACCCAAGCCGACGCTGCAGATCGAGCAGCGCCGCGACACCGACCCAACCGACAGCTAAGGCGAAAACCATGCGGCGCATCACGCTCGAGCCCCGCGCCGACTGGCGCGCCAAGGCTGATGCGATCGGCTTCGTCTATCACGACACCGGCGGCGCGCCCTATTGGGACGAGAGCGCCGCCTATGCCTTCACGCTGGAGGAGATCGAGGAGCGCATCGAGCCTGCGGCCGAACAACTCCACGCGCTCTGTCTCGATCTGGTCGAGCAGGTGGTGCGCGATGAGGCGCTGCTCACCCGGCTGGCCATCCCGGCGGAACAGCATGAGCTTGTCGCGGAATCCTGGCGGACCCGGCAGCCTTCGCTCTACGGCCGCTTCGATCTCGCCTATGACGGCACCGGTCCGGCCAAGCTCTACGAATACAACGCCGACACGCCGACCTCGGTGTTCGAGTGCGCGACCTTCCAGTGGCTCTGGCTCGAGGAACTGCTGAAGGCCGGCACGCTGCCGGTGAACACGGACCAGTTCAACAGCCTGTTCGATCGCCTGCGCGACCGCTTCGCGACGATTTTCCCGACCGGCGGCTTCGTTCATTTCTCCGCCGACGGCGACGCGGTGGAGGATCGCCAGACGGTCCGCTTCTTCGAGGACCTCGCGACCCAGGCGGGCATCGAGCCGAAATTCGTCAGGATGGGCGATATCGGCCTCAACGCCGACGGCAAGTTCGTCGACGCCGACGGCTTCGAACTCCAGGCCGCGTTCAAGCTTTACCCCTGGGAGTTCATGTTCCGCGAGGAATATGCGCCCAGGCTGGCAAAGGCCGGCGTGCGCTGGATCGAGCCGGCGTGGAAGGCGATCCTCTCCAACAAGGGCATCCTGCCGTTGCTCTGGGAACGGCATCCCGGCCACCCCAATCTGCTTCCCGCCTTTTTCGATGACGATCCCGCCGTCACGTCGCTCGGCGAGAATTATGTGCGCAAGCCGCTTTTCTCCCGCGAAGGCGCCAACATCCTGGTCTCGCGCGCTGGAACCGAGGAGACGGTGCTGGACGAGGGCTATGGCGCCGAGGGGCATATCCGCCAGGCCTATCACCCGCCGGCGATGTTCGACGGCCGCTACCCGGTGATCGGCGCGTGGATCGTCGGGGATGAGCCTGCCGGCATCGGCGTGCGTGAGGATGATGGCGTGGTGACACGCAACCTCGCCCGGTTCGTGCCGCATTTTATCGAAGGGTAGGGCCCGTGGCCCGGTTATGGGTCGTCCTGCTATAGTCTCCCCAGCGTCACCCGTCGCTCCACCCCGATCGCCTCCAGGAACGCCTCGTCGTGGCTGACCACGAGCAGCGCCCCGTCATAGGCGGCTAGCCCGGCCTCGACCGCCTCGATCGAGTCAAGGTCGAGATGGTTGGTCGGCTCGTCCAGGATCAGCAGCGATGGGGGCCGCTCTCCGCCCAGCACGCAGGCCAGCCCGGCGCGCAGCATCTGCCCGCCGCTGAGCGTCGAGACGATCTGTAGGGCGGCGTCGGCGCGGAACATGAAGCGCGCCAGCGCGGCGCGGCACGCATTCTCGTCGGTCGTGCCGTTGATCCGCGCATAATTGTCGCGGATCGAGCAGTGCGGGTCGAGCAGGCTCACCCGCTGGTCGAGCATGGCAAGATCGACCTGGACCCGCACCGTGCCGCTCCACGGTGTCAGCGCTCCGGTGATCAGGCCGAGCAGGGTCGTCTTGCCCGATCCGTTCGGCCCCGTCACCGCGATCCGTTCCGGCCCGCTGATCGTCAGCGAGAGGTTGCGCAGTACCGGCGTGCCCGGCTCATGGCCGGCGGTCACGCCTTCGATCTCGAGCACGACACGGTTCGCCGGCAGTCCGGTCGGCGCCAGCGTCACCGCAAAGGGCTGGAGCACTTCGACCCGCTCTCGCGCCGCCGCCGCTGCCTCGGCGGCCTGGGTCCGCTGCCGTTCGGCGAGGCGCCGGTTCTCGCCGCCGCTGTCCTCGGCCCGGTCCTTGCGCGCGCCGATCAGGATTCGCGGCATGTCGCCCCGGGCGCCCTTGCGCTTGCCGGCGCCGTCCTTGCGGGCCTTGCGTTCGGCTGTTTCCTGTATGCCGCGCGCCACCTCGGCCATCTGTCGTCCGGCCTCGGCCAGGTCGCGTTGGGCGGCCGCCAGCTCGATCGCCTTGCGCTCGCGATACTGTGTCCAGTTGCCGCCATAGCGGGTCGCGCCCAGGCTGGTCATCTCGACGATCGAGTCCATCGTATCGAGCAGTTCGCGATCATGGCTGACGACGATCGCGCCCGCCCGCCACCCGGCGAGCAGCGCGATCACCGCGTCGCGGCCGGCCCGGTCGAGATTGTTGGTCGGCTCGTCGAGCAGCAGGAAATCCGGTTCGGCGAAGACCATGCCCGCCAGGCTGGCGCGCGTCCGCTGTCCGCCGGAAAGCGCGGTCAGCAGCGTAGCGGGGGCAGCATCGAGCCCGACCCGCCCGAGCGCCGAGGCGATGCGGTCCTCCAGCGTCCAGTCCGCCTCGCCCAGTTCCTCAACGCTGGCGACGCCTTCCGCCGCGCGGCGCAGCAGGGCGAGTCCCACCGTCGCGCCGAACAGGTCGGCGACTGTCTCGTCGGGGCGCACCTGCACCGCCTGGTGCAGCACGCCGATCGTGCCGCTCGCGGAGATCCGGCCCGACTGGATCGGCAACTGGCCCGCGATCAGCTTGAGCAGCGTTGATTTGCCGACGCCGTTGCGCCCGACAAGGCCGGCGCGCTCGGCGCCGAAGTTCAGTGAAAGGTCGACAAGGACCGGGCGATGGTCAGGCGTTGACCAGGATAGTTGGGAAACGGAAATGGCAGGCATGAAGAACTTCCCTGAAGGCAAGGCGGGCTGGCGTTGCGGTCGGAGAGAAGGTCATGATGCACGTCCGGTCGGAGGGCCGTTGTCAGCGGCCTGATGAAGATCGAGGTAGAGACGCGGGGCGCGGCTTGCAAGTTAGCGCGAGCCTGCACCGCATTTCGCTGCCTGTCCGGACTCGGGATAAGAGGTGATCGCGCTGGCCGGTCGCGGGCATCTCCGCGCTGCGGATGGGGCTGACTATATCGGCGCCGGCTAGTCGCGGGCCTGCGCCGCGAACCACGGGGTGATCCGCCGCAGTGCCTCCTCAATCCTGTCGGTCGAGACGGCGAAGCTGAACCGCATGAAGCGGTGGCCCTCCGCCGGATCGAAATCGATCCCAGGTGCCGTCGCCACGCCGGTATCCTCGAGCAGCTTCATGCAGAACGCCATGCTGTCATCGGTCAGGTGCCCGATATCGGCCCAGATATAGAAGGCGCCGTCGGGCGGTGCGATCCGGCGCAGCCCGAGCGCGGGCAGGGCCGCCAGCACCAGGTCGCGGTTGCGCGCATAGGTGTCGACATGCCCCTCCAGTTCCTCGCGGCAGTCGAACGCGACCAGCCCGGCGTGCTGCGCCAGCGAGGGCGGCGTCAGGAAGAGGTTGCCCATCCGCGCCCGCGCTGCGTCGATCAGCGCTGGCGGCACCACCAGCCAGCCGAGCCGCCACGCCGCCATGCTGAAATATTTGGAGAAGCTGTTGACGATCAGCGCGCCGGGCTCTTCCTGCAGCACCGATCGCACCGGGCCGATATAGCTCAGCCCGTGATAGATCTCGTCGGAGATGATCCGGATTCCCCGCTCGCGGCATATCCGGACGATCGCGGCCAGTTCCTCCGGCGCGATGATCGTGCCGGTGGGGTTGGCCGGGCTGGCGAGGATCAGTCCCTGCGGCGCCGGATCGAGCCGTTCGATCGCCGCTGCCGTGATCTGGAACCGTTCCGCCGCGCCGCAGCCGATCTCGACCGGCTCGACGTGGAGCGCCTTCACCGTGTTGCGATAGGCGACATAGCCCGGCCGGGCGAACGCCACCCTGTCGCCGGGCGCGAACAGGCAGGACAGCGCGAGCACGAAGGCGGGCGAGGCCCCGCAGGTCAGCACCACCTGCTCGGGGTCGATCGCGACGCCATAGACCTCGTCATAGTGCCGCGCGATCCGCGCCTTGAGCGGCATGCTCTCCCAATAGCCCATGCCATCGGTGTCGAGCACATGATGCGCCGTGGCGATCGCCGCCGCCGGTGCGCCGGTGGAGGGCTGGCCGAACTCCATATGGATGATGGAACGCCCTTCGGCCGACATCCGGTGTGCGGCGCGGCTGATGGCGATGGCGTGGAAAGGATCGATCTCGGCTGACATGATGCCCGCTTAGCGTCCGCGGCGGCGGGCACAATCGGCCGCGACGTTATTTTGGGGCGGGACGGCTGAATGCGGTCCGGTCAGCAACGGTTCACGCACGAAGGCGTATGGCGGCGGGTACTGCGGTAAAAGGATGTGTTTGATGTCCCGGTCGTTTCGGCGAACTGCCTGCGCTCTGGTCGCTGTGGTGACGGCGATCTCCCCCATCTCTGCCTCCATGGCATCGGCGCAGGATTACCCGCCCGGCCAGGGCTATCGGGATCCGCCGCCGGTGCCGCCGCAGCAGGGCTATCAGTATCAGGAGCCTCCTGCCCCGCAGGCGACCTATCAGGAACCCCAGGGCTATCAGCAGCCGCCTCCGTCGCAGCAGGGCTATTACCAGGATGACGTGCCGCCTCCCGGCTATGACGGGTCCCGGCCGCCCCCGCCCCCGGTGGGCTATCTGGCTGACCAGGAGGATGCTGCTCAATACGCGCAGGATCAGCGTTACGAGGCCTATGCCGAGGACTGGTCGCAGCGGTACTGCGTCAAGGCGCGGAGCAACGCCGCCGCCGGCGCCGTGATCGGCGGCCTGTTTGGTGCCTTGCTCGGTTCAAGCGTCGCCGGTCGCCACGATCGCGGCGCGGGCGCCTTTATCGGCGGCGTCGCTGGCGCCGCGGGCGGCGCGGCGATCGGCGATTCGAGCCGCAACGAAACCAGCCCGGGCTGTCCTCCGGGCTTCGTCGTTCGCAACGGCGCGCCGGCCTTTTATTATGACGGCTATGGCTCGTCTTATTATTATGCCGCGCCGGTGTGGTACCGGCCCTGGGTCTTCTATGGCGGCCGCTGGACCTATCGCCCCTATCCCTATCATGCCTGGTATTATCGCCATTACGGCTATGGACGGCCCTATGGCGGCTATCGCGGCTATCGCGGCTATGGCGGGGGCTATCGCCACCGCCGCTGGTAAGGGCCGGCGGATCGGGCAGTCAGCTCGGGCGAGGTGAGAATTCGCCCGGCGGCGATGCTCCATCAATTCCCTTCGCCCGGACCGCGTCGGTCCGGGCATCGCATCGTCGCCTGACAAGTATCGCGCTGGAAATCGGCCTGCCCTGTCTCCGTTCGTGCGCCATCCACGATTCAACCAATCGTCCGGCCCGGTATCGTCGCTCGCCCCGCATTGCGTGCCGCAGTCGGGCGAGAGGCGCAGGCCATGTCAGTAAAGATTCCGGCGTCCAAGTCCCCGCAAGAAGAGCGCGAAATCATATCGATACCCCTCGCGAAATTCGCCGAATATTCGCCAAATACTTTCGGTGGGCTATTTCGTAGAGCGTTTCTTGCGCTTCCAACGCCTGTTCGGGCATCGCCTGCATATCGGGCGCAGGCCGCTGGTAACGCCGGAATCCGCTCCCCTCACGGGTGGGTCGCGAAAATCGGCGAATACTTGATCGTCTTGCATCCGCTCCAACATGACGACTTGGCGCTGTGGCCAGCGTGGAGGCCCTTTCGACAGCGGGTGCCTCGTTCAGCGCCCGCCGGACCTCTGTTCCGGCGCGGCCGTGCCCGGAATGACGGCTGGCCCGGTGAACGCCTTCATCACGACGCCACCCTTGATCACCATGCTGACATCGCGCGCCGCCGTCACCTCCCGCGTCGGATCGCCGTTGACCGCGATCAGGTCGGCGATCAGCCCTGCCTTCACGGCACCCAGCCTGCCGTCGAGATGGAAGGCCCGCGCATTGCCCGATGTCGCGGCGATCATCACCTGTGCCGCCGGCATGCCGGCCGCGACCATCAATTCCATCTCGCGCGCATTCTCGCCGTGCGCGAACACGCCGACATCGCCGCCCATGCACATCGCCACGCCCGCCGCGCGCGCCAGGGCGAAACTCTTCCGGCTCTCGGTCACGCTCGCCGGCGCAGGATCGGCGCCGTTCCAGCCGCGATAGTGGGCGACGGCGTCGGAGGCGGCAAGCGTCGGGCAGAGCGCGATGCCCTTTGTGGCCATTGCCCTGAAAATCTCGGCGGTGCCGCCATAGCCATGCTCGATCGTGTCGACCCCGGCCGCGATCGCGCGGCGCATGCCCTCGGCGGTGGAGGCATGGACCGCGACGATTCGGCCGGCGTCATGCGCCGCCTCGGTCGCTGCGGTCATCTCGGCTTGCGACAGCGTCGCCCGGCTCGGCTCTCCGGAACCCCAGCGATAATCGGCGTAGAGCTTCACCACATCGGCGCCCGCCGCGATCTGGCTGCGCACGGCGCGTACCATCTCGTCGACCCCGCTCACCTCCTGCGCACCCTGCGGGACGGCGACGCCCGGCTCGAACCCCTTGGGGCCATAGGCTCCGAGCGCGACGATCGCGCGCGTCGCCACCGTCAGGCGCGGTCCTGCCACGATTCCCTGGTCGATCGCCTGTTTCAGCCCGACATCGGCATAGCCGGCGCCCTCGGTGCCGAGGTCGCGTTCGCTGGTGAAGCCGGCCATCAGGGTGGCGCGTGCCTGCGCCACTGCCCGCGCGGTGCGCAGCGCCAGTGGCTCGTGCAGGACCTGATCGTCCCAGCTCGTCTCGTTATAGGGGTGGAGGAACAGATGGCCGTGCCCCTCGATCATCCCGGGCATCACCGTCTGGCCGGGCAGGTCGATGGTCAGCGCGCCGGCCGGTACCGCCAGCGTCGGTCCGGCCGCGACGATCCTGCCGCCCTCGATCAGGACTTCCCAGCCGGCATGCGGTTTCGGGTCGACGCCGTCGAAAACCCGGGCCGGGCGAAGCAGGATCGCCTCCGGCTCGGCGGCCGCCACGGGCCCGGCGATCGACAGCATCAGCGCCAGCCACCATTTCATCGCCCGTTCTCCCGTCGCACCATTGTCTTGCCGCACGCTCATGCGCCGGATAGCCCTGCCGCCATGGATAGACTCAAGCCCCGCCTTCGCAACCTGCTCCTCGCAACGGCCCTGCTGTCGCCAGGTATCGCCCATGCCGCGCCCGATGAGATGGCGGGCTGGAAGGCCAGGGCCGCCCGCGTTGCCATCACGCGCGACGACTGGGGCATCGCCCATGTCGTCGGCAAGAGCGACGCGGATACGGTGTTCGGCGCGATCTACGCTCAGGCTGAGGATGATTTCAGCCGAATCGAGGCGAATTACCTGACGGCGCTCGGCCGCACCGCCGAGGCGCAGGGCGAGGCGGCGATCTGGGCCGATCTGCGCCAGCGCCTTTATGTCGATCCGCCCGTCCTGCAGAAGCAGTATCGCGAGAGTCCCGCCTGGCTGCGCCAGTTGATGGACGCGTGGGCCGACGGGCTGAACTATTATCTCGCCACCCATCCCGGCACCCGCCCCAAAGTGCTCAGGCGTTTCGAGCCATGGATGGCGCTGTCCTTCACCGAGGGCAGTATCGGCGGCGATATCGAGCGGATCTCGTTGTCGGAACTGGAAAGCCTGTACGGCGCCCGTCAGGTCGCGATGACCGACGAGGAGACCGGTCGCGTGCCGCGCGAGCCGCGCGGTTCCAACGGCATTGCCATCGCACCGAAGAACACGGTCGATGGCCATGCCCTGCTGCTGATCAACCCGCACACCAGCTTCTATTTCCGTTCGGAGCTTCAGATGACCAGCGGGGAGGGGCTCAACGCCTATGGCGCGTCCACCTGGGGACAGTTCTTCATCTACCAGGGCTTCAACGCCAATGCGGGCTGGATGCACACCTCCTCGGGCGTCGATAATGTCGACGAGTTCGCCGAGACCTTCGTCTATGATTCGGGCAAGCTTTCCTATCGCTACGGCACGAAGCTGCGCCCGGTCGAACGCAGCCGGATCTCCATCGCCTTCCGCCAGCCCGACGGCAGCATGGGGAGCCGCGCCTTCACCGTGACGCGCACCCATCACGGTCCGATCGTGGCGAAGCGCGACGGCAAATGGATCGCCACGTCGATGATGTGGAAACCGATCCTTGCGCTCGAGCAGAGCTGGCTGCGGACCAAGACGACTGACCTCGCGTCGTACATGGCGGTCGCCGAACGCCAGGCGAACAGCTCTAACGATACGCTCTTCGCTGACAGCAAGGGGGAGATCGCCTATCTCCACCCGCAATTCGTGCCGGTCCGTGACGACCGGTTCGATTACACCCG
This sequence comes from Pseudomonadota bacterium, assembly GCA_040388155.1. Classification (GTDB taxonomy): domain Bacteria; phylum Pseudomonadota; class Alphaproteobacteria; order Sphingomonadales; family Sphingomonadaceae; genus Sphingomonas. Next base: position 127,144 of record JAZKCJ010000001.1, read on the forward strand.
GGCGGTCGACGGCGCCGACCCCGCGACCGACTGGAAGGGCCTGCACGCCATCGCGACGCTGCCCAACGTGATCAACCCGCCGGTGGGCTGGGCGAAGAACACCAACGACTGGCCATGGCAGTCGGCCGGCCCCGACAGCCCAAAGGCGAAGGATTATCCGCGTTACATGGATCAGGCCGGCGCCAATGCGCGCGGCACCCATGCCGATCTGCTGCTCACCGGCAAGACCGGCTTCACTCCGGAAGGGCTGCGCGCGGCAGCCTATGACAGCTATCTCCCCGCCTTCGCGACGCTGATCCCGCAGCTCGTTTCGGCATGGGAAGCACTGCCGCCCGGCGATGCCCGCCGGGCGAAGCTCGCCGCGCCCGTCGCGCTGCTCAGGGGCTGGGACTATCGCTGGAGCGCGACATCCGAACCGACCGCGCTCGCCGTCATCTGGGGCGATACCTTGTGGAAGGACGTCGGCAGCTTCGCCCGGGCCGAGCGGATGAACGTGCCCGACTATATCGGCGCCAAGGTGGCATCGGGGGCGAAGCTGGACGCGCTGGTCCAGGCGGTCGATCGCCTGACCCGCGACTTCGGCGACTGGCGGGTGGCCTGGGGCCGGATCAACCGCTTCCAGCGGCTCGACGATTCGATCGACGCGCATTTCGACGATACGAAGCCGAGCATCGCCGTGCCCTTCACCTCCGCGCAATGGGGCTCGCTCGCCAGCTATGGCGCCAGGCCCTATCCCAACACGAAGAACTATTACGGCACCAGCGGCAACAGCTTCGTGGCGGTGGTCGAGTTCGGCCCGCGCCTCAAGGCGTGGGCGGTCACTGCGGGCGGGGAGAGTGGCGATCCCGCCTCACGCCATTTCAACGATCAGGCCCAGCTTTATGCCGACGGCAATCTCAGGCCGGTCTATTTCTATCCGCAGGACCTGACCGGCCATGTTGAGCGGAAATACCAGCCCGGCCTCTGACACCCTCCTGTCGGGGGAGGAGTATCAGGGCGCGGGTTCGATTCAACCGGCGACGGATCTGCCCTAGTCCCCGCCCTCAATGGGCCATGGAAGGAGCAGCCTCGCCGTCACCCGCCAGCCGGGACCTTTTGCCCAGCGCCGCGAACAGCGCGATCCCGACATAGGCGATGGCGGGCAGCACGAAGGTCATGCCGATGCTGGTCCGGTCGGCGATATGCCCCGACCACAGGGGCAGCAGCGCGCCGCCGACGATCGCCATGCACAACAGCCCCGATACCGACGCGCTCGATGCCTTCGACCGCTCCATCGTGATGCTGAAGATCGTCGGGAACATGATCGAGTTGAAGAAGCCGACGCCAAGGGCGGCATAGGCCGCGGCGGGCCCGTGCAGCAGGAAGGCTGCGGCGCTCAGGCATGCTGCCACCGTCGCCGCGCCGGTGAGCAGGTAGCTCGCCCGGACCCGGGTCAGCAGCACGCTGCCGACGAACCGCCCGGCCAGTGCCCCGCCCCAATAATAGAAGGCCAGTACGCCGCCCGCCGCCTCGAGCGCCAGGCCAAGCACGTCGGTGCGGTTGAGGAAGTTGATCATCACGCTGGCGATGGTCACCTCGGCGCCGACATAGAGGAAGATCGCGACCGCGCCGAACACCGCCCAGCCCGACCGCAGCGCCTTGAGCGGCGAGGCACCCTGGATGCCGATGTCGGCGGCGGAGGCGTTGATGCGGTGGCGGAAGACATAGATCAGCAGCGCGAGCGCCGCGACCGCGACGGCGATCAGCACAAAGGCATGGTCGATCGCGCCCAGCGCCGTGCTGCGCGGCACATGGGGAAGGATATGCCCGCCCTGGCCGAACACGTCGGACCGAAGCATCAGCTTCGATCCGATGCTGACGCCAAGCACCACGCCAAGCGAGTTGAACGCCTGTGCGAGGGTCAGGCGGAAATGGCTCCGCTCGGGGGCGCCCAGGGATGCGGCCAGCGGATTCGCGGCGACCTGCAGCACGGTGATGCCGCCCGCCATCACGAACAGCGCGACCAGCACCATGGTATAGGCTTCCATGTGCGACGCGATCAGCATCAGCCCGCACGCGCCGATCATCACGATCAGCGCGGTGATGATCGTGCGGCTGTGTCCAAGCCGGGCGAGCAGCGCGGCGGCAGGCAGCGACACCACGAAATAGGCGAGGAAGAAGGCGAACTGGGTCAGCATGCCCTCCGCGACGTTGAGCGTGTAGATGCCGCGCATCGCCGCGATCAGCGGATCGGTGTTGGAGGTGATGAAGCCCCAGGCGAAGAACAGGCACGTCACCACCGCAAAGGCGGCGCCGGCGCCGGCAGCGGTCTTGCCGCCTTCCGACGCGGTCATTGCGGGCACGCCGCTGCGCCGCCGGCGCTGACGAAGCGTATGTCGGAGATCGACAGCGTCATCGCTCCCTCGCTTGCCAGGGTGAAGGGCGCGGTCACGCGCCTCGGGTCGAGTCCCGTGGCGGCGAAGCAGTTGAGGGGGAGGGTGAGCGTAGTCCATTGCCCGACCGGCGCCGCCCGCAGGATGCCGGTGATCGGGACTGTGCCCGCACAATTATTGCCGCATTGCAGGCCCATTCGTACGATCCCCGTTGGCGTCACATCGACGCGATATTCCACGACCACGCTGTACTGTGCATTGGCTTCGCGAGCTATGTCGACCGGCTTGTCGGCGGCGATGCGCATCGTGCCGCCTGCTGCGCCCCAGGTGATGGTGCGCGCATCCTCCTGCGCACGCCGGTCGACGCTGGCCAGGCGGACGAGCCCGGCGCCGGTCGTGCCCGAATTGCCCTTCACCGGCACCGCCACACCGCCTGGTTCGGCCAGGTCGAAGCTCCAGCCCGCCGGCAGGGTGCCGCGCGCGAACACCGTACCGTCGGCGCGGGTTGCGGCGGCCGGCCGGTCTTCGGAAAGCTGCGCGAGGTTGCCCTGGTCGGCATAGGTCAGCCCGTAGCCGAAGGCGAACAGCGGGTCGTACTTGGCGTCGCCCCGGTTGAGCGGCGTCTGGTCGATCCGCTTCGGCCAGGAAAAGGAGAGCTTGCCGCGGAAATCATGGCGCGCCTTGCCGTCCTTGCCCGCCAGCAGCACGTCGGCCACGCCGCCACCCTCGCCGCCGGGCAGGAAGGCGGCGACGAACGCGTCGGCCGCGTTGATCTCCGGGTTCACCCACAAGGGCCGGCCCGACAGGAACACCGCGACGACGGGAATGCCCTGCGCCTTCAGCTTCTTCAGCAGGTCCAGGTCGCGCGTCTCGCCCGGGCGATATTCGACCGTCGCCCGGTCGCCGGCGAATTCGGCATAGGGGTCCTCGCCGAACACCACGATCGCGGCGCCGGGCTTCTTGGTGAAGCTGCCGTCGACGCTCAGCGTCGCACTGCCGCCCGCCGCCTTCGCTGCCTCGGCGATGCCGGCATAGATCGACTGTCCATGCGGGAAATCGGCATTCGTCAGGCCGGTGCCCTGCCAGCTGATGGTCCAGCCACCGCTCTGCTTCGCGATATTGTCGGCGCCGTCGCCCGCGACCAGCAGGTCGAGCTTGGGCGACAATGGCAGCACATGGCCCTGGTTCTTGAGCAGCACCAGCGATTCCCGCACTGCCTGCCGCGCCACCGCGCGGTGCTCGGGCGATCCGAGCAACTCGAACTTGCCCGCAAAGGGGCGGCTGGAGGGCTTGCCTTTCTCGAACATGCCGGCGCGCATCTTCACCCGCAGGATGCGCCGCACCGCTTCGTCGAGCCGGGTCTTCGATATCTCGCCCGACTTCACCTGGGCGAGCGTGCTGGCATAGAAGCCCTTCCAGCTGTCCGGTGCCATCACCATGTCCATGCCGGCATTGATCGCGGCGGGGCAGGAGGTGTTGGAGCAGCCGGGCACCTGGCCATGCGCGTTCCAGTCGCCGACGGTCAGGCCGTCGAATCCCATCTGGTCGCGCAATACGCCGGTCAGCAGTTCCTTGTCGGCGCTCAGCTTGGTGCCGCGCACGCTCGAGAAGCTCGCCATCACCGCCTGCACCCCGGCGGCGATGGCCGGCGGATAGCCGGCGCCGTGGATGTCGCGGATCTGTTCGGGGGAGGAAGGATTGTCGCCCTGGTCGACGCCGTTGGCAGTGCCGCCGTCGCCGACGAAATGCTTGGCGGTGGCGATCACCTTGCCGGCGCGCAGGAACGCCTTGGTGCCCGGCTTGCCCTGAAGTCCCTCGACGATCGCGCCCGCATAATCGCGCACCACCGACGGATCTTCGGAAAAACCCTCATAGCTCCGGCCCCAGCGATCGTCGCGGACCACGGCGAGGGTAGGGGAGAAGTCCCAGTCGATCCCGGTGACCGCCATTTCCTTCGCGGTCACCTCCCCGATCTTCCGGATCAGGTCGCGGTCGCGCATCGCACCCAGGCCGATATTCTGCGGAAAGATCGTCGCCCCGATGATGTTGGCATGGCCGTGCACCGCATCGATCCCCCAGATCGGCGGGATCACCGGGCGGCCGTCGTCGCGTTTCGTCACTGCGTCCCAGGCCGCGTCGGCATAGGCCAGCCAGGCGGGGGCGGGGGCCTTGTCGTCGCGGTTCGGTCCGGAGCTGCCGCCGGCCAGGATCGATCCGAACTTGTACTGACGGATATCGTCCATCGAGAGGCTGCCGATGTCCGGCTGGACGATCTGCGCCACCTTGTCCTCGTCGGACATGCGGGCGAGCAGGGAATCGATCCGCGCCTCCATCGCCGGATCGGGCGGCAGGGGCGATCCCACATGCGGCCATGGGGCTGCGGGCGTCTGCGCCGTGCCGATTCCGGTTGCCATGGCAACGGTCATGAGGCTGGCGACCCCGAGCGCCACCTTCGCCCTGCGCTTGCCGAACATCACTCTATCCTCTCCGTCGATCGGTTCGTCAGCCCGACCAGTCGGGTTCTGCCTGCTCTTACATCACTACGTGACTTACGTTGTCAATTCCAATCGCTCGATAGGCACGCAAGCCTGCCATACCGAACGTCAACTCGCCTGGAGGGGCGGGGCCGGGCCGGTGGACTGGCGGGTGATCAGCGCCACGGGGTGCTCTATCAGGTCCTCATGTTCCTTCTTCTCGAGCATCGCGACCAGCATCGCGGTCGCGTCCCGCGCCATGTCGAACACCGGCTGGTGGATCGTGGTCAGCCGCGGCCACACGATCTGCGCGATCGCGCTGTCGTCGAAGCCCGCGACCGACAGGGCGCCCGGAACGTCGATCCCCAGGTCGTGCGCCGCCATGATGGTTCCGGCGGCCATGTCGTCATTCTGCGCGAAGATCGCCGTCGGGCGGTCGCTGCGCCCGAGCAGGCGCATGCCCGCCTGCAGCCCGGAATCGAAGGTGAACATGCCCTGTTCGATATCGTCCGGCCGCATCTTCAGGCCGGCGGCCGAAAGCGCGTCGGAGAAGCCGAGCAGTCGAGCCTCGCTCGCCGGATGGCTTGGATCGCCCTTGATCATCCCGATCCGCCTGTGGCCCAGCGAGATGAGATATTCGGTCATCATCCGCGCTGCGCCGACATCGTCGGTCAGCGTGCGCGGGCCAAGTTCCGGCGACCGGGTCGGCGCGATGCGCACGAAGGGGAAGCGGGCCGCCTCGAGCTGTTCGAGCACCACCGGATGATCGGACGCCGGCGGGGTCAGCACCACCCCGTCGAGCGCCGCCGACCTGACCAGCGACACGATCTTGTCGGCGATCGCCGACACCTGCCCCACGGGCAGCACCACCAGCCGGTATTTCTCGCCCTGGAGCCGGTCGAGCGCACCCTGCTGCAGTTCGACCACATAATTGGGGCTGGGATTTTCGTAGAGCAGGCCGAGCAGATAGGATCGCCGGCCGACCAGGCCCTGCGCGACGACGTTCGGGTGATAATGCAGCGCGGCGGCGACCTTCAGCACGCGGTCGCGTGTCTTGGGTGTGACGTTGGGCGCATCGTTGAACACGCGCGAAACGGTCTTGATCGATACGTCCGCCTCCCGGGCCACGTCGATGATGGTTGCGCGCCGCCCGAGATCCATATCCGCTCCGCTAGCATGGGAATTGACGCCGCGGTAGACCGCGCGGGACCGCGCGGCACAGCAGACAGGCGCCATAGTGCCTTCCGGAACGTCCGCGAAACAAGGCTTTTCCGCCGCGGGCGCGAAATTATGACAACGTTGATCTCGATCTCCCTCCCGCAGGGTGCTTCACCCCCTCGGGCTCCTGTGGTCTAAAGCCCTGATGAAACGCCTCCCGGTCATCGCCATCCTGTGCCTCGGCACGGCTGCCAGCCTCGCCACCGCGCAGACGGCGCCGCCTGCTCCGGCCGCGCCGGTCGACTCGGTCGATCCCTTCATCGGCACCGGTGGGGAGGGGCATACCTTCCCCGGCGCGGTCGCGCCGTTCGGTATGGTGCAGTTGAGCCCCGATACCGAGATCAAGCCGTTCAGGCAGAGCTACAAATGGGCGGCGGGCTATCGCTACGAGGATTCGTCGATCCTCGGCTTCTCGCACACACATTTCTCCGGTGCCGGACACAGCGATCTCGGCGATGTCCTCGTCATGCCCGCGGTCGGCGATGCTGTGCCACTTGAACCGGGCGATTCGGCCAGTCCGGGCTCGGGCTACCGTTCGCGCTTCAGCCATGCGAGCGAGGTCGCGACACCCGGCTATTATGCGGTGACCCTGAGCGATCCCGGCGTGCGTGCCGAGCTGACCGCCGGCACGCGCGTCGGCGTGCATCGCTATGCTTTCCCCGCGGGCAAGCCGGCGCACCTCGTGGTCGATCTCCGGTCGAGCATCTATAATTATCCGGGCAAGATCCTCTGGTCGTCGATCCGCGTCCGTCCCGACGGCACGATCACCGGCATGCGGGAGACGCGGGGCTGGGCGCCGGCGCGCAAGCTGTTCTTCGCGATGCGCTTCTCCGCTCCGCTTGCCGGCCACGCCTTCGTCAACCGCGAGGAGGATGTGCCGTACAAGGGCTTCCAGGGGCCGGGCCGCGGCGATGATGGGGTGGAACAACTGGCGGGGCGGGCGCTTGTCGCCCGGCTCGATTTCGGTACGCTGGCAAGGCCGCTGGAAGTTCATGTTGCGATCTCGGGCGTCGACGAAGCGGGCGCGCTCGCCAACCTTGCCAGCGAGCCGGGCGATTTCGATGCGGTCCGCGCGCAGACCCGCATCGCCTGGGAAAAGGCACTGGGCGCGGTGGCGATCGACTCACTGCCGCCGATGAGGAAGACGCTCTATACCGCGCTCTACCACACGCTCGTCGCGCCGGGCGTCTATGGGGATGTCGACGGGCGCTATCGCGGGCCGGACGATCAGGTCCATCAGGCGAGCGGCTTCACCTATCATTCGACCTTTTCGCTATGGGATACGTTCCGCGCCGAGCATCCGCTGCTGACCTTGATCCAGCCGGAGAAGCGCAACGCCGATTTCGTCAACTCGCTGATCGCAAGCCGGCAGGACAGCCCGTTCGGCATCCTGCCGGTCTGGCAGTTCAACGGGCGCGAGACCTGGACGATGATCGGCTATCACGCCGTGCCGGTCATCGCCGACGCCTATCTGAAGGGGATCAGGGGCTTCGACTCGAAGGCGGCGCTCGAAGCGATGGTCGCGAGCGCCGACTATGCGCCCTATGGCGGCCTCGGCGACTATATGAAGCTCGGCTATGTGCCGATCGATCGCGAGCCCGAGGCGGCGTCGAAGACGGTCGAATATGCCTATGACGACTGGACGATCGCGCGGATGGCGCGGGCGATTGGGCGCAAGGATATCGCCGACCGCTTCGACAGGCGCGCGCTCAACTGGCGCAACAGCTTCGATGCGAAGAGCGGCTTCCTCCGCGCGCGCAAGGCGGACGGCAGCTACCGCGAACCGTTTGATCCGACCGCGATCAACTATGGCAGCGACTATACCGAGGGGAATGCCTGGCAATATTCCTGGTTCGCCCCGCAGGACCAGGGCGGCCTGATCCGAACTCTCGGCGGCGATGCGGCGACGGTGAAGAAGCTGGATGCGATGTTCGACTTCGACAATTCCAAGGTCGACTATAGCCATGCCGAGGACATCGCCGGCCTGATCGGCCAGTATATCCATGGCAACGAGCCGAGCCACCATGTCGCCTATCTCTACAGCTATGCCGGTGCACCATGGCGCACGCAGGAACGGCTGAAGCAGATCGTCGACAGCCAGTACAAGCCGACTCCTGACGGCCTGTCCGGCAATGACGATCTCGGCCAGATGTCGGCCTGGCTGGTCTTCACCAGCCTGGGCTTCTATCCGGTGGCACCGGGGACGGGCGAATATGTCATCGGTCGCCCCTTCGTTGATCGCGCAGTGTTGAATCTGCCGAACGGCAAGAGCTTCACGATCCGTGCCGAAGGATTGTCCGAGACGAACCGCTATGTCGGCCGGGTGCTGCTCAACGGCACATTGCTGCCGCGCGGCTTTATCCGCCATAGCGAGATCGTTGCTGGCGGCGAGCTTCGCTTCGTCATGCAGGCGACGCCCAACACCAATTGGGCGACAGGGGAAAAGAATCGCCCCTATTCGATGACCGGCTATTCCGCAGGAAAGTAGAATCACGCTGATGTTCGACCTCGACGCCTATCTCGCCCGTATCGCCCTGAAGGAGCGGCCTCTCGCCGACGCTGAGGGCCTAGCCATGCTCCAGCGCTCCCATCGCCTCGCCATCCCGTTCGAGAATCTCGACATCATCCTTGGCCGGGGCATCCGGATCGACAGCGAATCGGTCTTCGCCAAGCTCGTGACCGCGAAGCGCGGCGGCTATTGCTTCGAGCATAACCGCCTGTTCCTCGATGCGCTGACAGCGCTCGGCTTCGAGGCTCGGCCGCTGCTCGCGCGCGTCTGGCTCGGCGCGACGGACACGCCCCCGCTCGCCCATGTCTTCAGCCTGGTGACGATCGACGGGCAGGAATGGGTCGCCGATCCCGGCTTCGGCGGCAGCTACACGCCGATCATGCCGCTGGTCGAAGGCACGGTGGTCGATGCCCCGGATGGCGCCAGCTTCCGCCTGGAGCGGGATACGCTGCACGGCTGGATGCTGCTGCGCGACGGTCATCCCGGCACGACCGACGGGCGCGGCACCGGGGAAGGTTTCCAGCCGCAATACAGCTTCGCCCTGGGCCAGGTCTGGGACGCCGATCTGCACCTGAGCAACCACTGGACCTCGACCGCGCCAGAGAGCCGCTTCCTGCAGCTCCGCCTCGTCAGCATCGTGCTGCCGCGCGGGCTCGCCGGCCTCACCGACCGCATCTATCGCCGGCGTGCGGGCGAGGAGGAGACCGTCGCCGAGATCGTCGATCCGCGCGTCTATCGCATGCGGCTCAGCCTGATGTTCGGGATCGACTTCAGCGCCGAAGAGGTCGCCGCGCTCGGCCTGTTCGGCGAGGCCTAGGCGGAAAGGCGCCCGAGCTCGACAGTGATGACGCGGTCGCACAGCACCAGGCTTTCCGCGCGATGCGAGATCATCACGATGGTCGGGCGCGGATCGAGACTGGCCAGCCGTTCGAGTAACGCAGCTTCCCCCGCTGCGTCGATCGCGTTCGCCGCCTCGTCCAGCACCAGCATGCGCGGGTCGCGGAGCAGCGCCCGGGCGATCGACAGGCGCTGGCGCTCGCCACCCGACAGCGCGATCCCGCGCTCTCCGACTTGCCCTTCAAGTCCCTCGGGCAGACGCGCGACGATCTCCTCGGCACCGGCAAGCCGCAGCGCATCCCACAGGCGTGAGTCGTCGATCCCGTCAGTGCCCCAGGTGAGGTTGCGGCGCACGCTGTCGTTGAACAGGAACCCTTCTTGCGGAACATAGGCGAGGCTCTCGCGCCAGCCGGCCCGCCGCGCCGCGTCGAGCGGCTCGCCGCCGATCAGCATGCGACCGGTCTGCGGCTCCTGAAGCGTGGTGAGCAGTTCGACCAGCGTCGTCTTGCCTGCGCCGGATGGTCCGGTGATCCCGATGAACGACCCCGGCTCGATCGTCAGGTCGGCCGGATGCAAGCCGCCGCCGCCCGGATGAAGGAACGACACGCCTTGCAATTCGATCGCGCCCGGCGGTGGCATGACGGGCACGGGGACGGGTGTGGCGCTCGCATCGAGATCCTCCTCGAGCTTGCGGACCGCTTCGAACGCCGGCAGGCCGAAGAAGAAGTTCTGCATCGATTGCTGGATCTGCATGGCTGGTCCGCTCATCCGTGCGAAGATCAGCACAAGGGTGATCAGCACCGCGGGCGGGATCTGCACGGCATAGCCGGTCAGCACGACGATCGCGCCCATCAGGGACGATCCGACCGCGAAGACCTGCCGGCTGCGTGCCTGGCGCTGGGTGAATTCAAGCACGCGCGCCCGGACGGAACGCTGGATCGTCGCGAACTCCTCGGCAAAGCCGTGTTGGGCGTTCTGCGCGGTCGCTGCTTTCAGCCCGCCCAGGAAACCCGTCGCGCTGCCCATCATCCTGCGGTTGGCATCGACCAGGCCGATGCCGAGATCGCGAACCCGCCCCTGCGCCAGCAGGACCGCGCCGCCACCGATCAGGACGACCGCGGCGATGGCCAGCGCAAGGCCGGGCGCGAGCGTGAAGGCAAGCGCGCCCTGCACGACCAGCATCACCAGCGCGATGCCGCCCTGGATCAGGAACTGCGCGCCCGATCCGATTCGGTTGACCTCGACGCTGACCATATTGGTGACGCGGGCATGGCTCAGCGCCGCGATCCGGTTCCACGGCGCGCCTGCCAGCGATCGGATGATCCGGCCACGTTCATGCTGGGCGAAATCGCCCTGCAGCCGGGCGAGGTGCATGTCGCGCGCATAGAGCACGACTGCGCGCAGCACCGCCATCGCGACGAACGCGGCGATCAACAGGGCGAGGCGGCTCATCTGGCTGTGGACGCCCAGGGTTTCGAAGACAGCCCGTGTCGGGAGATATCCGTCGCCCGGATTGACCACGGCATCGACGATGGGGATGAGCAGCACGAGCCCCGCGCCGTCGAGGACCGCCGAAAGGCCGACCAGCCCTGCCGCGACCCAGCCGCGCACGCCGGCAAAGCGCGCAAAGGCCTCGAAGAAGCGGGCGGCGGAGCGCCAGAGCGCGGTCATCGACGCAAGTGTCATGAACATCCCTTTCCCACGCGCACGCGCTGGCGTCGAGAAGTCGTGTGCATGTACGGCGGCGTTAGGACTTGCATGGAGTGCGCGAACTTCCTGTATGCGGACGACCCGTTTGCAGGAGCCGCCCGATGATCGTCCGCCCGCGCCGTAGTGCGTTGTTCATGCCTGCCTCGAACGTGCGCGCGATGGAAAAGGCGCGCACCCTCGACTGCGATGTGGTGATCCTCGATCTCGAGGATTCGGTCGCGCCCGACCTGAAAACCGCAGCGCGCGATCAGGCGATCGTCGCGGCGGCGGCCGGCGGGTTCGGTGATCGTGCCCTGTTCGTACGCGTCAATGCACTCGATACGCCGTGGGGGGCTGACGATTGCCGGGCGGTCGCGGATGCCGGGTTCGAAGCGGTGGTGCTGCCCAAGGTATCGACTCCGGCGGATCTCGAAGCGGCCCGCGCGCTGCTCGGTACGGTGCCGTTATGGGCGATGATCGAGACATGCGCCGGCATGCTCGATCTGCCCGCGATCGCCGCATCGGCACGCGCCACCGGGTTGGAGGGCCTGCTCGCGGGCACCAACGATCTCGCCAAGGAGATGCGCTGCACACCCGGGGCCGAGCGGACCCCGTTGCTCGGCCATCTCGCGATGATCGTCACCGCCGCCCGCGCGGCCGGCATCGCCGCGCTGGACGGCGTGTGCAACGTGATCGAGGACGGGGCGGTGCTTGCCGCCGAATGCGCTCAGGGGGCAGCTTTCGGCTTCGACGGCAAGTCGCTGATCCATCCCGCCCAGATCGCCGCGGCCAATCGCGCTTACGGTCCGACCGCTGAGGCGATTGCCTGGGCCGGCCGCATCATCGCTGCGTTCGCGCTGCCGGAGAATGCGGGGAAGGGGGCGATTCGCGTCGAGGGCGAGATGGTCGAACTGCTGCACCTCGAACAGGCGCGGCGGATCGCCATGCTGGCCGGGTCGATCACAAGAAGCTGAACAGCAGCGTCGCGTTCAGCCCGATCACCGTTGCGGCGATCACCCAGGCCGCGATCTTCAGCCACAGCGCATTGGCGAGCGCGCCCATCTGCTTCCTGTCGCTGGTGAAGCTGACTAGGGGCACCACCGCGAACGGCAGTTGGAGGCTCAGCACGACCTGGCTCAGCACCAGCAATTTCGTCGCGCCGGAATCGCCGGCGATGCCGACCACGATCACCGCAGGCACGATCGCCAGCAGACGAGTCACCATGCGCCTGAGCCACATCGGAAGCTTGAGGTCGAGGAACCCTTCGGCGACGATCTGCCCGGCAAGCGTTCCGGTAACGGTCGAATTCTGCCCCGAGGCCAGCAGCGCCACCGCGAACAGCACGCTGGCGGCCCCGGCGCCGAGCATCGGCGATAACAGCTTATAGGCCTGGTCGATCTCCGCCACGTCGGTCCGCCCGGCCGTGTGAAAGGTCGCGGCGGCGAGGATCAGGATCGAGGCATTGATGAACAGTGCCAGTGTCAGCGCGACCGTGCTGTCGATCGTCGCATGCTTCACCGCATCGCGCTTGCCGTCGTCATCCTGCCCGAACCGGCGTGTCTGCACGATCGAGCTGTGAAGATAGAGATTATGCGGCATCACCGTCGCGCCGAGGATGCCGATCGCGATGTAGAGCATCGCTGGGTTGGTGACGATCTCGCTCGTCGGGACGAGCCCGCCCATGATCGCGGCCACGCTTGGCTGGGCCATCGCCAGTTCATAGGCGAAACAGCCAGCGATCACGACCAGCAGCGCGACGATGAACGCCTCGAGCTTGCGGAAGCCGAAGCGCTGGAGCGCGAGGATCAGCAGCACGTCGAACGCGGTCAGGCACACGCCTGCGATGAGCGGGAGGCCGAACAGCAGTTGGAGCGCGATCGCTGTGCCGAGCACTTCGGCCAGGTCGCAAGCGATGATCGCAAGCTCGCACAGCACCCACAGGCAGAAATTGAGCACCGGGTTGTAATTGGCGCGGCATGCCTGGGCGAGATCGCGCCCGGTGACGATGCCGAGCTTCGCCGACAGCGACTGGAGTACCATCGCCATGATGTTCGACAGCAGGATGACCGAGAGCAGGGTATAGCCAAAGGCCGATCCGCCCGCGAGATCGGTCGCCCAGTTGCCCGGGTCCATATAGCCGACCGCGACCATATAGCCGGGGCCGGCGAAGGCCGCGGTCTTGCGCCAGAAGCCGCCCTTGCCGAGCGGGACCGCGATGGTGCGGTAGCTTTCGGAAAGCGAGGGGCGCTGCGGCCGCATGTCGCTCATGCCGTCGTATCCCGGCGCGGTCGTGGCTGAGGGCGGCGGCGACATGCGGTATCCTCTCGTATGCGTATCATGCCGTCAATCGCCGGAGCCGCATTCGGTTTCGCCTTAGCCCAGGACGCGGCCGGCGACAGCGTCCAGTTTCGCCAGCACAGCCGGGTCGCGCGCATCCGGCGCGGTGATCAGCGCATGGTCGAGCACCGTGTCGAGCGGGGAGGGCGTGCGCTCGGCCGGCAACGCAGCGACGAATTCAAGCACCGCCTTGCGCGCGATGGTGCCGTTGGCCGACATCTGTCTGATGACCTCGCTCACCTCGACGAAGGCAGCTTCCTCACGCCAGCAGTCATAGTCGGTGACCATGCCGATCAGCGCGTACGGCATCTCCGCCTCGCGGGCGAGCTTGGCCTCGGGCATGGCGGTCATGCCGATAACGTCGGCGCCCCATTGGCGGTAGAGCAGGCTTTCCGCGCGGCTGGAGAATTGGGGGCCTTCCATGGCGAGATAGGTCGCGTCCTTGGTGATCGAGCCGCCCGCCGCGCGCACCGCCTCGGCGGCGAAAGCCGAAAGGCGAGGGCAGACCGGTTCCGCCATCGAGACATGCGCGACCATGCCGGTACCGAAGAAGCTCGACGCGCGCGCGACCGTCCGGTCGATGAACTGGTCGACCACCACGAAATGCCCGGGCGGCAATTCCTCGCGCAGCGATCCGATCGAGGAGATGGCGAGGATGTCGGTGCAGCCGCTGCGCTTCAGCGCATCGATATTGGCGCGGAAGTTGAGTTCCGACGGCGGAATGCGGTGGCCGCGGCCATGGCGGGGCAGGAAGACAAGCTCGACATCGCCGATCGATCCGAACAGAAGATCGTCCGACGGATCGCCCCAGGGTGTGGAAACGCGCCCCCATTCAGGGTTCTGCAATGCGTCGATGGCATAGAGTCCCGAACCGCCGATGATTCCGATCTTCCATTTGCCGCTCATTCGATGCTCCCATAGGTCGTCGATTCCGGCTACCGCCGTCCGATACCGCCTATCTCTCGAGCCCCGGGGCCGCCATATGCGATTTGTTCTTGCCGTGATTTTGTCGATTGTCCTGTCCGGTGCCGCCTATGCCGCGGACGGCATCACCGGCGACTGGGTTTCGCAGGACGGCAAGGGCATCGTGACGATCGCGCCCTGCGGGAAGGCGCTGTGCGGCCATATCACCCGGCTGACCGAAAAGGCCCGGGTCGAGGGGCCGACCACGGACAGCCACAATCCCAATCCGGCGCTGCGCACCCGCTCGCTGGTCGGCGTGCAGGTGCTGTATGGCTTCACCGAGCAGGACGGCAAATGGGAAGGGAAAATCTATTACCCTTTCCAGGGCAAGACCTATCGAGCCTATATCAGCCGCCAGTCGGCCACCAGCCTGAAGGTGGAGGGATGTTGGTTCATCATCTGCCGCACGGTGGCATGGCCGGCCGCCCACTGAGGCGAACAGTCCCGGTTCCGGAAGCGCGGCCGCTGGTGGCGTAGGAATTAGGAATCCCGTTCCCCGGGCGTGTCGGCCTCAAGGCGGTTAAGCCATTGCTGTGCCTGTTTCGCTTCGCCGACTGCCTGAGGTGATTTGGGGCGCCCCCGCGACGCGAGGAATTCCTGGTGCAGCGCGAAGGGCTCGATGCCAAGCTGCGATCGCATCTCGTCGATCTCCTCGCCGAGCGTGACGATCGGATCGACGACCGCCGCCGCGCGTTTGCACGTATCCTTGTCCTGATGATGGTCGAACAGGCCGAAACGACCTGCGGCGGTGGTGCGCAGCGCGGCGATCAGCGCGGCGCGATACGCCGTTTCCAGTTCGACACGGTGGGCGTCAAGGCGTTCGAGGCGGGCGGCGCGGGCCATGTCAGATCACCTTCATGTCGGCGGCATAATGATGCCAGGCGAAGATCGCCGCCGCGCCGCGATGCGGTCGCCATGCCTCGGCGACCTCGCGGGTCAGCTTCTCGCTCGGTCGTTCGTCATGGCCCAGGATTCGGCCGATCTCGATCTGCACCGCCAGGTCGCCCGCCGGCCAGATGTCGGCACGCCCTTCGGCGAACAGGAGATAGACCTCGGCCGACCAGCGGCCGATGCCCTTGATCCGGACGAGCGCGGCGACGGCTTCCTCGTCGTCGGCGGGGAGATTCTCCAGGTCGAGCCGCCCGCTCGTCACCTCGTCGGCGAGGCTGCGCGCATAGCTGGCTTTTTGCCGCGAGAGCCCCGCCTCGCGGAGCTGCTCGTCGGTCGCGCGCATGATATTGCCGGGGTCGTCGAGGCTGCCGACGATCCCCTCCAGCTTCCGCCACACCGATTCGGCAGCCTTGGTACTGACCTGCTGTCCGACGATCGTGCGCAGCAGGGTCGCATAGCCCCGCGCGCGGATTCGTGGCGGAGGATAGCCCGCGCGCGCGATCGCGGTGGCGAAGCACGGCTCGCTCGCAGCCAGTATGTCGAGCGCCGCGCGCAGCTGTTCGGCGCTCAGGCCCATATTCTCGTCCCTTGATTAGCGGCGCCGGGGGCGGCATGGCGGCGCCGAACCCCGGAGGAGGATTTGATGCCCAAGCTTATCGTCGTGACCCGTGAAGGGGAAGAACGGGAGATCATGGGCGAGGCCGGGCTTTCGGTGATGGAGGCGATTCGCGACGCCGGGATCGATGAGGTCCTGGCGCTGTGCGGCGGCTGCTGCAGCTGTGCCACCTGCCACGTCCATGTCGACCCGGAATTTGCTGCCAAACTGCCGAAGATGAGCGCTGACGAGGACGATCTGCTCGATTCGACCTCCGATCGCGACGAGCGTTCGCGCCTGTCGTGCCAGATCGAGCTGACCGACGCGCTCGACGGCATGAAGGTGACGATCGCGGCCGAGGATTGAGGTTATCCCCCTCCCGCCAGCGGGAGGGGAGCAATCACTTCGCGGCCATCCTCAACACGGCGCTGGGCGCGTCCTTGGTCAGCGGAGTCGCTTTCCAGGTGATGGTCTTGCGGCTGCCGGCCGTCACCGCGCCGTCTTCGTTGTTCTGGCTGACGATCTCCGCATTCGTATCGAGCGTGAAGACGCCGTTGAGCTGATCCGACGCCTTGTCCATCCCTGGCATGGCCATGCCGCCGCTGCTCTTGCTGCTGTCATTGGCGAAGGCCGGCGCTTTCATCCGCACCGTGTTGTTTGCGCGGAGCTCGATCGCGATGAACGGGAAGACGAGTTCCGCATCGACATTGTACGGCCACAGAAAGGCATGATCGAGCGTGCCCGAAATCGCATAGTCGATGCTGAACTTGCCGTCGCCGAGATAGGCCACCTTGCGATAGCCGGCCTCTTTCGACAGCGTCTCGGCGATCGTCCGGTTCTTGGCGTCCGCCGCGGCCTTCTTGGCGGCCTTGGTCTTGGCGTCGTCCTTGCCGTCACTGTCCGGGCTGGCGGCATCCGGCTTGTCCTGGAAGGCGAGCTTCTGCAGCGTCGCCGTGCCGTCCCCGGCGGCCGGATCGGCCGGCGTATCCGGCGAATTGTCGCCCATGCCCTTCATCATGTCGTCGCCGATATCGAGCGCGAGCACTTCCCCCACATAAGTGAAGGTAAAATGCCGGTCGGCATCGATGCGCAGGGTCGAGACGAACTTGCCAGGCGTCAGCACGCAGCTCGCCAGCGCGAACGGCAGCAGCAGCGTGAGGATCAGCCGCGAAAATCGTGCCGCCATGGTCTTGCCTTTAGTTGGTCCGCTATGGTCAGCCCCGTGTCGTCACCGCGTAAAGGGCGATTGCTGCCGCATTGGACACGTTCAGGCTTTCCACTTTAGGCGAGATCGGCAGGCGCGCAAGCTCGTCGCAGTGCGCCGCGGTATTCTGCCGCATGCCTTCGCCCTCGGCGCCGAGTACCAGCGCGACGCGAGTTTCGCCCATCGCCTCGGCGAGTGTCTGAGTCGCTTCGCCGGTGAGACCGACGCGCCAGAAGCCTGCCTCGGCGATTTCCTCCAGCGCGCGGGCGAGGTTCACCACGCGCACCCAGGGCACGATCTCAAGCGCGCCCGAGGCCGAACGGGCGATCGTCCCCGATTCGGGCGGCGAATGGCGGTCCGGGGTAATGATGCCGAGCGCGTCGAACGCCGCTGCCGACCGCAGGATCGCGCCGACATTGTGCGGATCGGTCACCTGGTCGAGCACGATCAGCGGCCGCCGGTCGTCAGCGCCCTGTTGCAGCAGGTCGCCCAGCCAGATGTCCTCGAGCGGATCGACTTCCGCCACCAGTCCCTGGTGCGGCGCGTCGCCGGGCACCAGCCGCGCAAGATCGGCGACATCGGCGAACACGATCGGGATTACCGGCGGGATGTCGAGCGAGGCCAGCGCCTCGCGTGTCGCCCAGAGCTTGCGTACGGTACGTTCGGGATTGGCCAGCGCGGCCGTCACTGCGTGCCGCCCCCAGAAACGGGGGCGGCCTACAGGTGCCTGGGAGGGGCGGTGTCCTTTGCGGGCCATTAGTCGTCGTCCACGGTGTAAGCGAAGGGATCGGTGACGACCGGCTCGGTCGGCAGCGGGGGGCGAGGCAGCGCCTTGTCGGCATTGGCGGCGTTGGCGAGGAACGAGGCGAGGATGATCGATCCCTGGCGCATGTCGTCGCCCTTCAGATGGTCGAAGGTGTCGATGCTCGTATGGTGCACTCGGCTGCCGTAATCGAGCGGGTCCTGGATGAACTGGAAGCCGGGCACGCCGACCGCCTGCATGAAGACATGGTCGGTGCCGCCGGTCTTGCGGATCACGACGTCCTTCGCACCCATGCCGGAAAACGGTGCGAGCCAGTCGCGGAAGATCGGTGCGACCGCCTGGTTGTTCTCGACATAGATGCCGCGAATCCTGCCTGCCCCGTTGTCGAGGTTGAAATAGGCAGCGAGATCGCCCCAGCCGGGCCTTGGGGTGATCGGCCAACGAGTCGACCAGCCATAATAGCGAGCGAGACCGGTCTGGACCGGGTCGCCCGGCTTGCCGCGCGTCGCGAGATGGCTTTCGACATAAGCGAGGCTGCCGAGCAGGCCCTGTTCTTCACCTGACCAGAGCGCGAAGCGGATCGTGCGTTTCGGCCGGATGCCGTTCGCCGACAGGATGCGTGCCGCTTCCATGATCATCGCGGTTCCCGCGCCGTTGTCCGCGGCGCCGTCGCCCGCGACCCAGCTGTCGAGATGCGCGCCGGCCATCACATAGCCGGCCTTCGGATCGGTGCCGGGAATCTCGGCGAAGATGTTATAGGCCTTGGCGTCGCTATCGTCGAAGCGGACGTCGCTGTTGATCTCGACCGTCGGCGCGGTACCTGCCTTGGCGAGGCGGGCGAGCCGCCGGTAGTCCTCCGCCGCGATCTCGACGCCCGGCATCACTTGGGTCTCGCCGACGCCGAACAGATAGCCCTCGCCGTGCACCAGCTTGTAATCGAGCCGCGACATGGTCGCATAGGCGACGGCGCCTTCGGCCTTCAGGAAGGCATCGAGCTTCTTGGCATAGTCCATCCGCTTCAGGCGGCGATCCGCTGTCTCGGGGTCATAGGTCGGTTGCTGATACTGGTCGAGCTTGGCCAGTTCCTCGGTGGTATAGCGCTTGAACGCCGGCTCGCCCGGTTCGCTGCCGGTGCCCGGCTGGGTGATCATCACGATCTTGCCCTTCAGCTTGCCGCGCCATTTCTCGAAATCCCGCTCCTTCGACATCGGCGCGACGAAGACGGGCGCGCTGATCGTGCCGTTCGTCGACGGCGTCCAGGCGATCGGGATCGCCGTCAGCACGATCGGGCGCGGCGTGACCATGCGTACGCTCGCGCTGTTGATCCACCAGCCGCGGCCGAAATCATATCCTTCCTTATGGACGTTCTTCAGGCCCCATTCGGTGAACTTCGCCTGGGTCCAGTTTTCCGCCTGCCGCATCGACGGCGAATTGGTGAGTCGAGCCCCGATCACGTCGGAAAGATGCTGCGCGGTCAGCATCACCTGGCTGCGTGTCGTGCCCTCGTCGATGATGCGGTTGACCTGGCTGCGATCGACCGCCTGCGAAAAGGCAGGCGCGGAAAGGGAGAGCAGCGCGGTGGCAAGCAGCAGCGAACGATGCATTGGAATCCCCGGAGAGGCATTGAAAGATTATTACGAGGCCTATTCGCCACTGCCTTCCCGCGCAAGGGCTCGTCAGGCGTTGACAGCATGGCGTTCGGTCGGCATGGGACCGCCTCGCTTTTGAGCGGCCCAGTGGACAGGTGGCCGAGTGGTTAAAGGCAGCAGACTGTAAATCTGCCCGGGTTTCCCGTACGCTGGTTCGAATCCAGCCCTGTCCACCAACACATAAGCGCCGGTTTTGCCGGCGCTTTTTGTATATGGATCACGGAAATGGTCGGGGATTGCCATTCCTGCGCGACGGTGTCGGCCAATGACCACCGTCTTCGGTCCCGCTTGCCTCATCATTCTTCCCGCGCGGCTTCCCTTGAGCGGTGCAGCGCGCCGACGAAAACATCCTGATGGCTTACACCGCAACGGGGGCGACGATGGAAGGGAAGCGGGAATATGAAACCCTGAACGGCATAAGAGGGGCGGCTTCCATCTCTGTCGTCATTTTCCACACCTTCGCGAATTTTTGGTCCCGGCAGGCGATGAGTGGCCATCTCGCCGTTGATATCTTCTTCGTTCTCAGCGGTTTCGTATTGGCGGCGTCCAATGGCGCGAAGCTCGAAACCGGGGCACTCACCACCGGCGAATTTGCCCTTCGACGTCTCGTCCGTTTCTATCCGCTGTATCTTCTGGGTCTCGCGCTGGGGACGATCCAGATGATCGGGCAATCGCTGACCGGCAGTCCCAACGCAATTGCGATGTGGCGCATACCGGCTGGCGTCTTGTCGGCGCTGCTGTTCCTTCCATCAATCGGCACCGGCGTAGGAACCTTCTCGCCGCTGAATTACCCGGCCTGGTCGTTGGTGTACGAATTTTGGGTCAATGTCGTTTGGGCCGCAGTCGCCAGATTTTTCAGGCCATGGACCTACCTGCTTGTAGCGCTGCTTGCGGGCACCGCTTTCGGATACTTCGTCCTCACTCTTGGAGGCGCCAATCTCGGACCGCGCTGGGAATCGCTTCCCGCCGGCGTGGCCCGCACGATATTCTCCTTCACACTCGGAATTGTGCTGTACGGAATTCGATCTCGTGCTGCCCCGGTGCAAACCATCTGGCCTGTTGCCGCGTTGATTGCCGTATTCGCAATGCTCTTCTACGATCCTGTCGTGGCATTTCGCCCATTTTATGACCTGCTAATAGTGATTGCCGCGTCGCCGTTGCTCATCTTTTTCGGTTCGCGCGTAGAGCCGACACCCTTGCTCTTGCCGGTCTTTAAATGGCTTGGTGCGATGTCGTTCCCGATCTATGCGATCCACGCTCCGCTGATCGCGATGTGCATTTTCATCATCCGGAAGACGCATATCGCCCCGCCTGTGATGGGTGCGGTGTTCTTGATCGCTCTTTTTGCATGCGGATGGGGCGCCCATGGGGTCGACCTGAAAATACAGGCGATGTTCAAGGCACGGCGGCACCGGCTGCAGTTCCAGGCCGCGTAAGCGGATGGCGTACCACTGCCGTCAATAGCGTCAGATGGCCAGATGCACCCGCTGGGCGAGGACCACGATTGCCGCCGCGAGCCCGCCCAGCACCAGGCTGCGCGGATCGGTGATCGCAAAGGCGATCGGGTCGCCCGAGACCTGGCCGCGACGGGCCATCATCCAGACGCGGCTCTGCCAATAGAGGAGGATGAGGCACAGGCCCCACAGCAGCTCCGGAGTTCCGTTGGCATATTCCGGCGCAGATCCGTTGATGAAGAGAGCGAGCACGAGGATGGAGACCATGCCGGCCGCCACGCCGCTGACCATGACGATCTCGATGTCGGCCCCTACATAGCCGCGTCCGCTGAGCAGGCGGTCCGGTGACGCGGCGCCGGCCAGTTCGGTGTATCGCTTCAGATAGGCGAGGCTGAGGAAGAAGAAGATCGCGAAGGTCAGCAGCCACGAACTGACGGGAATTGCGATCGCGATCGCGCCGGCGAAGATCCGCAGCGTGTAGAGGCAGGCGAGGATGATCGCATCGAGCGCCATGACCTGCTTCAACCTCATCGAATAGGCAGTCGTCAGCGCGAGGTAGCCAACCTGGACGATTGCGAAACCGGGGCCGAGGGCCTGCCACGTGACCAGCGGCGGGACCGCAAGCAACACTGCCGCCATCGCGATCGCGCGGGGAATGGGCAGCGCACCCGAGGCGATCGGGCGGCCGTGCTTCGTGCGATGGGTGCGGTCCGCGTCGATATCGAGCAGGTCGTTGAGAAGATAGACGCCCGAAGCAGCCAGCGAGAACAGGATGAATGCGAACGCCACCCGGGAAAGCAGGGCAGGATCGCCCCAGAGCCCGGCGGTGGCGAGCGGCACGCCGATCAGGGCATTCTTTGCCCATTGATGCGGTCGCAATGCCTGCACCGCCGCGCGCCATGGCGACTGGCCGGCATGAGCGATTCGATGGATATTGGCGCCGCCGGGATGGTGCCCTACCGTCAGCCCGGTTCGCGATGCCTTCCAGATCGGGCGATCGGCGCGGCTGTCGCCGATATAGTCGAACGCGCCGCAGGCGTCACCGCTGATCCATTCCAGCTTGGCATGGCCGGTCAGGTTGCGCCGATGGGTCGTTCCCGCCACGGCATGGAACAGGCCGAGGTGCTGCGCGACGCGCCCGACATGATGGCGGTGCGATCCGCTCGCCAGGATGACGCGCCGCCCTTCAGCCCGGGCGACCCTGATCAGGTCGATCACTTCGGGCCGGTAGGGAAGCGCAGCCGGATCGAACGCGACCCGTCTCGCGACCATCGTCTTGGCGAAGGCGCGTCCGCGCAAAAGCCACAGGCACAGCAGGAGCGCAGGCACGATGCCGCTTCGGGCGAAACGAAGAAAGCCTTCGAGCGATACGTCGCCCGCGACGAGCGTGCGGTCGAGATCGACATAGAGCGGACGCAGGACCGGGGCGTTCATGCCGCCGCCGCCGGCGGCCGGGGTTCGGCCGGGCGTCGCGACGCCGGCGTGATGACGCCCGCCGCGAGCACCGCCAGCAGCGGGAGCGCCGGCAGGCGGTAGCGCGGCATCACATAAGCTGCGGCATGGATCGCCCAGAAGGCGCCAAGGGTGATGATGACCAGCCGTTCGCCCTGCGATCGCGTCCGCCAGCGCAGGATCGCGACGAGGCCCAGCCCGGCCAGCAGGAGATACTGGACGACATCGAGCCAGCGCAGCGCGGTGATCGCTGCGCCATGATCGGTATCGGCATTGTCGGGCAGGTCGGGCAACCAGAAGAGCGCAAGCTTCTTGAGCGAGAGGGCGATGGTTTCGGCCGGGTGTGCCCGGATATGGGCGGCCGCGAGCCGCCCCAGCTGGTCGGTCGCGCCCAGTTCGCCTTCCTGCGCGCGCAGCCCGTGCCATGCCGCGCCGATCGGGGTGTCGCGCAGGCTGACGAACCGGCCGTCCGCCGCGGGGTTGTTGCCGACATAGAGGTTGAATGGTCCATTGGTCGTCAGCACTGGCCGGCCGAGCTCATGATCGACATGGGCAAGCCACGGCGTGACCACCAGCGCGGCACCTGCGGCGAAGGTGGCTGCCGCCGTCGCCGCTGCCCGCAGATCGGGCTTGCGCCATAGCATCGCGACGATCGCCGCAGCGACGGTAAGGATGATCGAGGCGCCCGCCAGCAGCCCGGCGCCGTAGACCATTCCCGTGATCGCGGCGACGGTGTTGGGCCGGCGAGTCCGCGCCAGTTCGATCACGCAAAGAACAAACAGCAGGAGGAGGGGCACCGAAAGATTCTCGCGCTGGACGAAGGCGGTGCCGGCAACCGCCGGGATCAGCACCGCATAGGCAGTCGCTGCAACAAGGGCCGCGAACGGCCGGTCGCTGGCCCGCCGGGTTACCAGATACATCAGCAGGGTAGAGATCAGGCCGAGGAAGAGATTGATCGCCTGCGCGGCGGCCAGCCCCGTCACGCCGAGCGCATAAACCCCGGCAAGGACGAATGGATAGCCGGGGCTGTAAAAGGCGGCATTGCCGTAGGTGTCGCGCATCGGCCCCGGCCCGGCCAGCGTTCGCGCCATCTCGAGATAGGCGGCTGCGTCGCTCACGATCGGTTCGTGCAACACATGCATGGCGACCAGTCGGGCAAGCACGGCCAAGGCAAGGATCGATGCAAGCACACCCAGTTCGCCACGGCCCGTCGCGAGACCGGAGGCCCCTTTTAAAAGAAGATCATAGTGCCGCACGCGCTGCCGAATAACGTTCGCGAGTTGAAATCCACTTAATCGGGGCCATCCCGACGCTGCCGCTCGTACGGGGTATCTTTTTCGCGCGCGGTCTTTCGGTCCGGCATCTTGGCGATGCCGGCAAATAGCCCATTGGCGAGCGCTGCCGCCTGATCTAAGGGGGCCGCGAATGATCGGGCCATGCCGGATCGTTCATGATCGCGCCGGTGCCCCGACTAGGGGCTTAATTCGGGAATGCGGTGCGGATGAAGCCGGTGAAAGCCGGGGCCATCCAAATCCGCGGCTGTCCCTGCAACTGTAAGCGGTGAGCGCGATGCACTGGTTCCTGGGCGATTGCCCGAGGAACAGCCACTGGGCCGGACGCTAAGTCATGCGGGGCCTGGGAAGGTGTGCATCAAGCTGTGACCCGCGAGCCAGGAGACCTGCCGGCGCTCTGGTCGCTCTTGCCTTGGTCCAGGGGATGGTCACGGCACGGTACTCCGTCTGAGCGACGAACCATGCGGCTGGGGCCGCGAGGTGCGTGATGCATGGGCGCTGATTGGCGTCCGCCCGTTGTCCCGTGCCGGTCGTCCGTGAAAGGTCGGCTTGCCCCGCCGTGCCGTCGCTCGACGCCAGGGGGTATTGCCATGTTGACCAGAATTTTCGTTTCCACCGTTGCGCTGATCGCTGCGACGCCTGCGCTCGCGCAAAGCAATCCGACCCAGCCGACCACCGACGACAAGGGCGACGATATCGTCGTCACCGCGTCGCGCTCGGGCGACGGTGTCGCGGTCAAGAATCTCGGTGCGTCGGTCACCATCATCGACGATGCCGCGCTGCAGGAGCGCCAGACGCGGATCGTCTCGGACGTGCTGCGCGACGTCCCCGGAATCGCGGTCAACCGCACCGGTGCGATCGGCGGCCTGACCCAGATCCGCGTTCGCGGCACCGAGGGCAATCACGTGCTGGTGCTGATCGACGGCATCAAGGCCTCGGACCCCTATTATGGCGAATATGATTTCGGCACGCTGATCGCCGACGAGGATGCCAAGATCGAGGTGCTGCGCGGCCAGCAGTCGTCGCTTTATGGTTCCGACGCGATCGGCGGCGTGATCCAGTACATCACCCTGACTGGTGCCGAGGCGCCCGGCATCAAGGTCCGGGCCGAAGGCGGTTCGTTCGGGACGGCATCGGGTGGCGCGCGCGTCGCCGGCGTCACCGGTGATCTCGATTATGCGGTGTCGAGCTCGCTCTACCGTACCGACGGCACGCCGACCGCGCGCAACGGGACGCGCGACATCGGCTCGACCAGCATTGGCGCGAGCGCCAAGCTGACCTGGTCGCCCTCGTCTATCTTCAAGCTGACCGGGGTGGGCCGCTACAGCTACACCGACGCCCTGTCGAACAACAGCGAGAGCAATCCGGCGAGCCCGTTGTTCGGCTATACAGTCGACAGCCCGGGCGTGCGGCTTACCAACACGGCTTTTTACGGCCTGGTCCGCGCCGAGCTTTCGCTGGCTGACGGCCGCTGGACCAATGCCCTGTCGGGTCAGTTCGCCGACACGACCCGCAAGGGCTATACCAGCGCCGGGTTCGATTATGGCGACAAGGGGCGTCGCTACAAGGGATCGTTCGAATCGACCTTCCGCTTCGGCACCGATACCTTCCAGAGCCGCATAACGGGCGCGGTCGATGTTGAGCGCGAGGAATTCGAGAACACGACGCCGTCGGCCTTCGTCTTTCAGGGCAAGCGGCACACCGACAATGTCGGGCTGGTGGGTGAGTATGACCTGCTCGTCGACAACAGGCTGTCGCTCGGGGCGTCGATCCGTCGCGATCTGAACACGCGTTTCGCCGACGTGACGACGTGGCGGGCGCAGGGCAGCTACCGGTTCGATACCGGCACGCGAATCCGCGGGGCCTATGGCACCGGCGTCAAGAACCCGGGCTATTATGAGCTCTATGGTTATTCCGACGGCAAATATATCGGCAACCCGAACCTGAAGCCTGAAAAGTCCAAGGGCTGGGAAGCCGGCATCGAGCAGGATTTCGCGGGGAACCACGCGACGATCGGCGCCACCTATTTTGATAGCAAGCTCGAAGACGAGATCTACACGACCTATCCGGCCCCGCTGTACATCGCGACGCCCGGCAACCGGACGACATTGTCGCGCCAGCACGGCGTTGAGGTGTTCGCGTCCGCCACGCCGATCCCGCAGCTCCGGTTCGACCTCGCCTATACCTATCTTCATGCGCGGGAGAATGGTGCGGTCGAGGTGCGCCGGCCGAACCATATCGCCAGCCTGAATACGACCGTGTTCAGCGCCGACAAGCGCTTCTCGGGCACGTTGACGGTTCGCTACAACGGTCGCCAGACGGACGTCGCCTATACCAACCCAAGCTATATTCCGGTGACCGTGTCGCTTCAGGAATATGTTCTGGTCAACCTGAATGCCGAGTACAAGGTGACCGACAAGATCTCGGTCTATGGCCGGGTCGAGAACCTGTTCAATGAGGATTATGAGGAGGTGTTCAGCTTCGCCACGCCGGGCCGCGCCGCCTATGGCGGGGTGAAGGTCCGCTTCTGATGAAACGGGCGGCAGCGCCCCGACTTCTGGCCGGATCGCTGGCCGTCGCGCTGTGCCTCACCGGGTGCGGCGCGACGGACCGGGCGATTCCGGCAGCCACGGCAAGGCCGATGCGGGTGATGTCGATGAACCTGTGCACCGACCAGCTCGTGCTTGCGCTGCTGCCGCCCGAGCGAATCGCGTCCGTGACCTGGCTGGCGCGCGATCCCGGATCGTCGCTGATGGCTGCCGAGGCGCAAAAGGTCGGCATCAATTACGGGCTGGCGGAAGACGTGATCGAGCAGAAGCCGGACCTGGTGATCGCCGGCAGCTTCACGACGCCCGCTACCCGCGGGATGCTCAAGCGGCTTCACTATCCGATGATCGAGGCCGGCTTCGCCAGCAGTTTCGACGATGTCCGCGCGCTCACCCGCCAGATCGCAGCGGCGGTCGGCGAGAAAGCGCGGGGCGAAGCGATGATCGCGCGGATGGATCGCACTCTTGCCAGTCTCGCGCGGGATCCTGCGCCGAAGCTTCGCGTCGCCTCGTGGGACCGGATCGGGTTCAGTGCCGCCAAGGGCACGCTGCAGGATGCGATCCTCGAAGCGGCCGGCGCCCGGAATATCGCCAACGAGCCACCGGCCATTTCCTATGGCAAGCCCGATGCCGAAGTGCTGCTGAAGACAGCGCCGGCGTTGCTGGTGCAGGGATCGCCCTATGCGCACGAGCCGAGCCTTGGCGATCTTGTCGAACAGCATCGCGTCGTCCGGCGTTATTGGGGAAAGGACCGCATGTTGACCATGCCCCAGGCCTATTATGCCTGCGGCACGCCGCAAATCGCCGATGCTGCGGTTGCCCTGCGTGACCAGATGCGCCGCGCTGCCGCCGCGGCGCGCGCGCCCTTGCCGTTCGCGGGTCGCACTCAATGACCCGCTGGCTCGTTCCCGGCCTGCTCCTGCTGCTGGCCATCATCTCGGCGGCGTCGCTGTTCGCCGGCACGATCTGGCTGAGCCCGCAGGCGGTGATCGCAGGCCTCGCCGATCCCCATTCAAACCTCACGGCGATGCTGGTCACCGAAATCCGCCTGCCGCGCCTCGTCCTCGCCATCCTCATCGGCGCGATCCTCGGCCTCTCGGGGGCGGTGCTCCAGGGGCTGCTGCGCAATCCTCTGGCCGAGCCGGGGCTGCTCGGGGTGTCGGGCGGCGCGGCGTTCGGCGCGGTGATCGCGATCTATTTCGGCTTCTCGGCGACCTATATCCTCGCCACGCCGGTCTTCGCACTGGTCGGCGCGCTGGTCACGACGAGCCTTGCCCTGATGCTGTCGCGCGGTGGCGGCACGCTCTCGCTAATCCTGGCAGGGTCGGCAATATCGGGCATCGCCTTTGCCGGCGTCGTCCTCGCGCTCAATCTCGCTCCCAATCCCTATGCCGCTTATGAGATCATGACCTGGCTGATGGGGTCGCTCGCCGATCGAAGCTGGGACCATGTCCAGATCGCGGCGCCGTTCATCCTGGCCGGTGCCGTCCTGCTGGTGTTCACCGCGCGCGGGCTCGATGCGCTGGCGCTCGGCGAGGTGCAGGCTGAAAGCCTTGGCGTCGATGTCGGGCGTATCCGCATGCTCGCCCTGGTCGGCACGGCGCTTGGCGTTGGCGGCGCGACCGCGGTTTCCGGGGCGATCGCCTTTGTCGGGCTGGTCGCGCCGCATGTGATCCGCCCGCTGGTCGGCCACCGGCCGGGCGCCACGCTCGTTCCGGCCGCGATTGCCGGCGCGATCCTGGTGGTGACCGCCGATATCGCGACCCGGGTGATCCGCATCGGCCCGCCGATCAATCTCGGCGTGTTCATCAGCGTGGTCGGCTCGCCCTTCTTCCTCTGGCTCGTCCTTCACGTCCGGAAGCGCACGGCGTGAGCGCGCTGGTCCTGAAAGCCGTCACGGTGAAGCGTGGCGAACGCGTCGTGCTCGACGACATCCATGTCACCTTCGCGGCTGCGCGCCTGACCGCGGTGATCGGCCCGAACGGGGCCGGCAAGAGTACCCTGCTCGAGACCGCTGCAGGACTGCTGGCGCCCGCCTCGGGTAGTTTGCAACTCGGCGGCGCCGACCTGGCGTCGATCGGCCGGCAGGGGCTGGCACGGCGCCGCGCCTATCTGCCGCAGCGCGCGTCGGTCGATTGGCCGATCAGCGTCGAGCGTGTCGTCGCGCTTGGCCTGATGCCGCAGCTCCCTGCGTTCGGGGGCCTGCCGCACGCGCTGCTCCCGGCAATCGACCGCGCGATCGAGGAATGCGACCTGTCGGCGCTGCGCGACCGTCAGGCCACTGGACTGTCGGGTGGCGAACTTGCCCGGGTCAATCTGGCGCGCGCGATCGTCGGCGATCCCGAACTGCTGATCGTCGACGAGCCGACCGCCGGCCTCGACCCCCGCCACGCGATCGACGCGGCGCGGCGGTTGCGCGCGCGGGCCGATGCAGGGCGAACCGTCGTCATCGCGATCCATGACCTCGATCTGGCGCTGCGTTTTGCGGATGACGTGGTCGCGGTTCGCGACGGCAGGTTGCTTGGCGTGGGCCCGGTCGCCGACGTGATGACCGAGGATATGCTCGGCCGCCTCTACGACGTACGCGTCCGCATCCGTCGCGACGACGACGGCGCCGCAATCCGATTCCTCGACTGACGAAAGGCCGGCATGGAGCACGCCCCGTTTGAGCTTGTCGCCGATCTTCTGGCCGATCCCGATTATGGCTGGAGCATCGGCAGTTTCGGTGCGATCGGCGAGTTTGTCCGCGATGCCGACGAGGACGCGCGGATGCTGCGCGAGCCCGGCCGGGTCGAGATCGTCACCGCGCGCGGCGCGATCCGCATTGTCGCGATCCCGAACCTGACTGGCCTCGCCTGGGACAGCCTGTCGGCCGACGGTGAGAGCTGGGGCCATTCCCTGGCGTTCTGCCTGCCGCGACCCGGGACTCCGGGCACGGTCATTGTTGAACTGGGACCCGATGATTCGGCGATCCGGGTTGAAGACCGCGCATCGATCCTGTTCGACCTCGGCGTCGGTGCTGGCTGCGTGCATATGTGCGCTCGGACCGGCGATCCGGACCTGATCCATGCCTTGCGCGCTGCGGCCGGCCAGCCGCTTCTCTCGGTTCCCGGCATCATGCCCGTGGTGCTGAAGGCGCAGCCGCACCGTGTGCTGCTGTCGCCGGCGGGGCGGATCGAGGTGTTCCAGCCTATCCCGCCCGCCGATGGCAAGTCGCCTGCGGGGCCGCATACCCATCTCCTCCCCAAGCTGATCGCCAGGGACCGCACCCATTCGGCGAACGTGCCGATTCCCGATGGCTGGCAGTCGGTGCTGTCGGCGCATCCGCGGTCGCCCTGGCGGACCATGATGGGCGAACGTCATCCGTTCGATCCGGCGGTCGACCGGGCGTTCGCGCCGCTGCTCGATCGTTTTGCGCTGGCGGAGGACGTCCGGGTCGCTACTGACCTGAGGGCGGCGATCGACCGGGGTTCGCCGGAGACCGCGTCCTGGCCCGACAGCCGGCGTGGCCGGACCAAGGCGCGGATCGTGCTGCGCCGTCTGGCGGCGGCTGGTGACGCGCGCGTGAAACCCTGGCGCGCGATGCATGATCGCGCCCCTGTAGAGATCGAAGAAGGAGAAGAAGTTTGAGCAAGATACCGACGACCGTCGTCACCGGCTTCCTGGGTGCAGGAAAGACGACGCTGATCCGTCATCTTCTCCAGAATGCGGGCGGCAAGCGGCTCGCGCTGATCATCAATGAATTCGGGGATATCGGCGTCGATCGCGATCTCGTGCGCGGCTGCAACGATGCGGCGTGCCCGGAGGAGGATATCGTCGAGCTGGCGAACGGCTGCATCTGCTGCACCGTCGCCGACGATTTCCTCCCGACCATGCAGGCACTGCTCGACCGGCCGAACCCGCCCGAGCACATCGTCATCGAGACATCGGGTCTCGCCTTGCCCAAGCCGCTGATCAAGGCGTTCCAATGGCCCGATATCCGCACCCGCGCGACGATCGATGGCGTGATCACCCTGATCGATGCCGATGCGGTCGCCGCCGGCCGTTTCGCCACCGACGAGGCCGCGCTGGCGGCGGCGCGTGCAGCCGATCCGTCGCTCGACCATGACAGCCCGCTCGAGGAATTGTTCGAGGACCAGCTTGCCTGCGCCGACATGGTCGTCCTCAACAAGGCGGACCTGGTCGATGCCGACACGCTTGCCCGGGTCGAGCAGGACATCCGCAAGGATACCCGCGCCGGCGTGAAGATCGTGCGGGCGGATCATGGCGCGGTCGATATCGGCGCCCTGCTCGGGATCGCCGCCGCCGCCGAGGACGATCTCGACTCCCGGCCGTCGGTCCATGACGGCGAGCCCGAGCACGACCATGACGATTTCGACAGCTTCGTGGTTGCCGGGGCGGAAATCGGCAGCATCGAACCACTGCTTGCCGCTCTCGAGCGTCTCATCGTCGAGCATGACGTGCTGCGCGTGAAAGGCATGGTCGCGGTCGAGGGCAAGCCGGCGCGTCTCGTCATCCAGGCGGTCGGCCCGCGCATCCAGCATTATTTCGACCGGCCGTGGAACGATGGCGAGCCGCGCCGTTCGCAGCTCGTCGTGATCGGGCAGAAGGGCCTGGACGAAGCGTCGATCTCGGCCGGGCTTCGGACTGCCCTGGGGGGCGGTTCCAACTGATGCATCTGCTTGCCGCCACGCCGGGCACGGTTTCGAACGGCGACGAGGCGATCGACCTCGATCAGTCGCCGGGCGACATCGTGATCCTGACCGTGGCGGACAGCGATCTCGCCTGCTTCGCGCGGGCGGCGGCGATGCTGGGGGAGGATGCGCCCAGTGTCCGGCTGGTGAACCTGCTCCAGCTTCTCCATCCCTATTCGGTCGATCTCTATGTCGAAAAGGTGATCGCCCACGCGCGGTTCGTCTGCGTCGTGCTGCTCGGTGGCCGGAGCTACTGGCCCTATGGCGTGGACGAAATCGCCCGGGTTGCGCGGGAGCGCGGCATCGCCTTCGCTGCGGTCGCGGACGGGCGCGAGGCGGATGCGGCGCTGGACAGCGCGTCGACGCTCGATGTCGCGATGCTCGAACGGCTGCGCGACTATCTGCGCCAGGGCGGTGTCGCCAATGCGCTTGGTTTCCTCCAGACCGCTGCCCGGCTGATCGGTCGCGACGCCGGGACACCGGACGATCCGCTGCCGCTCGCCGATGCCGGTCTCTATCTGCCCGGCGTCGAGCGGCCGGGCCTCGCCGATGTCCGGGCCGGCTGGCAGGAGGGCAGGCCGGTCGCCCTGCTGATCTTCTACCGTGCGCTGGTCGCGGCGGGCACGCTCGACGCGGTCGATGCGACCATTGCGGCGCTGGCTGCCAGGGGGCTGAACGTCGTCGCGGCGCATGTCCGGGCGCTGCGCGAACCCTTCGTCATCGAATGGCTCGACGGCGTCCTCGCCGGCGTCAAGCCGGACGTCATCCTCAACGCCACCTCCTTCGCTGCTTCCACCCTGGGCGACAACCGCACCGGCGGCGTGCTCGAACGCGGCGATTGCCCGATCCTCCAGCTTGCCTTTGCCGGCGTCGAGCAGGCGGACTGGGCGGCAAGCAGACGCGGGCTGGGACCACGCGATCTCGCGATGAATGTCGCGCTTCCTGAGGTGGACGGACGGCTGTTCACGCGCGCCGTTGCCTTCAAGGCGGCCGAACGTTTCGACTCGCTGACCGAGTGCGGCATCGTGGTGCCGCGTGTGTTGCCCGATCGGGTCGACTTCGTCGCGAGCCTCGCCGCCAACTGGGCGCGGCTTCGACGCGCCGCGCCGGGCGAGCGCAGGGTCGCGCTCGTCCTCGCCAACTATCCCAATCGCGATGGCCGGATCGGCAACGGCGTCGGTCTCGATACGCCGGCAAGCGCTGCGGCGATCCTTTTGGCGCTCGACGGTGCCGGCTACGATGTCGGGGACGCCCCGCTGGACGGCGCGGCCCTGATGGCGGTGATGCTGGCGGGCGTGACCAACGATATAGTCTCGCCGGATCGCCGGGGCGACGGGCCGGCGCTGTCGCTGGCCGAGTATCGCGACGCTTTCGACAGGCTGCCCGACGGCGCACGCGCCGCGATGCTCGAACGCTGGGGGCAGCCCGACGCCGATCCGTTCGTCAGGGATGGCGCCTTCCGCCTCGCCGTGCACCAGTTCGGCAATGTCGCTGTCGCCGTGCAGCCGGCACGGGGTTATAATATCGATCCCAAGGCGACCTATCACGATCCGGCGTTGGTGCCGCCGCACGCCTATCTCGCCTTCCATGTCTGGCTCGATCGCTGCTTCGGCGCACAGGCGGTCGTCCATGTCGGCAAACATGGCAATCTCGAATGGCTGCCGGGCAAGGCGCTCGCGCTGTCACGGGAATGCTGGCCGGAAATCTGCGCCGGGCCGACCCCGCAACTCTATCCGTTCATCGTCAACGATCCAGGTGAGGGGACCCAGGCCAAGCGCCGGATCGGCGCGGTGATCGTTGATCATCTCACTCCGCCGCTGACCCGCGCGGAAAGCTATGGCCCGCTCCGCCAGCTCGAGGCGCTGGTCGACGAATATTATCTCGCGGCGGGCATGGACCCGCGCCGGATCGAGCGGCTGCGCACCGAGATCATCGATCTCGCGCGCTCGCAGGGCCTCGATGCCGATGCCGGCATGGTCGGCGATTCCGACGACGCACTTGCTGCCCTCGACAATTACCTTTGCGACCTGAAGGAAATGCAGATCCGCGACGGGCTGCATGTCTTCACCCGCTCGCCCGAAGGCAGGCTGCGGACTGACCTGCTGGTCTCGCTCGCGCGCACGCCGCGGGGCTATGATGTGCCCGGACAAGCGTCCTTGCTGCGGGCGATGGCGGACGATCTCGGCCTCGTCTTCGATCCGCTCGATTGCCGGATGGGCGATCGCTGGGACCAGGCAAGGCCGCAAGTGCTCGCCGCCCTTTCGGACGATCCCTGGCGGACCATAGGGGACACCGTCGAACGACTTGAGCTTCTGGCGTCCGATCTGGTGTCGGCACCCGATCGGGCCGGCATGCTCGGCCCGAAAAGCGCTGCGGTGCTCGCGACGATCCATGACGACCTTTCCCGGCGTGTCGATGCCTGCGGCCTTGCCGAACGGACGGCGCTCCTCGCGGGGCTGGACGGGCGCTTCGTCGTGCCGGGGCCTTCCGGCGCACCGACGCGCGGGCGGCCCGACGTGCTGCCCACCGGGCGCAATTTCTACTCGGTCGACACTCGCTCGGTCCCGACCGCGACCGCCTGGGATCTCGGACAGCGCTCGGCTGAATTGATGGTGAAGGACTATTTCCAGCGAGAGGGTGCCTATCCCGCGGCCATGGCGCTGTCAGCCTGGGGCACCGCCAATATGCGCACCGGCGGTGACGATATCGCCCAGGCGCTCGCGTTGATGGGGGTCAGGCCGCGCTGGGAATGGACCTCGGGTCGTGTGGTCGGGTTCGAGATGATCACGCTGGCCGAACTGCGCCGGCCGCGTGTCGATGTGACCTTCCGCGTCTCGGGCTTCTTTCGCGACGCTTTCCCGGAGCAGATCGATCTGCTCGATTCGGCGGCGCGCGCAGTGATGGCGCTCGACGAGGACGAGCGGGACAATCCCGCCGCCGCCCGCGCGCGTGCGGAGGCGGCGGCATTGGTCGCTCAGGGCGAGAATCCCGCATCGGCGACGCGTCGGGCCGGCGCCCGCGTCTTCGGCTCGAAGCCGGGCGCCTATGGTGCGGGCCTCCAGGCGATGATCGACGAGAAGCTCTGGCACGACCGCGCCGATCTTGCCGACGTCTATCTGACCTGGGGCAGCTACGCCTATGGCGCGGGGGTCGAGGGCGATGCCGAGCGGGCGCTTTTCTCGACGCGCCTCGCCCAGGCCGATGCGGTGGTGCAGAACCAGGACAATCGCGAGCACGACCTGCTCGACAGCGATGACTATTACCAGTTCGAAGGCGGCATCGCTGCCGCGGTCGAGCATCTCTCGGGCAGGAAACCCCTGTCCTACCACAACGACCATAGCCGCCCCGAGCGGCCGGTGATCCGCACGCTCGAGGACGAGATCGGCCGGGTGGTCCGCGCGCGCGTCACCAACCCGAAATGGATCGCCGGGGTGATGCGGCACGGCTATAAGGGCGCGTTCGAGATCGCGGCGAGCGTTGACTATCTGTTCGCCTTTGCCGCGACCACGCACGCGGTGAAGGATCATCATTTCGATGCGGTCCACGCTGCATTCATCGAGGACGAGGCGGTCCGGGCGTTCATGGCGGAGGCGAATCCCGCGGCGCTGCGCGAGACGGCGGCACGGCTCGCCGAAGCGCTTGAGCGTGGGCTATGGAAACCCAAATCGAACAGCGCGGGCGTGTTGCTCGCCGAGCTTCAGGAGCGATCATGATCGAGCGAACCGACGAGCGGCATGCCGAGAAGATGAAGAAGAAACAGGCAGCGCACGACAAGATCGTGGCCGCCAAGACGATCGAGAAGGGCCTGCTGATCGTCCATACCGGCAAGGGCAAGGGCAAGACCACCGCCGCGCTCGGTATGGTCGTGCGCGCAATCGGGCATGGCAAGAAGGTCGGCGTGGTCCAGTTCGTCAAGGGCGCGATGACGACGGGCGAGAAGACCGTGTTCGATGCCTTTCCCGACCAGGTCGAGTTCAAGCCGATGGGCGACGGCTTCACCTGGGACACGCAGGACCGCACCCAGGACATCGCCTCGGCCCGCAAGGCATGGGACGAGGTGAAGCGCATGATCGAGGACCCGTCCTACGGCATGGTGTTGGCTGACGAGCTCAACATCGTCCTCCGCTACGATTATCTGCCGCTCGACGAGGTGCTCGCGGTGCTCGCGGCCAAGCCGGCGATGACTCATGTCATCGTGACCGGCCGCAACGCGCCCGACCTTCTGATCGAGGCCGCCGATCTGGTGACCGAGATGACGCTGGTGAAGCACCCGTTCCGGGAGCAGGGCGTGAAGGCGCAGCCGGGCGTCGAGTTCTGACGACCCCATCTCCCGGCCGGTTCGATCCCGCCTTTGTCGGGCAGCTCGACACGCTGCTCGCCTGGCGGCGCGATGTTCGTCATTTTCGGCGCGATCCGCTGCCGGACGGCATGATAGACACGCTGCTGTCGCTCGCGCAGCTTTCGCCGTCGGTCGGCAATTCCCAGCCCTGGCGATTCGTCCGGGTACGCTCGCCCGGTCTGCGTGTTGCGCTGGCCGACCATGCCGATGCCGAGGTTGCAAGGACTGCCGCCGGCTATGACGAGGAGCGCCGCGCCGCCTATCTCGCGCTGAAGCTCCATGGCCTGCGCGAGGCGCCCGAGATTCTCGCCGTCTTCTCCGAATCAGCGCCCGATGCCGGGCATGGGCTCGGCATCGCCACCATGCCCGAGGCATTGCTCTATTCGACGGTGATGGCGATCCAGACCCTGTGGCTGTCTGCGCGGGCGCGGGGCGTCGGCCTCGGCTGGGTGTCGATCGTCGAGCCGGACGCCGTGGCGGCGCTGCTCGACGTACCCGCCGGATGGAGCTTCGTCGCGATCCTCTGTCTCGGCTTTCCAGAGGCGCCCTCCACCGTCCCCGAACTGGAGCGGCGCGGCTGGCAGGATCGCGGCGACTGGCGCGGGCATGTTGTCGAGCGATAGGGTGCGGGGCCCCGCCCGGTTTCAGTGTGCAGCAATCCCCGCCCGTTCGGTCCTGTCGGCGTTGCGCAGCCGAGCCGCCAGTAGTTCAAGCGCGGCCGGATAGCTCGGGCCGCCACAGACGGTCAGCGCTTGCGGAATATAGAGGCGATGCGCTGGTGCGATCGTCCTTTCGAGCAAGGGATGGTGGAGCATCTCGGTGCCCCGGTCGGTGACCTGCGCCGTCGCGCTTTCGAGGACCAGGAAGTCGGGATGGGCGATCGCCATCTGCTCGATCGACAACCGCGACAGCGGCGGCAGGTCGAGCCGGCGCGCCAGGTTGACCAGCCCGAGCCGGGTCATCATGTCGTCCACCAGGGTCCCGGTCCCGGTGAGGAAGCCCTGCCGCTGATAATAGGCCGCGACCCGGCCCTTGCCGGGGGCAGGCCCGATCCCGGCGATCCGCGCACGGATCGACGCGACCAGCGCCCGGCCCCGTTCCGGATGGCCGACCTTGTCCGCCATCAGGGTGATCGTTTCCTCGATGCCCGCGAGATCGTCCTTCCTGGGCAGGTCGACCATCGGCACGCCGCGCGCCTTGAGCGAGACGAGCGCCTCGCGTTGCCGGAACGGGGCACCGACCACCAGGTCGGGCTTGAGCAGCAGGATCCGTTCGGCGCTGCGCGAAGCGGTGGGGAAGGACCGGGCGCGGTCGGCATAATAGGACAGGGCCGGGTCGCGGGCGAATTGCGACAGGCCGGCAATCTGGCCCGGATCGGCCAGCGCGATCAGATATTGGTCGGCGCACAGGTTGAGCGACACGATCCGCTTGGGCGGTTGCCCCGCCGCCGCCGACTGCAGGGCCGGTGTGAACAGCGCGAGGGCGAGTCGGGCAAAGAAGGCACGGTTGATACGCAAGGGGCGCTTGTCGCTTTCTATTGAAGATCGGCGTGGCTAGGGATGCCCGTAACGCGCCCGGGACACAATCGTGACGGGCCGGACCGATCTTGACGAGGTCTGCCGTGACGACATCCGATGCCGCCCGTTCCGGCGGCCAGCCTTTATGCGTTTAGCCGGGGCAAGAACCCCGCTCGTGGCGGTGCTGCTGCTGGCGGCGATCCTCGCGGGAATCGCGTCGCTATCGGTCGGGCCGGCGCGGATCGGTGCCGGCGCGATGGCCGATGCAGTGCTTGGCCGGGGCGATCCGCTGATCCGCGACATCCTGTTCCAGCTTCGGTTACCGCGCGTGGTGCTCGGCCTCGCCGTCGGGGGGATGCTCGGGCTCGCGGGTGCCGCGCTGCAGGGATATCTGCGCAACCCGCTTGCCGAGCCGTCGGTGCTCGGCGCTTCGAACGGCGCAGCGCTCGGGGCGGTCGTCGCCCTGTATTTCGGGCTGGCCGAGCTGAATCCGGCGATGCTGCCGGTGCTGGCAATCCTGGGCGCGCTTGCCGCGCTCGGCCTGTTGTTCCTGCTGGCTGGCCGCGCCGAAAGTCCTTTGACGCTGATCCTCGCCGGCATCGCCGTCGCGACGCTGGCCGGGGCAGGGATCAGCCTCGCGCTCAATCTTTCCGCCAACCCCTTCGCCGCGACCGAGATCGCGACCTGGCTGCTCGGCTCGCTTGAGGATCGCTCATTCCGCCATGTCTGGCTCGCGCTCCCCTGCATCGTGACGGGCATGGTCCTGCTTGCCTGGGACGGGCGGGCGCTCGACGCTCTGACCCTGGGCGAAGATGGAGCGACCGCGCTCGGCGTCGACCTGAAACGGACGAGGTTGCGCCTGCTGATCGGGGTCGCGATCGGCGTCGGCGGCGCCGTCGCCGTGTCCGGCGCGATCGGCTTTGTCGGGCTCATCGTGCCGCATCTGATCCGGCCTTTCACTGATCGCAGCCCGTCGGCGATTCTCCTGCCGTCGGCACTGGCGGGTGCGGCGTTGCTGACGCTGGCTGATGTCGCGGTCAGGCTGCTGCCGACCAGCACTGAATTGCGCCTCGGCGTCGTGACGGCATTCCTCGGCGTACCGGTGTTCATCGTGCATCTGCTGCGGGAGCGCCGGATATGGTGACGATCACCGCGCGCACTCTGTCGGCGCGTCTTGGCGGGCAGACCGTGGTCGATGGCGTATCGACCAGCCTGACCGGTGGCGCGCTGGTCGGCATCGTCGGGCCCAACGGTGCCGGAAAGTCCAGCCTGGTCAGGGCGCTTCTCGGCCTGATCCCGTCGACCGGGACGATCGAGCTTGACGATGTTCCGCTCCCGTCGATCCGGCGCGCCGATGTCGCCCGCCGAATCGCCTACCTACCTCAGGGACAGACGCTTCACTGGCCGCTGACGGTCGGGCGGTTGGTGGCGCTCGGCCGGCTGCCGCATCTCGCACCCTTCTCGACACTGTCAGCGGCTGATCGCGATGCGGTGGATCGCGCCATGGCGACGGCCGATGTCGCGCAGCTTGCCGGCAGGACCGCGACCGAGCTTTCCGGCGGTGAGCGGGCGCGCGTGCTGCTGGCCCGCACGCTGGCGGTGGAAGCACCGGTGCTGGTCGTCGACGAACCGCTGGCGTCGCTCGATCCGGCCCATCAGCTCGAGGTCATGGAATTGCTCCGGGCGCAGGCGCGGCGCGGTACGCTGGTCCTTGCCGTGCTGCACGATCTCGGCATGGCGATGCGCTATTGCGACCGGCTCCTGCTGCTCGATCGCGGTCGGCTCGTCGCCGACGACGTGCCGGCTGCGGTGCTGACGCCCGAGCGCCTGCAACAGGTCTATCGCATCCAGGCCTGGTTCGGCTCGGCGGGTGACACCGCGCTCGTCGTCCCGCTGCAATGCAGCGATTGACCTGCGGGCCGGGGCAGGCGTATCGCTCCGCTCGCGACAGGTTCCCCGGAGACGGGGATGAAAACGGGAACGGGGTTCAAGACCCCGGCTGCCCCTGCAACTGTGAGCGGCGAGCCATCGACCACACGCCATTGGGACATTCCGTCCTGAGAAGGCGGTCCGAACCGGCATTGACCCGCAAGCCAGGAGACCTGCCCGTCGCGGTCGTCTTTCGTCCGGCCAGGGTGCGCCGAACGGACGGGGAAATCCCGAGTGACGACATAGCCGACCCGCGTTCGCGGGATCGAGGGCGCGTGCCCTCGGTTCCCCGGGGACGCAGGTCCCGTATGTCCTGGGAGTCCATCTTGTTCAAAACCGGTTTCTGCCTCAGCCTTCTCGTTGCCGCACCTGCATTCGCCCAGGAAGCCCCGTCGCCCGATGCGGCTGCCGATCCGAAGGCCGGAGAGGTCATCGTCACCGCCACCCGCGCGCCGACCCCGATCGATCAGGTCGCCTCGTCAGTCACCGTGCTCGACAAGGCGGCGATCGACCGGTCGCAGGACATCGCGGTGTCGGACCTGCTGCTGCGCACGCCGGGGGTGAGCTTCTCGCGCAACGGCGGCTACGGGACCGCGACCCAGCTCCGCATCCGCGGCGCCGAGACCGACCAGACCGTCGTGGTCATCGACGGCGTCAAGCTCAACGATCCGTCGTCGGCCGGTGGCGGCTATAATTTCGCAAACCTGCTGGTCGGCGATGCAAGCCGAATCGAGATCCTGCGCGGGCCGCAGTCGATCCTGTGGGGCAGCCAGGCGATCGGCGGCGTGGTCAACATTGTCACGCCGTTGCCGGACAAGCCGCTCGAGGGCAGCTTCGACGTGGAGGCCGGATCGCGCAAGACAGTCAGCGCGCGCGCGGGCATTGGCGGCAGAACCGGGCCGCTTGCCTGGCGCGTTGGCGGCCAGACGTTCAGCACAGACGGCATCTCGGTGATCGCGCCGGCCTTCGGCGGGGTCGAGCGCGATGGCTATACCAACCGCAGCGTCACCGGCCGTGCCGTGCTCGACCTCGCCCACGGCATCAGCGCCGACGTTCGCGGCTATTATTCGTCAGGCAGGACCGATCTCGATTCGACCAGCGGCGATACGCCCGAATATGGGCTGAACCGCGAATTCGTCGGCTATGCCGGCCTGAATGTCGATCTGTTCGACGGGCGGCTGCGCAACCGTATCGGCTATGGCTATACCGACACCAATCGCGACAATTACGATCCGAGACGGGCGCGGACGCAGACGTTCGATGCGGCGGGCCGCAATCAGCGGATCGAGTATCAGGGCAGTCTCGCCATCGCGACAGGCTGGGACGCGGTCTTCGGCATCGAGAATGAACGATCGCGCTTTCGCAGCGTCTCGCCGCCCGCTGCGCTGACCACACCGGTTCCTGCGCCCGCTCGCGGCACTGCCGAGATCACCGGCATCTACGGCCAGCTCAGCGGGCAGATATTGCCGGGCCTGACGGTCAACGGCGGTATCCGTCACGACGATCACAGCCGCTACGGCGCAAGGACCTTGTTCGCTGGCGGTGCCGCCTGGGCGCTGCCCACCGGCACCGTGCTGCGCGCGAGCTATGGCGAGGGCTTCAAGGCGCCGACTTTGTACCAGCTCTTCTCCGAATATGGGAACCAGGCGCTGAGCCCCGAACAGGCCCATGGCTGGGAAGCTGGCGCCGAGCAGCATCTGCTTGACGGGGCGCTTTCCATCGGCGCGACCTATTTCGAGCGGCGAACGACCAACCAGATCATCTTTTCGAGCTGCAGCGCGACCGCGACCAATCCTCTCTGCTTTGCGCCCGGCACGACCAACCGCCGCGCGGGCTTCTACCAGAACGTTTCCCGGGCCGAGGCTCGTGGGATCGAGGCAGCAGCGGCGGTGAAGTTCGGCGGGCTCTCGGTCGACGGCAACTATAGCTGGACCGTGGCGGAGGACAGGTCACCCGGCGCGACCCTGGGCAAGTGGCTGCCGCGCCGGCCGCGCAACAGCGCCAATGCGTCGGTCAGCTACACGTTGGCCTCGGGCCCGTCGGCCGGGGTCGCCGTCCGCTGGTCGGGCCAGACCTTCGATAATGCCGCGAACACCACGCGGCTTGCGCCCTATACGCTGGTCGACCTTCGTGCCGAGCTGCCCATCTCGAAGGAGGTCCGCCTGTTCGCGCGGGTCGAGAACCTGTTCGACGAGCATTATATGACAGCGTATCGCTACAACACGCTTGGCCGCAGCGTTTATGCAGGCTTCAGGGGGCGGTTCTGATGGCGGCAAGGGGGAAGGGCATGGGCATGACGAACGAGATGTCGGCGCGGGGCGCATCGACCTTGTGGATCCTGCTGCTGACCGCGGCGAGCACCATCACGACCCTGGTGCTTGCCTGCGCCACGCCATTTCCGGCACTCGCGGCGCTGGCGGCGGTCCATATGCACCGTCGCGACGGCGTGCTGCTGATGCTCGCTGCGTGGGCCGTGAGCCAGGGGATCGGGTTCGGCATGCTCCATTATCCGCATGACGCGACCACCCTCGGCTGGGCTGTCGCGCTCGGCACCGCCGCAATTGTGTCGGCGCTTGCGGCAAGCAGCATCGCCGGTCGGCTTTCATCGGCTTTCCCCGTCCGGCTCGCTTTTGCCTATGTCGCCAGCTTCGTCGCGTTCAAGGCGATTGTTTTCCTGTGGTCGCTCGGGCTTGGCGGCGCGGCGACCGCATTGTCTCCTTCGATCATGGCGAACCAGTTCCTGCGCAACGGCGCTATCCTGATCGGATTGCTCATCCTTTATCGGGCACTGGTTGCGCTTGGCGTCCCCGCCGCACCCTCTGTCCGGACGGCAGCCGCATGAAGGGGGTTCTCAGGACATGCTGAAGCCTGCCGATGACGGACCAGCGGTGG
The DNA here is from genome assembly GCA_040388155.1 of Pseudomonadota bacterium. Classification (GTDB taxonomy): domain Bacteria; phylum Pseudomonadota; class Alphaproteobacteria; order Sphingomonadales; family Sphingomonadaceae; genus Sphingomonas. The sequence goes on from JAZKCJ010000001.1 coordinate 168,760, forward strand.
TCGCCTGCAATACCTGCCGCCACTCGGTCGAGTCCCGTACCGATGATGAGGGCCGGCGTGGCGGGGAGCGCCTTGTCGCGGCGCTGCGGGCGATGAAGGCCAGCGATCCGGCCTATGCCGGCGTCGCCATCCAGGAAATGCCGTGCCTGTTCGCCTGCAGCGACTTCTGTACCGTCCATCTTCGGGCGCCTGGCAAGGTCGGCTATGTGCTGGGCCGGTTCGAGCCGGGAGAGGAAGCGGCGCGCGCGATTCTGGATTATGCCGCACGCTATGCGCTGAGCGAATTCGGGCAGGTGCCGTTCCGGGAATGGCCCCAGGGCGTGAAGGGCCATTTCATCACGCGCACGCCGCCCGCCGGAGCCCTGGTTGAATGACGATGTTCGATTCCGTTCGCGCCTTCGAGGAGGCGCTGGCGACGCTGCCGGGACCGGATGAATCGGCGCGCGCCGCTGCCGCGGCGCGCCAGGGACAACTCACCAAGCCTCCCGGATCGCTCGGCCGGCTCGAGGATATCGCCATCTTCCTCGCCGGCTGGCAGGGATGCGAGCGGCCACGGATCGAACAGGCCCGCGCCGCGGTCTTCGCCGGGAATCACGGCGTTGTCGTGCACGGCGTCAGCGCTTTTCCGGCGGCGGTGACGGCCCAGATGGTCCACAATTTCGAAGCTGGTGGCGCAGCGATCAACGCCTTGTCCGGTGCCGCGGGGCTCGACCTCGTCGTGGTGCCGCTCGATCTCGACCGGCCGACCGATGATTTCACGGTCGGGCCGGCCATGTCCGAGGCCGACTGCCTCGCGGCGCTGAACGCCGGCGCTGCGGTCGTCACCGACGGCCTCGACCTGCTGGTGCTTGGCGAGATGGGGATCGGCAACTCAACTGCCGCCGCGGCGCTCAGCATCCGAAGCTTCGGCGGCGATCCGGCTGATTGGGTCGGGCCGGGCACCGGCGTTGATGCCGCCGGGATCGGGCGCAAGATTGCGGTCGTCGCGGCGGGGCTCGCCTGCCATGCCGGTGCGCCGGTCACGCCCTTCGAGACGCTGCGACGCGTCGGCGGGCGCGAGATTGTCGCGATCGCCGGTGCCGTCGTCGCGGCGCGTCACGCGCGGGTGCCGGTCGTGCTTGACGGGTTCATCTGCTGCTCGGGTGTCGCCCCGCTTGCCGCCGCATATCCTGCGGTCGTCGCGCATTGCATCGCTGGGCATCGTTCGACCGAGCCGGGACATGGGCGGCTGCTCGATCGGCTTGGTCTAGATCCGTTGCTGACCCTCGGCATGCGGCTTGGCGAGGCGAGCGGTGCGGCGGTCGCGACCGGGGTGATCCGGGCGGCGCTTGCCGCGCATGACCGGATGGCGACCTTTGCCGAGGCTGGCGTGTCGGGCGCGTGAGCGAACCCTTTCTTCTCCACCTGATGCGCCACGGCGAACCGGTGCTGACCGGGCGGATGCTGGGCCGTACCGACAGCCCCGCCACCCCGGCGGGTATCGCTGCCTGTGTCGGACAGGCGGCCGGGCTGGCGGTGGATCATATCCTGTCGTCGGACCTGAGCCGGGCCGTCACCTGTGCCGACGCGATTGCCGGTGAGGGCTCGGCGATGTCCGGCGATCCACGCTGGCGCGAGCTTGATTTCGGCGCGTGGGACGGGATGGCGGCGTCCGACATCGATCCAGCGGCGCTTGGGCGCTTCTGGGACGACCCGGATAGCTGTCCGCCCCCGGGGGGAGAGCGCTGGTCGGAGCTTCTGGCCCGCGTGACCTCGGCCATTGCCGACCTGCCCGGCGGATCGGCCCTGGTCGTGACTCATGGCGGCGCGATGCGCGCTGCGCTCGCGATCCTGTGCGGCTTCGCCCTGCCGCAGCTTTGGGCATTCGATCTGCCTTACGCATCAGTCCTGTCGCTGCGCGTCTGGCCGGGGCCGGCGCCATCGGCACAGATCGTCGGACTCTGGACATGAAGTGCCGGGGGACATGAAGCGCCTGATCGTCGCGTTCGGCTTTCTGACCCGGCTGCCCATGCCCCAGATAGCGGCGGACGGCGACGACTTCGCGGCGGCGATCCGCTGCTATCCGCTGGTCGGGCTGGTGGTCGGCGGCCTTGTCGCGCTGGCCGGGTGGGCAGGGGGGATGATCGATCCCTGGCTGGGCGCCCTTGCCGCCCTGCTGGTGTGGGTCGCGGTCACGGGCGCGCTCCATCTCGATGGCCTTGCCGATCTTGCTGATGGCTGTGGTGCCGCGCATCGGGATCGCGAGCGGCTGCTTGCCGTCATGGCCGATCCGCATATCGGCAGCTTCGGTGTCGTCGCGATCGTCCTGCAACTGCTGGCCAAGCTCGTCCTGCTCCACGGTGTGACCGGATATGGCTGGGTCGCGGTGGCCCTGCTTCCGTTCGCGGCGCGGATCGGGCCGCTTGCCTGGGCGCGCTGGCTGTCGCCGCTCAAGACTGGCCTGGGGGCTGCCGTTGCCGGCGCGGTACGGACGAGGGACCTGGTCGGTTGGGGCCTGCTTCTATGCGGCGCGGCTGTCTTTGTGCCTGCGCTTACTGCGACGCCCGTGCTGATCCTTGGCTGGGGCTGGTGGCTCAAGCGCCGGATCGGTGGCGTCACCGGCGACTGTCACGGCGCCGGCATTGAACTGGTGGAAACCGCTCTCCTAATTGCCCTGGTGATCGTCGGCCGTTTTTGACAGCGCGATGATCGCGTCGATATCGAGATGCTTCTCCAGCGTCGCGGCGATCGCATCGAGCGCGGCATCAATCGAGGCGCGATGGTCCGGTCCCGATCCTTCGATTCCGATCCGCGCAAGCCATGCGCGCCGCTGACGGGCGTCGGCGAGCAGGCCATGGACATAGCTGCCCGCTACCAGGCCGTTGGGGGAGGTCGCGCCATCGGGGCGTCCATCGTCGAACCGGCCGACCGGCCGGGCCGTATCCGGTCCGGTCGTTTCGCCCATATGCATCTCATAGCCGTCGAACCGCGCGCCGAGCGCGGTGCCGGTGACGCGTTCGAGCGTCTTTTGTGGTGACAGGGTGGTCGTGACGTCGAGCAGGCCGAGACCGGGAACGATCCCGGCCGGTCCTTCGATCCCGTCTGGATCTGCAACGCTCCGGCCCAGCATCTGATAGCCGCCGCACAGGCCCAGCACGGGGCGGCCGCGGCGGTAGTGCGCCAGGATGTCGATGTCCCAGCCTTCGGCGCGCAGGAACGCCAGGTCGGGGATTGTCGCCTTGGAGCCGGCCAGGACGATCAGCGCCGCCTCGGCCGGGATCGGCGTGCCGGGCGGGACCATGATCAGGTCGACATCCGGCTCCAGCCGCAGCGGATCGAGGTCGTCGAAATTGGAGATTCGCGGCGTGATGGGGCAGGCGATCATGGTTCGGCCGTCGGCGTTCGTGCCGCGGCGTTCGAGAATGACGGCATCCTCGCTCGGCAGTCGGACCGCCTCGGCGAGCCATGGCACGACCCCATAGCCGCGCCAGCCCGCACGCTCCTCGATCGCGCGATAGCCGTCGTCGAACAGGCTGGGGTCACCGCGGAACTTGTTGACGATGAAGCCACGGATCATCGCCGCATCTTCAGGATCGATCACCGCACGTGTGCCGACCAGCGAGGCGATCACGCCGCCACGGTCGATGTCGCCGATCAGGATCACCGGTACCCCTGCGGCGCGCGCGAAGCCCATATTGGCGATGTCGCCGTCGCGCAGGTTGATCTCGGCCGGCGACCCCGCACCTTCGACGACGACGATATCTGCTTCGTCGCGCAGCCGCCGGTAGCTTTCCAGCACTTCGACCAGCAGTCCCTCGCGGCCCTCCCGCCACTGCGCCGCGCGCAAGGTACCGCGGACTCGCCCTCGCACGACAAGCTGCGAGGTCCGGTCGCCCTGCGGCTTGAGCAGCACCGGATTCATGTCGACGGTCGGCTCTGCCCGGCAGGCAGAAGCCTGGGTCGCCTGAGCCCGCCCGATCTCACCGCCGTCTGCGGTGACGGCGGCATTGTTCGACATGTTCTGCGACTTGAACGGGCGCACTGTGAGACCGCGATTGGCAAGCGCCCGGCAGAGGCCGGCCACCAGCACCGACTTGCCGACATCGGAGCCAGTGCCCTGCAGCATCACAGCGCCCATGCGACACCCCCGGCGATCAGCCACAGCAGAAGGCACGCAATACGGTAGGTGGTGAGCGCACGCTGAAGGTCGCTCGCGGTCGCTTCGCTGCGGCCTGAGCCGATCCAGTCCTTGTCCAGCATCACGCCGTCATAGGCGACCGGACCGGCCAGGCGAAGGTCGAGCGCACCAGCCATGGCAGCCTCGGGCCAGCCGGCGTTGGGCGACGCGTGCTTGCGGGCGTCGCGAACCATGGTCGCCAGTCCGCCACCCCCGGCGAGGCACAGCAGCAGGCCGGCAAGCCGGGCCGGGATCAGATTGGCGAGGTCGTCAGTCCGGGCCGAGGCCCAGCCAAAGGCGCGCCAGCGTTCTTCACGATGTCCGATCAGACTGTCGGCGGTGTTGATCGCTTTATAAGCCCATAGCCCCGGCACGCCGAGCACCAGCAGCCAGAAGAGCGGCGCGACGACGCCGTCGCAAAAACTCTCGGCGAGGCTTTCGATCGCCGCCCGGGCGATGCCCGCGCCATCGAGCGCTTCCACATCGCGGCCGACGATCATGGCGACCGCAGCGCGGGCACGCGGCAGGTCGCGCGTCGCGAGCGCGGTCGCCACCGGCGCCACATGATCGTGCAGGCTGCGCTGGGCGAGACCGGGGAAGGCGAGGACGGCCAGACCGATCCAGGCGAAATCGCCCATCAAGAACCGCACCAGCGCCGTGGCCGCCAGGGCGATGCCGAAACTGGTGCCGACGACGATCAGCAGCGTCGCCAGTCCAAGGAGGCGCCGGCGTGTCGGGGGTGCCGAAGGGGCGTTCCAGTGCCGTTCGCACCAGCCGATGATCCGCGCGAAGCCACCGACCGGATGCCCGATCCGCCGGTACAGCGCACCCGGCCAGCCAATGCCGGCGTCGAGGACAAGCGCCGCAAGGGCCACTGGTTCAGCCATCGCCAAGCGCCCGGTCTAGCCGCTCCAATATTGTGGCGTCGGCGGGCAGGCCGAAGCGAAGCCAGCGGGGCGCATGATCGAATGGGCGTGTCAGGATGCCGGCCCGGGCGAGCCGGTCGAACACCGCTGCGGCGTCGTCAGTCTCGACGAGCCGGAACAGGGGGCAATCGCCCGATGCGGTCAGCCCGTGCCTCGCCAGCATCCGGTCGAGATGGAACGCCTCCAGGGCAAGGGCGGTACGGGTCGCCGCGATCCAGTCCCTGTCCCGATACGCTGCCGTGCCGACCGCAAGTGCGGGCGCCGATACCGGCCAGCTTCCAAGCCGTCGCCTGATGGCGGTGAGTTGCGCCCCGGGGCCCGCGACGAAGCCGAGCCGCAGCCCGGCCAGGCCGAAGAACTTGCCGAACGACCTGAAGATGATGACCGGATCGTCCGGCGTGAGCATGGGGAGCAGGCTTACTTCCGGTACCGCGTCGGCAAAGGCCTCGTCGACGATCAGCCACCCGCCGCGTTCTCGAAGCGCGCGCGCGACTGTCAGAAGCGTCTCCGGGGCGATGACACGCCCGTCCGGATTGTTCGGATTGGCGAGGATGATAGTGCCGCCGCGTGCAGCTTCGGCATCGAGCATGTCGATCGCGATGGGCGCTGATCCGGGAAGCATCTCGGCGTGAGTGCGATAGCTCGGGGTGAGGTGCCGGTAGGGTCGTGGCAGGTCCAGATCGCCCACGATGCGCAGCCCCACTTCGGTGCCGGGCAGCGCCGCTATCTCGCCCGTCCGGCAATCGAACATTGCTGCCGCGGCCTGTTCGAGATCGCCGAGGTCCGATGGAGAGGGCAGCGCAGCGAGGTCGACGCTCGCCAGATCGATTCCGGACCAGGGACGCGGGTTGATACCGGTCGAAAGGTCGACCCATGGCGCGGGCGCGTCGCGATACGCTGCCCTTGCCGAGTCGATCCGTCCGCCATGTTCTGTCCACGCTTTCAATCCGGATCCCTTTTTCCTTGCGCTTCGGGGCCTGCCTTCGCCAATCCGGGCGGGCGCGACAAGAGCTCGCGCATGGGAGAGTGGTTCGTGCAAGCTTTTGGCCGGAGTCTGTTCGTGCTCGGCGGCGCCCGCTCGGGCAAGAGTCGTTACGCTCAGGTGGCTGCCGAATCGCTTGAGGGCGATCTCGTCTTCATCGCGACGGCCCAGGCGTTCGACGCTGAAATGACCGCGAAGATCGCGCGTCACCGCGCTGACCGGGGGCCGCGTTGGCGCACGGTCGAAGCGCCGATCGATCTCGCCGGGGCGATCGGGGCGGCGGGAACTGCCGGGACGGTGTTGCTGGTCGACTGCCTGACTCTATGGACTTCGAACCTGCTCCTTGCCGGGGAGGACGGGCAAGCCCGCACCGATACCTTGCTGTCGGCGGTCGCATCGAGCCCGGCGCGTATCATCCTCGTCTCGAACGAAGTCGGCCTGGGTATCGTGCCCGACAATGCGCTGGCACGGGGGTTCCGCGACCTGGCCGGCGAGATCAACCAGCGCGTCGCAGCGGCGGTCGACACCGTGGATCTGGCGGTCGCCGGGCTCACGTTGCGATTGAAATAAACGGCGCCCTAGTGCCGGAAACGCCCGTTGAAGGACGCGCTACTAAGCTTTTGGTAATCTAATCCACCGACTCTCGGCGCCTGCCCTGGTGTCGGAGTGATGATGGCCCTGATTGCGCGCGTTTACCGTTCCGATCCTGAAGAACGACGCGGTGCCCCCCGCTATCCGGTGCTGGTCGATGCGACGTTGCGCGCGTCCGACGACGGCTTGCCCCTCGACGTCCTGATCTACGATCTGTCGATGACAGGTTTCCGCATGGAGACGTCCGAGGCGCTGGATGCCGAGGCGATGATCTGGATCGGCATTGCGGGCACGCGGGTCAATGCCGCCGTCGTCGCCCGGCGGGGCCCCAATGGCTATGGTTGCGAGTTCGTTACCCCGATCACTTTCTATCAGCTCAGCGAGGCGCTCAACCCGGCACCGGTCGTCGTTCCGCTCGTGCGCCCCGAAGGGACAGCGGTCCGGCCGAAATGGGGCAGGGTGCTGCTCGCTTCTCTCGCCATCGGCGCCTTCATCCTGTGCGTCGTTTCGCTCTGGCCGGTCTGAACCCGCTCAGGTCCCCGCGGCGAGTTGTTCCGTCAGCCAGTCGTTGGCGGTGCAGTCGATCACCAGATGGACCCGGTCGGTGGTCCCGCGATTGGCCACGCTGTGCGGGTCCGACAGGCGCAGATACCAGACGCTGCCGGGGTCCATCGCCACGGGTTCGCGGTTGACCATGAACTCGACCTGCGGATTCGTCGCGATCGGGATATGGATTCGTGCCGTGCCCCATTCGGCGGCGAGATCGTGATCGAAATGTTCCTTGATGATCGATCCCGGGGTCAGGCGCATCAGCCGCACCGTCTGCAGAGGACATTGGAACCAGGCCATCGCCCCGCGAATATGGGGGGCATGATCGAGAAGCGGGCTTTCGTCGAATGCCGTGACTGACGGGTCGGAATAGGCCTGCATGATCGGATGAGTCGCGCCGGCGCTATAGCGTAGCGGCAGCACGCTCCAGTCGCCTTCGTAATTCTGCTTCACGAAATGATCGACCCAGGTCGCGCTGGCGATCCTCTCCAGGTCGTCGCGCAGGCCGGCGGGGTCGAACGCGACCGGAAGGCGCAGGCGATCGGCGAAGATGAAGGGCGATTGGCGCTGCGTTACGAGCATGATAGGCAAGGCATCCGGCGTGGGCGCGACGCCCGTTTCCCGGATCAGCCTATCGACCGCGGGGGCGGTTGGAAAGAAATCGTTCGCGGTCCTTCATGACAGACACAAGCCTTCTTCACGCGGCCGCACCGATCGACCGCTTCCGTGCCTTGGTGATGGCGGATCCTGCGCTGCAGCAACGACTGAGCGTGATTGTTGACCAGGAAGTCTTCGTCGAAGCGCTGCTCTCCGCCGCGGCGGATGCGGGCATCGCGATTACCGCTGACGAGGCGAATGCGGGACTGACTCCCGATCCGCTTGGTCTCTGGCGCTTCAACGGTGCGCCGGTCACCAGTCGTACCGCGCCGGATGGGGACTGGCTGCCGGTCGCTATCGTGCCCAGCTCCGGCGAACTGGCGGTGGACTGGGCGCATTTCAGCGGGCTGCCCCTGGTCGATTCCTTTTTCGAGGATTCGCTGCGCCGGGCGCGCCACCGTCCGCTCAATCGCCTGGTCCGGCCGCGCACGCCATTGTCGACGCTCCTCGATTCGGTTGGCGAGAATCCGCCTGTTCCTGCGGGCTTCGTCTTCCACCAGTCGCGCTGCGGATCGACCCTCGTGGCACAGATGGCTGCCGCAGATGCGCGGAACGTCGTCGTATCCGAAGCGGTGCCGATCGATACGGTCGTGCAGCTTGCGACCGTGCGGACTGATCTGCCGATCGACGAGCGGCTGAGGCTGGTCCGCGCGGTGGTCGGGGCGCTTGGTCGGGACCGGATGGGCGGAGCGGGTCATTACATCGTCAAGCTCGACAGCTGGCATACGATCGCCCTGCCGCTGTTCCGGCTGGCCTTTCCCGATACGCCCTGGATTTTCCTCTACCGGGACCCGGTCGAAATCCTCGTGTCGCACGCCCGCATGGCTGGGGCGCAGACGGTGTTCGGGGCGATGTCCTTCGACCCCTATGGCATCGATGAAAGCATGGCGATGCCGCCGGATCACTATGCCGCCCGCGCGCTCGGGCGGACCGCTGAAGCCGTGATCGAGCATCTCGGCTTGGGCGGCGGCATGCTCGTCAACTATGCGGAGCTGCCGGAAGCGATGGCGATGCGCATTCTCCCGCATTTCGGCATAGCACCGGATGAGGAAGCGCTGGCTGCGCTCGCGACAGCGTCGGGTCGCAATGCCAAGGCGCCGAACGAAAGGTTCGTGCACGACAGCGGGGACAAGCAGCAGGAAGCGAAGGACGGTCTTCGCGCCATCGCCGCGCTATACATGGACGAACCCTATCGCCACCTTGAAGGGCTTCGCCGCGCCGGCGAAAAATGAGCGCGCTCTTCGGTATCCTCCGGTTCGATGGCGAACCGGCTTCGTCGCGCGACGTGAATCGCATGGCGAACGTGCTGGCGCATCATGGACCGGACGGTCGGCGCACAGTGGTGGAGGGCCCGGTGGCGCTTGGCCATTGCCTGTTACGGGTGAACCGGGAGGACTGGTTCGAGGCGCAGCCGATCCAGGACGGTGAACTGACATTGGTCGCCGATGCCCGGATCGACAATCGTGAGGCGCTCGCCGCCAAGATCGGCATAGCCGAAGCGACATTGCGGGACATGCCCGACAGCGCGGTCCTTCTCGCTGCCTATCGCCATTGGGGTGACGGCTTCGCTGAGCATCTGCTCGGCGATTTCACCTTCGCGATCTGGGACGCTCGGTCGCGCGTCCTGCTGCTCGGCCGCGATCATATGGGGCAGCGCGGGCTGTTTTATCATCAGGGCGACACGGCTCTGGTCTTCGCGACTGACGTGCAGGCACTCTGGGCCATCGAGGGTGTGCCGCGCCGTCTGTCGGAGGATGCGCTGGGGCGGCGCCTGATGATGGCGGTCGATCGAATCCCCGGACAGTCGTTGTTCGAGGAGATCACGATCCTGCCCAATGCCACGGTGTTGCGGTTCGACGATCGCGGCATGGTGTCGTCGCATCGCTACTGGTCGCCGCACGCCGGCGTCGAGCATCACGGCCGGGACGACGCCTATTTCCTGGAGACGTATCGATCGACGGTGGAAGAGGCCGTCGCCTGTCGGGTCAGGCGCCTGATCAAGCCGCCCGCCCTGTGCTTCAGCGGCGGCTTCGACAGCGGCAGTATCGCTGCGGTGGCCGGACCGATCGTGGCGGCGCAGGGGGGCAGGCTCATCGCCATTTCGTCAGTGCTCGCTGAAGGAGAGTCCTTCCCCTTCGCCAACAATGCGCGTGCCGCCGTCGAGGCCTTCAGGCCGTACCCGTTCATGGATTTGCACTATTATACGCGTGGAGACGACCACGCCTTCGACGATATCGAGACATCCTTTGCCGCCACCCACAATCCGATCGGGACTCAATATGTGCGCCGGGGGATGTACCGAATCGCGGCGCAGGCTGGTGCCCGACTGGTCATGGACGGCCATGGTGGCGATTATACGGTCAACATGCGGTCGAACGGTATGCTCGGCCGGATATTGCTGCGCGGCAACGTCCGACTCTTCGTCCACGAATTCCGTCAACGCGTTCGCAAGACGCGGCACCGTTCCCATCATGTCGTGCGCCGCGATGTGCTGCCCGGGGTGCTGCCGCTCTGGGCGCTTTCGGCATTCTTCAAGATGCGGCGCGGCTTCGGGCCGCTCTGGTGGAAGAATGGCGTTGCGCCTCGCTTCGCCCGAACCCTGATTGAGCGGGAGGTGGTCGATCCAGCCCGGCTGCATCACCACTATCAGACGGAAAGCCGCTGGCAGGCGCGCTTCCGGCAATTGCTGCGCAACACCGGCGCAGGGCCGCCCGTGCAGCGTATTCTCGCCAGCGCTCATGGCCTGGAATTCTCGCGGCCCTTCCACGACAAGCGCGTGGTCGAACTGGGTCTGGCGATTCCCGAAAGATTGCAGTTCCGCGACGGACTCGAGCGTTATCTCGCGCGCCAGGCTTTCGCCGATCGCCTGCCGGCGTCGTTGCTGTCCCACGCACTGGGCAATAGCCTCGAAGACCCTGACAAGTTCAGGATGGGCAAGGCGTCTGCCCAGGACGCGCTGACTGCGGCGCGGGCGCTCGATCGTGACGGGCGGCTATCGCACTATCTCGATTTCGATGTGCTGGAGGATATCATCGCTCGCGTCGACCAGACGCGCCGCAAGGATCATCTCGATCTGCACAATGCGACCCTGAAGATCGCGGCAGCGCGATTTATCGCCTGGTTCGATCGCAGCAATGATTGATCGGAAGGGGCGGGCCGCTCCGCTCTGCCGCGAAGACTAGCTCAGGAATTCCCTTGGGGAATACCGGATGTCGTGATGTCCGAATTGTTGCCGTTATTGTGGTTCTCGCTGTTCCGCATCACGGACACGATGACCTGCGGGGTCGACCAGGCCTTGCGCGTCCCGGAATCCTGAATCTCGCCAGCGCAGCCGTCCGACATCGCGGCGTCATGGTCAGTGGATGTCATCTCGTGCGGTCCCCCAACGCGGCGCTCTGCGCCAGTCCCTGAATTCTTCGAAATAATATGGCAGAACGTCAACGCCCGCGCAACCAGACGCGCCGGGGTTCCTAACCGCGGCGGTTCGAAATGCGTAAGGAAATCACAACCGGATTGGTGCGGATAATTTTTATACTGTAGATTCAGTATTTTGTTTGGGGCTTGATCAAGGAAGTCGCACGGTCGATGCCATAGCCTATTGTGTCTTTGCCGGACGTGGGTACAGTCTGTGCCGTCAACACCTGGGGGGCGGGTGTTTTAGCGGTGGCGCCTCCCGTCCTGAAGTTGAGAGGCTGCCATGACACAACCCTTTATCGGTGAAATCAGGATCTTCCCGTGGGACTTCAGTGTCCGCGGATGGGCGCTTGCCCAGGGCCAGCTCCTGTCGATCCAGCAGAATCAGGCGCTCTTCTCGTTGCTGGGCACCACCTATGGCGGCAACGGCATCCAGACCTTCGGATTGCCCGATTTGCGCGGGCGGACACCGCTCGGTCAGGGACAGGCGCCCTTCGGCGGCAGCTATACGATGGGACAGACGAGCGGAACCGAAACGGTTCAGTTGCTGATCACCCAGATTCCGCAGCATACGCATCAACTGGTCGGCACTTCAGCGACGGCGACGAAGCGTGGCCCGGCCGCACACACTATTGCAGCCGATACGTCGACCATCGTCGATTTCTACGCTGCGGCGGTTCAGGCGCAATTGACCCAGCTCGCACCTACCGCAATCGCGAACCAGGGGGGCAACGCGCCGCACTCCAACATGCAGCCGTATCTGACCATGAATTACAGCATCGCGTTGCAGGGCCGGTTCCCGTCGCGCAACTAGTGAAACGAAACGCGGCCGATCGGCACGGAGGATACTATGTCCAACCCATATCTCGGTGAAGTCAGGATATTCGCAGGCAATTTCAACCCGCGCGGTTGGGCCTTTTGTCGCGGGCAGTTGCTGGCCATTGCGCAGAACGATGCGCTCTACGCCCTGGTCGGCACGACTTTCGGTGGCGATGGCCAAACCACCTTCGGCCTTCCCGATCTGCAGGGCCGTATCCCGATCGGCCAGGGCCAGGGTCCCGGTCTCGCTTCTTATGTCCTGGGGCAGGCCAGCGGAACCGAGGGTGTCGTCCTTACGATCAACCAGATGCCTACGCATAGCCACGCGATGTACGCGTCGACGGTGAAGGGCGACCAGCCGACCCCTGTCACGACCTCTGTCCCGGCGTCGCCGGACCAGGGTAATCCGAATACCACGGCGACCTATTATGTGCAGCCCGGGCCGAACCCGCTGACGCCCTCGACACTCGCGCCGACGACGATCGGCAGCCAGGGCGGCAATCAGCCGCATGATAACATCATGCCGAGCCTTTGCCTTAATTACATCATTGCGCTGCAAGGCGTTTTCCCCAGCCGCAATTAGTATCGGAGATCGATCGTGACCGCACCTTTTGTTGGCGAAGTCAGGGTTTTCGGCTTCAATTTTCCGCCGCGCGGCTATTTGCTCGCGAGCGGGCAACTCATACCCATTTCCCAGAATACGGCGCTGTTCTCGATTCTGGGAACCACGTATGGCGGCAACGGCACGAGCAACTTCGCGTTGCCGAACCTGAATGGTACTGCCGGGATGGGAAATGGCAACGGCCCGGGTCTCACGCCGCGCGTCCTCGGCGAAACGCTGGGCGAAACGAGCGTGACGATACTGAATACCGAAATGCCGGCGCACAACCATCTGGTGAACGCTGCGAACGTCGCGATCGTGACGCCCGCGCAGTTGAACAACACCCCCAATAACACGGCATTGCTGTCCTTCTCCGGCCCGGGCAATGCCTGGGGAGAGACTGCGAGTCCCCCGGTCAACATGTCGCCGCTCGCGATAGGACCTGCTGGCGGCAGCCAGCCGCACAGCAACGTCCAGCCATATCTGACGCTCAACTTCTGTGTCGCAGTCCAGGGCGTCTTCCCCCCGCGGAACTGATGCTGCGGCCCTGACGGGGTTCAATTCGTGACGACAACGTTTACGCCGCCGGCATTTCAATTGCCGGCGGCGCTACTTTCTCAGGGCTATACGCTTCGTGCCGAGACCGAGGATGACACCCCGGTAGCCTTCCGGCTTTACGCGTCGACCCGTGAAGAGGAGCTGGCGCAAATTCCCGGCTGGAGCGCTGAGCAGAAGCTCGCTTTCGTCAGCCAGCAATTCCAGGCGCAGCGTACGCACTACAGGAATTTCATCCCGAACTGCGAATATCGCCTGATCGAGCGTGACGGCGTGCCGGTCGGCAGGCTCTATCTCGAGGAGCGGGTCACGCAGGTGCACATCACCGATATCGTCCTGCTGCCCGAGGAGCGCGGCAAGGGTGCGGGTACCCTCATCCTCAAGGCGCTGATTGAATTCGCGCACGCTCGCGGCAAGGGGCTGGGCATCTTCGTAGAGAAGTTCAATCCCGCACTACATCTCTATCGCCGGCTCGGCTTCCTCGAGATCGACGATGGTGAGGTTTATCTCGAAATGGATTGCCCGGCAGAAGGTGCCCAGCCCGCAGTCAGTTGAACGTTGCGTAATATTGGGTGCCGGTGGCGTTCTGCGCGGTCGGTACCAGGAATATTCCGAGTTTCCCCATGGCATCGTGCTGCAGCGTGAAGAGCTGCTGCGGTATCACGTCCTGATAGGACGACTGAAACAGCAACCCGAAGGGCGCACGGCTATCCTCGCCGCCGAATTTCTTCAGCGCGGTGGCTTCGAGCAGGTTGAGAATGATCGGCGTGTCGCCGGCGTGGACGACGGTGAAATCGGTCCCGACATGAGGCTCGAACTCCTCATACGTCAACATCCTGTCGAGCATTCATTCCCCCTTCAAGCGCGGCAATTGATGGCACCACGGAAGCGGGGAGTGCCCGATTGACGGTGCACAATCAAGATTGCCGCGGATCACCAGTGCGGGTGCAGGCTCGAATATCACCAGATCTGTGCAATCTGGCGAGAGATGGTTCAAACGAAGCAGCCCAGCTCCGCGAGCGTCGGTGCCACCGGGTACCCCGTCACCTTCACGCCCGCCGCATCGAGCCAGGCATGGGCATCGATCGGCTTCTGCTCGCCCTTGCCCGCGCCGAAGTGCATGATGCTCACGATACCGCGGCGCTTGAGCATGGCATGGGCTGCCATCGCCTGCTGCAGGCACACCGATCGGAACGGCATATGGGGCGCGCTCACGCGGACCGCCCAGCTGACCATCCGCGCTGTCCGTGCCTGCTCTTCGGTCGCCCCCTCCGCATAGGCGAGCACCCTCGGGTCGTTCGGCGGCACCATCACGCCGAAGCTCTTCGCCACCTGACGGAACGGGAAAATCGCGAGCGAGACCCGCGCCACGAACATGCTGACGCACGCCTCGGCGACGAGCAGTTGCCGGCGTGGGCCCATCAGCAGGGCGGTGCGAAGCCTATGAGCGGCTGATTGCGCCATGCTTCTCCATCTCCGCCAGGAAGATATTCACTTCGGTTTCGCAATCCGCAGGCGACACGTCGAATTCCCGCTGCAACTCGGCATAGAGCGTCGCGGCATCCCGCGGCGTCTCGATCAGTTCCCAGATGCGCGCGCCCACCTCGTTCATGCCGATATATTTGCCATGCTCGGGGCTCATCATCATGATTTCGTCACCCACCCGGGCACTGAGCCAGTCTCCGTTGCGCTCGATCAACTCGCAATCCTTTCGTCGGGGGCGATCACCCTGTCATAGCCCAGCCGAGCCATCATCGCTGCATGGTGCCCTTCTATTCGGGCGACCTGCGCGCTGGTGAGTTCATCGAGCCATGACCCCGATATACCACGACGAAAAAAGCCGCCACCTCGTTGCTCCGTCACGGCTTCTCGAAAACCTCGCTCGGCTTCCTGTTTTTGCAGTTCGCCGAAATCGGCAAAGCGCGCGGCTTGCGCCGCCTCGTCGAGCGTTACCCTGATACCTGCAAAGGCCAGCGCTCGCTGGAACACGCCTGCCGTATCGGCCTGCATGTCCTCATACCGAACGAGATGGATCGGGATATCGGTCTGGTCGAGCCAGCTTGAGATATGGCCGTCCCATCGCGGCATGAGCTGGCGAAGCTGCCTCGGTTGCCGGTCGCGCTGGCCACAGAAATGCGCTTCGGTGTCGTTCATGAAATCGATCGACTGGTCGATCGACTGCCTGCCATGATGGGCGAGGCTCGGCGCGACGTCGCGGGGGTCCCGCACGATCACGATCGCGCCATCGGCGCCCTTGCTGCCGCCGAGCAAGGGCTGGCCGTCGCTGGTGTAGGTCCAGGCGTCGTGAGTCTTCACAAAGCGTACGTCGCCGATGCGCGTCTCGCATTCTTCGGCTTCATCCGTTTTCCGGGCGATCGCTTCATAAACGCGGGGCCGCAACCGATCGCATTCCTCATGGGTCAACAGGCCCGATGGGAACAGCATGATATCGTCGAAGCGGCCCCGCGCGCTGGAAATGCCCTCCCGTTCGGGCAGGTCGTTGATGTCGACCGGCTTGTCCTGTCGCAGGTTCGCCACCAGCATCCGGAACCAGGTGTTGCCCGATTTCGGATAGGAGGCGAGCCAGAAGATCCGCTTCAAGCCGCGCCTTCCATCAGGCCGAGATCGCGCCAATGCTCTTCCAGCAAGCCAATTACCTCGGGGAAACGCTTGAAGTCGAGTTCCCGGCTCAGGGTGAATATGCCTGCATGTTGCGCAATCGTGGCGGCAGCGCGGAAATAGAGGTCGGCCTGTCCCATGCGCCGCACCATCCCGGGACGATAGGCGTTGTTGCGTATCATCAGCCCGCCATCGACGATGTTGGGCCGCTCGATCCCCGGCGCGTGCGGCGGTCGCGCCTCGCGCAGCACGTAGATTGCCGCGAGCGGCAGCGCGGCTGCGGTGGCGGCGCGCGGCTCGACATAATATTTCTGGAGTTCGGGGCGTACCGGCGCGGCGCGGCGCTCGACCAGCGCGAGCCGCTCGATCGAATTCTGCCACAGCTTCAACTGGCGTCCGTCAGGCTCGACCCAGGGCACACCATCGGTGTGGATCGATACGCCGCAGAAATCGTCCGTGACAAGGTCGTATCCGGCATCGACCAATGCGGCGGCCAGGGTGGATTTCCCCGCGCCTGAGGGGCCGCAGAACAATATTGCGCTGTCCCGCACCCGTACCGCGCTTGCGTGCAGCACGACGCGCCCACGCTGGTGGAGCAGGATGCCAAAACCGGTTCCGCTGAGGAAGATCGCTGCCTCTTCGGGGCTGGTGCCTGCTTCGGGCTCGAACAAGATCTCGCGGCCGCCCGTCAGCAACATGCGCATCACGTCGGGGATTTCGAACAGGAACCGATTCGCGGCGATCTGCCAGTTGGGTCCGCCAGTCTCGGCATCGTCGAGGACCCTGGGCACCGCGCCCGCGCGGATGGTGACGTCGGTGTCCTGCGAATCCCCCGCTCCCAGTGCGATCAAGCCCGGCAGAGCAAGCTCGCTGGAAACGCTAAGCCCCGAAACCAGATAGGAAAACAAATGCGCACCCCTGACATGTCGCGGACCCGGATGCCGGTCACGGCGACGCTACGCGCATTGTGGTCGATCGATATGTACGCTGCAACCTTTCGACAGCGATTTTGCCTTGCGATCAAGCCTCTTGCATCCCGTGCGAGGCAAAAGCTGGCGCGTCGCGTCGTGGTGCGGCAATGAGGCGCGATGAACCCGATCTATGCGTCGCTCGGCACCACCATCTTCGAGGCCATGTCGGCCCGCGCGCGGGAAACCGGCGCGATCAATCTTGGCCAGGGCTTTCCCGATGGCCGCGGTCCGGAGGATGTCCTGTCCGAGGCCGCCCGTGCGCTGCTTGACGATTCGAACCAGTATCCGCCGATGCCCGGCACCCCGGCGTTGCGTCAGGCAGTCGCCGATCACTATCGTGTGCATCAGGGGCTTGATCTCGCGCCGCAGGAGGTGATCGTCACTTCGGGCGCGACCGAAGCTTTGGCCGCTGCGATCTTCGCGCTGGTCACGCCGGGCGACGAAGTGGTGATGTTCCAGCCGCTCTACGACGCCTATCTGCCGCTGGTCGAGCGCGCGGGCGGCGTGGCGAAGCTGGTCAGGCTGGAGCCGCCCGAATGGCGCATCACAGCCGAGGCGCTGTCGGCCGTCGCAAGCGATCGCACGAGGTTGCTGATCCTCAACAACCCGCTCAACCCGACCGGCACGATGATGACGGACGCTGAGCTGGCGCTGCTCGCCGATTTCTGCGTCAGCCACGATGCGATCGCGGTCTGCGACGAGGTATGGGAACATGTCGTGTTCGATGGTGCCGCGCACCGCCCGCTGATCGCGATGCCCGGCATGCGCGAGCGGACGGTGAAGATCGGTTCGGCCGGCAAGATCTTCTCGCTGACCGGGTGGAAGGTCGGCTGGATGTGCGCCGCCCCGCCGATCACGCAGATCCTGGCCAAGGCACACCAGTTCCTGACCTTCACCACTCCGCCCAATCTTCAGGCGGGCGCGGCCCTTGGGCTGGGCAAGGACGTTGCCTATTTCACTGGAATGCGCGCCGGTTACCAGCGTTCGCGCGACCGGCTGGCAGCGGGGCTTGAGAAGCTCGGCTATGCGGTATTGCCGAGTGCTGCGACCTATTTCCTGGCAATCGACCTGCCGCGCTCGGGCGTGAATATGGGCGATGTCCATTTCTGCAACTGGCTGATCGAGGAGGCAGGGGTGGTGTCGGTGCCCTTTTCCGCCTTCTACGCGAAGGACCCGGTGACGAGCGTGGTGCGGCTGTGCTTCGCCAAGCAGGACGCAACGCTGGATGCTGCGCTGGAGCGGATGGTGAAGCGGCCCTGACTTCTTGAGCCCTTTCCGTTCGGGAAGGGGTTTAAACCTTCTCCACCAGCCCCCGCTCGGTAAGATACCCCGTCACCAGCCGTGCCGGCGTCACGTCGAACGCCGGGTTGGCCGCGCCCGATGCGGTCACGCGAATCGTGCCGCCTTCGCCCGCGACATGGGTGACTTCGTCGGCGCTGCGTTCCTCGATCGGGATGTCGGCGCCGGTCGCTGTCTGCGCATCGAAGGTCGTGTAGGGCAGGGCGACATAGAAGGGCACGTCATTGTCCTTCGCCGCCAGGGCCTTCAGATAGGTCCCGATCTTGTTGCAGACGTCGCCATTGGCGGTAACGCGGTCGGTGCCCACAATCACCGCGTCGACCTGGCCCCGCATCATCAGGTGGCCGCCTGCATTGTCAGCGATCACCGTATGCGGCACGCCGTGTCCGGCCAGCTCGAACGCGGTGAGCAGTGCGCCCTGGTTGCGCGGTCGCGTCTCGTCGACCCACACATGCACCGGGATGCCGGCATCATGCGCGAGATAGATCGGCGCGGTCGCGGTGCCGTAATCGACCGTTGCCAGCCAGCCCGCATTGCAGTGAGTCAGGATGTTGAGCGGCCGGTCCGGATTCTTTGCATGGAGCGCGCGGAACAGTTCGAGCCCATGTTCGCCGATCGCCCGGTTGAGCTCGACGTCCTCGTCGCAGATCGCATCGGCGCGGGCGAAGGCGGCGGCGGATCGCTCGGCCGGGGGCAGGGGGCGCACCGCCTCCGCAACCTTGTCGAGCGCCCAGCGCAGGTTGACCGCCGTCGGCCGCGCGGCAAGCAAGGTCGCATGAGCTGAATCGAGCGCCTCGTCCGATCCATCCTCGCCCAGCGCCATCGCCAGGCCATAGGCGGCGGTCGCGCCGATCAGCGGGGCGCCGCGGGTCCACATCTCACGGATCGCCTGCTCCGCTTCGGCGGGGCTGCGCAGTTCGACCCAGACGATCTTCCAGGGCAACTCGCGCTGGTCCATGATGGACGCGCCGCGCCCGTCTTCGGTGCGCCTGATCGATCGCTGGTGCGTGCCGTCGAGCTTCATGCTGCGATATCCCCGAAGGTCGTAATGTCGCCTGTGCCGCCGTCGCGGTCGATCAGCAGGGCGTGCATGTCGGCGGCACGAGCGGCGGCGATTTCCTGCGGCGTATCCGACAGGAACAGGATGTCGGCTGGGTCGAGGCCGATGGCCCCGGCGATCGCCGTGTAGGACACCGCTTCCCGCTTCGGCCCGGTCGTCGTGTCGAAATAGCCCGAGAAAAGCGGCGTCAGGTCACCCGCATCACTATGCCCAAACAACAGTTTCTGCGCCGCGACCGATCCGGAAGAGAAGACGTACAGCGCGATTCCAGCAGCATGCCAGCGCCGCAACGCAACCACCGCATCGGCATAGATGTGTCCGGTGAACGCGCCCTCGCGATAGCCGTCCTCCCAGATCATTCCCTGCAGCGTCTTGAGCGGGGTCGCCTTGCGATCCTCGTCGATCCAGCGCGTTAGTGTCGCAACCGGATCGCCCGGCTCGGCCGTTGTCACTTCGGCCAGAATCGGCGCAGTCTCGTCCGGATGCGCCGCGACGAACGCCCGCAGCCGCGCGCGCGCATAGGGGAACAGCGTCTCCGCCACGAAGGCGATGCTTGAGGTCGTGCCCTCAATATCGGTCAGGATGGCGCGGGGCACTCAGGCGGGCATTTGTTCTTGGGGCACCGGTTCGTGGCGCGGAAAGCGATCGGCGATCGTATCGCCGGTAAAGCGCGCGACCCAGCCATCCGGGTTCACGAAGAGTCGGATCGCGGTGAAGCGTGGTGCCGGGCCCATGTCGAACCAGTGCTTCATACCGGCGGGCACGGAGATCAGGTCGCCCCTGGTGCACAGCATGTTGAACACGCGTCCGCCCTCATGGAGCGTGAACAGCCCTTCGCCATCGACGAAGAAGCGCACTTCGTCCTCGCCATGGGTGTGCTCGGACAGGAACTTGCCGCGGAGCATCGCGCGATCGGGATGATCCGGGGCGAGCGCCACCACATCGACAGACTGATAGCCGGCTTCGGCCTTCAGTTTGTCGATCTCCGGCGCATAGACATCGAGGATCGCCGCAACATCGGGCAGGGGACGTGTCGGCCAGCGCTCGAACCGGACGCCGATCGTCGCCAGTTCGCGCGCGATGGTCTCGCCGTCCGACGTGTCGAGCAACGCTTTGGTCCCGTCGCGCTCGTCGAAAACCTGCAAATGGCTCATGCTTCGCTCCCTTTTCGGAAACCTGCCTCGGCCAGTTCGGCGGCGATCATCCATTCGACCGCCTCGATCACCCGTTCAGCCTCGACCATGTCGCGGCCCCAGCCATAAAGGCCATGGCTGCGGATAAGATAGGCCGGTACCGCCCCCGGCACCAGCAATCGCGGCGCCATCGCTGCATCGATCACCGCCATGTCCTGGCTGTTGTCGACGATCGGCAGGCTGACGCTTGTCTCGTGCGTGACGATGCCGGGCAGCGCCTTCAGCATCTCATGTCCGGCGAGCTTGTAGGCGGCATCGGGAAACGCCCGGCTCAACCCAACGGCGGCGGGCGAATGGCTGTGCAGCACCGCGCCGGCATCCGGAAAATCGCGGTAGAGCGCGAGGTGCAGCGCTGTCTCGGCAGACGGCTTCTTGCCATCGAGCGACCTGCCGCCGGCATCGACCCGCATCACATCGTCTTCGGTAAGGCGGCCCTTGTGCCGGCCCGACACGGTCACCGCGAAGGTCCCGTCGTCAAGCCGCATCGAGTAATTGCCGGCGGTCGCCGGCGCCCAGCCCTTGCCGTCGAGCCAGCGCCCGACCGCGACGATCGCGGCCCTCGCCTCGGCAAGCGTGGTGGCGGCCATGCGATGCGCATCCTCGTGAAGGCTTGGAGCGGGTAGCGGGAATCGAACCCGCGTATTCAGCTTGGAAGGCTGCTGCACTACCATTGTGCTATACCCGCGCTGAGGGGCGAATTACCGGCAAGCGTCGCTCCACGCAACCCGCGCCGTTCGCGATTGGTGCCGAAAGCGACAAGTGGCCGCACGTGGGCTATCCTTCACGGCTTGCTTACCATTCCCGCGCTATTCCCGCGCGATGTTCCATGACACGTCCCTCGTGACTGCAGCCAAGGCCGATCCGCGGCCCAGATCCGCCGTCAGCACCGGTGTCGGGCTGGCTGGCCTCGCCGGGCTGCTCACATGGGTCGGCATCGCCCGCTGGATCGGCATGGACGGGCCCTATGCGGCGCTGGTCAATGTCGCTGCCTGTGCGCTGCCGATGATCCTTTGGTCGCTGTTCGTCGACAAGGTCCACCGCAATCCTACCACCGGGCTAGATTGGTCGGCGGCGAAGCCGTGGCGCGAGACGATCGATGTCAGCCTGACCAAGCTTGCCGGCCTGTGGCTCACCTGGGCCGGCATCGCGCTGATCTATGGCACCGGGCGCTTCTACTGGGAGGGCGATTTTGCCTTTGCCATGGGGTGTTTCGGCGTCGCCGCGCCAGTGCTGTTCGTCGCCTCGATTCCCTATATCATCTGGCTGGATCGCTACGCGGTGGAGCCGAAGGACGGCTGCTGGTCGCTGGGCGCCTGGCTGATGGGCCTGAACGAGCCGATCGATCGGGAGGCGATCTACAATCATCTGCGCAGCTGGGGCGTGAAGGCGTTCTTCACCGCCTTCATGGTTGCGATCGTGCCTGGCGGTTTCGGCGAATTCATCCGCGCCGACACAAGCCGCCTGCTCCACGATCCCGTCGCGCTGGCGAACTGGCTGATTACCTTCATGTTCACGATCGACGTCGCCTTCGCGACCGTCGGCTATATCGTGGCGCTGCGCCCGCTCGATTCGCACATCCGCACCGCCAATCCCTATGCGGCGGGCTGGATGGCGGCGCTGATCTGCTACCCGCCCTTCATCCTGATGAGCGATGGCGGCCCGCTCGACTATCATATCGGCACGGCTGACTGGACTCACTGGTTCCAGGGCCATCCGCTGTTGTTGTCGCTGGTCGGGGCGGTCCTGGTCGGGCTGACCGCGATCTATGCCTGGGCGACGATCGCCTTCGGCTTCCGCTTCTCCAACCTGACTCATCGCGGCATCCTGACTCATGGTCCCTATGCCTTTTCGCGTCACCCGGCCTATCTGTCGAAGAACCTGTTCTGGTGGATCTCTACCATCCCGTTCCTGACCACGGGCAGTTTCGTCGATGCCGCCCGCGCCGTGCTGCTGATGTGTGCGGTCAGCGGGGTCTATTATTGGCGGGCGAAGACGGAGGAGCGCCACCTCGGCCTCGATCCGGCCTATCGCGACTATTCCGACTGGATGGCGCGCAATGCCATGGTGCCGCGTTTCATCGGGTGGATGCTGGGCAGGCCTGCTCCGGTACGCGACTAGGCATGGGCTGGTTCGGCTCGGGCAGTATCGCGCTATCCAAGCGCCGCAGCACGCTCCTCCATCAATTTCCGCTCCCGATCGCTGCGGGCAAGCCCGGCTGCCTTGAGTAGCGCGCCCTGAGCCTCGTCATTCCGCCCCAATCGGGTCAGGAACTCGCCGCGCACGCTGAAAAGCAGGTGGTAGTCGTTGAGTGACCCTTCAGCGATGATCCCATCCACCAACACCAGCCCGACCGCCGGCCCGAACGCCATCGCCTTCGCGACAGCCCGGTTGAGATCGATCACTGGTGAGGGCATCGCCCGATAGAGATCGTCGTATCGCGCCGCGATTCCTGCCCAGTCGGTCGCCTCGGGCGTCGGCGCCCGGGCATGGCAGGCGGCGATGCCCGCCTGAAGCGTATAGGGACCGGCCGGCGATTGCAGGCGCTCCGCCACCGCAAGGGCCTTCAGCCCATGCTGGATCAGCACCCGGTCCCACCGGCCCCGATCCTGGTCGAGCAGCAATATCGGCGCCCCGTCGCGGCCAATTCGGGTGGGCAGGCGCGATGCCTGCAGCTCCATCAGGGCGAGTAGCCCGTGCACTTCAGCGTCGTCCGGGGCGAGCCCGGCCAGGATCCGGCCCAGCCGCATCGCCTCGTCGCACAAGGCCGGCCGGGTCCACGCATCCTCGGTCGCCGGCGCATAGCCTTCGCTGAAGATCAGATAGAGCACCTCAAGCACCGAGGAGAGCCGCGCATCGCGTTCCACCCCGCGCGGCACTTCATAGGTGACATCTCCCCTTGCCAATGTCCGCTTGGCCCGCACGATGCGCTGCGCGATGGTCGTTTCGGACGTCAGGAAGGCGCTGGCGATCTCGCCGGTCGAAAGGCCGCCGATCAGCTTCAGGGTCAGCGCGACGCGTGCTTCGGTCGACAGCACCGGATGGCAGGCGGTGAAGATCAGTGCGAGCAGTTCGTCGCCGATGTCGTCGTCGATCGCCTCAACGATCCCGTCCTCGACCGAGGCGTCGACCGGATCGGCCTCCCAGGCCAGGGCGCGATGCTTTTCGTCGATCATGCGGGATCTGCGGAAACCGTCGATCGCCCGGCGCTTGCCCGTCGCCATCAGCCAGGCGCCGGGGTTGCGCGGCACGCCGTCGGATGGCCATTGCCGCAGCGCAGCCTCAAGTGCTTCCTGCGCCAGTTCCTCGGCCAGCGACAGGTCCCGCGTCAGCCGGGCTAGGCCGGCGATCAGCCTGGCGGATTCGATCCGCCAGACCGTTTCCACTGCCCGCAAGGTGTCCGCCGTTCCCACGCCCATATTCTAGGAGCGGGAACGGCGGAGGCAATCATCCCCGCTCCTGGCCGTAATCGCCACCCTGGGCGCGCATCGCCTCTTCGCGCTCGCGCAGCTCGGGAGTGAACGCCTCGCCGAAATCCTCGGCATCGAACACGCGGCGGATTTCGATCTCGTGATGCGCGCCGTTGGTGTTGGGCACGCGGCGAATCCACTCGATCGCCTCGTCCATCGACTTGACCTGCAACAGCCAGAAGCCGGCGATCAGTTCCTTGGTCTCGGCGAACGGCCCGTTGAGCACGCTGGTCTTGCCGCCTTCGAACTTCACGCGGGCGCCTTTTGAGGACGGATGCAGGCCCTCGCCGGCCAGCAGGAGGCCGGCCTTTACCAGTTCCTCGTTATAGGCCGTCATCTCGGTCAGCAGTTGCTCGCTCGGCATGATGCCGGCTTCGGATTCGGCGCTGGCCTTCATGATCACCATCACACGCATCGATAGTCTCCTTCATCGGGAGCGATCCCGGGATGCTCCATCCCGTCGAAGATACACTCTACGGACGCGTCGAACGAGCCGCGCCGGAATCGACATGGTCGCGAATTTTTTTCAAAAAATGGTGGTTCTGGTGCGGGGCCGGAAAGGGCTAGGTCGTCGACTGGCACACCGCGAACGGCAGAAACTGGTGGTTAACTGCCGTCAGCGATTAATGGCGGAGCCAATGGCGCCCCAAAGACAAAGGCCGATCCAAGCAAAGTTCCAGATGGCTACGGACCAAAATCCAAATGGCTGCGTCTTTCGCTCCGCGCTAAGAGAAGTACCCTTGGAAAGGGCTTCCATCGTGCCGGTACGGAAACCGTGGATTGTGATCCAAGCGACATATGCGAACATCGTGAGAAAGAGCAACGGGAGCAACACGTCGGTATCATAGCCGGGTCATCGACCGTCCGCTACCAGGCGATAGCGGCCAGCCCCGGTCATGGGTTCACGACCTAGAAGCGCATCTCGTCATAGACCTTCGAGACGTCGCCGCCCCAGGCGCCATGATATTTGTCCAGCAGCACTTGCGCAGGCACCTTGCCCGACCGCACGATCTCGCGCAGCGGATCGAGGAAGCCGGTCTCGTTGCTGCCTGACGCGTCGAAGCGCGCTCGTGCGGCAAGCCCGGCATTGGCGATGTCGAGCACCTCGCCCGCGATATCGCGTAGCGTGCCACCGCCCGGGATCGGCGCGTCGAGCGCCAGCCTGGGGACTGAATCGCGCAGCGCCTGGCGCTCTTCGATCGTCCAGCGCTTCACCACGTCCCATGCCGCGTCGAGCGCCGTTCCATCGTAGAGCAGCCCGACCCAGAGCGCAGGCAGGGCGCAAATCCGGCCCCATGGCCCGCCATCCGCGCCGCGCATCTCGAGGAAGGTCTTCAGCCGCACCTCGGGAAAGGCAGTCGAGAGGTGATCGTTCCAGTCGTCGAGCGTTGGCAGCTCGCCGGGGAGCACCGACAGTTCGCCCTTCAGGAAATCGCGGAAGCTGAGGCCCGCCGCGTCGATATAGCGGCCGTCGCGATAGACGAAGTACATCGGCACATCGAGCGCATAGTCGGCATAGCGCTCATAGCCGAACCCGTCCTCGAACACGAAGGGCAGCATGCCGGTGCGCGCCGGGTCGGTGTCAGACCAGATATGGCTGCGATAGCTGAGCATGCCGTTGGGCTTGCCCTCGGTGAAGGGCGAGTTGGCGAACAGGGCGGTCGCCAGCGGCTGAAGCGCCAGCCCCACGCGGAACTTCTTCGCCATGTCGGCTTCAGTCTCGTAATCGAGATTGACCTGGATCGTGCAGGTGCGGAGCATCATGTCGAGGCCCATCGTGCCGACGCGCGGCATGTGGCGCAGCATGATGGCGTACCGGCCCTTGGGCATGATCGGCAACTCGGCGCGCGTCTTGTCGGGCCACATGCCGAGGCCGAGAAAACCGATGCCGAACTTGTCGCCGATCGCCTTGACCTGCTCCAGGTGTCGGCCGGTTTCGGCGCAGGTCTCGTGCAGATTGTCGAGCGGGGCACCGGAGAGCTCGAACTGGCCGGCGGGCTCAAGGCTGATCGCGCCGTCGGCACCGGCGAGCGCGATCACCTTGCCGCCCTCTTCGACCGGGCGCCAGCCGAACTCGGTCAGGCCGTCGAGCAGGTCGCGGATGCCGCCCGGCTCGTCATAGCTCGGTGCGCGATGATCGGAGAGGGAGTAGACGAACTTCTCATGCTCGGTGCCGATCCGCCAGCGGTCGACAGGCTTCTCGCCTTTGGCGAAGCTGCGGATGAGTTGGTCGCGGTGCTCGATGACCGCTGCGTTGCTTTTCGAAACGGTCTTCGTGCTCATGCAGCGCATGTAGCGAGCGGAAGGGAGCGACGCTAGAGGGCCCTAAAACTCCCTCTCCCCTCCGGGGAGGGAAGGAAAGTTACCAGTCCCCGGCTGCGGCCATCCACAGACTCGCCGCCGCCGCTGCCGCCGTGTCAGCCCGCAATATCCGCGGTCCCAGCCCAATTCCTACCGCCGACGGCAATGCCCGGATCGCCTCGCGCTCCTCCGCGTCGAAACCGCCCTCCGGCCCGATCAGGATCGCCGCCGGACCTTTGGCCGCACGCATCGCCTCCAGCGCCGGCACGCCGCCGGTCTCGTCCGCGAAGAACAATGTCCGCCCCGCCGGCCAGTCGCGCAGCAGGGTCGGGAGCTTCACCGTCTCCGCCAGCTCGGGCACCGCGGTCCGCCCGCATTGCTCCGCCGCCTCGATCATGTGCGCGCGCAGTCGATCGAGGTTGAGCCGGTCGACCACCGTCCGCCGCGTCAGCACCGGCACCAGCCGGGCAACGCCGAGCTCGCACGCCTTCTCCGCCATCCAGTCGATCCGCCCCTTCTTGAGCGGCGCGACGCACAGCCACAGATCGGGCACTGCCTCGCGTTCGCGCAGATGCGTGGTCACGTCGAGGAGCAGGTCGCGCTTGCCGACCGTCGCAGTCACGCCCAGCCATTCCCCGCTCTCGCCATCGAACAGCTTCACCGGATCGCCCGGCTTGGTTCGCATCACCGACAGCAAATAATGCGCCTGCGTGCCTTCCACACGAAGCTGCATACCCTCACGGAGCGGCGTCTCGACGAACAGGCGCGGCGTGGATTGCGGCGGCCAGGCAGGGGTAGCGGGCATGGCGCATCCCTAGCCCCCGCGCATCCCTCCGTCACCCCGGACTTGTGCCGGGGCCAATGTCCTGCGTTCCCGGCCAGCATCTCCTTTGCGGAACGCTGGATGTCGGAGAGACAGCACGCGACAATCCCGCTGACAGACATTGCCGTCGCCGCCGGTCAGGCTAGAGAAAGGCCATGAGCACCGCGCCAGAGATCGTCCCCGACACCGAGCATCGCGGCTTGGTCGGCCTGTTGCCGGCCCCGGCACGCCCCTATGCGCTGCTCGCCCGGTTCGACCGGCCGATCGGCTGGTGGCTGCTCTACTGGCCCTGCGCTTGGGGCGTGGCGTTGTCGGGCAATGCGCAGGGCGACTGGTGGCTGCTGCTCTGGCTGCTGGTCGGGGCGATCGCGATGCGCGGTGCCGGCTGCGTCTATAATGACATCGCCGACCGCAAGCTCGACGCCAGCGTCGAGCGCACGCGCAACCGTCCGCTCGCCAGCGGCCAGGTGTCGGTGCGCGCGGCGTGGCTCTGGCTGTTCGCACTGGTGGCGATCGGCTTCGCGGTGTGGTGGCACATCAATATCTACGCCAAGGGGCTGGCGC
Source organism: Pseudomonadota bacterium (assembly GCA_040388155.1). Taxonomy (GTDB): domain Bacteria; phylum Pseudomonadota; class Alphaproteobacteria; order Sphingomonadales; family Sphingomonadaceae; genus Sphingomonas. Next base: position 196,307 of record JAZKCJ010000001.1, read on the forward strand.
TGCTCACCTTGCCGCTGGTCGCGGTCTATCCCTTCATGAAGCGTATCACCTGGTGGCCCCAGCTTTGGCTCGGGCTCGTGTTCGGCTCGGGCGCGGTGGTCGGCTTCGCCGCGGCCGAGGCAGTGATGTTCGAGATGCGCTGGTGGAATCTCATCCTGGCCATGGTCCTGCTGTATGCCGGCGCCATCGCCTGGGTGGTCGGCTACGACACCATCTATGCCATCCAGGACAAGGAGGATGACGCGCTGGTCGGCATCCGTTCCTCGGCGCGCCGGATGGGCAGCCGCGTGCGCGAAGGGGTCGCGATCCTTTATCTCGTCGCGCTGGGTTTCTGGGCAGCCGCCTTCTGGCAGGTCCGCCCGGATCCGCTTGCGCTCGTCGCGCTGCTCCCGATGGCGCTTCACTTCGCCTGGCAGGTCGCAACGCTCGGTCCGGACGACGGCGACAACGCGCTGGCCCGGTTCCGCTCGAACCGTTTCGCCGGCTTCCTGATGTTCTGCGCCTGTTTTGTCGTGGGAGTCTCGTCGGCGCTTTGACGTTCGGCCCCGGCGTGCCTAAGTCCGCGCCATGCTTACCGTAGATCAGGCGCGAGACCGCGCTCAGGATATCGTCGCCCGCGCCAAGGCTGCCGGAGCCGATGCCGCCGATGCCGTCTTCGCCGACGATACCTCGCTCGAGGTGTCGGTCCGCCTCGGCGCGCTCGAGGATGTCGGACGTTCGGAAAATGCCGAGCTTGGCCTGCGTGTGTTTGTCGGCCGCCGTTCGGCCAGCGTCTCCACCTCGGACCTGTCGGTCGCTGCGATCACCACGCTGGCTGAACGCGCCGTCGCGATGGCGCGCGAGGCGCCCGAGGATGCCTGGGCCGGGCTCGCCCCTGAAAGCCGCCTGCTTCACGGCGCGACGCCGCAACTCGACCTCGACGATGGTGGCGTGGTGTCGCCCGAGGCACTGAAGGAAGCTGCCCTGGCCGCCGAGGATGCGGCGCGCGCGGTGGCCGGCGTTTCCAACAGCGAGGGCGGCGGTGCCAGCGCGTCCCGCGCGGTCTGGGCGCTCGCCACCAGCCACGGATTTGCCGGCGCTTATGCAGCGACCGGCTATGGCCTGTCGGCCAGCGTGCTGGCCGGATCGGGCGGCGACATGGTCCGCGACTATGCGCATCATTCCGCACGCCATCGCCAGAAGCTGGAGGATGCCGTCACGATCGGCACCCGCGCCGGCGAACGGGCTGTTGCCCGGCTCAACCCCGGCCGGCTCGCCAGCGGTGCGATGCCGGTGGTGTTCGATCCGCGCGTCGGATCGAGCCTGCTCGGCCATCTGATCGGTGCCATCTCGGGCCAGGCCATTTCGCGCAAGACCAGCTTCCTGCTCGAATCGCTCGGCACGCAGATCTTCCCGAGCGGCGTCACGATCTGCGACGATCCGCATCGTCCCCAGGGACTGCGCTCGCGCCCCTTCGACGGCGAGGGGCTTCCCGTTTCGCCGGTCGAGATCGTCTCGCACGGCATGCTGGAGAACTGGCTGCTCGACAGCGCCTCGGCGCGTCAGCTCGGGCTTGAGCCGACCGGCCACGCAACACGCGGCGCGGGGGGCAGCCCCGGCGTCTCGACCAGCAACATGCATTTGTGCGCTGGCACGATGCCGCCCGAAACGCTGATCGCCGATATCAAACGCGGCGTGTTCATCACTGAACTGATCGGCATGGGCGTGAACGGCGTGACCGGCGACTATAGCCGCGGCGCGGCTGGTTTCCTGATCGAGGATGGCGAGATCACTACCCCGGTTGCCGAATTCACCATCGCGGGCAATCTGAAGGACATGTTCCTCAACCTCACCCCGGCCAACGATCTCATCTTCCGCTACGGCACCAATGTGCCCACGCTCCGCGTCGAGGGCATGACGGTGGCGAGTGGCTGAGGCCCTCGCCGACGCAGTCGCAAGGATCGCCGCCGAGGCAGGCGCGCTTGCCCTCGCCAAATGGCGTACTGACTTCAGGCGATGGGAAAAGAGCCCGGGCAACCCGGTATGCGACGTCGATCTCGAGGTCGATGCGCTGCTCCACCAGCGCCTCTCCGCATTGCTGCCCGACGCCGGCTGGCTGTCGGAGGAGACGGTCGACAATGCCGATCGCCTGTCCCAGTCGCGGCTGTGGGTGGTCGATCCGATCGACGGCACCCGGGACTATATCCGGGGGCGCGAAGGCTGGGCCGTCTCGATCGCCCTTGTCGAGAACGGCCAGCCCCTGATCGGCGTGCTCGACGCGCCGGCGCGCGGCGAGGTCTGGCGGGCGGCGGCGGGCAGGGGTGCGACGCTCAACGGCCTGCCGATCCATACCGGAGACCGCGCGCTCTTCGCCGGCGCGCGTGTGCCGACCGACAGCCTGCCCAGGGTCGACAGCGATCTGGTCGCAGTCGCCAAGCCCAATTCGATTGCGTTGCGCATCGCGATGGTCGCCGCGGGTGAGGCCGATCTGGTCGCGACGCTGCGCTGGGGCTATGAATGGGACATCGCCGCCGCGATCCTGATCGCGGCGGAGGCCGGCGCGACGGTCAGCGACGCCTTCGGCAAGCCGCTCTTCTTCAACACCCCCAGCGCCCAGGCGTTCGGCGTGCTGGCGACGACGCCCGGCATTCACGCGGACGCGGTCGATCGCCTTGCCGACCGAGCGAGAACGCTGGCGATAAAATAATTCCGCCCCGGATCGATCGTCGAAACCGGACTTCTATCCCGACGTCCTGACCAACTCGACGATGTCGAAATCATGGCTCTCCCATCCACGATTGACGCTGGCGTCTATGGCGGCGGTCCGCTTCTTCTTCGCTTCGGCAAGCGACTTGGTATGGCCCCAGAAAACCTCGGTCCTGCCGCCGCCGAGATGAGCGACGATCCGCCAGTAATGCGTGAACTCGACCGCGGTCGGCCCGATCGTCTTGACATAGCCGTCGGGCAAGGTGGCGGTCAGCAGGTATTTCTTCTTCGCCACGCGTGCCTCAGCCTTCCAGCAACTCGAACGCCGCGCGCGCCATCGTCTGCCCGTTGACGATCAGCTCCACCGCATGGGCGCCCGGGTGATGCCGGCGCGTGCTGAAATCCTTGATCGTCTGCCGGATGCCGAGCGTAACTGCCTCGCCCGCCCCGAGATCGAAGGTCCTGAGCTTGAATACCTTGGCGGCGGTCTTTCCCGCGGCCCGCGCGTAATGGATTCGGTAATCGACCACCAGGCGCTGGGCGCCGGGCGCGGTCGAGACGATGTCAGCCGAGATCGCGATCGCATCGCCGAGCTTCACTGCCTGCGGCGCGACCGAAAAGCGGCGCACCTCGGCCGCGGCGCCGTGTCCGACGCCGATCAGCGCCAGCGCGCGCGGGTCGCCCTGCTTGATCAGCGTGCGCAGCGCATGGCGGATGATCCACGCCGTTCGGCTGTCGTCCTGCGGCCACTGCGCCAGCCGGTCGACCAGCCAGTCCGGCCGGTCCTTGGCGATGTCGTTCAGATGGTTGGCGACCGATTTGCGGACATAGGCGCTCGGATCGCTCTTCAACGCTTCCAGTATGGGTGCTGCCAGCGTGGGATCGGCCCTGAGTGCCGGCACCCGCGCCGCCCAGGGCAGTCTCGGCCTGCTGCCTTCGCTGGCGAGCCGACGGACATGTTCGTCGTCATGGCTACCCCATTGGGCCATGACGGCAAGGGTGCGCGCGCTGTCCTGCGCCAGGAAGGGGCGGATCGCGAATTCGGCGGTGCCGAAGCGGGTCAGGTCGGCCATCGCCTCCATCGACCTTTCGACATCGGCCAGGCCATGCCGGGCGACGAACTCGGTCACCGCGACCGCCTGGAATCCATGAGTCAGCCTTGGTGCCATCGCGCGGACGATCTCGATCGCCTGCGCGTAGTCGGCCGGCAGTGCCGTGGAGAGGGCGTCGGCGATGTGGCGCACCCGTTCCATGATCGACAGGGTGTCGAGCCCGTCCGATGCTGCCTGCAGAAAGGCGGCGCGATCGAAACGCCGCGAAACCAGCGTGCCGGCGTCAGCGATCGTGACGAGTGCCTGCGGCCCGAGTATGTCCTTGAGGAGCGGGGGCGCTGCCGTCTCGCTTGTCATCGCACTATTTGCCCCTTGTTCGGCGTTCCAGCATGCCGGGGCCTATAACGCGGTTGCGCGGGTGTGCCATGATATCGGCACCCGGCGCTCGGCGGAACGGCATTTCGGGGCGTGCTGAAACCTGGCGCCAGGCAGGGTACGAGCTCAGATTCAGCCGCGCGCGGCCGGTCCACCCGTAAGCCTCGTCGAGGACCGCGACGCCGAGACATCAGCGTCGTGACCATTGACCGTCGCCAGTATCGCCGGGCCGGCGCGGCGTGCCATGACGCAATTGCGCCCGCCCTGCTTCGCGTCATAGAGCGCGGCATCGGCCGCCGCGAGCAGCCGGTCGGCGGCATCGCCGCGAAGCTTCCCGATATGACCGATGCCGATGCTGACGGTAACCCGGCCGCCTTGCGCCGGGGAGGCAAGATCGAGTTGTTCGACCGCCACGCGCATCCGTTCAGCCAGCACGGCCGCCTCTGACGGGTCGGTCGAGGGAAGGATGACGGCGAACTCCTCACCGCCGAACCGGGCGACCATGTCTGATCCCCGCATGGCGCAGCCGGCCAGTGCCTGCGCTACGGCACGGAGCCGCTGGTCTCCGGCCGGATGGCCGAAGCTGTCGTTGAGCAGCTTGAAATGGTCGATGTCGATCATCAGCAGGGCCAGTCCCGTGCCTGTCCGCCCGGCGCGTGCCCATTCGAGGCGGAGACGCTCATCGAATTCGCGCCGGTTCGACAGGCCGGTCAGCGCGTCGAGCCTGGACAGGCGTTCGAGCGCATCGCGCTCGTCGAAGCCGCGCATCTGGACCAGTATGTTGCGCAGGCCATAGCCGAGCGTCGCGGCGACGAATCCTGCGATCGCCAGGGCCGGATGGTCCGGGACCAGCGGTGCCGACACCATGAGCAGCGTCGCCGGGAGCATCAGGGGGCTGCCTGCGCGGACAGTCCGTTCGAGCGTGCGCACCACCGCCGGCGGCTTCGTATCCGTGGCATGGTGCCGAAGGGCAAGCGCGATGAGCAGGAGGAAGGGCAGGTCGATCAGCGGATCGACCAGGCTCCCATAGTCCGACTCCATCTGGAAATGATTGATGTAGAACGCGGCCGCGAGATACGCCCAGGCGAACAGGGCGGCCGCCCGGAAGAAGGCGCGTCGCGGCGGATCGCTGCAGGCCAGGAAGCGGATCAGGGCGAAGGCCGCGATGAACAGATTCTCGATGTCGAACATCAGGCGCAGGTTGAGCACGCCGGTGGTGCTCGCGCCGGACAGACTGGCGAATTCGAGCGTGTACACGAAGAACAGATAGCCGAGCGTGAGCGCCAGCGCCCCGTCGACCAGACGGACATGCCATGATTCCTGGTCGGGGCTCGCGACCGCGAAGAGGATCGGCACGCCGTACAGGACGAACAGGAGCATGCTCAGCGAGGTGATCCCGCCCGAATTCTGCAGCAGTAATGCGCTCGCCATGCTCGCGCCCATCCCGCCCGCCCAGAGGAGCATCGCGAACCCGAGCGCCGTCCAGCCGGCGGCCGCCTGGTCGCGGCGTGCACGGTACAGGCAGGCCGACCCCGCCAGCAGGGGCGCCAGGACGAGGAAAGCGAGGGAAAATATCTGCGCGCGATTGCCGGCCAGCGCGACCGACAGGAGGTGGGCGACAAGGAAGAGCAGCGGAAGGACGATACCGGTCCTGCGCATCGCGGCACCGGGTTCGACGATGGCACCGCTACCGGCGGCCCCGATGGTGTATGACGGCATCTCCATTACGCATCCCGTCCGGCTTTCGCCCTGACGATGATGGCACGAGGGTAGTTATCAAAGGATGCATGGCCGCACGATACTTGGGGATCGTCGAAGGCGGCCACCGGCGCCCGCCGCTTATCCTTCCAGCCCGTCATCCCGATATTTGATTTCGAGGAACCGGCCCCGCGTCGCGAGCAGGTTGAGATCCCCCTCGGCGAGTTGGGCCGACATCTGCCCGATCTCCTGCTCGATCACCTTCAGCCCCTCGGCGAGTTGCGCGTTGGGGGTCTTGCCATTGCGTTCCACGCCCCGCAACGGCTGGGGTACCTTGGCATAGTCGCGGATCAGCTCGGGCAACTGCTCGCCGACCAGCTTGCGGATTTCCGCCGCCGCCGGCTCGCGTTCGTCAAGCGCGGCGAGCTGCGGCGCAAGCGTTTCGAGCTGAACGCCGATGCCGTCGACCAACGTCTGCGCCGGTGCGGGCAGGGCGGGACGCTGGGTTTCGAGCCATTGCTCGGTCTTCAGCGGCAAGGCCTTCAGCGGCACCTCGACCAGCTTCTCGGCCTTGACCGGCGCCTCGAGCGAGACGAAGGCGATCAGCAGCGTCACCGCCGCCAGCAGCGCGAAGACGAGCAGGGCACCGCCCATCCCGATCGGCGTGAACCAGCCGAACACGATGGTCGCGATGATGATCGCCAGATCGGCGGTGACGATCAGCCCGGCCCGCTTGGCCAGGCCAGTGCCACGCCGCCGGCGCTTGCGCTGCATCAGGGCCTGGTCGCGCCGTTCGTTGAGGAACTGCGTCGTCCTGGCGATCTGGCGATCGACGTCCGTCATTTACACGGCTTCCAGCTTGAAGGTTTCGCCCCCGCTGCCCGCATTCTGCGCCGCGCCCTCGGCCCGGGCGATATAGCCCTTCGATTTCTCGACCTCGTTGCCCAGCACGTTGACCGTTGTCTTCATCGAATCGAGCGCCTTCAGCTTGAAGGTGTCGATCGCATCCATCGTGTCGTAGATATTCTGGAAGGCGCGCTGCAGCGTTTCGATCGGGATGGTGGCGCTTGCCGCTTGCTCATGGATCGTCGCGGTCTGGCTCTTCAGCAGCTTTCCGGTCGAATCGATGATGTTGGCGGTCGTGGTGTTCAGCGCGGTGATCTGTTCGAGCACCAGCTTCTGGTTGGTCAGCGCCTGCGCCACCGTCACCGCGGTGCGGAGTGCGGAGACCGTGGTGGTCGAGGCACGGTCGACGCCCTTCACCAGCTCGACATTGTTCTTCTTGACCAGGTCGAGCGCGAGATAGCCCTGCACCGTCACCGCCATCTGGGTCAGCAGGTCCTGGGTGCGCTGACGAACGTAGAAAAGCGCGGTCTCGCGGATTGCCTTCGCCTTGGCCGGATCGGTGTGATCCAGCTCATTGGCTTTCTCCTCGAGCCGCTCGTCCATCGTCTTGGACAGCACGATCATCTGTTCGAGCCGGCCCATCGCGGTCCACAGGTTCGAACGCTCGACGTCGATCGCCGCATTGTCCATCAGCAGCTCGTCCTTGCCGCTGCCAAGGCTCTTCAGGATCGACGCGATGTGGTTCTGCGAGCTTTTATAGCCGTCGAAATAATTGCGCATCGAATTACCGAACGGGATGATCCCGAACAGCTTCTTGGGCGCGAGGAGGTTGCCCTTCTTGCCCGGATCGAGATCCTCGATCGTCCGCCGCAGCTCGGCCAGGTCAGCGCCCACGCCTGATTCCTGGTCCATCGCCTTGACCGGCCGGTCGAGGAAGCGGTTCGATTGCCCGGCCGCCTCGCGGATCTCCTTCTGGCCCATGGCGCTGATCGCATCGACCCGCTTGCCGAATTCGGGCGAATTCACATCCTGCGCGACCAGGTCGTCGATGAACGTCTCGACCCGGGCCTGAAGCTGGGTGCGCTTGGTATCGTCGACCGGCACCAGGCCCACGGCCTTTTCCGGCGCGACCACGGGGACCGGGTCGGGCGGGGTAAGCACCAGATCGGTGGTCGCGGTCTCAGTCTGGGTCGCCATCACTCTCTCCACGCAATCTCCGCCCTAGATGACGGCGATTCGAACGCGCTTCAAGTGTATCATTCAACTATAACACTTGTCACGATGCGACAGGGTAGCGGAAAAACGGCGCACGATCGATCCCGGGTGAGGCGAACCAGCGATGCCGGACTGATCGGGGAATGGCAGATGTGAGAGCAAGAACCGCTCAGGCGCATGACGCTGTTCGGAGACGGTCAACGGTGCGCCTGCCGTCGTGACCCTGCTTCTTCCCCCGGTGAAGGGCAAGCGGATCAGGTGTGCGGCACCGTCAGATACTGCATCGCGCCGATATCGTTACCCTCGGTATCAAGGAACCGGATCAACGCGCCGACGGTCGGAATGATGCCCTTGGCATAGGTGATCGTCCCGCCATTGGCCTCGACCAGCGCGGCGACCGCGTCGACATCGTCGACCGCGAAGGTGGGCTCGACCCCGTTCAGGCCCTCGCCGGTGCACGGCGTCTGCCGGGCGTGCATCAGTCCTTGTATACCAGGCGACGCCTGGTTGCCGGTATGGATCAGATAGAATCCGGGCGGACCCCAGGGCTCGAATTCCCAGCCGAACACGGCCTCGTAGAAGGCGCGGGCACGATCCAGATCGTCGACATGGATGGCGAAGGAGGCAAGGTTCGCTGGCATGCGCGCATCCTGCGTCGCTGGCGTATGAGCCGCAATAGCGCTATTCTGCCAATGAATGTCGCAAAAACGTCGTACCGCAGCCGACGAGCCCTATCTGGTGGTGCGCAGCAGCGCGTCCGATCTCGCGCCCGGCCAGGCGATCCGCGAGCATGCGCATGACTGGCATCAGCTCATCCACGCGACCAGCGGCGTCCTGATGATCGCGACCGGCGGCGGCTCCTGGGTGGTGCCGCCGAGCTGGGGTGTCTGGGTGCCGGCCGGCGTGCGTCACGCGATCCGCGCATCCGGGCACAGTGCCTTCCGAACGGTCTATGTCGCACCGGGATGCGTGCCCGATCTGCCGGAGGCCTGCACCGCCGTCACCGTCTCTCCGCTGTTGCGCGAGTTAATCCTTCGCATCGTCGCGATCGGCATGGCCGACCGGCGCGACACGATCGAATCCGCGCTCGCCATCCTGCTGCTCGACGAGATGCGCCGTGCGCCGGTCCCGCCCTTCAGCCTGCCGGAGCCACGCTCCGACGCGACTCGCCGGGCCGCCGAATGGCTCTTTTCGGGCGGGGCAGAGGCGGGAATCCCCGAGATTGCCCGCGCCACCGGCCTCAGCGTCCGCGCGCTGGAGCGGCGCTTCGTCGCCGAGACGGGCATGAGTCTCGGCCGCTGGCGCCGTCAGGGCGCGCTGCTTGCCTCGCTCGAGCGTCTCGGCGCGGGGGCCAGCGTCAAACAGGCTGCCGCGATCGCGGGCTATGCCACGCCAAGTGCCTTCATCGCTGCCTTCCGGGCGCAGTTCGGGACGACACCGGCGCGATATTTCGCGCCGGTTTGATCCTCTATCGCAGCGTGGTGGTCGTATGGATCGCCGCGAGCATGCCGGGAATCCAGTGATCCCCGTCGCGCAGCCGGAAGGTATTGGTAAAACCCCAGGCGCAGCTCTGCACGCCGACCGAGGCATAGGCGGCTGTGATCGTGCCGTAATAGGTGATCCGCTCGCTCACCGGCATACCGGCCACATCGTTCGCGCCATATTCCCCGACGAACGGCACTCGCCCGGTCCGCGCGATATAGTCGCGCACCGTCTTCAGGTTGCGATCGATCTCGGCGATGTCGGCGGCGGTGCCGAAGGCCCGCCCGAGTGGCGGCGCGGGCGTCACCCAGGTCGCGCCCTGATGGGTAAAGGCGAACGGATCGTAATAATGGAAGGTCGGGACGACATTCGGGTCCGCCGGCATCGGCAAGGTCGCGAGCGAATTGATATTGCTCCAGCCTTCGCCGCCGATGATGACCGGCCGGGTCGGGTTGGTCGCGCGGATCTGGGCAAGCGCAGGCGCGATGATCGCGGGCAGCTTCGTATTGGTCAGGTTGGCGTTCGGCTCGTTGATCAGCTCGAACCAGACGGTCGCCGGCGCGGTGGCGAATTCGGCGGCGATCTGTTTCCATAGCCCGGCAAAGCGCGCCGCATTGGCGTCCGGCGCAGCCATCAACTCATCGTAATTGTGCAGGTCGACGATCACGTTGAGCCCCGCTGCCGTGGCGAGATCGACGACATGCCGCACCCGGGCCATGAACGCCGCGTCGATCGTGTAGGGCGCGGCGTTGGCGGCATGGCCGGAGAAACGGACGGGCAGGCGCACGCTGGCGAATCCCGCTGCCTTGATGACGGTGAAGTCGTCGTCGGCGATCGCTCGACCCCAGTCGCCTTCGTTCGGCGCTTCGAGGTGATTGCCCATGTTGACGCATTTGCCCAGCGGCAGCGCGATGCCGACGGTGGGGATCGCCGCCGCGACGGGTGCGTAGGATGCCGGCGGCACAGGATTTGGTGTCGAAGAAGGCGATGGTGAGGGAGTTGGGGGCTGGCGGCGGGGCGGCCGTTGCGGTGGCGTCGCTGCCGCAACCGGCGATGGACAGTCCCAGTGCGCAGGCGAACGTCAGGCTTCGTTTCATTGAATCTCTCCCGATACCGCGCCTTGATTGGCGCTGTTGTTTGTCGAACGTTGTCAATCTGCCCGGTGACAGCGCGTCGCACAATCCCGAAATGCAAAGCCGGTCTCAGCCGGCGGGTGCTGCCCTGTCGGTGATCCGGTCGCGCTGCCATATGGTGAAGCGTGCGTTGCGCTTCGATCGCATGGCACGGCGGATCGCCGCCTTGTCGAAGCCATGGCCGTCGCCGATCCGGCGGAGCAGCTCGTGCCCGGGTATCACGCCGGCCGGCAGCACGAAGAGAATACGGTCCTCGGCATCCGCCAGCAGCCAGCAGGGGTGGGTCGGCGAGTGGTCGGCATCCCGCGTCTCGACCATGATCCTGGCGACCTTGCCCAGCATCCGCCACCCTGACGGATCGTCGAGCCGCCGCGGCCGGACGGATCCCCTGGCCCGCGCACGCACGTCCAGCAAATGGTGGAACAGGCCCCGTAGCGTCATCATGCCCCCGCACGTGTCTGGCGACGACGATAGGGGCACTGAAATCAGCCGGAAAGCGGGAATCTGGAGCGATTGTCTCGAATCTGCGCGCCCTGGACATCGGATGCGGCGATCAGTCTGTTGCTTCGCGTGACATCCGCCCTTTCCGCGGCGCAGCAATTGCGCTATCGGCGCCCGCAACCTATTCCCTATAAAATATCGAGTGACCCAATGAGCCTCCGCAACGTGGCGATCATCGCCCATGTCGATCACGGCAAGACGACCCTGGTCGACCAGCTCTTCCGCCAGTCCGGCACCTTCCGCGACAACCAGCGCGTCGAAGAGCGCGCGATGGATTCGAACGACCTCGAAAAAGAACGCGGCATCACCATTCTCGCCAAGCCGACCTCGATCGAATGGATCGACGGCGCTGGTGTCGCGACCCGCATCAACATCGTCGACACCCCGGGCCACGCCGATTTCGGCGGTGAGGTGGAACGCATCCTCTCGATGGTCGACGGCGTGATCCTGCTGGTCGATTCGGCCGAAGGCGCGATGCCGCAGACCAAGTTCGTCACCGGCAAGGCGCTGGCGCTGGGCCTTCGCCCGATCGTCGTGGTCAACAAGGTCGACCGCAGCGACGCCCGCATCCAGGAAGTGCTCGACGAAGTGTTCGACCTGTTCGTCTCGCTCGAGGCGACTGACGAGCAGCTCGATTTCCCGGTGCTCTACGCCTCGGGCCGCAACGGCTATGCCTCGACCGACGAGAATGCGCGCGAAGGCACGCTGACCCCGATGTTCGAGACGATCGTCAGCCACATCCCTGCACCGAGCGTCGATGTCGACGCGCCCTTCACCTTCCTGGTGACGCTGCTCGATCGCGACAATTTCCTGGGCCGTATCCTCACCGGCCGGGTCAACTCCGGCACGGTGAAGCTCAACCAGCCGATCCACGCGCTGAACAATGACGGCAAGATCGTCGAGGCAGGCCGTGCGTCGAAGATCATGACCTTCCGCGGGCTCGAGCGTGTGCCGGCCGAGGAAGCCAAGGCAGGCGACATCATCTCGCTGGCCGGCCTGACCGTCGCGACCGTGTCCGACACCATCGCCGACATCACGGTCAGCGAGCCGCTCCATGCCCAGCCGATCGATCCGCCGACCCTGTCGATGCGCTTCGCGGTGAACGATTCGCCGATGGCGGGTCGCGAGGGCACCAAGGTGACGTCGCGCATGATCCGCGACCGCCTGTTCCGTGAGGCCGAATCGAACGTCGCGGTCAAGGTGACCGAAGCCGCCGATCGCGACAGCTATGAAGTCGCCGGGCGCGGCGAGCTTCAGCTCGGCGTGCTGATCGAGACGATGCGCCGCGAAGGCTTCGAGCTCGGCATCAGCCGTCCGCGCGTGCTGTTCGGCGAGGATGAGGACGGCAAGAAGACCGAGCCGTACGAAACCGTCATCATCGACGTGGACGAGGAATATTCGGGCACGGTCGTCGAGAAGATGAACCTGCGCAAGGCCGAGATGACCGACATGCGTCCCTCGGGCGGCGGCAAGACCCGCATCACCTTCTCCGCGCCCTCGCGCGGCATGATCGGCTATCACGGCGAGTTCCTGTCGGATACGCGCGGCACCGGCATCATGAACCGGCTGTTCGAGAAATATGGCCCGCACAAGGGCAATATCGAGGGCCGCAAGAACGGCGTGCTGATCTCGAACGGCTCGGGCGAAGCGAACAGCTATGCGCTCGGCCCGCTCGAGGAGCGCGGTATCCTGTTCGTCGGCCACGGCGAGGCGCTGTACGAGGGCATGATCGTCGGCGAGAACGCCAAGACGGATGATCTCGAGGTCAATCCGATGAAGGCGAAGCAGCTCACCAACTTCCGCGCCTCGGGCGGCAAGGACGATGCGATCCGCCTGACCCCGCCGAAGAAGATGACGCTTGAGCAGGCCATCGCCTATATCGATGACGACGAGATGGTCGAGGTCACGCCCAAGTCGATCCGTCTGCGCAAGCGCTACCTCGATCCGCACGAGCGCAAAAAGGCCTCGCGCGCCAAGCAGGCGGCCTGACCCTTCTACTCCCTCTCCCGCTTGCCGGAGAGGGCCGGGAGAGGGCCTGTCCCCCGTCGTCGCTCGGGCGTAGTTAAGCGTTACCCATCCCGATCAGCACGGCCCATTGCGCATCGCTGACGGGGCTGACCGACAGCCGGGACTGATGCAGCATTTCCATGCCCGCCAGCTTGGGCTCGGCCTTCATTGCCGCCAGCGTGACGGGCTTGGCCAGCGCCTCGACCGGCTTGACCGCGACGGAAACCCAGCGCGGCTCGTCGCCGTCCTGCTGCGCGGTACGGGTGATCTCCATCACGCCCACTGCGGCCTTTTCCTTGCCTGAATGATAGAACAGCCCATGGTCGCCCACTGCCATTGCCTTCAGGTGAAGCGCCGCGGCCGGGTTGCGCACGCCGGTCCATTCGGTCGCGCCCTCGCGGATCAGATCGTCCCAGCTATAGCTTTCGGGTTCGGATTTCAGCAGCCAGTACGCCATCATCGCCTCCTTGGGTGAGCCCGACTTTACTGCGTGCGAAGGACGTTTCAACGCCAGACCTTGAACGGCCGGCTCTGAACCGGGCCACGCTGAACGGCGGTTAAACGTCGTATTCCGTACGAGTTCAGACCGACTCGATCATGATGCAACAAGCTGGAGCGTTGCCGCGTTATCCCCCCGATGCGGCCACGGGCTTGCTGAGAAGAGGAGGTTCGAGATGAACGATTTTGTGAAGAAGGCCGGCCTCGGCGTGGCGCTTGCCGCGACAGCGCTGACCACCGCGGTCCCCGCGGACGCGCAACGCTATCGCCATTATCGGCATGACGACGGTGCCGGCACCGCGATCGTCGCCGGCATCGCCGGTCTCGCGATCGGCGCCGCCATCGCGTCCAACGGCCGTGATCGCGACCGCTATTATCGCGAGCGCGGTTACGATCCCTATTATGACGACGGCTATTATCGCAGCCACGGTTATTACCCGAACGACGGTTACTACGCCTATCGCTACCGGCCGAATTATAATCGTTGCTGGGTCGAGCGGCGCTATGATCGCTATTACGGGCGCAGCGTGCGGGTCCGCGTCTGCAACTGATCGCGCCATGGTATGGAATGAGACGGCGTGGGCCTCGTCCACGCCGTTTTCGTATCGCTGCTCTGGCATCGCGCGCGATTTTGCGTCATGAGCCCGCCCCATGACCGATACACCGCCAGACCGCCTGTCCTCCAACCCGCGCAGCCCGCATTTCGACGAAGCGAAGCTGTCGCGCGGGATCGGCATCCGCTTCAAGGGTGCCGAACGCCGCGATGTCGAGGAATATTCGATCTCCGAAGGCTGGATCCGCGTCGCGCTCGGCAAGAAGGTCGATCGCCACGGCCAGCCGCTCACGCTGAAGCTCAGCGGCCCGGTCGAGGCCTGGTTCGAGAATCCCGCCCCCGGCGCGGGTGATGCTGCGGACGAGGACGGGGCGGAAGCGTAAGGCTCGCGCTCAGCGCCAGTCGAACGCTGCCTGCGCTGCCGCGGTCAGCGCGGCCATCGCGGTGCGATAGGGGTTCGGCCCATGGCTGATCCGCGCGATACCGGCACCAGCCACGTCCCGGGCACCCGGTGCGCCTGAAAAGGCCATGAAATTGACCGGCAGCGGCACTTCGCGGCAGACCCTGCCCAGCAGCGTCAGGTCGACCAGCCCGGGCACGAAGAAGCCGCTGGCGCCAGCCTCGGCATAGGCCTTGCCCCGCGCGATCGCCGTGTCGGCCTTTTCCTCGTCATGAGTCGCCGGGGCGTTCTGCAGGAAGATGTCGGTGCGGGCATTGATGAAGAAGGACGGGCCGGTTGCGGCACGCATCGCCGCGATCCGTGCGACCTGGAATTCGACCGGGTGCAGGCCTTCGCCGCCGACCACCTGATCTTCGAAATTGCACCCGATCGCGCCGGTCGCCGCCAGCCTGGAGGCATTGGCCGCGACCGCCTCTGGTTCGACGGCATAGCCGCCCTCGAAATCGATCGAGACCGGCAGGTCGACCGCGCCAGCGATCCGGGTCGCGCCGGCCAGCGCGATCTCGAGCGGCAAGCCCTCGCCGTCGCCATAGGCCTGTGCCGCCGCGACTGACCAGCTGCCGGTCGCGATCGCCTTCGCCCCAGCGCTCGCCACTGCGCGCGCGCTGCCTGCGTCCCAGGCATTGTACAGGATCAGCGGGTCGCCAGGCACATGCAACGCCGCGAAGGTTCTGAACTTGTCCTGCATCTCTCGTCCCGACCCGTCTTTGTTTTATCCTATCTGCGACCGAGCAGCCTCGCCGTCAATCGACGCAGGCGGCTGGGCGGCATCTGCGGATACAGGCCGTCATAATGGGCGAACACCCCGGGATCGCGCGCAGCCCAGATTTCAAGCCGCCTCCGCTTGCCCCCGGTGGTGTGGTTGAAGCGCAGGCGGGTGTGGGGAAAGCCGCAGGAGGCGAGCATCTGGCGCACGACGGTCTCCCCCGTCGGATACCAGGCGAGGCCGTCGACGCCTGACATCAGCAGCGTTCGGCTTTCCGGATTCAGGATCAGCCCGTCCTGCTTCGCCGGGAACGTCTCGGTATTGACGATCAGCAACTCCCGGGTCAGGTCGGCCGCGATCTTCAGCCCGGCGACCGGATCGGGCAGATGATACAGGATGCCGCTGAACAGCGTCACGTCGAACGGCTTCAGGCCAAGCTCGGGCACGTCCGCCAGCGCACATACGCCCGCATCGATATCGTCGCTCGGCAGGCGGCCGGCCAGGAAATGCGCCTGGCGGATCCAGTGTTCGCGCACGTCGAAGCCGAAACAGCGCCCGGCTCCCATCTGCCTGGCCGCGAACAGATAGCCGCCGGCGTTGCACGCGCAGTCGAGGAATGACCGGCCCTGCAGCCCCTCGGGAAAGAGGTCGCCGAACGCCCGCGCGAATTTGGCGTAGGGATCGACGATGCTGGGCGTGCCGAGCGCCGGGTCCGGCTCGGGGCGATAGGCCGGGTCCCCGGTGCGGATGCCCGGCGCTATCTCGATATCATGGTGCCACGGCCCAAGGCGGCGGATCTCCGCCTCAAGCTCATTCGTCGTCATCGTGCGTGCCCCCCGGTTTCGTCGCGCCCGTGGGCGCGACGTCGCGGCTTAATGCACGAAGCGCGCGACCACGTCACGATAGGAGCGCGAGACCTTCACCTGCGCGCCCGATCCAAGCACCAGGAAGCATTCGCCGTTGGTGTGTGGCTTCACTTCCTTGACCAGGTCGAGATTGACGATGGTCGACCGGTGAACGCGCTGGAAGCGGCGCGGGTCGAGCCGTTTCTCCAGGTCCTTCATCGTCTCGCGCAGGATCAGCGTGTTGTCGCCGGTATAGATGCACATGTAATCGCCGGCCGCGTCGATCCGCTCGATCGTGTCGACATCGACCCGAAAGATCTGGCCGCGGTCCTTGATGTTGATCAGCTTCTCGAAGCGGTTGGCGGAAACCTGGTCGCCGCCGTCGGCAAGGTTCTCGACTGAATCCGGCGCCACCTCGGCCAGCACTTCCTTCAGCCGGTCGACCTCCTCGATGCCGCGCTTCTCCGCCAGCCGCTGCCGCACCCGGTCGAGCGTGTCGGCCAGGCGGGATTCTTCGACCGGCTTCATCAGGTAATCGACTGCCTGCGCCTCGAAGGCCTTCAGCGCATGGTCGGAATAGGCGGTGACGAACACGAACAGCGGCGGTTCGACCTCCATCAGGCCCTGCACCACCGAGAAGCCGTCGAAACCGGGCATCTGGATGTCGAGGAAGACGAGGTCTGGCTTGTGCGTCTTGATGGCGCGGATAGCCTCGCGCCCGTTCTGGCATTTGTCGATGATCTCGACATCCTCGTGCGCCTCGAGGCGAAGCTCGAGCCCCTGGATCGCCAGCGGTTCGTCATCCACCAATATCGTACGGATCGTCATGCTACCTCTCTAACCGGTTCCCCGAGCTGGAACGGAATCTCAATCTCGACCCCGAAGCCGCCCCCGGGGATGGAGCGCGTCTCGAAGCGGTGGTCGGGCCCATATGCCTGAGCGAGCCGCTCCCTTATATTGGCAAGCCCGACCCCGGTTGAAAGGCTTGGCCGTGCTTTCATTTCATTCAAGCCCGGTCCGGTGTCGGATACGGCGATCTGCACCCGATCCCCGGCGAGTCGCGCGGTGACGGCGATTTCGGCACCTTCCTCCTTGGGCGTGACGGCATATTTGATCGCGTTCTCGACCAGCGGCTGAAGCAGCAGCGACGGCAATCGCGCCTTGGTGACTCGCGGATCGACCTCGAAGCTTGGGCGCAGCCTGTCCTCGAACCGCATCTTCTCGATCTCGAGATAGAGCTTCAGCGTCTCGACCTCCTGCGCGATCGTCACATGCGCGGTCGGCTCGTTGGCCAGCGTATAGCGCAGGAAGGAGGACAGCCGGCTCAGCATCGCGTTCGCCCGCTCGGTCTGCTTCAGCAGCACCAGCGTCGAGATCGAATTGAGCGTGTTGAACAGGAAATGCGGGTTGAGCTGGTAGCGCAGCATCGCAAGCTGCGCGGAACTCGCCGTATTCTCCAGCGCGGCGAGCTGGTCGATCTGCTCTTCGACGATCAGGTAGAAATTGATCCCGAAATACAGCGCCGACCAGCCTGCCAGCACGGTGAAGTTGAGGAACACGGTGCCCAGAACCAGGCTGACGTTCAGGCCCGGATTGGCCATCTTGATGAAGGAGAAGGAAAAGGCGTCGAGCACCGCGTAGAGCACGGTCGCGGCGCCCAGCGTCAGGATCGTCAGGATCACCGCCGCGATGCGCGGCTGGCGCCGGTAATAATGATAGAGCGTGGAGAGCAGCAGCGTGATGCAATAGCCGATGATCGATTCGACCACGACGAGCAGCGTCGCCGTCAGGTCGAGCCCGTTGGAGATGCTGGAGACGCTGCGCAGGATCAGGTAGCCGGTCCAGCCGGCCGCCTGCAGCCGCCAGAAGGCACGACTCTTGTCTTCGAAAAAGGGCCGCGAAAAGATCGCGGGCTTGGTGAACAGCGGCATGGGTGGGGGTCTTAACCCGACTGGGACCGATGCGCAAAGTGCGGTAGGGTGCGGTAAGCCGTCGGAAGGATATCGCGACGCGCATACTTCTTCCTCTCCCCCTGTGGGAGAGAAGGGGCCCATCGCGCAGCGATGGGAAAGGTGAGGGGGACACTCGCATGTGTCTCGAACCTCACTCCCCCTCATCCGGCCCTGCGGGCCACCTTCTCCCACAAGGGGAGAAGGAAGGAAGTGCGCGAACGGGATGCAAAAGCCCGGCAGAACTGAGGAGAGAGAAGCCATGACCCAGCATCAGGACCGCGCTCAATTCACCGCGATGGTCGACGGCACCCAGCAGGACTGGAACATCATCGGCGGTCATTTCCGCGATTTCGCGAAGGAGTTGCCCGCCCGCGTGCTGACTCACCTCAAGCTGCTCGAGGGCGATTTCGGCGGGTTCCCGGTCGACCGGCTCGAACATTCCCTCCAGACCGCGACCCGCGCCCATCGCGACGGGCGGGACGAGGCCTATGTGGTGATGGCGCTGCTCCACGACATCGGCGACACGCTGGGCACGTTCAACCATCCGGAGATCGGCGCGGCGATGCTCCGCCCGTTCGTGTCGGAGGAGGTGCACTGGATCGCCAACACGCACGGCGTGTTCCAGGGCTATTATTTCTTCCACTATCTCGGGATGGATCGGGATCTGCGCGAGAATTACCGCGGCCACCAGCATTTCGAGGCCTGCGCCGAATTCTGCGAGAAATACGACCAGTCGGCCTTCGACCCGGCATATGAAAGCGCGCCGCTGAGCTTCTTCGAACCGATGGTCGGACGCGTGTTCTCGCGGCCGCTCAACTCCGTCTATGCGAAAGCGACTGAGGCAGCCTGACTTACATGTCGTTCGCTTTCTTGCTCTTCATCATGGTATCCATTCTCGAGGGTTTAGCCCTTGATGTCGCATTTCACTAGCGTTTCAGTAATATGCTGGAGGTATTTTGTGACGTGCCAAGTGGTCCGAGTTGCCAGCACTACGCTTTTCCGAAACTTGTATTAATCGCTGTGACTTCTGCCATTGTGGCTTGGTGCATAATATAAATCTAGTAATTATTTGCGTCATATTCGGGTCTTGTGACCGTTGGTTACGTAGTCGCTGCTACCTCGGAGTCGAGGTAATATCTCGCGGTAGAATAACCAGGCGAAGAATATGGATTATAGCTCCACGGCAAGGAAGTTTTCCGAATTCGTAGGCCATCTTGTTCTCGAAGTTCTATGTCTAAGGACCCGGGCTGGCGAACCGCTGGTCTGTTGCGAAGGGGGCTGGCATGGCAAGGGCGTGAGACAAGCGACTGCAACGCTCACGAGAATGCCATTCAGGATGCAATGGATTGTATTTCGAAATGCGAGAGGCTGGGAGGGTGAGGTGTCAAAGCGAAATATATTGAGCTTTTTTATCGGCCTTGTCGTGGCGTGTGTGACTTCTACAATTTTTGATATATTTATTAGTGGCTCAAGATCATTATCAGATATAACCCCGTCCAGATTTGTCTTATTATTTTTGGCATATGCGATTGGCTTTGCAAGCTTCCAATTACTCAGGTCGCGTGATTAGGATGAACGTTTAATGCCAACGTAGGCGGATTTTGATGCGCGGCGGGATTCTCAACGCGTTGATGTTGTAATTCTGTTGTAGCGAGCAAGAGGGGCTCGCGATGGGGATGGCGATTGGGGCTCGAGCAAACTACACATTGGGGGATTTGCGGTGGTTGGCGCGTCGTTGAGGCGGCGCGGAGCAGGTCCGGCGCATGCTGGCTTTGACGGTAATCCTGGATGGCGGGAGTCGAAGTGAGGTGACTCGCTTGGCCGGAGTGGCGCTGCGGATTGTGTGCGACTTGGTATTGTGCTTCAACGAGGGCGGCGGGACAGGGCATCTGGCCTTGATGATGAACAGCGCGCCTGGCCGGTTGAGATAGTCGAGGCTGGGCTAGGTGGCACTTCGAGGTAGTAACCCAGCGGCACTTGCTACGGCTGTGACTAGTAAATTGGTGTAAACCCTGGGATAAAGATTCATGCGCACAATAGATTCCCCATCAAAGGCATTGGCGATTTTGTTCCCAATTTTTTCCTTTCCGCCAATCTCTGCCTTTATTGGAAGCATCTACGCGGGCGTTGTGATTTTATTTGCATCGATAGCAGTTTATGTGATATATGTGAGGTACCTATATATTTTTCAGAAAATTTCATTCGTTTTTTCGGTATTGATAGTGATAATGGGATGCTTATACATGTCATACTATTTGAGTGATGTATTTCTCTCAATGGTATTTATTGGATACGCATTTTTTATCAGTGTAGTTCTTTTCTCCGATGAAAATTTTTTGAAAAATCGTATGCGGGGTAAATCTATCAATTGAGCGCTTCGTAAAAACGGCGGAAGTGTAGTGTCCAGTTCCTGCCGGCTGGGGTGGGCCGTGTTCCGTTGACTGGTTCAGTAACGATATCGGCGATTTATTATCGACTGCTCGATATGGTTGTGCTTCGTTATAGTCTCTACGCTAGAGCATTTTCAGCTTGCGCGTTGATATCCTGCGGCGTGGAAGAAGTTGGCGCAGTCTACCGGTAGGAAGCGATCGAGCAAGTTGGCGATGCGATCATCGCGATCCGCGGCAAGCCGCTGATGATCGCGAGCGACAGCGGCGCCGAGCTGACCAGCTTAGCGATCCTGCGGTAGGCGCGGGACCGGCGGATCGAGGGCGCTATATCGCGCCGGAAAGCCGCAGCAGAATGGTTGCGTCGAGAGTTTTAATGGTCGTTTTCACGACGAATGCCTGAACGAAACGCTGTTCGCGTCGGAGCGGTGCTGAGCAGTTGGTGCGACGACTGCAACCATGTGCGACCGCATGGCGGGATAGGCGGGCTGAGCCCGCCCGATGATGCCGGGCGGGTTGTGCAGCCCCACCCGTATGGGCACGATAACAACCCGGACTCCAGTTATGACTGGGGGAGAAATGGGGAGCACGCCACTCGGGGTGCGGTCTGTGATCCTGTAACGCACAAAATAAAGCCGCCGTCCCTGTCGGGGGCGGCGGCCGAATTTTTGCCAGGAGAGTTCGCGTCGAGTAAATCGAGGCGATCGATGGGTCAAATTTCCTCAGGCGAAGATCTTTGCTGTCCTAATCATAATCGGCCGAAATCGCTGATTTTGGTGGTTCGAGTTAGAAATTCCTTCTGGATAGTACTGGGAACAAGCTTGGCGTTCTGCATCGTGACTGAGGCCTGCACCGTACGCGCAATAGTCTCGTTCTGCGCTGTCGTGAAACGGGTACGTCATGCAACGCTCCATTTCATGATTATATACGTCATCAGCCCGTTGAAGGCACTGCTCCAATGCTGTTGATTGAGCCAAGGCGCCACTGAACGGCGTCGTAATAGCTGCGATTGTGGCGATGATAGCTGCTAGTGCTGATTTCCTCATACATGACCTCTCGAGGGACTTATGGCGCGCCCGGTGCGTCTCCAGGCAGGCTAGTATTGTGTATTTCGCCGGTAAAGATCAATCGTTAATTGTGCATCGTTACCAGTACGACAAGATCTGTTGCTTTTAGTGCGGGCCTTGATCAGATTCGGAATCTCGGAGAATTTGGGGCGACGATTCGAGGCGCGCGCGGTCACTATATGCTTATTTGGTGAAAACTTCGCGACACTTTAGAATAAAACGGTCGAGGGTGCGGCCTGGAGCGGAATGATTGGAGGCTTCTGCGACGATGGCCGAGCGTACACGCCCTAGGCTACCGCAATGGCCGAATTGAGTGGCCCGAGCAAAGCCGCCAGCTACCGTCCCGGCCATATCGTGACGTTCCGCTAGGGCGGGGAGGGCGGCGCGCCGGACCGCAACACCGGCTACCGTGTCGAGGCCGTCGACGCCGAGGCCGGCACCGTCCACCTGCTCCACCCCAAGAACACGCCGCTCACCTGGTCCCCCGGCGACGGCAGCGGCGCCCAGGCCGACGCCTTCGTGGCTGTCGAGCAGGAACTCCGCAACGGCGACCGCATCCAGTTCTCCTGCAACAACTATGCCGCCAAACGCCTCAATGGGCGCGCCGCCGAAGTGCTCGCGATCGACCCCGACCAGGGCGTCGTCGTGGTCCGCATGAAGGGCAGTAAGCGCCAGCCCCTCCACATGGCCAACGTCGCCGACCGCCACATCCGGCCCACATGGGTCTCCACGATTCATGCCGCACAAGGGGCGACGTGCAATCGGGTCATGGCCCACCTGGAGAGTTTTCGCCGCAACGTCGACGCCAACCTCGCCTATGTCGCCGTGTCGCGCGCGAATAAGCACGCCGCCACTTATACCGACGACCGCGAACGCCTCGCCCGCAACATTGAGGGCCGTGATGGCACACACGTCGGTGCGATCGACGAGACGCTGGTGCGGAAAGGGGCCGCGATTGCCATCCCCGCGCCCGTCAGGGTCGCAGGGATGGCAATCGGGTGATAAACCCAGGTGATTGCGCTGTATTCACGGAGTCATTTGCGCGCCCGTCTATTCAGCATCTCTATGTATCGCCTCAAGACTCGCCTTATTGGGAGAGCGACGATGAACGACGTGCCCAGCATACCTGATAATAGCGCCACCGATCCAAGTATAACGAGAGCAATGTGAAAATCACTACTTCCACGGATCCCCAAGTGGGCCATCAAGAACCCAGTTAAGATAAGCGTCAGTGATATAACACTCACGCGTTTGAACCGAGCTATTACTGCCTCCTACAGCCACGCTGATCTGGCACCACTACCCAATCTAGAGCAGCATTAACGGCACGATCGGCCTTGTCTTTGTAGTAATCATTAAACGGCAGCCAGTCAGTTATGGCTTGAGTACCTGTGCTTCGTATAAACATCCCGCCCAATACAGACAGAGTATCGCCACCTGCTATCTGCAAACGCACAGCAACTGATACTATAACTCCAGCATCAGTCACTAGTCCGCCAACGAGCACTCCAGCGGACTTAAGAAGAGTGGCACTGCCGGCGGCAGTCACCGTTCCAGCCAGCGCGGCCTTGCCTCCCAATTTGGTGGCTTTTCTACCAACCTGCATCGCACGGTTGCCGATCTCTTGATCTACTACTTGGCCCTTCGTACAAATCCGTGGCCGTTCATTTTGCAGCAACACAGCATCACTTGTTAAGGACTCTTGCTCGTAGGGTCATGATCCCTCGATTGACCCAAAACATTCTCAAGGGACACAAAAGTCCAGATAATCAAACATATGTCGACCGAGTCTATAAAGCCGATCGCAAGCGCGGGAACCCACTTTTCCGTCCAAGGAATCAAAAAAAGAAGAAAAAGATGAATGGTGACAATGATAGCCGTCGTTATCCAAAACCACACCTCTCTCTTCAATCTCCATTTAAGAGCTATTATAAATCCAAATACACCAACCATATTGAGTAAGGGAAGAGCAATCTCTAATCGACCATACAGCGCAAATAGAAAAGTTGCCGGCGCACCAATGCAGAATATGAGGAGCATCACATACCAAGGCAAACGCAGCCTCTTGGCCTCTTGAAGCTCTCTTTTGAAATCGCTCATCTTGGGCATTTGTAAACCTTGTATGCTGTTACGCCTACATCCCATGCCAAACCGGTCTCACGCAAAAGAAAACCGCCGCCCCCTCTCGGGGACGGCGGCCATAGTTCCGGCTTTCCGTCTTATTAGAACGTGAACTTCGCGCCGACCCGGATCGAGTAGAGCGACTGATTGGCGTAAATCTGGTCAGTCGGGGTCGTGAAGCTCGAGCCGTTGTTCACTGGCGAGTATTTATACTGCGCGCATGCCTGGCTCACATTGGTGACCACGGCACCAGCGGAAGTGAGGCACTGCACCTGCGCCGCGGCAACGTTGTAGGGGAAGACGTATTCGCGAGTCTGACCCCAGTTCTTGTTGATCAGGTTCGTGAAGTTCTCGATGTCCGCGAACAGGGTGATCCGCGAGTTTCCTACGAAAGTCGGGATTTCCTGCGCAACGTGCAGATCCAGGCGCGTAAACCACTTCGAGTTGAAGGCGTTACGCGGCGCAATCTGTCCGGCATATTTGCTCAGGCCCGACGTCTTCAGGAAGTTCTCGAACGCAGCCTTGAAAGCAGGGTCGCTATACGTGACCTTGGGATCATTGGCGGTCGGCACGTAGATCAGATAGCGATTGCCGCCGGTGCCCGTGGCGGTGCTACGCCCGGTCGTCCCGAACACTGCCGAACGGCCCGCACCGAAGTCCTGGAACGTATAGCTAAACGGATGGCCGATCCGCGATTCGCCGAAGAGCGAGAACGTGGTCTTATAGTCTCCGAAGAAGGCGTGATCATAGGTCAGGCCATATTTGAAGAAGTACTTAACCTGATCGTTCGAGATCCCGTAGGCGACATTGTTCGGATCGACGAACGCGCCGTTCGAATAGTTCGAACCCGCTGTCGACGAGGTTGCCGGAGCCTGGTCCTTGACGTCTTGGTAGGTGAAGCTGCCGTTGATGCTCAGGCCGAAATCCCAGGTCTTATCCAGCCGGGCGACCGCGATATACGACCGTCCCTTGGTGGTGTTCGTCAGCAGGATATCGGTGTTGGTGTCAGTGCTCGCCAGATTCTTGTCGGCGAAGTTATAGTAGCGCTGGCGGCCGTCCGGGGTGAGCGAGCCGGCCAGCGGCTGCGAACGGATATCGGTGAAATAGACCTGGTTGCGGACCTTCGAATAAAGGACATCCGCGCCGAATACCCAGTTGTCGCCGAGCGGGCCGAGGTTGGCGGTATATTCGCCCGACAGGGTGGCGCGCCACTGCGATGGTATCTTGAAGTTCGGATCGAGCGCGTTGACCGTCGATGCCGTCGAGGCGGTGGTGCCGGCGAGATAGTTGTTCACCGAGCTCGGGATGCTCGTGCCCGTCACATTGTTCAGGGCGTCATTGCACACCGCCGCCGATGGCAGGTTGGTGCACCCGATGCCCGTCGTTATCCGGTTGGACGAGAAGGAATTGGACAGCACGCCTGTATTGGAGAAGCTGTTCGACACATAGACGTCCGGGGTACCGCCGCCGAAGATGCCGCCGCCGCCGCGGATGCTGATCCGGGGGGTCGGCTTCCAGTCGAAGCCGACGCGCGGCTGAAACAGGCCAAAGCCCGAGATATTCGTCGTATTCGAGCCGATCGTCTTCATCTGCCCGTTGACGACCGCACCACCGGCATAGCGTGCGGTGTAATAGGGGCTGAGCGCCGGGTTGTCGTGCATGCCGTACAGGTCATAACGCATGCCGTACGACACGTTCAGCGTCGGGGTGACTTTCCAGCTGTCCATGACGCCGAACACATAGCTCTGATACCGGTACTTCGCCGCGGCGTCGTCAGGCACCAGCGATGGAACGGCGTTGCCGTAGCCGAACGAGCTTGCCTTGCGCGCCTGGAAGTCGGCAATCGAGTCGAAATAATAATTGCCGGCGCTATTCTGCAGGAAGGAATTGAAGATCTTCACATCCTGCACTTCGGTGAAGATGCGAAGGTCATGGTTGTTCATGGTCAGGCGCGCCTGGACCAGACCGCCCCAGGTCTCGGTCTTGAGCGTATTGGTTTGGCGCGAAGAGTCCGGACCGAATGAGACGACGGCATCGGTGCCCACTTGTCCGGCCACACTCGCTTCACAGCCCGTCAGCGACCCGCCCGAAACCGCGTTGGTGCATACGCGCATCTGCGCGAAGCCGCGGCCGAGCAGCGGATCCTGAATGCGCGTATAGTTCTTGTAGAAGCCGCGAACTTCGGTCGAGAAGCTGTCCGACCATTCGGAGTTCAACTGCGCTACGCCGGTGTGCAGACGATTGCCCTGGATATAGGCGTTGGAGGCCAGGCCGAGGCCCGGGCTGCCCGTAGCGATCGACGAGAAGGTGTTGTTGAGCAGATTGATCGCATCGTTCGCGTACGTGTACGTCAACGACAGGCGCTGCGTGTCCGAGATATTGGCGTCGATCTTGGCGACGAGACGGTCGTCCTTGTCGCCCAGGTTACGCAACACGCCGCCAGTATCGTAGTTATAGACACTCTTCGCGATCGCCGACACCTGATCAACTTGTGCCTGGGTCAGGTTTGGGATGGCAGTTCCGGCATTATTGTCCGTCGGGCCCTCAGCGATCGGGCGGCCGCCGCGCAGCCGCTCGCCGGCGACCATGAAGAACAGCTTGTCCTTGATGATCGGCCCGCTGATCTCCGCGCCGTAATTCTCGATCTTGAAGTTCGGAATCTGGACCTTCAGGTTCTTCGTCTGGCTACCGACGAAATCGTTACCGGAACGGGAGTAAAAGCCGGTGCCATGGAATTCGTTGGTGCCCGACTTCAGCACGATGTTGATCGCGCCGCCCTGGAAATTGCCCTGGCGGACATCATACGGTGCTACCTGCGCCTGGAACTGGCCGATGGCGTCGAGCGGAATGGGCGAGCGCCGGCTGGGCAGGCCATCGGTGTTGAGGCCGAAATTGTCCGTAATCGAGACGCCGTCGACCGAGAAGCGATTGAAGCGGGCATTCTGGCCGGCAAAGGAAACCGCGCGGCCACCGGTGGGGGTGTCGTCCAGGCGGGCGAACGGATCGCGGCGCGAGAGGTCGCGGATGTCACGGTTGACGGTGGCGATGTTCGCGATCTCGCGCGCGCCGAGCACCGTCGCCGGGCCCTGCGATACCGAGCGGGCATTGGGCAGGCGCGCCGCGGTCACGACGATATCGCCGCCCACCGTCTCGGCGGTCAGTGCGATGGGAAGGTCGTATGCCTGCGCGACAATGGTGTTGATGTCGGTGACTTCGGTGCCGTTATAGCCCTGCGCGCTCACCTTCACGGTGTAGGGGCCGCCGGCGCGGAGGCCATTTGCGTTGAAGCTGCCGTTGGCGTCCGTGGTGACGGTGGATTGACCGCCTGATCCAACGTTGAGAATGTTCACCGTGGCGCCAGCGACGGGCGCGCCGTCAGCCGTCACGGTACCGCGGATCGTCGACGTCGTTTCCTGTGCGCTGGCCGCGACCGGAATGACCAGGGCGGCTATAGCTGCGCCCAGAAATAAATTGTTTCGCATGATGTTCCCCTTCGAGGCGTCGCAAGTAAGCGCGGCATTTCGCCGTCGCTGGCCCCATGCGACTCGAACGTTTCGGATAAATGACACAGGGGATTCTTCAAGTGGGCCGCAGCATTCGCTTATGCTGCGTTGCAAAAAAGCATCACTTCGCGGCGGCGACAATCTCCGCCCATCCGGCCTCGTCGATCACGCTAACCCCCAGTTCCGCCGCCTTTTTCAGCTTCGATCCCGCGCCCGGGCCGGCGATGACAAGATCCGTTTTGGCTGAGACTGATCCCGATACGCGGGCGCCCAGCGCCTCGGCCTGGGCCTTCGCCTCGTCGCGGCTCAGTGTCTCCATCGATCCGGTGAACACCAGCGTCTTGCCGCTCACCTGGGACTGGCGGATCGTCGAGACATAGGCAGTCGGGCTGACTTCGCTCAGCAGGTCGGCCCAGGCTTCGCGGTTATGTTCCTCGGCGAAGAAGTCGACCAGCGCCTCGGTCACGGCAGGGCCGATTCCGTCGATCGCGGTCAGTTCGGCACGAGCTTCCTCGTCGGTTGCCGCGCGGATCGCCACGTCGGCGACATGTCCGACCGTGCCGAACGCCTTCACCAGGTCGCGCGCGGTAACGCTGCCGATATGGCGGATGCCCAGTCCGAACAGGAAACGCGCCGGGTCTGGGCTGCGCTTCGCCTCGATCGCCGCCAGGAGATTGTCGACTGACGTCTCCGCCCAGCGCTCGCGCCCGATCAACGCGTCGCGCTTGCCCTTCAGGCGGAAGATGTCGGCAGGCGAATGGAGCAGGCCGTCGCGGAAGAAGGATTCGATGCTGGTCGCGCCAAGGCCCTCGATATCCAGCGCGCCCCGGCTGGCGAAATGGCGCAGCCGTTCGACCCGCTGCGCCGGACAGATCAGCCCGCCGGTGCAGCGCACGTCGACCTCGCCTTCCTCGCGCACCGCATCGGACTGGCATTCGGGGCAAAGGGTGGGGAAGGGCCAGGCGCCGCGGCTTTCGTCGCGCGACAGATTCTCGACGATCTGGGGAATGACGTCGCCGGCGCGCTGAAGCACGACCCGGTCGCCGGGCCACACGTTCAGCCGCGCGATCTCATGCTCGTTGTGCAGCGTCGCGTTGGTGACGACAACACCGCCCACCGTCACCGGGGTGAGCCGCGCCACCGGGGTCAGCTTGCCGGTGCGGCCGACCTGGATGTCGATCCGCTCGAGCGTGGTCTGGGCGCGTTCCGCCGGGAACTTGTGGGCCAGCGCCCACCGTGGCGCCTTGGCCACCGCGCCAAGCCGTGCCTGCCAGTCGAGCCGGTCGACCTTGTAGACAACGCCGTCGATATCGAACGGCAGGTCGGCGCGCGCCGCCTCGATCTGGCGATACTGCTCCAATGCCCCGGTGACGCCCTCGACCCGTATGAACATGTCGCTGACCGGGATTCCCCAGGCCGCGATCGTCCGGATCATGTCATACTGAGTCGCGCCCGGTACCGCGGACACCTCGCCCCAGCCATGGGCGAGGAAGCGCAGCGGACGGCTCGCGGTGACGGTGGCATCCTTCTGGCGCAGCGATCCTGCCGCTGCGTTGCGCGGATTGGCGAACTGGCGGGCCTTGCCGGCGTCGCCGGCTGCCTCCGCCTCGGCGAGCAGCCGGGCGTTGAGCGCGGTGAAATCGGCCTTGGCCATATAGACCTCGCCCCGTATTTCGAACACATCGGGGGCCTCGCCATGCAGGTGCTGCGGGATATCGGCGATCGTCCGCACATTGGCGGTCACGTCCTCGCCGACCTGGCCGTCCCCCCGGGTGAGTGCCTGAACCAGCTTTCCGCGCTCGTAGCGCAGCGAGCAGGACAAGCCGTCGATCTTGGGCTCGGCGGTCAGGGCGACCGGCGTGTCTTCCGCCAGGTTGAGGAACCGGCGCACACGCGCGACGAACTCGGTTGCGTCCTCGTCGGCAAAGCCGTTGTCCAGGCTCATCATCGGCCGGGCGTGCGCCACCTTGGCGAGATGGCTGGCCGGGGCCGCGCCGACCTGCGCATTGGGCGAATCGGTTCGGATCAGGCTCGGAAACGCGGCCTCGATCGCGTTGTTGCGCCGGACCAGTGCATCATAATCGGCGTCGGAAATCTCCGGCGCGTCCTCGGTGTGGTAGAGCTTGTTGTGATGCGCGATCTCGCCGGCGAGCCGGGCCAGTTCGGCGGCTGCTTCCTCATCGGTCTCAGGGAGCGGGTCGGCCAGGGGAGTGCTCATGACGAAGCGCTAGCGGAGGCTGGATGGCGATTCAACGATCCGCATCGCCATGGCAGCGAGGAGCGGCCGGATTGCCGATCGCGATCCCGCCCGCTGTTTCTCATGACTGGTTTTGCTGAAGGGGTTTTCGTCGGCGTTCTGCGCGGAAACAGGCTCTTCTTCGCCTGGTAACAGGGAAATTTCCGCTGTTACGCGATAACAGGGAAAACCTTCCCAGGTCATTGAAAGGAAAAGATGATTCTTGCCCTGAATCCAACTTAACAGGGGAAAGAAAAAAGAAACGCCGAATAGCGGCGCAAGGCCGAGTCGCGGCTGGAGGTCAGATCCGGGAACGACTAATCGTCTTCCATCATCTCCGCGACCATCTTGGCCTCTTCGTTGACTGATCGCCGCTCGGCGGTCTTCTCGGCGCGGCTTGCCATCTCGTCCCAGGCTTTTGCTGCGCGCAGCCAGCGGGAACGGACATTGTCCAGGGTTGCGGCATTCGCATCGGCTTCCGCCTGACGGGCGCGATCGCGATAGAACAGGGCGGTGGTATTCGTACGACTTCTCCGCGAATTCTGGGGCGGAAGGGAAGGGGCGCCGGCCTGGGCCGGCGCCCGCCCGTCACTTACGCGCTGGCGAGGTTGACCGCGGACATCTTGCCGCGACGGTCCTGCTCGAGCTCGTACGACACGCGCTGCTCCTTATCGAGCGTGCGCATGCCGGCGGCCTCAACGGCACTGATGTGGACAAAGGCGTCGTTCCCGCCGCCTTCCGGCGCGATGAAGCCATAGCCCTTGTCGGCGTTGAAGAATTTTACGGTGCCGATCGGCATAACTATTTCCTTGGGTAGCCCGGCGGGCGGCATCGCCGCGCACCGGTTTGGGGCCGAGAAGAGAGAGCGGAGCACCGTCCGGCCCCGGCCGGCGCATCCGAGCACGGGCGCGCTACTCCGTGGACACGGAAGCAGTGCGAATGAAGGTCGGGCAGAGGACCAGGGGAGCGTTCCAACGGCTTTGCAAGCGGGAGCGCGAAGGTCTCTCAGTCACGCGATGCTTGTGGGGCGGAATCGCGAGATGACAGGGCTATAGCACAGGTCTGTGGAAAAGTCGCATCGTAAAGCCGCAGCCATGTTCCGGCCCTTTTGTCATGATGTTCTGCGTCTTCCCGAGGGGGAGGATTGGCCGATGATCGCAGCATTGTTGGTGATGCTCCAGGCCGCTGCCGGTCCGGTCGCGGATACGCCACCCCCGCGCCGCAACCCGACGCGTTGTCCCGAGCTGACCGTGGAGGAGGGCGACATCGTCGTCTGCGGCCGCCCCGAGCCGCAGGAGCAGTTCCGCCTCCGGCCGCTCACCCGTCGCTATGATCCGGTCGGTGGCCCCGGCACCGGTTTCCGCGTCGGCAGCGGCCAGGGCAATGTCTATGCGGCTACCCAGCAGAGTCCGGACGGCAAGCCCGACAAGCGGATCATGGTGACGCTCAAATTCCCGTTCTGAACGCGGATCAGGCGGCTTCGAGCAGCCGTTCGGCCTGAGCTCGCGCCTCGTCGGTGATCGTCGCGCCGGAAAGCATCCGGGCGATTTCCTCGCGCCGCGCGCCATCGTCGAGCTGCACCACGCCGGTGCGCGTGACGAGGCCGTCATGGCTCTTGGCGATCAGCAGGTGATGGGCGCCGCGTGCCGCGACCTGCGGGCTGTGAGTCACCACCAGCAGCTGGGTGTTTGCCGCCAGCCGGGCGAGGCGTTCGCCGATCGCGCTTGCCACCGCGCCGCCGACGCCGCGGTCGATCTCGTCGAAGATCATCGTCGCGGCGCTGCCTTGCTCGGCGAGCGCGACCTTGAGCGCCAGGATGAAGCGCGACAGTTCGCCGCCGCTGGCGATCTTGGCGAGTGCGCCGAAGGGCGCGCCGGGATTGGTCGATATCTCGAACTCGACCCGGTCCTTGCCCGATGCGCTCCAGAGGTCGTTGCCGAGCGGGGCGATCATGGTGCGGAAGCGTGCCGCATCGAGCTTCAACGGAGCCAGCTCGCCCTTGACCGCTGAATCCAGCCGCCCAGCCGCCTCGGTACGCGCGGCCGTAATGGCATCGGCTTCGGCTTCGTAGCGTCGCGCCGTATCGGCGACCGCGCGCTCGAGCGCGGCGATCCCGGCGCCGCCGCTTTCGATCCGCTCGAGCTTGCCGGCCAGGTCGGCGGCCAGCGCGGCAAGGTCGTCGGGCTGCACCCGGTGCTTGCGGGCCAGCGCGCGCAGTTCGAACAGCCGCGTCTCGTCCGCCTCGAGCTGAGCCGGATCGAACGCAAGCGCCTCGGCGGCCGCGTCGACTTTCTCCTGGGCCAGGCCGCCCTCGACCAGCGCGCGGTCGATCGCCTCGAGCGCTTCGCCAAGCGCCTCATGATCTTCGGCGACCCGCTCGAGCGCGCGCGCCGCCTGGCGCAAGCGGGCAAGGCCACCCTCCGATCCTTCGAGCAGGTCGGCGATCGCCTGCAGGTCGCCCGCGATCTTCTCGCCGCGCTGCATGCCGGCGCGGCGCGTCGCCAGGATCTCCTCCTCGCCGGGCTCCGGGCCGAACGCGCTCAGTTCGCCGACGGCGTGTTCAAGCCATTCCTGGTCGCGTGCGACCGTGTCGAGTTCGGCGCGGGCGACCGCGAGTGCGTCTTCAGCGTCGCGCCAGGCGCGGTGGGCGCGTGCGGCCGGGCCGGTATCGATCCGCCCGAACGCATCGAGCAGCGCGCGATGGCCGCGCGCGTTGAGCATGCCGCGATCGTCGTGCTGGCCGTGGATCTCGACGAGGTGGACGGCAAGTTCGCGCAGCAGTCCCGCGGAGGCGGGCTGGTCGTTGACGAAGGCGCGGCTGCCGCCATCAGACTTGACGATTCGGCGGATGATCAGCGGTTCGCCCGGCTCGACGTCGAGCCCGTTCTGCGCGAGCAGGGAAGCGATCGGGCCATCGCCATGCGGCGTGTCGAAGCTTGCGCTCACCACCGCCTGATTCGCCCCCTGGCGCACCAGTCCGCTCTCGCCGCGCGCGCCGAGCGCCAGCCCCAGCGCGTCGAGCAGGATCGACTTGCCCGCCCCGGTCTCGCCGGTTAGCACGCCCAGGCCATCGCCGAAATCGAGGTCAAGGGCCTCGATCAGCACCACGTCGCGGATGGAAAGGGATGTCAGCACAAAGGCAACCCCTCGGGCGGCATGAGCGCCGAGTCAGGCGCCCGTCTTCGCCGGCGCATCCGTCGAAGCAGACTTCGCCGGAGCGCCGGGATGCTTCTGCACGAGCTTGTAGGCGCGCTGGTACCAGTCGGAGCCGGGATAGTTTGCGCCGAGCACGGCGGCTGACTTCTTCGCTTCCTCTGGTACGCCCAGCGAGAGATAGGTCTCGGTCAGCCGCATCAGCGCCTCGGGCACGTGAGTCGTGGTCTGATATTCGTCGACCACACGGCGGAAGCGCAGCGTCGCCGCCAGCCACTGGCCGCGCGTTTCGTAGAAACGGCCGATCTCCATTTCCTTGCCCGCGAGGTGATCGCGCACAAGGTCGATCTTGAGCCGGGCGTCGGCGGCATATTTGGAATTCGGATAGCGCCGCGTCAGCTCGCCGAGCGAATCGAGGGCCTGCTGCGTGATCTTCTGGTCGCGGGTGACGTCGCTGATCTGTTCGTAATAACCCAGCGCGACGAGATAATAGGCATAGGGTGCATCGCGGTTGCCCGGATGGACCGAGATGAAGCGCTGGGCCGACTGGATCGAACTGGTATAGTCCCGGTCGAGATAATAGGAAAAAGCGCTCATCAGCTGAGCGCGGCGGGCCCAGATCGAATAGGGATGCTGGCGCTCCACTTCGTCGAACAGGGCGGCAGCCAGCTTATATTGTTTGCGGTCGAGCCTGGCCTTGCCTGTCGAGTAGAGCGTGCCGACGTCGCGGGCGACATAGGGAATGTCGCTCTTGGCACGGCCGCCGGCACAGCCGGACACAGTGAACGCCGAGGCGGCAACAAGCGCAAGCGCGATCGAGCGGGACAGGGGGATACGCATCGTGGCAACCCTTAGCCCAAGCGCTCGCACCCGAACAATGTTTTTCGCGTGGTGCGGCAGGGCGGGATCGGATAGCGGAGCCGGCGCGTTGGCACTATGATCTACCGATCCCAGAGGACTCGCATGACCGCAACCTTGCTCGCCACCAAGCGCGTCGAAAAGCCATGGGGGCGGCATAGCCTGTGGCCGGGGTTTCCCGATCCTGCGCCGGACGGCGCTCCGGTCGGGGAGGTGTGGTTCCAGACACCGCATGCGGCCGAGCCCGACCTGCTGATCAAATATCTCTTCACCAGCCAGAAGCTGTCGGTTCAGGTCCATCCGGACGACGCGGCCGCGCGCGCCGCCGGCTATCCGCGCGGCAAGGACGAGGCCTGGGTGATCCTGGCGGCCGGGCCTGACGCAACGATCGCGCTCGGCACCAAGGCGCCGATGTCGAAGGATCAGCTCCGGGCCGCCTCGCTCGACGGATCGATCGAGCACCTGCTCGACTGGAAGCCGGTGAAGGCGGGCGATTTCTATTATTCGAAAGCGGGTACCATTCACGCGATCGGCGCCGGGATCACGCTGATCGAGGTCCAGCAGAATGTCGATCTGACCTATCGCCTCTACGATTATGGCAGCGACCGGGAACTGCATCTGGACGCGGGCGTCGCGGTTTCCGATCCGGTGCCCTTCGTGCCGCTGCCGTCGCCTGCCCCCGCATCGGACGACCGCACGATCCTGGCGGAGGGTCCGAAATTCGTGCTCGAGCGCTGGCCCGGCGGTCATCGCGTCGTGACGCTGCCGGAAGGTGTCATGGGGTGGTTCGTGCCGATCGCCGGCGAGGGCGCGGTCGATGGCGTCGAGTGGAAGGCAGGCGAGTGCGTGACGCTTGAAGGGCGATGCGAGATCGAGGCATCGGTCGGGAGCGACCTCCTGCTCGCCTATCCTGGCGACAAGCGGCTCTGACGGTCCCGCGTGCGTGGGAGGATTAACCTTCCCGCGCTACACTCGCGGTCGCCATGCTCCGCGTCCTCACGCTCTCGACCCTGTTCCCCGACGCGACACGTCCCAATTTCGGGGTGTTCGTGGAGCGGCAGACACTCGGCCTCGCGGCGCGGCCCGATGTCGATCTGCGGCTGGTTGCGCCCGTCGGATTACCGCCCTGGCCGCTTCGCGCGCTGTCGCACCATGCGTCGCTTGCTTCGTTGCCCGAGCGGGAGGTGTGGAAGGGTCTCGACACCCGACGCCCACGCTTCACCACCATGCCGGGGACTGGTGGACGCTTCCATGTCGGTGCCCTGGTCCGTCGCCTGATCCCGCTGCTCTCCGCGATTCGCCGGGACTTCGCGTTCGACGTGATCGACGCCGAATTCTTCTTTCCCGATGGCCCTGCGGCCGTCGCGCTCGGCCGCCATTTCGGGGTGCCGGTGTCGATCAAGGCGCGGGGCGCCGACATTCATCACTGGGGCCATGCCGCCGGTACTGCGGGACAGGTGATCGCGGCCGGGCAGGGGGCCGACGGGTTGCTCGCGGTATCGGAGGCGATGAAGGCAGATATGGCCGCGATCGGTATCCCGGCCGATCGGATCCGCGTCCATCGCACCGGAGTCGATCTTGACCGATTCGCGCCACGCGATCGGGCAACGGCGAAGGCGCCTTATGGTGTGACCGGCCCTCTCGTCGTCTCGCTGGGCGCGCTGATCCCGCGCAAAGGACATGATATCGCGATCGATGCCGTTGCCACCCTGCCGGGCGTCACACTGCTCGTCGCGGGTGAGGGGCCGGAACGGGGCGCGCTCCAGGTGAAGATCG
The DNA here is from genome assembly GCA_040388155.1 of Pseudomonadota bacterium. Lineage (GTDB taxonomy): Bacteria > Pseudomonadota > Alphaproteobacteria > Sphingomonadales > Sphingomonadaceae > Sphingomonas. Next base: position 231,416 of record JAZKCJ010000001.1, read on the forward strand.
ATGCGCTTGATATGGGGGACCGGGTGAAACTGCTCGGCGCCATTCCGCATGCCGATCTGCCGGCACTGCTCGCCGCCGCCGACGTGATGGCGCTGGCGTCCGCGTCGGAAGGCCTCGCTAATGCGTGGGTTGAGGCGCTTGCCTGCGGCACGCCGATCGTCATCACCGCGGCCGGAGGGGCCGCCGAGGTCGTCACTGATCCTGCCTATGGCCGAATCGCCGTGCGCGATTCAGGCGCGTTCGCTCATGCCATTGGCGACCTGCTCGCTCATCCGCCGGCCCAGGCCGATGTGCGCCGCGGCGCCGAGCGCTTCACCTGGGAAGCGAACAGCGCCGCATTGCACGATCATCTCGCCGGGCTGGTCGATCAGCGCCGCCTGGCCTTGTGAGGCGTGCCCCGCCATGCCGCTGCCTGATGGTCGGCGAGCTCGACCAGATTGCCCATCTCCACCGGCATGTCGATCAGGTGCAGTCCCCAGTCCTTCAGGATGACACCGCCGAGCGAGACGTCGCCGACGATCGTGTCGGTACGCGGGTCGGCCGGATTGCCGTTCACCGTGACGGCGAGATAGTCGAACCCATCCTTCGACACGCATTCGGCCGAAATCAGGTCGGGCACCTTCACGAACGGGGTGGTGACCGGCAGATTGTCGCTGGTCCAGGCGCCCATCGGCGCGCTGCCGGCGCCAGCGCCCTTGGCGCCCAGGATCGCGTCAGTCACCGCCTTGCCGCCGGCGAGCGCCGCGGGGTTGGTGCAGGCAGCGACCATGCCGGGTTCCGGCACCTTACCGAACCGGCTGTTCGCCGGTGGCGGCGAATCGGCGCGGAAGGAGACATAGCTGATCACGCAATTGAACTGGTCGTCCTTGCGGCATAGCGGCAGTCGTTTGAAATCGCCGCCGACATCCTTGCCGGCTGGCACCGCGACATTGGCGCCGAGCAGCATCGCCGAGATGATGTTGCGCCGGACGGCATCAGGCTCGATCGACTTGGCGATCACCTCCTTCAGGACCAGCGACCCCTGGCTGTGCCCGATCAGCACAACGCCGCGGCCCTTGTTGTCGCGCGCCAGATAGTCGTTCCACGCCGCCGTGATGTCGGCGACGGGCATGGCGCGATCCATCGCGACAGGCTGACCGGTGATGAAGGCGCGGAGCGCGGTCAGCGTGACCTGGCGATAGAGCGGCGCGAACACCCGGCATTTCGAGGCGAAGCGGGCAGCCTGCGACGCCGCGACCGCCAGTTCCTCCGGCCCCGCCGTCATGTCGCTGTTCGGCGTCGGGTCGTTGGAGACGGTCGGATAGACGTAGAAACAGTCGAACTGCGGCGCGGGCGCTGCCTTGAACTTATCGATCCGCCGCTTGCCGTTCGCCTGGATGACGGTGACGTCCTGGTTGGCGGAACAGGCGTCGGTGCGGCCGGGGCGGCAGAGCCAGGCCGAATCCTGTGCATAGTCAGGGGCGGGTGCGGGGCTTGCCGCGGGCGCGGTCTGCGCGGCGACGGGAACGGTCCAGAGCGGTATGGCGAGCAGTGCCAGTCCGGCCAGCAGCTTCATGCGATCTCTCCCCCAGCTTTTGAGCTTGGGGTATGATAGCGCTGGCCCCGGCCGCGGTCAAAGCGGGTAGAGCGCGCCCGCGATCCAGCGGCCTTCGCCGCGCAGTACCGCCCATGCCCGCGCGGCCGCGCGGCTGTCCATCGCCTCGATGCCGAGCCCCCGCGCCTCGATCGCACGGACGAAGGCGACGGGCGGTCGCACCAGCGACGGCCCGGTGCCGAGCAGCAGGAATTCGGGAAACGGGTCAAGCGCGAGCAGCGGCGCGATGTCGTCGGCGGTCAGCGTCCCGATCGGCGGCGGCGCCCAGCCGTCGGCGCGTACCGGGGTGATCAGCAGCGCGCGATAGACGCCGTCATCGACCTTGAACCCGCCGCCCGAAAAGGCCGAGATGATCGGGCCGTCAGTCTGCTGACCCTTGTCCATGCGCATGACGATCTATCCCTGCCGCGGGAAAGGAGGCTTAGGGCATGTCCTTGTAGGCCACGCGCTCAGCCTTCGATCCCGGCGTGTCGTCCGACTTCGGCTCGGCGCGCAGGCCGAGCGAGATCAGCAGCGACGACGAGACGTAGATCGACGAATAGGTGCCGACGAAGATGCCGAGGATCATCGCCGCGGTGAAGCCGCGCAGCACATGGCCGCCGAAGATCAGCAGCGCGAACAGCGCGAGCAGGATCGTGACCGAGGTCATCACGGTACGCGGCAGCGTCTCGTTGACCGAAAGGTCGACGATCTGCGGCATGTCCATCTTGCGATAGCGGCGCATATTCTCGCGGATACGGTCGTCGATCACGATCTTGTCGTTGATCGAATAGCCGATGATGGTCAGCACCGCGGCGACGATGTTCAGGTCGAACTCGAACTGGGTCAGCGCGAAGAAACCCAGCGTCATCAGCACGTCGTGGACGATCGCGACCATGGTCGACACGCCGAACTGCCATTCGAAGCGGAAGATCGCGAACAGGCCGATGCCGATCACGGCCAGGACCACCGCGAGGATGCCCTTCCAGATCAGCTCGCCGGAGACCTTGCCGCTGACGGCATCCTGCTTGGAGAAGCGGGCGTCCGGGAACTCCTTGTTGATGGCAACCTGGACCGCGGCGACGACCTTGTTGGTGGCGTCTTCCTCGGTGCTCTTTGGCGGCGGCAGCTTGATCGAAATGGTCTTGCCGTCGGTGCCGACCGACTGAAGCCGCACTTCGCCGAGCTGGAGGCGGTCGACGACCTGACGGAGCTTGTCGGTCGACGGCGGCGTCTGGAACTTCTCCTCGATCATCAGGCCGCCGACAAAGTCGACGCCGAGATTGAGCCCGCGGGCGAACACCAGGGCGACAGCCGCGACGGTCAGCAGGATCGTCAGCCCGAACGCCCATTTGCGCAGGGAGACGAAGGGGAGGTTCGTGTTGTCGGGAACGAGTTTCAGGAGACGCATGGGCCGGTCGCCAATCAAATATTGAGGTGGCTGGGACGCGTGCGGCGAACCCAGAGCACGACGAGCATGCGGGTGAAGGTGACGGCGGTGAACACCGAGGTGGCGATGCCGATCAGCAGCACGACCGCGAAGCCCTTAACCGGGCCCGATCCGAGCAGCAGCATGATGATGCCGGAAATGGCATGAGTTGCGTTCGCCTCGAAGATGGTCCGGCTTGCTTCCTTGTAGCCGAGCTCGATCGACTGGATCACCGACCGCCCGCGTCGCTGCTCTTCGCGGATTCGTTCGTTGATCAGCACGTTCGCGTCCACCGCGGTGCCGATCGTCAGCACGAAGCCAGCGATGCCGGGCAGGGTCAGCGTGCCGTTCAGCACCGCCAGCACGCCCATGATGACCACGACGTTGATGACCACGGCGAAGTTCGCATAGATGCCGAAGCGGCCATAGGTGACCAGCATGAAGGCGATCACCAGGATCACCGCGATGATCGAGGCCTTGATGCCGGCATGGATCGAATCGGCGCCGAGATCGGGGCCGACGGTACGCTCCTCGATCACCTTCAGCGCGACCGGCAGCTTGCCCGACCGCAGGGCGATGGCGAGTTCGTTGGCGCTGGCCACGGTGAAGCTGCCGGAGATCGAGGCGGTGCCGCCGAGGATCGGCTCGTTGATATTGGGGGCCGACAGTACCTGGCCGTCAAGGATGATCGCGAACGGATGGTTCACGTTCGCCTGAGTGACCCGCGCGAATTTCTTGCCGCCCTGGCTGTCGAAGGTGATCACCACCTCGGCCTGGTTGGTCTGCGGATTGTTGCTCTGCTGGGCGTTGATCAGCTGATCGCCGGTGATCATCACCGCACGCTTCACGGCGATGAAGCGGCTCGGGCTGCTCGGGTACGGCAGGACCTGGCTGCCGACCGGCGCGATGCCCTGAGCGAGCTGGGCGGGATCGGTCGCTGTCTCGTCGACCAGCTTGAACTCGAGCTTCGCGGTCTTGCCGAGCAATGCCTTCAGCGCCTGCGGGTCCTGCAGGCCCGGCACCTGGACGACGATGCGGCTGTTGCCCTGGCGGACGATGGTCGGCTCCTTGGTGCCGAGCTCGTCGATGCGCTTGCGCACGACTTCGGTCGCATCGCCCATCGCCTGGTTGATCTGCTGGTCGATCCCGGCCTGGGTCGGGGTCATCACGAAGCGGGTGCCGTCGAAGACTTCGATGTTCCAGTCGCGCTGGCCGGTCAGGCCCGCGCCGGTGGTAAGCGCCTGAAGCTGCTCGCGCGCGGCGTCGACCTGGGTCACGTTGCGCAGCATGAAGCTGACCTTGCCGTCACGCGTCGAGATGTCGCCGATGTCGATCTTGGGGTTGGCCCGCTTCATCGCGGCGGCAACCTCGTCGCGCTTCTGCTCGACGCGCTGGTTGATCAGGTCGGCGGTATCCGCCTCGAGCAGCAGATAGCTGCCGCCGGCCAGATCGAGACCGAGGTTGATCCGCGGGTGCGGAATCCAGCCCCACGCCTTGGTCTGGTCTTCAGAAAAGAAGCTCGGGATCGCCAGCGCCATCAGCGCGGCGAGGAGCACCAGGATCGAGGTGATCTTCCAGCGCGGGAAATCCAGCATCGGATTAATCGTTCGCCGGCTTGGTGCCGAACGGAGTGACCTCCGCCAGCATCGCCTTGACCACGCGCACCTTGACGGTGGGCGCGATCTCGACCTCGACGAAACGCTCCTCGACCTTGGTCACCTTGCCGACCAGGCCGCCGGAGGTCACGACCGAATCGCCCTTCTTCACCGCCTCAAGCGTCGCCCGGTGCGCCTTCGCCTTCATCTGCTGCGGCCGCAGCACCAGGAAGTAGAAGACGGGGATGAGCAGCAGGTACGGGATAAGCACCAGGAAGGAACCGCCACTTGAGGCGGCGCCCGCGGTGGCTGCATAGGCTGGGGTTGCGAACATGAGATCCTGAAGGCTTGGCCGGGAAGGCTGGGTATCGAAAAGGGGCAAGGCCCGCTCTATAAGCGCCGCGAGCTATCACTTGTCCGATGGCCACGCAACAATCGGTTGGTTGTCGAGGCCGACCTGACCGTCATGGAGAGGCGCAATGACTATCATCGTATTGGGACATATCCGCGTTGCGGAGGGCGAGGGGACGAAGCTGCGCGACCTTCTGGTCGAGCATATGGCGGCGACCAGTGCGGAGGATGGCTGCGAATTCTACAATTTCGCCTATGACGCCGCCGACCCCGATCTCATCCGCGTCTCCGAACGCTGGGCCTCGAAAGAGGCGATCGCCGCGCATGGCATCGCCGATCATCAGAAGGCGTTCGGCAAGAGCCTTGGCGCCTTCGGCATCAAGGAAATCAGCGTGAAAGCCTGGGACGGCACGTTCTGGCAGACGCTGATCGGGGAATGAGCGTGAGGGAAGGCCGGGTGTGATGCGACTCGCGCCTGCCGCGCCTCCAGGCAAGGGCATGCGGACGGGGCCATGTTGACCGCAGCTCTTGTCCTTCTGCTCTCGCCAGTGCCTGCCACGACTGTCCCGAATCCGTCGCGCGATGCGCTGACCCAGATCGTCTTCACCGTTCGCGACAAGGCGTCGGCGCTTGCCCAGCTTGCCGGCGTTGAGGCCGATGCCAACGCCACGCTCGCCAGGGTGCCGGGCGACGGCGACGCGCTGCTGACGCGGGCGATGGCGATCGGCTATCGCGCGAAGCTCAGCAAGAGCCGGCACGACGCGCTCGAATGCCGTGCGCAGTTCGAGGCGCTGGTCGCGAGGAACCCGCGCGATCCGGAGGCGCAGGCGGCGCTCGGCGGGTGGCATATCGACGCGGTCGAGGCATTGGGCGGGCTGACCGCGCGGGCGGTGCTCGGCGCGCGAAAGACGGTCGGCTACGAAGCGACCGATCGCGCCGTCGCGCTGGGCGGGGATCGTGCGCTGTTCACTGGGCTCGCCGCCCTTCTCCGGCTGTCGGTCGACCCTGCTGACGCGCGTGGCGCGGCGCTGGCCGACGCAGCGACGCGAGGCACGACGCCCACGCTGCTCGACCGGATGATGCAACGGCGCGCGGTCGAGATGGTCGCTGCGCTCAAGGGCGGCGACCGGCGTCTCGTCCAGGCGCTGGCGAAGCGCCTGCTGCCGCTTGGACAGATCAGGGAATAATCGGGCCGGCGCGACAGGAACGGGTTCACGCGAAGCCGCGAAGACGCGAAGGAGATAGTCCGGCGGGAACGCGACCGTCCCCGGCGGCGGTGCCGTTCGGGCCAATGCCGGACCAGTCTTTCCCCGCGCAATCTCCCTTTGCGCCTTCGCGGCTTCGCGTGAATCCGCCTGAATGACAGCGCGACTCGGGATATTCATGCGGGTACGCCGCGACGCGCGAAATTCCCTGTTCCGGGCGCTTAACAGGGAAAATAACAGGGAATTTCTTTTTATTCCTTCGATCCGGGGGTGGATGAGGCAAGATTTCCTGTTGTGTATCAACAGGATAAAGCCGGATTCCCTGTTGTGGGATAACAGGGAAAATCGCGCCCGGAACAGGGAAAGCCTGGCGAGGAGCAGGGAAATGACGAGGTTCCTCCGTTGCGAGGGTGAAGCTCCGGCGGTGGAGCGCCATTCGCCGTCATCCTGAGCCGATCTTCGACAGGGTTGAATCGATCAATGCGGGCCGGTCCCTTCCGGCTCTCATCTGCCGATCGTTTGCCGCGGCGCCTTCCGTGCTTGCATCCCGCGCTTCACCCGCATATGTGCCCCACCCTCGGTCGGGGCGTAGCGCAGCCTGGTAGCGCATCACACTGGGGGTGTGGGGGTCGCAGGTTCGAATCCTGTCGCCCCGACCAAATAAAATATCTTATTTTCAAATGGTTGGGCGAGGCAGCGGGAGCCATTACGTTCCTGCGCTCGCCCTTATTGCCCGGTGAATCGGGGGTCGCGAGGGCGTAGAAAGCCCAATTGCATGTGAAGAACGGACACTCTAACTCGACACCTTGGGTCAGCATCGTTAGGTAGCCGTGACACCGCCGGTGGTGGCGCCGAGGCAAAATACCCAACATTGTTGATGCTTCGCTCCGAACCGGCGCGGCTATAGAAATTACGACTAACCGCATCCAGTTGGGAGTCGAGCGGACGCCTATTGAGTGATGCTCTCGAACGGGCCCCGTCATCGTTGACGATCAGCAGAGTTTGGCCGCACGATACGTCATGACCTTGCGGCTACCCGGTGTTTTGCCTCCATCCCTACGTGTCGTTCTCGCCACTGTTGGCGAGCGCTTGGACCAGCAATGCCCTATCGAACCAGAACTCGCATCACGACTGTCGGAAATCCACCGGCTGCCGCCAGCAATGGTAGTTAAGGCCGAGCGCGAAATCGCTGAGACTGCCCACCTGTTTCATTGGCGGCGGACTAGCCCGCGCATCGTCCGGCTGTTTGCACCTCGCCCTTCTGACCTCCAGCAACTGAGCGATATTGACGGCTTGGAATACGTGTTTCTCTTCCATCGGGACGGACACATTCGTGAGGCAGCGTTGCGCAAAATCACTGGCGCGCTTCCCAGTGCATTTGCTTTCGCTGCAATCTGCTGGCGGCTAAACGACTGGGTTAAGCCAGTTCGAAACGTTGCCGCCGAATGTGCAGCCAACACCTTTTCGGCAACCTCTGCGCCGATTGTGGCCGACGCAGCCCTTGCCTTGCTGACTCGCGAATATAGCTGGGGCCGGTGGGGCGATGAGAAAGTCACCTTTGAGCAAGCGCTTAGGCGTATCGACGTGAGGGAGGAACTTGCGGATGCGATTGTTCGCCGAAAGACCGGCCCCACTGCCACGGTGTTGCGCTTCGCCTTGCGTGGCGATGGATTTGACGAATACCTTCCTAAAATCGCGCGCGAGGCATTGCAGCCGGAGGTGCGTGCGCTTGCTGCTAAAACGCTAATTGATGAATCCGCAAGCTGGCCAAACGGATGGCGGTGGCGATGGACCGACAAGTCGATGGGACTGAGAAGGCGGGAGCCGACGTTCGCACGCCGAAATGTCAGCACGGGCATCAGCAGGGAAACTTTGATCGCCGACTGCGCCGGAGATAAGGCCGCCGTAGTGCGAAAAGTTGCCGTTGCCTCCCTTATTCGTATCTCGCTTGGATCGGCACAGGCGCAAGAGATCGCCTCGTCGCTCGCGAATGACCCCTCGCGGTCAGTGCGAGAACGAGCCCAGTTCATCTTGCAGAAGCAATCCGAAGAGCAAACTTAACCTGCCTAGGGGCGTTCGCTGGACGAGGCCGGATGGTCGAAATAGCCGCTAAGGATCGAACCTAACTAACCCTCGTGAAAACTGCTGTGAAAATGCATGTGAAGTTCAGCGCTAACACGGCCTGATCGTCGTCTCACATCTTCTTCAATGCATTGTAAAATAATACAATATTCCGAAAGTCAAAAAAATGTTCTAAACCCCGAGGCGCCATTGCCTACGCGCGCCATGAAACGGCAGGCGTGGCGCTTGCAGATGCGCCTTGGCCACTAGGTGTAGCGGTCGCGCTCTGGGCGCTCAGCTTTGCTCTCGGTTGCTTCGGCATCGATGCTCGCCAAGACGGGCTACTCACGAACGCAATCTACCTGCGGGTATTCGGTGACCTTCCAGCCCAACCTCCAAACTCCCCCGGCGCGAAGGTAATGGCCGAGGCCGAGGAGACGGTGAAGAAAGACCTCAGGAGGCCTTTCGGACTATTTCGTTGGCAAAAGTGGACACTGTTTTTAGGCGCGCTCGCTTACATCGCTGGGCATGTCATGCAGCTGTGACTGAATGCAAGACTGTGAGCGCGGATAACGGCCCAAAGCCGGTGCTGATGGCAACCCCGCGCAACAGCGGGCTGCACCCCGTAAGCGCAAGACGCTGCTCAATGTTACTAGAGATGGAAAGCGGCTGTGTGGCGAGCTAGTATTTCGCGTGACTGAGCACATTCCCTTCTGCTTCGATTGGAACGAGGTCCTGCACGGCAGGGTTACTGACGTCCTGGGATTGAACGCCGCCATCATGGATGATGGGTCGGCGCGATGGGGCGCGGTGGCAATCTGTGTCGGCAGCGCAGCGGTTATGGTGACAGTGGAGCCAGATACGGACCAAATCATCGTTGCTTACGAAGGCGTGCCGGGTAGCGACGGATGGGAGCCAATCCTATCCTTTGGGTTCGCGGTTGGTCGGCCCCTCGGGTGGTCCTGGATCGGGATCAATTCGCAAGGGTATAAGGACAGTTTCACCATCGCGTTCGGTGACGTTGTACCAGATGCTCTCGAGCCGCGATGCACCTTCCTTGCTGCGGCCTCATCGCTGTCGTGCTTTGACCTTGTGCCGCATTGCGCTTGGCGGCGGGAGAGCCACCCAGCTATCGTGTAGGTCGCGATTGAAACTAGGGCACTGTCACCGCTATTCTGGGTTCCAATGACCGGCTCGATCATCTTTGTCGCGGTTGCGGCCAATTACGGACTTGGGCAAGATGCCTAACATTGAGGCAATGAAATATCAAACGCCAATCCGAAAGGCTGGCCGCGAAATACTGGCAATTGTTGCCATTATCGTGATTGGCTCCACCTATCTCGGTGCAACCCTAGAGATAGGCTCGCGTTCATTGATGGTCGGACAAGTTACTGGTTTCGGTCTTGTCGAAACGAAGGGCTATGGACAGGTTGGTAGCATTGTTCGAGCTCAAGTAAGGTTATCTGAAAATCAAACGATATCCATTTCCTTGCCTGATCGGTCACTTTGCAAGGTTGGATCAAAAATAGAAATAGAAGAAACTCATACATTTTTCGGTGCGCGTTATAGGGTTAGCCTGCGCGACTGCTCGCCGTCATAGTTCAGGCTATCCAGTTATCGGATCGAAGGTGCGTCCCGTCGCGCCCATACTGGCGCTGTTCGGGAGTGCTGCGCAAGGAATGCATACGATCTCCTGGCGCCATTCAACCGTGCTGAACGATGCTCAACCCTCTTGAAGCATCTCATCGATCAGGCGCTGATCCTGGTCGAGCACCCAGCATTCGAACAGCAGCGAATCCCTGACGGCATAGACCAGCGTCCGCTCGATCTCGACCACACGCCCGCCGATCGAAATCTCCTCCCGCGCCAGGATCACGCCGCGCGTGGCGCCCACCGCTATGTCGCTGATTTCGATCAGTCGCCGCCGTGACCTGCGGGAGAAATCCGCCAGGGCGGCTAGCGCCGCACCCTTGCCGCGATGGACGCCGGCCAGCAGGCTTGTCCCGAAATAGTGAAGCGTGAAGTCGTCATGATAGCTGGAGGCGATCGCCTGGAGGTCGCCCGCGCGCCATGCCGCGGCGTAGCGAGTCAGGACGGTCCTAATGTCGTCGCTTGCACTGCCGTTCATCGCTGGTCCCTTTCGCGTACGGTGCCGTCATCCGTCCGGCGGAGTGCGCCGCGAGTGTCAGGAGGATTCGGTCGGGCCAGATCGCGAACCCCACCGCTGGTATATTTCATGACTGCACGCCCAGATCAGGAACGTCAAAATCGCCATGATCGCAAAGTGCATCAGCGCCGCCACGACAAAGCCGATCGGCTTGTCCTGCCAAGCTACATATTCGGCCGGACTGGTTGGAACCAACAGCTTTCCGGTCGCGAATGCCTGATAGATCCGACAGGTTTCCACCACCAGCACTGTCAGGGAGAAGAGCGAGCCAAAGGACGCGTAAATCAGGTCTTCCCTTGGCGACATTCCAGACGCACGGTTTCCCATGCGACGGCCCATGAAGACGACAATCACGGCGGCCAGACCAGTAAATACATCCAGCAAGCGGGGTTCCTGACCGGTTGCAAGGCGCAGACCTGAAACCAGCAGCATCGTGACGGTGAACACGATCCCGTATCTCATGCTTCACTCCCAAAGCGCCCACGCAGCATATGGCGCCGATGTGGTTTCCACCAGCGGCCTGCGGCATTCGACAAGGCCCGTACCGGCCCCGTAAAATGCTTTTCCTATATCATATATTTGATATAGCTCCGTCCGACTCTACGACAGATACACGGCAACAGCCGGTGAGGTGGAGAACGAACAATCCGGCGCGCGCCGGTCCTTTTGGAGGGAGATGACTGATGCGTGTTGTGAAGACCGGTTTTGCCGTCGGGATGATGGCTGGCGCAGCGATGCTGGCGCATCAGGCATTCGCCCAGGCGGGGCCCGCCGCGGCAGGGGCGCCGCCGGCCGCGCGTCCGGCACCGCCGCCGCCAGTCTATGGCTGGGTGCCCAAGAAGAACCCGGTCCAGGCCTATGTCGCGCCCAACAAGCCGTGGTGGAAGCTCGCCGACGTGCTCGCGCTGCACAAGGGCCAGGCGAGCTGGTCGCAGCCTATCGTGCGCAACAAGGATCTCATGGCCGACTGGCATCAGCTCGCCCCGGGGGCGAAGAAGCCGGAGGTCCTCTATGCCGACAACCGGGTCGCGATGATCGTCTGGAGCGGCCAGGTCAGGGTCAGCATCAAGGGCCAGGAACCGTTCGTCGCCTCAAAGGGCTTCGAGATCAACGTGCCGCTGCGCCTGCCCTTCACGATGGAGACGGTCGGGTCCGTGCCCGCCCTGTGGCTCGAGGTCCATGAGGCCGGCGACATCCCGATCTATCCGGATACCGGCACGTCGACCAAGCCGGCCGATATCAGGGGCGTGACCTATACGAGGTCGATCCTGTCGGGCGGGGACGGCGTCTATGACGGTGCCAACAAGCCCTATCTCGATTATTACAAGGACGTCGTCGGCGCGAACGGCCGGGCAGGGGCGTTCATCGCCAGCGACCATATGTTCGTGAACAATATCCGCGGCAAGGGCACGCCGACGCCGCCGCCGGGCAATCTCGGCCATTTCCACACCAATTACAGCGAGTTCTGGTTCGTGATGGAAGGCAATGTCGATTACCAGATCCAGGGTGTCCCGTTCTTCACCGCCTCCGCCGGCGATGTCGTGACGGCGGAAGTCGGGCGCTGGCACCGCGCGAGCTTCGGTGGCCCGGTCGGGCAGATGGCGACGCGCGTCGCGATCAACCCGTTCCCGCGCGGCCTGCACAATTACACGCCCGAATCGAACGGCCGCCAATAAGGGATTCGAAACCGCAGGCCCGGGAACCCCGCCCGCGAGAGCAGGCGGGGTTCCTCTTTCCTGGGGCCCCGATGGCTTAGAGCAAGCAGCCCGAAACCGGAAGCGGCTTGCTTGCTCTAAGTCTTTGTTGTCGCATCGTGAAAAGCTGAAAATCGGTACCCACTTTTCAGCACGATGCTCTAGCGCGCCAGCGCGGCCAGCTTGCCGGTATCGACTGACGCGACCGCCTGTTTCAGCGTGTCGATGGTCGGCGCGGCGCCATCGGCTGACACCATGAAGCGGCTCGCGACCATCGTGCCGTAGCTGCCGCTCTTCGACTGGGTGTCCCATTTCTCGGTGACCATCGCGCCGCCGACCATCGCGGTCTTTTCATAGCCGGTCGCGGTCTGCTTGCTCGACTGCATGTTCATCGCGCCGCCGAGCGAGGCAAGCGCGCCGGCCGCGGCCATGTCAGTGACCGACAGGTCGAAGCTCTGGTCGCCCGAGGTATAGTGGCCCTGGGCATGGCTGCCGGCGATTCCGCCGACCCCGCCGCTCTGGGATTCGACGTCGCCGCGCGCGAAGCCGCCGATCGTGGCGGGCAGCATCGCCTGCAGCGCGGCGGCGGCGACCGGGGTCGCGGTGCCGTTCTGCATCTTGTCGGTCGCTGCCTTCATGCTGGCGACGGCCGCGTTGGCCTTGTCCAGATCGATCTTGCCCACGCCGGGCAGGTTCAACGATCCGTTCACCGTCCCTGCATCAGTCGCTGCGTTGAACATCGGGCGCGCGAACGAGGCGCCAACCTGGGCCGCCACCGCGCCGCAGACCAGGAACACCACGATCGAGACAAGCATCGTCACCACGACATAAGGCGTGGCACGCCCCTCCGGCACCTTCATCAGGATCGGCAGGCCGACCCAGAGGAGGTACAGGCCGTACAGGCCGAGGATCGCCAGCCAGCTCAGCATCGGGATGATCTGGAAGACGCCGGCAAGCCAGCCGGCGGTGCCGGTGAACGCGGCAACCTTGAATGCTGAAACCGGATCCCTGGTACCGCCGAAGCTCGGCGCGAGGGCGTTGATGATCAGCGACAGGATATAGACGCCGATCAGCGCGAGGACATAGCCGACCAGCGCGGTACTGACCGCGGCGCCGATCGGCGGGCGATAGGTGACGCCGAGAAAGCTGTAGCCGAAGACCAGCGCCCCGATCAGGCCGGCGATCGGGCCGATCGCCGCCAGCGGCACGACCCATCCCGTATAGATACCCTTGATCGTCATCGGTTCGGCGTCGATCCGGGGCCATTCCTGCGCTGGCGCAGTCAGCAATCGCTTGATCCGTTCCACCATGTTCGTGGGTTGGTCGCCTGGAATATGTGTGGCCATGGCCTGCTCCCTGTTGCTCGTCCCCCGACTGCGCGACCCTAGGCCCGGACGTCCCGAAGGATAGGATCAAGGCGACATGCGCGATGGTTTCGCCCCGCTCCGGCCATAGCATGGTTCGCAATTGCGTGGCAGCGCCGTCATGCTATCCCGCCACGGCATCCGTTCCGGAGGGTCATGTGCGCGCCAAACTCGCCTTCTTCCTGTCAGCCGCCGCAGCCGTCGCGACGCCGACGATCGCTGCGCCCGTCCATCAATATGCCGGGCTGGTCCTGTCGGCGAAGGGCGACCTGATCGCCAGCGTCGAGGGAGACGAGGAAACGTCCCATTCGGCCATCGCCATCCGGTCGGCGAAGGACGGACGGATCGTCCGCACGATCGATCCCTGCGCCGCCTGCAGCTATTCGGGCCTGGCCTTCGCGCCCGATGGCACGCTCGCCTTCCTGCAGCGCGACCGCAAGGCAGGCACTGTCGCGCTGATGATCGATGGCGGCACGCCGCGCCCCGTCGCGACGGTCCGCGGCATCGCCCAGACCCCGCGCTTCTCGCCCGACGGCAGGCGGATCGCGCTGCTCGTCACGATCGGCGCGGCGAAGGAGGCCGGTGCGACCCAGGCCGGCGTCCGGCAGATCGGCGAGATCGGCGAGCATAGCGACGAGCAGCGCCTTGCCGTCTTCGACGTGGCGGGTGCTCCGGTCGCCCCGGCCGAGGTGAAGCCGCTCTCGCCGGCCGGCCGCTACGTCTATGAATATGACTGGACGCCCGACGGCAGCGGTTTCGTGGCGTCCTCAGCGCTCGGCAACGGCGACAACAACTGGTGGGTGGCGACGCTCGACGCGATCGATGCGCGAACCGGCGCGGTGCGCAGGATCGCGACGCCGGCGACCCAGATCAATTTACCGCGTATGTCAGCCGATGGCAGGACGGTCGCCTATATCGGCGGGCTGATGAGCGATTTCGGATCGGTCGGCGGCGATGTGTGGACGGTGCCCCTTGCCGGCGGCGTGCCGCGGAACATGACCGACGGAGCGCCCTTTACCGTCACCTCGCTGGTATCGACCGGCAGCCGTTTTCGCGGAACGGTGCTGAAGGGCAGCGATGCCGGCCTGCTCGACTTGGGGGCGCAGCCGGCCATCGGGTGGAGTCGCCCTTCCAGCTTCGAGGCGGGAGACGGCAGGGTCGCCTACAGTGCCGATGGCCGGGCTGTCGCGATGGTCGTGCAGGATTACACGCGCGCGCCCGCGATCTTCGCCGGGCCGGTGGCAAGGCCGGTGCAGATCACGCACGACAATGACGCGCAGCCGGCGCTCGTCACCGCGCGCAGCGTGACGTGGAAGAATGACGGCTTCGACGTGCAGGGCTGGCTGCTCGCGCCGGCCGGTGCCGATCCGGCGAAGAAGGCGGCGATGGTCACCATCGTGCATGGGGGCCCGGCGGCGGCGTCGATGCCGAATTTCCTGCCGGCGAACGGCCTGTCGGCGGCCCTCGCCCGTGCCGGCTATTATGTCTTCCTGCCCAATCCCCGTGGCAGCTATGGCCAGGGCGAGGCCTTCACCGCGGCGAACAAGCGCGATTTCGGCGGGGGCGACCTGCGCGATATCCTGGCCGGCATCGATGCCGTCGAGAAGATCGCGCCGGTCGACGAGAACCGGCTGGGCCTGACGGGTGGCAGCTATGGCGGCTTCATGTCGATGTGGGCGAACACCCGGACCACGCGCTTCAAGGCGATCGTGGCGGGGGCGGGACTGTCCAACTGGATCAGCTATTACGGCACCAACGGCATCGATCAGTGGATGCTGCCCTTCTTCGGCAAGACGATGTACGACGATCCCAAGGCCTATGAGGCGGTGTCCGCCATCTATTTCATGAAGCAGGCCAGGACCCCGACCTTCATCTATGTCGGCGAACGCGACATCGAGGTGCCGCCGACCCAGTCGGTCGAATATTGGCATGCGCTGAAGGATCAGGGCGTGCCGACCAGCCTGGTGATCTATCCGGACGAGGGACACAAGATCCGCGCGCCGGCGAACACGGCCGATGTGCAGAAGCGCACGATCGCGTGGTTCGACAAATATCTGGCGGTGTCGAACTAGGGCGGCCCGACATTCACCTCATTGGCGCGATTACAGCAAAGGGGAGATTCGCGCAGAGGGCGCAGAGAACGCTGAGTTCATTTGCGGACTTGAGCATCATGCACCGGTGAGCTGCCTGCTTGTGACAGTGTTCGTCATTGCAAACCGCCCGAGCCACTGGCCGGACCTTCTCAGCGTCTCTGCGCCTCTGCGCGAATCATCTTGCACTGCCGACGCGCCGTTTCTGAATGGCGATCCGCCCCAGGCGCCTTTGCCTTCTTTCCCCTAGGATAGGGAAGGGAGGGAAGAGGCTATTTGAGCGGCTTGCCGGAGTCCTTCCAGCGGTCGAGAATCTGGGACTCTCCGGTCGTGTCGGCCGGCGCGACGGCCGGTTTCAGCATGCCGCTCTGCGCATAGGCGGGCTGGATCAGGGCCGGTGCCACCGAGGGGGCGGATGTCGGCGCGGCGGTCGTGGCGGATGCCAGGACCAGGTCGGGCGTGGCGGGGCGGGCATGCGGCCCGGGCAAGGGCTCGCCCCCGACATAATGCTGGCTGAACGCGGCGGGCGTGCCCCACCAGCCCTGCCAGCGGTGGAAGAAATGGGCGCCGAGCGCGGCGGTCATCACCAGGCTCCGGTTCCAGGACGGGGTGACCGCATAGGTGTGGTAATGGGTCGCGAGGCCGACCGGCGCGAACACATGGCCGTTCAGCGCCGCGGCGGCGACCTTCATCGCCCGGAGCCAGTAGAGGCGCGACGGCACCCGTGCCATCGATCCGTCGCAGGCGAAGCTGAACTGGCAGCCGGTGCCGCGTTCCGACCCCTGATAGACGACGCCGCACACCGTCGCGGGGAAGGCGGGATGGCGCATCCGGTTGAGGATCACCTGCGCCACCGCCTGCTGGCCGGCATCGGGTTCGGTAGCCGCCTCGTAGTAGATCGCGGTGGTCAGGCATTGCAGCGCCCGCGCGCGATCGGTCGGGCTGGCATTCTTCATCGAGAAGGGCTGGGCCGGGCGGATCGAGGCGTCGGTCGCCAGCGACGCAGCCTCGGGCGGCAGCGGCATGTCGGGCAGCCTGGTCGTTCCGGTCGTGCCGGCGCCCGGGGTCGGGCTCTCCTCCGCGATATAGAACCAGGCGGCGCCGGGGAAATGATCCTCGGCTTCGTAGCCGACGGGCTTCGCGGCCTTCGCTTCGGCCTTGGCCTGCTGGTCGACGATCGCGCGGAGCGCGGCATGCGCGGAAACGCCCGCGCAGATCAGCGCGACGATCCCGACGACGCCGAGCTTGCCCAGCCGCCGCATCCTGAACCAGTCTTTGATCGCGCCCCAGGCCATGGCTGCGCCATAGCCGATCGATCCCCGTCGCGCTGCCCTCCATTTCAGGGTGTGTCGCAGCGAAACACTTGGTGGTTAACGTAATTTTTTGACCTCGGGCCCTCTCCCCTTTCGGGGAGAGGCCGAGCTACTTCAGTGCGGCCGTATCCAGTTTGAGCGCGCTCGCCGGGATCAGCTCAAGCTTCGGATAGGCCTTGCGCAGCGCCTCGATGAAGTCCTTCGCGTCGCCGACCACGACGATGCTCGCCCGATCCGGATCGAGCAGGCTCGCCGCGGCTGCCTGCACCGCGGCCGGGTCGACCGCCGAGACCTTCGAGGTGAAGGCCTTGAGCTCGCTCAGCGGCACGTCCTGAACGACATAGGCGCCGAGCACGCCTGCGATGCCGTCGGTCGTCTCGACGCCGCGGCCGAAATCGCCGATCAGCGTCGCCTTGCGCGGCTCGAGCTCGTTCGCCGGCACAGGCTCGGCCCCTAGGCGCTTCATCTCGGCGACCATGATCGCCACGGTTTCCGGCGCGGTGGGATTCTTGGTCTGGGTCCGTGCCGAGATCGAGCCCGGCTCGCGCCGTGCCGACAGGGAACTGCCCGCGCCATAGGCAAGCCCGCGCTTGATCCGGATCTCCTGGTTGAGCCGCGACGAGAAGCCGCCGCCCAGCACGGTGTTGGCGACGCTCGCCGGATAGAAGCTAGGATCGCGGCGAGCGATGCCCGGCCGGGCGACGACGACACCGGCCTGGCCGGCGCCGGGCATGTCGACGACGATTACCCGGGGCTCGGGCAGGGGCTGGCTGGCGAGTGCGGCACCGGCTGCCGCCTGCCGACCGGTGGAGCGCCAGCCGGCGAAATTCTTCTCGGCGAGCGCCCGTGCCGCTGTGGGCGTGATGTCGCCGACCAGCACAAGCGTTGCCTGGTTCGGCTGCCATGTCCTCGCATAGGCGCTGCGGATGTCCGCTGCCTTGATCGCCTTGAGCGATTCAGGCGTGCCCGAAAGCGCATGGCCATAGGGCTGGTTGCCGAATACCGCCCGGCCCGCGACCAGCCCGGCAAGCTGCGAAGGGTCCTTGATCGTGACGGAGACGCCGTCGATCGCCTGGGCGCGGGCGCGCTCGATCTCCTCGCCCGCAAAGGCCGGATTCTGCGCGACATCGGCAAGGATGCCGAGCGCGGGTGCTGCCTGGTCCGACTTCACCGTCACCGAGATGGACGAGCCGTCCCAGCTCGCATCGCTGCCGATCGATCCGCCGAGCGCCTCGATCTGGGCGGCGATCTGCGTGGCGGAGCGGGTACGGGTACCCTTTGGCAGCAGGTCGGCCGTGAGGCTGCCCACGCCGGCGCGGTCGGACGGGTCGGCGGCGCCGCCACCGGTCGCCACCAAGGCGGCGGTGAGCAGCGGCAGATCATGTTTCTCGACGACGAGCACGCGAAGGCCGTTGGCGAGCCTGATCTCCTGCGGCGCCGGAATTGCCGCGACGACGGGCGCGCCCGGCGCTGGCGGCGCCACCCGCTCGGCCTCCGGCGCGGGCGTCACGATCTCCACATTGGCGGGTGCGGCCAGCGGTGCGACCTGCACCGTCGAGGCGACCGTCACCGTGTCGCCCTTCGCACCGGCCGGCGCGCTTTCGGCCGGGAGGTAATGGATCGCGGCCGAGCGCTCGTCGCGCAGATATTTGCGCGCGACCCGCTGCAGATCGGCCGCCGTGACCCGCGCGATCTCGGCAAGCTGCCGGTCGGACGCGCGCGGATCGCCGTTGATGATCACCGAGGCGGCGAGGGTTGAGGCCTTGCCCTCCGCGGTCTCCCGGCCGCGGAGCACGCTGGTCAGGATCTCGTTCTTCGCCTCGGCCAGCTCGGCGGCGGTGACGGGCGCGTCGCGCAGCCGCGCCACCTCGCGCCGCAGCGCCGCTTCGCCGGCATCGGCGGTCTTGCCGCCCGCCAGGATGGCGAAGACGCCGAGATTGCCCGGGCCCTGCTTGGTATCGAGATAGGTCTCGGCGGTTTGGGCGAGCTGGTCGCGATAGACGAGCGTCTCGTACAGACGTGAGCTTTCCCCCTGCGACAGCACCGCGTTGAGCACGGTCAGCGCCGGGATGTCGGCATCATTGTCGGGCGGCAGCGGATAGCTGATCATCACCGCGGGCAGGGGCGTGTTCTGTTCGTAGACGGTGACGTGAGTTGCCCTGGTCCGTTCGGGCTCGGTCACGGTCACGCGGGGGATCGGGCGGTCGGGCTTCCTGATGCCGGCGAAATACTGGTCGACCCACGCATCGAGCTGCTTCGGATCGAAATTGCCCGACACGACGAGGATCGCATTGTCGGGCCGGTAATAGGTCGCGTGAAAGGCGCGGACATCGTCGATCGTCGCGCTTTCCAGATTCTCCAGGCTGCCGATGCCGGGCCGCGCATAGGGGTGCTTCGTGTAGGAAATCTCGGGGAAATAGATCGAGAAGAGCTTGCCGTAAGGCTGGGCGAGGGTGCGCAGGCGCAGTTCCTCCTTCACCACGTCGCGCTCGGACGCGAAGCTCTTGGGCTCGACCACCAGACTCGCCATGCGATCGGCCTCGGCGAACAGCAGCCGTTGCAGATGGTTGGCCGGCACCACCTCGTAATAATTGGTGTAGTCGTCATTGGTTGAGGCGTTGTTGTAGCCCCCGACATCCTCGGTCAGCCGGTCCATCTGTTCCGAGACGAGGTTGCGCGTCGCCTTGAACATCAGATGCTCGAACATGTGCGCGAAGCCGGAGCGGCCGGCGGGATCGTCCTTCGACCCGACATCGTACCAGACCTGCACCGCGACGTTGGACGTGCCGGTATCGCGGATCGCATAGACGCGCAGGCCATTGGCCAGCGTGCGTTCGGTGAAGTCGAGCGGCTTGACCGCTGCGGCCGGCGCTGGCGCCTTCTGCGCCTGGGCCGAGAGCGGGAGCAGGGCGGCACCCAACAGGAGAGCGGCACGGGAAAGGCGCATGGACGATGACTCCGGAGATGCGGGAGGAGGCTGATTGTCGGATGGTGTCGCGCCGGGGTCGGGCCGTGTCAATTCTGCGAGACACCGGCCGCGCGGAACCTGATGCCGGGCATCCCGGACGGTCAGCACTTCGGGTCGGCGGCCCGGTTGATATCGGCGGTGCCGAGGATCGTCTTCGCATAGCCGCCCCGGGCGACGGCGATCATCGCGCGCCCGACCTTCTCGGTCGTGGTCGCCAGAGCGGGGGAGAGAGCACCCAGCAGCGAGGCGAGTGGCCCGGTGACTGCGTAGGCGGCGCGATACCAGCCCGTCTTCGAAACGATGCCATTGAGTGGCTGGATGAAGCCCGGCCTGAACATATAGGCGGCGGCGAACGGCAGGGCGAACAGGGCATTCTCGGTCCGGCCCTTCACCCGGGCCCACATGATCCGGCCTTGCTCGCTGCTGTCAGTGCCGGCGCCCGTCACATAGATGAAGGTCATTCCGGGATTGAGCCCGGCGAGCAGCGTGGCGGCCGTCACCGTCAGGTCATGGGTGACGCGGGTGTATTCGGCTTCGGACATGCCGACGGCCGAGACGCCCAGGCAGAAGAAGCACGCATCGAAGCCGCTCAGCTCAGCTGCCTTGCCGCCAATGTCGAACAGATCGGGCAGCAGGATTTCCCGCAGCTTCGGGTCAGTCCGGCCGGACGGCGCGCGGCCGACCGTGACGACCCGGTCGACGCCCGGATCGATCAGGCATTCGCGCAGCACGCCCTGCCCGACCATGCCAGTCGCACCGAAGAGGAGGATGTTCATGGACGGGAGGTAACAGGCGGGAGCGCCCGGGGATAGCGAGCAAGCGTCGGGGCCTGACCCCGGACGGCGGAATCAACCACCGCGGCGCGGCTTGCTCTCCTCGGATGGCCCGTTCGGCCCGACCGGGCCGATCGGCACGGCCCCGTTGCGCGCCGCAGCCTTCTCGGCGGGCGTGACCACGCCGTCGTGATTGGTATCCATCAGGTCGAACGCGGCCAGGGCGCGCGCGCCCGCTTCCTTGCGGCTGAGCTTGCCGTCATGATTGGTGTCGACTGCGTTGAAGGCCGCGTCGGCGGCGTTGAGCATCTTCTGTGCCTGCTCCCGCGACGGGGCGCCGGCCGAGCCCGGCGGGGTCCGGTTCAGCACCGCGGCCATGCGCTTGGCGAATTCGGCGCGGCTCATGAAATTGTCCTTGTTGGTGTCGGCAAGGTCGAACACCTGCTTCACCTGCGCCTCGACCTGAGCGCGCGTGACGTTGCCGGCCGGTGCGGCAGGCGTCCTTGTCTGCGCAAGCAGGGGCGTCGCAAATGTCAGGGCGATGATCGCGCCCAGGGTCGGAGAGTTGGTACGGAGCATCGAAGAACCTTTCGCGGGCGCACGGGCTGCGGCCGGGCGCAGCATCGCTTCGGGACAGGCGATAGGCCCGACAAGCTATCTCCGAGGTGAACGGGCCGGGACGAGGCGCAGGTCGGATGTGTGGTGCCATTTTTCGCCTCTTGATTTCTAACGCCTACTATGTTAGTGGGATATATAGATGAGCGGGACGAATCGTCTGCCGGCAACATATCGCGATCACGCGGTGTGGGCCTCGCTTTCCCACTATATCATCGGCCCCGAGGACGCTGCGCTGTCCTTCACGGCACGGCTCGCGCGGGAAAACGGGTGGAGCACGGCTCAGGCCGCGCGAGTGGTCGACGAATACAGGAAATTCTGTTTCCTCGCCGTCACGGGCGACCGGGAAGCCACGCCTTCGGACGCGGTCGACCAGGCGTGGCATCTGCACCTGACCTACAGCCGGGACTATTGGGAGCGCTTCTGCCCCGAAATCCTGGGGTGCCCGCTCCATCACGGCCCGACGGCGGGCGGGGCAGGAGAGCGCGGCCGCTTCTTCGAGCAATATGCCGATACGCTGAAACGCTATGAGCAGGTCTTCGGCGAGGCGCCGCCGGCGGACATCTGGCCGGGCGGGGCGCAGCGGCTGATCGACGATCCCAGGGCGCGCCGGGTCCACCCGCGCGACGCCTTCATCATCCCCAGGCGCAGGGCGCTGTCGTTCCTGCTGGCGACGCTGATTGCAGCGGCGGCGCTCCTTGCGTTTGCGGTGTCACGGTAGAGGAGCATGACCATGTCTCTCGGACCTTTCGACCTGACCGGTGGACCCTTTCTCAAGCTTTACGGGATCTTCCTGGTCCTCACCATCATCGCCGGCTTCGTCATCCCGCGCTGGCTGCGTCCGGAGGGGCGATCGGGACGCGTCGCGGAGACAGGCCAGCTTGCCTATCTGGCGGGCGGCGCGGCGCGCTTCGCCGATGCCGTGGTGATGCGCCTGCTTGCGGTGCGGGCGCTCGTCATGATCGACAAGAAGGGCTTCCACGCCGCGGTACGCAACGAGGGCAGGACGCCGGCGGAGCGAAGCGTGCTCGCCTTGCCGGGAGAGCTCCGCTGGCCGCTGATCGAACGCGCGTTGAAACCCTATTCATCGCCAGTGCGGAGCAAGCTGGTTGCCGCGGGCCTGATGATGGACGACGGCCTGACCTTGCAGATGCGCTTCTGGCAGACGCTGCCCTATTTCCTGCTGCTGCTCTTCGGCGGTACCAAGCTTCTGATCGGCATGGAGCGCGACCGGCCGGTCGGTTATCTGACGCTGCTGCTGATCCTGACAGCCATCTTCGGGCTGATCCGCTGGATCGCGGTCGACCGGCGGACGCAGGGCGGTCACGCCGCGCTGAAACGGGCGAGGGCGGATGCCGACCGGCTGCGCCGCGCCCCGACCACGACCGATACAGACCTGGCGGTCGCCCTGTTCGGGACGAGCGTGCTGGTGGGATCCGGCTGGTCCGACTTCCACACGCTTCGCACCGCAAGCTCGGGCGACAGCGGCGGCGGTTCAAGCGACGGCGGTGGCGGCGGCGGGTGCGGTGGTGGTGGCTGCGGCGGATGCGGCGGCTGACCGCCCGCTGCGCGGATCAGCGCTTCTGGCGCGACCGGTTGGCGTAAAGCAGCGCAGCCACCACGGCTGCCGATCCAATGCCCAGGCCGATCGTCGCGAGCGGCCAGCGTTTCGCCTTGGCGGTGTCGCCGGTCGCGGCGGCCGCCTCGCGCTGCTCCTTGGCGGCGCGGGTGGCAGCGATGATCTCGTTGGTGTCGTCCTGGTCGTCGGTAGCCAAGTTACTCTCCCTTGGGCGGGCCTGCATAATCCCGTCTGAACGCATCGGCAAAGGCCGCGATCCGCCCGCCCGCTATCGCGCCGCGAAGATCGGCCATCAAGACCTGATAAAACCACAGATTATGCTCGGTCATCAGCATCGCGCCGAGAATCTCGCCCGCGCGGACCAGATGATGGAGATAGGCACGGCTCCAGGTGCCGCACACCGGGCAGGGGCAGGCAGGATCGAGAGGGCCGGTGTCCTCGCCGAACTTCGCGTTGCGGATGTTGATCGGGCCTTGCCGCGTGAATGCCTGGCCGGTGCGGCCGGACCGGGTCGGCAGCACGCAGTCGAACATGTCGATGCCGCGTTCGACCGCCCCGACGATGTCGTCCGGCTTGCCGACGCCCATCAGGTAGCGCGGCTTGTCGGCGGGAAGCTGGCCCGGCGCGAAATCGAGGCAGCCGAACATCGCCTCCTGTCCTTCGCCGACGGCGAGCCCGCCGACCGCATAGCCGTCGAAACCGATATCGGTCAGCGCCTGGGCGCTCTCGCCGCGCAGCGTCTCGTCGAGCGCGCCCTGCTGGATGCCGAAGATCGCGGCCTCCTCGGCATGCGCGCCGCCGCCGTCGAATGCGGCGCGGCTGCGTTTCGCCCAGCGCATCGACCGCGCCATGGCGGCGGCCTGGACCTCTTTCGTCGAGGTGGTCGGCACCAGCTCGTCGAACGCCATGACGATGTCGGAGCCGAGCAGCCGCTGAATCTCGATCGAACGCTCCGGCGAAAGGGTGTGGCGCGACCCGTCGAGATGGCTCTTGAAGGTCACGCCGTCTTCGGACCGGGTGGTCAGGTCGCTCAGGCTCATCACCTGATAGCCGCCGCTGTCAGTCAGGATCGGCCGGTCCCAGCCCATGAAGCCGTGCAGCCCGCCGACTCGCGCGACTCGCTCTGCGCCGGGGCGGAGCATCAGGTGGTAGGTATTGCCCAGGATGATATCGGCGCCCGCCGCGCGCACATCGGCTGGCTTCACTGCCTTGACCGTCGCGGCCGTGCCCACCGGCATGAAGGCCGGGGTGCGGATCGTGCCGCGCTTCATGGCGATCTCGCCGGTGCGGGCCTTGCCGTCGGTGGCGCTGATGGTGAACTCGAAACGCGGGGACATGATATGCCTCTAGCGGCGGAAGTCGGCCAATGTCGACACGCAACGCATCGCCGGCCTAGACATTGGCCCATCATGGCCGACGAGAAGAACAAGGCGCTGCGCGAGATGGCGCGGCACCGGGGATTGACGCTGAAGACGTCGCGGCGGCGCAAGCCCGGCGGCGATTTCGGCTGTTACGGCCTGGTCGACGCGGCGGGCAAGCCGGTGCTTGGCATCGGTGCCAAGGGACTCGAGGCAAGCGCCGGGGAAGTCGAGACCTTCCTGCGCGACGCGATGCGCGCGACCTGGAAAAGCTCCGCCGGGACCGTCAAGGTGCGGAAAATTGTGCCTGAGGCTCGACCCGAACCGGCGCCCAAGCCCAAGCCGAAACTCAAGATAGCGGTCGCCAATCTGTTCGCGAAGCTCCCGGCCGCGCGACGGGCCGAGGCCTTTACCGGGCTGCTCGACCGGCCCGGGGTGCGGATCGAACGCATCGTATCGAACGGTCAGGCGACGCCCGAAGACGAACCGATGGTGCAGGAGCAGGACGAATGGGTCGTGCTGCTGAAGGGCGAGGCGGGGATCAGGATCGAGGATTCGGTGGAAGTGACGCTCCGGCCCGGCGACCATCTGACGATCCCGGGCGGCCAGCGACACTGGGTGACCTATACCGCGAAGGGCGAGCCGACCGTGTGGCTCGCGGTGCATATCGGCTGAGGCCTCTCTTCCTGTTTTCCCGCTCCCTTCCCCGGCGGAGGTCGGGGAAGAATGAAGGGATGGGGGGAGAATCAGAGCGCGAGTTCCCAGATCTCGCCCTGTTCCGGCTTGCCGAATTCATGGTGGATCTCGGTCTTCACGATCACGAAGCCCTCGGCTGCATAGATTCGCCGCGCGCTCAGCAGTACGCTGTGGGTCCATAGTCGAAGCGTCGAATAGCCCGCCTTCCGGGCAAAGGCGACGCAGCGGCCGACCAGGTCGCCGCCGATGCCCATGCCGCGCGCCCATGGTTCGACATAGAGCAGCCGCAACTGGGCGACGCCGTTGCCGGCATCGACCACGAAGATTGATCCCGCCATCACGCCACCGCTTTCGGCGATCCAGCATTGTTCGCGGCCAGCCTGATAGTTGCGCAGGAAAGCCGAGGTGACGTCCCCGAGCAGCACTTCCATCGGTGCCGCCCAGCCATGGCTTTCGTTGTAGAGAATGGCCTGGCGCGCGGTGATCATGCCCATGTCGCCCGGGCCGAAGGTGCGGACGGTATAGCCGGCGGACTCTCCTGAAGAGAGCAGCCCGCGCGCTGTGTCGAGCGCGGCGACCAGCACGCGGCGGTCGGCCTCGGCCAGCGGCGCGATACGCTGCTCAAGCAGGTCGCGCTGGCGTTTGTCGAGATCGGCGAACATCTCCCGCCCGGCTGCCGTCAGGGCGATCGGACGGCGCCTGGCGTCCTCGCCGCGTCCGCGCTCGATCCATCCATTCGCCTCGAACTTGCGCAGCATCCGGCTGGCATAGCCGGCATCGAGCCCGATCACCTGTTGCAGGTCGATCGCAACGGGTTGGTCGCGCGTCGCGATCTCGTAGAGCAGGCGCCCCTCGGCCAGCGACAGGGCGCTGCCGAGGAAGCGCTGATCGAGGGCGCCGGAGAATTTCGTATGAAAGCGGTTGAAGGCGCGCAGCGCGGGGATGGTCGAGTCCATGGCCGCAGAATGCGTGGATTACTTGACGGTGTCAACTAATGGTCAGCGCGGCGCGAAGCGTTCCAGCATTTCGTGGAATGCCGCGTCAGCCGCGGCGTGGGACCGGGCATCGACCATGCTCTTCGGCTCGGCTTCGACGATGGCATATTCCGCCTGGACGAACGTCTCGATCTCGGCAGGCATCGGGGCCAGTCCAAGCTCACGCGTTTCCGCCTTCCGGGCGATCAGATCGGCGATGATCGCCCGAACCTGCGGCGGCGGATCGCATTCGGCGATCAATGTGGGGAAATGCATCGGCGGCGTGGCACCTGGATGATGGCGCATCCAGCGCAACACCGCGGCAGGGCGCAGGATGTAGAATAGTCGCTTGATCGCGATGCCTTCCCCCTCATTCGCGCGGTCCCGTTGCTGCATGCCGAGATGAAGATAGTGGCGACGGATCAGCGCCAGCGGCGCATGGGCGTCGGCAAAGGCGGACAGGGTGTCGCGAAAGGCGGGGTCGCCGCGATAGACGATCGGCGAGCGCAGCCATTCGATGGCGACCGCATTGCCTTTGACGATCAAGCGCAAGGCCTTGGCGACATCCCATCCGTTGACGTCGAGCAGCCCGTCAAGCGGTGTCTCGATCACGTCGCGCTGTGGCCAGAGGGTCAGGTAGTCCTGCCGTCGCCGGACGAAGAGAAAACGGCAGTCATAGTCGCTGTCGGGCGAGGCGAAGCCCCAGGCGCGGCTGCCGCTTTCGATCGCGAGCGGCATCGCGACCCGATCGTCATTTGTGATCGTCTCGAGACGGGCGTCGATCGCCTCGACGGTCGCGACGTCGAAATCGGCTGGAATCGATCGCATGTCTCAGGCCCGCCGCCGCTCGTCGCGTTCGTGCGAGTCGCCGAGCAGGAGCCGGGCAATCTCGTCGGGATGCTCGAAGACCTTGTCCGGCGCCGCCCGGATCAGCGCGTCGCGGTGCGCATAGCCCCACATGACCGCGCCGGCCGTCACCCCTGCCTTGCGGGCAGCGGCGATATCGCGCGTCTCGTCGCCGATCGCGATCGCCTCATAGGCCTCGATATAGCTGCGGCGCAGCACCCGGCGATAGCGCGGCGCCTTGCCGAGCAGCGAGGCGCCGCATTCGAACCAGTCGATTCGGGCGACATTGGCCGGCCCCAATATGGCCCGCACATTCGCCTCCGAATTCGAGGTGACGAGCGCGATCTTCATACCCGCATCGGCAAGGTTCCCGATCAGCGAATCGACGCCGTCGAACAGCATGATGCGGCTGGTCTGTTCGGCCAAGAGCGCGTGGAGATAGCGCCCGATCGCCGGGAGCTTCCAGCGCGGGATGCGCAGATAACTGAGCACCTCGCGCGTTGTGTGCCCTCGCAGCATCTCGACTTCTTCGGGCGTCACCCGGCGAAAGCCGAAGCGTTCGGCGAGGTGATCGGCAATCGACAGGAACCAGTCGCCGCTGTCGGCGAGCGTGCCGTCGAAATCGAAGATCACGAGCCGATAGCGTCGCGGCCACCCGGGTCCGGTGGTGCTCATGTCGCGATCGGCGGGGCTCATGCGGAACGCCTCGTCACGGTTTCGCGGATTTCCCGCCGCGTCGCCCACGCGCCTCCGCCGGACGGTCGTCAACGGCTCTAGCCCTGATTGTCAGCAACTCGGCGCGGGTGAGTATCCCGTCCTTGTTCGTATCGAAGCGCGCGAACAGCGTCGCGAATTGAGCCTCAAGCTCGGCCAGCGTGATCCGGTTGTCGCCATTGGCGTCAACGGTGAAGGGGCTGGGCAGGGCGTTGCGGTCGCCCAGCCATTGAAGCGCCCAGTCGCTATAGCCGATATAGCCGATCGATCCGCTGCCGCCCGGATCGACGCTGGCGAAGCTCCGTTTCACACAGGCGTCGAGCTCGGCGCGAGTCACCTTCGCGTCGCCATCGGCGTCGCAGGCCGCGATCATCATCGCCACCGGTTCGGCGACGATCGTTGCCGGCGGCTGGCCGTTCGGCCCGCCGCCGGGGAGGGTCGGAACGACGGGCGCCGCCTGCTGTGCCGAAGCGGATGCGCCCTGAACACACAGGCCGGCAACCGCAATGGCAACGATCTGCAGGCGCATTTCGGGAAGGCCTTTCACGGAATCAACGGGCTGTCGCAACCATGGTGACAGAACCGATAGCCGGATTCGGTCGCGTGGCGATAGGCCGCGCGAGTGCTTTCGCGCCTTACCGCTCCCGAAAGATTTGGTTGGGCAGTTCAGGACGACCCAGGCCGGCCTGCGGTCGACCGTTCGATCATCGCCTGCCGGACACCGCTGGGGGCCTTCCTATGGCAGAAGCAGCGACGAATCCCCGTAGGAGTAGAAGCGGTAGCCCTTCTCGATGGCATGGGCGTAGGCCGCCTGCATCCGATCCCGCCCCATCAGCGCGCTGACCAGCATGAACAGCGTCGATCTGGGCAAATGGAAATTGGTGACGAGGCCATCAATACCCCTGAAGCGATAGCCGGGAGTGATGAAGATCGCGGTGTCGCCCTCGAACGGGCGGATCATCTTGTCCTCGCCCGTGGCGCTCTCGATCAGGCGCAGGCTCGTCGTGCCCACTGCGATCACCCGGCCACCGTCGCGGCGCACCTGGTTGAGCCGGTCGGCCGTCGCCGCGTCGATGCGGCCCCATTCGGCGTGCATCCTGTGGGCGTCCGTATCCTCCGCCTTGACCGGCAGGAAGGTGCCCGCGCCGACATGCAGCGTCAGCGTCGCATGGCCGATGCCAGCTTCGGCGAAGCGCGCCATCAGTTCGGACGTGAAGTGAAGCGCCGCGGTCGGCGCGGCGACCGCGCCCTTCTCCGCCGCGAACATCGTCTGGTAGTCCTCGGCGTCGCGGGCGTCGGCGGCGCGGCGCGCGGCGATATAGGGCGGCAGCGGCATGCGTCCGGCCCGCTCGAGCAGCACCTCGACAGGCTCGTCCCCGGCGAACGTCAGCGCGAGGCTGCCATCCTCCGCGCGGTCGCTCGCGATCGCGCTGACGCCGGTACCGAAATCGATGCTGTCGCCCTCGCGCAGTCGTCGTGCGTTGCGGATGAATGCCCGCCACCGGCGCGGTCCCTCGCGCTTGTGCAGCGTCGCGCCGATTCGGGCGTCGCCTCTGGTGCCCTGCAACTGCGCCGGGATCACGCGCGTGTCGTTGAAGACGAGCAGGTCGCCAGCGCGAAGCTGCCCGGGCAGGTCGGTCACGGCCAGGTCGCGCGTGGCCTCGCCGTCGAGCACGAGCAGGCGCGACGAATCGCGCGGGCTGGCTGGCCGCAGCGCGATCCGCTCAGGCGGCAGATCGAAATCGAACAGGTCGACCTTCATGGGAGCGGCCTCGTTGCCCGCCCGGTACCGGCGCTGCTTATTTGGCCTTTGCCTTTGGTGCGGGGGCCGTCGGTGCCGGCTTCTTCGCGGGTGCGGGCGGCGCCTTCGCTCCCTTGGGCGCGACGGGGGCGTCGGGCGGCAGCGTCAGGCTCGGCGCTGCTACCACCGGCGCCGGCGGCGGTGCGCTGTAAGGCGGGGGATTGTCCGAGCCGATATAGGCGTGGAAGATCCTCGTCGGGTTCGCCGGCGGCTCGCCGCGCTGGATCGCGTCGACATATTCCATGCCTTCGATCACGCGGCCGAACACCGTATATTTGTGGTCGAGCGTCAGGCGCGGCTGGAAGACGATGAAGAACTGGCTGTTCGCGCTGTCCTCATTGTCGGCGGTACGGGCCGCCGACACGGCGCCGCGCACATGCGGGAGGAAATTGAACTCGGCCTTCATATCCGGCAGCTTCGATCCGCTGCTGCCGTCGCCCTTCGGATCGCCGCCCTGCGCCATGAAGCCGTCGATCACGCGGTGGAAGGCCAGCCCGTCATAGAAATGGGCGCGCGTGAGTTCCTTGATCCGGTCGACCATCTTCGGGGCGGCATCGGGCCGCAACCAGATGACCACGCGGCCGCCGGTCGACAGATCGAGATACCACAGATTCGCCGGGTCCTTGGTCGGGAGCGGCGGACGCCCCGCAATCGGCGTATCAATGGTCTGCTGGGCGGTCGCCATACCCGCGAAGAGAAGGGCGGATACACACGCGATCAGGCTGGCAATAAAACGCATCATATCCCCGTAACATCCTGGGCCTTGTACTTCCGACCCGTAAGGCGTTCACCCGCTGGTCTCGGGCCTTGCAGCGCGCTTAGAGCAAATCCCTGCTTGCGCCAATCTGAACCGCTGCAAACCGCCTTCATCCGACGCAACCGTGGCGCTCGTGTGGCGGCTGCCGCAGGAAATCGCGTCAGCTGCCCTTCCGCCCGATCTTCTCGACTCGGGCCGCGACATCGCGGGCGACGGCGGGCGACACGAACCGGTCGATCGGCCCGCCGTAAAGCGCGATCTCCTTGACCAGCCGGCTCGCGATCGGCTGAAGCGAGACGTCGGCCATGAGGAATACCGTCTCGACGCGCGGATTGATCTGCTGGTTCATCCCCGCCATCTGATATTCATATTCGAAGTCGGCGACGGCACGCAGGCCGCGCACGATGACCTTCGCGCCCTCACGCTCGGCAAAATCCATCAGCAGCGAATCGAAGCTGACGACATGGATCTCGCCGCCGATTCCCGCCACCTCGCGCTGGACCATCGCCATCCGTTCGTCGAGGTCGAACATCGGCGACTTGGAAGGATTGGTGGTCACGCCGATGACGAGCCGGTCGACCAGCTTCGCGCCGCGCCGGATGATGTCCATATGCCCGAGCGTGACGGGATCGAAAGTGCCGGGATAGACGCCGGTACGGATGGTCATGTCGACTGCCTCTGCCAAGCACGCAAGAATTGGGGACTGCTGGCGCGGCGCGCGGGTGTCAAGGCCGCATCACGTTCCAGTCGACCCGGCCGGTGATGCCGCGAACGCGGCGGAAGCTCGATGCCTGCCAGATCGACCAGGCGCGCGCGCCCCAATGCGGTTCTAGCACCAGCCGGCGCAGCCAGAGCGGGCGATTCACCCGCGCGCTGAGCGTGTAGGCGGTGTCGAATTCGCGGGTGAGGTAGAGTGTCACCGGCTTGCCGAATCGTGCCTCCACCGGGCGGATGAAGGCGGCGAGTTCGGCGATCAGCGCTTTCGCCGAAGGACGCGCGGCGCAGTTGCCGCCGAACTCCAGGTCGATGACCGGCGGCAGCATCGCGGGGTCGGGCGGCACGGTGGCGATGAAATTGGCCGCCTGGTCGGCCCCCGGGCGACAGAGGGTGAAGAAGTGATAGGCCCCGCGCGCTATCCCGGCGCGACCGGCACCGGCCCAGTTCTCGGCGAACCGCCTGTCGCGACGATCGCCGCCCTCGGTTGCCTTGATATAGGCGAAATCCACGCCCTGCGCCGGCAGGGCGGGCCAGTCGATCGCGCCTTGATGATGCGAGACGTCGATGCCCTGGCGGGGATAGTCCAGCGTCGACGGCTGCCAGTGACGCGCATAGTGCCAGCCGCCGATGCCGATCGCCGCGGCCCCCGTCAGCGCGATCGTCGTCCAGGCGAGCCGGCGCAGCGCCGCTATCGATCGCGCTCCAGCGTGAAGCGGGCGATCGCCCGCAGCAGGTCGGCCTCGGGGCCGAAGCCCTGAAGATGCTGCACTGCCTGGTCGACCAGCATCCGGGCCTGTTCGCGCGCGCGCGCGATGCCGAGCAGCGACAGGAAGGTCTCCTTGCCCGCCTCGCCGTCCTTGCGCAGCTTCTTGCCGGCGGCCGCCTCGTCGCCCTCGACGTCGAGCAGGTCGTCGGCGATCTGGAAGGCAAGGCCGAGGTCGCGTGCATAGCCGCGCAGCGAGGTGCGTCCCTCAGGCGGGATTCGGCCCAGGATCGCGCCCGCCTCGACCGAGCAGGCGATCAGCGCGCCGGTCTTCATCGCCTGCAGCCGGGTGACGGTCGGCAAGTCGAAGCTCGCTTTTTCTGCCTCCAGATCCATCATCTGGCCGCCTGCCATGCCCGAGGGGCCGGCCGCGCGGGCGAGATCGAGGACAAGCTCGCTGCGGACGAAGGGATCGGGGTGAGTCGCCGGGTCGCCAAGAATTTCGAAGGCAAGCGCATGCAGGCAGTCGCCGGCGAGAATCGCGGTCGCCTCGCCGAACATCTTGTGCACGGTGGGCTTGCCGCGGCGCATGTCGTCATCGTCCATCGCCGGCAGATCGTCATGGATCAGCGAATAGACATGGATGCACTCGATCGCGGTCGCAGCGCGCCCGGCGCAATCGCGGTCGACCCCGAACAGGCGGGCGGTCGCGAACACCAGCAGCGGGCGCAGCCTCTTGCCCCCGCCGATCGCGGCATGCCGCATCGCCCGATAGAGATCGTGGCGCGGATCGTCCGGGAGGGCGAGCAGGACATCGAGTCGGCGGTCCACATCGGCACCGACCTGGGTAAGCGCTGCCTGCAGCGACAGGGGCGTGGCGGACATCGATTCAGCCGGCGGCAAAGGGCTGGGTGCCGGCAGCCCGGCCCTCGCTGTCGAGCCGGATCGACTCGATCCGGGCCTGCGCCGCATCGAGCCGGTCGGCGCAGCGGCGCCGCAGCTTGTCGCCGCGTTCGTACAGGCTGATTGCCTGGTCGAGAGGGGCCTCGCCGGTTTCGAGCCGCGAGACGATCGTCTCAAGCTCCTTCAGCGCGTCCTCGAACGACAGCTCTTCGATCGGTTTCTCCATCACGCCGCTATGCGGCAGGCGGGCGATGAGGGTCAAGGACGGGGTGAGGCGATTCCCCTCCTGCTTGCGACTAGGGCAGGAGAGAATGTGTCTTTCAGGACGCAGTGATATCGACGGCCTTCCCGACCCATCCCGCTAAACGGCTGGGGAGGAATTGGTCTCCGCCATCACTTCCGCCACAAGGTCCTTGCGGCTGAGCTTGCCGATCATCGTCTTCGGCATGGTCAGCCGGACGACGACCTGATCGACCCGCTCGTGCCGTCCGATCTGCGGGTTCAGCCAGTCGCGCAGGTCCTCGCCGCTGATGACGGCGCCGTCGTTCAGCGTGACATAGGCGCGGGGATGCTCGCCTCGATAGGGATCGGGCAGGCCGATCACCATCGCCTCCTTCACCGCCGGGTGGCGATGCAGCACCGCCTCGATCTGGCTCGGGAACACCTTGAAGCCCGAGACGGCGATCATGTCCTTCAGCCGGTCGACGATCTTGATGAAGCCGTCCGAATCGATCGTGCCGACATCCCCAGTGCGAAGCCATGTCCGCCCCGCCGCATCGGTCACGAACACATCGGCATCGGCGTCGGGACGATTCCAATAGCCCTTCATGATCTGCGGGCCCGCCGCGACGATCTCGCCCGGTTCGCCCTCCGGGGCAGGCCGGGCAGGATCGCCCTTGTCGACCAGCGTCACATGCGTGCCCGGGATCGGCTGCCCGATCGTGCCTGACTTGCCTTCGCCTTCATAAGGATTGGCGGAGATCACGCCCGAGCTTTCGGACAGGCCATAGCCCTCGACCACGGCTGAACCGGTCGCTGCCTCGAACTTGGCCTTCAGCGTGGCCGGCAGCGGCGCCCCGCCCGAAATGCAGACGCGAAGCGACGAGAAATCGGTCGCGGCCAGCTTCGGATGGTCGAGCAGCGCCTGATACATGGTCGGCACGCCGGGCAGGGCGGTCGCCTTGGTCCGGTCGATCGCCGCCAGCACCTGGCCCGCCTCGAAGCGCGGCAGCATCACGATGCAGCCGCCGTTGAGCACGGTGCGGTTGAGCACGCAGGTATTGGCGAAGACGTGGAACAGCGGCAGCACGCCGAGGATTCGGTCGTGCATATTGGGATGGGGGTCCAGGTCCATCACCTGGCGCGCATTGGCGCTCAGATTCTGGTGAGTCAGCATCGCGCCCTTCGGCGTGCCGGTGGTGCCGCCGGTATATTGGATCAGCGCGACGTCGTTGACCGGGTCGATCGCGGCGGCCGGGTGGACGCCGTCGTTCGCGATCAGCGTCGAAAAGGCCATGATCCGGGGATCGTCAGGCCGTTTCGTCACCTCGCCGCGCTTGAACAGCCGGTAGAGCACCGACTTCGTCGCCGGCAGCGCGCCTGCGACCGACCCGACGATCAGCCGTTCGAGGCTGCTGCCGTCGAGCACCTGGAGCGCCGTCGGCAACAGAGC
The DNA here is from genome assembly GCA_040388155.1 of Pseudomonadota bacterium. GTDB lineage: Bacteria > Pseudomonadota > Alphaproteobacteria > Sphingomonadales > Sphingomonadaceae > Sphingomonas. The sequence goes on from JAZKCJ010000001.1 coordinate 265,334, forward strand.
GCTGGCCGACAGGGTGAACAGCAGTTTCGTGCCCGAATCGGCGACCTGATGCTCAAGTTCGGCTGGCGTGTAGAGCGGCGAGAAATTCACCACCGTCGCGCCCAGCTTGAGGATGCCGTAATAGGCCGCGAGATAGTGCGGCACATTGGGCAGGAACAGGCCGATCCGGTCGCCCGGGCCGTAGCCAAGGGCCTTCAGGCCGGCGGCCACTCGATTCGCCCCGTCAAGCGTCTCGGCATAGCTGTAGTGCCGTCCGAGGAAATCGATCAGCGGCGCTCCTGCGCCGCGCGTCGCTGCCTCGTCGAAGAAGTCGACCATGGATTGCGGCGGATAGGCGCTGTCCCAGCGCGTTGGGTGACGATAGGAATCGCGCCAGGCGCTCTCAGGGTCGCTCATTGACAAGGGTGTAAGCAACGGCCGCGCAAGGTGCAAGCCGTCAGGCGATGCGTTTCGCGGTCCAGGTGACCAGCACCGATATCGCCACCAGGCCGAAATCGATCGCTGCCTGGAAGCTCTGCGGTGCCCTGTCAGTCCGGTCATGCGTGAGGATGCGCAGATCGGCGGACGGATGGCGTGCTGCCATGATCAGCAAGGCAAGGCTTGCGATGATCAGCCCGGTTCGACGACGACGCATTGGTTACTCCCGTGCCCGGCACCATAAGCGCGGGGGGCAGGCGGGGCAAGCGAGGTCAGGCCGCGATTCGGCCCCTGATCTGGGTTTCGGCGTGGGTACGGCGCACCCGGTCGCGGCCCGCTGCCTTTGCCTCGAACAGGGCGCGATCGGCGCCGCGATACAAGGCTTTCCAGTCGGTTTCCCTGGCCAGCGGGCCGGTACAGGTGCCGATGCTCGCCGTGACCGACAGGTCATAGGGCATCCGCGCTGCGCGAAGCCGCGCCAATATGTCCTCGGCCTCGACCGCCAGGCCGGCGGGCGTGACGATCGCGAACTCCTCGCCGCCGATCCGCGCGACCAGCGCTTCCGGCGGCACCGACAGGCGCAGCGTGCGGGCGAAGACGCGAAGCACCTCGTCGCCGCCGTCATGGCCGATCGTCTCGTTGACTCGCTTGAAATGGTCGATGTCGGCCAGCAGCAGGATCTGGTCGCCCTCGCGTCCGATCGCGTGTCGCAGGAAGGCGCGGCGGTTGAACAGGCCGGTCAGCGGATCGGTATCGGCCAGCAGCCGCGCCGCGATCTCCTGCTCGCGGGCCTCGTCGCGCTCGCGGCTGAGCAGGCGGATGCGATAGGCGATGGCGAGGCTCGAAAAGAGCGCCTCGACCGTCATGGTCAGGATCGTCGAATTGTCGAGCCAGAAGTTCCAGCTGATCGCGTTGAGCGAGCTGGCGACGCGGAAACAGGCAAGTACGATCGGGGCCGCCCAGGCGATCGCGAACATCCACAGATAATTGCTTCGCGCATACCAGCCGCGCCACAGGATCGGCACGACAATGCCGATCTGGGCAATGAACACGAACGAGAAGAATTTGTCGAACAGGGGGATCTGGGATGGGGCCAGCATTGCGAGCAGCGCGACCGTTGTCAGCATCAGCCCGCAGATCAGGTTGCTTGCCTTGGCCAGCCACCCGGCGAACACGCGTGGTTCGAAGAAGCTGCGGGCGAACAGCATCGCCGCCACCGCCGCCATGCCCAGCGACGCATAGTTGATGCGCAACCGGTCGTTGTTGAGGATATCCGGCCAGGCCCAGGCCAGCGCCCCGGAGGAAGATGCCGCATACACCATGAGCGCAAGCAGCATGCCGCAATAAGCGAGCTGGAAGCGATGGCGCAGCGCCCCCCACAGCGCGAGATTGTAAACGAACAGGGCGATGCACAGCCCGGCGAATCCGGCATAGACAGCGCCCATCAGCAGATTGGCCTTGGCGCTTTCCGCCGGCGTCGCGATCCGCGCGCCGACCAGGATGCCGCGCAGGTTCGCCGCACCCTCGACATGCCACAGCAGCCTGACCAGCGCGGCGTTGCGCTCGGGCAGCCCGCGCTCGATGATCGCGCCGAGCTGCAGGTGGCGGGTTGCCGACCGGCCGTCGGTCACCGCCGACAGGATCTTGCCGTCGGCGTACAGCGCATGGAGCGTCACCCGCTCCTGCCACAGGCTGCCGATACGAATATCGGCTGGGCCGGCGGCGTGCACCGGCGCCGACAACACCCAATAGTCACCGGAGCCGAGCGCGGTCTGCCTGACGTCGCAATCGAAACGGGCGGGCTCAGCGAACAAGGTCCGCGGGGTCATGTCCGGTGTCGCCCGGGCCACGCAGACCGGGACGGGCCGTCCGGCAAGCCCGGTCTGCGCCGCGGCCGGCGCTGCGCCGGCCAGCACGACCCATAGTAGCGCGCCGGTCAGCGCCAACAGATTGAAAACCCACCCCTTGAGCATGGCGGGCGGTGTAAACCGCAGATGCCGAACAGAAGGTAAAGGATAGTGCCCGGCACACGCCTTTCGACCGATTTTCCTGCCCGGTCGGTGTCCGTGCGGTTGGTGGAGGTACGTTCAGCGCTGATCAAGCCTGGGTTGCGCATAGCCGAGGGCCTGATCCGATCCCGGGAGCGATCGCCATGCGTCTATGCCTGTCTGCCGCCGTCATCTGCCTCTCGTGCCTTGCTCTTGCGCCGCCCGCTGCCGCGCAGGAGGCCGGGCCGGTCGCACCGGGCGCCAATCCGCTGATCGACTATTCAGGCTATGTCGCGCTGACGCAGAAAGTCGGCCCCTATCGCGCAGGGAGGCTCCTGCGAGCCGCCGATTTCCGCCGACGGGCCGCCAGTTCCGGTGCGCTGCTGCTCGACGCGCGCTCGACCGAGGCGTTTCGGCGTGGACATATCGAAGGGGCGGTGAACCTGCCCTTTTCAGATTTCACCGCAGAGAGCCTCGCCCGGGTGATCGGCCCTGACCGGACGCGCCCGATCTACATCTATTGCAACAATAATTTCCGCAACAATGTCGCGCCAGTGATGACCAAGTCGATCCAGCTCGCGCTCAACATCCAGACCTTCGTCAATCTGGTCGGCTATGGCTATCCCGAGGTGTGGGAACTGGGCGAGGCGGTCGACATGAACGATCCGGCGATTGGCTGGGTTCGCGGCTAGGCGCACTGTCCGAACGCGGGACGGGCTTGCCGCTTGTCTTTCCCTCAGCCCGGGCCTCTATTGTTAACCATCTTCGATGGTGGGAGATGGACCATGATCCGCGGATTGCTGCTGTTCGCCGCCGCGGCGGGGCTGGGGACGACGGCCAATGCCTATGATCGCTACGAGATACGGTCGATCCCGGTCGCCGCAGCCGATCTCGACCTGTCGACCAGCGCCGGCGTCGCCGAACTGTATCGCCGGGTCGAGCGCGCCGTGAACCGGATCTGCGACGGCGATCGGGATTGCCGCGACGAGGCCTGGGCAAGCACCGAGGAACAGGCCTCCGCCGCGATCGCGCGCGACCGCTGGATGCGCCGTCTCGCCCGCGAACGCGCGGCGGAATTGCGGGCCTGCGGCAGATATGGCTGCGCGCCGTCAGCGCCGGTCCGGTACCAGCCCGCGCCACCTCCGCCGTTGGTGGTACAGGGCGGCACCAGGGTGACGGTCACCATCCAGACGGGCGGACCCGGCTATTACGTCCCCTGAGACGAAAAAGGCCGCGGCGTCGCCGCCGCGGCCTCTCCGGTGTTTTGGGTAACGCGTTATTTGGCGTCGACGCTTTCCGCCTTGCCCTTCTTCTTGGGCTTCTTCGGCGGCGCGGAGACGATCTCGAACGCCAGCGCGCCGTCCTTCAGCTTCACGCTCACCTCGCCGCCATGGACGAGCTTGCCGAACAGCAGCTCCTCGGCCAGCGGCTGCTTGATCTTCTCCTGGATCAGCCGCCCCATCGGCCGCGCGCCATAGAGCTTGTCATAGCCCTTGGTGGTCAGCCACGCCTTGGATTCGTCGTCCAGGCTGATGTGCACATGGCGGTCGGCAAGCTGAAGCTCGAGCTGGAGGATGAACTTCTCCACCACCCGCGCCACGACTTCCGGCGGCAGATATCCGAACGGCACGATCGCATCGAGCCGGTTGCGGAACTCAGGCGTGAACATCTTCTGCACCGCCTGCTCGTCCTCGCCCTCGCGGGAGAGGTTGCCGAAGCCCAGCGTCTCGCGTGCCATGTCCGATGCGCCGGCATTGGTCGTCATGATCAGGATGACGTTCCTGAAATCGACGGTCTTGCCATGGTGGTCGGTCAGCTTGCCGTTGTCCATCACCTGCAACAGGATGTTGAACAGGTCGGGATGTGCCTTCTCGATCTCGTCGAGCAGCAGCACCGAATGCGGCTGCTGGTCGACCGCATCGGTCAACAGGCCGCCCTGATCGTAGCCGACATAGCCCGGAGGGGCGCCGATCAGCCGGCTGACCGAATGGCGCTCCATATATTCAGACATGTCGAACCGCTGGAGCGGGATACCCATGATCGCGGCCAGCTGGCGCGCGACCTCGGTCTTGCCCACGCCGGTCGGGCCGGTGAACAGATAGTTGCCGATCGGCTTGTCGGGATCGCGCAAGCCTGCACGGCTAAGCTTGATCGCCGAGGCGAGCTTCTCGATCGCTGCATTCTGGCCGAACACGACGCGCTTCAGGTCGGTGTCGAGCGACTCGAGCGCCTTGGTATCGTCGGCCGAGACCGATTTCGGCGGGATGCGCGCCATCGTCGCGATCACTGCCTCGATCTCGCGGGTGGTGATGGTCTTCTTGCGCTTGTTCGGCGGCACCAGCATCTGCATTGCGCCGACCTCGTCGATCACGTCGATCGCCTTGTCGGGCAGCTTGCGGTCGTTGATGTAGCGCG
>JAZKCJ010000002.1:0-494869 GCA_040388155.1 Pseudomonadota bacterium
GGGTTCGAATCCCTCCCGCTCCGCCAGCTCTCGATCTTGTGCGACCTTCCCCGAACGGGGGCAACAGCGAGAATCGCTGAAATCTGGTCGGAACATACGCCAGGCCCCTCTTTGGAATCGCCAAGCAGAACGACGCCAAGAACTCGCATGCGGCATGGCGGGGCGTCTGAGATCGCCCTTTATGGCGCGTCCGGTCGATTATCGCTGCGAACCGCTACTCATGGGACTTTGTCGGCGTTAGGCCGTTGGCTAGTTCAATTCCGAAACGGAACAGCGTGACCGGGGAGTGAATGATGCGGGCCGGATATAAGTTTGCGCTGGCGGCGCTGTTGTTATCATCTTCCTTGGCGGCCGGGGCTCAGCCAACGCCATTCGATCCGGCCACGGTCGATCTGGCGGATGTCCTGGCCTGCAAGATCGATGGGGGCCATTATGTCGGCTTTGCGCTGTCGATCAGCGATGGTGACAGTCCGGGTAGCGCCAAGGCGCGTGGCTGGACGAAGATTCCAACCAGAAGCACGTTCTTCTCGTCATACCGCCTTCCCAAACCGCTTGGCGTCTTTGGCTACACGACCAGCACCGTGGCCTTCACCGGCACTGCGATGTTTGCAGTCCTGGACCTGCCGGACCCCACCGCGCTCGGCGCTGCGCAGAATATCGCCAATATTCTTGAAGGGTCCGGGCAATTCAGGGGCGAACGCCTCGTCGATGAATCGATCAATGTGGACAAGGAATCCGGATTCTCCTTCAAGAACCGGTCCTCGCTGCAGATCTCAACAAACCCGGCTTTTCCGGGCAAGACGCTGATCGGATGCAACTATAACGGCGAATTGCAGCTCCCTGCGCCATGATCGGCCCAATGCGCGAGACGACGGATATTCGATATGACGCTTGCCGAATATAACAGGCGCCGCGCCCACGCAAAACGATATGCACTTATTGTGTTTTTATCATTCATGGGAGCAGCGCTCTCCGCAGCCGGCCAGAATATATTGCTCCTGGCGATATTTTCCCTTGGGCTAATCGTATCGGCAGGATTGTTGATCGTTCAGAACAGGCGCATCTCCGAATTTCGCTGTCCGCGCTGCAGCAAGGATCCGCTCACCTGGGTCTCTTCCGATCCCAATGATGCGGACGGGGCCACCTACGATAGCCTCACCACGTCCTGCCTGAATTGCAGGTTCGATCTTCAATCGTGATCGTCGTGGCCTGCCAGGCCTTGCCGCCGTTCATGAAGGTTCGTGAAAACCACGACGTCGAACCTGATTGACGCACATGCGGCAGATCCAGCCTCAACAGACCTGACCCGTTTCACCCCCCGGTCGAGACCCTTCGGATATCCCACCAAATGCTTTCCCGGCTCACTGGATTCACCGCCTGAATCTGATGTTACCGTTCCACTTGACGGTTACAGTATTCGCATGTCATCAATTCATGTCGCGCGCTCAAAGACGACTCCAGAACTGACGCCGCGGCGGATTACCAGCAAAATCAGAAACAGGAGAGGCATATGAACTTGAAGCGGCTAGTCATGATAGCGGTAACACGCATCCTTCCACCGGTTCTGGCCCTGGCTACCGCCGGCAGCCTGCAGGCGCAGACCATCTGCAACAACCAGACCGGCACCAACAACGGATACTATTATCAGGTCTATCTGAGCTCCGGGTCGGCATGCATGACGCTCGGCACCAACGGCAATTACAGCACCACCTGGAACCTCGGCTCGAGCGGCAATCTCGTTGCCGGGAAGGGCTGGGCCACCGGGTCGACCAGCCGCGTGATCGGGTACAATGCCGGCGTGTTCAATGGCGGCTCGAACGGCTATCTCGCCTTGTACGGCTGGTCGACCAACCCGCTGATCGAATATTATGTCGTCGACAATTGGGGAAGCTTTACCCCTCCGGGCAGCGGCGCCACCTTCATGGGCACCGTCAGCAGCGACGGCGGCACCTACAACATCTACCGCACGCAACGCGTCAACGCGCCGTCCATCATCGGCAACGCGACCTTCTATCAATTCTGGAGCGTGCGTACGTCGAAGCGCGCGACCGGCACCAATAACGTCATCGCCTTCGTCAACCACGTCAATGCGTGGCGGAGCCATGGCATGAACCTCGGCACGATGAACTATCAGATCCTCGCCACCGAGGGTTATGGCAGCAACGGCAGCTCCAACGTCACCGTGTGGCAGCAGTAAAGCCATCCTTACCGGGGGCCGGGCGCGCCCGGCCTCCGACCTTTCCGATCGCCTCGTCCAGGCCGGCAATGTCGCCGATTCATTGCCTATACTGAACGCGCTGCGGCCGGACGCGTCACGGACTTCCGGCGCGGTCGCCTGAACCAGAAGGTCCACACCGCCAGGCTGCCCAGCATGGCGAGCGCAAGCCCGCACACCGTCAATAGCAGGCGATAGGCGAGCCCGCCCACCTTCGCCGCATGGAGCGGATAGGCACCGTTGAAGACCTGGGCGACCCGTGGCATCGCCAGCGCGTCGGTCGCTGCCAGCACATGCCCGTCCGCCGCATCGAACCACAGGGTCGAGCGTCCGTTGGGCAGCCATTCGCCCGAACGCTTCATCCGGATCAGGATCGCGTCGCCCGGCTTGCGCGGCAGGGAAAGGATGCGGATCTGCGCGTCGGGGAAGCGCTGATGCGCGGCGGCGATCATCCCGCGCCAGTCCGGCATCGCCGACAACGGGCCGCTCTTCACTTTGGGGGGTGCCATCGCGGCGGCCAGCGTCTCGCCCGATCCGAACGGGATCAGCACGAGATTGGCGAAGGGCCTGAACACCATCATCGTCCCGGTCACCGCCGACAACAGCAGCAGCGGCGCCATGACGATCCCGAGGTCGCGATGCTGCATCACGATCGCCGGCCTGCTCAACCGCTTCGGCCACGGGCGGAATTTGAAAGTCCGGCGGGTGCGCCACCACAGGATCGATCCCGTCACGACGAAGAGGATCGCCGCCAGCCCCGCCACGCCGATGATCGTCTCGCCCACATCGCCGCTGAACAGGTGATGATGCAGGTCGAAGATCCACAGCTCGGGCCGCTCCCACTGGCTCGACCAGCGCGTGACGATATTGCCCGCCTGGTCGGCATAGGCGCCCGCGCCCCTGGGCAGGCGCAGCTGGTCAAGCCCGAACCGGTCGCCGGCATAGACGATGCCCTGCGCCCCGGGATTGGCGGTCATCAGCCTCTCGGTCGCCGACCCGATCGCCGCCGGATCGCCGATCCGCGCATCGCCGGCATGCGGCAGCGCGATCCAGCTCTCCTTATGGACCAGGATCGCGCCGGTCAGGCCCATCACCGCCAGCACCAGCCCGATGATGCCACCGGTCCAGCGATGGATCAGGTCAAGCCATTTCATGTCAGAAACGCGTGTCCCAGCCGAGCGTGAACGAGCGACCACGCCCGGCGAAATAGCTGAGATTGTCAGTCGGGAGCCGGGTATCGCTGCTATAGTCGATATATTGCCTGTCGAAGAGGTTCGACACGCTGAGCGTTATACCGCCGATCCCGGTCTGGTAGCGGACATAGGCATCAGTCAGCGTATAGCCGCCGAAGTCATTGTCCGGAACGCGCTTCAGCCCCTGGAAGGTGCGCGACAGGTAGAATTGAGTCTGGACGCGCATCGACAGCGGCCCCCTGGCATAATTGGCCGCGAGGTTGAGCCGGTCGGGCGAGATGTTGGTCCCGTCCAGATCTGTATCGACGATGCCGTCGGGTATGGGACTGGCGTCGTAGCGGCCTTCGATATGGGCATAGCCCGCCGATACGCGCAGCCCGTCGATCGGCAGCTGAACGCCCAGATTGATCTCCAGCCCCTGGATCTCGACCCGCTGCCGCTGGACATCGAAGATACCGCCGGGACTGGCGATGAGCAGCTGCCCCTTGTCGCTCGACGACCAGAAATAGGTGGCTGAGGCGTCGAGCGGGCCGCGCTTCACTTCGACGCCGATCTCGCGATTGTTCGAGACGATCGGCTGGATGTCGACATAATGGTCGATGTCCTGGTTGGGCTTGTTCACCGCCCGGGTGATTCGGCCGATGTCCGGGACGGTGAAGCCCTGGGCATAGCTCACATAGGCACGGATGCCCTTCAGCGGCTCCACGACCACGCCGCCGTTGATCAGGAGATCGCTGAAGCGCGGCTTGCCGCCGGACACCGCGACGCCGCCATAGGTCGTGACTTTCGACCCGTCATAGGTGGTCGAGGCGAGGGTGTGATAATCGTCGACCTTGATCTGCACATTCTCCCAGCGCGCGCCGCCGGCCAGGCGCAGCACGCCGTCGAACAGCTTGAGATTGGCCTGCCCGAACGGCGCGAGGCTGCGGAAATCGCTTGGCGGCACCCAGACGCGGTTCGTCGCGATCAGCCGCTGCTGGGTCGAATCCGTCAGGAAATCGAACCCGACCGTCGTCGTCAGCGCCTCGATGCCCGGGATGGCGCGCTCATAGCTGATCTTGCCGCCGATCTTGCGCGACCGGTTCTGCGACTGGTCGAACAGCTTGAAGGTCGGATCGATCTTCGGATCCTGGAAGGTCGGGATCGGCGCGATCTCCCCGCCAAAGGTGTCGCGGCTGCGGTTGAAGAAGACCTGGCTGACGAAATTGCCGCCCCAGAGCGACGTGTCGGTATAGGAAAGCGCGATGCTCTCGGTGCGGCTGGCGGCGGCGATACCGGGCGGGTCGCCGCGCATCGCGCTGGTCGGCAGCCCGGTAACCCGGTTTCCGGGGACCGCGACATAGTCGCCATCGCCCTTCAGTTCGAAGCGGCTCGCGATCAGATCGATCCGGCCGGTCTCGCCGACCTTGTAGCCAAGCCGCGCGAACAGCGAGAGCGTCTTCGAATCCTGCGATTCGCCCTGGGTCAGGTTCAGGCCGACCCGGCGACCGTCGCCGTCGTAGAAGACGCCGCGCTTCTCATAAGCGGCACCCACCGTCGCATCGAACCGCCCGGCCTTGTACTGGACGAGCCCGGCCACCTTGCCGCCGATCCCGTCCTTGCTGAAGCCGTTGTCCGCATTGGCCTGGAGCAGTGTCCGCCCGCTGAACCCCTCCTCGCGCGGCGCGCCCACCGTCACCTGGTTGACGATGCCGCCGGTACCGCCGACCCCCTGGAGCGCATTGGACCCATAGATCAGCTCGACTCGATCGACGAAGAAGCCGTCGATGGTGAAGCCGTCGCGGCTGCCGTCGCGCAGCGGCGTCGATTGCGGGATGCCGTTGATCGCATAGAGCGGCGACCGCCCGCGCAGCGTCTCGCCCGCACCCGACAATTTCTGCCGGGTGGGCGAGAAGGACGGCGTCAGGTTCGCCACCGCATCGGTTATCGATCCCGAGATCGCGATCTGCTGGTCGAGCGTCACCTTGTCGATCAGGTCGATCGTGAGCGGCAGCGCATTGGGCGGCAGGATCGTGCGTGCCGCGGTCACGGTGATATCGCCGGTCGCATCCGCCCGGTCGTCGGTCGATACGGCGGCGGCCTGCTGCGCTGAAGCCGCAACCGGCACGGCGCACGCGAACGCGACGAGAGACATCGAAGAAACGGACCGAAACGACATGAGATCCCCCTGCCCGCCGGTCACCATGCCGCGGGCTGTTGCCGGGCGGCTAGCAGTCGGGAGATTCTAATGCAAGTCAATCGCAATAAGCGCTGCTTTGCACAGGATGGCATGCCGCGAGGGTGCGGTAACGGGTCACTTCGAGCCGGCACGGTTACAGCAAAGGGAAGGATTCGCGCAGAGGCGCTGAGAACGCTGAGCTGATATGAACTCGATCGTCACGCACTGGCAGGCTGGCTGCTTACGGTCGTGCCTTTCATCGCAGACCGCCCGAGCCGCTGGCCGGAGCTTCTCAGCGTCCTCAGCGCGAACCATCATCTTGGGTCGCCGACGAGCCAATTCTGACTGTCGCCCCTCCCAGCCGTCTATTCCATGCAGCGCAGCAGCCGGTCGACCGTCGTCGTGGCGAACGCCGCAAAATTGTCGGCCACACCGTACGGGATCATCACGTTCCGGCCCTCGATCATCGCGCCGCAGCTATAGACCACGTTGGGCACATAGCCGTCGCGCTCGTCAGGGCTCGGGGTGAGGATCGGCTCGGGCGTGCGTGCCAGCAATCTGGAGGGGTCGGCCTTGTCGAGCAGGCACGCGCCGATGCAGTAATTGCGCACCGTGCCGACGCCATGGGTGAACACAAGCCAGCCTTCGTCGATCTCGATCGGCGATCCGCAATTGCCCATCTGGACGAATTCCCAGGGATAGCGCGGGGAGACGATCCTGCCGCCGCCTTCCCAGCGAAGGATATCGTCCGACAGGTGAAGCCAGATACTCTCGCTGTCCTGCCGGCCGAGCATGGCGTAGCGCCCGCCGATCCGGCGCGGGAACAGCGCCATGCCCTTGGCGCCCGCCGCGTCGCCGGTGAACGCGCGCATGCGGAAGCTGCGGAAATCGGTGCCCGAGAGCAGCTCGGGCCGCGCCGCGGCACCGCTGAACGCGGTATAGGTGCCATGATAGGTGACGCTGCCGTCGTCGTCGGTGAAGCGTACCAGCCGCAGATCCTCGATGCCCTGGCGCTGGCTCGGCAGCATCGGAAACAGCACCGTCTCCGATATGTCGCGGCTGCCGCCGCAATCGAGCGCCACCGCGGCAAGGACTTCGTCCTGCCCTTCGCTGATCATCGGCGGCACCGCTGTCGGGCTCGCGCGGTCAACGGCGATCTCGCCTCCGGGAATCCAGATGCCGGTCCGAAAGGTCACCGAGGAGACATGGCCTTCCCCGATACCGCGAAGCGAAAGGATGAAGCGCACCGCTCCTTCCGGCACGCCCGACTGGTCCGGCGCCGGCACCGCGCTCGGGTTGAACAAGGCCGCGGCTTCGAACGAGAATTCCTCGCTGAAATAGGCGCCGATCAGCCGGCGTTGCGCGTCGTTGACCATTGCCGGGCCGGGCAGGAGCTTCGCGATCTCGTCGAAGCGGCGGCGCAACAGGTCGTCCACGTCGCGGTGCCGCTCGTCGAGCGACTGGGTGAGCAGTGCCAGCTCGCTCTCGAGCGCGCTGTCATCGAGCGTCAGGATGCGATCGACGATCGCCTGAGCACGCGGATGACCCTCGACCTTGAACCTGCCCGGATATTCGAGCTCGAAAGGCCGGACGACCGTGCGCGACGGATCGGGCCGCAGGATCAGGTCATGGTGATCTAGGACTGGCTCAGCCTGAAGCATGGGGTTTCCTGAAGCGCTTGAGTTCGTTGTGGTCGCGGACCGATCGATGGCCCGGAAGCGTGAACGTGCGCGGCGGCGGGACGATCCCTCGCAGCCGCGCCGGCCGGGTCATCGGCGCGCGAAGCCCGGGGGCGGCGCACCGAGCACGTCGCCGCGATAGGTTTCCACCACCTGGCTGAACGGCGTGCCGTCGGGCAGGCGCAGCATGGCGCGATGCTCGATCACCCGCGCCGGGATGACGAGCGTGCGGCCGCCGGCTCTTGCCCGCTCCTTCGGCGTGACATCCCACCCGTCCGGCAGCGGCGACCAGAGCAGGGTCGCGCTGACGGTCTGCCGGCGGAAATGCAGCGCCTGGACAGCGCGGCCGAAGGCAGTGTCGGTGGTATCGAGCACTGCATTCATCTCGGGCGTGAGCCGAGACGGGACATACCAGTTGTCCGCCTCCGACAGGACGCGGTCGCCGCAGCGCAGCCTGACATGGCGATAACGGATCGGCTCCTCCGCCCCAACCTGAAGCGCGGCGCGCAGCTCGGGCGTTGCCGGCTTATCCTGCCCGGCGACCCGCTCCGCGACGATCCTGCTGCCCATCGGTGCCAGGCGGCGGCGCGCGCACCAGCCGTCCAGCGTAAGGGTCGCGCTGTCATGGCTGAGCAGGTCAGCGTTGAGCGTCTGCAACAGCGCGAGCGCGCCGGCACGGGCAAGCAGCGTGTCGGGCCACGCCGGCGGTTGAGTCTCCTGCGCCCGCGAACCCGCTGACACGGTGCAGGCCAGCCCCATGGCCAGGACCGGCAGTGTTCGGGATCGACGGCTGCTGGTCACACCCCTTCATAGCGCCGCGCTTCGATGGGCGAAACGTCAGGCAGCCGCGTTCCTGCGCCGGGTGACCCAGCCCTTGCGCGCCGCCGCCGAGCGCTGTTCGGCCGAGCCGGACTTGTGCGCCCGGCCGCCGCGCGAGGAGGAGACATGCGTGTCGGGCTTTCCCCGGCCCGAGCCGGATTTGTTGCCGCCACCCGATTCCTTGTTCACCGTCGCCCAGGCCCGTCGCTCGGCCTCGTCCTTCGGCACGCCGCGATCCTCGTAGCTTTCCTCGATATGCTCCGCCTTGCGCTTCTGCTTGTCGGTATAGGCGTCCTTGTCTCCGCGAGGCATGATGCTGCTCCTGCGCTGTGGATGGACGCGAAAAACGCATGACGACCGATCGATATCCCGGTCGCGTGGCGCTGCGCCGACGGCACCGGTTCAAGTGCCGTTGGCTTTTGCTATCGCGCGTCGAGTATCAGCGATCCGGCCGCACCGGGAGAGACCGAGAGCGCTTCATAGCCGGGTGCGTCGAAATGACGCGTGGCAAGCGGATGCCCATGAGTGGCGGTGATCACCACCACGGCGCAACCAGCCGCTTCGGCGGCCGCGATGCCGGCCGCCGCATCCTCGAACGCAAGGCATTCTCCAGCCGATACGCCGAGACGGTCGGCCGCCAGCAGGAAGCAGTCGGGAGCTGGCTTGCCATGCTCGACATCCTCGCCGGTGATCATCACCTCCGGCACCGGCAAGCCGGCCGCCTCCAGCCGCCGCAGCGCGAGGGCACGCGGCGCGGAGGTGACGATCGCCCAGCGACCAGCGGGCAGTGCCGCAAGGAAAGCGGGTGCGCCGGCGATCGCCGCCACGCCCGTGACATCCTCGATCTCGGCCAGTGTGATCGCCGCCGCCTCGGCCTCGGGATCGACGCCGGGAAGCGCGAGCCGGCGGACCGTTTCCACGCTGCGTCTGCCGTGGATCGTCGGCAGGAAGGCCCCCACGTCCAGGCCGTGGCGCCGGGCCCAGGACGCCCAGACCCGCTCGGCCGCCGCGATGGAACTCAGGATCGTCCCGTCCATGTCGAACAGGAAGGCGGCGAAGCCGCGGCCGGGAAAGGGACTGACCATGGCACGCCCCTGCCCTCGCTCGTCCTTCCGCACAAGCGCGCTCCTTCCGCATAACATATCGTCATGGCGACACGATGCGGTTAGAGGCCGCGTCATGTCGCTACTCACTCCCTACCGCGCTGATCTCGTCCAGCTCGCCGCGCAGGATCGCCTGCGGGTACTCGCGCCGCGCCGTGGCATCGACGTGTCGTCGAACGACTATCTCGCCCTGGCATCGGCCCCGAGGCTTGCCGCCGCCGTCACGGCGGCGATCGCGCGCCGGGTGCCGACGGGATCGGGCGGATCGCGGCTGCTGCGCGGCAATCACGAAGAGCATGAGGCGCTGGAGGCAGAGGCCGCGACCTTCTTCGGGGCGGAGACAACCCTGTTCTTCTCGAGCGGCTACAGCGCCAATGCGGCACTGTTCTCGACGCTGCCGCAACGCGGCGACATCGTCGTCCACGACGCCCTGATCCATGCGAGCGCGCATGAAGGCATGCGGCTCGGCCGCGCCGACTGCGTGTCCGCCGCGCACAACGATGTCGACGCGTTCGAGGACAAGATCGCGCGGTGGCGGCGGGCGGGGGGAACCGGCCGGCCCTGGATCGCGGTGGAGAGCCTCTACAGCATGGACGGCGACCGGGCGCCGCTCGACGCGCTGTCGGTCGTGGCTGCCCGGCACGATGCGATGCTGCTGATCGACGAGGCGCACGCCACCGGCGTGTTCGGCAATGACGGACGCGGCCTCGCGTCGGCGCTCGACGGGCACGAGAATGTCATCACCCTGCACACCTGCGGCAAGGCGCTCGGGTGCGAAGGGGCGCTGGTCTGCGGCCCCCAGGTGATGCGCGACTTCCTGATCAATCGCGGGCGCGGCTTCATCTTCTCGACCGCGCCATCGCCGCTGATGGCAAGCGCTGTGCGCGAGAGCCTGCGCATCCTGGTCGACGAGCCGGAGCGCCGTGCCGCGCTGTGGCAACTCGTTGCCGCCGCCGAGCGGGCGCTGGCGCGTTGCGGCGTCGCACCGACCGGATCGCAGATCCTGCCGCTGCTGCTGGGCGACGAAGCGCGGACGATGCAGGTCGCCGCGACCCTGCAGGCAGCGGGCTTCGACGTGCGGGGCATCCGGCCGCCGACCGTCCCGGCGGGCACGTCGCGACTGCGCATCTCGCTGACGCTCAACCTGACCCTGGACGATGCGGAGGCGCTGGCCGACGCCATCGCGGAAGCACTCAAATGATCGCGCCGCGCATCGTTGTCACCGGCACCGATACCGATGTCGGCAAGACGGTCTTCGCCGCCGCGCTCGCGGGCGCGCTGGGCGCCTCCTATTGGAAACCGGTCCAGGCCGGGCTGGAGGAAGGCGGCGATTCGTCGACCGTCGCGCGGCTGGGCGGGCTGGAGCCCGGGCGGATCCTCCCCGAGGCCTATCGGCTGACCACCCCCTGCTCGCCCGATCGCGCGGCCGCGATCGACGGCGTGACGATCGACCCCGAACGACTGGTGCCGCCTCCGCTCGACGGACCGCTGGTGATCGAAGGCGCGGGCGGCGTGCTGGTGCCGGTGGCCGGCGACCTGGTCTTCGCCGACCTGTTCGCGCGCTGGGCATTGCCGGTGGTGCTGGTCGCGCGCACCGCGCTGGGCACGATCAACCACAGCCTGTTGTCGATCGAGGCGCTGCGCGCGCGCGGCGTGCCGATCCTGGGCATCGCCTTTACCGGCGACGCCGTGGAGCATAGCGAGGCGACCATCGCCCGGATCGGCGGGGTAAGGCGGCTCGGCCGGCTGCCGCGTCTGGCACCGCTCGATGCCGACACGCTCGCCGCGGCGTTCGCCGCCCATTTCGATCCGGCGGATTTCCGATGAGCGGTTCCCCGATCTGGCATCCCTTCACCCAGCACGGGCTGGGCGAGCCGATCCCGCTCGTCACTCACAATGAAGGCGCGGCACTCTACACCGCGGACGGGCGGCGGATCGTCGACGCCATCTCCTCCTGGTGGGTGACGACTCACGGCCACTGCAACCCGCGCATCATGGCGGCGATCGCCGAGCAGGCGGGCAAGCTCGACCAGATCATCTTCGCCGGCTGGACTCACGAGCCGGCCGAAACGCTGGCGCAGGGGCTGAGAGCGATGATGCCGGCCGACCTCACCCGCATCTTCTTCTCGGATTCGGGATCGACCAGCGTCGAGGTGGCGCTGAAGATGGCGCTCGGTTTCTGGGCCAATCGCGGCGAGCCCCGGCACCGCATCCTGGTGATGGAGCACAGCTATCATGGCGACACGATCGGTGCGATGTCGATCGGCGCGCGCGGCGTGTTCAACCAGGCCTATGCGCCCCTGCTGTTCGATGTCGGCACGCTGCCTTTCCCCGCCGCCGGGCGCGAGCAGGACATGCTCGACGACCTGGAAGCCGCCTGCCGTGACAGGCCGGCGGCACTGATCGTCGAGCCGCTGCTCCTCGGCGCGGGCGGGATGCTGGTCTATCCGGCCCGGGTACTGGCCGAGATGCGCGCGATCTGCACGCGGCACGGCGTGCTGTTCATCGCCGACGAAGTGATGACCGGCTGGGGCCGCACCGGGACGCTGCTCGCCTGCGAGCAGGCCGGGATCGTCCCCGATATCCTGTGCCTGTCGAAGGGACTCACCGGCGGCGCGATACCGCTGGCGGTGACGATGGCGAGCGAGCCGATCTACCAAGCCCATCTCTCCACCGACCGGGCGCGGATGTTCTTCCATTCGTCGAGCTACACCGCCAACCCGATCGCCTGTGCCGCGGCCAATGCCAATCTCGCCATCTGGCGCGAGGAGCCGGTGCTCGAGCGGATCGCTGGCCTGGCCGCCCGCCAGGGGAGCCGGCTGGCCGAGCTCGCCACCTTGCCGGCGGTACGCAACGCTCGGCAGATCGGCACGATCACCGCGATCGAGATCGCCGACGGGGCGAGCGATTATCTGTCCACCCTCGGCCCGCGCCTGTCCGCGCTGTTCCGCGACAGGAACCTGCTGCTTCGCCCGCTCGGCAACACCGTCTATGTCATGCCGCCTTATTGCATCGAGGATGCGGACCTGGACCTGATCTATGCCGCCATCGGCGAAGCATGCGATGAGGTTGCTTGCGGGTAATCCGCATGCCAGCCTCCTCGTTCTTCCCCGGCGAAGGCCGGGGTCCAGTCGGGGGACGATAGTGACAGGCGTTGCACACCGTGACATCAACCTTCCCGACCGGGCCCCGGCCTTCGCCGGGGAAACAACCCTTGTTTGATCGGCCCGCCTCCCAACGAGCAGGCGGCGGCAGGCGGCGCTTCCTTCTGTCAGCCTTTGCCGTCTCATTGCTGGCCACGACCGCCTGCACCTCGAAACAGCCTGGCTCGACCTGCGCCGATCTCTCCGCCGCGCCGATGGTCGCGATTCCCGGCGGCAGCTTCACGATGGGGGACGACCCGCTCTACCGCGAGGAGGGGCCGCCCCGTACCGTCAGCGTCAAACCCTTCTGGATCGACGCGCATGAGCTGACCAACGCCGAATTCGCCGCCTTCGTCAAAGCGACCGGCTACAAGACCATGGCCGAGCGCGTCCCGCCGGCGCTGCCGGACTCGCCGCCTGAGATGCGCATACCGGGTTCGGCCGTGTTCAGCGTGCCGAGCCAGGACGATCCCCGCTGGTGGCGCTGGTCGGTCGGGGCGCAGTGGCGGCACCCGTCGGGGCCGGCCGAGTCGATCGCCGGGCGCGAGCATGAGCCGGTCGTCCAGATCGCGTTCGAGGATGCCGAGGCTTATGCGCGTTGGGCGGGCAAGAGACTGCCGACCGAGGCCGAATGGGAATATGCCGCCCGCGCCGGGCAGAAGGCGCTGCCCGAGCCGGTCGATGGCGAAGGGCGTCCCCAGGCCAATTATTATCAGGGCGTGTTCCCGCAACGCGACCTCGGGCTCGACGGATATAAGGGCCGGGCACCCGTTGGATGCTTCAAGCCGAACGCGTTCGGCCTGTACGACATGATCGGCAATGTCTGGGAATGGACCAGCGACCCGGGCGGGCCGCAGGGCAACATGCATGTCATCAAGGGCGGATCCTATCTCTGCGCGAGCAACTACTGCGCGCGCTATCGCCCCGCCGCACGCCAGTTCCAGGAACGCGGGCTCGGTACCGACCATATCGGGGTGCGTCTCGTCGCCGATCGTCCGGTACCGCCGCGACATTGACCCGGCCGGGATGATATGACACTCTAACTGCCAATATATAGAGCGGGAGAGTGATGATGCGCGTGCTCAGGACTCCGGACGAGCGGTTCGAAGGGCTGGCGGACTATGCGTTCGAGCCGCATTATCTGACCGTCACCGATGCCGACGGCACGGCGCTGCGCGTCCATTATCTCGACGAAGGCCATCCCGACGCGCCGACCGTGCTGCTGATGCATGGCGAGCCGAGCTGGTCCTATCTCTACCGCAAGTTCGTGCCCGCGCTGGTTGCCCGTGGCTATCGCGTCGTCGCGCCTGACCTGATCGGCTTCGGCAGGTCCGACAAGCCGGCCGAGCGCGCCGACTATAGCTATGAACGCCATGTCGCCTGGATGAGCGACTGGCTGACCGCGCTCGACCTGGCCGACGTCACCCTGTTCTGCCAGGATTGGGGCGGGCTGATCGGCCTGAGGCTGGTCGCCGCTTTTCCCGATCGCTTCGCGCGGCTGGTGATCGCCAATACCGGATTGCCGGTCGGCACCGGATCGTCCGCCGGGTTCGATGCCTGGCTCGCCTTCAGCCAGAACGTACCGCAATTCCCGGTCGGCTTCATCGTCAACGGCGGCACCACGCGCGACCTCACCCCGGCCGAGATCGCCGCCTATGACGCGCCCTTTCCCGACGAAAGCTACAAGGAGGGCGCCCGGCAGTTCCCGACCCTGGTGCCGGTCACGCCCGACCATGCGTCGGTCGCGGAGAACCGGGCCGCCTGGGAGGTACTCGAACGGTTCGAGAAACCGGTGCTCACCGCCTTTGCCGACAATGACGCAGTGACGCGCAGCGGCGAGAAGGCATTCATCGACCGCATCCCGGGCGCGCGCGGGCAGGGGCACGTGATCGTCAAGGATGCCGGGCATTTCCTGCAGGAGGACAAGCCCGAGGCGCTGTGTGCGCTGATCGACACCTTCATCCGGCAACGGCCGGCGGAGATCGCGGCATGAACGTCACCAATGTCGTCTTCCCCAGCCCCGAACAGGCAGCCGCCTTTTTCGGCGCCCCGGAGGACGGGCCATTCGTCATGATCAACCTGCTCAAGTTCAGGAAACAGGCTGAATATGCCGACGGCTCCGAGCCGGAGTTGAGCGGCCGCGACGCCTATCGCCGCTACGGCAAGGCAGTGCAGGCCTGCCTGGCCTCGGTCGGCGCGCGATCGCTCTATGCCGGCGACGTCACCGAACTGATGCTCGGCGAGATCGACGAATTGTGGGACATGGTCGCGCTCGCCGAATATCCCTCGCGCGCGGCGATGATGGCGATGGTTTCCTCCCCCGCCTATCAGGCGATCGAGAAGCACCGCATCGCCGGGCTCGCCGGCCAGCTCAACATCCGCACCAAGGCGATCGGCGGATGACCCTCACCTATGATCTCTACTGGTCGTTCCGCTCGCCCTATTCCTATCTGGTGACGCCACGGCTTGTCGCGCTGGAGCGGGACCACGACGTCACGGCCAATGTTCGCCCGGTCTATCCGATCGCGGTGCGGCAGCCCGATTTCTTCACCAGCAACGATCCGCTCTGGGTGAGCTATTTCCTGCGCGACATCGGCCGGAGCGCCGAGTTCGTCGGCCTGCCCTTCCGCTGGGCATCGCCCGATCCGGTGAAGATGGACATGGCGACGCGCACCTATCCGAAGGAGCAGCCTTTTATCCACCGGCTGACTCATCTCGGCGTGGCGGCGGCCGAGCGCGGGCGCGGCCTTGCCTTTCTCGACGAGGTCAGCCGGCTGATCTGGGGCGGTGCGGTGACCGACTGGCATCTCGGCGACCATCTCGCCGAGGCAGCCGGGCGCGCCGGGCTTGACCTGGCGGAGATGGACGCTGCGATCGCGGCGGACCCTGACCATCATGTCGCTGTGGTGGAGACCAATCAGGCCGCGCAGCGCGCCGGGGGCCATTATGGCGTGCCCCTCATGGTATTCGAGGGTGAGCCGTTCTTCGGGCAGGACCGGTTCGACCAGCTCAAATGGCGGATGGAGCAGAAGGGTCTCGCCCCGCGCTGAACCGCACCACTAATGGGGCCTTTGCCGATTGACGCTCCACGGACAGTTTGATTGACTGCAGGATGGGGGATCGAGCGCAGCGGGGAGAAGGCGATGGGCGGCCACAGCAGCTATCGGACCGCGGGCGGATCGGTCCGCCCGGCACCGGCGGCCAGGGCAATTGCCGGGCCGCGCCACGCCCAGCTGACTCAGCTCAAGGCCATCCTGCAACGCAAGCCCAACCGCACCGGCATGCCCGACCGGCTCAAGTCGGGGGTCGAGGCCCTGTCGGGCGTGTCGATGGACCAGGTGCGGGTGCACTATAATTCGGCGGAACCGGCGCAGCTCAATGCCCATGCCTATGCCCAGGGCAGCGATATCCATCTCGCCCCGGGCCAGGAGCACAACCTGCCGCACGAGGCATGGCATGTCGCGCAACAGGCCCAAGGCCGGGTGCAGGCGACCACGCAGCTCGCCTCGGGCGTTCCGATCAACGACGATACCGGACTTGAACGCGAGGCAGATCGAATGGGCGCTGAGGCGCTCGCGACCGCTCCGCAAGAAGCTGAAGAGGAGCCGGCCCAGCTGAGCGCGATCGCCCGGTCCGGTGCCGTGCCGGTCCAGCGCCTCCTCGACGAGGAAGGCGGGGTAGTGGACGTCACCACGCTCGGCGACGACGAACTCTTCGGGCTCGTCAACGCTATCCATCTGGGCAAGGAACCGGAGGACTATACGCTTCAGCCCGGCGACGGAGACCTGATCTTCGCTGAATACCGCCGCCGCCAGGACGGGGTGCCGCTCAGGATCACCGAGGATGACGTGAACTCCGACATGGAGGAAGCGGACGAGGATTACGAGTTCGACGACCGTGACGAATTCGAGGTCCACATGATGACCACGGCCCGCGACAATGCCGGGCTGGACAAGATCAAATACCAGCAGGGCGAGGAGCGCGAGATCCGGAACTGGTCCGAAAAGTCCTTCCAGGGGACCATGGGCGAATATTTCGCCAGCCAGACCATGAGCAATCAGGGCTATCAGCCCATCGCGCTGAACGGAGGCCAGTTCGGACTCAATTTCCCCGGCGGCGACCATCTTTTCAGCGGCGGCGGCGGCGGATTCATGGAGCAGACCAAACTGCACCTTTCAGGCAACACCGCCTCCACCAAGACCTATCTCAAGCATGTCGAGAACGCCCAGGATTATGCCATCAAGGCGATCAAGGGCTTCTACAAGAAACGCGACGTGATGGAGGAGCTGGCGAACAAGCCGCCATTCTCGGCGAACCGGCAATTCTGCGATTTCGTCGACGCTCTCGGCCGGCTTGAAGGCACCGGCGACGACGATATCGACGGTTCGGAAGCCCACGAGTTGCTCGTCGAGGGCACGCGCTTCTCCATCCCCGGCGATATCTACGATCAGATGCCGAACGACATGCGGCATCATTTCATCCGGATGGATCAGACGGTCGCGGATTTCACCGGTCTGAAGGAAGATTTCGAGGAGGATTTCGTCCGCGCGAAGAAACGCAACACGGATGACGACGACGAGGAATATGTGAACTGAGAAGCCGGGCGGGAACCGGTCGGTCAGGTCCCGCGCGCTTTCCGTTTTCGCCGCCACCGCACCGCGCCGGCCACGAGCACGCCCAGCACCAGCAGCACCGCCAGTCCCCTGAGCAGCTTCGGCCGAACGCTCCTGTTGAAGCCGTTCCGGTTGATCTGCGCCTCGGCGGTATAGCCGGCCGGCATCGGCAGCACCCGGTCGCGGCTGGCGAAGGCGGCATAATCGGCCTGCAGCGCCTTGAAGAGGGCAGGCATCGCCCCGGCCAGATCGCGCGTCTCGCCGGGATCCCGGGCGATGTCGTAGAGATGCCATTCGCCCGTACCGGTGGGCGGCAGGTTCTTCACCAGCTTGTAATCGCCGCGGAACACCGCCGCATTGCCGGACAGCTCATAGCCGATTGCCTGGTCGGCGGGATGGACGCTGTCCGTCGCGCCGGTCAGCACCGGCCAGAGGTTCGCACCCGTCATCGGCTCGACCGGCCTGCCGCGATAGCTGCCATTCTGGCCGGGGACCCCGGCGAGAGCGAGCAATGTCGGGGCGATATCCGTCACATAGGCGAAACGTCCGGCGATCGTTCCCGCCTTGAGCGCGGGATTGCCGGGCCATGCCAGGATCAGGGGCACGCGCAGCCCCCCTTCCCCGGCAGAGAATTTATAGCCGCGCAGCGGCGAGGCGGCAGCGCTCGCCCAGCCCGGGCCGATCGACGTGAACGATCCGCGTCGTCCCTGCGAATCAGGTGCCAGGTCATAATGAAGCCGGCTGTTGAGCGCACTGAGGAAGGTCGCCATCGGATCGATCGGCTCGGCGCCATTGTCCGACAGGAAGACGAACACGGTATCGGCATAGTCGCCGGTCGCCTTGAGATGCGCGACCAGCCGTCCGATCTCGGCATCGGCGGCCTCGGCCATGCCGCCATAGGCAGCCATCGCGCGCGCCTGCGCCGCTCGCTCGGCTGAGGGAAGGGCGTTCCAGTCGCGGGTGCTGGCCATGGTGACCATCGGCGTGCCGGCAGGGATGATGCCAAGCGCCGCCGCCCTGTCCCGCCGCGCGGTGCGCAGCGCGGTCCAGCCGCCGTCATAGGCGGTGCGATAGCGCGCGATATACGCATCGGGTGCCTGGACCGGGATATGGTTGGCGAGAAAGTTGATCGAGGCGAAGAAGGGGCGCCCACTCGCTCTGCCGCGCTCGATATAGTCGATCATCTTCTCGATGACGAAGCGCGAGGAATAATAATCCTTGGGCAGGGTGGCCGGCTTGCCGTCCTCGGTCCAGTCGGCAGTGTCGTACAACCCCTCGATCGGGCGCTGCTCGAAATTGTCGGCGCCGGCATCGGCCAGCGAGAAGGCGTGGTCATAGCCGCGCGCGGTGGGCAGCTTGTCCGCCGTCCGGCCGAGATGCCATTTGCCGGTGAGATAAGTGCGATAGCCGCCGTCGCGGAACAGACTGGCCAGCGTGACGACCCGGTCGTTGAGCACCGTGTCGTAGCCGGGCTTGCCGACATGTTCGGGCGGGATCGTCTCGGGCATGTTGCCGAGGCCAGCCCGGTGGTTGCTGACGCCTGTCTGCAGCATCGCGCGCGTCGGCGAGCAGGTGCCGGCGACATGGAAGTTGGAGAAGCGGACGCCGATCTTCGCAAGCGCATCGATATTGGGCGTGTGGATTTCGCTGCCGAAACTGCCGACATCGCTGAAGCCCCAATCGTCGGCGAGCAGGATGACGATATTGGGCCGCTTGCGCTCCGCAGCGCCGGCACCCGAAGCAAGTACGGCCGCGCAGAGCAAGGCGGCGGCACGGAGCAGGCGCGCGCGCCTCACCGGTCGATCAGCCGCTTGAGGGTCACCTCGTGCCCGCCCGCCGGCATGCTGAGCATCATGCCGTCCTCCCCGACCGTGATCGGCCCGTCATAATAGGAATGCGCATCGCCAAGGAACGCGGGGTAGGCGAAGCGGATCGGCATCGGCGGGACGATATGGTTGAGCATCAGATAGCGCACGCCCGCCGCCTTCGCGACCTGCGCCGCCTGTTCCGGCGTCGAATGATAGCCGATGATGTCGCGCGTCACCTGCGCCATGTTCGCCTGGCCTTTCGCCTCGAGTCCCCTGGTCAGCAAGGCGACGAGCTTCGGCTGGAGCGCCTCATGGACCAGCACGTCGGCGCCCTTCGCCGCCGCGGCCACCGTCGGGGTCGGTGCCGTGTCGCCGCTCAGCACGACGGAGCGGCCCTTATAGTCGAAGCGATAGCCGACCGCAGGCTCGACCGGCCGGTGATCGACGCGGAACGCCGTCACCTTCACCCCGCCATCGTCGACCAGCACGACGCTGTCGCCCTGCCCGCGCGGCGGCAGCGCGAAGGACAGCGCCGTTCCCCCGGCACCCGACGGCGGCAGGATCTTCGTGCCGTGATGCGCGACGCGGTAGCCGGTATCGAGCCTGTACGCCGCGTCGAAGCCGGCGACGACGCTGTCGACTCCCGGCGGACCATGGATCGGCAGCGGCGTGGGCGAGGCGCGGCCCGACCATCGCAGCAGCATCACCGGGCCGAGCCCGTCGATATGGTCCGAATGGAAATGAGTGAGGAACAGCGCCTCGATCCGGCCCGGCGGGATGCCCATCTGGACGACGTTCTCGGCGCCGCCCTCGCCTGCATCGACCAGAAAGACCCGCTTGCCGGCGATCACCACGGTGCACGGCCCGGCACGCGTCGGATCGGGCAGCGGCGAGCCGGTGCCGCACAGCGCGACGTGCAATCCGTCGGGAAGCCCGGCGGTGGAATCGCGGCCGACACGCTGGTCGACCGCGCGTTCGAGCAGCGCCGTGCCGATCTGCCGCTTGAACAGGGAGACACCGCCGAACGCGACCACCGCCAGGGCGACTCCTCCCAGCGCCCATTTCCCCAGCCCTTTTTTCGAAGGTGCTCGCATCGGCATCTCTCCCCTGTCGATGATGATGCGCCGGGATAATGGCATTATCAATGCCGAAATGTTGCAAAGGGCCCGAGTGCTGGTACGATGCCGGGAAACAAGGGAGAGGCAGGCATGCGCAACGTGATTCGCGCCGCGATCGCACTGGTCGGGCTGTTCAACCTGGCCATCGGGCTCGCCTTCCTGGTCGCGCCGGCAAGGCTGGGCGGAAAATTCTTCCTGCTGCCCGCCAGCATCCAGGGGCTTGCGACGATGCGGGCCGACTTCACCGCCTTTTTCGTGACCGGCGGGGTGTTCGCGTTGCTCGGGGCCTGGCGCGGGCGGGCCGAGCCGCTGACCGTGCCGCTGCTCCTGCTCGCCATCGCGCTGTTCGGACGGTGCGTGGCGATCGCGGCCGACGGGGCGGCGCCCACTGCCTTCCAGCCGATGCTCGCCGAGGCGGCGATGATCGCGATCCTGCTTGCGGGACGCCGCATCCTCTCCACCCGGCACTGAGGAGCCTGCGCATGAAGACCTGGCTGAAGATCCTGCTCGGAACGTTCGCGCTGCTCCTGGTCGGCGGATATCTCGCCAAGGACTATGTGCTGCTCCACCTCGCCGGCTGGCTGTCGCCGCACGTCTATCCCAACCGGCCGGTCGCCTGGCAGAAGGGGCCGGATGCGCCGCAGGTTCCGGCCGACAGGCGCCCGCCCAACATCGTCCTGATCGTCGCCGACGATCTCGGCTATAACGACATCAGCTTCAACGGCGGCGGGGTCGCGGGCGGCCTTCTCAAGACGCCTCATATCGACGCGCTCGGGCGGGACGGGGTCAGCTTCGCTGACGGCTATGCCGGCAACGCCACCTGCGCGCCGTCGCGTGCCGCGCTGATGACCGGGCGCTATCCGACCCGCTTCGGCTTCGAGTTCACCCCGACCGACACCCGCTTCGCGCGCACCATCGCCGGCTTCCCGACGAGCTGGGAGCATCGCACCATCTTCGACGAGGATGCGGCGCGGAACGATCCGCCAGCCGACGACAAGGGCATGCCGCGATCGGAACTGACCATAGCCCAGTTGATGCGCGGCAAGGGCTATCACACGCTCCATCTCGGCAAATGGCACCTCGGCGGCGCGAAGGGCATGCGGCCCGAGGACAAGGGTTTCGACGAAAGCCTGGGCTTCATCATCGGTGCGCAGATGTTCCTGCCGGAGAACGATCCGAACGCCGTCAATTCGAAGCAGGATTTCGACCCGATCGACAAATATATCTGGGCGAACCTGCCGTTCAGCGTCCAGTATAACGGCAGCGCACCGTTCCGGCCGAGCCGGTACATGACCGATTACCTGACCGACCAGGCGATCGACACGATCAGGGCGAACCGCAACCGGCCCTTCTTCCTGTATTTGGCCTATAACGCGCCGCACACGCCGCTCCAGGCGCTGAAGGCCGACTACGACGCGCTCCCGCAGATCGCCGACCACCGCACCCGCGTCTATGCCGCGATGATCCGCGCGCTCGATCGCGGGGTCGGCCGGGTCGCCGCCGAGCTGAAGGCGCAGGGCCTCGACAAGAACACGCTGGTGATCTTCACGAGCGACAATGGCGGCGCGCATTATATCGGCCTGCCCGACATCAACCGGCCCTATCGCGGCTGGAAGGCGACCTTCTTCGAAGGCGGGATGAAGGTGCCATTCTTCATGCGGTGGCCAGCGCAGATCAGGGCAGGCACGCGAATCGCCGGGCCGGTGAGCCATTTCGACATCTTCGCCACCGCCGGCAAGGCAGCCGGGATCGCGATGCCGGCCGACCGCGCGATCGACGGCGTCGACCTGATGCCCTTTGTCGAGGGCAAGGCGACCGGCGCCCCGCACCAGACCCTGTTCTGGCGCGACGGCGCCTATCGGGTGGTGCGCGAGGGCGACTGGAAGCTGCAGATGCTCGATCTGCCGCACAAGGCATTGCTGTTCGACATGCGCGCTGACCCAACGGAGCAGCACGACGTCGCAGCGCAGCAACCCGCCATCGTCGCACGCTTGCAGGCATTGCTGGCAAAGCATGATAAGGAGAGCGTCAAGCCGGCCTGGCCCTCGCTGATCCGGTCGCCGATCGCCATCGACCGGCCGCTCGGGACCAGGCCGAAACCGGGCGAGACCTATATCTACTGGGCAAATTGAACTGATGGCCGAAGACGAAGGGCGTTCCGCCGACGGGCGAAGAAGACGATCGGAATCGAGCCGCGACAAGATCGTCGAGGCGATGCTGGCGCTCGTCGCCGAAGGGCAGATCACCCCCAGCGCCGACCAGGTCGCGAGCCGCGCCGCGGTCGGCCTGCGCAGCGTGTTCCGCCATTTCAAGGATATGGAGAGCCTGTACGCCGCGATGACGGCGCGGCTCTCGCGCCAGTACGAGATGTGGCTTGTCCCTTATAAATCGAGCGACTGGCGCGGGCAGCTCGCCGAGACGCTCGACCGCCGGCTGACCACCTATGAGAAGCTGATGCCGTTCAAGCGCGCGGCCGATGCGCACCGGCACGAATCGGCCACGATCCAGGCCGAGCACGCCCGAACGCTCGCCTTCATGCGGGCCAGGCTGAAATCGATCCTGCCCGACGAGATCTCCGGCGACATGCTCGCCTTCGAATCGATCGACCTGCTGCTGAGCTTCGAGACATGGCAGCGACTGCGCATGGAGCAGGGGCTTTCGATCAGGAAAGCCGGGGCGGTGGTACGCGCGCAGGTTGATCGGCTGGCCGAACGCGCCCAGTAATGGTCGGGTGACGCCCGACGATCCCCTCCACGCCCAGGGCGCCGACACGGCGGGCCATGTTCCCGACGATATCCGCCATCCGCCCTGGCGGTTGATCGGCATCGGCGCGGTGGCGGCCGCGGTGCTGATCCTCGGCCTGATCGGCACGCTGATCGATCGCGGCCTCCAGTTCGGCTTCGACCGGACCATCCTGCTCGCGATGCGCCACGGCACGGTGCACGGCGCGCCGATCGGCCCGTTCTGGCTGAAGCAGACGATGATCGACGTGACGGCGCTCGGCGGGGAAACGGTGCTGGTCATCATCGTGACGATGGCCGCCGGTTTCCTGGCGGTGCAGCGCCACTGGCTGACCTTCTGGCTGGTGCTTGGCGGGACGATCAGCGGCTCGGTCGCGGTCGCCATCGCCAAGAGCCTGACCGGCCGTGCCCGCCCCGAAGTGACCGACCATCTCGTCCAGGTGACCTCGGCGAGCTTTCCGAGCGGCCATGCCGCGAACAGCGCGATCATCTATCTCACCATCGCGCTGCTGATGGCCCAGATCGTCGAGGCGCCGCGCGCGCGCCGCTATATCCTGGCCGTCGCCATGCTGCTGGTCGTCGCGATCGGCTGCAGCCGGATCTATCTGGGCGTCCACTGGCCGAGCGACGTGATCGCCGGCTGGAGCTTCGGAATCCTGTGGGCGCTCGCCTGGTGGGCGCTGGGAGCGCGGGCGCGAATCAGGCGGGCCGCCGCCGTCGCGCCGCACAGGGCGTGACGCCGCCGTAACAACCGCATCGTCGGCGAAGCGTGCGCCTGTAGCGATGAATCGCCTTGATACTTTATAACATCCTATCTACTCCGCCGCTCAACGCACAGTCGGAGTATGTCATGACGCTGAAGATCGCCCTGCTCGCCGGTACCACCCTGATGATCGCAGGGCCGGCTTTTGCGCAGGAAGCGCCTTCGGTGAGCGTGTCGGACAGCACGTCTTCCCCGGCTGGTCAGGGTCCCGACGTGATCGTCACCGCGCCGTTCCGGCAGAGCGAGACCGACGTCCTTTCCGGCACCTCGGTCGTAAGCGGCGAGGAACTGACCCGCGACCTGAAGCCGACGATCGGCGAAACCCTGGCCAAGCAGCCCGGCGTCTCGGCGACTTCGTTCGGGCCGAGCGCGTCGCGCCCCATCCTGCGCGGCTTCCAGGGCGAACGGGTCCGCGTGCTGACCGACGGGATCGGATCGATCGACGTGTCCAACACCTCGGTCGACCATGCGGTGATCATCGATCCGCTGCTGGCCGAGCGGATCGAGGTGCTGCGCGGCCCCTCGGCCCTGCTGTTCGGCTCCTCCGCGGTGGGCGGCGTCGTCAACGTGATCGACACGCGCATCCCGCGCGCGGTGCCGGCCAAGGGCTATCGGCTCGACGGCATCGCCACCTATGGCTCGGCCGCGAACGAGCGATCGGCTGGCATGGCCGGCGATGTCGCGATCGGCGAGCATCTCGTGCTGCACGCCGACGGTTCCTGGTCGAAGAGCGACGACCTCCGCATCGGCGGCTATGCCCTGACCGAACAGCGCCGCCAGGAAGCGATCGCCACCAGCAAGCTGCCACCGGCGGCACCTGCGCCCGGCGAGGACCCGATCGACTATGCCGTCAACGCGACGATCCGCGGCAAGCTGCCCAATACGGCCGCCCAGACCTGGACGGCGGGCGTCGGCGCGTCGATCATCACCGACACCGGCAGCCTGGGCGTGTCGTACAGCCATTATGACAGCCTGTACGGCGTGCCGATCCGCTATGCGACCCTGCCCGACCAGGGCCAGGAGGCGCCCCGGCTCGACATCGTGCAGAACCGGTTCGACCTGCGCGCCGAGGTGAATACGGGCGGCGGCTTCCTCGACAAGATCCGCCTCCGTGCCGGCCATGCGACCTATCGCCATTTCGAGCTCGAGCCCGACGGCGCAATCGGCACCGCCTTCTACAATAACGGCACCGAGGCACGGCTCGAGCTGGTCCAGGCGAAGCGGGGCGCCTGGGTCGGCGCGTCGGGCGTGCAATATTTCAACCGGGTGTTTAACGTGGTCGGCGACGAGGCCTTCCTGCCCAAGAACGAGACCAACCAGACCGGCTTCTTCACTCTCCAGCAGCTCGATCTCGGCGCGTTCAAGGCCGAGGGCGGGCTTCGCTACGAGGTGACCGACGTCGCGGCACGCACGCCGCTGGGCGACGAGCGCTTCTTCGCGGGGCAGCGGCATTTCGGGGCGCTGTCGGGATCGATCGGCGCGTCCTACGGCATCAGCGATGCAGTGCGGATCGGCCTGAACTTCTCGCGCACCGAGCGTGCTCCTTCCGCCGAGGAATTGTTCGCCAACGGCGCGCACGCCGGCACCCAGGCCTATGAGCTGGGCAATCCGAACTTCAGGCTCGAGAAGAGCTGGGGGCTGGAGGGGACGCTGCACGCGCACGGCAATGGCTACAGCTTCGACGCCTCGGCCTATTACAACCGCTTCACCAACTATATCGCCGAGACCCAGGTCGCGCAGTCGGTCTGCGAGGCGGCGGCCGCGCCGAGCGGGCGTACCGTCGAATTCCCCTGCTTCCAGTCGATCCAGACCGACGCGGTCTATTACGGGGTCGAGGCCGAGGCATCGGTGCTG
Source organism: Pseudomonadota bacterium (assembly GCA_040388155.1). Classification (GTDB taxonomy): domain Bacteria; phylum Pseudomonadota; class Alphaproteobacteria; order Sphingomonadales; family Sphingomonadaceae; genus Sphingomonas. The sequence continues at coordinate 25,208 of JAZKCJ010000002.1, forward strand.
CTCGCCCGCATCGGCGGCTACAAGATCAATGTCGATGCGCTGGGCGACTATGTCCATGCCTCGATCGTCGACCAGGGCCCGTTGCCGCGCATCCCGCCGATGCGCGTGCTCGGCGGGGTCGAGGCGCAGGGCGACAGGCTCAACGGCCGGATCGAGGTCGAGCGCGTGTTCAGGCAGAACCGGATCGCTGCATTCGAGACGCCGACCAACGGCTATACGATGGTCAACGCCTCGATCGGGATCGCGCCCTTCGGCAAGGCGAACAAGACCACGCTGACGATCAGCGCCAACAACATCTTCGATGTCGATGCACGGCGCGCGGCGAGCTTCCTCAAGGATTTCGCGCCGCTCGCCGGCCGCGACATCCGCGCCACGCTGCGCTTCGGCCTGTAAGCCGCCTCCGGGACGATTGCCTACCGCCGGCGCCACCCTATCTTGGGCGGCTCAAGGCAGGAGTGAGAGATGGCAAGCGAAGTGGCGACGCTGGCGGGCGGGTGTTTCTGGTGCACCGAGGCAGTGTTCAAGGACGTGATCGGCGTCGACACGGTCGAAAGCGGCTATATCGGCGGGACGGTGCCCAACCCCACCTACAAGCAGGTGTGCGGCGGCGATACCGGCCATGCCGAGGCGATCCGGATCACCTTCGACACGGATCAGGTCCGCTATGGCGATATCCTGGACATGTTCTTCGCGACTCATGATCCGACCCAGCTCAACCGGCAGGGCAATGACGTCGGCACGCAATATCGCTCGGCGATCTTCCCGCATTCGGCCGACCAGCGCGAAGAGGCGCAGGCAGCGATCGCCCGCGCCGCGGCCGACTGGCCCTCGCCGATCGTGACCTCGATCGAGCCGCTTACCGAATGGTATCCCGCGGAGGATTACCACCAGCAATATTGGGACGGCGAGGGGCAGTCGAACCCCTATTGCCTGGCCGTGATCCCGCCCAAGCTGAAGAAGCTCCGCAAGAGCTTCGCCGACCGGTCGAAGACCGGGATGGCCGCCGCCTGACCTTCTCCCCTCCCCAACCGGGGAGGGGAGCGGAAGTCAGATCGCCTCGCCCTCGATCGGCGGCTTCTTCGACGCATCGGCGCCGAGCGTCTTGTACACGAGGCCGCCGAGCACACCGCCGACGATCGGCGCGACCCAGAACCACCAGAGCTGCTGCAGCGCCAGCCCGCCGACCACCAGCGCCGGGCCGGTGCTGCGCGCCGGGTTCACCGATGTGTTGGTGACCGGGATGCTGATCAGGTGGATGAGGGTAAGCGCGAGGCCGATCGCGATCGGCGCGAAGCCGGCCGGCGCGCGCGTGTCGGTCGATCCCATGATCACCAGCAGGAAGAAGAAGGTCAGCACGACCTCGATCGTCAGGCCGGCGGCCAGCGAATAATGGCCGGGCGACAGCGATTCGAGCCCGTTCACCGCAAGGCCGTTGGGCGGCAGGGTGAAGCCCGGCGCACCGCTGGCGATGAAATAGAGCAGATAGGCGGCAACCGTCGCGCCGAGCACCTGGGCGATGACGTAGAGCGGGATATCCTTGCCGGCGAATCGTCCGCCCGCCCACAGGCCGACCGTGACCGCCGGGTTGAGGTGGCAGCCGGAGATATGGCCGATCGAATAGGCCATGGTCAGCACGGTCAGGCCGAAGGCGAGCGCGACGCCCGCAAAGCCGATGCCGACTTCCGGAAAGCCCGCCGCCAGTACCGCGCTGCCGCAGCCGCCGAAGACGAGCCAGAAAGTACCGAGGAACTCAGCGAGCCCCCGCTGCGTGTTCGTCACCATGGTCTTCCTCTCCTGTACGAGTCGTACTGAGGGAGGTTAGCGGCCGTTACGGCGGCGTAAAGACGTCAGTCGCGGTGCGCGGCGCGGCGCAGGCGATCGTTGATCGCCACGCCAAGCCCGGTTTCGGGGATCGGCGCGACGGCGATTCGGGGTTTGGGAGACGCATCTCCTCCGTGCAGGGCCGAGAACAGGGCGGCGGCGGCCTCGCTCAGGTCGCCCGTCCCGGACAGGGAATCGTCGCCGGAGATGGAACCGAATCCGATCAACCATTCGTCCGGGGCGGCTGTGCTGGCGTTGATGCGCAGTGGTTTGCTCGGTGCGTAGTGGCTTTCGAGCTGGCCGGGCGACGTCACGATCTTCTTCCCCGGCGAAGGCCGGGCCCCAGTTGCGACTCCCTCCGATACCGGGCCCCGGCCTCCGAAGAGATTGGAGATGTCTTCCGTCGTGACCGGTCCGGGGCGCAGCACCCGGACCCCGCCGCCCGTCATCACGATGGTCGATTCCAGCCCCGCCTCGGTCGGCCCGTCATCGACGATCAACGGAATGCGCCCGCCCAGGCTCGCCAGCACATGCTCCGCCCGGGTCGGGCTGATCGAGCCGCTTGCATTGGCCGACGGTGCGGCGAGCGGCCTGCCCGTGGCCAGCAGCAGGGCGCGCATCGCGCGGTGCGCCGGCACGCGGATCGCGATCGTATCGAGCCCGGCCGTCACCAGCGACGCGATCCCCGCATCGGGACGGAGCGGCAGCACCAGGGTCAGCGGCCCCGGCCAGAACGCATCGGCGAGCCTCTTCGCCGAATCGTCGAACGAGGCGATGCGCTCGGCCGCCGCACGATCGAGGACATGGACGATCAGCGGATTGAAGCTCGGCCGGCCCTTGGCGGCGTAGATGCCGGCGACCGCACGCGACTCGGTCGCGTCGGCGGCCAGACCATAGACCGTCTCGGTCGGGATCGCGACCGGCCGGCCTGCCGCGATCGTGGCGGCGGCCTCGGCGATCGCGGCCTCGCCGTAGGGTAAAGTGTGTGTAGGGGTGAGCGGGTTTGGCGAGGTCATCATGCGTGGCTATAGCGCGCACGACCGCAGGAAGAGAAATGCCATGACATTCACCGCCCCCACCGCCGATCAGCGCTTCGTCCTCGACCATGTCGTCGGTATCGGCACGCTGGCCGGCTCCGACCGATTCGCCGCGGCGACGGAGGACGTGGTCGAGGCAGTGCTTGAGGGAATCGGCGATTTCGCGGCGGGGGAATGGGCGCCCCTGCTCCGTGCCGGCGACACCGTCGGCCCGAAATGGACGCCTGACGGGGTCGTGATGCCCGACGGCTTCAGCAAGGCTTATCGCGACTATGTCGAGGGCGGCTGGGGCACGATCGGCGTGCCCGAGGCCTTTGGCGGCCAGGGCCTGCCCTTTGCGATCCAGACGGCGGTGCTCGACACGCTCGGCGCGGCGAACATGGGCCTGGCGCTCGCCCCGACGCTGACGGTCGGCGCGATCGAGGCGCTGATCCATCACGGATCGCCCGAACAGCAGGCGCTCTACCTGCCGAAGCTCGCGACCGGCGAATGGACCGGCACGATGAACCTGACCGAGCCGCAGGCCGGATCGGATGTCGGCGCGCTGCGCACCCAGGCGAAGCCGCGCGGCGACGGGACCTGGAGCATCAAGGGCACCAAGATCTTCATCTCGTTCGGCGACCATGACATGGCGCCCAACATCGTCCACCTCGTACTCGCCCGCACCCCCGATGCGCCGCCGGGCACCAAGGGCATCTCGCTGTTCCTGGTCCCGAAGCACCGGCTCGACGCCGACGGCAACCCGGGTGAGCTCAACGACGTCCGCGTGGTCTCGATCGAACACAAGATGGGGCTCCATGCCTCGCCCACCTGCGTGCTGAGCTTCGGCGACAATGACGATTGCGTTGGCACGCTGATCGGCGGCGAGTTCGGCGGCATCCGCGCGATGTTCACCATGATGAACAATGCGCGGCTCAATGTCGGGCTTCAGGGATCGCAGGTCGCCGAGCGCGCGACCCAGGCGGCGGTTGCCTATGCCCGCGAGCGGATCCAGTCACCGCGCGCCGGATCGCCCTCACGCGATTCGGTCGCCATCATCGAGCATCCCGACGTCCGCCGCATGCTGATGCGGATGAAGGCGCAGACGCAGGCGGCGCGCGCCCTGGTCTATTTCGCTGCCGGCCATGTCGACCGGGCGACGATCGGCGAGGCGGGCGCCCAGGACCGGCTCGAGCTGCTCACCCCGCTCGCCAAGGCGCACGGCACCGATATCGGATGCGAGGTCGCCTCGATCGGCGTCCAGGTCCATGGCGGCATGGGCTATATCGAGGAGACCGGCGCGGCCCAGTTCTACCGCGATGCGCGCATCACCCCGATCTATGAAGGCACCAACGGCATCCAGGCGGCCGATCTGGTCGGGCGCAAGCTGGGGCTCGGCGCAGATGGCAAGGGGGGCGGCGTCTTCGCGCGGCTGATCGGCGACATGCGCGCCGAGGCCAGGGACTCAGGCCTGGTCGAGCTGATCGAGGCATGCGACGCCATCGGACGCGACCTGATGAGCCGCGACGTCGACGACCGGCTGGCGGCAAGCTATCCCTTCCTCACCATGCTCTCGACCGCGGTGTGCGGCTGGCTGATGGAACGGCAGGGCCGCGCGGCGACGGGAGAGGGCGATCCCGCCTTCCTCGCGATGAAGGCGGCCACGGCGCGCTTCTATGTCGAACAGATCGTGCCCGAGGCGATGGGCCTCAGGGCGGCAGCGATGGCGAAAGCGGAAATCTTATATGCGATACCGGCCGAGGCGTTCGGGGCCTGACCCTCTTCGCCATGGCCCGGCGTGTCGGGCTTAGACTCCTGCGCGCTCCAGCAGGTCTTCGGTATCCAGCCCAAGCAGCACAATGTGTGCGCGGATGCGCGGCCAGCTGTCGCGGATGAAATGCTCGCGCTCGGCCGCGCGAAGCTTTTCGGCGGCGCCCGGCAGCACGAACATGCCGACGCCGCGCCTGACCTCGACATAGCCGTCGTCCTGGAAGCTCTGATAGGCCTTGGCCACCGTCAGCGGGTTGGCACCGTGTTCGGCCGCAAGCGCACGGACCGACGGAAGCTGGTCCCCCGCGCGATACTCGCCGCGCAGGATCGCCGCGGAAATCGTGCCGCGAAGCTTGATGTAGACGGGGCTGTCTTCGCTGTTCAGGGCTGTCATGGTGCAATAATACACCGATCGGGCCGGGAGTCCAACACTATGTCCAATATCGGACGATTTTGTCCGATTCCGGACGCGGGCGCTCTTCCAGGGGCCTGGAAGGCGTCCCGATAAACATGAATCCGGCGATTTTTTCCGGCGCGGCGCCAAAAGCGTCACGCACCGACTCGTTATAGCTAGCCCATCCGGTGAGCCATCCGCCGGCGAACCCGGCGGCATGCGCGGCATGGAGAAGGTTCATGCACGCAGCGCCCGCCGACAGCTCCTGCTCCCACAGCGGGATATGGCTTTCGGGTTTCGGCGAGGACAGCACGACGACCAAAGTCGGCGCCTGGCGGGCGAACTGGTCAAGCGCCTCGATCTCGAGCCGCGCTGCCTGGGGACGTTCGGCGCGATAGGCAGTGGTGATCAGGTCGCTGAGCGCTTCGCGGCGATCGGCCGGCACCACGACGAAGCGCCACGGCGCCAGCTTGCCGTGATCGGGCGTGCGCGCCGCGATCCCGAGCATATGGGCGAGTTGGGCCTCGTCCGGGCCGGGCGCGACAAGGTCGCGCGGCTTGCCCGAACGGCGGGTGGCGAGGAGCGCGAGCGGGCTGCTGGTGTCGTTGAACATGGCGGTCATCTAGCGATGGCCACGCGTATTTACACCCCGGCGCATGCCGCTAGTCTCCGCGCCATCAGCAACGCCGCATCTGACGGCGTGAAGTCATTCAGGGAGCGACCAAAAAATGGTGGACACACCGACCGCGGACAGCCCGCGAGAACCCGATATCACTCATGTAAATCCCGCAAGCGACGCGGTCTGGTTCGGCCATCCACCACAACTCAAGCGCCTGTTCACCACCGAGATGTGGGAGCGGTTCGGCTATTACGGCATGCGGGCGATCCTGACGCTCTACCTCGCCCATCATTTCCTGTTCAACGACGAGACCTCGACCGGCCTGTACGGGGGCTTCACTGCCCTGGTCTATCTGACGCCGCTGGTCGGCGGCCTGATCGCCGACCAGTATCTCGGTTCGAAACGGACCGTGAAGTTCGGCGCGATCATGATGTCGATCGGCTATCTCACGCTCTGCTTCGGCGGCAACGGGGCCACTCCGTTCGCGACGATCGACGGCCAGCGCTACGAAGTGGTGGTCGAAGGCAAGGGGGATGCGGGCAAGCAGTTCCTCATCGACCATGACCAGAAGCTGCAGATCCGCGGCAATGACGACAAGAGCGTCTCGCTTCTCGCCCAGGACGGCCACGAAGTCCGCAAGATCGAAGCCAATGGCTTCAAGTCCGACGGCGAACGCTCGCCCGGGTTCGTCTTCATCCTCCTGCTCGGCCTGTCGCTCGTCACCGTGGGCAACGGCTTCTTCAAGCCGAACATCTCGACGATGGTCGGCGAACTGTACGCAGGCGGGGACCGACGACGCGATGCAGGCTTCACGATGTTCTACATGGGTATCAACCTCGGCTCGCTGATCTCGCAATTCTTCTGCCCGATCCTTGCCGAGAGCGTAGGCTGGTGGGCCGGCTTCGGCCTCGCCGCCATCGGCATGGGATGCTCGTGGCTGCTGTTCCAGTTCGATGGGGGCCGGCTCGACGGCTATGGCGAGCGCCCGGCCGATGCCAGGGCGGACAGGGACTGGTGGATCTATGGCGGCGCGCTCGTCACCGTGCCGCTGGTCATCTTCCTGTTCTGGAACCTGATGAACTATGTCGCCCCGCCGGAAGGATCGGGCGTCATCGGCTATGTCCTCAACCTCCCGGTCATGGGCAAGGCGCTGTTCGGAACCTTCCTGATCGGCGTGCCGGCCATTCTCGTCTGGTCCTTCGTCAAGGGAAGCAAGGCCGAGTTCCAGATGATGATGGCGGCGATGGTGCTGATCATCTTCAACGTCGTCTTCTGGACGTTGTTCGAACAGGCCGGGTCATCCCTGACGCTGTTCGCCGCGCGCAACACGGTGCTTGAAATCGGCTGGACGGCGCCGCTGTTCGCCATGTTCCAGGCATCCCCGATCACCTATTACCTCTTCTTCGCCGCCGTGATCGGCGGCGTCGCCTGGCTTGCCTTCTGGTTCTTCGCCTCCGGCGAGCAGCCCGAAACCCGCCGCATCATGGCCATCGGCTTCGCCGTGGTCGCGGTCGCCGGTCTGGTCGGCATGCATGTCGCCCGGACCCACGGCTTCGGCAGCCAGGCCGTCTATGTCATGCCCGCCGGCCAGACCCAGATCTTCAACGCGCTGTTCATCGTCATCTTCGCACCGATCTTCAGCGTGCTGTGGAACGCGCTGGCCCGACGCGGGCTTGAGCCGTCGATCCCGATCAAGTTCGCCATCGCGCTGATGGGCGTTGGCGCTGGCTTCCTGTTCCTCGTCTGGGGCAGCCAGTTCGTCGGCAGCGATTTCAAGGTCGGCATGGCCTGGCTCGCCGGCCTGTACCTGATCCATTCGATCGCCGAGCTCTGCATCTCGCCGGTCGGGCTGTCGATGATCACCAAATTGTCGATCGCGCGGATCGTCGGGATGATGATGGGCGTATGGTTCCTGTCCATCTCCGTCGCTCAATATGTCGCCGGCGCGGTGGCGCAGGTCGCCAGCGTCGAGACGGTGGGCGGGCAGGTGACCAATCTCAAGGTCAGCCTCGAGACCTATACCGGCGTGTTCACGACGATTTCCTACATCGCGATCGGGCTTGGCCTGCTCCTGCTGCTGCTGTCCTGGCCGCTGAAGAAGTGGATGCACGGCGTAACCTGACCGCCGCCCTTTTCCTCCCTCGCAGTGCGAGGGAGGAAAAGGGCCGGGCCTCGATTCAACCCGTCGCCCGATTGCCGCAGGCTGAAGCCGGATAGGAGCTACGCGCACCCTGTCCGGCTCTTTGACATGAGCGAAAAATGCTGGACGATTTTTCCGCTGGAGCAGCGGCAAGAACAGGGCGGTTTTCGTCCAAAAGCCGGCGATTTTCCCCTGTTATGCGATAACAGGGAAAACATCGTTCAAACCATTGAAAACAGGCCCAGATTCAGGACCCGAAATCCAGCATAACAGCGGAAGAAAAATCGAAACCGCAAATCGTTGGAAATCGCGGGCGCTCAGGCGGCCTTGCGGAGTTCCAGCCGGCTCCAGATCTCGACCAGGGCTCCGGTAAGCTCGCGCATCATCGCCTCGTCATGCGCGGGGCCGGGGGTGAAGCGCAGCCGCTCGGTGCCGCGTGGTACGGTCGGATAATTGATCGGCTGAACGTACACGCCATATTCGGCGAGCAGGATGTCGCTGATCTTCTTGGCCTTGACCGGATCGCCGACCATCAGTGGCACGATGTGCGTGGTCGAGTTCATCACCGGCAGCCCTGCCTCGGCCATCATTGCCTTCAGCATCTTCGCCGCGGCCTGCTGGCCGTCGCGCTCGACGCTCGACGCCTTGAGATGCCGCACGCTCGCCAGCGCGCCAGCGACCAGCACCGGGGAGAGCGAGGTGGTGAAGATGAAGCCCGGCGCGTAGGAGCGGATGACGTCGATGATCGTCTGGTCGGCGGTGATGTAGCCGCCCATCACCCCGAACGCCTTGCCCAGCGTGCCCTCGATGATGGTCAGCCGGTGCGCGACCCCGTCGCGCTCCGAAACGCCGCCGCCCCGCTCGCCATACATGCCCACCGCATGGACCTCGTCGAGATAGGTCAGCGCGCTGTACTTGTCGGCCAGGTCGCAGATCTCGGCGATGGGGGCGATGTCGCCATCCATCGAATAGACGCTCTCGAACGCGATCAGCTTGGGCACGGTCGGATCGACCGAGGCGAGCAGTTCTTCCAGATGCGCCACGTCGTTGTGCCGGAAGACGTACTTCTCGCAGCCCGAATTGCGGATACCCGCGATCATCGACGCATGGTTCAGTTCATCGGAGAAGATGATGCAGCCCGGCAGGATCTTGGCGAGCGTCGCAAGCGTCGCTTCGTTCGAGACATAGCCCGAGGTGAACAGCAGCGCGCCTTCCTTGCCGTGGAGATCGGCGAGTTCGCCCTCCAGATCGACATGGTAATGGGTGTTGCCGCCGATATTGCGCGTGCCGCCCGAGCCTGCCCCGACATCGTGCAGTGCCTCTTCCATCGCGGCGATCACCGCCGGATGCTGGCCCATGGCAAGATAGTCGTTCGAGCACCACACGGTGATCGGCTTCGGTCCGTTATGCCCGGCGAAGCAGCGCGCATTGGGGAACGCGCCCTTGTTGCGCAGGATGTCGATGAAGACACGATAACGGCCTTCGACATGCAGGCGGTCAATCGCCTGGGTGAAGATGCGCGAGTAATCCACTCCCCGCAGCGCCGTGCCGTCCGCTTCCATAAGGGTGGCCCTAGCGCGCGGCGCCAAGGATTTCCAGTGTTTTACTCACCCGGAATGTGCCCGAACCGGTTGGAAAAAGAATCGCATTCCTTAGCTTCGCTCAAGCGCCGCCCGCCCATTCATGCTATGATGCGCCGTCGCCGGCCGCGTGCCGAATGCACCCGCCGCGATCGAGAGTCGCGATGCGCTCCCGCAGCAGCATGGAGCTTATGATCATGGCCAACGATGTGCCAACTGACGGAAAACAGGTCTATTATTCACACAGGGCAGCGCAGGAGCGCGAGCTCGCCGGGCGGACCGCCGACCGGTCGGCGCGCCGCGTGCATCGCGAGCTGGCGAGTCGCTATGCCGTGCTGGCCGCCGAGTCGGCCGAGGTCCAGGCGGAAACGCCTAGAGCGCCTCTACCCGCGTGAGGCCGTAGCGAGCGAGCGCCGGCACGAGCGCGGCGTGATCCGCGTCGCCGGTGAACACCGCGACTCCCTCCCCCGGGTTGTCCGGCCATGACTGCCCCTGGGTGAGGAACGCGACTCGGCGCGCGATTCCTTCCGAACCATCGACGAAAAGCACCGGATGCGGCGCGGCCGCCGCCAGTTCATCGACCACGAGCGGGAAATGCGTGCAGGCATTGACGATCACGTCGATGCGCTCGCCACCCGGTTGACCGAACAGGCCGGCAAGGGCTGCCTCGAATCGGGCGGGCGGGATATCCTCGCCGCGCAGCTTCGCCTCGGCAAGCTGGACCAGGTCGGCCGATCCGTGACGCAGCACCAGGCAATCGCCTGCGAACCGCGCCGCGAGATCGTCGACATAGGGCTGGCGCACCGTCGCGTCGGTCCCGAGCACGCCAATCGCGCGCGTGCGGCTCGCTTCGGCGGCTGGCTTGATCGCGGGGACCGTGCCCACGATCGGCAGATCGAGCGCGGCACGCACCGCGGCGAGCGCAATGGTCGAGGCGGTGTTGCAGGCGATCACGATCAGCCGCGGCCGATACCGCTCGGCCAGCCGGCCGAGCAGCGCCGGCACCCGCGCGGCGATCTCGGCCTCGCTCCGCGTGCCATAGGGAAAGCCTGCCGAATCGGCGACATAGACGAAGGGAGCATGGGGCAGGAGCGCGCGCGTCGGCGCGAGCACGGAAAGCCCGCCCACCCCGGAATCGAAAAACAGGATCGGCCGCGTGTCCGTCACAGGCGCGATGTAGCGCGCTTGCCGGGTTTGACAATGTCCCCGCCCTTGAACCTGGGCCGGGGCTTGCCAACCTAACAGAGGTTGTTGGCGGCAATCCCATATCGGGCTATGCTGGCGTCGCGTGGGGGCTGATCCATTTTGCCGACCGAAACTGTCTGGATGGCGCCGGCTGGCGCGCTGCTGCTCGGGTATCTGCTGGGCTCGATTCCGTTCGGGCTGATTCTCACCCGCGTTTTCGGCGCCGGCGACCTGCGCAAGATCGGATCGGGCAATATCGGCGCGACCAACGTCCTGCGCACCGGGCGCAAGGGCCTGGCCGCGGCGACTCTGCTGCTCGACGCGGCCAAGGGTTTTGCCGCGGTCGCGATCGTCGAGGCGATCTGGCCAGGCAACGGCGTGCTCGCCGCGGCGGCGGCCTTTCTCGGCCATCTCTATCCGGTGTGGCTCAGGTTCCGCGGCGGTAAGGGCGTCGCCACGATGATGGGCATCGTGCTCGCGCTGCACTGGCCATGCGCCGTCGTCTTCGCGGTGGTCTGGCTCGGGCTGCTCGCCTTGCTGCGCTTCTCCTCGCTCGCCGGCATGACCGCGGCGTTCAGCGCGCCGGTCAGCGCCGCCTTCTTCTCCGCTTTCGACATCGTGCTGCCCCTGCTCGCCCTGGCGCTGCTGGTGCTGTGGAAGCATCGCGAGAATATCGAGCGCCTGCTGAACGGTACCGAGCCGAAAGTCGGCGCCAAACGTGCGTGACGATCCGGCGCGCGACCGGGCGATCGCGCGCCTCAGGCTGATCCGCACGCCGAAAATCGGCCCCGTCACTTATCGCCAGCTGGTCGAGCGCTTCGGCGACGCATCCACCGCCATCGAAGCCCTGCCCGATCTGGCAGCGCGCGGGGGTGGGCGGGCACCGGCCATCGCCCCGGCCACCACCGCCGAACGGGAACTGGCGGCTGCGGCGAAACTCGGCGCGCGCCATCTGTTCGTCGACGATCCGGACTATCCGGCGTTGCTGGCCGAGCTTGACGACGCGCCGCCCGTGCTGATGCTGCGTGGCGACATCGCCCTGGCCCGCCGCCCGACGATCGCGATGGTCGGCGCGCGCAACGCCTCTGCCGCGGCATGCCGCTTCGCACGGCAACTGGCGGTCGAGCTGGGACGCGAGGGCGTCACGATCGTATCGGGGCTGGCGCGAGGCGTCGACACGGCCGCGCATGCCGGATCGATCGACAGCGGGACGATCGCGGTGATCGCCGGCGGCATCGACATTGCCTATCCACCCGAGAATGCCGGCCTGCAGGAAGCGATCGCGCTGCGCGGCCTGCTGATCGCCGAACAACCGCCGGGCACCGAGCCCCGCGCGCGCCATTTCCCCTATCGCAACCGCATCATCGCCGGGCTTGCGCAAGGGACGGTGGTGGTCGAGGCGGCCCCCAAATCCGGGTCACTCATCACTGCCCGTCTGGCCGGCGAGATGGGCCGCGACGTGATGGCAGTGCCCGGGTCCCCGCTCGATCCGCGCGCGCAGGGCTGCAACGGGCTGATCCGCGACGGCGCGACCCTGATCCAGTCGGCCGCCGACATCCTCGAGCTGATCCGCCCGATCGACCCGCGCATGGTGCGGGCTCCAGGATCGCGCTTCGAAGGGCCGCCGCCCGAGGATGCGAGCGACATCGAACGGCGCGACGTGGCCGGGCTGCTCGGCCCGGTGCCGGTCGCGATCGACGAGGTGATACGGCAATCCGGGCTTGCCCCGGCGATCGTCCAGACAGTGCTGCTCGAGCTTGAACTGGCCGGACGGCTTGAACGCCATGCCGGCGGGAGGGTGAGCTTGATTTGACGCTGGCATCCAACCAGATTCGATTCGCCCGATTCAAACGATGGGGGATCGCGCTATCCCGGGATCGCTCTCCCACCGCTTGACGCCGCCCCGAACACCTCTCCATCCTCGCGCGTACACGTAAGGACGCTTCAAAAACCCATGCAGCTTGTCATTGTCGAATCGCCGGCCAAGGCGAAGACCATCGAGAAATATCTGGGCTCCGACTATCGCGTTCTCGCGAGCTACGGCCATGTCCGCGATCTCCCGGCCAAGGACGGATCAGTCGATCCGGACGACGGATTCTCCATGGAATGGGAGAATTACGCCGACAAGTCGAAGCAGCTCAAGGCGATCACCGACGAGGCGAAGAAGGCCGATCGCCTGATCCTCGCGACCGACCCTGACCGCGAGGGCGAGGCGATCAGCTGGCACGTGCAGGAAGTGCTGCGCGGCCGCAAGGCGCTGCCCAAGGAAGTCGAACGAGTCACCTTCAACGCCATCACCAAAGCGACGGTGACCGAGGCGATGAAGCATCCGCGCGAGCTGGATACCGACCTGATCGACGCGTATCGCGCACGCCGCGCGCTCGATTATCTGGTCGGCTTCACGCTTTCGCCGGTGCTGTGGCGCAAGCTGCCCGGCGCGAAATCGGCCGGGCGGGTGCAATCGGTCGCGCTGCGCATCATCGTCGACCGCGAGCGCGAGATCGAAGCGTTCCGGGCGCAGGAATATTGGTCGGTCATCGCCGACATGGAGCAGGACGGCACGCCCTTCACCGCCCGGCTCGTCACCTTCGAGGGCAAGAAGCTCGACCGGCTGTCGATCGGCGAGGAAGGCACCGCGCTCCGCGCCAAGGCCGCGGTCGAGGCAGGGCGATTCAGCGTCCAGACGATCGAGGTCAAGCCGGCCACCCGCAACCCGCCGCCGCCCTTCACCACCTCGACCCTTCAGCAGGAGGCATCGCGCAAACTCGGCTTCTCCGCCGATCACACGATGCGCATCGCGCAGGGCCTCTACGAGGACGGCGCGATCACCTATATGCGAACTGACGGCGTGCAGATGGACGGATCGGCCATCTCGGCCGCGCGCAAGGCGATCGCCGACCGCTATGACGCCGGCTATGTCCCAGACAAGCCCCGCCTCTATCAGACCAAGGCGAAGAACGCTCAGGAGGCCCATGAGGCGATCCGCCCGACGGATTTCTCAAAGGACAAGGCCGGCGGCGGCGATCATGCCCGGCTCTACGACCTGATCTTCAAGCGCGCGCTTGCCAGCCAGATGGCCTCGGCACGGATGGAGCGCACCACGGTCGAGCTGACCGACGGATCTGGCCAGACCGGCCTGCGCGCCACCGGCCAGGTCGTGCTCTTCCCCGGCTATCTCGCCCTGTACGAGGAAGGCACCGACGACAGCGCCGACGAGGACAGCCGGCGCCTGCCGCGCCTGCGCGAAGGCGATGCGCCCGCCAAGAAGGCGGTCAAGGCGGAGCAGCATTTCACCCAGCCGCCGCCACGCTTCTCCGAAGCCTCGCTGGTCAAGCGGCTGGAGGAACTCGGCATTGGCCGCCCCTCGACCTATGCCTCGATCATCAAGACGCTGAAGGACCGCGCCTATGTGCGGGTCGAGAAGAACCGCTTCTTCGCCGAGGAGAGCGGCCGGCTGGTGACGGCGTTCCTCGAACGCTTCTTCGAAAAATATGTCGGCTATGATTTCACCGCCGGGCTGGAGGATGAGCTCGACGAAGTCTCTGGCGGCCGCGCGCAATGGCAGGCAGTGCTCGAATCCTTCTGGAGGGATTTCAAGCCGCGCACCACCGAGGTGATGGAACAGAAGCCGTCCGAAGTGACCGCTGCGCTCGACAAGTTCCTCGAGCCCTATCTCTTCCCGGCCAAGGCTGATGGCGGCGACCCGCGGCTCTGCCCCAATTGCGGCCAGGGCCAGCTCGCGCTGCGCGGCGGCAAGTTCGGCGCGTTCGTCGCCTGCTCCAACTATCCCGACTGCAAATATACCCGGCGTTTCGGCCAGGGCGGTAGCGACGAGGGTGGCGATACCGGTCCCGAGGCGATCGGCCAGGATCCGGAAACCGGCCTTCCCGTCGAGCGCAAGGCGGGGCGGTTCGGCCCCTATATCCAGCTCGGCGAGGGCAAGGAGGCGAAGCGCGCCTCGATTCCCAAGGATATCCCCGAGCTCGACCTGGAATGGGCGCTGAAGCTGCTCAGCCTGCCGCGTACCATCGGCACGCATCCGGAGAGCGGCGAGCCGATCACCGCGTCGATCGGACGCTATGGGCCCTATCTTGCCCATGCCGGCAAATATGCCCGGCTCACCTCGACGGCGGAGGTGTTCGAAACCGGCATGAACGCGGCGGTGGTCAGGCTGGCCGAAGCCGCGGCCGGCGGCGGACGTCCGCAGCGCGGGGCGCAGGCACCGCTCAAGATCCTGGGCAAGCACCCGCGCACCGAAGCCGAGATCAAGCTGATGGAGGGGCGCTACGGCCCCTATGTCACTGATGGAGAGACCAACGCGACATTGCCCAAGTCGATCGAGAAGGATGCGCTGACCCTGGAGGAGGCAGCACAGCTGCTCGACGCGCGCGCGGCGGCGGGTCCGTCGAAAAAGACCAAGAAGAAGGCACCGGCGAAGAAGGCCGCGGTCAAGAAGACGCCCGCCAAGAAGGCACCGCAAAGCAAGGCGAAGGCCGGGGCGAAGACTGGAGCAAAAGCGGGATAAGAGTCCGATGACCCTGTCCATCAGGCACTATGCCGTGCCCGACCGAGACCGCATGCTGGCGATCTTCGATGCCAACACGCCGCGATTCTTCGCGGTTAACGAGCGGGCGGATTTTGTCCGCTATCTGGACGAGAACGCCGCCCTTTATGCGGTCTGCGAGCGGGACGGCACGATCGTCGCCGGCTTCGCGGTGGTGCCCGGCACGACAGGCCGGGCGCATCTGAACTGGATCCTGGTCGATCCCGCGGCGCAGGGCGGGGGCATCGGCAACGCGATGATGGACGCGGCGCGAGCGGGCGCGGCGGATCAGGGCGCCGCGATGCTCGACATCGCGGCGAGCCAGCACAGCGCGCCGTTCTTCCTGCGCCACGGCGCCCATGCCCTCGGCCGTATCGAGAATGGCTGGGGTCCCGGCATGCACCGCATCGACATGGAATTGCCGATCGGCGATTGAGCGGGGTCAGCCCAGCAGGGGCAGAACCGTCCTGATGAAGAGCCAGATCGCCATGCCGAGCAGGGTCAGCAGCGTGACCACAATGCCGATCGAGCGCGCAGGCTTGGGTGGTCCGGGCGGGTTGAACAGGCCGATGGCGTTGAGCAGGCGCGCGCCCACAAAGGCAGCAGCGACGATCGAGAGAGCGGTGGTGTTGGCGCCGCCGCTTTCGAGCAGCGCGATCAGGATGATGCCGGTCGGGGCATATTCCGCGAGATTGCCGTGCGCACGAATCGCGCAATTCAGGTCGTGCTGGCCGGCATCGCCATAGGCGGCACTGTGCCTGATGCGCATCCGGATCGTGGTGACCGACAGGAAGACCAGCAGCAGCGCGAGCGCGGCCGCGGCGAGCGCAGTGATCGTGAGTTGCATTACCCCTCCTTCGTTGCGGAGGCGGTTCTATTCCTTTTGTTGCCGTGCGTCGATTGGGCGCCGGTCCGGATCAGGCCGCGCGGCGTGCCGTCACGCTGAGCCAGGCACGCGCCGCCTTCTGCGCCTCGGAGATCTCGCGCGCGCTCATGTCCTCGGCGATCTCACTGCGGCAGGCCTGCGCTGCCTCGCTGCCCGCGACCGCCGCCAGATTGAACCATTTATGCGCCTCGATCAGGTCGACATCGATGCCGGCGGCGCCGCTCGAATAGACCATGCCGAGATCGTAGAACGCATCCATGTCGCCCCGGGCCGCGTCGGCGAGCCGGCTGTCTATCAGGAACTGCGCACTCTTCAGGCTGCTGCCCATGCTCTTGACCCCTGTTAACCATCCCTGTCGGGCGACTTTGGAGTCAAGATTTCAACAAATGGTTAATGCCGGTTAGGCATGCCGTCGCTCAGACCGCGATATTGTCGATCAGGCGAGTCCCGCCCATCCGCGCGGCGGCCAGCAGGCGGCGTGGTCGCTCGGGACCAGGCGCCTCCTTCAGCGTCTCGGCATCGACCAGGGTGACATAGTCGATCTCGAACCCGGCGGAAGCCAGCGAATCCCGCGCGGCGGCCAGCACCGTCTCGACATCGTCCCCCTTGCCGATCCCCTTTGCCGCGACGCCAAGCGCCCGCGGCAGTGCCACTGCCCGACTGCGCTGGTCGTCGTCGAGATAGATGTTGCGCGACGAGAGCGCGAGGCCGTCATCCTCGCGCTGGGTGGGCAGGCCCATGATATCGATCCCGAAATCGAGATCGGCGACCATGCGGCGGATCACCGCGAGCTGCTGGAAATCCTTTTCGCCGAACCACGCGATATCGGGCCGCACCTGGTTGAACAGCTTGGCAACGACCGTCGCGACCCCGTCGAAATGGCCGGGTCGGGCCGCACCGTCGAGCCCTTCGCTGACCCCGGCGACCGACACGCTGGTCGCAAAGTCGTCAGTATACATCGCCTCGACCGGGGGCATCCAGAGCAGGTCGCAGCCCGCTTCCTTCAGCATGCGCGTGTCGGCGGTCTCCTTGCGGGGATAGCGCGACAGGTCCTCGTTCGGGCCGAACTGCTTCGGATTGACGAAGATCGAAGCGACCACGCGCGTGCCGGGACGCTTCGCCGCCTCGATCAGCGCCATGTGCCCGGCATGCAGGGCACCCATGGTCGGGACGAGCGCGATCGTCGCCCCCTGCTCGCGGAATTCGGCAATCCCGCCACGGAGCAGATCGAGTTGACGGATGGTTTGCACGCTTGATGGGCCTTCGATAAGGACGGGTAAGGACGGGGCGGGCCTTCTATGGGGCGTGACGCGACCGATCAATACGGCCAATCATCAGGGACACGAGCGACTTGTCGACGGTTGCACAGAAGCCACATATCATCGTGTTCGCCAACGAGAAGGGCGGCACCGGCAAATCGACGACCGCCGTCCATGTCGCGATCGCGCTCGAGGCGCGCGGGGCCAAGGTCTCGGCGCTCGATCTCGACCATCGCCAGCGGACCATGGGCCGCTATCTCGACAACCGCCTGGCAACCGCCAAGCGCACCGGCCGCGAACTGAACATCCCGCGCCACGCGACGCATGACGGCGAGAGCCTCGACCGCTTCACCGAAACGGTCGCGTCCCTCGCCGAGGGCGCCGATTTCCTGGTGATCGACACGCCGGGCCGCGACGATCCGTTCGCCCGCATCGCAGCGCAGAAGGCCGACACGCTGGTGACGCCGATGAACGACAGCTTCGTCGATTTCGACCTGATCGGCCAGGTCGATCCCGTCACCTACAAGGTGACCCGGCCGAGCTTCTATGCCGAGCTGATCTGGGACGCGCGCAAGGCGCGCGCCAAGGCCGACGGATCGACGATCGACTGGGTAGTGCTGCGCAACCGGGTCCAGCATATCGAGGCGCGCAACATGCGCCGCGTGTCCGAGGCGCTCGACCAGCTCGCCAAGCGGGTCGGCTTCCGGATCATTCCGGGGCTGGGCGAACGCGTGATCTATCGCGAGCTCTTCCCGAAGGGCCTCACCATGCTCGACGCGCGCGAGTTCGGCGAGATGGGCCTGGCTCATGTCGCTGCCCGGCAGGAACTGCGCGAGATGATGGCGGCGCTCGGCCTGCCCGAGCCAGCGATGCCGCTGTTCGCCTGATGGCGAAGCTTCTCTTCATCGGCCTGGCGCTGTTCGGCCTGTGGCTGTACCTGCGCCGGAGCGCTCCCACCCCGCCGATCGACGAGAAGGAAGCGCGCGCCATCCTTGGCGTGGACAATCGCGCCGATGCCGACGCCATCCGGGCAGCGCATCGCCGCCTGGTGGCAGCAGTCCACCCGGATCGCGGCGGATCGGTCGAGCTGGCGCGACGGATCAACGCGGCGCGCGACGTGTTGCTGAAACGGCGCGACTGACCCTTCTCCAATGAACTTTCCCGGCGCTCGCCGATTGGGCGCAGGACATTACCCACAGGAGCCCTGATGACTCACCGGTTCGATCCCACTTCGCTACGTGAATATGACATCCGCGGCATCGTCGGAAAGACGCTCGGCCCGGCCGATGCAACCGCGATCGGACGCGGCTTCGCGACACGGGTGCGGCGTGCCGGCGGCACGCGGGTCGCGGTCGGCTATGACGGCCGGGTCTCCTCGCCCGAGCTGGAAGCGGCACTGATCGGCGGCCTGACCGCGAGCGGCGTCGACGTCGTGCGGGTCGGCATGGGACCGACGCCGATGCTCTATTATGCCGAGGCGATCCTCGAGGTCGACGGCGGCATCCAGATCACCGGCAGTCATAACCCGGGCGATTACAACGGCTTCAAGATGGTGCTCCAGCACCTGCCCTTTTTCGGCGCAGACATCCAGGACCTCGGCCGGCTCGCCGAGGAGGGGGACTGGGAAGAAGGGTCGGGCGAGGTCACGGAAGCTGATATCGTCGACGATTATGTCGGGCGGCTGCTCGCCGGCTATGCCGGCGGAACCTACCGGATCGGCTGGGACGCAGGCAACGGCGCGGCCGGGCCGGTGATCGAGAAGCTGACCAAATTGCTGCCCGGCGAACATCACCTGCTGTTCACCGATGTCGACGGCACCTTTCCCAACCATCATCCCGATCCCACGGACGAGAAGAACCTTGCCGACCTGAAGCGTCTCGTCGCCGAGAAGCAGCTCGATTTCGGCCTGGCATTCGACGGTGACGGCGACCGGATCGGCGCGATCGACGGCCAGGGCCGGGTGATCTGGGGCGACCAGCTCCTTTCCATCCTGGCCGAGCCGGTACTGAAGGAACTGCCCGGCGCGACCATCATCGCCGATGTGAAGGCGAGCCAGGCGCTGTACGACCGGATCGCGGAGCTCGGTGGTGAGCCACTGATGTGGAAGACCGGTCACAGCCTGATCAAGATGAAGATGAAGGAGACCCATTCGCCGCTGGCAGGCGAGATGAGCGGGCACATCTTCTTCGCGCATGAATATTACGGGTTCGACGATGCGCAATATGCGGCCGTCCGGCTGATCCGCGCGGTGCACATGATCGGCAAGTCGATGACCGAGATCCGCGGCGCGATGCCGGCGATGGTCAACACCCCCGAAATGCGGTTCCAGGTCGACGAGAGCCGCAAGTTCGCGGTGATCGACGAGGTGCTCGACCGGCTCGAGGCGGAAGGTGCCGACATCAACCGCACCGACGGCGCACGGGTCAACACGTCCGACGGCTGGTGGCTGCTGCGCGCGTCGAACACGCAGGACGTGCTGGTCGCACGCGCCGAGGCAAGGGATCAGGCCGGGCTCGACCGGCTGATGGCGATGATCGACGCGCAGCTTGCGGCAAGCGGGATCGTGCGGGGCGAGCAGGCGGGCCACTGAGGGAGATGGCCCCTTCCCTTCGGGGGAGGGGTTTTAGGGACTCGCATTCCGCGCCTCAAACCGCCACGTAAGGGCATGCCTCCCCCCCAGCCCCAGCTTATCCGCGTCGTCGACCTAGAGACAACCGGCCCGGCGCCGCCCGCGCACGGTGTGTGCGAGATCGGGTGGCAGGACGTTGCGCTCGGTGCCGATGGCCGGTGGGAACTGCACGGCGAGGGCGGGAGCCGCCTGGTCAATCCGGGCCGGCAGATTCCGCCGATCACACAGGCGATCCACCATATCCTCGACGAGCAGGTCGCCGACGCGCCCTATTGGCATGATGTCGCCCGTGCCGTGCTGGACCCGTGGCCGCGCCGCCTCGCGCTCGCGGCGCATCGCGCCGATTTCGAGGAACAATATTGCACGCCCGCGCTCACCCGCAACGCTGACTGGGTGTGTACCTGGAAATGCGCGATGCGCCTCTGGCCGGACTGCCCGAGCTTCTCCAACCAGGTGCTGCGCTACTGGCGCAGGCCGGAGGGGATCGAGCACGAGCGCGGCCTGCCCGCGCACCGGGCCTTTCCCGATGCCTATGTCACCGCCTTCCATCTGCGCGACATGCTCAACCAGGTCGGCCTTCCCCAGCTGATCGAATGGTCGAACCTGCCTGGCCTGCTCCCGCGGGTCCGCCAGGGCCCCGATCGCGGCAAGGACTGGCGCGAGATCGAGGATGAATCGCTCGCACGCTTCCTCAGCGACCGCGATATCGACGTGCGCTTCACCGCCGAGACGGAGCTGGCGCGTCGCCGCGGCGGTGGCGCCGTCGGGCGAACCACGCTGCAAGGCGCGCTGTTCTAGACGTGCCCGTCACGCTGGCGTTTCCGGACGGGCGAATCTAGAAAACGCCCATGCTCGACAGGCCCATGTTCCGAGGAATCGCCCGGCGCTTCGGATGGGCGGAACAGTCGATGGGCCGTTTCCTCATCGGATGCATGGTCATCGGTTTCGCCAGCCTGGTCGCCGCAGGGGCCGCCGCCATCTGGTCGACCGGACGCAACCAGGAGCATATCCGCGCCGTCAACCACACCTATGAGGTGGAACTGGCCATCTCGCGCGCGGTCGTCCTGATCGAACAGGCCGAATCGGTGCGGCGCGGCTACATCATCGCCAGGGAGCAGGAATATCTGGACAGCTACAAGAAGATCGCCGCGCAGATTCCGGGCGCGCTGGGCAAGATCGACGAGCTGACCGACGACAATCCCCGCGAACGGGCCAATCTCACCCGGCTCAGGCGACTGGTCGCGGCGATCGAGACGCGCCGGGATATCACCAACGGGCTGGTCGAGGCCGGACGGATCGGGGATGCGATCGACGCCTTCACCGACGAAACCACCGCACGCCGGATGCGCGGCATCCGCAACCTCGGCAAGTCGATGGAGCGCGAGGAACAGCGGCTGCTCACCTTCCGCGATGCCGAGCAGCGGGCCAGCGTGCGGACCTTCTACATGACGATCGGCGTCGCCGGCGCACTGTTGCTGTTCGTCGCGATAGCGTCGCTGCTGACCATCCAGCGCTACACGAGAGACCTCGCCACGTCGCGCGACGCATTGCGCGATTTCGCCGAATCGCTTGAGGAACTGGTCGACGAGCGCACCGCCGACCTGACCCGCGCGAACGAGGAGATTCAGCGCTTCGCCTATATCGTCAGCCATGACCTGCGCGCGCCGCTGGTCAACGTCATGGGCTTCACCGCCGAACTCGACGCCGCGGTCGGCGCGATCACCGAGCTGATCGACCGCGCCGAAAGCAGTGCGCCCGCCATCGTCACCGAGGAAGCGCGCACCGCCGCGCGCCAGGAGATGCCCGAGGCGATCCGCTTCATCCGCACCTCGACCGAGAAGATGGAGCGGCTGATCAACGCGATCCTCAAGCTGTCGCGCGAGGGCCGGCGCGTCATCGTGCCGGAGCGGATCGACATGACCGCCCTGATCGGCACGATCGGCGCGACGCTGCAGCACCTGATCGACGGCAACCAGGCCCGGCTGGCAATCCAGGTCACGCTTCCGGAGATCGTCAGCGACCGGCTGGCGATCGAACAGATCTTCTCCAACCTGATCGAGAACGCCGTGAAATATCTCAAGCCGGGCAGTCCCGGCGTGATCGAGATCCGCGGTGTGCGGCATGGCGGGCGCGTGACGTTCGAGGTCAGCGACAATGGCCGCGGGATCGCGCCGGCGGATCACAGCCGGGTGTTCGACCTGTTCCGCCGGGCCGGCAATCAGGACCAGCCGGGCGAAGGCATCGGTCTGGCACTCGTCCGTGCCTTGGCGTATCGGCTCGGCGGCGTTATCGATGTCCGTTCCGACCTCGGCAAAGGCGCGACTTTCCGCCTTTCGCTTCCCATCACGCTCTCCGATGCACAGGGGCATTAGATGAACGATCACCACTCAGTCAGCATCGTGATGATCGAGGACGACGAAGGTCATGCGCGACTGATCGAGAAGAATATCCGGCGTGCCGGCATCCTGAACGACATCGTCCACTTCACCGACGGTACCAGGGCGCTGGACTATCTCTTCAACGACAAGAAAGGGCCTGCGCTGGGCGGCCCGGCCCTGGTGATCCTTGACCTCAACCTGCCCGACATGAACGGCAACGACATCCTGGCGAAGATCAAGGGCGATGCTGCCCTGCGCCGAACCCCGGTCGTGGTCCTGACCACCACCGACGAGAAGGCGGAGATCGAGCGCAGCTACGATCTCGGCGCGAACGTCTACATCACCAAGCCGGTCAACTACGAAAGCTTCGCCCAGGCGATCCGCCAGCTTGGCCTGTTCCTGTCGGTGATCAAGGTTCCCGAGGCCGAGGGGAACCTCTGAGTCAGACGGCGAAGCCCGCGAGCAGGCTGGCGACATTGGCGCCGAGCGCGTCGACCGCATAACCGCCCTCCATCGCGATCACCGTCGGCCAGCCGCGGGCAGCGATGTCACCGCCCAGCACGGCATAGTCCTCCGTCGCGAGCCGGAAGAAGGAGATGGGATCGCCGTCCCACGTATCCGCGCCGAAGCTGACGACCAGCAGGTCAGGCCCGAACCGCGCGATCGAGTCGAGCGCCGAGGCCTGTGCCGCCCGGAACGCATCGAGCCCGGCGCCTTGCGGCAATGGCAGGTTGAGCGTGGTACCCGCCCCCTCCCCTTCGCCCGTCTCCTCGGCATGGCCCCAGAAAAAGGGATAGTCAGTCGCCGGGTCGGCATGGATCGAGGCATAGAAGACGTCGCCACGAGTCCAGAAGATGTCCTGCGTGCCGTTGCCGTGATGATAATCCACGTCGAGGATCGCGACCCGCCTTGCCCCGGCATCGCGGGCGGCCTGGGCGGCGATCGCGGCGGTGTTGAGGTAGCAATAGCCGCCGAGATAGTCGGCACCGGCATGGTGGCCCGGCGGGCGGCATAGCGCGAAGGCGGCGCGATCCCCGCCTTGTACCGCGTCGAGCGCCGAAAGAACCGACTGGGCGCTCCAATAGGCGGCATCCCAGGTCTCCCCGGTCAGCGGGGTGGAGGCGTCGAGACTGTAGCGGCCGGCGAGCGCGTCGATCCGGTCGAGCTTCAGCGCCCGCCGGGCGACGATCGGCCAGATATAGCCGATCACGTCCCCCGGACGCCCGGCGGCCGCCCAGCGCGCCGGACCGGTCCTGAGGAAATCGAGATACCCCGCATCGTGCACCGCGCGGATCGCGGCATCGCCGTGATCGGTGGGCGCCTCCAGCATGCCGAGCGTCTCCACGATCGCCTCGGCCCGGACCGGCTTTTCAGCATAATCGGTGAAGCCGCCGTTGTGCAGCTCCTTCAGGGGAGCATGGGCGAGCTGACGGGGATCGAAGAAACAGCGCATCCGGCCTTGTCGCGCGGCGCGGAAACCGGCGCAACCAGATCCAGCAGCGACCCGGCTTTTCCGCTATCGGCCGCCACCTATTTTTCTTTCCGCTGTTATGTTGGATTTCCGTGCCGGATTCCATGTGTGTTTACAGATACTTGGATCTGCTTTCCGCTGTTATGCGTAACAGCGGAAAAACAGCAGAGAAAGGCCCCGATTTTCCGCTGAAACAACGTAGAAAAACCCCTTCAATATCGATCGACCATGACAAAGAGCGGCCGGAGGACCGGCGCTTCGACGCTGCCACGATCCTTGCCCCGGTTGAATCAGGACGGCCTGGTGCGCGAGCCGGCAAGATACAGCACGGCGAAACCAACCACCGCGGACAGGATCGAGCCGGTCAGCACGCCGATCTTCACCTCGTCCATGATCGCCGCATTGCCGGGAAAGGCGAGGCCGCCGATGAACAGGCTCATGGTGAAGCCGATCCCCGCGAGCAGCGCGACGCCGTACACCTGGGCCCAGCGCGTCCCGCCGAGCGGCTTGGCGATGCCCATTCGGACAGCGAGCCAGACGCTGCCGAAAATGCCGATCTGCTTGCCGAAGAACAGCGCAAGGGCGATGCCCAGCACGAGCGGTTCGAGCAGGATCGAGGGACCCATGCCTGCCAGCGAGACGCCGGCATTGGCGAAGCCGAACAGCGGCACCACGCCATAGGCGACCCAGGGGCTGAGCGCGTGTTCGAGCGTGTGGAGCGGCGAATCATGGTGATCCGGTGCGCCCGGAGAACGGCGGATCGGGATCGTCATCGCCGCGACGACGCCGGCGATGGTCGCGTGCACGCCCGACATCAGCACGAGCAGCCACAGCATGGCGAAGCCGATCAGATAGGGCCAGAGCCGCACCACGCCGAACCGGTTCATCGCCGCCATGCCACCCGCGACAAGGGCGGCCCCCGCCAGCGCGAGCAGCGACAGGCCGTGGCTGTAGAAGACCGCGATGATCGCGACCGCGCCCATGTCGTCGACGATCGCGACGGTGGTCAGGAACAGCTTGAGTGAGGCGGGCACGCGCGGGCCGAGCAGCGCCAGCACGCCAATGGCGAAGGCGATGTCAGTCGCGGCCGGAATCGCCCAGCCACCGCGCAAGTCCGCCGCGCCGCCGGTGATGGCGAGATAGAAGATCGCCGGGCAGATCATGCCGGCCGCCGCGGCGATGATCGGCATGCGCCGCCGCTCGGGCGAGGCAAGTTGCCCGTCGATCAGCTCTCGCTTGATCTCGAGCCCGACGAGCAGGAAGAACACCGCCATCAGGGCATCGTTGATCCAGAGATGGACCGTCATCGGCCCGATCGCCGGCGCGAGCACCGGCCCGGTTTCGAGATGCAGCAGGTGGAAATAATCCTGGGCCAGGGGCGAATTGGCCGCGATCATCGCCAGCGCCGCCGCAGCGATCAGCAGGATGCCACCCAGCGCCTCATTGGCGAGGAAGGCACGCAGGGCTGAGGCGTAACCGCGGCGTTTCGGGCTGCTCATGCACGTCCCCTTTCACACGCGCTATGCCGGTTTGTGGCATGTCCTTGCAAGCAAAGCCGGTGAAACGGAAGCGCCGTGCAATCGACAGTGCATGGCCTGCATCATGGCGATTTTCGTTTCGTTGCGCTCACAGCATGATTATATTGTGCAGTGCAGCGTTCGAGCATTGGAGCGAGACATAAGACGGATTGGCGTGAGCCCTTGGATCGAGACGGTCATCGTGATGACCGCCGCCCTCTGGCTGTTGCTTTTCGTCGCGCCTGCGCTCTTCAACGCGCATACGTCGACCGGCCTCTGGTCATCGATCTTCCTGTTCCTGCTGAGTCCGCTTGTTCTTGCGGCAATGCTGACGCGCATCGTGCGCGCGCTGCATGCAACAGGAAAAGACGATGGACGACACATTCGATGATGTCCCGGTAGCCCGCAGCCTTGGCCGCTTCACGCGGCGGCGTGGCGCGCTGATAGCGGGGATGATGGCACTGGCGATCACGGCGATCTTCCTGGCCAATGCGTTCGCGCGCGTGCTGCCGGGTTATGTCGGCATCCGGGTGAACAATATCGGCGGCAATGCCGGCGTGGTCTCGCAGCCTCTGCCGGTCGGCTGGTATTTCGCCCCTCCCGGCACCAACATCTACGAATATCCGGTGTTCACGCGCACCTATAGCTGGACTCGCTCAGCAACCGAGCAGACGCGGGTCGACGAGGCGTTCAACTTCCAGGACAAGAACGGGCTGGCGCTGTCGGCCGACGTTGCCGTTGCCTATCATGTGGACGCAAGCCGCGCGCCGATCCTGTTCCAGCGCTATCGCACCGACATGGACGCGATCATCGCCGGGCCGCTGCGCAACGCCATCCGCAACGCCATTGTCGAGCGCGGCGCGCAGCTTGGCGTCGAGGAGATCTATGGCCCGCACAAGAGCGAGCTGATCCAGACGGCGCTACGCCACGTCCAGGCCTATTTCGCGCCGGTCGGCCTTCAGGTCGAGCAGCTCTACTGGGCGGGGAATATCGTCGTACCCGACGCAGTGCTCCAGCAGATCAACGCGAAGATCGCCAACGAACAGCAGGCCCTCGCCGCCCAGGCCAATGTCGCCACCGCGCGGGCTGACGCCGAGGCACGGGTCGCCAAGGCGGAAGGCGATGCCAGGGCGATCCAGGTCGAGGCCCAGGCGATCCGCACCAATCCGGAAATCGTGAACCTTCGCGCGGTCGAGAAATGGGACGGCAAGCTGCCGACCTATACCGGCGCGAGCGCGCCGCTGCCCTTTATCGGGGCGAAGTAGAGGGGCCGCATTGCCTCTAGCTCCCTCTCCCCTTGCGGGAGAGGGGTTAGGTTCGAGACGCTCAGTGACGAGTGTCCCCCTCACCCTTCCCACGCCTTCGGCGCGGGCCCCTTCCCTCTCCCACAAGGGGAGAGGGAGGTTGGGGAGAGGGAGGTTGAGGTTTCAGAGGGGCCGGAACATCACGAAGGCATCGACGAAGCCATGCGCCGGATGGTCGAACGCGCGGGGCAAGGTACCGACGATATCGAAGCCGAGCGATTGCCAGAGGCGTACCGCCCGGTCGTTGCTGCTCACCACGAAGTTGAACTGAATCGCGCGAAAGCCGCGCGACCGCGCGTGATCCAGCGAATGTTCGGCCATGCGGCGCGCCAGGCCACGACCCGTCGTCGCAGCATGAGTCATATAGCCGCAATTGGCGACATGCCTGCCGCCACCGGCCTGATTGGTCCTGATATAATAGGTGCCGAGCACGACACCGTCTTCCTCGGCGACGAAGGTCTCCTTGTCGGGGCCCATCCAATAGGCGATCGCCTCCGCCTCGCCCATGTCGCGGTCCAGCGCATAGGTTTCGCCGGCCCCGATCACCGGGCCGATGATCGACCAGATGGCAGCGGCATCGTCGGCCCGGGCGTGTCGTATCGGCATGGAGCCTCCCCTCAGCGCGCCAGTGCCTCGGCGATCAGCTTGCGGCTGTTCTCGATGCCGTAAAGCGCGATGAAGCTGCCCATGCGCGGCCCCTGGGACGATCCGAGCAATGTCTCGTAGAGCGCCTTGAACCAGTCGCGCAGGGTCTCGAACCCGCTGGTCTTGCCGATTTCATAGACGATGTTCTGGATGTCCTCGGCGCTCGCTTCGGGCGGCAGCGCGGCGAGATCGGCGTCGAGCCGTTCGAGCGCGGCGACCTCCACACCCTCGGGCGCGCGGCGCTGGAGCGTCGGCGCGACGAAATCGCGGCCATAAGCGAGCGCGTGGCCGATCAGCCGGTCGAGTTCGGGATAAGCCTCCGGCGTGGCATCGGGCACATAGTTGGAGAGATAGCTCCACACCTGTTCCCTGGTCGCATCGCCCATCACGCTGACGAGATTGAGCAGCAGCCCGAAGGTCACCGGCAATTCGCCCGCCGGCAGCTTGCCGTCATGGATGTGATGGACCGGGTTGCCGAGCTTCTCCTTCAGTTCCTGCCCGGCATAATTGCCGCGAAACTGCCAATATTCGTCCACCGCGCGCGGGATGACGCCCATGTGAAGCGACTTGGCCTTTTTCGGCTCGCGATAGATGTAGAAGGCAAGGCTCTCCTCAGGCCCATAGGTCAGCCATTCGTCGAGGCTGAGCCCGTTGCCCTTCGACTTGGAGATCTTCTCGCCCTTTTCGTCGAGGAACATCTCATAGGTGAGTCCCTCGGGCGGGCGGGCGCCGAGCACGCGCGTGATCTTCGAGGCCTGGGTGACGCTGTCGATCAGGTCCTTGCCCGACATCTCGTAATCGACCTGGAGCGCGGTCCAGCGCATCGCCCAGTCGACCTTCCATTGCAGCTTGGCCATGCCGCCGAGCGCCGACTGCTCGATCCGGTCGCCCTCGTCCATGAAGGCGATGATCCCGGCGTCGGCATCGACCACCTCGACCGGCACCTGAAGCACGATGCCCGATTTCGGGCTGATCGGCAGGATCGGCGAATAGGTCGCGGCACGCTCCGCCCGGAGCGTCGGCAGCATGACGTCCATGATCGCCTGATAGCGCCGGAGAATCAGCTTCAAGGTCGGGTCGAACCGGCCCGAGGCATATTCAGTGGTGGAGGACAGGAATTCGTAATCGAAGCCGTAGCGATCGAGGAAATCGCGCAGCATCGCGTTGTTGTGATGCGCGAAGCTTTCGAACTTCTCGAACGGATCGGGCACCCTGGTCAGCGGCTTGCCGAGATATTCGGCGAGCATCGCGCGATTGGGGACATTGTCCGGCACCTTGCGCAGACCGTCCATGTCATCGGAAAAGGCCACGAGGCGGGTCGGCGTATCACTGAGCGCGTGGAAGGCGTTACGCACCATCGTCGTGCGCAGCACCTCATTGAAGGTGCCGATATGCGGCAGGCCCGAGGGGCCATAGCCGGTCTCGAACAGCACCGGCGCACCCTGCTTGCCGTCCGGATAGCGTTTCAGCAGCTTGCGCGCTTCCTCATACGGCCAGGCTTTGGACTCTAGGGCGGCGGCGCGGAGTTCGGGTGCGGTCATGCGGGCGCAGTAGCGCGGTGGCGGCTGAGCGACAACATAGCCTGCTTTTCCGGGAACAGCGTCCTTCTTTCCTCTTTCCCGGCGGAGGCCGGGGAAGGGAATGGGTGGAAAGTCCCCGAATGCGACGGGCCGCCGTTGCCAATTCGTTCCATTCGCGCGATGGGGTGGACGTGGCTCCGCTCCCCTATCCCGCGCTGCACGCAAGCCATAGCGGCATCTGGATCGCCGATGCCGAGGGCACGCGACCGATCGGACGGGGCGAGGCGATCCGGATCGCGGCCGACACGCCGGTGATCGTGCTCAACGCACCGCTGATCGGGCAACGGCTCGGCTATGCCGATCTGTCGGGGCTGGACGTGCTCGAACTGTTCGCCTTTCTCTGCCCGGCGCGCTTCATGGTGCCGACGCCGCGCGGACTGGCGCGCGAGACCGGGCTCGAGCCACCGGGGAGCGACGCGGACGTCGCCGCGCTCCTGCGCGCCGCGACCGCGAAGCTGCTCGACATGCCGGCTGGCGACTGGCCGGAACGCGAGGGCGCCTGGACCGCGGCGCAATCGCTGTTCCGGCTGCGCTGGACCTGGGCGCCCGTCGTCGCCGAGCGGCTGCGCAAACCCGCGACCGCCGAGCGCTGGCTGTTCTCCAGATTGCCCGAATGGTCGGAAGGCGCGCCGCGGCCGGCGCCGCGTACCGTCTCGCTCGACCCCGAGGAGACCCAGGCAAGGCTCGCGCGGCTGACCGGCAACGGCGCCGAGCAGCGGCCGGGCCAGCGCGCCTTCGCGCAGGCGGCGATGGAGGCATTCGGCCCGCGCATGGTGCGCGATTCCCCAAATATGGTGCTGGCCGAGGCGGGCACCGGCATCGGCAAGACATTGGGCTATCTTGCCCCCGCCTCGCTCTGGTCGGAAAAGGCCGGGGGCGCGGTGTGGGTATCGACCTTCACCAAGGCGCTGCAGCGCCAGCTGGGACATGAAAGCGCACGGCTGTTCCCCGATCCGGAGATCCGCAAGGCGAAAGTCGTGACGCGCAAGGGCAGGGAGAATTATCTCTGCCTGCTCAACCTGGAGGATGCCCTGCAGGGCGGGTTCGCCGGGCGCGCGGCGATCCTGGCGCAACTGGTCGCACGCTGGGCAGCCTATAGCGCTGACGGCGACATGGTCGGCGGTGACCTGCCCGGCTGGCTGCCGACGCTGTTCCGCCGCAACGGATCGACCGCGCTGACCGACCGGCGCGGCGAATGCGTCTATGCCGGCTGCCCGCACTACCGGAAATGCTTCATCGAGCGTGCTGCCCGGGCGAGCGCCGAGGCCGATATCGTCATCGCCAACCATGCCCTGGTGATGGTCAATGCGGCACGCGGCCGCGAGCTGGCGACACGGCCCACCCGCTACGTATTCGACGAAGGCCACCATATCTTCGACGCGGCGGATTCGATGTTCTCGACCGCGCTGACCGGGCAGGAGACGATCGAGCTGAGGCGCTGGATCCTCGGCCCCGAATCGGGCGGGCGCGGGCGGCGGCGCGGGCTGGCGGCGCGATTGTCCGACGTGGCGAGCTATGACGAAGGCGGCGGCGTTGCCATTGCCGACGCGATCAAGGCGGCGGGGGCGCTGGCGAGCGACGGCTGGTTGCAGCGGCTGACCGAGGGAGCGCCGTTCGGCCCGGTCGAGACCCTGCTCGCGGCGGTGCGCGGGCTGACCTATGCGCGCGCCGAGGCGGCGGGCGATGCCGGCTATGGCCTTGAGACAGAGCTGGCCGAACCCGATCCGGCCTTGATCGAAGCGGCCGCGCCCGCGGCACAGTCGCTTGATGCGCTGGTGCGGCCGCTCGTCACCCTGGGCCGACGGCTCGAAGCCGTGCTGGCCGAGGCGCCTGACTGGATGGACGGCCCGGCGCGCGCGCGGATCGAGGGCGCGATCGCCTCGATCGGCTGGCGCGCCGAGACGGTGGCGGCATGGTTGTCGCTGCTCGCCCGGATCGGCGGGCCGGCCACGCCCGATTATGTCGACTGGCTCGCGGTCGACCGGATCGAGGGGCGCGAGTACGATATCGGACTTCATCGCCACTGGCTCGACCCGAGCAAACCGTTCGCCGAGACGGTGCTGAAACAGGCGCATGGCGCGCTCGTCACCTCCGCCACGCTGCGCGGCGGCGGCGACTGGGAGGTGGCCGAGGCACGGACCGGCGCACAGCATCTGGTGCGCGGCGCGAGCCGGTTCGAGGCGGTGAGCCCGTTCGACTATGCGGCGCAGGCCGAAGTGCTGATCGTCACCGACGTGAAGCGCGGCGACATGGGAGCGCTGGCCAATGCCTATGCCCGGCTCGGCGTCGCCTCGGGCGGCGGCATGCTTGGGCTGTTC
Source organism: Pseudomonadota bacterium (assembly GCA_040388155.1). Lineage (GTDB taxonomy): Bacteria > Pseudomonadota > Alphaproteobacteria > Sphingomonadales > Sphingomonadaceae > Sphingomonas. Next base: position 56,263 of record JAZKCJ010000002.1, read on the forward strand.
ACCGCGATCCGGCGGCTGCGCGGCGTGCATGCGCGGATCGCCGACCGGCTGGCCCGCGACGGCCTGCCGCTCTACGCCCAGCATGTCGACCCGATCGATACCGGCACGCTGGTCGATATCTTCCGGGACGACGCCTCCGCCTCGCTGCTCGGCACCGATGCGTTGCGCGACGGAGTCGATGTACCGGGCCGGTCGCTGCGACTGGTGGTGATGGAGGGCGTGCCCTGGCCCAAGCCGACCGTGCTGCATGCCGCGCGGCGGCTGGCGGGGGGCGGCAGCGCCTATGACGACCGAATCGTGCGGGCCCGGCTGGCCCAGGCGTTCGGGCGGCTGATCCGCCGGGCCGACGACCATGGCATCTTCGTCCTGCTCTCCGCGGCCATGCCGTCGCGGCTGCTCACCGCTTTTCCGCCGGGCGTATCGGTGTCTCGCGTGACCCTGGACGAGGCGGTGCTCCGTGCGGGCCGTCTTCCTTCCTTCACGAAGGTGGGGCATGAGGCGCGCGAGGAAGCCTGACGGAGACGCTTGCCGGGATGAAGACGCTGACGCTGCTGCGCCATGCCAAATCGGGCTGGGACGATCCGGTGCTGCGCGATTTCGATCGGCCGCTCAACGGCAAGGGCAAGCGCGCGGCCCAGCTGGTCGGGCGCAACTGGCGGACGATGGGCCTGAAATTCGACCAGGTCGTCGCCTCGCCCGCGGTGCGGGTGATGGAGACGATCGAGCAGGTCGCCACCGGCTATGGCGCTGCGCTGGCGCCCGCCTGGGACCGACGAATCTACCTCGCCTCGGCCACGACACTGCTCGACGTGATCCACGAGCTGCCCGAGGGCGCCGACGACGCGCTGCTGATCGGCCATAATCCGGGGCTGGAAGATCTGGTGCTGCTGCTGGTACCCGATTCGGACGAGCAGCCGCTGCGCGACGATGTCGAGACCAAGTTTCCGACGGCGAGCACCGCGCAATTGCGGTTCGCCGTGGAATCGTGGCGCGATATCGCGGCGGGCGGTGCGTCGCTGGCGCTGTTCGTAAGGCCCCGCGATCTGGACCCGAGTCTTGGACCCGATCAGGACTGACCTTTTTCCAACTGGGCCTTGAGGCCAGCGAGCCCGGCCAGCGCGCCGAGCGGCTTTGCCTCCTCCTCGCTGATCACCCCCGCCTGCTTCAGCACCGCCGCGGCATTTGGCCCGCGCGGGAAGGGATCGAGCGCAAGCGCCATGGTGTCGGCCGCCGCCTCGCCGAGATCGATCGCGGCGCCGTCGAAGCTTATCGTGTCGAGCGCGTCCTCGCTGAGCTCGACTTCCTCGCCCGCGGGTTCGTCGTCGGCGACGAAACGCAGCGCGACGGGTTCGTCGACCGAGACGGGAATCGGTTCGTCGGTAACGACACAGGCCTGCACCACGTCCGCCTGGACATTGCCCCGCGCGACGATGCCGGCCGCATCGCGCCTGATGCGGAATTTGCCCTCGAGCCGGTCGATCGCCTTCAGTCCGAAGCGGACGGCGAGTGCCGCCCGTTCCTCCGCGCTGGCGGAAACCGCGACCTCGCGCTCGCCCTCGCCGATCGTGTCGATTCGTTCCGGGCGGGAGAATTCCGGAACGCTCATGGCAGGGTTCCTGCGAGCAGCGATGCCGTCGGCGTGGCGGCGAGCGAATCGCGGAAAGTCATCAGCGAATCGCGCGCATGGGCCAGCGCTGCCGGACCGGGCGGCGTCCCGCGATAGAGGTTGCGCACCAGCGCAGCGTCGAGCGCGGCGGGAGTCGCCGAATCGCGATAGGCGCCCAGCCGGCCGCCGAGCATGCTCATCATCTTGCCGATATGCTTGCCGACGACGATGTCGCCGATGCCGATTTCACGAAGCTGGCCGTCCATATCCTCGACGAAACGCTCGGTCAGCTTCGCGCTCGGCCCGGCCGCCACGGGATCGTCCTCGAGCCGGAGGAGCACGAAGGACAGGGCCGTCGCGACCATATCGAACCGGCCGTCGATGGTGTCGGGCACTGCGCCCGCCTCGTACCAATGAGGTTCCCGGGCACGCGCGACGATCGCGGTATAGAGCGGCAGCGTCTCCTCATCCCGGCTACCGAACAGCTTCGCGATCCATTGCACGTCTCAAGGTCTCCCGCACGTGCCCTTGTTTGGCCGCGTTCATCCGCATATTGAGGCTGACGGCGCATGATGCAATGCACTCGCGTTGCCGCGCTGGCGTGCCTGGAGAGTATGATGAGTGTGATTTCCGCCCGCTTTCTGATGGGTGCCGCCCTGGGCCTCGCGACAATCGCCGCCGCTGGCTGCACGCCGCTGCGCGCGCATCAGGGCTATGTGCTTGACGTCGACCTGATCAACTCGGTCCAGCCGGGCGTCGACAATCGCCAGTCGGTCCTCCAGGTGCTGGGCAAGCCGAGCTTCGCCAGCCAGTTCAACCAGGGCGAATGGTATTATATCGCCCGCGACACGCGCAATTTCGCCTATAACAACCCCAAGGTGACCAGCCAGACGACGCTGCGCATCAGCTTCGACGCCAGGGGCAATGTGACCGCCGTGACCCGCACGGGCGCCGAGGAGATCGCGAAGATCAGGCCGTCGGGCGAAAAGACGCCGACACTTGGCCGCAAGCGCAGCCTGTTCGACGAGCTGTTCGGCAATATCGGCACCGTTGGCGCGGCAGGCCTGGGCTCGCCGGGCAGCGGGACTGGCGGCGGACGCGACACCCCGTAATCGTCGTCGCGAATCGCGGTGGCGCGGCGGAAGACCGTCGCCCATGCGTCATTCTTTCTATCACCTGACTGGCTGGTTCGCGCTCCGTTCAGCGCGGGCCGGCGACAAGGAGGGGCCGCGGCGCCTTTTCAGGCGCCTGCGGGAGAAGATGGAGAATCGACGATGCGTAAACTAATCATCCTGACGCTGATGGCCGCCACGGTCCTGCCGACCACGGCCATGGCGCAGTCGAACCGCGAGGTCCGCCAGGACCGGCGCGACCTGCGCGAGGAGCAGCGCGAGCTCGACCAGGCGCGCCGCCATGGCGACCGCCGCGACATTCGCGACGAGCGTCGCGACGTCCGCGACGCCCGGCAGGAGCTGCGCGAGGACATTCGCGACCGCGACCGCCGCTGGGGCCGCAACGACTGGAGCGGCTGGCGCGACCGGAATCGCGCGCTGTACGCACGCGGCAACTGGAACGCGCCGTTCCGCTATTACGCGTTCCGCCCTGGCGTGCGCATCGCGCCGAGCTATTACGGGCCGCGCTATTTCATCGCCGATCCGTGGCGCTATCGCCTGCCGCAGGTGGGGTACAACCAGCGCTGGGTGAGGCACTATAACGACGTGCTGCTGATCGACACGCGTCGCGGCGTCGTGGTCGACGTGATCCGCAACTTCTACTGGTAACGGCACGGGCGGCGTTGCCGCCCGGCCCCATGGCCGCGTCCGCATCCGGCGGGCGCGGCTTTTTTTATCGGACGGTGAAAAGCACCTGATCGACCACATGGCCGCCGACATCGACGAGCCTCAGCCGGTGCTGGCCCGGCGCCGCGAGGACCTGGGGTTGCGAATCGGCGGCGCCCAGATCGCGCCGGTCGAGCAGCAGGCGGTGCGCGGTCACTTCTCCCGACACGCCGATCGCGAGCCGCTGGCGATCGGGCGGGATATCCGGATCGATCGCATAGACGCTGCCGGCAACCGGATTGGTGATGCGCGGCCGGCGGGCGGCCTGGGGTGCTGACGCGATCTCGGTCTGCGCGGTGCCGGCGAGGAAATATTCAAGCCTCGGCTGCTCGACATGATTGGCGAAGCGGATCGCGCGCTGCTCGATGCCGGCCGGGCGCGGCGGTGCGGTGACCTTGCGATCGGCGTTCAGCGCCAGCATCAGGTCGCGCCAGACCGGCGCAGCGCCACTGGTGCCGGAGACCGCGCGCATCGGATCGCCCTCCAGATTCCCGACCCACACCGCGACGGTGTAGCGATCCGAAAAGCCGATGCACCAATTGTCGCGCATCGCCTTCGACGTGCCGGTCTTCACCGCCGCCCAGAAAGGCAGGCGAAGCGCAGAATCCAGCCCGAAGGTCGCGGCACGGGCGTTGGGATCAGCCATCATGTCGGCGACGATCCACGCGGCCTGGGGCGTCGTGACCTTGCGCGGCGCATCATGCGGGGCATCGGCGGTAAGGCGGAGCGGCGACCAGCGGCCACCATTGGCGAGGCTGCGATAGGCATCGGCCTGTTCGAGCAGGGTCACTTCGGCCGAGCCGAGCGCGAGCGAGAAGCCGTAATATTGGCCGTCCTCGGTCATGCCCCGATAGCCGGTGTCCCATAGCCGGTCGCGGAAGGGATCGACCCCGACCAGCAACAGGGTGCGGACGGCGGGCACGTTGAGCGACCCGGCCAGCGCCGAGCGCGCCGATACCGGGCCCTTGAAGCCGCGATCGTAATTCTGCGGGACATAGAGGCCCGAGGCGGTGTCGAGCTGGACCGGCGAATCGTCGAGGATCGAGGCCGGGGTGAGATAGCCCTTCTCGATCGCCTGGGCGTAGAGGAAGGGCTTCAGCGTCGAGCCGGCCTGGCGATAGGCATTGGCGCCGTCGACCGACGGCGCGGTCGAGGCGCCGCCGATGCCGCCGACATAGGCGAGCACATCGCCGCTCTGGTTGTCGAGCACCACCACCGCGCCGTCGCGGGCGCGGGCGCCGCCGAGCCCCTGGAGCTGGCGCTTCAGCGCGGTGATGGCGAGTTGCTGGATGCGGCGATCGAGCGTCGTCCTGATGCGCAGGCCGGGCTTGCGCAGCAGTCGATCGGAGAGATGCGGCGCGAGGCCGGGGTCGAGCGCGAGGCTGCGCGCGGGGCCGAGCATCGACGCGGCCTCACCGGCGAAGCGCGTGCAGTCCGCCTCATGCGCAAGGGCGCAGGCGCGGCGGGCGACCCGGTCGGCGGTCGCCTGGGGATCGGGCAGCAAGGCCGCCAGCAGCAGCGCATCGTCGCGGGCCAGGGCATCGGGCGTCTTGCCGAACAGGCCGAGCGCGGCGGCGGCGATGCCCTGCGCCTCGCCGCGGAAACCGGCCAGGTTGAGATAGGCCTCGAGGATCTGATCCTTGGTCCAGCCGCGTTCGAGCGCCCAGGCAGCGCGCATCTGGCGGATCTTGTCCCACCACCGGCGGGAGCCGGGCGCCGCCAGATCGGGCGCGAGATAGCCGGCAAGCTGCATGGTGATGGTGCTGGCACCGCGCGCGCGTTCCCCCTGCGCCTTGTCGCGCGCCACGCCGGCCAGCGCGAGCAGGTCGACGCCGCCATGGCCGAGGAAGCGGCGATCCTCGGCGGCGACCAGCGTCCCGCGCGTGACCGGCGAGACCTTGTCGAGCGGCGTCCAGCCGAGCCGGCGCGCGGCAAAATCGACGCGGGCGCTGTCGATGAGGTTGCCGTCGCGATCGTAGAGCCAGGCCTCGGACGGATGCCAGGCGGCGCGGACCTGAGCGTAGCCCGGAAGCGGCGGGGGAAGGGTGGCATAGTCGACTGCGGCATAGGCCAGGGCGACCAGGCCTATGCCGGCGAAGGTCATGCCCTTCCTGGTGCGGAGCGCCGCCCACCAGCGGAACAGCAGCGACTCCGCGCGCATCCAGAGCCGCCCGCCAGCCTTCGCCACTCCCGCGCCCGCGGAGAGCAATCTCCCCGGATCAGGCAAAGCAGCAACTCGTCACCGCTGCGCCACCGTCATCGGCGCATTGGGCAGCTGGGCGCGGATCGCCGGCGAATACATCGCCTCGACCCGCGACGGCGGCAGGTTGAACCGGCCGGCGCCGTTCAACCGCACCGTGTAGGCGACGGTGAACTTGCCGGCCGGAACCCACGCGAAGAAGCCGCGCCAGCTATCATTGCCGCGCTCGACATAGCTTGGCTGGACGCCGTCGCCGCCGGAGGCCTGCCCGAGCAAGCTCGATTGCCCGCCGAGATCGCCGATGATGGTGGCGCCCGCCGGGATCGGGTCGTTCACCACCACCCAGTTGCGCTCGGCGCTCGCCTCGACCGTGATCGTCACCTTGAGCACATCGCCGCGAGTGTAGACGCCGGGGGTACGCGCCTGAACCACCGACACCGCCTTGGTCATCTTGTAGCCAGCGTTGAGCGGCCTGGTCAGCGGCACCGCTGCCGAGACCGACACGCTTGCCCATGGCCCCGCGCCGCCCGATTGCGACAGGCGCAGCGACGTCTGCGCGGCGGGAAGCGGGAAGCTCGCCTGGCGCAGATCGACCGTCAGCGGCCACGCCTTGTCGATCATGCGGCCGCCGAGCGTCAGGCCGGTCGTGCCGGCGATCGCCTCGGCCGGATAGAGGCCAGAGAATTTGCGCGCGGCGATCGTGCCCCAGGCGTTGGCGGTGGTCGTATCCCAATGGCCGCGCGACTGGCGAAGCGAGACCCCGACCATCATCTTCGGCGCCTCATCCTGCCAGCCGGGCCGGCCCAGCGTCGCGATCAGCGCCTTGATCGCGGCCTCGTCGCCTGACGACATCAGCCACCATGCGGCAGTACTGGCGTCGGACAGATCGAGGCGCGTGCCCTCATAGACAAGACGCGTGCGCAACACCGCCTCGGCGGTCGCCTTGAGCGCGACCGCGTTGGCGATGCCGGGGATGCGATCGAGCGCGACAAGATAGTCGGCCAGGCTCGCGGTCGGCATTTCCCGCGCGGTCATGCCGATCTGGCCGAGCATTGCCGGCGTCCCGGCGCCTGCCCGCGCCAGCGCGGCGAGGGCGGCGAGGCGTTGCAGGCGGACATCGCCATATTCCTCGTGCCGCAGCCGCCCGTCGAGCACTGCCTTCAGCCCCTCGATCATCCGTGTACGCGGCCCTTCCGGGATCGGCAGGCCCGCGTCAGCCGTCATCGACAGAACATAGGCGGTGAGTGCCTCCGACCCATTGAGGCTATCCGATGGCCAGTACCGCAGGAGCCCGTCCGAAGCCTGATAGGTCGGGATTTCGCTGGCGAGGCGGGTCCATGCCCCCGCATCACCCAACGCGACCGCCTTGGACAGACGCTGTTCGAAACAACCATAGGGATAGGCGGTCATATAGGCGCGGACACCCGCGAGCGGCGGGGCAAGCGTGTCGTCAAGCTTGATATCCACCGAACCGCGGCCCGGCAGCGCGCCGGCGGGCGGCGCGATGGGGATCGAGGTGTCGGTGCCGACCCGGGCGAGCGTCGCGGCCCACACCTCGACGGGCACCGCCGGGATCACGTCCTGATTGACCGTGAGCTGGTCGACCGCCTTGCCGTTCTCTGCCCTGGCGCTGACATGCCAGCGCAGGCCGGCGATGTTGCCCGGCGCGGTGAGGTTCCAGGCCACCGGCGTCGCGCCGCCGGCCGGGATGACCACCGTCAGCGGCTTGCCCTCAGCGACACGCGGGGTGACGTCGACCGTGGCCGTGACCTTCATCGGCTTGTCCGAACCGTTGCGCAGCGTGAAGCCGGCCGCGAAATAGTCGCCGGTGCGGACAAGCGGCGGCAGGCCGGCAAAGATCGACAGGTCCTGCGCGGTCCTGACGCTCGCCATGCCGGTGCCGAACAATTGCGCGCCGTCAGTGGCGATGGCGACAAGCTTGAACGACGACAAAGCGTCGCTCATCACCACCGGAATCCGGGCATGACCGTTCTTGTCGAGCGCAACCCGGCCCTTCCACAGCAGCACCGGCTGGAAATTCTCGCGGTTGAGCCCCGACATGTCGTGGCCGCCGCCGCCGCCCGCCTCGACCGCCTTGCGGCCGTAATGGCGCTTGCCGACGACCTGCATCTGCGCGGTCGAGGTGAGGACGGAGAGCGAACGCTCGCCCATCATCGCGGTCAGCACGTCCCAGCTCTCATTAGGCGCGAGCTGGAGGATCGCCTCGTCGACCGCGGCGAAGGCGACATCGGCGGTGGCCGCTGGCTTGCCGTCGGGCGTCTTCACCTGGACATCGACCTGCGCCGTATCGCGCGCGGCATATTTCTCCCTGTCGGCCTTGACCGCGACCTGGAGCTGATGCGCCTCCCAGCCGACCTTCACCTTGGCGATACCCAGCCGGTAGGCCGGCTTAGCGAGATCGACCAGAGCGGTCGGCTCCGGCGCGGCGGGCGGACCGCCGGCGAGGCCGAGGCTCTGCGCGATGCCGTGGAGCCAGCTCCAGAAGCCGCCCTGAACGCGGCCGCGCACCGCCATGACCGAGACGAACACGTCGGGCGCGTAGGAGCCAGGCATCTTCACCTCGACCACCGGATCAGTGCCCGACAAGGTCGTCACATAGGAGGAAAGCACGCCCTCGCGCTCGACCGTGACCAGGGCGGTCGCCTCACGGAAAGGCATGCGTACCTGGAAGCGCGCTGTCTCGCCCGCCTTGTAGGCGGTCTTTTCAGGCACGACGTCCATCCGGTCGCCATTGTCGCCGCCGAACCACCAGTCATCGTCGCCGGCGAGCCAGACCGAGCGGGTCGCCCGCGCGACATTGCCGTTGGCGTCAGTCGTGGTCGCAACGGCATAGACCTCGCCCGAGACGCCGGGATCGGCCTTGCACTGCGCCATGCCAAGCGAGTCAGTGGTCGCGGTGCAGGTACCGGCCAGCTTCTCCGTCTTCATCTGGTTGTCATAGGCATAGAAGCCGCCGATCAGCCGGCGCCGCGCGGTCAGGATCCTGCGGCTGTAGAGCGCGACCGAGATCTTCTGGTTGGCGAGCGGCTTGCCCGAGGTGTCGAGCGCGACGAAACGCAGGCGCAGATCGTCCTGCTTCATCAGCCAGCCATCGGTCTTGATCCCGAGCTGCACCGCCGAGGGGAAGATCGGGATTCGGCGCGATGCGGTCAGCACTTCGCCGTTCGCGTCCTGATAATCCATCTCGACCAGCATGTCGGTGGCGCTGTCCAGGCCCTGCGGCACCTCGATGACCGACTTGGCCGTGCCGTCGCCGCCGAGCGTCGCGGGCAGGGTCTGGGTCGGCGGAAGCGGGGTCTGCTCCTCCTCTCCATCGCCGTTGAGCGGGCGCGTCCCTTCCTGGATCGCGGTGCCGCCGAAGCTGTAGCCGTCATACCCCTCGGGCGTTGAACTCCGCCCGAAATAGCCGACGCGCAGGTCGACCGGCAGGTTGGAGGCGCCGCCGCCCGAGAGGTAGCCGACGAACAGGTCGAGCGGCAGCGTCTTCGGCCTGACCGCTGCTTCCTTCGGCCCGGTCACCGTCGCGCGCATGGTGGGCAGCTTGTAGACGTCGATCTTGAACGACTGGGAAGTGTAGATCGTCTTGTCGCCGACGATCACCTGCAGATCGTAATCGCCCATCGGCGCGCCCTGCGGCGCGGTCCAGCTCGATTCGCCGATGCCGTTCGCATCGATCTTCAGCGGCAGGTCGAAATGGGTGTCCGATCCGCGATGCGACAGGCGCAGGACCCCCTCGAGCGCGGGCGCCATGCCGAAGCCGGCACCGATCGAGGTACGCAGGATGTGCTTCATGTTGATCGTCTCGCCCTGGCGGACGAGTGCGCGATCGAACACGGTGTGAAGGATATCGCCCTTGGCCTGATAGCCATAGGGCAGGTCGAAATCATACGGCCGGATACCGTCGCCCCAGGCAGTCAGGGTGAAACTGAAATCGTCGCCCTCTCGCGCCGAAACCATCAGCGGATGCGTGCTGCCGCTCTCGCAGCTGCCATAGGTCTCCGGCTCGGGCAGGCCCTGCGGCACGAACACGCCGCCACTGGCATCGGTGATGCCGCGCGCGAGCAGACCGCCGGTGCAGCTGTCAGTGACGCGGACCGTCGCATTGGCGACCGGCTTGCCCGTATCGAGATGAGTCACCCAGGCAAGGCTCCGTTCCCGGCCCCATTTGAAATGCACCGCCATGTTGGTGACGAGCGCCGCCGCCGCGACATAGCGCGGCGCCTTGCGGCCGAGCAGCGCCTGGCCGAGCACCGGACTGGCCAGCTCGACAACATAGAATCCGGGCTTGCCGAGCGGGATGCCGACCACCTCGAAATCCTTGCCCTTGCCGGGCAAGCCGATCTGCAGCGGCGCACCGCCGGCTCCGGCGAGGATCGATCTGGAGCCGGTGTCGTTGACGGTGACCGTCTCGGTCCCCTGCTTGACCTGATGGCTCTCGTAACTGCCCGCCTTGTCGACGGTGCGCAGCCATTCGGCGACCTTGCCGTCCAACCCGTCGACGCGCAGCGACTGGCCGGCGACCGGCACGCTCAGGCCCTGCAGCGACGGCTCGACGTTGCGCACGGTGACGGGAAGGACGCCCTGCTCCTTCGCCTCGAGGATACCGAAGGGCGCGGCGAACTTCACCAGCGGCGGCGCCTCGTCGAAACGGACATCGAGCGGGAAGCGCTCGGCATTGGCCAGCGTCCGGCCGCTCTCGTCCTTGATCCCGGCGGGCAGGGTCAGCTTTGCGGCGGTCGCGGGCGGCAGCGGCGCGGAGAAGGTGACGTTGCTGATCGTCGCCTTCTTCTGTTCGTCCTTGTCGAACACCGGCGCGATCACCTTGCCGTCGGCGGTGGTCACGCGGATCTGCTCCGCCATGCTCATCGGAATCGGCGCGGTGAAACGCACATAAGCCTTCTCGACGGGGCTGCACCCGGCCTGGGCATTGACGCGTGAACATTCGAAGCGCGCGGTGAAGGGCTTGCGCACGGTATAGTCGAAGCGCTGTTCAGCACCGGCAAGCTTGCCGCCGGAACCGGCGATATTCGCGCCCCAGACAAGGGCCATGTCGCGGCCCGGGGGCAGCGGACGGCGGCATTTGAGCGCGGTCACGGCGGCATAGGCCTTTTGCCGGTCGGCTGCATCGGCCGGCACCGCCGCCGGGAGCCCGGCATTTTCGAGGAAGCTGCGCACGTTCCAGTTGCCGGTGCCCATCTCCCCGAGCAGCTTGCCCGGCAAATCGGCCGCGAGCACGTCGACCGGAATCTTCTCGCCGATCCCGTCCACCGCGCAATAGGCATTGGCGCCGACCGACGCGCCGGTCGCCGGCATGTTGGCGGCAACAAGGAAGACCTGATCCTCCTCGATCTCCCCGTCATATTGCGCCGGCAGGATCGCGCGGGCGACCGGGCCGCCCGCATCGACCTTGAAATCCTGCTGGCCGGTGACGGCATAGCCCGACACGCTCTTCAGCCCGGTCTTCAGCTTGAAGCCGCAGGTCGTACCGCCGGGGAGCGGACCGCTGAAGTCGTAGACATAGGTCTGCGGATCGACCCAGCGCCCTTCGCCATCGACCGCGCAGGTGACACCGAACGGCGACGGCGCCCGGGGATCGCCGAGCGGGACCATTGGCTGGCTGAACCGCGCGGTGAAGGACCTGATCGAGCCGCCTTCGCCGACGCCAGGCGTCGCCATCACCACCTGGGGGCTGTTGTCGCCAAGCGCGGCGACGGGCGCCAGTGCCAGTCCGAGCAGTGCCAGACGCAGTGCGAGCTTCATCGAACTCTCCCGGAAAGTCCGCCACACGCTAAGGCCCGATATGGGTTCAAGTCCAGCCGGAAGTGGCCGCCTGATGACGGCAATAACTGGACATCCTTGCCGCGCGTTGCCGCGAACCGCCGGCATCTTGCCGAATTCTCCGCGTCACGCTTTCCGCGACGCGCCGAACAGGATATCCGCCTTGGTCAATGGACATCTATCTGCCCATCGCCAACCTGTCGGTGAACGCGCTTGTCATCGTCCTGCTCGGCGGCGGCGTCGGGCTGCTTTCCGGCATGTTCGGGGTGGGCGGCGGATTCCTGACCACGCCATTGCTGATCGTCTATGGCATCCCGCCGACCGTCGCCGCCGCCTCGGCGGCGAGCCAGGTGACCGGCGCGAGCGTCTCCGGCGTGTTCGCGCATATCCGGCGCGGCGGGGTCGACACCAAGATGGGCGGCGTGCTGGTCGCGGGTGGCCTGATCGGCTCGCTGTTCGGCGGCTGGCTGTTCAAGCTGCTCCAGGCGAGCGGCCAGATCGATACGGTGATCGCGATCGTCTATGTGCTGATGCTCGGCTCGATCGGCGGGCTGATGGCGCATGAAAGCTGGACCGCGATCCACGCCAGCCGTACCGGCGCGCCGCCGCGTCCGCGCAAGCGCCGGCACCATCCCCTCGTCGCGGCGCTCCCCCTGCGGACGCGCTTCTACCGGTCGGGGCTGTACATCTCGCCGCTCGCCCCGCTGCTGCTCGGCTTCTTCGTCGGCATCCTGACCATGCTGCTGGGGATCGGCGGCGGCTTCATCCTGGTACCGGCGATGCTCTATCTGCTCGGCATGACCACCCAGGTCGTGGTCGGCACCTCGTTGTTCCAGACGCTGTTCGTCACCGCGATGGCGACGATGGTCCATGCCACCACCACCAAGGCAGTCGATATCGTGCTGGCGGCGCTGCTGCTGCTCGGGTCGGTCGCCGGCGCCCAGGTCGGCGCGCGCTTCGCCGCCAAGGTGAAGCCGGAATATCTCCGCCTTGCGCTGGCCGTCATCGTGCTGCTCGTCGCCTTCCGCATCGGGCTCGGCCTGGGCTGGCGGCCGGACGAGATCTATTCGGTCGAGCTGTCGTGAAGAAGGTTCTTGCATCGGCAAGGCCGTCCCAGCCTGCTCCCCCGCCCCGCCTCCCACAGCGTATCCTGAATAGGTGGCGGGGTGGGGAAACGGGCTGGTACCGCAAATCATTCCTCCTCCTGTTCGCGCCGCTGCTGATGGCCCAGTCCAAGCCTGTCCTGGTGCCCGACGTCTCCCAGCGCGACATCGAGATCGCCTACAGCTTCACCGGCGCCGAATTGCTGCTGTTCGGCGCGATCCTCTATCCCGGCGGCCGGCTGCCCGATGACGACAAGCCGACCGACATCGTCGTGGTGGTGAAGGGGCCGGTCCAGTCGATCCTGGTGCGCGAGAAGGAGAAGGTGGCGGGCATCTGGGTCAACGCAGCGCGGCTGCGCTACCGCTCCGCCCCCAGCTTCTACGCGATCGCCTCGTCCCGGCCGATCGGCAGGCTGGTCGACGGCCGGACCCAGGCGATCTACGAGCTGGGCCTGAACAGCCTGCAGCTGTCGCCCGCCAGCAGCGCGCCGACCGCCGAGCAGGATCGCTTCGCGCACGGACTGGTCGACCTCAAGCGCCGTTCCGGCCTGTATTACGAGGCGCCGGGCGCGGTCGAGATCACCGACGGCGTGCTCTATCGCGCCCGAGTCTCCATCCCGGCGCGCGTGCCGGTCGGCCGTTTCACCGCCGAGACCTTCCTGATCCGCGACGGCCGCGTGCTGGCGGCGGCGACGCGCAATATCGACATCCGCAAATCGGGGTTCGAGCGTTTCGTCGCGCGCTCAGCGGATCGCTGGTCCTTCACCTACGGCCTGACCGCCGTCGCGCTGTCGATCCTGTTCGGCTGGACCGCGGGATGGGTCGCGCGACGCTTCTAGAGTCGTTTTCCAGTGTCGCTGAATTCGGCACCAGCCCGCTCCCCCACCCGGCCACCCATAGAATACTGCCGTTGGGTGGCCGGGCCGGGGGAGCGGGCTGGCACCGCCGCCGTCTCAGCGTCGCTGAAACAGACTCCAGTCCCTATTTGCGCGCGAACCTGTCGCCGCCCAGCTCTAGCGCGGTGATCTGTCCCGCCGACCCGAAGGTGAAGCCCACCGGGGTCTGGCCGAAAATGGTCGCCTGGCCCGGGCTGTTCCACAGCGCCTTGAACTTGTCCTTGTCCACATGATCGAGCACCGCCGACTCCACCGGACGCGCCAGCACCAGCTTGCCGTCGGCCACCGTGATCACGATGTCGCCCAGCATCGCACTCGCATAGGTGCCGACATAACGATCGAGCGGCAGGGTGGTGGGCGACACCGTTGCCGGCGGCGGGGGTGTCTTTTCGCGCGCGACCCGGGCCGCATCGTCATTTGCCTTTTTCAGGACGGCGCTGTGATCGGTCACCGGACCGCCCAGAAAGGCGTCGAGCACGCGCATCTCGACGGCGGTGGGCAACATCGTCCGCAGGCCATTGGTCAGCACGACCACGCCGAGCTTCCTTTCGGGTATCATCGCGACGATGCTCTGCATGCCGTCGATCGCGCCGGTATGCTGGACAACCTTCTGCCCGCGATATTCCTGGATGCCCCAGGCCAGGCCATATTCGCTGAACTTGAAGGTCGCGCTGGCCCCGCCGCGCGGCACGATCTGGCCGGTGTGCATCTCGGCCAGGGTGGCGGGAGCGATCAGCTGCCTGCCCTCGAACGTGCCGCCGCCCAGTTGCAGGCGCACCCACTGCGCCATGTCGCGCGCGGTTGAATTGATCACGCCGGCACCGCCGACATTGTCGATCATGCGATAGCCGATCGGCACCATCTTGCCTTCGACCAGCACGTGCGGGGTCGCGACATTGGCCAGCCCCTTGAGCTCGGTGATGCTGGTGTAGCTTCGGCGCATGCCCAGCGGTTCGAAGATCCGGCTGGCGATGAACCGGTCGTAGCTGGTGCCGGCGACGGAGGAGACGACCTCACCCGCGACGATGAACATCTCGTTCTGATACTGGAACTGGTTGCGGAAACCGAGCGACTCGGTCTGGAACCGCATCCGCCGGATGATCTCCTTGCGATCGAAGCCCGAGCCGTACCAGAGGTTGCCATTGGTGACCACGCCGGTCCGGTGGGACAGCAGGTCGCGAACCGTGGCGTGGCGGGTGACATAGGGATCGTCCATCTCGAACGACGGCATGTAATCATGCACCGCACCGTCCCAGGCGATCTTCTTTTCGTCGACCAGCATGCCGAGTGCCGCCGCGGTGAATGCCTTGGTCGTCGAGCCGATCGCGAAGACCGTATCGGCATCGACCTTTCCGGGCTTTCCTTCCTCACGGACACCGAAGCCCCTGGAATAGACGATCTTGTCGTCCTTCACGATCGCGATGGACAGGCCGGGCACCTGCCAGGTCTGTCGGGCGGTCTCGATATAGGCATCAAGCCCCTCGAGCGCGGCCGGGGTTGCAGGGGCAGCGGATGCTGCGGGTGCTGCGGGTGCTGCGGGTGCCGGGGCGGCAGTCTGCGCCAGGGCCGGGATCGCGGGCGCGATCAGGACCAATGCCGTTGCGGACAGAACGACATGCTTCATTCGCGCGATCGAGATCATGATGGGCCCTCTCTTTTATGGTGCGCATCATTGATGAAACCACGCACCTTTGCAACCCAATGGAGACGGATTTATCCTGATCAGGTTTCTATTTCGATTTCAGATAATATGAACCGCGAGTTGGCAAATGATCGAAAGGCTTTGCCCCGAACGAAAAAGGGACTGGCCCATCGGACATGGCCTACGTACGCGCCCTAAGTCCCGACATACCCAATATTTACCAGTCACTCGGCATAGCTCGGTTCTTGACACCCGGGGGAACCGAGGAATGACCGAAATGCTGGGCAGCAACGCTTTCGAAAGAGCAGCTCCCACAAGTGCCGGAATCTCCCCGCAGGACGCGGCGGGGGGCGGCATCGGCATCGTGCTCGAGATCGCCGGATCGAGCAGCCAGGTGATGCTGGACGCGCGCGCGCTCGACGCCGCCGCGCAGAACAGCGACCCGGTGGCGGCAAGCGCCGGGCAGGTCGGCAGCCAGATCAAGATGCGTGTCGGCAGCACCTGGCTGATCGCCAATATCCGGTCGCTGAAGCTCATGGACGGATCAACCGACCGGATCGCCGCGCAGGTCGACTTCCTCGGCGAGGGCGATGAGGAGAAGCTGACCGGCAAGCTCTACAAATTCCGTCGCGGCGTGACGCGCTACCCCACCCCGGGATGCCGCGTTTTCCCGGTGACGACTGCCGACCTGAAGCAGATCTACGCCGCGGACGACCGCGCCAATATCGAGATCGGCACCGTCTATCCGACCCGCGACATCCGCGCCGCGCTGTATGTCGATGCGATGCTCGGCAAGCATTTCGCGCTGCTGGGATCGACCGGTACCGGCAAGTCGACCGCCGCCGCGCTGATCCTGCACCGGATCTGCGAGCTCGCGCCGCAGGGCCATATCGTGATGGTCGATCCGCACGGCGAATATGGTGCCGCGTTCAAGGACAATGGCGCGACCTTCGACGTGTCCAACCTGCAGATGCCGTACTGGCTGATGAATTTCGAGGAGCATTGCGAGGTGTTCGTCACCTCGAGCGGTTCGGAGCACCAGATCGACGCGGACATCCTGGCGAAATGCCTGTTGATGGCGCGCGGCAAGAGCAGGCTGGGGCAGGAGATCTCCAAGCTGACGGTCGACGCGCCGATCCCCTATCTGCTCAGCGACCTGACCAATCTGATCCAGCTCGAAATGGGCAAGATGGACCGGGCCGGCGACACCGCGCCCTATCTTCGGCTGAAGACCAAGATCGAGGAGATCAAGGCCGATCCGCGCTACAGCTTCATGTTCTCCGGCATGCTGGTCGCCGACACGATGGCGGGTTTCATCGAGCGGATCTTTCGCCTGCCGGGCGACGGCAAGCCGATCTCGATCATCGACGTATCGGGCGTACCGTCCGAAATCACCTCGGTCGTGGTCGCCGTACTCAGCCGGATGGTGTTCGACTATGCGATCTGGTCGCGCGGCGAGGCCCAGCGCCCGATCCTGCTCGTCTGCGAGGAAGCGCATCGCTACATCCCCAACGAACGCAATGCCGACGACAGCTCGGTCGGCCGGATCCTCAGCCGGATCGCCAAGGAGGGCCGCAAATATGGCGTGTCGCTCGGGCTGATTACGCAGCGGCCGTCGGACCTTGCCGAAGGCGTGCTGTCGCAGCTCGGCACGATCATCTCGATGCGCCTGAACAACGATCGCGACCAGGCATTCGTCCGTGCCGCGATGCCGGAAGGCGCGCGCGGCTTCCTCGATTCGATCCCGGCGCTGCGCAACCGCGAGTGCATCATCTGCGGCGAAGGCGTCGCCATCCCGATCCGCGTGTCGTTCGACGGGCTCGAGGAGAACAGGCGACCTGCCTCCGAGGACCCGCTCTTCTCCGAACTGTGGCGCGAAGTCGGCCAGGAAGACCTGATCATCGGGCGCACCCTCAAACGCTGGCGATCCCAGGGACGCTGATCGCCGGGGCGCCTCAGGTCAGCCGCGGCAGCCACATCCCCATCGCGGCGCCGACGATCCCGATCCCCGTGCCGAGCGTCAGTACCGCCAGCCCGCCCGCCATGGCGTACCGACCGGTCGGCGTCCCGCGATCCTGCGCGCGCAGATAGAGTTCGAGCACGGCGAGCGGCACGAGATAGCAGCCGAATGCCCAGAAGCGCACGAACGGCCCGTCGAAATCCTTGCCGATGCCGACCGGGCCCTGGTTGAGCAGGATCCAGCACATCAACCCGACCCGGAAGAACCAGACCCCGCTGACCAGGATGAAGCTGCGCAACGCCCAGCGGCGATGCGCCGCGATCCGCCGCGCCAGTGCCAGGCGCCACGCGGTGACGGCGGCGACCAGGATGAGCACGCCGTTGATGCTGATCCCGACCCACATCGCAAGGCCGCCCGCGGTGCCGCGGGTCCAGACCATGTAGAGCCCGGCAAGGCTGATCACGATCGCCGTGAGGATGTACAGCCGCCCGTTCCAGCGGTGGAAGGGCAGGAACCGGGCGCGGATCCACGGCACGAGCTGGAGCGGCCCGCCGATGGTGATGACCGCAGCCAGCAGCAGATGCGCCGCCAGCACGACATTGCCGACGGTACCGCCGGCGACATAGCCGCCGACCAGCACTTCGTTCCACTCGGCAAAGGTACCCCGCGTGGCGGCCCCGCCGTAAAATGCCGCGATATAGACGACGAACAGCCATTGGCCGGCCAGCGCCGTCAGGAACCAGCACATGCCCGATGCCCGCAGGGCCCTGGCGGCGGTCGCGATCTGCATCGTCTTCGGTTCTTCCATCCTCCGGGCTTTAGTCCGCGCCGGATTCCGGGCACATGACGGGAATGATCAAAAACATGGCTTTGCGTTCCAGGAGGGAGAAGCGTGGCCGAACCGACCGTATCAGCTGGCTATGCCCAGAACCTGATGCAGTTCGCGGTGGCGAGGGGCGCCAGCGCGACGCTGCTTGCCGAGCGATCCGGCATCGCGCCCGACGCGCTGGCCGACCCGGACAATCGCGTGCCGATGGCCCGCTACGTCGCGCTGATGAAGGCGGCCAAGGAGCTGTGCGACGCGCCCGCCCTGGCGCTGGACCTGGGCGCCGAGAAGGATTTCAAGGAAATCTCCGTCGTCGGGCTGATCTGCTATGCCGCGCCGACCATGGGCGCCGCGCTGATGGAACTGAACCGTTTCAGCCGCCTGACCGCCGAGGTCGACATCCCGGTGAGCGGCGGGCGGTTCCAGCTGACCCCGATCGACGGTGAATTGTGGCTGGTCGACATGCGCAGCGACCCGAACGCCTTTCCCGAAATGACGGAGTCGACCTGGTCTCGCTTCATTTCCGAGACCATGCGGCATTTCCCCGACGCGGCCTTCGCCAAGGCGGTGCACGTCACCCATGAGGCACCGGACCATGCCGCCGACTATGAGCGCGTGCTGAAGGTGCCGGTGACGTTCGGCAGCGACAGGAACGCGATCATGATCGACCCGTCCTGGCTGTCGATCGAGCTGCACCAGCCGAACCTGTATGTCTTCGGGGTGCTCAGCGAGCATGCCGATCGCCTGCTGAAGAGCCTGGAGAAGGCGACGACGATGCGCGGCCGGGTGGAAAGCCTCGCCATCCCGCTGCTGCACACCGGCGACCTGACCATGGAGGATATCGCGCGGCAGGTCGGCATGAGCCGGCAATCGCTCTATCGCCGCCTGAAGGAAGAGGATGTGAGCTTCGAAGCACTGATCGACGATCTGCGCCACCGGATGGCGCTGCATTATCTGAGCGGCAGGAAGACGTCGGTGAACGAAACCGCCTATCTGGTCGGTTTTTCGGACCCGAGCTCCTTTTCGAGGGCGTTCAAGCGCTGGACCGGATCGAGCCCGCGCGGACGCAGAGCCGGCTGACGCCGATCAGTGCGCGCCGGGCTTTACCGCCATCAGGCCGGCATAGCGCGCCTTGAACGCGCGCAATGCCTCGCCGGTGAGCTGAGCCATGCTGGAGAAGGACATTGAGCGCGGGTTGACCGCGACGCCGTTCTTCCACACCTCCCAATGAAGGTGCGGGCCGGTCGACAGGCCGGTCGAGCCGACATAGCCGATGACCTGGCCGGCCGAGACGCGCGTGCCGGTATGCACCGCGATACGGCTCATATGGCCGTAGCCGGTGCCGATGCCGCCGCCATGAGCGAGCTTCACGAAATTGCCGTAGCCGGCGTTGCGCCCGGCAAAGGCGACCACGCCGCCCATCGCCGCATGGATCGGCGACCCATAGGGAGCACCGATATCGAGACCCTTGTGCATCCGGGTGAAGCCGAGCAGCGGGTGGCGGCGCAAGCCGAAAGTCGAGGTGATATGGCCGGCGACAGGCATGCCCATCGTGCCGCGGCGCTCATACTGGCCCGACGCCTCATACCATTGGCCGTCATTCCATTTGACGAGCTGGGTCTTCTTGCGGCCCTGGTCGAGGCCGGCGAACATCAGGTTGCCGATCTGGACTTCGCCGGTCGCGGCGCGGGCCTGTTCGACGATGATGTCGAACGTATCGCCGGCGCCGACGTCGCGGCCGACCGACAGGCGCGTCGCCATTGCCTTGATGTAGGATTCGACGATCTTCGCGGGAACGCCGGCGGCCCGGGCCGAGCGGTAGAGGCTTCGGCCGGCCAGGCCCTGGAAACGGGCCGGCGTATGATCGATCACGATTGGATGGCGCACCAGGGTGAGCGCGCCGTTCACGCGCGACACGCTGAGGTTGAGATCGAAGCGCGCGCGGAAGGACAGGAGATCGAGCGGGCGGGCGACATTGCGGTTCGGGCGGCGCCCGAGCGTCATGTCGATCGGCGTGCCGGGCTTGATGTCGCCAAGACCGACCGCGCCCGAGACGAGCCGGGCGGTGGCGGTGGCGTCGCCTTCCGAAACACCCGCGCGCTGCAGGACCCGGGTGAAGCTGTCACCATTGCCGAACAGGGTGGTGATATCGACGATCGGGCGTTCGGGCGTCTGGCTGAGCGGGGCAACGAGGTCGTTCGCCGCCATATGGCGCCCGGTATCGGCGCCCCAGGCGAGCGGCGCGATCGACTGGGCGCGCGCTTCGTCCCAGGCGTCGCCGTCGAGCGCGGGCGGCGCGGCGCCAATGATCTTCGTGTCGAAGCTGGGGGCGAGCATCCAGGCGGCGGTGCAGAGCGCGGCGCAGGTCGCCGCACCGCGCCACCAGTCGAGCGAGCCGATCTGCGACCCGAGATCGGGTGCCCAGTCGATACGGGCGATCGCGTCGCGCAGCCGCTCGAGCGTGCCCGGTTCGGCCATCGGCACGATGGCCCGGCCGAACGACAGGGTAGCGGTACCCCCCGCCTGATCCGAGCCATGATCGCTGCGCAAGAACAAAGGCTGTCCGCCCCCAGATCGCGGCGCCGTCTGAAAAAAGAACCCCCCGGCGCGAGGTCGCATGACTGTGGCGACATTCTCCTAAAGTCAAATTAAGGAATGTCCCGGGGCGGGGCCTGCGCGGCGAAGCGTGGCGGCCCTGCGACAAGGGGTTATCAACCGAATCCGCCAGCTATTCGATATGGTTAGCGTTGTTTTTGACGCTGGCAGGTTGCGCAGGGGCGATTGGCACGCGATGTTGCCTTCACGATGAGTCGCGACACCGAACGTCCGGTCACCGCTGTGCTGGGCCCCACCAATACCGGCAAGACCCATTTGGCGGTCGAACGGCTGTGCGGCCATTCGAGCGGCATGATCGGCTTTCCGCTGCGCCTGCTGGCGCGCGAGGTCTATGACCGGGTGGTCAGGATCAAGGGCGCGAACCAGGTCGCGCTGATCACCGGCGAGGAGAAGATCGTCCCGAAGGACGCGCGCTGGTTCCTCTGCACCGTCGAGAGCATGCCGGTCGACCGGGACCTGGCCTTTGTCGGGATCGACGAGGCGCAGCTCGGCGCCGACCCCGAGCGTGGGCATGTCTTCACTGACCGGATCCTTCGCGCGCGGGGTCGCGAGGAGACGATGATCCTCGGCTCCGAAGCGCTTCGGCCGATGCTCAAGGCGCTGGTGCCGGGAATCGACATCCTCAACCGGCCGCGCTTCTCGACGCTCAGCTATGCCGGCGCGCGGAAGATCTCGCGGCTGCCCAAGCGCTCCGCCATCGTCGCCTTCTCGGCCGAGGAGGTCTATGCCGTGGCCGAGATGCTGCGGCGCCTGCGGGGCGGCGCCGCGGTGGTGATGGGCGCCCTCTCACCGCGCACCCGCAACGCCCAGGTGGCGATGTTCCAGGCAGGCGAGGTCGATTATCTGGTCGCGACCGATGCGATCGGCATGGGCCTCAACATGGACGTGGCGCATGTCGCGTTCGCCAGCCTCGACAAGTTCGACGGACACCGCCAGCGCCGGCTGACCGTGGCGGAGATGGCGCAGATCGCCGGCCGCGCGGGACGGCATCAGCGGGACGGGACGTTCGGCGCGCTGGTCGAAGAGGGGCCGGGCGCCTTCACCCCGGAGGAAGTGCTGGCGATCGAAGAGCATCGCTTCCCGCGACTCGACTTCCTTTACTGGCGCGACGGCGATCCCGACATGGCGAGCATCGACGCGCTGGTCGCCAGCCTGGAGGCGCGGCCGGCCGAGCGGGTGCTGCGCGCAGCGCCGCAGGCGACCGACCTCGCCGTGCTCAAGCGGCTGGCCGAGGAGGACTGGGTGCGCGACCGTGTCCGGTCCCCGGCGATGGTCAGGCGGCTATGGGCGGCTGCGGGGCTGCCCGATTTCCGCAAGCTCGGCGTCGATCCGCATGCCCGCTTCGCCGGACGGGTGTTCGGGCATCTCAGCGAGGGGCATGGCCATATCCCGCACACCTGGTTCGCGGAGGAGATCGCCCGGCTCGACAATGTCGCGGGCGATGTCGAGACGCTCGCCGGGCGGATCGCGGCGGCGCGGAGCTGGGCCTATATCGCCAACCGGCCCGACTGGCTGGCCGACCCGGCGCATTGGGCGGGGCGGGCGGCAGCGGTCGAGGAACGGCTGTCCGACGCGCTGCACCTCAGCCTGACCCAGCGTTTCGTCGACAAGCGGACGACGATGCTGCTGCGCCAGATCGGCGCCGACAAGGGCGCCCTGCCGGTGACGATCGGCCCCGAGGGCGAGGTGATGGTCGAGGAGCATGCGATCGGGCGGCTCGACGGTTTCCGCTTCACCGTCGCCGCCGATGCGCGGCATGGCGACAAGAGGCTGCTGCTCGCCGCGGCCGAACGCCGCCTGGGCGACGAGCGGGCGCGGCGCGGCGAAGCGCTGGCCACCGTCGCTGATGCAGCGCTGGCGATTGACGACAACGGGCCGCCTGCCATCCTGTGGGAAGGGCTGAAAGTCGCCGGACTTGCGCCCGGGCCGTCGCTTGCCCGGCCGCGCGTGACGCTCGACCGTGCGCTCGACTGCCTGGAACGCGGGTTGCAGGCCAGGGTCAGGGCCCGGCTGGAGGACTGGCTCGCCGGCCAGATACAGCGGCGCCTGCCCGGGCTGGTCGCGCTCGATACGGCGCAGCGCGATCCGTCGGCGACGGCGCCGCTCCGCGCCGTCGCTGCCGCCCTTGTCGGGGCGGGCGGGATCGTCGCACGGGGCGGGATCGACGCCGCGGTGGATTCGCTCGACGCGGTGGCCCGAAAGAGGCTGCGCGCGGTCGGCGTGACGATCGGGGCGCTCGACCTGTTCGACCCGCGGCTGCTCAAGCCCGGCCCGGCACGGTGGCGGCGGATGCTGATCGCGGCGCAGGCGGCGCGCGCGCCGGGCGCAGCACCGCCCGACGGTGCGACGGTGCTCGCCCGCGGCGCCCAAGGCGCAACGCTCGCCGACGGCTTTCGTCCGCTCGGCAACCAGGCGGTGCGGGTCGATCTGGCCGAGCGGATCGCCCGGGCAGCGCATGAGGCGCGCGCCGGGCGGAAGCCCTTCGCCCCCGACCCTGCGCTCGCCATCTCCATCGGGGTGACGCCCGAAACGCTCGCCCGACTGATGGCGGCGCTTGGTTTCCGCATGGCCCCGGCGCGGGAAGAACCGGCACAGGCGGGGGCACCGCGCTGGGTATGGCGCGGACTTACCCGTGCCAAGGTGGCTCCGCCACCACGCGACAATGCCTTTGCGGCGCTGGCCGGGCTCCGGTCGACGCATGGCTAGCGTTGGGGCTGGCGCCGGGACTGGAGGCCAGACGATGCGGCTCGACCGGTTCCTCTGGTTCGCGCGGCTCGCAAAGACGCGCAGCGCCGCCCAGAAGATCGCCGGCGAAGGCCGGCTGCGGCTCGACGGACGCGCGGTCGACCGCGCCCATGCAAGCGTCCGTATCGGCAGCGTACTGGCGTTTGTCCAGGGCGACAGGGTACGCGCGATCCGGGTGGAGGCGCTGCCGCAGCGGCGCGGCCCCGCCCCCGAGGCGCGGGCCTGCTATACCGACCTCGTCATTGAGAACGTCTCGCATCAGGCTTCGGGCGATTGACGACGGCGACGACCGGGCATAGCAGACGGGCGTTTCGTCGGACCCGTGTGTGTTCCGAGCTGGGGAGTATGCAATGACCTACGTCGTCACCGATGCCTGCATTCGCTGCAAGTACATGGACTGCGTCGAGGTTTGTCCGGTCGATTGCTTCTATGAAGGCGAGAACATGCTGGTGATCAACCCCAGCGAATGCATCGATTGCGGTGTGTGCGAGCCCGAATGCCCGGCCGAGGCGATCCTGCCCGATACCGAGAGCGGCCTGGAAAAATGGCTCGAGCTGAACAACAGCTTCTCGTCGCAATGGCCCAATGTGACACGCAAGGCAGACCAGACTCCCGCCGACGCCGACGCGCATAAGGGCGAAGAAGGCAAGTACGACAAATACTTCTCGCCGGAGGCCGGCAAGGGCGACTGATCAGCGGCTCTTTTCGTCGCATCCATACTATTTTTCGCACGCGCGGCCCGGAACGGGCCTGGTGCGGCTGGTAATTTTATTACGACTCTGCTACATGAGGTAGGACGGAGGCGCGGATTCGCGTCATCCGGCTGGAGACGTTTAAATCAACACCCCCTTATCGCGCGCACGCAGCACCGCTGCTGACGCGCACCCTCAGGGGAACCAGTCCACGGAAAGGCTCAACGGAATGGCTGCCAAGGCGCTGTCCTTCGACGTCGGCGATTATGTCGTTTATCCCAAGCACGGCGTTGGCCGTGTCATCGAGCTGCAGCGGCAGGAAATCGCCGGCATGCAACTCGAACTCTATGTTCTCCGCTTCGAGAAGGAGCGCATGACGCTCCGTGTACCGACCAACAAGGCCGAAAGCGTCGGCATGCGCAAGCTGTCGTCCGACAAGACGCTGCGTGAGGCGCTCGACACGCTGACCGGCAAGCCGCGCGTGAAGCGCACCATGTGGTCGCGCCGCGCCCAGGAATATGAAGCGAAGATCAATTCGGGCGACCTGGTGTCGATCGCCGAAGTGGTCCGCGACCTGTTCCGTGCCGACGACCAGCCCGAGCAGAGCTATTCGGAGCGCCAGATCTTCGAAGCGGCGACCAGCCGCCTCGCGCGCGAACTCGCCGCGATGGAGCAGGTCGACGAGCCGACCGCTCAGGAAAAGATCCTGGAGATCCTGCGCAAGGCCGCAGCGATCCATAACAAGGACAAGACGCCCGCCTGATCGCGGGAGTCCGATCCGGAATCAAGAGGGGCGGCCGGCAACGGCCGCCCCTTTTCTGTTGGCCCTTTTCATTTGCACGCCCTTCTCTGGTGTGTTATTCGAACAATACACACACGGAGGATATCATGCGTCTCATTGCCCTGATCGCGGCCCTGCCGCTGACCGCCATTCCGCTGGCGGCCTGCTCGTTCACATCGGGCGGCAATGATTCCAAGCCCGGCGTCACCGGATCGGGCAGCGGCACCACGCGCAGTTATTCAGTGGCCAATTTCACCGGGGTCGAGCTGCGCGGGTCAGACGATGTCGATGTGCGCGTCGGCACCGGTTTCTCGGTGCGCGCCGAAGGGCCTTCGGAGGAACTCGACCGGCTCAAGATCGAAAAAATCGGCGACACGCTTCGGGTCGGCCGGATCAACGGCGATGGTTTCAACTGGGGCGGCGGCAGCCACAAGGGTGTGAAGGTCTTCGTGACGATGCCGCGCATCGCCGAAGCGAGCATTGCCGGTTCCGGCAACCTGGCGGTCGACCGGGTCGAGGGCCAGAGCTTCAGCGGCTCAAGCGCCGGATCGGGCAATCTCGAGGTCGCGGCAGTCAATGTCGAGGCCGGCAAATTCTCGATCGCCGGATCGGGCGACATGAAGCTGAAGGGCAACGCCAGGAAGCTGACGATCAACGTCACCGGATCGGGTGACGTCGACGCACCGGGACTGACCGCCCAGGGCGCCGAGGTATCGGTCGCCGGGTCGGGCAGCGTGCGTGCCGCCGTGAAGGGCGGCGCGGCGGTATCGGTCGTCGGGTCGGGCGATGTCGATCTTGGCCCGGGAGCGCGCTGCGCGACGTCCAAGATGGGGTCCGGCGAGGTGAAATGCGGCAGCTGAGCCTCTTGCCTGAAACCGCGATTGGGCCGATGCCGGGCGGATGATCCGTTGCCTGTCCGCCCTGGCCCTGCTGCTTCTGCCGATGTCGGCGGGCGCGGCAAACCGAGTCTATGCGGTCGGCAGCTTCGACCGAGTCCGCGTTGACGGGCCGTTTCAGGTCAAGCTTGTGACGGGCAGGTCGCCGGGTGCACGCGCCGATGGTGACGCCCGGGCGGTCGACACGCTCGATGTCCGCGTCGAGGGGACAACCCTGATCGTCCGGTCCAGCGCGAACGGCTGGGGTGAACAATCGGGCGGGGGGAGCGTGAGTGCGCCGGTGATCAGCATCTCGACGCTGGCTATCCGCAGTGCGACGCTTATCGGCGGCGGCAGGCTGAGCGTTACCGGCGCGGTCAAGGGTCAGCGGATCGACCTGCAGGTGACGGGCAGCGGCACGCTCGACGCAGCGGCGCTCGATGCCGATCAGCTCAACGCCACCCTGGTCGGATCGGGCGGCATCAAGCTTGGCGGGCGGGCCGCCAAGGTACGGCTGATGACCAATGGAACGGGCGGGATCGACGCCGTGCCGCTGAAGGCAGACGATCTCATCCTGCTGCTCGACGGCCCTGGGGAAATACGCGCGACCGCCCGGTTCACCGCCAATGTCACCTCGACCGGCCTGGGATCGGTTACCGTCTATGGCAAGCCGGCCTGCACGGTGAAGGCAGTCGCGGGCGGCCCGGTGAGCTGCGGCAAGCTGCCAACGCCTTAGGGTCGAAATTCCCTTCAGCTCCCTTCGCGCTTCCCGACGAAGGCCGGGGTCCAGTCGGGGGGCGATTATGATCGTCGTTGCCCTCCGTTACACTGGCCTTCCCCAACTGGGCCGGGGAAGCCCAAAAGAAGTGCCGAGACAGTAGGTCTGATGAGTCAGATTCAAAGCAGGGCCACCTAGATCAGCCCAAGCCCGGCGAGCTTGCCCGGCAGCGCCGCCGGCATCTGATCGCCCATCATGTCGCCGTCGAGATCGGTCGGCGCAGCACCGAAACTTTTTAGGGACCCACCACTATGTACAACACCGTCTCACTTGCTGAATCAACCGAACAAGTTCCTGTTCCAGTAACATAAACCGGTTTACCCATCGCAAAAGCGGTAAGGACATTCGCTTGGGCTGCCTGCCCCCCGGCCGTACTGACATCGACAGCCCATCGACCCTGAAATGCACAGGATGGCGCTGACGTTCGCGCGCCATTCTGAGAAAATATGAACTGCCCCGCTGGGAATGATATGGTTTGCGTAATTAATCCAGCACTTGCCGTTCCGGCTGATGCGGGCTGCGCAAACAGCATCAATGCACAAATTGAAAAATATCTGGCCCTGCGTCCCACGGAATCCCCCTAAACTTGGCTGCGAGCAATCAACCTGGCCTGGAAGCCGAAATCGATCCGTATGACCCGACAGGCAGCGGGCTTGTCGCCACATGGCCGACCGGGAACGTCGCACCGCAACACCGACAATGCCCGTTTCACCTACGGGATGGATAGCGGCTCGACATATAGAAGAAACAACGAAAAGTGGTGGGATCTCGTCAGCGTCGTCCCGTGCCTTGTGACAATACGGGTCCGGTTCGCGCCTGTCAGATATATTGGACTGCCAAGCATATCATGGCGGACATCCATATCTCCCCAATCCATCGGAAGGCAGGCCAATCTAGATCAGCCCAAGCCCCGCGAGCTTGCCCATCAGCACCGCCGGCATCTGATCGCCCATCGCCATGTCCCCGTCGAGATCGGCGGGCGCATCCCCATCCTCAAGATAGCGCCAGCCCTGGTGCGCACGCTTGGGTCGGGCCTGGGTGAGGATCAGCACGGGATCGATATGGATCGCGACACGCCCGCCCTCCGCCTCACCGAATCGCAGGATCGGCGAGCGCGCGATGAGCTGATGCTTGATGATCCAGAACAGCGACCCCTGCCCTGCAATCTCCTCGTGACGCTTGGGCAGATAGCGCGTGGTCAGGAACACCGGCCCGGCCTCGGCACGGAGAAGCAGGCGTTCGGCGAGATGGTCGACGCCGGTGGCGCCGAACGCGACCTTGGTAATATGCAGTGCCATTTCAGCGATCTGGGAAGCCGCGGGTCAGCCGCCAAGGCCCCATAGGGTAGCGAGACCGAGGAACGAGAAGAATCCCATCACGTCAGTCATCATCGTCACGAATACCGCCGACGACACGGCGGGATCGACCCCGGCACGTTCGAGGCCGACCGGCACCAGCACGCCCGACAGGCCCGCGATCACGTTGTTGATGACCATTGCCATCGCAATGACGATGGCGAGATCGGCATTGCCGAAGACGAAATAGGTGCCGAGGCCGATCAGCAGGCCGAGCATCGAGCCATTGGCCGCCGCGATGCTGAATTCCCGGAAGATCATGCGCTGCGTGTTGGAACTGGTCAGCTGGTTGGTGGCGAGCGCGCGCACCACCACCGCGAGCGTCTGGGTGCCGGCATTGCCGCCCATGCCGGAAACGATCGGCATCAGCACTGCAAGCAGGGCAAAGCGCCCGATCTCGCCCTGGAACAGTCCGACCACCGAGGCGGCAAGCATCGCCGTGCCGAGATTGACGATCAGCCAGGTGATCCGCGTCCGCACGGTCAGCCGGATCGGCTCGTTGATGTCGCCCTCGCCAGCGCCGGACAGGCGCAGGATATCCTCACCCGCCTCTTCGGAGATGATGTGGACGATATCGTCGACGGTGATCATGCCGACCAGCCGCCCGCCCGAATCGACCACCGCCGCCGAGATCAGCGCGTATTTCTGGAAACGGAGCGCGACTTCCTCCTGGTCCATGTCGACCGGGACCAGCGTCTGCTCCCGCTTCATCACGTCGCCGATCGACACGGTGCGCGGCGCGCGCAGGATCCAGGAAAGCTGGCAGGTGCCGACCGGCTTGTGAGACGGGCCGACCACGAAGATCTCCCAGAAATCGGTCGTCAGTTCCTCATGGCCGCGCAGATAGTCGAGCGCGTCACCGACGCTCCAATGCTCCGGCACCGCGATCAGCTCGCGCTGCATCAGGCGGCCGGCGGATTCCTCCGGATAGGACAGCGCCTCCTCAATCGCGGCGCGGTCGTCCGGATCGAGCGCGCGGAGCACGGCCTTCTGGTCGTCCTCCTCCATATCCTCGATGATCGCGACGGCGTCGTCGGTATCGAGCTCCGAGGCGATATCCGCCACCTCGTGCGGCTCGAGCGCGTCGATCAGGTCCTCGCGGACATAATCGTTCATCTCGGCGAACACATCGGCATCGAGCAGGTCGGTGATCGCCTTGGCCAAATCCGCGCGCTCTTCGTGCGGGGTCAGCTCGAACAGGTCGGCGATGTCGGCCGGGTGAAGCGGCTCGACCAGCGCGCGTGCAGCCTCGGTATCGCCGGCATCGACCGCATCGAGCACGGCACGGACGAATTCGGGCTTCAGCCGGTCGTCCTCGTCGAGCTGGCCGGTCTCGGCTTCATCCTCGGCGTGGCTCAGTTCGGTCTCGTTCATCCTGACCTCCCATAGCCGTACGACGCCAGCCTCTAACCTCCTGCGCGGCCAAAGCCAAATCGCCATGACAGCATTTGCGATGCGATCGAAAACCGCCGCATCGACGGTCCGGCCCATGGCCATTCGGCGCTGCCTGCCATTGCGGATATCGAAGACGGTCCCTAGGTGCGGGGACCTTATTTCTTCAGGAGCCCGACATGGCCGATTCCCCCGAAACCCTGACCCTGACGCTCGACGGCGGCGACGTGACGATCAAGCTGCGCCCCGACCTGGCGCCGCAGCATGTCGCGCGCATCGTCGAGCTGGCCAATGACGGCTTCTATGACGGCGTCGTCTTCCACCGCGTGATCCCCGGCTTCATGGCCCAGGGCGGCGACCCCACCGGCACCGGCATGTCCGGCTCCGACAAGCCGAACCTGCCCGCCGAATTCTCGAAGGAGCCGCATGTCCGCGGCGTCTGCTCGATGGCGCGTGCGCAGAGCCCGAACAGCGCGAACAGCCAGTTCTTCATCTGCTTCGACGATGCACGCTTCCTCGACGGCCAGTACACCGTCTGGGGTGAAGTGACGTCCGGCATGGACCATGTCGACGCGCTGCCCAAGGGCGAGCCGCCGCGCGAGCCGGGCAAGATCGTCAAGGCACGGGCTGCCTGAACCTGATTCTCTCCCCTTCAGGGGAGTCGCAAGGGGTGGGGGAACATCCGGATTAGTCCCCCACCCCACCCCCCTGAGGGGGAGGGGCTTTTAAGGAGGGTCACACCTCCGGATCGCCGATCGTTTCGATCAGCCAGTCGTGGAACAGCCGCACGGGCCGTTGCGCCAGCGAGCGGGGGCGGCAGGCGAACCAGTAGCTGTACGGGCTCTCCACCGCGATATCGAACAGCTTCACCAGCCGGTCGTCATGCGCGTCCTCGAAATGGCTTTCGTGCATGAATGCGATGCCGAGCCCCTGCGCCGCCGCTTCGAGCATCAGCGCGCCCGAATCGAAATGGTCGATCGCCAGCGGCTCCAGATCGTCGAGCTTCGCAGCGCGGCGCCACGCGGTGAAGGTATCCGGCATGTCGCGGTGCACGAGCGCGGTGAGCCCGGCGAGCTGTTCGGGCCGGGTGACCGGATTGGTGCCCTCGACCAGCGCCCGCGCTCCGATGACATAGACCGAGTTGCGGTCAAGCCGCTTGCCGTACAGGGCAGGGTCGATCTCCCGCGCGAGCGCGATCACCGCATCGAGACCGTCGCCGAGCCGGGCAAGGCCGTGCGCGGCCGTGTCGATGTCGAGATGCAGTTCCGGATGCTTCGCGCGAAGCTCGGCCAGGCGCGGGAACAGGCGTTGCGACGCGAACAGCGGCAGGATGCCGAGGCGAAGCCGCAGCACGTCGGTGCCGCTGGTCATCATCTCGACTGCATCGGACAGGCTGTCCAGCGCTGGCGCGATCTGCTGGAGCAGGCGTTCGCCATCGGCATTCAGCACCACCGCCTGGTGGCGACGATCGAACAAGGGCTTGCCGATGAAGCGCTCGAGCGCCTGGATCCGGCGGCTGAGCGCCGGCGGCGACAGCGCAAGCTCCTGCGACGCGGCCTTGATCGACCCGAGGCGCGCAACCTGGACGAACGCCTCGATCGCAGTCAGAGGCGGCAATCTGCGCATGGTGTCAGCATTCCCTTCACACGCGCATTGTGCGCTGCATCATATACCCTGCGTTCCAAATCTATCATCGTCCCTCGCAGGATTGCCAGCATTGATTGCATCGAACGCAATTGCATAGACTCGTTTCGCACTTGCAGCATAATCCGCTGCGCCGCATATAGGCGAGGCCTTTCAGGCATCCTCTCCTAAAACTTTCAAGGCCGGCCCTTTGGGGCTGGCCCTTTTTTTGCCTGCTTCCAGTGGCTTACCTGAAGCAGGCAACCCTCCCCTTTATCTGCCCCTCGTATCTTCGGAACCACCATCCTATCTCGCGCGCTCAACATTGCGTTCTCGAGGGGATCTCACATGGCCGATGGCGAAGCGCCGATTCGGAAATTGCAGGTGGCGAATGCCCGCCCCGAAGACAGCGGCCGCGGGCTGGCGCATGTCCCGCGCGCGTTGATGGCGGCACTTGGCATCGGCGAAGGCGATGTGATCGAGATCGTCGGCAAGTCGACCACCCCGGCGCGCGCCGTCGCGCCCTATGCCGAGGACGAAGGACTTGAGATCATCCGGATCGACGGCCTGCAGCGCGCCAATGCCGGTGCCGGCTCGGGCGATTTCGTCGAGGTGCGCAAGGTCGAATCGAAGCCAGCGACCCGAATCGTCTTTGCCCCCGCGCAGCAGAACCTTCGGCTCGAAGGGTCGTCCAACGCGCTGAAGCGCACCTTTTTCGGCCGGCCGGTCACCCAGGGCGACGTGGTCGCGACCGCTGGACAGCAGCGTGTCGACAATATGCCCCCGGGCGTTCAACAATTTCTCCGCGCGCCGGCCTATGCCCTGCAGGAGATCCGCCTCGCGGTGATCGCAACCTCGCCCAAGGGCGTCGTCCATGTCGACGAGAACACCGAGATCGAGCTTCGCCCCGAATATGAGGAACCGAAGGAGGCGCGTCGCGCCGACGTCACCTATGACGATATCGGCGGCATGGGACAGACGATCGACCAGCTCCGCGAGATGGTAGAGCTGCCGCTGCGCTACCCTGAGTTGTTCCAGCGGCTTGGCGTCGATCCGCCCAAGGGCGTGCTGCTCCATGGGCCGCCCGGCACGGGCAAGACCCGCCTTGCCCGTGCCGTCGCCAATGAAAGTGCGGCCGAGTTCTTCCTGATCAACGGCCCGGAGATCATGGGATCAGCCTATGGCGAATCCGAGGGCAAGTTGCGCCAGGTGTTCGAGGAGGCGGCCAAGAACGCGCCCTCCATCGTGTTCATCGACGAGATCGATTCGATCGCGCCGAAGCGCGGACAGGTCTCCGGCGAGGCGGAGAAGCGCCTCGTCGCTCAGCTGCTGACGCTGATGGACGGACTCGAGGCACGCGCCAATGTCGTGGTGATCGCCGCGACCAACCGCCCCGAGGCGATCGACGAGGCGCTGCGGCGTCCCGGCCGGTTCGACCGCGAGATCGTCGTCGGCGTGCCCGACGAGCGCGGCCGGCGCGAGATCCTTGGCATCCACACCCGCGGCATGCCGCTTGGCCACAAGGTCGACCTGAACGAGCTGGCGCGGACTACTTACGGATTCGTCGGCGCCGATCTGGCGGCGCTCGCTCGTGAGGCAGCGATCGAGGCGGTGCGCAAGATCATGCCGCGCCTCAACCTCGCCGAGGGTACCATCCCGCCCGAAGTACTGGATACGCTGGCGGTGACGCGCGAGGATTTCCTCGATGCGCTGAAGCGTGTCCAGCCGAGCGCCATGCGCGAGGTGATGGTCGAGGCGCCGCGCGTGCGCTGGGAAGATGTCGGCGGGCTCGACAAGGCCCAGTCGCGCCTCAAGGAAGGCGTCGAGCTGCCGCTGAAGGACCCGGACGCGTTCCGCCGGCTCGGCATCCGCCCGGCCAAGGGCTTCCTGCTCTATGGCCCGCCCGGCACCGGCAAGACCCTGCTGGCCAAGGCAGTCGCGCGCGAGGCCGAGGCGAACTTCATCGCCACCAAATCGTCCGACCTGCTGAGCAAATGGTATGGCGAATCCGAGCAGCAGATCGCCCGCCTGTTCGCGCGTGCGCGGCAGGTGGCGCCGTGCGTGATCTTCATCGACGAGCTCGATTCGCTGGTGCCGGCCCGCGGCGGCGGCCTGGGCGAGCCCCAGGTCACCGAACGCGTGGTCAACACCATCCTGGCCGAGATGGACGGGCTGGAGGAGCTCCAGTCGGTCGTGGTGATCGGCGCGACCAACCGCCCCAACCTGATCGACCCGGCCCTGTTGCGGCCGGGCCGCTTCGACGAGCTGGTCTATGTCGGCGTACCCGACAAGGCCGGGCGGCGGCGCATCCTGGCGATCCAGACCGGCAAGATGCCGCTCGCCGACGATGTCGATCTGGATGAGATGGCCAGCCGGACCGAGCGCTTCACCGGTGCCGACCTGGAGGACCTAGTCCGCCGGGCGGGTCTGGTCGCGCTGCGCCAATCCCTGTCGGTCGCCGAGGTGACCATGGCGCATTTCGAGGAAGCGCTGGAGGATTCCCGCGCGTCGGTGACGCCGGACATGGAGCGCGAATATGAGCAGATGGCGGCGCGGCTGAAGCAGGAAGCCTCCGCCATCCAGCCGATCGGCTTCATCTCCCCCGGCCAGCTCCGCCCGCACGGCCCGAAAGGCGCCGACTGAAGGGCCCATTGAAGGAGACCCTGCGGAAGCATTGCCTGGGTCGAACTCAGCCGTTCTTGCCGATGGCTATTCGGGACGAAAGGGCGTGGAGTCCGGATCGGGTCGCGACCCGGCCGAATCCCGCAAGGCGACCCAGCAATAGCCGAACAGGAGAATGAGCGCGGCACCCGCTGTCAGATAGGGCAGCGCGTGCTGCGCTTCGTACAGGCCGACCCCGATCGATGGCCCGAGCACGAAGGACGCGCCGTTGATCGAGGTCACCTTGCCCGCGACCGAGCCCTGCGCCGCATGGCCGACGGCGAGCGACGAGCCTGCGGTGAAGCCGGGCCGGGTAAAACCGAAGCCGATCGAGGCAAGCGCGTAAGCGGTCGCGATGCCATAGAGCGAGGTTGCGAGCCCGGTCAGCGCGCAGCCCGCCGCACCCACGACAAGACCGACCAGGATCAACTGGCGCGGGCGCATGTCGAGCAGCGGGATGATGCCCCATTGGACCAGCAATGCGGCGCCGGCGCCCATCATCAGCACGATCCCGGTCGGCTGGAGCGCGTCGGCCGGCGCGAGGTGGAGCCGGTCGATCACGAGGAAGCCGACCGCTTGGCTGGTCATCGCCTGGGCGTGGCCCATCACCAGTCCGGCGACCATCCAGGCGCGGACGCGCGGATCGAAATAGCCGACTCGCTCGCTGTTCGGCTCGATCGCGGCGGTGATGCTCGCGCCTGAACTCTGCCCGCCGATCGAGGGATAGGCATTGGCCGCGCCGTGCGTGCCCGGTTGCGGCGTCCGGTCATTGGGCAGGCGCTTGAGCACCGCGACGTAGATGCCGGTCGCGAACAGCGCGAAGATGAAGGCGGGGCCGGACAGGCCGATCTCCACCGCGCCGATGCTGCCGAGGATCAGGAACGGCGCGATCGCTGGCCCGAGGATCGTGCCGAGCCCGAAGGCCGAGCCGAGCAGGGTAAGCGCCCGGGTCCGTTCCTCGCGGCTGGTACGCCCGGCGACCAGCGCCTGGACCGCCGGCGGCGCGGCCGACCCGAATGTTCCATAGATCAGCCGGCCGCCGATGAAGCAGATGAACGCCGCGGTGCCGCTGATCCAGCCATTGATCCCAGCGGCGAGAAAGACGCCGCAGAGCAGCAGCGACACGCAGAAGCCGCCGACGCCGAGCAGGATCATCGCGCGCCGGCCATGCCGGTCCGACCGGTTGGCCCAATAGGGCGCTGCGATCACCCAGAGCAGGGCCGATACCGAGAATGCCGCGGCAACGGCGCTGTCGGGCACTTTCAACGAGCGGCCAAGGGCGGGCAACACCGATTGCAGCGCGGTATTGCCGGCGGCGATCGTGAGCATCACCAGGAACAGCAGCGCGAAATCGCGGTTGACCGCAGGGGTCTTCAATCCCGGTCCCCGGCCTTTTCCCAGGTGTAGGAGCGCTGCGCCGCGCAGACGATCACTTCATAGCTTTCGTACCAGCGCGCACGCCCGGTATCGCGGATCACCTTGTGCTCGGGATGGTCGCGCCAGGCGAGCGCCGCCGCTTCGTCGGCCCAGAAACTGAGCGTGATGCCGAGCCCGTCGGGCCCGCGCGTGCTCTCGATTCCGCGATAGCCCGGCTGGGTCGCGGCGAGCGAATCCATCGCCGCGGCCGCCTCGGCATAGCCGGCGTCGTCCGCGACAGTCCGGCGCGAAAGGAAGATCACCACGATCTGGCTAGTCCGGTCGTCGCGCATGCGCCTCGCTTAAACGCTTCGGGTCCATGCGCAACCCCGAACGGGACGCGAGCGGCATGGCGCGCGGACCCTAAGACTTGAATGTTCGTTACAGGATTGCGACAGATATCCGTGAATCACGAAAACAAGGATCGCCAGTGACCGTTTCAACCACTGCCGCGCGACGCCAGCGCAGGGCCGCCGCCGGAGTGTCTTCACCCTGGGCCATGTTTTTGAAAGGATTCATGAAACATCCGGTGATGGTGGGATCGATCGTCCCGTCCTCGGGCAAGCTGATCCGCAAGATGCTTGGGCCGGTGGACTGGAAGAACACCAGATTGTTCGTCGAATACGGCCCCGGCGTCGGCACCTTCTGTCCGCATGTCCTTGAACGGCTCGCCCCGGACGCGACCTATCTCGCGATCGACACCAACCCCGATTTCATCCGCTATCTGCGCCACGAGATCACAGACCCCCGCTTCCTGGCGGTCGGCGGATCGGCGGCCGACGTGCGCCAGATCATCGAGGATCACGGTTTCGACCATGCCGACTATGTGTTGTCGGGCCTGCCCTTCTCGACGCTGCCAGCCGGCGTCGGCGACGCGATCGGCCAGGCGACCGCCGACGTTCTCCGGCCGGGCGGCGCCTTCCTTGTCTATCAGTTCTCGCCCAAGTGCCGCGACTTCATCGAGCCCTATATCCCGAAGGTCGACCACGACATGGAATGGTGGAATGTACCGCCGGCCCAGCTCTACTGGGCCTGGAAGGAATAAAGATCAGGGCCTGCGGAGCCGCCGGCGCGGCCCGAAATTGAGCCCCTTCGTCACATTATAGTCGAGCACCGTCATCACGAAAAAGGCCACCGCCTGCTTCGTGCGGACCCACCAGTTGGTGCGCGCCCTGTACAGCGCCGTGGTGATCCGTTCCGACTGGGCAACCTCCCCGTCGACATAGGCGCGGACATGGGCCGCGAAGACCTTGTCGTCGATGCGCAGCATCATCTCGAGGTTGAGGAACAGGCTGCGGATGTCGTAATTGGCCGAGCCGATATAGACCACGTCGTCGATCACGAAGAGCTTGGTATGGAGCTTGGTCGGCTGATATTCGTAGATTTCGACCCGCTTGCGCAGCAGCCCGGCATAGGTGAAGCGCGACGCCCAGATCGCGGCGCCATGATCGTTCTTCGACGGCAGCACGATTCGCACCCGGCCCCGCATGCCGGCGCGGTCGAGCCGCTTGAGCATGCCGGGGCTTGGCGCGAAATAACCCGCGATGATGTCGATCGCCTGGGCGCTTTCCAGATCCCGCTTCACTGCGCGCGCCCAAGGCGACAGCCGCCGTGTCGGCCCGCCGAACAGCCAGCGCGTCCTGCCCTCTGGCTCGCTCCATGTGCCGAGCGCGCGGCGGAGCGACCGGAGCGGCGCCCTGGGTTGCTTCGACCAGCGCGACAGCACGTCGAAATAGCCCGCGATATGCTCTGCGGCAGGCCCTTCCACCAGGAGCCCGAGATCGCGCCATGCCTGTTCGGCCGGCGTGCCGAAATAGCTGTCCTGCACGTTGAAGCCGCCGATGATCGCGCGCGCTTCGTCCGCCAGCGCCAGCTTCTGATGGTTGCGCAACAGGTAGCGGCGGCCCCAGCGCGGCACGAAGCGGCAGACATCGACCCCGGCCTGGCGCAGCGGCTCGAAGAAATGATGCTGCTCGGCATGCTCGCTGCCCAGCCCGTCGACCACCAGCGACACGGCGACCCCGCGCGCCGCCGCATCGAGCATCGCCTGCCGCACCCGCGCGCCGGCATCATCGTCGACATAGATGTAGTAGATGATCCGAAGCGTCCGTTCAGCGCCGGCGATCAGGGCGATCAGCGCCTCGAGCCGGCGCGGGCCGGTATCCAGCATGGTGAGCGTGTTGCCGTCGACGGTGAAGCTCGGCTGGACGGCGGGTTCGGTCATCTTGCAGATGTGGCCGCGCATCGGGACAGGGGCAAGCCGGATTCCTTGACTCTTGGCGGTGCGGGCCCTAGATCGCCGGTCTTCATTCTATCGTTGTTTGCGAAGGAAGCCATTCATGGCGCGCGTCACTGTCGAGGATTGCGTCGACAAGATTCCCAACCGGTTCGATCTGGTGCTGTTCGCGGCCCAGCGTGCACGGCAGATTTCCGGCGGCGCCGACCTGACGATCGACCGCGATCGCGACAAGAACCCGGTCGTCGCCTTGCGCGAGATCGCCGAAGAGACGGTGCGTCCGAATCACCTGGAGGAAGCAGTCGTTTCCGGCCTTCAGCGGGTCCAGGTCGACGACGAGGACACGCCCGACGAGGTCGGCAGCCTGGCAGCATCGGCAGAGGCGCTTCGCCTCACCGCCGCCGCGCCGCCGCGCAACCAGAATCTGGGCGGCGACTACGAGGGCTGAGCCCCGCAGTCTTTACCGACATGAAGAGCCCGCGGAGCGATCCGCGGGCTTTTTCATGCGTGTGATGCTCGCGCCCGGTCGGGCAATCCCGCCGTCACCCCGAACCTCTCGACACGACCGGGACATCGCGAGGTGACGCCCTACTGATCCACAGGTTCTTGAGGCACCGCTTCACGCCGACCCTTGAAGCCCTGCGCCACGACATACCATTCGGACGAGCCCTTGCGGCTGGCAGGCGGCTTGGCATGCTTCACCGTCCTGAAGTTGCGCTTCAGTTCGGTGACCAGCGACGCATCGGCACCGCCGGCGAACACCTTGCCGATAAAGGCGCCCCCCGGCTCGAGCACGTCGATCGCGAAAGCAAGGCCTGCCTCGACCAGCGCCATCGTCCTGAGCGCGTCGGTCTGGGGATGCCCCACCGTGTTGGCCGCCATGTCAGACAGCACCAGGTCGGGCGCACCGCCCAGCGCCTCGGTGAGCATTGCGGGCGCGGCGTCGTCCATGAAATCCATCTGGAAGATGGTCACATCGTCGATCGGATCGACCGGCAGCAGATCGATCCCGACGATCGCGATCTTGGGCGAGCGCCGCCGCACCACCTGGCTCCAACCGCCGGGCGCGATGCCGAGATCGACCACGCGCTTCACCCCCCGGAGGAAGCCGAAGCGTTCGTCGAGCTCGATCAGCTTGTAGGCGGCGCGGCTGCGATAACCCTCCGCCTTGGCGCGCTTGACGTACGGATCGTTGAGCTGGCGATCGAGCCAGCGCGTCGATTGCGCGGTGCGCCGCCGCGCCGTCTTGACGCGGACTCGAAGCCCGCCGCCGTCCTTGCTCACAATATCACCTTCATAGCGCCTTCCCACCGATCAGCCGGCGCAAAATGCCTTCGCGGATACCGCGATCGGCCACGCCTAGCCGTTCGGCGGGCCACAGATCGAGGATCGTCTCGAGGATCGCACAACCGGCAACGACCAGATCGGCGCGCTCGTTGCCGATACAGGGCAGGGTCGCGCGTTCGGCCAGGCTCATCCGCGACAGGTCGGCACTGATCCGCCGCATCGAGGCGGCGGGCACGATCAGCCCGTCGACCGCCGAGCGATCATAATGCGACAGGCCGAGATGCACGCTGGCAAGCGTCGTCACCGTGCCGCTGGTGCCCAGCAGCCGCGGCCGCTCCATGCCGCGCGGCAGCCTGCCGGCAAAGCCGGCGAAGCTGTCCGCGACAAGCTTGCGCATGGCGGCATAGGCGGCGGCAAGCCCGTCCGGTCCCGAGCCGCCGCCCGCGAACTCAGTGAGCGACACCACGCCCCAGGGCGCGCTGTGCCAGTCGAGCACCACCGGCACCTTGGGCCGCGTGTCGACCAGCACCAGTTCGGTCGAGCCACCGCCGATGTCGAACACCAGCGCCGGGTCCTCGCCCGGTTCGATCAGCGCGTGGCAGCCGAGCACGGCGAGCCGCGCCTCCTCCTCCGCCGAGATGATGTCGAGATGGATGCCCGTTTCCTCATAGGCGCGCGCGATGAATTCAGGCCCGTTGCTGGCGCGGCGGCACGCCTCGGTCGCGACCGAGCGCGACAGGGCGACGTTGCGACGCTTGAGCTTGTCGGCGCAGACCTTCAGCGCGGCCAGGGTACGATCGATCGCCGCGTCGCTGAGCCTGCCGGTCGCGGCGAGGCCTTCGCCGAGCC
The DNA here is from genome assembly GCA_040388155.1 of Pseudomonadota bacterium. Lineage (GTDB taxonomy): Bacteria > Pseudomonadota > Alphaproteobacteria > Sphingomonadales > Sphingomonadaceae > Sphingomonas. The sequence goes on from JAZKCJ010000002.1 coordinate 95,439, forward strand.
GAACGATTCGCGAAAAGGCGTCGACTACCGCGAACCCGTTGCCCTGCGGCCGCGCGATGAGCAGGCGGCAATTGTTGGTGCCGAGGTCAAGTGCCGCGAAATGCCGCGCCTCCGGCCAACGCGCGCGTCCCGCCCCGGTGACCTTGCCGGGGATCGGCGCCGAACGGGCAGGTCTTTCCTGCCGGTACGGCATCTTGGGCGAATGATCCCCCATGCCGTGTGTACTCGCTTTTATGTTCTGCCGTCGCGGCGACCGGAAAGGTCGCCGTTCGGTGCTTGAGGCAAGGGTAGCGCAGGCAGTGCCGTGCGGCAAGCAGCGCGCGGCGTCGGTTGACAGCCCCGGTCTCGCCCCCTAGATCGCCCCCCACGTTGCCCCGTCGTCTAATGGTAAGACTACGGACTCTGACTCCGTCTATTGAGGTTCGAATCCTCACGGGGCATCCACCATTTTCCCTTATATATCAATGCGCTGCCGCCGACTTACCGGTGGCGGCGTGTTGCGTATCTCTTCCGCGTGTTGCTATCGAAACCCGCGGTTTTCCGTCGGTTTCGATTGAGTCGCCGCCAGTCCGCGCAACACAGATGCAACACGCGACACGCTGTGAAACGCAGCGGCACTTATTAGCAGCGGATGGGCAAGGGGGCGGCTGGCGGTAGGGGCGCTTGCCGACGGAAGGGGCGGCCGGATCGCACCCGGCCGCGAGTCGTCAGGCTGGCAATTTGCCGGCGGCGTAGAGCGCCTTCCAATCGTCCAGCGCCGGGGGTGTCGCATATGGGCAACCACCGACGCGCGTCGTGGGAAGCGAGCCCTGCCTATGCCGATGCATGACAGTGGCAGGACTCATCCCGAGGTGTTCGCCGATCGCCGCCGCACCCTTTAGGAGCGTCGGCAGCGCCGTCATTTTACCCTCTCTCGCCCAAGGAACTGCTGCGCATTGTCGAGCAACGTGGCCGCACCAGACAATGCGTTGCAAAGCGCGATATCCGATTGGATCCGACCCTCGGCGTAGTCCAAGGCGAGCAGGACGACGCCTCGAGCCTCGTCGACCGCTGCCGAGGCGTCGTCGATCGAGACCGCCTCGCGTCGACTATCGGTCATTGGCCGCGTCCACGATGAGCGGCAGTGTTTGGTCGATCCGGTGCGAAAGCGAGCAATTATACTCGTCGTCGTCCTCGCTGCCGGTGTGGCCCTGTGCGTCAATCAGGTGATTGCCGCCGAAGTCGACGGCGTTCCCGGAAAAGACGCCATCGTCACCCGCCATGCAGCAATCCGTTTCCGGATCGAAGCCCAAAGGATGATCTTCAACCCCTGTATCTGGGTCATCGTCCTCCGCATCCTCATCCGGTTGGGCGAACCGGCCGATCGTCGGCACATCAGGCAGTGCCTTATATCGCCCTCTGGTGTGCCATTCGGTCGTGGATATGTCGCCGAGCTCGTCACCACTAAGCTCGTCGTCCCCACCGTCTTCCAGATCGGGATCTCCGCCCAGGTCGTCGAGGAAGTTGATCAGCCCCTCGATCGTGTCGCCCAGTTCACGGGCTGCGTCGCGCCGGCCCAAGAGCGCGGGAAGGGCGAATAGGGGCATGGGCTGCCCCGCGTTGATGATGCGCAGCTCAAGCATGCTTCCGCCCTCCCTTCGACCTTTTGGGGAGCGGGACGACTTCCCCTTTGGGCACCGCGCCATATAGCGGCATCTCAGTCGTGAGGCGGGCGGTCAGTATCATCGCTGCGTGCCGGGTGAGCACGAGCCGCACGCTGCTTTCCCCGGTAGGGATCGCGAGATGCATAAGGTCACCCTTAAGCTCGACTCGCGACTTTCCACTGACGAAGAGTTCAGGGCGGTTATCCATGGCTCGCCCCCTTCCGATGTTTCGCGGCCAAGTGCTGCCCGCCCTCAGCCATGCGGCCGAGCCCGTAGAGGAAGAAGCCGATGTTGCTGATCTCGGTGCGCGAGTCTCGCATGTAGCGGTTTGCTCGCTCGATCAACCCAGGCGCGGCGCGCTTGGCAGCTATCGGGTCTGGATAGAGGACGGGCAACATCTGTGCCCCCTCCGTGACCAATTCAGATCCTGTCATGTTTCGTACTCGCTGGTTTTGGCCTCTCACAGCCATTTTTCCACGTAGCGGACGTGGTGCCGGGAGGGTGAGAGCCGGCCAGCGAGACCGGTGGAGCGTTTTTCCCTTTCGGGTATTGCATGGCGCCCCGCTCCCGACATAGAACGTCGGTGAGCAAAGGACGCCAATCCTCGCTCTTGTTTTTCGGCAATCGTTCCGGCGCCAACCGGATAGACTGCCTATCGCTAGTCCGGGCTCTCACACCCACTGGGCAACATGCCCTCATCCAGAATCAAGCGCAAGCTATCCTCCGCCAAGGGGATCGCTTCCGCGCGCGCCCCAATCTGGCAAGCTAAAACTAAATGTCGTCGTCGAGCCATTCCTCACTGCGGCTTGCTGCCCCCGCGCTGCCCTCGAACTTGTCCACCACGGAGGCGTGCTCCGATCGCACGGAAAGCCGCCCGTCGAAGGCGGCAATCGAACCGTCAGGCCACACCCTGATCCCGGCTACCTCGATACCCGCCGCCCGCGCCGCTGCAACCACGGATCGGATCTTCGATCGCGTCGGATATCTGGACCTTGCTCGCTGAGGCGATGCGTCTCGCTCGTCGGAAGCGCCGCTGATCTTTTCGATAGCACGGAAGTATTCGGGGACTGGATCCGGAAGGTCTGGAAGCCATTTGATCGTTTCGAATCGTGCCCACCGAGCGCACATCTCGGCTGGTTCGCGGTATCCCGAGCTCCCGATTCCGAGTCTGGCGGAGTATTCTGCGAGCCAATCATCGGCCTGTTGCTGCGCCTGCTTCAGGGTGCCTGCCGACCACTCATGCAAGATTTTTTGGCGGTTGCGCGAGCCCATGGTGATGCGCGCGACAAAGGGACGATCCCGATCGCCAGTTTCGATGCCGTGACTCTCCAAGTGCATGACGGCGCTATAACGCCGTGGCGGACATCACGCGACTTTACCTCGTGAGATGCGTTCGGATCTGACCCGATTTTATAGGGTCGATCGCATCGGCCTGGCCATTTGCCCAATCCCTCCATTCGGCTAGCGCCTCTTCTGAAATGTCGACATTGCCAGCGACCACGGCGGCCTCCACCCTTGAGATGACCGATCGGAGGTGTTCGGCCCTCGCCAGAAGCTTACCGCTCCGAAGAAGGTTTTTGACTCGTGCTTGCTCCTCCTGCCTCCGAGCTTCTTCCGCGCGCTGTTCAGCGGCGACACGAGAGCGCTCTTCAATTTCGGCAATTCGGCGGAGATCAGCGCGGTATGCGGCTTCGCCCGCAACGATAAGGTCGACGCATATCTCGGATATGTGATCTTCGATTTTAGCGTGATCTGTATCACGCCAGATCGTCTTACCTGGCTCGCCTAACGACGATAGGAGCAGCTCGAGCCGCACGGCGGCCGACCTCTTTGGGTCGGGTGTGACGCGGTCGTACACCGTTGGCGCGCGCTTTCCGGCTTCGATCAATTGAAGTGAAAGTGCGGTGTCACCGATTCGTACAGAGAAATCGACATGCCGATCTCGGCGAGACGCCGAACCCGAATGACCACGCTTTTCGAGTGTGCGAAAAATTGCGTTTAGAACTCGCAATCTGCGTCGTTCAAATGGGCTTTCAAATAGAAGAGGATCTGCTGAAAATCCCCATCTGGACGCGGCGTTGCGCTCTTTCAATAGCTCGTCTTTTTGGAGGAGGTAAGCTATGTCTTTATGAGGAGACGTCATAGTCCGCGCTGATACCGATTTGCCGATCTGACGCGCCTCCAGTGCTCGCAGCGCCTCCAAATCTTCGGGCACTGCGGGAGTCTCAAAGGGACCGTCAGGTGACGGAAGAGGGGCTTCCGGGAGACCTGCGATATCCCAATCGAACAACGTTAGGTACGGACGCTCGCCGGGGCGCCGGGGGAGCGCCCGAGGTCGATCCGGCACCTTCCTGCCTGCTTTGATTTTATTCCAATAACCCTGGGGAGGACATACTACGCCGTGCTTAACGAGGCTCTTCTTTAGACCGACATCGGACATGCGGAGAGTCGCCGCGAGTTCTCTCATCGGTGCCGACCATGCGAAAGCTATCAGGTCGTCAAGTCGCACCCGACGATAGCGACTGCCGTACATAGTGCCTCACGTTCGATTCGCTTGTAAGCGATATCTCTATCGGAGGCCGGTGAACACGGTCTTGCCGTATCAAGCATCGTCCTTGCGCAGAACCAGCGTGCACGGCCCATTCGAGAACACCCCTCCCTCAGGATCAATCGCCTGAAGCACGCCCGGCAACTGGTCCGGCCGACTATCAGGATTCGGCAGCATCAGCTTCGCCTCCATGCGCCACGGCTCCTCGTCCGGAATGGTCGGCATGCGTAGCGTGATCGTCAGCAGGCCTAGCTCAATCTCGTAGGAACCAATGGGGTCACCGGTCTCGGCGATCGTGACCAGACCCGCTTTCAGGATGAACTCATTGCCGGCTGGATTTGTGGGCGGCCGGTGCGTGAAATCCAGCCACCAGCGCCCTTCGATTGCATCCGTCATCGTCAGCTACTCGAAGTTGACTTGCCGTCCGATGGTATCAGAATATGCCGGGCCGCAGGACGCAGATCCAACCATTTGGGAGGCGCATGAGCCCCGATCAACTCCGCTGGGCCGAAGCGCTGAAGATCGAGCAGATTCACGGCGACACCGCGCCAGCGTGGGTGGCGGAGAGGATCGGCGCTCTGGCGTTGGAGGGCGACCAGGCAGGCGTTGAGCGGTTCCGGCAGATCGCGGCGAGGCTGGATCAGTTGCGAGAGCCGCGGCAATTTATGTTGGCGTGAGCGCAGCTAATTCGACGTGACGGTTGCCTTGTGCGCGCAGTCGCGGCGTTCGCCGCCTAGCTCAGCCGCTTTTTGAAATGGTTACCGATCACGCCGACCAAGAGACCGGCAGTCGCGATGCTCTGAAGATGCGAAATATCCTCTGTCGTCAACCATCGCCACTTCGCTGGAAAGATCATGTGGGCGATCCATATGGCCCCTATAATTGCGATCGCTCCGGCTGACAGCCAAAGTGCACCGATCGCCATTAATTCAAAGTGGTTTTTGAACCGCTGGCTTCGACCGTGTTCAGCTCGTTGAGCCTGTTTCGCTAGCTCGTCGGGAGATAGGTTCTCGGAAAGAAGCTCATTCTCTTTCCAGGCTAGTGAGGATGCGGCGCCCCCAACCTGCTCTGCTGCCCTCGCCTCCGTCTCAGGAATCGCCGGGATGACACTCAACGGGGCCGCTGGCGTTTCGCTCACGCGGCGGCGCGGTCCTGCGAAAGCCTCTTATAATGAGCAGCGATCAGGTCATTTGGGATCGACGTGCCAAATGCACCAGGGCGATACGTGAGTGCCCAAGGCGTCTCCGGCATATGGGTGATGTTGGAGAGAGCGATGCCGTCCATAGCGCCGTAGAGATTATATACCTGCTTTACCATATCATCCTGATCGTACGCCAGGTTCCCAGGCGTCGCGACAATAGGCCCGCGTACCGCGCCCCGGCCAAATCCGCGGACGGCATTATACAAGTCGCGGATCACCGGCCCGTACTGCCAAGCCTCAACAGGTTGGTCTACAAGCGGCCTTCCGGTTAGTCCGAGCATCCACCCGTGCGCGATGTACACGAGTTTTAGGATTTGCATTGGTGTGAGCGGCTTCCCCTGCTCGGTTGCGAGCTCAAGAAAGCGGTTCGCGACTGCGCGCGCATCAGCCATTTTGATCTCTCCGCCAGCGGTTGACCTGCGCCAAAGCGCCACGCTGTCAGGTGCGCATATATGCCTTTAAAGGCGTTCGTGCAACGTTCCGAGCGTCGTTCGCGGCGCAGATTTGGTATAAATCACTTCTGCGCGTTTTGCAGTAATCGTGCTGCCGCGCCAATTCGGTCAATCTCATCACGGTACGATGCAGCGCTTTCGGGCTTGGTTCGGTGAGACTCGACCAACTCGGCTGATTTGGTAAGAGCATCCAGCTCGGCATCAAAATTCGATCGGTCCGAAAGTAGCAGGCTCAAAATATGCCGATGAGCCAAAAGTCGCTTTTGGATCTCTGCCTTATCCATCTTGATCGGTCTCCCGCTCCATGCCACCGAGAGTTTGAAGTCGACGACTTTCAGACTGAACGTCTGCGGAGGAAATCCGAACCCAGTCTGAGCCGTGATCACCTCGCGCGACCTTCTGTTCGGCAACGGCGGAAAGCGTGACAACGTTCAGGTCGACCCATTCTTCCAAAGCCGCCGCATCAATATTCTCGCTCCCCAGAAAATCCTCCGCAGCTTCACGCGACACGTCGACCTTCCAAGTCCGACCGGAAAAATCCGTCGTAAAGCTACTCCATTCGCGGATTTCATCCATCTCGCCACCTCAATCTCGATCCCGGGAGGCTGCGCGTTTTACCCGACGCACGCAAGTATCGCCCGCACCTTGCGGCATTGGAAATCGTTCGCTCTCTGTTCGCTTTGCAATTCGGAGAAACGTACGCGTGAGGTCATTGAAGCGGAGTTGATATGGAATCTCAAGTTCGCCTTCCGTCGGCTCGCTGACGGCCGCGATTTGCCCCGAGCGATTCTTGCTGCAGACGTCGCAGCGGGAGCGAACGAGCTATTAGCGATGGTATCGAATGCCCCCATGTTCGGGCCCGGGGGTGTCTATACAAGGCTGGAGGTGGGCCAGCATATCCGCCAGCCCACGCTTCATCCAGTCAAGGGCACTTCGTGAACTGGCCCTTCTTCGGCCCGGACGCGACATGGCACTTGCCCTTGGCGTCCTTGGTCACGCCACCGGCTGCGACCGCGGGCGTCGCCTTGGCGGCAGGCGGACACTTGATGAACTTGCCCTTCGCGTCTTTGCAGGGCGCGGCCAGGGCAGGCGCACCTGCAACCAGCGCGATCGACGCGAGGGCGAGCATGGATGTACGGATCATAGCATTTCTCCCGGTGCCGAACGGTTCGGCACCGGGAAGCTATGCCTGACGATCGATGCGCGCAATCGATGATGGTTCGGTGCGCATCCAGAGGTCCGCGCCTGAACCCGCTGGCGCGCGGCGCTGGTCAGGGAACATTAATGCTCAGTGTTGGGCCCGAAACCTGACTGACGAAACCAGAAATCGAGCATAAATTCGACCCCCCGCTCGGCATGGAGTCACCCAGGCTGATGGACCGTGGGCGGGCGTTGTTGCCACTCCATATGCCGGAAATCGAACCAAAGCAGTCGCCCGGTGTAATGGTATTCACCACTATCCCGTGAGCTGTCACGCTTAGCGAGGTCGTCGTGACCGTATACGGCGCGCCGCTGAAAGTTACGACTGGGCACAAGGGGTTTGATGGAGTTTCCAATGACGGAGTGACCGTCGCGGTCGTCGAACTAGTAACGTTGACGGTGAGCTTGAGCGTGCAGTTGAGGGTGAGGCTCTTATTCACGACCACCCCTCCTTGGAACACGAAGGTCCCCGACGCCGGTGAGAATGACTGCGCACTCGCCGGGACGGCGCCAGCCAGCGCCAATGCAGTCGCACAGATTGCAGAAACGAGTTTCATCTCAGCTCTCCTGTTTCAATTTTTTCTCTCGCTCGATGTGGAGCAGATTTTAATACGCAGGAGCAGGCCCACTCATCAGTACTACCAGAAAAAAGGTGCCGTTAGCTTTGACGTGATGCTTTCGGGGTCGGGTGAAGTCGGGCGGTAAGTACAGACAGCAATTTCGGGCGCCAACAAGGCTTTCTAGTGTCGCGCGCTATTCGTCGTTGCCTTGGGATGGCCGCGGCTGAAGCCCAGTGTCGTCTTCGAAGATCGACACCGCGAAGCGGCCAAGCTGCCCGATCGTCACGAGATCGACCGAATGACGATATCGGATGTACTGCAGTCGCGCGCCGTGCTCGGCTAAGTGCGACGTCACCCGGTCCTCGATCGCATCGGCGACTTCGTCCGACGTCGGGAGCGAGAGGACATCCAAATCGCGGCGCGGTTCAAACCGGCTTGTCAGCGCCAGTCGCTCGCCAACGTCTCCATCAATGTCAAATTCGATACGAGTACGGCGATCGCCAATGAAGAACAGGCATTGGCGCATCGGAGCAAAATAGAGGCGCGCCTGCAGAATCGGAAGCTGCTCAGTGCCCGAGCGACCACCAGGACTTCCGCCGCACCCGTTTCCCCGCCACCGCCAATCAGGGATTGGTGATGACGAGCGGTGGAGACGTAGCTGGGTAGAGATCGCCAACGATCGTGCAAGGTGTGTTACCGCCTGCTGGTAGGCTGGCGTTTAAGGAAATGAACGAAGAGATACTGGTGGACCGCCAGGTGCCGTTCATCGTCCCACTGCAAAAGCCCTGAGTGAGGGAGCCTATGACGACGCCGCTGATGTTTACATTCGTCCCGTAGACCGAGACAACATATGGCGTGCCGCTGAAGGTTATCGTGGTGCACAGGGGATTGCCGGGCGTCACCAGCACCGTCGTCACCGTTGCGGAGTGGCCGTGCGAGAAAGTACCGTCAGAATCCGGCGCGCTTTGGGGGACATTAATGAAGAGCTTGAGATTGCAAGAATATGTCACACCTTTCGTATAGGTCACAACTCCCTGGAATGTGAAGTTGCCGGCAGGTGTGTAAGTTGTCGCTACAGCGGGGGTGGTGCCGGCCAGTGCCAATGCGGCTGCGCAGATTGCAGAAACGAATTTCATCTCAGCTCTCCCTTTTATTAATGCTATGACCAAGCATTAATACGCGGGAGGAGGGCTAGCCATCAGCGCTGCCGGCGAAAGACGATTGTCGCGCTAGGTGACCAGGCTGGCTGGCACCAAACTCTCGACCACCCGCGCGACTGTCCAACCGGCTGTGTTGCCGTCAATGATTCACCGGCAGCGATGACATCCGTAGCGATTGCCGGTCCTGACGTTGCGATAGTGACCGCCCCTGTGGCTCGAGCCACTGTAGGAGCCCGCATAGTGCCCACCATGACTGCTTGTGTGGGTCGAACCGGAATAGTGGACCCGACCGCCGTAGCTATGACCTCCGCGTGCTGTGGCCGGTGCAGAGATAACCGCCGCAAAAGCGAGTGCTGCGATTGAGAATTTGAACATGGATGCCCCTCCCGCGGTCGAGTCGCCGCAAGGATGGAAGGTCTGCGCGTCTATGTATTGGGTCAAGATAGCGACCGAACCGAATTGGCGGCGCTACCCTCTAGAGAAGGGGCTGACGCAGCTTTCTGTGAGGCGCGAACATGAGTATGCCCGTCCGCAGAATTGAATTTGCGACTGAGCGATTCACTGAGCTGGGGCCGGCTATGATAGACGGATACATTCAAGTAACTAAATCAATAATCGACTTGCTGAAATCATTGCTCAGCATTGAGTTCCATAAGAAAGATGACTTTTTCGACGTTGTCGTTGAACCAATGTACAAAGATACAAACGAAATTATTGATAATTATCTTGAGATGATACTTCGCGCCGTATCGGAATTGGATGGCCTGTCACGAGGTGGCAACGCAAGCCTCGTATCGATTATATCGAAAGACAGACTACATTTGCTAACTAAAAGAATGGAAGTAAAATCTCTCGTCGATGAGATTATACTCGATAAAAGATACAAGCATTTCAAAGATTTTTTTAAGAGTATAGATCGAGTATTCTGGGCAGCCGAAGTTGAGACACCCCCTCAAAAAATGTCCCAGTCATCGTATGCTGTGTATATTCTCGAAGAAATGGCTAAAGGTAGCTATTCTAAAGGAGTGGCCCGAGAGCGGCTCTTGGCTGCAATACATAGAATTGAGGCTGCATCTATAAGCGTTGCGCAGACATACGCGCGCATACGTGTGCAGTCGAAGATCAGGCGGCTGAGAGTTCCGCGCTCATCCGCTTGATCAACAATCGTAACGCTCTGTGGACTATTGATACTATCATTGCCGATTCGGCGGGACATCGCTCAATGAGAACGGATTTAGACGGATTCGGGAAGGAGTTATTCATGCGTGGGCGCGTCTTGCTCTTCTTCGCCAGGTGGGGTCAGCAACTCGATCTGGAGCAGCATCATATTGCGGGTCGAGTTTCGGTGGAAGATACCAGCTAGCGCGTAGGGCAGCGCCACAAAGGCCACAGCGGTCGCAGACGAAGCGGCGGTTTGGATAGCCGAATTGCCTGGCAGCAGCCCGGAGAACAAAATAGCGGTGCCAGCCATTGCGCTGACGAAGGTCAATGCTTCGAATAATGTGGCTAGATATCGAGTGAACATTGTACCCTCCCGCGCACCGTCACGACGAGGCTAGGGAGAAATAGGGCTCTTTTCAACGACGCTCGGGACAGCCCCTATTGAGCCGCAATCAGAGCAGGGCACGCCACAACCAGCGCTAGAAGCCCGTTCGCAGTGGCCATAGCATCTTTGCCACGCTGCGGGGTCATCGTACGTGAGAGGTTACTTCGGTTCGTCGTTGATTGGGGGACTGGCCTCGGCCTGCTTTCGAACGAGGTCCGCGTTCTGCGAGGCCAGCTCGCCGCCGCTCTTTGTCGCCTGGAATGCCCAACCGACCGGCCCGTTGAGCCACGCCGTGATGATAAGCGCCGTGGCGATCGTCTTGAAAAAGTCGTCGCTCAGGAGCGACCGATCCGCCCACATCATCAGCAGGACGATCAGCACGAGGGCGAAGCAAGCGAGAGATATCCAGCCTCGGCCATCAGGCCGCGAGATGCTGATACGGATGACGATAGGGAGTTTCATGCCAACGCCGCCCGCGCCTTGTTCGACAGAGCCAGCCGCTCGGCCGCTGCCTCCATCGCCTTGCCGTTGACCGCCAGTGTGATGGCGCTGATCTGCCATCCATCGGCGAGCGCGTTGCAGTTCTTGTAGACGGCGAAAAACCAACAGGCGCTATGCATCGCCCCCTTGGGAGTGATGAGGTAGGAGGGCACATAATCGAGCGCCATCCCGATTGCCGCGCCGAACTTCGCCTGATTTTCCTTGCCGGTGAGCTGGATCAGGCCAAGCCCGCGATATCGCCAGCCGTCCCCCGACGCCTCGTCACCGTTGCCCAGGCGGCCCGCATAGACGCGGTTGCCGATCGCCTGCGGCCCGCGCCTGATCAGCGCCGCGGCGTCGGCTTCCCCCTTCACGGCCGAGAACATCGCATCGAGCCGCGAGGGGGTCTTGTAGTTCAAATCCTCGGCAACCTTGGTCAGAAACTTGCTCTCAATGCCGACCTGGCCGAAGAACGCCGCCACCCGGTTTACGGAGGTGATTGAGAACTGCGGCATGAACGCCGCCGCGTGGCCGGCATACAGGGCGCAGGTGGCGCGCGGGGTCGGCGCGAAGATCTGCGCGAGCAGATCGCCGGTAATCTGTTTCATTGCTGGTTCCTTGGTGAACGGCGCGGCGGGTACCGCGTCAGGGTTCTTCGGACTTCGGCGTCGCCGGCAGGCGGTGGATATGGACGCCCTTCAGGTCGTCGCCGTCGCAGTCGGCCGCGCCGGTCAGTGCTGCGCGGCTGCGGTCGATCTGGTCGGCCTGGCGGATCTCGCCGCGCAGCTGCGCCATGTCGGGCAAGGCCGCGTCGACCTGCCGCCAGAACCGATCAGTCAGCAGGCGGATTCCGCGATCGGCGCCGACGGCGACAAGCGAGGTGACCAGCGCCGCGGCCTCGCCGTGCAACCCCAGCTTGACGATGATGTTGAACGCGATCAGCACCACCATCCCGATCAGCAGCATATCGGCGACGATCATCCGGACCGTGACGGGTTTTCCGCGCTTCATCAGCAGGCCGTATTTGGCCGCGAAGCCGAACCCGACCCCGACCCATATCCAGCCATATTTGACGACCGCAGCTTCGATCCAGGGGCTCAGGCTCACGGTGGCGGTCTCCATCGTTCGGTTGGTCATGGGACCTCCGTTGCGTCGATCTTCGATTGTCGGGTCTCAGGTGTCGGGTGCGACCGCGCAGGCGGTCAGAGCCACCCGCGCTGACGGAAAAACCGGAACAGGCGCAGCGCCCACAGCTTGTTGAAATAGCCGTTGCCGTGCAGCTGGTCGCCGCCAGGCGGATTGACGCCCGCGCCGCTGGAATAGCCACCCGACCGCATGCCGCGCGGGACAAAGCCCTTGAGCGTCTGGCCGGTGAACGCAGGGACCACCCCTTGATAGTTCACCGTGTAAACGCCCGCGCCGCCCGTCGTGCCGCTGGTCTGCGCGGTGATGACCACCGTCTGTCCGAACACCTCGGGATCGAGGTATTTGCCGTTCGTGATCGTGCCGCTGGCAACATTGGTGACGGTGAGGGTGCCGCCGGTTGCGCTCCCGCTGATGACCGCGTCCATGTCGTAAAAGTCATCGGCCGTAGGGGAAAATCCGATGGTCGCCATTTCCTCGGTCGTGGGCGCCGAGGTCAGATCGACGAAATAAGCGCCGAAGCGCTTCTTGGTCGTCTGGTTCATGTCGACCCCGATAATGGCGCCAGCGGTGGACGGGTTTGTGCCGACTATCCCGGGCTGATTGCCGACGTTGCACGACCCGACCACATAGCGCTTGTCTACGGGGAGCATGCGCCTGATCTGGCGATCGATCATGTCGGCCGCGTCATTCGCCTGGGTCACGCCACTGCCGGCGACATTGTTTTCGAGGATGCCGGCGAACACCTGATACCGGCTCCGGCTCAATTCCGCCTGGGCGGGCATGAACGGCGTGTTCGGGGAGATGGGCACGGCAGCGCCCGCCGTCGTGCGGGTGAAGGTCAGGCCGGTGACCACCCCGCCGGTGCGGACCGAGGTCAGTGCGCCCGGAACACCACCGAGCGAGCCCGCCAGCGGATCGGTACCGTTTGCCGCGCTGCATGCCTGGGTAATGGGCGAATTGGTCGCGTTGAAATTCCGGATGGCGACGGGCGTTGCCGCAGCCGGGATGGCGTCCCCGACCAGCGACAGCAGAACGGGCGAGCCGCCGGCGCGCATGAAGATCTGGCCCGCCGTCTGGGTCGCGATCCCGTTGTTCGTCACCGCGACGCCGAGCAGGGCCTGAAGCTCAGCGCTGACGCTGCCGGCGGCGTGGTTATAGTCGATCAGGCTGTTGCCCCAGATATCGATCAGGTTGAGCGGCTGGCCGAGCACGGTCCCCGCCGCCGCGGCGAGCGCGGCCTGGATCTGCGCCGCGACCTGGGCGGTGATGTACGGGGGCATCTCGGTAAGCGGGGGGATGGTCCCGCCCTTGGCGACAACGACCGTGTCGACCGTCACGGGCTGGTTGACCGGATTGTAGATGCTCAGCCGCAACCCGGTGAAATCATACGCCGTGCCCGACACAGTCGCGCCGCTCGCCACGAAGGTAGCCTCGAACAAGCCGCTTCCGTCCGCCAGGGTGTCGACGAGCTTGGCATTTGCGGGCGACGCCGCGTCGAACGCGACACCGTTGCCGTTGCCGTTGGAGAGCAGCTTGTAGAGATCGAACTGCGTCGAGCAGTTGGTGGATCTGAACCGCACCGTATAGGTGTCGCCCTGCGCGTCGGGGTTCCAGTTGAACCGCATGTTGCCGGTGCCGAACGCAGCGGTCGTCATCACCAGCGGGCTCGGGACGGTGGCAAGGAAGGTGACCGGCGCAACGCGGTTCAGCACGCCAGTGAGATACCCCTCGACCGACCGGGCGAGTGCGCTGTTGCTGACCGTGCGCGGCGTGCCCGAGGTCAGGCTCGGCCGGTAGAAGGAAAAGACCGCATTCGCAGCATTGCCAGCGCGCAGCGTAAAATCGAGCGTCACCGTGCCGGCGCTCAGAGTCGCGCTGCGCTTGATATAGGCGTTCATCACCGGGTCGAGGGCGAGGTCGTGGGTCACCATGGCGGTGCCGGCCGCGTCCCGCTCGACCATGCGGATGTACATCGGCGGGGTGACCGGTGCGGCCCCGTAAATCCGGATCATGCCGGTGAAGCTGCCGCCAGCGACGATCCGCGCCCGCTCGCCATTGTCCAGGATGTACTGGTTAAGAAAAGTCTGGTTGATGCCGACCGTCACCACACCGTTGACGGAAGAGGTGTAGCCGCCCGAGACTCCATCCGTCGTGCTCCACCACGACTTGGGTAGGGCGTGCGTGTCGTATGACATCGATTGTGCGGCAAGCGACGCGGTCAGGTACGAGCTGGTCGGCACCGCAATGCCCGGCATCATCGCAGGCGTTGCGGTGCCGTCGTTCCTGTATGCCTGGATGGTCAGCCCGTCGGCCGACAGGACCATGTAGCGGCTCTCCTGCGCCACAATGGGGCCGACGATCGCGGTAAGGGTGGTGCCGGCCGGCAGGTTCGCGCCAGCAGGCTTTGCCCAGGTGGGCGGCGTCGTCAGGCTCCCGAGGCCGGGATTGACGATCTGGATCGTCGCGGCTGTAGCAGATGTGACAATGAGATTTGCGACAACGCCCGTGATCGAGCCCCCGGTCGGGACCAGGGCATAGGTGCCGGGCGTCGCGCCGGTAACTGCCGTTCCGCCAACAACACCGCTGGTCACGCCGCGCGGCAGGGCGGTGGCATAGGTATTGGGCAGTGGCATTCCAGCTACGGCGGTGAGCGCCGCGTCGGCCGCGCGGGCGATCATCGACGCGTCCGGGCCGCGTGCCAGATCGTCAGCAACCATCCTGGTCTTCGACGAGGCGCCAAGATTGAGGTCAGTGACAAGCGGCGCCACAGCTGACGCGGCTGCGGTAGCCGCATTCACCTTCCCATCGAGCTCGGTCAGATCGTAGAGCTGGACGGCGAACATTCCGGGCACCGTGTATCCGCCGTCCTCCGACGAGATCGACGCATCATAGGCGCCATTCGCCGCCCGAAACCCGACAGCTCCATAGTTGTCGGCCGATACCGGATTGCCGATGGGACTGCCGCTGAGACCGAACAATAGCGCCTTGGTCGGGGTACCAGTCAGATAGACCGTGACGCTCGCGCGCGGAAGAACCGCCCCGGTATCGTGCCGGGCGGCGGAAAATTGTAGAAACTGCATGTGCTATTTTCCCAATCGACGGGGTTTCAGTCGGACTTCTTCGCAATCCGGCGAGCGAGCTCGATGGTGTTCGTCTGGGCCTGCCGCTCGACGATCGCGGCGGCCAGATCCTTGATCGCAACATCCGTCGCGGCCGCCTCGGCCGCCACCAGGCTGAGTGGCAAATCAATGCCGGCGAGGATCAACTGCGCCTCAACCGCCTTCTGGATGTGCGCCATCCGGATCGAGAGGGCGCCGTGGTCGGCCCGGTGGCCCTGATCGATCCGGTTGTCCCGGCCCTCCGGCAGGGCGACGATACAGCCCTCGGCGAAATCCCACGTCTCGACCAGCAGGTCGAGCTCGCGCGGCAGTTCGGCACGAGCGCTGCCCAACGGGACGCCCATCGTGCCGGGCTCGTCGTGGTGTTGCGAAGCGACGCCGCCATCGAGGACGATCCACATCAGACCTTCGCCTCTATTGTCGCGGTGCCCGATGCGGCCACATTCCGCCCGGCCGCATCGAGCATCCCCACGAGACGGACATCGTAGTTTCCTGCGGCCAGCCCGCTCTTGCTCTGGTTGAAATTGCCGTGGCCTGGCTCGGCGCCGTAATATTCGCCGGCCGCGAGGACCGCCGCATATGCGGGGGTGCCCGTGATCGCGCTGGCGAAATCGGTCCACGTGCCGGCGCCGGCAGGGGAGTATTGCCACTTCGCCGTCATGGTGCGGTCGACGCCGCCGTTTCCACGGACATCATAGTCAAGCGGCGCCGTGCCGACCAACCGTTCGCCCGTTGCAAGGGTCACCGTCATGACATCGGTCAGGGCGGCAAAGGAAGTGGTGGAGATCACATCCAGGGTCGAGTCGGAGACGCTTTTCGCGCCACTCCCGCCGCCTCCGCCGCCGCCTCCAGGCAAGGGCGGCGGCGCGGCGATCGCTTTCGAATAGGTGACCCGGATCGCCGGTTGGGCCACGCCGTCGATCGTCGCCGTCAGGTCGAAATACGAGGTATTGGCATTGAGCGCGGTGATCTCGACCGTGCCCTTTGTGGCGCTCCCGTTCGCGTTGTCGACCGCCGCTGTCATGCCCGATGCCGCAAGGGCGTAAACCGAGGAATCGAGCTTGCGGATATCGGTCGCGCCGCGCCGCACTGTCGGCGTCTGGAAGATGGAGAACTGGCCAGGGTCCACCACCCCGAGATAGTTGGCGGGCACAGTGACCGCGGTCACCATCTCCACCTTGATCTGATTGGCCGACGTGATGTCGGAAATCAGCACCCATGCCGAGCCGTCCCACCGCGAAATCTGTCCGGTGGCGCTGTTGGTCCACAGATCGTCGATCGCCTTCGCCGTGGGCGGGGATGGCGTATTGAACAGGGTGATGCTGCCCGATGACAGACGGAACCAGTAGGACGGGCTGGTCAGCGGATCATGGCCGGCTGAAGGCGTGGTGGATATGTAGAGCCAGCGCGATTTGTCGAGCGCCTCGACGATGTTGCCCTCGCGATACGTCTTCCCGATATCGAACGGGCCGAGTTCGAGCACCGGCGCGGTGAAGGCAATATCGCTCGTGGCATGAACCGCCCAGGTGCGCTCGGCGCTGATCGCGATTTTACGCCATGGGGCGGCGATTGCGATCTGCTCGACCGTGGCGACCGCCGGCAGCGCAGACCCATCGGCTGCGAGCGTGACGGTCGGCGCGCCGAGCCCGACCGGCACCAAGAACAGCTTTCCCGTCCACGACACACCGGCGACCGCGTTGACGCTTGCGGCGATCGTCTGGATCAGCTGGCGCGCCGTCGTCTGCTGGTCGAGGTAGAGGCACAGGTTGCAGGGCCGTAACGCATCGAGCGCGTTCAGCGACGCGTCGTGGATCTTGCCAGCCCCGCCGGACAGCAGGGCCAGGCGGCGGATCAACTGACCCGGTGCGCGCGCCCACCCGTTCGGGCCGCCAATGTCGCCCTTGATATGGAAGCAGACGAGCCCAAGCGGCGGGGCGCCGAGACGGGCCATACCCACCGCCTTGGCCGTCGCCCATTGCCCGGCTGGGATCGTAGCGGCGACGAGGGCGGCATAGGTCGGATAGTCGGCGATCGGGGCGGGGAACCGGATCAGTTTGTCAAAGGCAACCTCGAACTCTTGCACGCCGCCATAAGCGGAGACCTGGAACACGCTGTTGACGCTGTCGATCAGCTTGCCGGGTACATAGCGCGGCGTGCCGAGGGCGAGGGGTTTCACCTGCCCTTTCATCTCGGCCGGACCTTCTGCCCCCGTCGTGCCGGCGTATGTTTCGAGCAGCGGGCCGTCGAGCCATTTGTCGTCGACGGCGAAGCTGAGGTCCGCGACACCGTTCGCGATCTTCGGCTGCTCGCTGATCCGGCCGTCAAACCTGAGCGTCCACGAACCGCCGAGGCTATCAGGGTACCCCGTCCACATCCGGATTCGGGCGTCGGGGAAGGAGTAGCGCGGGAAGTTCGGCCAGGCCTCCGTCTGCATCGACAGGTTCGATGACGGCGCAGTTATCTGCCCCTCGAACGAGCCGTCGAACAGATCGTAGCGGAGGACGGGCAGCTTCCCGAGCATTGGCCACCACGTCTGGCCGTTAGAATGACACACGTCGGCATCGTCATGGCTGGATGCGTATTGGGTGACCGTCGCGCCGGCGACGGGATCCCAGGCGTCGATCTGCAACAGGGCGGCGCGCTGCCGTTCCTGGGCCGTCGGTGCCTGCGCGCCAGCGACGAGCCACCGGCCGGGAAGGGATGGGAACGGCATGGCCTAGAAGATGCTCAGCATGTTGGCCTTGGCCTCGAACGAGCGAGCCTTTGCCCAGACCTGGCTAAGGTCGCCGACGAGCGGCCCGAAATAGCAGCGGCGCTGCCGCAGGGGATGGGGGTCGGGGTTGGTGACGAGGCCGAGCAACTCGGTGTTGCCGATACGCTCGAGCAGTGGCGCCGTCAGTTTCTCGACCTCGTCCTTGTTGATGTTCGAGAAGGTGAGCGCGGTCGTGCGCAGCTTCTTCGCGCGGCGCCGGAGGATGACACCGCGCGCGGACATTTCGAACGAGCCGAGATCCCGGACGCCGAACGCGGCGCCGAAACTGAAATTTCGCTCCAACTGGATGCGCTGCCCCAGCACAACGCGGCTGACCTGAATGTACGACGATGCAAGCCCGAACTCGATATCGATGTACCGGACGGCTGGCCATGCAGGCAAAGTCGCGAGGGCGACGCCCAAGCCCGATGTCGGCATTTCGGACCCCGCCAGCAACGGAAATACGCTGCTCGCGCGGGCTCGCGCCGCGGCGCCTTCCGCTGCTGTCGATGCGTAAACCTTGAAGGTCGCGGTGGTGATGCTGCCATCGAGCCCGAACATCTGCACCGTGTCGATCGGCACGTCGGCGCCCAGGTCGATCCGCACATAGGGCGCGGCAATAGCCGTGCTGCGCCAGACGATGCCGGCGTAGTCGAGCGCCAGATTGCCGGGCGCGCCAAGCGCAGTATTAGGGCTGCTGGCCGTGAAGCCAGCAGGGGGTATGATCCACGCGTTGGCCATGGGCTATGCAGATCGTTCAGGAAGGCGTTGAAGCTCTGCTGCATGTCGCTGACGGAGCCGACGTACATCCCGACAATCCGGCGCTGGTCTTCCAGCGCGAGGGCGATAGCTTCCTGCTGTTTTGCCAGCTGCAAGACGTTAGCGAGGCGCCGCTCGTCAAGCGTCCCCTGCGACTGAGTCAGGCGGACAGCGGACTGCAGGGCAGTAGCTTCGGCGGTGCGCCCTTCGAGGATCAGCCTCTGGACGAGCATGCCCTGCTGCTGCGTCTCGACGAACTGCCGGTAAGGCTCGTCCAAGCCCGTCCGGATCGACTCGCGTACCTTGCCGATGGTGTCGAGTAAGGTCTGAACCTCGGGCGTAAGCTTCCGCTTGCTCAGGACCTGATACATATTGTCGAGCTTGAGCGTGGCGATATTCGCCTTCTCGATCAGCGTGGGCGCGTGCTCCCACTGAGCATTCATCTCGGCGAGCTGCACCGCGAGGCCGTTGTCGGCCCGGGTATAGTCCTTCGGCTTCGGGTCCTTCTTGGGTTTCTTGTCCTTCTCGTACGGCGTGAGTTCGTCGGGCACCTTCCGGCCGTTCAGCACGCTCTTTGACATGAGCGCGGCGGACTTGTCGTTCCCGACCGCCGCCAGCTGGATCAGTTCGAGCTTGGCATCGGCCAGACTCTTGCCCGCGAATTTGCCACTGACTGCCAGCTTGTCGAGCTTGGCGATCTGCTGATCGAGCGAAACGCCGATGGCGCGCGAATAGGCGGACGGGTCACTGCCGGCGAGCTTGTCGTTATTGACCGCGGCGAACAGCGCCTGCTGCATCGCGCGCAGCTGCCGTTGCTGAGGCGATGTGTCCGCACTGGCGAAACCGACGCCGCCCATGCTGAAGGAGCCGACGTTCGGATCGATGGGGATCGAGCGCGCCTTTTCCTTCCGGGCGATCCCCAGTCCGTCGCCCGCTTCAAGGATCTTCTTGTTCGCAGCCTCAAGATTGGCCTGAGCCTGCAACCTGATCGTCTGGAGCAAAACCTCATTCTGGGTCTTCATCTTGCCCGTGGTCAGGTCGATCGCGCGCCCGAGCAGCGACTGAGCGGTCCCGAACGAATCGGCCGCAGTCGCGGCCTGCGTCAGCCTTTTCGCCGCTTCCTCGGCCGCACTGCTACTCTCCCAGAGTTTGCTGACCATGGGGCCGAATGCGAGAAGGCCGGCCGTGATCGCGAGACCCCAAGGGCCGATGAGGAAGCGGCCAAGAGCACCTGCCTTGCCTTCGACGTTCGCAAAAGCGCCGGCCGCCTGACCGCCCTGGATCGCCAGAACCTGAAAGACGTTCGCGCCCATGGATAGCTGGGTGAATACGTCCTGCGCCTGGTAGGACAGTCCCTGCATCGCGAAGCGCATCGCGCCCGTGCTGTCGGTGGCTCCCTTGGTCGCGTCGGAATGGGCAACGGTCGCCGTTGTGGTGCGGACAAGGTTCGACTGCACGTGACCGAGGACATCGGCGCGTTCGCGAAGTGCGTCAGCTTCGAGGTCATGTGCCCGTGCGGCGAGCATGGCCGCATCTGCCTCGCGCAGGAGGGCCTCGGTGTCACCTTTTCCGGCCGCCGCCGTGGCGAGCAACGCCTGCTGCAATTCCCGTGCGGCGATCGCGTTCTGCTCGAAGGCGACGGCACGGGAGTTTAGCGCAGTGATCTCGGGCGCGAGATTGAGCGCGCCGCCTTCCGTGCGCGGCACGATCAGCGCGGTTTGCGCGAGCTTCTGCACCTCGGCCATATTGGCCGAAAAGGAATGGCGCAGTTCGCGCCCGGCCTTGTCCAGTTTGCCGGTCAGATCGGCAACGGCCCGGCCACCCTCGGACGAGAATTGCGAGGCCTCAAGTTGGAGGCGCGCGACAATATCGAGATTTGCCATCTTTGCCTCCATGGCTAGAGTGCTGAGAAATGAATCGAGCGGGGGATACTGGGCATGGACAACGCGACGCTGGCCATTCTTTTAACTTGGTTTTTCTTTGGCTTGCTGTGTGGCGCCGTCTGCGGAGCCATCGCGTCCACAAAGGGCCGAGATGGCATGGGCTGGTTTTTTTTGGGGCTGTTTTTCGGCCCGCTTGCCGTGCTTGTCGTTGCCGCTGTCTCTAACGAGAATCCCCCGGCCGAACCGGTGACTGAGGCGGCGGCGAGTGCTGTCGTCGCCTCGGTGGCGCCTACCGGCGTCGCGGACGAGCTATCAAAGCTGGCTGACCTTCTCGACCGCGGGCACCTCTCTTCGGACGAGTTCGAGGCGCAGAAGAAAAAGCTGCTTACCTAATATTACGCGTCGCTTTCATATAAGCTTGCGGCAGTTCCTGAAATGCTGCTGCGACGAGCGGCTCGACGGCGACCGCGTTGCGGAAACGAACCATCGGCAGAAGGATGAAGATCGGCACCACGGCATCCGCCTGCGGGTTGGCCCCGCCGCGGCCCTGCGCACTGCGACCCCGGCCGCCGCCGGTGATTCGCCGATAAGCGCCTGTCCTGCCGTTCGTCGTGCCGCCGATCGCCGCGAGCAGGCTTGGCTTGCCCTGGCGGTAGATGAAAACCAGCTTTTGCCCGTTCGCCCGCTCCCATTCGCCCGGCGTCAGATCGCGGCGCCGACCGCGAGAACCGGCAGTCGGCAAGGGGATGGCAAGATATTGGCCGCTCTTGCCGCGGATCTCGCCTTCCTGCGACCAGAACGTCATGGCGCCCTCCCGGCTTCACAAACCGCGTGCCGGCGATGCTTTCAGGGTGCGAGACGAGCAGGCGACTTAAGAACCCCTGCCCTTGCGCCTCGGCGTTGCCGAGCAGCTTTCCCGACAACACGGGTTGGATCATCAAATGGAACGTCAGGCGGCATCCACGCAGAGCCGTGAAGCCTTCGGAACCGGTGTTCGTCTGGACGGTCTTGCCGTCGCGGGCCATGGCTATCCGCGTTGTGCGCTCGCTTACGTCGATCGTGAAGGAAGCGAAGCGTCTGGGTCATGTCGCGAAGAATGTTTGTGAGGACGTCAAGGTCCAGCGAAAGGCGCGGGAGAAGGAGAAGGTCGTCCCGCCGACGAAAGAGCAGATCCGCGCGCTCCTCAAGGCCGCCGACGCCATGGGCAATTCCCGGCCGATGGCAAAGCCTATGCTCATGGTCTTCGTTTATGCCGGCTTGCGGGCCTCGGAACTGCGCGCCCTACCCTGGCGGAACGTCAACCTCGCTAAAGGTACGATCACCATCGATCAGCGCGCCGACCGAAAGAACGTCATCGGAGCGCCCAAGTCCGCCGCTGGACGGCGAACGATACCACTGCCGCCTAGCGCGGTCGCGGAGCTGAAGAAATGGAAGCTACGGTGCCCGACCACCGATCTCGACCTTGTCTTCCCGTCGGAAGCCGGCACGCCGATCTTCTGGCCGAACCTAGTGCTCGGGTTTCAGGAGCCACTGCAGATCGCCGCAGGCGTCACGGCTCCAAAGACGACGCGCGGTAAGCCGGTCCTCGACGATAAGGGAAAACCGGTGCTGGCGGGCCTCTACGGCCTGCATAGCTTCCGGCACGCAGCCGCGTCGCTCTGGATCGAACAACGCGTGCCAGCGAAGCGCGTTCAGACCTGGATGGGGCACTCATCTATTCAGGTCACCTTCGACACCTACGGCCACCTGTTCGCCGCTCTGGATGACGATAGCGCGGTTATGGCGGCGATGGAGGCGGGTGTGATGGGCGTGGAGGAGGCCGCGTAGGATCGCGGGGTTTCGTCGCGATGGGTCGAGAGCGAGGTGCGGGGATGGCAGTAGGCACGTAAGGCCGAGCTGGACGCGGCCTAAGCGTCCCGGCTCGCGAAGTCGCCCGAATTGACGCAGCGGCACGATTTCGCATAGCCCTCCTAGAAAAGGGGAAGGGTACGTGGCCAGCGGCGACATCGTCCTACAGTTTGGGCTTGAAGAGGGGCGCAATGCCGACGCAGTGATTGCGGCAGAGGCCTTAATAGCGTGGGTCGATACGGTCCGTGATGCGGCAAGGGCACTGGACCCGACCCATGACATCCGGGTCGAATTACTTGGGCGCGAAGAAGGATCGCTTAGACAGCTTTTACGCTTAGTCGACGACCAAGTCGGAATTATTAGTGATGGCGCGGATGAATATCCTTACCTGAAGAAAGCCGCCATCGGATTGGCTGTCGTAATCGGCACATCCGGCTTATCGACTTACATCGGCGAGAGCTTAAAGCCTCAGGTTCAGCAGGTATCGCTGAGCGCCAAAGACCGAGCTCTCTTCGAGGATATGACTGCAAAAATAAAGGCTGACCCCGCCACTGCGAAATCAGCAGAGCGATTCTACAAAGTCGTGGAGCGGGACCGAGCGATATCCAACGTACAGATCGCAAACGGTTTCGACGAACCGCCGGCCGCGACGGTACTGCGCAACGAGTTTGCGTTTCGCTCGGGCGTGTGGGCTCCAGAAACAACCGCGCCGGTCGAAGAAGCGCGCCACGAGACTTGGCCGGTCGTGCTGCTCCAGGCACCATTCTACAACAGCCCCAGGCACTGGATGTTCTATCGCGACGGCATGAAGTTTTCTGCCCAGATGCAAGACGCAATCTTCCTTCAGGCCATTACCGATAGGACCATTCCGATAACGCTCCAGGAGGGCGTGACGATGACGGTCGAGGTTGAGTGGCGCGAAAGGCTTAACGGGCAAATATGGGAGTACGTGCCCGACTCGAGAAAGATTGTGAGGGTACTATCGCCGCGGCCGGTGGCCCGTTCTCCGGACCTTGACGCCGGCAACCCAAAAGAAGGCAATTAGGCCCACGAGGATCGCGACCGACACCACCATTGTCACCGCGTAGGAAAGGCGGGCGAAGCCGAACAGCCCTATGATTGTCGCAGCCACAACCACTAGGCCCGTGATCCATTCCCGCGCGGGTTGAGTTTGGCGTTTAGGCTGGGGCATCATCTCTCCGTACACCAGATTCGCACGATGATCACTGGCCGTAAAGCAGTATCGCCGTGCCTCTCAAGCCGCCCTCGACGTCGCAAATAGGGTAAAAGCGGCGCTTGTGATCGAGCTAGATGCAACACAGATGCAACATGGACGCAAAAAACCGCAGAAATACGTGCTATAATGACGGACTCTGACTCCGTCTATTGAGGTTCGAATCCTCACGGGGCATCCATCCACCATCGCTATGTGTGTGAAATACACCGGCATTTCGCCGTACGGCTGAACTAGTTCCCGCATTAGCTTCCGCGCGGCGTCGCTAATGGTGACGCGCCTGGCGAACGACCCGCCGTGATGGATGGGGATGCTGCAGGGGCCTTGGCTCACTTTCTCGGAATATTGGCCGGCCTTCGGTGATGTCGATCAACTACGGAAACGGACAGAACGCACAGATGGAAGCAGTGCGCCCGCCTCCTTCCCGGATTCGTGTTATCGGCCTGGCCACCCCTGGCTGGCGAAGCATATTATCGGCAGTGTGAAGACGGCGCGGCCCGATCAAAGGCCGCGCCTATCGGCTCAGAGGTGCTTCTTGATTGCGCCCTTCGCGTCTCCAATAGCCTTTTCGGCTTTGCCTTTGACCACCTGGGCCGCGCCTGACGCCTCGAGCTTGTGATCGCCGGTCGCCTTGCCGACGGCTTCCTTGGTCTTGCCGATCGCTTCGTTTGCAACGCCTTTGGCTTTGTCTGCGAACTCACCCACGGATACTCTCCTCACTAGCGGCAACGATACCGCGGTGGCTTCAAAGCTCGCTAGCGTGAAACGTTCCGCCAAAACGACACACGGGCTCAGATCACGATGCACGAGCCGATTCCAGTAGAATCGGGCGCCTTGCTGATGAGTTTACCTGCTGCAACGTATTGACGTGCGCAGAGCTCTAAGCGTCTTTGCGCGCCCCTTGGTTAATGAGTGCAATTCAAACAGGAGAGTTGACATGAAATTCGTTTCTGCGCTCTGCGCAACTGCATTATCTCTAGTCGGTGTTACACCTGCCAGCACACAAACCTACCCTCCATCACCGGGAACTTTTGTTTTCAAAGGGCCGACAACTATAACTAATGGTCTAACCCTTAACTGCATACTTACTGTCAATGTGTATGTGACTAGCTCAAGTACCGCGGTGGCGACCCCATCAATAGGAAGAGGTGATCCCCTCTGCCAGGCATACACTTTTAGCGGAACGCCATATTCTTTCGCCTACAATGGTGTAGTAAATATCACGGCGTGGTCATCAATACCATTACGCCGGGCGGCTGCAGCGGTTCGATCTATGGCACGTGGCTCGCCTCGGGAGGCATGCGACAGATACAGATCGCTTCGACGGTCCCCGGCGGTGGTACGTCGATAGATTGCAGGATCACTGGCATCGTTACCCAGCAGGGAAGTCCGCCTCTTGATATGACCCCCTGACGGCATGCCACCGGGGCGCCGTGGTGCGCGCGCCGGGATGCAATCACCCCCGGACGTCGAGATCGACATGCACGCGGATCGCGTCGTGCCGCCAATATTCCTGATCATATTCCACCACGCGCCCGTCCGCCGCGATGCTGGTGCGCACCACCAGCAGGCCCGGCGTGCCGGGCTTCACGCCCAGCGCGTCGGCGGCGAACTTGACCAGTGCGCAGGGCCGCATGTCGACCCGATTGCGAACCACCGTGAGACCATAGTCGCCGGTGAGGATCTGGGTGAGCGAGCCGTCGAGCGAACGGTCGACGAGGCCGGGCGCCATGGACGGATCGACGATGATCCGTTCGACCAGCACGGCGCGGCCGTCGATCGAGCGGCGGCGATGGAGGTTGTAGAGCGGCGTGCCGGGCGCGGTGCGGAAGATATCGGCAACCGCGGGCGGTGCGGGCACCAGATCCTTGCTCAGCGTCTCGGTCGCCGGCATTCGCCCCTGCTCCGCGACATAGGTCATGAAGCCCGACCAGCGCGTGGGATTGTACGTCACCGCCGGCGGCGAGACGAACCAGCCACTGCGGTCGCGCCGGTAGATCAGCCCTTCGGCCTCAAGCTGGAACAGGGCTTCGCGGATGGTGCCGCGTGCTGCTCCGCTATCGCCCTGGAACTGACGCTCGGACGGCAGCTTCGATCCCGGCGCCAGCTTGCCCATCTCGATACCGAGCGCGATCTGGTCGCGTAGCGCCAGGTATTGCGGACCATCCGCAGCGTCGCCCTTGGCGACCGGAGTGAGTTCGAGTTCGCTTCGCATGGTGCCCGACCGGAGATGACAGGGAGTAGCGAGGCGGGTCAAGCCGATCGGCGAAAAGCAGAGGAGGCGGCGACCACTCGCCGTCGCCGACTCACTCTCAACGCAATTGGTCTGAACCAGCGCCACATTGTAACCGAATCATCATCGGGTAGTACGGCGTTATCTGGACAATTGCCTATAAACGCTGGAGAAATCAGGGAAGCAGGAGCGGGCAGGCAGCACGCGTGCCCCGAGGAGTCGTGAAACGGAGCCTCCGCACAGCCTCGTCAGTCGCTCGCGACGAGCAGCGACTCCAGCAGCGGGCGATAACTGGCCAGATCAGGCACGCGCCAGCTCGGATGCTTGCCCATATCGTCGAAGCGGCGCAGCGTCACCGCGTCGGCGAAAAAAGGCTCGGCCTCGAACGCCCGGATCTCGTCAACCGTCATCGGGCCACCCTGGAGTTCCAGGCTGATCGCCGACGCGCGACTGAGCCCCTTGAGGTAAGCCGGATCGATCGCGCACAGATAGCGCTTTGCCGCGACGTGAAGCCGCACCGGTTCAGTGACTTCCCGCGGAAAATAGGTGTTAAGATACGAAGAACCGTGGATTTCGTGGTTTGCATCGACTCCAAGCGATTCGGCGGCGTTGCCGGCGTCGTCGATGAAATGACCGACATCGTGCAATAATGCAGCGGCGATCAGCGCGTCCGAACAGCGATTGCGGCGCGCCAGTTCAGCGGCCTGAAGCGCATGCTGAAGCTGCGTGGCGTCCTCGCCATAATAGAGCGCCCCGAAACGGTCCAGGAGCTCGAAAATCCGATCGATGACAGTAGCGGCCATGCTTCCTCGCCGGTTGGAGTGATAATGAACAGCGCTGGGAACCACCTCACCCGGGCGGTGGATCGTTGTCTCGCTGTCCTAAGATTGTAGCGTTTTTGGACTATACCACATTCAGGTCGAAGTAGCGTGTTCGCGCGACCAAGGAAAGGGCGAAGCCATGGATCGGACGACAAGAAGGCATTTTCTGCGCGCAGCGGGCGCATGCGCAGCCGGATCGATGCTTCCCAACCTCATCGACCGGGCGCTCGCCATCCCCGCCAACAGACGTACCGGGTCGATCCGCGACGTCGAGCATATCGTGATCCACATGCAGGAAAACCGCTCGTTCGATCATTATCTCGGCATGTTGAACGGCGTGCGCGGCTTCGGCGACCCGCGGCCGCTGCGACTGCCGGGCGGGCGCAGCGTATGGGCGCAGCCGTCGGGGCAGCATCCCGATGGCTATGTCCTGCCCTTCCACGGCGATTCGAAGACGACGCGTTCGTTCAAGGTCGATGGTGCCGACCAGTCGCACCAGGAGAATATCCATATCTTCAATCGCGGCCGTTACGATCGCTGGGGACATACCGGCGCGCTCCAGAACCGGATGCTGCACTATACCGCGAGCGACCTGCCCTTCTATTATGCGCTCGCCGACGCGTTCACCGTGTGCGACGCCTATCACTGCTCGACAATGACCCAGACCTATCCCAACCGGATGCATCTGTTCACCGGGTGCAACGGCGGCGGCACAGTGGGCGGCGATCCCGAGATGAGCAATTACGGCGAGGACGAGACGCCGAGCGCCGACATGGCCGAAGACCGAACGCTGCGCGACGGGGCCTATCGCTGGACCACCTATCCCGAACGGCTCCAGGCGGCGGGGATCGCCTGGAAGGTCTATCAGGAATACGACAATTTCGGCGACAATCTCCTGTCGATCTTCCCACCCTTCCGCCCGGCCCCCAGGGAGTCCGAGCTGTATCGCCGTGGCCGTTCCTGGGTGAGCGAGCACAAGGAGGGCGCGGATCGCAAGCGCTCGGATGGCGAGCAGCTCGTCGCGGCATTCCGCCGCGACGTGGAGACGGGCAAGCTGCCACAGGTCTCGTGGATCGTCACCGCCGCCGATCTGTCCGAGCATCCGACGGCCGAGCCTTCCAGGGGAGAGCATGTCACCGCCAAGCTGATCGAGGCGCTGGTCGACAATCCGGAGGTGTTCGCCAAGACCGTGTTCATCCTCAACTATGACGAGGCGGGCGGCTTCTACGATCACGCGCCGCCGCCGGTGCCTCCGGTGGGCGATTATCGCGGCCACAGCACCGTGCCGCTCAATGGCGAGACCAAGGACTATGGCGCGTTCGACACGCAGGCGCCGGGCAGGCACCCGATCGGGCTCGGCATCCGCACGCCGGCGATCATCGTCTCGCCCTGGAGCCGCGGCGGCTTCGTCTGTTCGGAGCTGTTCGACCACACATCGGTGCTCCAGTTCGCCGAGAAACGCTTCGGCGTGCAGGAGCCCAATATCAGCGCATGGCGGCGATCGGTGTGCGGCGACCTGACTTCGGTATTCGACTTCAGCGACTCGGATCGCGCCGCCGCGCTCAAATTGCCAGCCACGGACGATTTCCGAGAGCGCATCGCGCAGTCCCTGGCAGGGCCAGTCAACATGATTCCCGCGACGCAGACGCCCGGCACGCAAATGCCGGGCCAGCGCCCGCATCGTCCGCTGCCCTACAGTCTCGACGTGATCGCGGGCGTGACGCCCGAGCGGCGCCTGCGGATCGAAATGGTCAATCGCGGCGCCGTCGGCGCGACTTTCACCGTGCACGACAACAGCGATGCGCAGGAGCCCTGGCACTATACGATCGGCGCGGGCGACCGTTTCGCCAGCGAGCAATGGCACGACGCCGGGCCGCTCGCCGCTTATGACCTGACGCTGCGGGGCCCGAACGGCCTGTGGCGGCGCTTCGCCGGCTCGCTCGCGGCGCAGGCGCCCCGCGCCGAGGTGCTGCTGCTCCAGCGCCCGTCGGAGGGCGAGGTGGAACTGCTGCTGCGCAACGACGGCAGCGACCCCATGGTCTTCGCGATCGCGCTCGACGGACATTATCCCGCCCAGGGCGCGCGGACACGCCGCATTTCCGTGGCGCCGGGCAAGCAGGTCAGCGACATCTGGCGGCTCGCGACGAGCGACCATTGGTACGATCTCACCGTCACGCTGGTGGACGACGCTGCGTTCCTCCGCCGCTTCGCCGGCAAGGTCGAGACCGGGCGCGCCGGGCGCACGGATCCCGGCATCGGCCCGATGCGCGTCACGGCCTGACCACGATGCGCACCACCTTGCTGCTCGCCGCATGGCTGGCGCTGACCGCGATGAGCCAGGCCGGGGATACCGGCCCCTATCTGGCGCCCGACCTCGTGCCCGACGGGGTGGCGATCCTGCCGCCACCGCCCGCCCCCGGCAGCGCCGCCGCGCGCGCCGACCGCGCGATCTTCGTCGCCACGCGCAGATTGCAGGGCACGCCGCGCTGGCGGATCGCGACCGAGGATGTCGGCAACGCCCCGCTCGACCGCTATGCCTGCGCGCTCGGAATGAGGCTCACGCCAGCGAGTGCGCCGGCGCTGACCCGGCTGCTCGACCGGGCGGGCACCGGCGACCTGGTGAACCGGGTGAAGCAGCATTACCGGGTGCCCCGCCCCTATCTCGGCACCGACGCGCCGATCTGCGCCCCGCTCGACCGCTATGCCTGCGCGCTCGGAATGAGGCTCACGCCAGCGAGTGCGCCGGCGCTGACCCGGCTGCTCGACCGGGCGGGCACCGGCGACCTGGTGAACCGGGTGAAGCAGCATTACCGGGTGCCCCGCCCCTATCTCGGCACCGACGCGCCGATCTGCGAACCTAGGACAGCGCATCTCGCCGGGAATGGCGACTATCCCTCCGGCCATACCGCGAACGGCTGGCTCGAGGGATTGATCCTGGCCGAACTGGTGCCTGAGCGCGCGACGGCGATCCTCGCCCGGGCCCGGGCCTATGGCGAGAGCCGCGCGGTCTGCGGCTCCCATTCGGCTAGCGCGGTACAGGCAGGCTGGATGGCGGGATCGGCGATGTTCGCCATACTCGGCGGCACTCCCGGCTTCCAGCGCGACCTGAAGGCAGCCCGGGAGGAGCTGGTCTCGATCAGCTCAAGCGCACCCGCGCCCGATCCGGGGCAATGCAAGATGGAGCAGGGGGTACTGGCTGCACGGCCCTGGTGACGAAAGGCGCGCTGGTAGCGTCACAAAATCGACGTCAATCTGGTTCATACCAGTTCTGACAATTCGCAGGACTCCAATGCCGCCCGCAAAACCCGCACCTGGCGCTACTCCTCCGTTGACGCTCCTGCTTGGGGGACTGGCCGCGTTTGGCGCCTATTTCGCGATGTACGCCTTCCGCAAGCCGTTCGCGGCGGCGACCTTCGCCGATATCGGCGGCTGGCATTTCGAGATCGATTACAAGAGCGCGCTGCTGATCGCCCAGGTGTTCGGCTACGCGCTGTCCAAGCTGATCGGGGTCCGGGTGATCGCCGAATTCGGCCGGCGCGGGCGCGCATCCCTGATCCTTGCGCTGATCGGCACATCCTGGCTGGCGCTGGTCTTGTTCGCGCTGGTCCCGCCGCCCTTGAGCGTCGCCTGCCTGTTCCTCAACGGGCTGCCGCTGGGCATGATCTGGGGGCTGGTCTTCAGCTATGTCGAGGGTCGCCGCGCGTCGGAGCTGCTCGGCGCGATGCTGTGCGCGAGTTTCATCCTCTCCTCGGGCGTGGTGAAGTCGGTCGCGGTGCTGTTCCTTCACGCGGGAGTGCCCGAGGTCTGGATGCCGGCGGTGACCGGCGCGGCGTTCGCGCCGGTGTTGCTGGTGTCGCTGTGGTGGCTTGAGCGGATGCCGCCGCCCGATGCCCGCGACGAGGCCGAACGCGTCGCGCGCGTGCCGATGCGACGCGCCGACCGGGTGGCCTTCCTGCGCGAACACGGGCTTTCGCTGCTGCTGCTGGTCGCGGGCTATGTGCTGCTGACCGCGATCCGCGATTTCCGCGACAATTTCGCCGCCGAGCTGTGGACCGCGATGGGATATGCCGGGAAGGCGGCGATGTTCTCCGCGAGCGAACTGCCGGTTGCAGTGATCAGCCTGGCCGGGCTCGCCGCGCTGATGCTGGTGCGCGACAATATGCGCGCGCTGCTGGCGATGCACGGCGTGATCATCGTCGGCGCGTTGTCGCTCGGCCTGTCGACGCTGGCGTTCCAGGCGGGGCTGCTCGCGCCGCTCCCCTGGATGATCCTGACCGGCGCGGGACTCTATCTTGCCTATACCCCGTTCAACGCGATGCTGTTCGACCGGATGATCGCGGCGATCGGCAAGGCAGGCAATGCCGGCTTCCTGATCTATGTAGCCGATGCCTCGGGCTATGCCGGCAGCGTCGCGCTGCTGCTGTTCCGCAGCCTGGCGGCGCCGAAGATGGACTGGTTGCCCTTCTTCATCCATGCCTCCTACGCGACGGCGATCGTGGTGGGGGCGCTGACGATCCTCTCCGCGCTCGGCTTCGCGATGCGCGGCCGCTCAAGGAACGCCTATGCGACAGCATGACCTGATCGTCGTCGGCGCGGGCATTGTCGGCCTTGCCCATGCGCTGGCCGCGGCGCGACGGGGCAAGCGCGTGCTGGTGCTCGATCGCGATGCCCGGGCCAACGGCGCCTCGATACGCAATTTCGGCTTCGTCACCGTCACCGGGCAGGAGCGCGGCCGGGTCCGGGAGCTGGCGATACGCAGCGCAGCGATCTGGCGCGACGTCGCTGAGCCGGCAGGGATAGCGATCGAGCAGGAGGGCCTGTTGCTGGTCGCCCAGCGCGCCGAGGCCGCAGCGGTGATCGACGCGTTCCTCGCAACCGAGATGGGCCGGGACTGCACCCGCCTCGGCGCTTCGGAGTTGGCGGCGCGCTGGCCGATGGTGCGCGGCGGGACGGCCGCATTGCAGAGCCCGCACGACCTGCGCGTCGATTCGCCGCTGGCGATTCCGAAGCTCGCTTCCTGGCTCAGCGTCGCGCACGGAGTCGACTTCGCCTATGGCGTCGCGGTCAATGCCGTCGAGACCGGCCGCGTCCGGTCGAGCATCGGCTTGCGCGAAGCGGAGGCTGTGATCGTCTGCCCGGGAGACGATTGGGCAACCCTCTTCCCTGAAATCTATTCAGAGGCTGGCATCACCCGCTGCAAGCTCCAGATGCTGCGGCTCGCGCCGCCGGGGTGGCGGCTGGCCGCGCCAGTGATGAGCGACCTGAGCATGGTCCGCTATCTCGGCTATGCCGCGCTGCCCGAGGCGACGGCGCTGCGCGCCCGGCTGGAGGCCGAGGCGGCAGGGGCCATGGCGCACGGCGTCCACCTGATTGCGGTGCAAGGCGCGGACGGATCGCTCGTGGTGGGTGACAGTCATGACTATGCGCCGACCCCCGACCCCTTTTCCGCGGCAGCGATCGATGATGCGATCCTCGACGCCTATGCCCAGATCCTCGGCGCACCGCCGGCCGTGATAGGGCGCTGGACGGGCACCTATGCTTCGACCGCGGGACATAGCATCGTCCGCGCGCCGACGGAGGGCGTGCGACTGGTCGTCGTCACCAGCGGCACCGGCGCATCGACCAGCTTCGCGCTGGCCGAGGACGTGATCGCCGATCTCTTCGGGAGGAACTGATGCATCCGGGACTCAAGGCCATAGTGTTCGACTGGGCGGGCACGATGATCGATTTCGGCAGCCGCGCACCGGTGGTGGCGCTGTGCAGGGTGTTCGAGCAAGCCGGGGTACCGATCCGCGAGGCCGAAGCGCGCGCCGATATGGGCATGGCGAAGCGCGATCATATCCGCGCGCTGCTGGGCAACCCCCGCGTCGCCAAGGCCTGGGCCGCCCAACATGGTGCGGCGGCGAGCGAAGAGGACGTCGCGGCCCTGTTCGGGAACATCGGCCCGATGATGCGCGAGGCGGCACGCGACTGCGCCGAACTGATTCCGGGCGCGGCGGACATTGCCGGACGGCTCCAGGCCAGGGGCGTCGCGGTGGGATCCTGCACTGGCTATACGCGCGAGATGATGGTCGACATTCTGCCCCGCGCCGCGGAGCAGGGCTATCGCCCGGACATGCTGGTCTGCGCGGGCGAGACGCCGCAAGGGCGCCCTTCCCCGCTGATGCTGTGGAAGAATTTGGTCGAGCTGGGCGCCTGGCCGGCAAGCGCCTGCGTCAAGGTCGATGATGCGGAGGTCGGCATTGCCGAGGGCCGCGCGGCGGGCGTGTGGACGGTCGGCGTCGCGGCCAGCGGCAACGCCCTGGGGCTGTCGCGCGAGGCGCTCGCCGCGCTCGCGCCCGAGGATCGCGCCGAACGCATCGCGCGGGCGAGGACCATGCTCACTGATGCGGGAGCGCATGTCGTGATCGACACGGTCGCCGACCTGCCGGCGGCGCTGCGGGAATTGCCGATCGGCTAGGGCCTCTCCGCGAGCAGGTGCTGGAGCACGCGCTTTTCGAGCACCAGCAGCGCGCCGACATCGTTGGCGCGCATGATGAGCCCGTCGGCGAGCGGCTTCGCGGCCTCGCGCACGGCACCAGCCAGGCGGAGGAAGTCCGGTCGCCCCTGTCCGCCGACGCCATGCAACGCGCAAAGCTGGCGCCAGTCGAACACGAAGCTCTCCAGCAGCATGCTGAATCGCGCGGCGCGGGCCCTAGCTTCCACGGTATCGGCGGCAACCGTCAATTCAGCGCGCAAATCGTCGACCAGCCATTGCACTTCGGCAGCGGGCATCACCGGCGAGCGCTGGTCGCCCTCGGTCAGCAGTTGCGGACCGGCATCGGGGTCCCGGCTTACCCTCCGCCATTGCGCGCGCGGCGGCGCCTGCCCGCAGGCGAATTGCCAGAACGCCGCCGTGCCGGTGGTGTCAGCGACGAGATGGATGCGTTCGGCGCTGGACTGGTTCTCCACATGGTGCCGGCGCCAATTGTCGAAGATCCATGCTTCGCCGGCGGCCATGTGGACCGACTGCCCGTCGCAATGGAAGCGCACCTCCGGCCGGGTGAAGATCGGGATGTGCAGCCGCACCCGCGTATGCCAGTGATAGTTGATATCGGCATGCTCAGGCACGTGCGCACCGGGCGCAAGGCGCATCAACCGCGAACGGCCCCATACCACCCCGAAGCCCGCAAGCGCCTGGCGCAGGAAGGGCATGGCCGCCAGCCAGCGCGTCGGCAACATCTGCCCGTGGACGGAATCCGTCTCACCGCCGCCGACGCTGATCAATCGCACCGCGCTGTTGCCGGGCAGGGCGTCCGGATGCGGCACCCAGGCTTCGGGCGGCAACGCGGCAAGCTCGGCTTGCAGATCCTCCATCTCGAAGAGCACGGGAAGTTGGAAGAAAGGACGCGACAGCCGCATGGTTCAGTCCCTGTAGCCGGTCAATGCGTCACCCAGCGCGTCCCGCAGCGGTGCCAGCCAGGGCGCATAATGCTGCCATTGCGAAAGGCCTTCCCGGCTGATCGGCTGGCGCACCTGCTCGGAACTGGGCGTGCGCACGCTGCGCCGGGTCTCGTGGAACGAGAGGCAGCCAGGCTCGAAGGGCAGCGCGATATGCTCCAGCATGCGCCGCACGCTGCCTTCGAGATCCTCGACCACGTCCTCGTACCGCACCCGCAACACCCGCCCCGGCAGCACATGATCCCAGTGCCGCATGAGATCGAGATAAAGGCGGTAGTGGCGCGCGATATCGTCGATGCCGTAGCTGAATTCCTGGTTGGTCGTACCGAACAGCTGCTTGAGGTTGCCGAAGCAGCAGCCCATGGGTTCGCGCCGCACATCAATGATGGTCGATCGGGGCAGTATCAGGTGGATCAGCCCGATATGCCAGAAATTGTTGGGCATCTTGTCGATGAAGAATGGCCGGCCCAACCGGCGATGAGTCCGGGTTTCGGCCAGGAAGCGCTCGCCGAGCGCCCGGGCGTCCCCGGCGGTCAGGCGCTGCAACCTCTCGAAGTGCAATGGCAGGCCGCAATCCGGATCGGCACCGCAGAGCTCGCCTGCATATCGGCCGATGTCGGTCAGTTCCTGCGTGCCCTCCACGCTGGAATGGGAAGCCAGTATCTGCTCGATCAATGTCGACCCCGAACGCGGCATCCCCAGGATGAAGATGGGCGCCGGATCGTCCATGCCCCAGTCGGCGCGCGCGGCGAAGAATTCGGCGGTGAACGCCTGCTTGATTCGGCGCGCGCAGGATTCCGCGACGTCCGGATGATAGCGGCCGGCCGCACGCCGAAGCGCGTTGCCGCGCTCATAATAATGCCACGAGGATGCGTAATCGCCCCGGTCCTCAAGTGCCTTGCCCAGCGCGAAGCATAGATAGATGCGGTCCATGTCCTGGACGGCGGGCCCGGATTCCGCGGCGCGCATGCGCGCGATTTCGCCATCGGCGAAGCGATAGATCTTGAGGTTGGCGAGGCTGAACCAGGCCACGCCATAGTCAGGGCGGGCCATCAGCGAGGCGCGATAATCAGCAACGGCTTCCTGCTGCCTGCCCGTGACCTTAAGGGCATTTGCCCGCCACAGGCGCAGGTCGGCGACCTCGGCCCCCGACTGGGGTTGGCCGGCCAGCAGCCTTTCATACAGATCGATCACCGGCTCATGATCGCCCAGGCCGACGCAGGCAGCGCCATAGTGCTTGAGATATTCGCGATTGTCCGGGTCGTGCCCGAGCAGATGCCCGACCTCCTGCCGCGCCTGCAGGTGCTTCTGCTGCTGCAACAGCACCATGGCATAGTCCAGGCGCGCCGCGTGATAGTCCGGCGCGCGGTCGAGCACCGATTTCAGCAAGGCCTCGGCCTCATCCAGCGCATCGCAGTCCTTGCGGATGCGCGCCAGCAGGCGCAGCGCGCCTACATTGTCGCCGTCATCGCGCAGATAGTCCCGGATAACCTCCTCCGCCGCCGAGAGGTCACCATCGGCGAACAAGCTGTTCGCCACCACCACCTGCGGAGGCAGCTGTCTCAATATGGCCAGGCGCTCCGCCGCCATGGTCGCCTGGGCTGTGTCCCCCAGCATACGGTAAAGCTGTTCCAGCATGTCCCAGCTAGCCGGCAGCGTCGGGTTGAGGCGCACCGCCTCGGACAGCGCGTCGATGGCCGCCGGCGCATCGCGAAGCAGGACGTGGCAATGGCCGCGCTCCTGGTACAGGCGGCTGAACAGGGGATCCAAGGCCTGGAGCCGCGCAAGCGTCGCCA
Source organism: Pseudomonadota bacterium (assembly GCA_040388155.1). GTDB lineage: Bacteria > Pseudomonadota > Alphaproteobacteria > Sphingomonadales > Sphingomonadaceae > Sphingomonas. Next base: position 131,260 of record JAZKCJ010000002.1, read on the forward strand.
GTGCCTCGGGCACACGCTGGCTGGAGCGCAGGTCCCGGGCTTCCTCCAGGAGGGTCTCACGCTCGGAGAAACTCATCGCACCGCGCCGGAAAGCAAGAACGGCTCCAGCCAGCTCGGTTCCGGCTGGTCGGCGTCGTAATATTCGAAGATCAGATGGACCCGGTCGGTATCGCCGCCGTTGCGCACCCAGTGCGGACCGAGGTTGTTGACCTCCACCGCTTCGCCCGGCGGGAAATAATGTTCCTGGCCGCCGAAGAACGACACGACGCCGGCATTGGTCGACACCGGCAGATGGATCTTGTGCGGCCATTTCGCCGCAGGGTTGGCATCGACATGCGGATGGATCACCCCGCCCGCCGCCATCCTTGCAAGCATCACCCGGGGAAACACCCCCCGCTGATAGCCATAGCCGCGAACGGCCTGTGCCAGCACCGGCTCAAGCAAAGCCCGCCATTGCGGCCAGGCTGGGCAATCGTGCGAGCCGCGCCAGTCGCGGGGGCTGTCGATAAAGCGAAGAACGATGTGGCGGGTCTTGTTCAGAACCTCGAACTTGTTCGGCTTGCCCGCGTTCTCCGCGTCCCAGACATGCTCGGGGATGGCCACCACGGCGGCCCGCAGGGCAACGATATCAACCGGACCGAGCTTGCGGACAGTCGTGGTCTTGCGCGGGTTGGCAGCGGGGCGAGGCTGAAGGGGCGTCATCGCATACCTTCGAAGGTGTAGCCGAACAGCTCCAGATCCTGCGCATAGCGTGCGGCCACGCCGTCGATCAGGGCCTGGTCGTAATAATCGCGATAGTCACCGCGCGTGGTGCCGTTGACTCGGTCGAGCGGGCGCGAGGCAATGCCGAGCCGTGCGCAGATCGCATCGTACGAACCCTGCATGTCCTCGACATGGCCGACCTTGTCTGCCAGCAGGGTCCTGCCATCCTCACCCACCAGCAGCGAAGCCTGTGGCTGGAACAGGATGTGGTTTTCCGGCGGCTCGACGAACAGAAAATGGTGCATCGCGTCGCGCGGCCGCTGCCGGAAGACATCGCCGCCACGCAGCATGAAGGCGCAGTAGGAGACGAAGCGGTCGAACGGATTGCGCACAAAGGCAAATTTGAAATAGCTGCCGAAAGCATCCTCGCCGAGATAGGGACGCACCTGCGGCAGTGACAAATGGCCATGCTGGATCGCCGCCAGATCCTTCCACGGGAAGCGCCTGTTGACGAACAGCCCCACCTGCTCGACGTCCCCGTCGCCCAGCTGCTCACGCAGGGCCTGCCGCACTGAATGAGTGCCGGTCTTGGGCACCGCGGCGAAGATGAAACGGTGGCGATGGGAAACGATCATGTCTGATGTCACACGAAAGAATGCGCCCCCTCCTCCCGGAGAAGGAAGGGGCGCGGTTTAGCATAAGGGGCCGCCTCAGAACTTGAAGCTGAAGCCGGCCATGTAGGTCGTGCCGCTCTGGGTCTGGTTGTAGAGATAGCGGTTCTGGCCCCAGAACTGCGTGTCCTTCTGGTTCGTCAGGTTGATCGCGTTCAGCGTGAGCTGGATGCCATCGGTGACGTTCACGAAGGCCGAGGCGTCTACATAGGTCGTCCCCTCGAAGCCTCGGGTATTGGCGCTCATGATGTCCTCGCTGCGTCCCGTATAGTAACGGGTGCGGTGGCTCAGCGAACCGCGGAAGCCCCAGCGGTTGGTTTCGTAATAGAGCGTGGCGTTGTAGCTGGTCTTCGAGATGCCCGTGATTTCCTTGGGCGCATCAACATAGGTATAGTTCGCCGTCACGCCCAGGCCGTTGAAGGGCGCCGGCAGGAACGAGAACTGGGCCTGTGCCGCCAGTTCAACGCCGGTCAGGCTCTTCGTGCCCGCGACGTTGATCGGCATCGAGAATTCCTTGATGACCGTGCTGCCCGTTGCGCCCGGAATCGAGCTGATCGGCACGCCTGCCTCGTCGAAGGTCACATTGCTGAGCGTCTGCGAGCCGATGAAGTTCTTGATCCGCTTGTGGAACACGCTCGCGGAAAGCAGACCCACCTTGCCGAAATAATATTCGGCGGAGAAGTCCAGCGTGGTGTCCTTGTAGGGCTTGAGGTTGGGATTGCCGCGGGATGCAGTGATCGCGCCGGTATCGTCGTTCCGGAACGCGCTACCCTCGGCCGCGATCGAGCCAAGCCCCGGGCGGTTCAGGTTCTGCGAGGCGGCGAACCGCAGCAGCACCTCCGGCGTCAGTTCCAGCACCGCGTTCATGGCAGGCAGCACGCCCGAATAGCTGCCCTTTACGTCAGCCGTGCCGAGATAGGCATAGCTGTCGCCTTGGATCCAGCCAATGCTGCGGGTGTCGGTGTGGTAGCCTCGCGCGCCGACATTGCCGCGGAAATGCTTGCCGAACAGTTCAGTGCTCCAGTCCATCTGGACAAAGCCGGCAAAGGTCTCCTCGGTCGTCGTATAGACATTCTCAATGTCCTGGATCGTCCCACCCGTTCCGTCCTTGTTGGGCTCGAGCCGGTGATATTCCTTATATTTCGCGAACCCCTTGTCGTAGTCGCCGATCAGCCACGAACCGAACTCGTTTTTGAACACAGTGGTGATGTCGCTGACCGACGTGCCCCGCGTCTTTGACCGGGTGCCGTTGACGTTGCTGTCATAGAAGAGATCCCTGCCGTCCTGCTTGAAGCGATGATAGGCGCCGCCCGCGCGCAACGTCAGCGCGTCGTTCATCTTGTAGCGCAGGTTGAGCACGCCTTCCCGCAGCTCCGATTCATTGTTGAAGGCGCGATAGTAGAAATCGTCCATCGTATAGTTGGCCGGGTTGGTTGGATCCCAGCCCGGATAATCGAACGAAGCCGAACGGCCGTCGGTACCATAATCGGCGATCAGGTTGCCCTTGGCGCGCATGTAGAACTTGTCGTCATACGGCGTCTTGTAGGTCGATTTTTGATAGCCGACATGTCCGTCGACCGTAAACCGGTCGGAGACGTCCCAGGTGCCGGTCAGCTCCAGCGAGCGGAAGCGGGTCTCGTTCAGCGACCGGCGGTGTTCGCTGCCGAAGGTCGTGCCGGTGACATCGGTCCTGGTGACGTAGTTGCTGCCGTCCCACCTCAGGTCATTGATGGTCGAGGCCGTCTGGAACAGGGCCGGCCAGGGCGCGCCGGCGGGAGTGTCGAACGCGATGGAGCCGTCGGACTTGAGCGGCCGCGTGGCAAGGTGCAGTTCATCGCGATGGGTGGTGAGCTGGCCATATAGTCCGTCGAGCGTCAGCAGCAAATTGTCCGCCGGTCGCCACTGCGCTGCGGCCGTAATGCCGAGACGTTCCTGCTTCGCGTTCCAGGAGGAGAGGCGGTTGCCGTCCGCGAAATACAGGTCGCCAGACAGGAACTTGGCCTGCTGCGCTGCGGTCAGCTTCGAGATGTTCAGGCCCTTGTCGGCCAGGCTCCGCAACGTCGCCGCACTGGGCCGGTCGTAATTATAGGTGTTGTGGCCCTGCTCCGTGGTCTGGCGCCTGGAATAGGCGGCCGAGACCAGGACGCCGAATTCATTGTCCCAGTTATGGCTGAGCAATGCCGCGACGCGCGGTTGAGCGTCCTTGGTATATTCGTTCGTGCCCAGCTTCCCCACCAGCGCACCCTTGTTGCCTGGCGCGTAGTCGAACGGCTTCCCGGTGAACAGGCCGACCGTGCCGGCCATGCCGCCCTCGTTCTGCGCCGCCTGGAAGGTCTTTTCCACTTCCACCCGCGAGAACAGTTCCGAGGCGAAGATATTGAAGTCGAAGGCGCGGTCGCGGGTACGCTGGCCGCGGCTGTCCTGCGCTGAGTCGACATTGCCCAGCACTTCCATGCCGTTGAGCTGCACGCGCGCGAAATCTGGCCCCAGGCCACGCAGCGAAATGCGCCGGCCCTCACCTGCCTCACGCGTGATCTGCACGCCCGGCAGGCGCTGAAGCGATTCGGCCAGGTTCAGCTCCGGGAACTTCGCCATGTCTTCGGCGACGATCGCGTCCACCTGGATCGTCGAATCCTTCTTGATCCTGCGCGCATCGCTCAGCGACTTCCGAAAGCCGGTGACGACGATGTCGGCGCCCGAACTGGTGGAGGACGGCTGATCGGAGGCCTCTTGCGCGAGCGCGACTCGCGGAGTCGCCCCGGCGGCCACCGCAGCAACGGTTGCCAGCAAAAAGCTCTTGAAGCTCGGGCGCATGGCCCGAACCGAATATCGTTTCGTCATTGGTTACCCCGCAAACTGGTATGAACCAGAAGGTCTAAAGCAGACTGGAGCGACACCTCTGTGACAGTTTTTGCCGAAACGAATTCCGAGCAAAATTTCCTGCCGATGCGAAAACCAGGGTGCCGAGCGCGGGAAGTGCGCCACCGCCGAAGCGTGGCGGTGTCGGCTTTTCACATCCCGTTTGCCGTCACCTAACCGCCACATCAGTGGTCTAGACCTCTGCGTTATGACAGGTGATATTCCCCGAGGGTTCCTTCCCTTCCTTGTTCATCGTGATCGATCGGGAGAGCCGGCATGGTGACGATGCAGGATCGTCGCAGCTTCATCCGCACCATGATGGCGACAGCGGGCGCGGCGGCGGCTTTGGCTCCCTCGATCGCCCGCGCCCTGGAGATCCCGGCCGATCGCCGGACGGGCACGTTGAAGGACGTCGATCATGTCGTCATCCTCACGCAGGAGAACCGCTCCTTCGATCACTATTTCGGCACGATGCGCGGCGTCAGGGGCTATGGCGACCGCTTCGCCATTCCCGCCCCGCCGCTTCCGGCCGCGCCGAATCGCACCGTGCTCCTTCAGCCGAACGAGCATCCGGGAACGGAGCCGGCGCTGATCGCCCCATTCCGCCTCGATACGTCAGTGGATTTCCGCCTCTATCGCCCGCTCGGCACGCCCCATGGCTTCACCGACAGCCAGGCCGCATGGGATAACGGACGGATGGGCGCGTGGCCGCGCTCCAAGCAGAATCACGCGATGGCGCATTTCACGCGCGAGGACCTGCCGTTCCAATATGCCCTCGCCGAGGCTTTCACTTTGTGTGACGCCTATCACTGCGCCATGCACCTGTGTACCAACCCCAACCGGCTCTACATCTGGACCGGCACGCACGATCCGCTGGCCCGGGGCAACGGCCCCGCCATCGACAACGGCTATGACAGTCTCGACGCCGATCCGCGGCGCCACGGCGGCTATCTCTGGACGACCTATCCCGAGCGCCTGATGGCTGCCGGGATCGGATTCCAGATCTATCAGGACATGGCCGACAATTTCACCGATAACCCGCTGGTCGGCTTCCGCCGCTACCGCCAGGCGCATGGCGCGGCCACGGCAGCCGCGGCCCTGCTCTCACGCCGGACGATGACGACCCGCTCGCTCGACGACCTGCGGCAGGATGTGCTGGCCAGACGGCTGCCGGAGGTTTCCTGGATTGTTGCTCCGGCAGCCCTGTCGGAGCACCCGAGCGTTTCAACGCCGCTCCAGGGCGGGGATTATGCGGCGAGAGTGCTCGACGCGCTCACCGCAAATCCGGAGGTCTGGGCGCGGACGGTGCTGCTCATCAATTTCGACGAGAATGATGGCCTGTTCGACCATGTACCCCCGCCGGCCCCGCCGGCGCGCGTATCCGGACGCACGGTCGGCGCGACGAACATCCCGGCTGACGACGAATATCATGTTCATTCGCAGGCGGCCGAAGACGCGGTCTATCTGGACCGGCCCTACGGCCTTGGCCCGCGCGTGCCGCTCTACGCGATATCGCCCTGGAGCAAGGGCGGGCATGTCGCGTCCGAGGTCTTCGATCATACAAGCATCCTTCGCTTCCTCGAAGCCCGCTTTGGCGTCCATGAGCCGAATATCAGCGCGTGGCGGCGGGCCGTGTGCGGCGACCTCACGTCCTGCTTCGATTTCAGCGCGCCCGACACGGTCGATTTCATGCGCGCGCTTCCGGCCACCGGCGCCCTGTCCGAGCGCGCGGCCAGCCTGAAGGAAATCCGGCCGCCGCTTCCCGATCATGCGGTCGCCCCCGTGCAGGAGACCGGTCTGCGACGGCGACGCGCGACGCCCTATGCCCTCGACACCCGGCTGCGCGTGAAGGGCACCAGCCGCGCCCTTGTGTTCGCCAACCATTCGGCCGGGCGCGCGGCCGTTTTCCATGTCTATGACGTCACGCAGTTGGGCGAGGTCCCCGCGCGCTATACGGTTGGCGCTGGCCGGGAACTGGCTCACCTCCTGCCCGTCTCCGGCAAAGCCATGGACATCTTCGCCCTTGGGCCAAACGGTTTTCATCGACGCTTGACCGGGAGGGGCGATATCTTCTCCGTCAGCCTCAGGGGTGGCATTGCCGCTCCCCCCTCGCTCCTGCTCGAAAATCTCACCCTGAGGCCTCAGTCCATCACCATGACTGACCGGGCCTATGGCGCCTCTCCCGATGTGATCGTGCTGGCGAGCGGAGAAGCGCGCAGTATTCCGCTGAACCTCACGGCAAGCCATGGCTGGTATGACCGGCAATTCGTGGCAGGAGGTCAGTCCTGGCGCATGGCAGGCCATGTCGAGAATGGCAGCGCCTCCTATTCGGATCCCGCCGCCGGCGGGCCTGGTCCCCTGGCCTGGTCGGCCTAGCGGCGCCCTTCCAAACAGGAACACTCCAGAGGGTCGGCACCGCCGGGGATGGTTCTCCGCCGTCCGACCCGACGGATCGCCTTCATGCGCCGCACGAAGCATCGTGAGCTAGTGGCAAGGCCTTGAAGGCAGCGCTCCGCGTGGAGCCAGCACATACCAGCGCTGCGCTATTGCGACGGGCTGCTTTCAGGCGGCGGGGCGAATGCCCAGGATGTCGGGAGGCGAGTCGGTACCGGAAAGGTAGCCACCGCCAGATTGGCGCGGCACCTGGATTTTTTCCGGCGGTGCTGATGCGGGGCCTTCCTCCAACGTATTAACGTTGATCCTCGCATTTTCAGTTTCAGTATCAGCCAGAAATTTCAGAATGGCAGCTTGCTAAAATAGTTATGCCCGGATCGCGTATGCGCAAAGAAAATTCAAAAAAAGAGGAGAGATCAGATGAAATTCCTTTCTGCGATCTGCGTAACGGCGTTGGCACTCGGTAGCGCTGCTCCCGCGCTGGCGGATACCTACATACCGGCTACGCCAGGGGTGAGTAGTATCACCTTCCAGGGCTCGGTACTCTTCAAGAAAGGCCTCAGTTCCCATTGTACGTTCAAGCTCGTCATTACCATTCCCCAAGCTGCACCGGATGGCGATGGCATTTTCTCGCATGGGCACTCCGCAAGGGCGGCCCCGGCACTGGCGGTGCCCGGCGACTTCCCATGCTCCTCGACGACGTTCAGCGCCGCGCCATATGCGGTCTCGTTCAATGGGACGTTTCTGACCATCAGCAACGTCGTCATAGCCACCCTCACCCCGGGCGGCTGCAGTGGGACACTCAGCGGCACTTGGGGCGGCAACGCTGCTCTCCAAAGGTTCATTTCCTTCAACAACGCGTCCGTGCCGGGTGACGGCACGTCGGAGCCTTGCACGATCACCGGTACTCTCTACCAGGTTTCGGGCTCGCCGCTCAGCATCACCAGTCCCTGATTCAGCTGCCGCCAGGAATCGACGCGAACCTCCAGCTGCCGCTGCACTATTGGCGACGGCGCTGGAGTATATTGAGCGAGGCGTCCCGGACGACAACGGCGTCCAGCTTGCGTGCACTTGAAACCACCCAATCTTCGAACCCTTGTAGTCGCTACATCGCCCCGGGATTCATATTGGTTGACGGGCCATCCATCCACCGTCGCCGGACACGGTCGTGGAACCACCGCGCCCTTGTGGCCCTTCACTCGCCGCGATCAGGACGGACGATACCTGTCAGGTCGGCGCGCGCGCGGCGGCGTTCGCGCTTCCCCCAGCCGAACCTGCGCCGCACGAAGACGATCCCCGCAATGATCGCCACTGCAACGAAGATAATAGTAGCCAGGCCGAGAACATGTCGCATCGTGCTGACGAATCCCCCAATTCGTATCGCAGGACGCTAGGTTTCATTAAGCCGCTCTGGCAAGTGCCAAGTGGTCCTGCCGCTTGATGGAAATCAATATATATCGATGACCGCAATCTTTTGCGGCCATCATGACATTTTTTTCATGCAAGAGATCAGCCGCAGGCGAGATCATCCAATATCAACCATGCCGATTCAAGCATCGACGACGCGAACAGGCGTGTAAACCCCGTCGGGGAAGGCAAAACACTCCGCGATATCCGCTGGCATCGCCCTCCGATGGAAAGGCATCAGCCCTCCCGGCGCGGCCCCCCGACCGTACGCGGCTCGGACGGCATGCGCTGGGCGATCCGGACCGACGCTTCCTCCATGCGGATGCGCGACCGCTCCAGATGGGTGCGCATCGCCGTTTCCGCCGCCGCCGGATCGCGCGCGATCAGCGCGTGGATGATCCGGGCATGCTCTTCCGCCGCCTCCTGCGGGGCGTTGGTGTTGAACAGGAAGCGGAAGATGTGGAGATGCATGTGTAGCCGCTCGATCGTCTCGGCGATCAGCGAATTGCCGCTGCCGGTGGCGACCAGGCTGTGGAGCATCGCGTCCGCCTCGGCGAAACGGGCATAGGCGACGCCGGTTTCAGCCTGGATCCGGTCCATCTCCTCTTCCATCGCCGACAATTGCCGGAGCATCTCGTCGTTCATCGATTCCGCCGCGCGGGCGGCAGCATAGGGCTCGATCAGCTGGCGCAGCGCATAAAGGTCGCTCACCTCGGCCGGCGTCATCTGGGCGCTGGCGTGATAGCCGACATTGGGAACCTTGATGACGAGCTTCTCGGCCTCGAGCCGGCTCAGCGCCTCGCGGATCGGGGTCTGCGAAATGCCGAGCTTGCGCGCGACCGCGTCGATGCCGATCCGGGTACCCGGCGCGATCTCCATGGAAACCAGCATCGACAGGAGGTGCTCATGCGCCCACGCGACCAGGGTAGGAACCGGAGCAGGGCGGGGCGAACGATAGCCCATGGGGGGGAAGGTCACTGCGGAATCAGGGTTTTCCATCTAGGTCTCGACATGCAACGGCGCCGTGGCGTCTATGTAACACCTATAGGATATCGGATCGTCGCGGGAAAGGACGATCGCCGGGCGATAGATTAACAATGGACCTATCCACCCGGCACTCCACCGGCACAGGGGCCCGCCACACTTGGCGCGCGCCTGGGGGCAGGGCTATTGGACGGGCTTGGTACCCAGGATCCTGGTGTTGCCCATCAGTTGAGGATCGGTCGCAAGCGCCGTCGCGCCCGCCGGAAAACCGTTGGTCTGCAGGATGAACGCCTCGATATCCGAAACCGTCCTGCCGCTCAGGCTGCCGGGATCCTGCGCCGGCATCGTATCGTGGATGCGCGCGAACAGGTCGGCCGTGCTGGTGTTGTTCCAGTTGTTCAGGAAGTTGCTGCCGGCGAGCGGGGGCGCTGAATCGCCGCCCGTCAGGGTCGGGCCATGGCAGGCAGCGCAATTGTCGGCATAGGCGGCCTTGCCGCGGACTGCCTGCTCCGCGGTAAAGGCGCCTGCCCATACCGAGCCGGCCGGCGCCTGCGCATGAGAGGCGACCGACGCGATCGCCGTCGTCAGCAGGGCGGCCGCGGCAACAAGCGCCGCCCGTCCGCCAGGAAGGCCGGTACGCGGGCCTGCCTCGCCATCGATCATCCACCCGAACTTCATGGTCATGCCTCCCTGGGCAGTTTGAACGCGACGAGCTCGCCGCTGTAGTTGCCGCCGCCGATCGCGACGACAAGATACTGCTTGCCCCCAAGCATATAGGTCATCGGAGAACCGCTCTGCGGGGCAGGGATATAGACCGCGCCCTTTTCCTCGCCGGTCGCCTTGTCATAGGCGCGCAGCATTGCGCCGCGAATACCCTGTTCGTTGGTGAAGAAGCCCGCCTCACCGCAGATCACCAGCGACTTGGTGCAGAGCGGCCCGAGATTGCCCTCGCGCCCGGTACGCGGGATCTTCAGGCCCTTCAGCGCAGGATGGTTGCGGATATTGTCGGGCGTCTCGCCATGCGCGACCTGCCAGGCGATATCGCCCCTTGTCAGGTCGAGCGCGGTGATACGCCCATAGGGCGGCGCGATCAGCGGGAGGCCTTGCACGGTGAGCGGGCCGGGACGGGGCACGCCGGGCCTGGGCGGCGCAGCGGGCGGGCGCTGCGGACGAGCGCCCTCCGGCGGTGCCGCGCCCATCGAGAATTGCGGCTGGGGCGGGATGCCGGTGACGCCGTGGACATAGGCGAAGTCCGACACGTTCTTGTCGGTGCTGGGCACGATGCCGATCAGGCCGATCGTCGTCTTCGAATAGACATAGACCTTGCAGGTCTCCGGATCGTAGCAACCGCCCGGCCAGTTGGTGCCGCCCTGCAGGCCAGGTGCGACCAGCGTGCCGAACGGGCCACCCTCCTTGCTGAGCGTCGGCGGGGTGAAGAGGGGTCCGGTGACATAGTTCTTCACCAGCTCGAGCGCCTCGGCATGCAGCTCGGGCGTGAAGTTGATCAGATTCTCGGGGCCGGTCCCCTGGCGGTCATAGGCCGGCGGCCTGGTCGGGAAGGGCTGGGTCGGCGAATACCATTCGCCGGGCACGTCGCCCGCCTGTACCTTGCGCTCGACGATCGGCCAGATCGGCTTGCCGGTCTCGCGGTTGAGCACATAGAGCCAGGCCTGCTTGCTCGGCTGGGCCAGCGCCTTGACCATCTTTCCCGCCACCGGGATGTCGCACAGGATCGGCGCGCAGGGCAGGTCGCGATCCCACAGGCCGTGATGGACGAACTGGTAATGCCAGCGCCGCTCCCCGGTGTTCACATCGACCGCGACGAGCGATTCGCCGAACAGCGCATTGCCGCGGCGATACATGCCCATCTCGTCGCCCGTGGGCAGCTCGACCGGCAGATAGACCAGGCCAAGCTCCTCATCGGCCGACATCTGCGCCCAGACGCCGGTATTGCCGGCCTGGTCGGCATCGCCGTTCAGCCAGCTGTCGTAACCATATTGACCCTTTTTCGGGATCGTGTGGAAAATCCATTTGCGCTGGCCGGTGCGCACATCGAACGCGCGGACATAGCCTTTCACGTTGAAGCGGGTCGTCGGCACGTCGCCCGAGGTGTGGGCCGCGCCGACCACGACCACGTCCTTCACCACCAAGGGCGTCGCGTGCAGGCCGACATCAGCGGTGACCGGGTCGATCTCCTGGTCGAAATCCTTCTTCAGGTCGACGATGCCGTTCACGCCGAACGAGGTGTCGGGATAGCCGGTCGCTGTGTCGAGACAGACGAGCTGATAGCCGACCGTCACGAACAGGACCCGCTCCTTCGTGCCGTCGGTCCAGTAGGAGCAGCCATGACCGGAGAGCTGGCGCGGCGCATTCTGCGCGCGCTTGCCCTCGTCGATCCGGTACATCCACAGCATCTCGCCAGTGGCAGCGTCGAGCGCGATGCAGTCGCGGCGCGCGCCGGCTGTCAGGAACAGGCGTCCCTTCACGAGCAGGGGTGTCGCCTCGAACTGATATTCCTTGCGGGTGCCGAGCGCGTCGGTCTTGAAACGCCAGGCGACTTCCAGATTGTTGAAGTTGGCCGCGTTGATCTGGTCGAGCGGGGCGTAGCGCGTATTCGCCTGGTCGGCGGCATAATGGCGCCACTCGGTATCGACCCTGGGATCGTGCGGCGGAATGACCGGCGGTGTCCAGCCGCTCCTGCCCTGCGCAAACGCGCCGGTCTTCGCCAGCAGCAGCGTCGCCCCGGTGCTCAGCAGAAGCGTACGTCTGGACAGATTCGACATTCAATCACTCCCTATGTCGGGCACTCTTGCGCTGCCCTGAATGCCGGCTACCACAGTGGAATCGTCCATCCTATAGGATATCTCGTGCTGCCTCTGTTTTATCGGAAACCGACAGCAGGTGAGAGAAAAATGGCGGGGCGGCGCCGAAGCGACGCCCCGCCAGGTTTCCCGTGCTCGGGAGCAACGGGAGGGGTAGGGTAAGCACCAAGCCGATCAGCGCTTGTAAAGCGGCGGCGTGCCCGCAACCTTGGTCCGCAGGCGATAGATGGTGGTCGAGCCGGTGATATAGAGGTCCTTGCCGTCGGCCCCACCCCAGGCGAGGTTCGCCGCGACTTCCGGCAGTGCGATCTGGCCGAGCAGCTTGCCCTGCGGCGTGATGACGCGGATGCCGCCTGGACCGGTGCTCCAGACATTTCCGGCAATATCGGTCTTGAGTCCGTCCGGGCCGCCCCGGCCCATGCCGCGATCATAAGTGAACAGCACACGCAGGTTCGACAACGCCCCATCCTTGCCCACGTCATAGGCACGGGTGAACATCTCCGGCCCGTAGCTGTTGACGTAGAAGGTCCTGCCGTCGTTCGAGAAGGCGAGGCCATTGGGCAATGTCAGGTCGGTAACCATCGGGGTCAGCTTGCCCTTGGCGTAGCGGTAGACCGCGGCGAAGGGCTGATCGAGCGGCGGCGACGGCTCCATGTTCATCGGGCCGAAGGGCGGATCGGTGAACCAGAGAGCGCCGTCCCTCGCGAAGACCAGGTCGTTCGGGCTGTTGATCTTCTTGCCCTGATAGGTGCTGAGGAACGGCCTGATCGCAAGCTTTGCATCGAGGCGGGAGAGGTTGCGGCCACCCTGCTGGGCATAGACGACCGTGCCGTCCCTGTCGGTGGCCATCGCGTTCGGCCCGAGCGTCTTGCCAGGCTTCGGATTGGGATAGCCGCCGGCGTGATCGACCAGCAGTTCAACCTTGCCGTCCGGCGTGACTGCCCTGATCTCCTCGCCGCCGACATCGGAGAACCACAGGCGCCCCTCGCGCCACATCGGGCCCTCGACGAACTTGAAACCGGTCGCGACCTTCTCGATCCGGGCGTCCGGCGCGATCAGGGTATCGAGCGCGGGATCCACGCGCACCACCTCGGACACGGCCGGTGCAGCCGGCGGCGTCTGCGCGGTCGCGGCGCTGGCGGCAGCGATCCCGGCACTCATGACAAGCGCATATTTCAGTACGGACTTCATCGCTCCATCCCTCTCCAGGGTTGTTCTTGTTCGACCGGAGATTTCCGGCCGCAGCTCTTCACTTCGCGGCAGCCCTGGCCGGTTCGGGGCCGAAATTCGCCGCCAGGTAATCAATCACCATGTTCATATCGTCGGGCGTCAGATCGGCCCCGCGATCGACCATCAATTGCACCGTCGTCGCCCAGTCGTCGGCGCTGCGATGCTGGTTGAAGACGCTCGCGGTCGAATGGCAGGTGCTGCAGCGTTCGTTGATCACGACGAGCGCGGGGCCGGGGGGCGGCACCGGAGCGGCAGGCGCGCTCTGCGCCTCCAGCCCACGGGTCGCCATGACCGCGAATGCCAAGCCCATCACGCTCAACGCTATCTTTCGTGCAGACATCTCGACCCGATACTCCAGTTACATCGTCACTTCTTCGACCCGGCGTTCGGCAGGGCGAACGCCAGCACCGCGTCGCTCGACACCGGCGCCCCGTTGAATCCGCCGGTATCGACCGCCGCGACATATTGGCGGCCGCTCTTGCCGGCATAGGTGATCGCTGAGCCGTAGATCGCCGCCGGCAGCGTCGCGGTCCACAGGACCTTGCCGGTGCGAGTATCGAAGGCGCGCATCTTGTTTTCGTCGGTCCCGCCGAAAAAGGCGAGGCCGGTCGCGGTGACGATCGGCGCGCCCGAGCTCAGCCGCCCGGTGTCGCGCATTCCCTCGGGCAGGCTGTCGGTCGTGCCGAGCGGCACGCGCCACGCGATCTTGCCGCTGTTGACGTTGACCGCGACCATCTCGCCCCAGGGCGGCGGGCCGCACGGCGTTCGCGTCTCGCGATCCCAGAAATAGACATAGCCGCGGGCAAGCCCCCAGGACCCGTCTGCCTGCTTGGCGAGCTGTTGCGGGCTGGCCAGCGAGTTGACGTTGGTGATGTAGAGGCCCTGCTTCGGATCGAAGGCCCCGCCGCCATAGTCGATGCCGCCAAGGCTGCCCGGGAAGAAGGCGACCGCCGAATCCGCCCGGAGCGGCTGGAACATCTTGCTGGGCACGATCCTGTAGTCGTCCACCACTTTCTGGCAGCGCTGTCTGATGTCGGGCGTCATTGCCGCCATGTCCGCCATCTCGAACGACAGGCGGGTGAGAGGCGGCGGCGCCGACGGCATCGGCTGGGTCGGCGACGGGACCTCGCCCGGGACATCGGTATCGGTCGGGACCGGCACTTCCTTCACATCGTAGATCGGCTTGCCGGTGACACGGTCGAGGATGAACATGATCGCCATCTTGCTCATCACCGCGATCGCGGGGATGGTGCGGCCATCCTTCTTCACGTCGAGCAAGGTCGCGGCGGGCAGGTCGACGTCCCAGATGTCGTGATGGACGACCTGGAAATGCCAGAGATACTTGCCAGTGGTCGCGTCGACCGCGACGATCGAGTTGCCGTAGAGATTGTCGCCCTTGCGATCGCCGCCCCAGCGATCGAAGCTTGGCGCCGCGATCGGCAGATAGGCGATGCCCCGCTTTTCATCGACGACGATCTGCGTCCAGACATTGTTGCCCGACCGGTTCTTCCAGCTGTCGCCTTCCCAGGTCTCGTGGCCGGCCTCGCCCGGGCCCGGCACGGTGTTGAAGGTCCAGACGAGCTTGCCGGTGCGCGCATCCCAGGCCCGGACATCGCCCCTGGCGCCGAGCGACGGCGTTTCCTGCACGCGCGATCCTGTGATGATCAGGTCGCCATAGATGGCAGGCGGCCCGGTCATGCCGTACTGGCCGTTCGGGTTGCCGTTCATGATCTCCGGCGTCTTCATGTTGACCACGCCATTCACGCCGAAGCCGGACACCGGCACGCCGGTGGCGGCATCGAGCGCGATCAGCCGGCCCGAACGGGTGCCGAACACGATCTCCGGCTTCGCCTGCCTGGAACCGGGCCAATATTGCACGCCGCGGGTCGAGGCCTGGTCGCGTTCCGGCATCTGGTACGACCAGATCTCCTTGCCGGTATCGGCATCGAGCGCGACGACCTTGCCGTAGGGCGAGGGGAAATACATCACGCCGTTCATCACGATCGGCGTGGCCTGCGACGAGGAGAAGCGCGGTCGCGGCGGAGCCGGCATGTTGGCAGGCGCCTCCGGGTTCACCGGGAAGGCGGGCACGACGAAATTGGACGGCTTCATGTTGTAGGTCCAGGCGACCTGAAGCCTGTCGACATTCTGCGGCGTGATCTGAGTCAACGGCGAATAGCGCGACGCCCCCTGATCGTTGCCGTAGCTCGGCCAGTCCTTTCCGGCGGGGGCGGCATGGGCCGAGGCGGCGATCGTCGCGGCGCCCGCGAGCAGTAGAGCGATCCTCAACGGGCAGCCCTCGGACGAGCGGCCTGTGCGGCCATATACGACGCCTTGGACGCCAGATCCTTCGCGACACCGATCACCATCATATCCAGGGGAGTTGCTCCTGTTGACCGAATCGACCGGGATTGTCCCAGATCGACGGGGACGACGTCCCCGGTGTGAATGGGCGCCGTCTCGGAACCGATGGCGACCTCGCCATCGCCGGAGATGACCAGATAGACCTCGCTCATCTCCGCCATGGTCCGCGTGCCGACCGACGCACCCGGCGGAATGCGCAGGTGATCGACATAGGACCAGGGCGTCGAGAAGACGCTCGGCTCGAACGCCCGGCGATACTGTACCGTACCGGTGCCTCCATCCATGCCGGCGACCGGCCGAAGCTGCGCCGGATCGAAGCGGGCCGAGATGAACTGGGGAATCGGGTCCAGCGTCACATCGGTGCGCGGGTCGTCCAGGTTGAACGCGTCGTAGGTCTTGGTCAGCCCAACATTGATATTGACCCACTGCACAGGCTTGTCAGTGGGGTTGTAGATGCCGTGCGCGTGACCCATCCGATCGGGCACTGCGGCCGGGCCCTTGATGAGCGAGGTATGGCCGTTGATCGTGAACTGCGCCTCCCCGTCCAGGATGACGAACATCTCCTCGCAATTATTGTGGAAATGTTCGCCGATGCCGCTTCTGGGCGCGATCACGCCGCGGTGGACGAAGATCAGGTTGGTGCTCAGCGTATCGGCGCCGAAGATCGGGCCGAACTCCATGGATCCGGCGCCGGCATGAACGCCCTCGCTGCGGCGGTATCTGGTCGGGTCGGTATGGCCGATGCGCTGCGCCAGCGTCTTCGCCGGCTGGGCGGCGGGCTGAACCGGAACAGCGGACTGCCCATGCGCGACGGCCGAAACGAACATCGGCCCGATGACCGCGCACGCCAACAGATGCTTCCTCAACCCGGATCTCCCCTGGACGTCACAGCCGTTCGCTACCGGTCCGGCTCAGACGTTGTTCTTTGTTTCGACGGATGCTAGCAGGGTGCAATATCATATACAATATGATCCTGTGGCCGCTGGCTACAGGGCGGGGCATAGCGAGGGGATAGACCATGATAACGATAGCGAGGCGCTCGCGAGTGCGGGTCTTATTGATTTTCCTGCTTTTTCTGCTGAGCGCGGTGGCGTTCCTCGACCGGACCAACATCTCGGTCGCGGGCGTGCAGATGCGCCAGGAATATGGCATCGACCAGATTCACCTCGGCTGGGTCTTCAGCGCGTTCCTGATCGGCTATGCTGCGTTCCAGGTCCCCGCAGGCTGGCTCGCGGTCAGGATCGGGCCGCGCAAGGTCCTCACCTACGGCGTGATCTGGTGGGGCATCCTCTCCGCGGCGACCGCGCTCGTTTCTCCGGCCCTCGGCAGCACCGTGCTGCAGCTCATCATCGTCCGCTTCCTGCTCGGCGCCGGTGAAGCGGTGATCTATCCGGCCGGCAACCAATTCCTCTCGCGCTGGATTCCGATCCAGGAGCGGGGCAAGGCCAATGGCTGGATCTTCGCGGGCGTGGGCGCCGGCGCCGGCCTGACACCGCCGCTGATCACCGCGATCATCGCCTTCGGCGGGTGGCGCCTGTCCTTCTATGCCTGTGCGCTGATCGGGATCGTCGTCGGCGCCGTCTGGTACCTGCTCGCACGCGACCGGCCGGAAGAGCATCCCGGCGTGTCCGAAGCCGAGCTCGCTCATATCCGGGCCGGCCTGCCCGTGCCCTCAACCGGCGCCGCGCCGGCCACGCCATGGGCCACGATCCTCACCGACCGGAACGTCTGGGGCCTGTTCGTCAGCTATTTCTGCTTCGGCTATGTCGCCTGGCTCTTCTTCAGCTGGTTCTTCATCTATCTGGCGGAGGCGCGCCACGTCGACCTGAAGGCGAGCGCGCTTTATTCAATGATGCCGTTCATCGCGATGACGATCTGCTGCCTGGGCGGCGGCATCGCCAATGACCGGATCGCGAAGAAATACGGCCTGTTCTGGGGCCGCAGCGGCCTGGCGGTGCTCGCGTTCGTCCTGACCGCCGGGTTCCTCGCGGCGGGATCGCAGGTGACCGGCACCGGGCTGGCCGTGGTGATCCTGGCTGGGGGCGCGGGCGCGCTGTATCTCTCGCAAAGCTCGTTCTGGTCGGTCACCGCCGACATCGCCGGGCCGCACACCGGCGTCGTATCGGGCTTCATGAACATGGGGTGCCAGATCGGCGGCGCGATCACCGCGTCGCTGACACCCTGGATCGCCCAGGAATATGGCTGGATCGCTGCCTTCGGCACCGCAGCCGCCCTGGCGATCATCGGGGCCGTCGCCTGGTGTTTCGTGAAGCCGGACCGGCTGATCGTCGCCGAGCGGCCGGCCACGCCCCATCTCGCGGCTGCCACCTGATATCGCCGACGGGCAATCACTTTGACTGAAAATGCCGTCGGCGGGCGGCGCGTATGAAGGAAGACATTGAATGACGACGCTGCCGCTTTCCGGCATCCGGGTGCTCGATATCACCCAGGTCATGGCAGGCCCGTTCTGCTGCATGCTGCTGGGCGACATGGGCGCCGACGTGATCAAGATCGAGCCGCCGAAGACGGGCGATTCGACGCGGCATTCGATGGGTTTCCGCCTGAAGGGCGAGGACAGCCCCGGCTTCCTCGCGCTCAACCGCAACAAGCGCAGCATCACGCTCGACCTGAAGAACGAGGCCGACCGCGAGGTGCTCTATGCCCTGGTCAAGACCGCCGATGTGGTGGTCGAGAACGCCCGGCCCGGCGTCGCGGCCCGGCTCGGCATGGGCTATGAAACGCTCAGCGCGATCAATCCGCGGCTGATCTATGCCAGCATCTCCGGCTTCGGCCAGACCGGCCCCTGGGCGCAGCGCCCCGGATTCGACCTGATCGCGCAGGCGATGTCGGGCGTGCTCAGCTCCAACGGCTTCCCCGGCATGGAGCCGGCCAAGAACTCGATCGCCGTCGCCGATCTCGGCGCCGGACTGTTCTCGGTCTATGCGATCCTGAGCGCGGTGATCGGCCGAGAGAAGACCGGCCAGGGCCAGTATATCGACGCCTCGCTGCTCGAGGCGGCGATGGGCCTGTCGATCTGGGAAACGACCGAATTGTGGGGCACTGGCAAGTCGCCGACCCCGATCGGCTCGGCCAACCGCATGTCCGGGCCCTATCAGGCAGTGCTCGCCAAGGATGGCTGGTTCGTCATCGGCGCGGCCAACCAGGGGCTGTGGCTGACCTTCCTCAAGATCCTCGGTCGCGAGGAATTGCAGGACGTGCCCGATTATTCGACCAACGCCGCGCGCGTGGCGAACCGGATCGAACTGATCGCCGAGCTTGCCCCGACCTTCCTGACGCGCACCAGCCAGGAATGGATCGACGCGCTGCTCGGCGCCGGCGTGCCCGCCGCACCGATCCTCGATTACGAACAGGCGATGGCGAGCGAGCAGGCGATCGCGCGCAACATGGTGATGGACGTGGCGCACCCGGTCGAAGGGACGTTCAAATCGCTCGGCTTCCCGGTGAAGATGATGGGCACCCCGCAGGAAGTGCGCCTGCCCCCGCCGCTGATCAACGAGCATGCCGATGAAATCCGCCGCGAGCTGCGCGAGCGCGGCCTGCTGCCCGAGGCTCCGACGGAGGCGACCGAATGAGCGGCCAGACCATCCTGGAACGCGACGGCGCGATCGCGCGCGTCCGCTTCGACAATGTCCCTGCGCACAACGCGCTGACTCACCGGATGTGGGTCGACCTGCACGACATCTGCGTGAAGCTGGCCAATGATCCGACGGTGCGGGTCGTCACTTTCCGCGGCACCGGCGGCAAGGCCTTCATCTCCGGCACCGACATTTCGGGTTTCGCCGATTTCTCGGGTGGGCAGGACGGGGTCGACTACGAAAACGAGATCGACCTGTTCATGGGATCGATCGACAGGATACCGGCGGTCACCATCGCGGTGGTCGAAGGCTGGGCGGTCGGCGGCGGGATCAACATCTCCTCCGCCTGCGATTTCCGGGTGGCGACACCCAATGCGAAGTTCGGATCGCCGATCGGCCGCACCATCGGCAATTGCCTGTCCGCCAGCAGCGTGGCGCGCGTCGGCGGCGCGGTTGGCGTGCAGATCGCCAGGCGCATGGTGCTGCTTGGCGAGATGATCACTGCGCAGGAACTGCTCGACAACGGCTTCCTCTACAAGATCGCCGAGCCCGGGGAGCTTGATGCCGTGGTCGAGGCGCTGGTGCAGCGCGCGGCGGAGAATGCGCCGCTCACCACGCGCACGACCAAGGAAACGATCCGTCGACTGACCTTCGACGGGCTGCCCGACATCCAGCAGCTCATCTCCGACGTCTATGGCAGCAACGACTTCCGCCGCGGCGTGCACGACTTCCTGGCGAAGACGAAGAAGACCCCGATCTGGTCGGGCGACTGAGCAAGGGGCGGCGGCGCCACGGCGGGCGGGCTTGTCGTGGCGCAATGCGCTGGCTAGACGGTCGGCCATGACGATCCGGCAGATCCTCAACGCACAATGCTGGTGGCGCGCTCTCTGAGCGCGGCACGTCATATTTCCATGACCCGGGCCGCTGCGTAGGCGGCCGGGACATTCAAGAAGAGGTTCATCCGACGAGGCAGCGGCTCCAACGAGAGACCCTGTTCCATGTCAGAGACCCCATCCGATACCATCGCCAGCCCCGCCATCATCCTGACCGGCGACCGAACCACCGGCCCGCTGCATCTGGGCCACTATGCCGGCTCGCTCAGCAACCGTGTCGCGCTGCAGGACATTCATGAGCAATATCTGCTGCTGGCGGACGCCCAGGCGCTCACCGACAACGCGCATGATCCGGCCAGGGTGCGGCACAATGTCCTCGAAGTGGCGCTGGACTATCTGGCCGTCGGCATAGACCCGGACCTGTCGACGATCTGCGTGCAATCCGCCCTGCCGGCCCTTGCCGACCTGACCATGCTCTATCTGAATTTCGTGACGCTGGCGCGCCTCGAGCGCAATCCCACGATCAAGGACGAGATTCAGGCCCGGGGCTTCGGGCGCGACATTCCCGCCGGCTTCCTCTGCTATCCCGCAGCACAGGCGGCCGACATCACCGCCTTCAAGGCGACCCTCGTGCCGGTGGGCGAGGACCAGGCGCCGATCATCGAGCAGACCAACGAGATCGTCCGGCGCCTCAACCGGCAGGTCGGCCGCGACCTCCTGCCCGAAGCGCGCGCGCTGATCCCGCGGGTAGGGCGCCTCCCCGGCGTCGACGGCAAGGCCAAGATGAGCAAGTCGCAGGGCAACGCCATACCCCTCTCGTCCAGCGACACCGACATCGCGGCGGCCGTGCGGCGCATGTACACCGATCCCGATCACCTCCGCGCGTCCGACCCCGGCCGGGTGGAGGGCAATGTGGTCTTCACCTATCTCGATGCCTTCGATGACGATCGCGACGCCGTTGAGGACCTCAAGGTGCAATATCGCCGTGGCGGCCTGGGCGATATCGCCGTGAAGCGGCGGCTCGAAGGCGTCTTGAAGACCTTGCTGGAACCGATCCGCGAACGGCGCGCCGCCTTCGCCCGCGACCCGGACCTTGTGATGGACATTCTCCGCACGGGCACGCGAAAAGCACGGCTGCTGACCGATGGTACCAGAGCCGAACTGCACGAGGCGCTCGGCCTGTTCGATCTCGGATAGCCGAACGAAAACGGCCGCCCCCTTCCGGGAGCGGCCGTCCTGCGATCCGGTAAAAGCCGTTACCAGCTGACGGCGATGTATTTGGCTTCGGTATATTCGTGCAGGCCGTGGTGCGAACCTTCGCGGCCCAGGCCACTCTGCTTGACGCCGCCGAACGGCGCCGCCGCATCGGACACCAGGCCACGGTTGAGCGCGACCATGCCAGCCTCGATCCGTTCCGAGATGGCGAGGCCCTTCTTCAGATCGCCCGTGAACACATAGGCGGCCAAGCCGAACTCAGTCGCATTGGCGAGGCGGATGGCGTCCTCGACATCGTCGAACACCGTGATCGGCGCGACGGGGCCGAACACTTCGGTCGTCAGGATCTGCGAGCCCGGATGGATGTCAGCGATGACCGTCGGCGGGTAGAAGAAACCATCGCCCTGCGGGGTCTTGCCGCCGAGGAGAACGCGCGCCCCCTTCGCCTCGGCATCCTCGACCAGCATCTCGATCTTGTCGATCGCTTCCTGGTTGATCATCGCGCCGCATTCAGTGGCCGCGTCGTAACCGGGACCGACCTTCAGCGCGCCCATCCGCTCGACCAGCTTCTGCGTGAACGCCTCGTAGATGCCGCGCTGGACATAGAAGCGGTTTGCCGCCGTACAGGCCTCGCCCGCATTGCGCATCTTGGCGACCATCGCGCCCTCGACCGCTGCATCCAGATCGGCATCGTCGAGCACCAGGAAAGGTGCGTTGCCGCCAAGCTCCATCGAGGCGCTGAGCACCTGATCGGCGCATTCGCGCAACAGGATCCGGCCGACCTCTGTCGAGCCGGTGAAGCTGAGCTTCCGCACGCGGGGATCGTGCAGCATCGCGCGGCACACGCCCGGCGCATCGCTGGTGTTGATCACATTGACGACACCGGCCGGCACGCCGGCGTCGAGCATGATCTGTGCCACCGCGAGCGCGGTCAGCGGGGTTTCCGCCGCCGGCTTCAGGATGACGGTGCAGCCGGCCGCCAGCGCCGGCGCGATCTTGCGCGTGGCCATCGCCGCCGGGAAGTTCCACGGCGTGATCAGCAGCGAGATGCCGATCGGCTGATACTGGACCAGGATGCGGTTGTTGCCGGCCGGCGAGACGGACAGCTCGCCGTTGATGCGCACCGCTTCCTCGGCATACCAGCGGAAGAACTCGGCGGCATAGCCAACCTCGCCGCGCGCATCGGCCAGCGACTTGCCATTTTCCAGGCTGATCAGCTGGGCGAGCCATTCGGCGTTCGCCATCATCCTTTCCCAGCACGCCATCAGGATCGTGGCGCGGGCGCGGGGTGCGGTGGTGGCCCAGGCAGCGGCGGCGGCCTCGGCAGCGTCGACACAGGCGATGCCGTCCTCGACCGTGCCGTCGGCGATCGCGGTCAGCACGCCGCCGGTCGAGGGATTGACCACCTCGATACGGCCACGGCCATGCCCCTCGACCCAGGCATCGCCGATCAGCAGATCGGTCGGGATATCGAACGGTGCTTCATGCTCCCCGGCGGCGGGGGCGGCGTAACTGTTCAGGGATTCCATCATTCTGCCTTCTGGAAGTTCAGATTCACGCGATCGAGCAGCAACGAACGGTCGCCCGCATAGGCGGCGGCGGTGATGCTGCGCATCGCGTCGAGATCGAGGGGGCGGGGGTTGTTCTTGATCAGGCGCTGCGCCTTCAGGCCATTCTCCGCGACATAGTCCTGCATGTCTTCGGCCAGGCCGAGCTGCCTGAGCGAAGTGGGAATACCGACCGACGCGAACAAGTCGGCAATGCCGTCGATGAAGAGCTGCGACAGCACATCCTCGCTGTCGTCAGCCGAGCCGAGCCCGACGACGCGGGCAAGCTCGGCAAAGGCCGGGACCGCGGCCGGACGGTTGAACTGCATGACATAGGGCAGCAGCGCCGCGACCCCGTCGCCATGCGCCGTGTGAGTCAAATTGCCGACCGGATATTGCAGCGCGTGCGCCGCCGCCGTGCCCGCCACGCCGAACGCGCAGCCGGCGGCCAGCGAGCCGAGCATGAGCTGCTCGCGCGCGACCATGTTGCTGCCGTCGTCATATCCTGCCTTGAGGCTGTCCCACACGCTCTTCACCGCCAGCCTGGCGAAATGATCCGACAAGCTGTTCTTGCCGACGAAGACATGGTCCTGGGTCAGCATCGCGTCGATCGGGCGGGCGAGCGCGGTGAACGCCTCGACCGCATGAGTCATCGCGTCCGAACCCGAGCAGGCCGTGAGCCCCTTTGGGCAGGTGACGGTCAGTTCCGGATCGCAGATCGCCGCCATCGGGATCAGATAGGGGCTGGCGATGCCGACCTTGGCACCGAGCGCATTGTCGGAGACCACGGCGACGGGCGTGACCTCTGAACCAGTGCCCGAGGTGGTCGGTATCGCAACCAGCGGCAGGACCGGCCCCGGAACCTTGAACTCGCCATAATAGTCGCTGATGCTGCCGCCGTGCGCGAGCAGCACCGCGACGACCTTCGACAGGTCCATGCAGCTGCCGCCGCCGATGCCGAGCACGACATCAGCGGTGAAGCCGCGAACCTGCTCGACGCATTCAAGGATCGATTCGACGGGCAGGTCGGGCTGGGTCTGGTCATAGACATGAGTCTCGACCCCGGCCTCTTCGAGATCGGCGAGCATCGTTCCGAACGCCGGGTCCGCGGCCAGGCGCGCGTCGGTACAGATCAGGGCGCGCTTGCCGAGCGAGGCGGTCACCTTGCCGATGGCGCGGCGCTGGCCGACACCGAACAGGACCGAGCGGGGAAGGCGCATGGCGCCGAAGATATTCATGATATGCCTGCCAGAGGAGAGAGTGATAGGATATTCATCTGATTGATTCCCAAGGGATTATTTCTTCGTGCCGCTCTGCTTGAGATAGGCGATCACATCGGCCTGATCCTCGGGCCTGGGCAGGCCGATGAAGATCATCCGGGTGCCCGGAACCGCCTGTCGAGGAGCCGCGAGGAAGCGGGCGAGAGTCTGGTCGTTCCAGACCAGCCCCGACGCCTTCAACGCCGGCGAATAGGTGAAACCGGCGACCATGCCGGCCTTGCGCCCGGCCACGCCGCGCAGATTGGGGCCGAGGCCATTCTTCCCGGACGGGTCGACGCTGTGGCACGAGGCGCACTTCTTGAAGATCACGGCGCCGTTCGCGGCATCCCCCGGCGGCGTTGCCGAGATCGTCGCGGCTGTTCCCGCCATCATGGCGAACGTTGTCAGTGCTGCAATATATCTCATCTCGATACTCCTGCGAGCAGGACTACAGCCCCTGCCCCGAGCCTGTTGCCGAAGGTGTCGATACGCCCGTGACTGTCCATGCCGCCGTCACTCATGCGCGGGCTCCGGAATGAGCGGGCGCGACGCGTCGATCGTGAACATCAGCAGGGCGGCCGCCACGCACAGGCCGGCCAGCACGCCGAAGGCCGACCCCCAGCCGCTCGCCGAGACGATATAGCCGGTCAGCGTCGCGGCAACGAACGCGCCCAGATTGCCGATGGTGTTCATCACCGCCGAGACCGAGCCGGCAAACTCGCCGCCGATATCGAGCGTCACTGCCCAGGACACGCCGACCGTCAGCTCGAGCCCGAACAGCGCAAGGCAGAAGCAGGCGATGCTGACGACATGATTGTCCGACGCAGTGGCGAGCGGAATCATCATGGCCGCGATCGCGAAACCCGCCACCGACACCCAGCGTCGCGCGAGCCGCAGGCCGCGGCCGCGCTTGACCAGATGATCGGAGAACCATCCGCCGGCGAGATCGCCCACCACGCCCGCCATCAGCGGCAGGCTGGCGAACAGGCCCATCAACGCGATGTCGTATCCCCGCGCATCGTGGAGATATTTCGGGAACCACGTCAGGAAGATGTTGATGCAATAGGCGTAGCAGAAATACATCGCCGACAGCAGCCAGAGCTGGGGCCGAGCGAGCAGCTTCGCCCAGGGAACGCTTGCCCTGGTGCGGCCCTCGCCAAGCGCCTCCTCGATCATCGCGCGCTCCGCCTCGTTCACCGAGGCGTGCTCGCGCGGGCTGTCGCGGTAGAACCAGAACCAGAAGACCGCCCAGGCGATGCCGACCGCCGCAAAGGCGATGAAGGGCATGCGCCAGCCGAAATCGACGATCAGCAATGCGACGAACACCGGTGTCACCGCCCCGCCCAGCCGCGCCCCGGCATGGGTGAGGCCCTGCGCCCAGCCGCGTTCGGCCGGGAGCATCCAGCGCGAAAGCGAGCGGGTCGCGATGGGAAAGGCCCCCGCCTCGCCCATGCCGAACAGGAACCGGGTGACGATCATCGATCCGGCCGACCAGGTCAGCGCGGTCGCAGCGGTGAAGGTCGACCACCAGAGCACGACGCCGGTGAGCGCGCGGCGTGGCCCGAACTTGTCGCCAAGCCAGCCGCCCGGAATCTGGAACAGGGCATAGGAAATGGAGAAGGCGCCGAAGATCCAGCCCATCGTCACGTCATGGAAGCCGAATTCCTTCTGGATCGACGGCGCCGCGGTCGAGATGACGACCCGGTCCATATAGGTGATGAGATAGGCGAGCACCGTCAGCCACAGCACCTTGTGCCGGACAAGGGTTGGCCGCGCGCCGCGGACGCGGGCCGCGCCGTCGCTCACTTCGCGCCACCCGTGCAGGCGTCGGCGGCACGGCCGGTGCAGGTCTGCCAGATCGTCGGCACCTGCTCGCCGGCAAGATAGACGCTGTCGATCGCGCGGGTATTGCGGATGTCAGCGGTCGGATCCTTGTCGAGCACGAGCAGGTCGGCCGCCTTGTCGGGCGCGATCGTGCCGATGCCGGGCGCGCCCATGAAGCTGGCGTTGCGGCTGGTCGCAGCGGTCAGCGCCTGGAGCGGCGTGATGCCCGACTTGACCATCAGCTCGAGCTCCCAATGGGCGAAATAGCCCGGGAAGCGCGCCGTCGGGCCGCTGTCGGTGCCCATTCCATAGGGAATGCCGGCCTTCGCCTCGCGCCCGAAATTCTCCATCGCAACCTTCAGGACGCCCGGATATTGAGCGAAATGCGGCCCGGCGGCGAGGCGCTGGCGCCGCGCCGGGCTCTTGAGTTCCTCGATCACCGCCGGCGTCACGCCCCGCGAGAAGAAGGGATCGTCGACAAAGGGCAGCAGATCGTAGGTGAAACTCGCCTCGCGGCTCAGCGTCGCGGCGATCTGCCACACGCCCTTCGCCTTCATCGCGGCGAGCAGCGGGGCATCGACAGCACGGTCGCGAACCGAATGGGCGAAACCATTCACGCCCTCGCGGGTCAGCTCCCTGGCATTGTCGTAATAGAAGATGTGCGCGACGGCCTTCTTCCCGCCCTTGTGCGCCTCCGCGATCACCGCGCTGCTGATCGCCGGCGGCATGCGTTCGGCGATATCGCCGAACTCGTCATCGACCCACAGCTTGATGAAGTCGCTGCCCTTGGCCGCCTCGCGATCGACCATCGCCCTGGCCTCGGCCGGCGTCGCGACCTGGGCGTCGAGCCCGGGGACACCGCCATAGGAACCCTTGAACACGACGCCGCGGCCGGCCGTCCACACCCGCGCCCGGCCAGCCGGGCCAGCGCGGATATCACTGACGATAGCGTGGATCTCGTCCTTGTCGGTGCCGAGCACCTGGACCGAAGTGACGCCGTAAGCCGCGTAGAGCCTGAGCTGCCGCTCGACATTCTCCCGGGTATAATATTTCAGGTCCTGGGTGATGCCATCGACCAGCCCCAGATGGACATGGCTGTCGATGATCCCCGGCATGACGAACTTGCCGGTCAGGTCGGTGACCGCGACACCGGCAGGTGCCTTCAGCTTCGCAGCCGGGCCGACCCAGCTGATCTTGCCGTCAGTGATGATCATCGCCGAGTCCCTGACCGGCGCCCGGCCGGTGCCGTCGATCAGCGTGAAGTGCGAGAGCGCCACGGTCTTCGCCATGGCCGGCACCGCGGTCAGCGCCCCCGCCATCATCGCCGCCACACTCATCAAGCTACATGCACGCATAGGGCCCGCTCCGTTTTGTCCGAGGACGTTCTTCGTCCGTCTTGTCGTTTCGATCGGCATCATCCGGTCGACCTGGACCCGATACGGCGCGGTGGCCCTTGCAGGGCGCATCCGCGACCGGCACGCGCTGAAAGTGAAAGAATATCCGCAGCGCGAGGTCGTACGGCCGCGAGGCCGGCGCCGGGGAGAAACCCCTCACGCATCCGTTCCCGCTTGCTGATCGTCATGGCCGCCTTGTTCCGTCCGGTAGAGAAAGGGTCCGCTCGCTCCCCGGAAAGGAGCGAGCGGATGGAGGATCAGAATTTCGTCCGCAGCCCCACCGCGATCTGGCGCCCAAGCGGATTCGAGACGAAGCCGTTGTAGCCCCAGGCACCACCGATGATGCCGGCGGTGTTGCCGTTGTAGAAAGGCGGATCCTTGTCGAAGAGGTTCTTCACGTCGACATAAGCCTGCCAGCCGTTGAACATGCCCTCGCTCTTGACCGTGTACTGGAGGTGGAGGTCGAAGGTGTTGTCCGCCTTGACCTTGTCGCCGCCGCCGGTCGGGTTGCCGATCGAGTTGGTCGTGATCGGAATCACCGAGGTGCTGATCCAGTTCCGGTACGAACCGGTGTGGTTCCAGAACAGGTCAGCCGAGATGCCGCCCAGTTCCCAGCCGAGCTGCGCACGATGCTTGTACTGAACTGACGGGAAGGTCGTGTTGTAGCCCGAGGTGTTCAGGATGCTGAACGACGTGCCGCCGCCGAAGTTCTGCGTGAACTTCGTGAAGTACGTCCCGCCTATGCCGGCGGTGAAGTTGCCCAGATCGCCGATCGAGGTACGATAGCTTGCCTGGAAGTCGATGCCCTCGACCGTGAGGTTCAGGGCGTTGCGCGAGCTCTGGTCCAGGAAGAAGTAGATCTTGTCCGGGATCGCACCTGAGATGGTCGAACCGTTCGCGATGTTGGCGAAGGTATCGATCTGGGCCTGGCTGCAGCTTCCGTCCGAATTCGCGCCAGGGGTTCCCGGGCAGATCGTGAGCAGGTTGCGCAGACCGGCCGAGTTCACGATTGCCGTTGGGCTCGGCGAGCTGACGCCACCGATGAACTGATTGTGGAACCAGGTCACCGCCGCCGTGAAGCCCGGCATGAAGCGCGGCGCCAGATCGAGGCCGAACGAGTAGCTCGTGCCCTTCTGCGGCACCATGTTCGAGAAGCCGCCGCCGAGCTGGCGACGCATGCCGGGATTCGCCGCCAGGCCGATCGTGCAGGTTGTCGCCGTGGCCGTGCAGGCAGTACTGGTGTTGGTGACCACCGCACCGGGCACGTTCACGACGCTCGGATAATTGGCGACGGGAACGACCAGCTGGCCCTGGTTGCCGACGCTGCCCGAGGCATAGAGATAGCCCTGGCTGGGATCGCCGATGACAGCGAGCGGCGGTGCCACGAAAGCAGTCGCATAGTTGCCGCGGAGCTTGACGCCTTCGAAGACCTCCCAGTTCGCGGCGAACTTCGGGTTGGTGGTGCTGCCGACGTCGCTATAGTGATCATAGCGACCGGAGATATCCAGATCGACGCGGCGGAAGAACGGGATCCCCATGTCAGGCGAGATCACCGGAATGACGATTTCGCCATAGGCCGAGTTGACCGTGCGCTTGTACATATATTGCCGGAAGGTCGCGCCGGTCACCGAGGGGCCGGTGCCGTTCGATCCATTGATCTTCTGGGTTTCGTCGGCCCAGTAATGCTCCCCGCCGAACGCCACCTTCACTTCGCCGGCGGGCAGGTTGAAGATGCCGCCCTGGAAATCCAGTTTCATCTGGTTGAAGGTATTGAAATTGGTGTTCTGGCTGTCCGCACCATAAAGCGAGCGGAGAACCGCCGCCGAGGTGCGGTTGGCCGAACCGGTCCGCCACACGTCGAGCGCATTGGCCGTGGTGAGCGGCAGGTTCAGCGCAATCACGTTCTGGCCGGCGACGTCGGTCGTCGTCGTGCTGCCGCTGAGCTGGGCGGTGCCGTTCAATGCCAGCAACGCGCAGGAACTGCAGAAACCGTCGATCGTGTTCAGCGCCGAGCGGTTCCGCCCGAAGGCGTCGCTGAACTTCACGGTCCAGCTGTCGCTCAGATCATATTCAGCGACAAAGGTGGCGTAGATCGAATCCGCTTCGGATTCGCCATAGCCGTACTTGCCGTCGTCGCGCAGCGCGAGATAGCTCAACGATTCCTGGTTCGCGGTCGGTGAACCGGCCGGAGCGACGAAGAACGGATTTACCTGAGGAAAAGCCGTCACGGTGCCGTTGGGCGCAGTATATGAAGCGATACCGCGGCCGGGGCCGAAGGCAGTCGCGTTGGTAAGAGTGCCCGGGCCGTTCGGCGACGTCGTCTTCTGGATATTGTAATTCAGCATCGCGGTGATGCGGAATTTGTCGCCGAACTCGTTGTACACCTTCATCATGGTGTTGGCGCGCCACTGGCCCGACACCAGAACACCATATACCGAGGTATTGCATGGCGCGTTGACCGCGGTGTTGGCCACGGTCGTCGTTGCGCTGGGCGAAAGATACACGCCCGATACGGCACCGCCATCGGACCGGTTGGTCACCTGGATCGTCGCCGGGTTGCACGTATAGGCGTTGGTATTGGTACCGCCGATCGGGCGGAAATCGCCCAGGCTCGCAAAGGAGCGATCGCGGTTATAGAGCGTGCTTCCCTTGCTGTACGAACCGGCGATATACACGCCGCCAGTGTCCCACTTGGTGCCCCAGATGCCGTTGATATCGTAGTTGTGATAGGCGTCGGCGAAGCCGTAGCGAGCATTCACCTCGAGCCCGTCATAGGTACGGCGGGTGATGAAGTTGACCACACCCGCGACCGCATCCGAACCGTACACCGAGGACGCGCCGTCAGCGAGAACCTCGACTCGCTCGACCGCGCTGACGGGAATGATGTTGGGATCGGTCTGGGCGAACTGCGTGCCACCGCCCGGCAGACGCAGGCCGTCCATGATCACCAGCGTCGTGTTGGACGACGAGCCGGCAAGGCTGTGGATCTGCGGCGAATAATAGGAATAGGCGTTCTCGCCCTGAGCCAATGAGCCCGATGTCGTGATCGCCGGCACGGTATTGACCAGCTGCGACACGTTGATCGGCGCCACCTTCTCGATCGTCGCCTGACCGACGGAGACGAGGTTCGACCCGATCGGCGCCACGCCCTTGATGCTGGTGCCGGTGACGACGATGTCCTTGCTCATATCCGCCGCGGAGCCGTCCGTCAGGGTTTCCTGGGGCAGGGTCGCGTCGTCGGCTGGCGCCGGCCTGGCTTCTCCGGCCGATGGCGCGGCCTGCGCGAAGGCGATGCCCGGCACGAATGCCGTCGCCGCCGCCAACGCAATCACTGAACCGCTTATGTTGATTTTTGACGAGAATCGCATCCCGCTCCCCCTTTCAGACTGGTTATCCTCTCAACTCTCGATCTGATCTTATTTATGATTTGATATGATATAGGATCGAAAATCGAGGCATTCCTACGGCCGCTTCGGACGGGCGTCAAGCGAGTCCGAAACGGCTCAGGTCAGCCGAGGCGAGGCCGATGCAAAAAGGGCACGGATTCGGTTCTATCCGGCGGACGGGCCGCACAAGGCCGCAAAGGGACTGCTAGCGCAGAGCCCAGGCTCGGCCGAAACTGTCGAACGTTTCTATTGCGCCCGCTCGACGGGAGGTGGGAACGCCCGCGCGGTCAGCGCGCTTCGGCGAGCAATCGCCGGGCAGCCGGGGTCGTCCAGTCCATGCCCCCGGTCATTCGCCAGACCTCATGGCCGGTCGAGTCATAGAGAATGCTGGTCGGCAGTTCGGCGTTCAACGCGAGGCTCAGGCCGATGGCCGGATCGAGATAGGGCTGGAGATGCTTCAGGCCGGTCCTGGCGAAGAAAGGCGCGACCTTTTCCGCGCCACCCAGATCCTGGCTGACCGCCACCACCTTCATGTCCTTTGCCAGCGCATCGAGCGTCGGCATCTCAGCCACGCAGGGCGCGCACCAGGTCGCCCAGAGATTGAGCAGCAACGGCTTGCCGGCAAAGGCTGCGATCGTCACCGGCTTTCCCGCCGGGTCCTTGAACGCCAGTTTCGGCGCTGCCTCGCCCTTGTGACTGCGATCGAGCGTGCCGATCGCACCGGCTGCACCCTTGCCACCCTGGTTCGGACCGGTCGCTGCCGGTACGGCCGACGAGGCCTTTGCTTGCTCCGGCGCGGAGACTTGCCTATCGCAGCCGCCGATCAGCAGCCCGGTGGCCAGGAGAGAGACGATCGTCGAGCGGAAGGACATATCGGACCGATCCAATGCCATGTGGGGCGGCCGCTTCGCCGAAGGGCCGGCGGCGGTGATGCGCGAGATAAATGCCTCGATCCCGTTCGACAAGCGCCTGTGGCGCCAGGATGTGGCCGGATCGAAAGCCCATGCGGCGATGCTCGGCGCCCAGGGCATCGTCTCGGCCGGGGATGTCGCGGCAATCATCGCCGGGCTCGACCGGGTCGCGGCCGATTACGAGGCGAACGGCGTCACCGAGGATCTTGTCCTCGAAGACATCCATATGCAGACCGAGGCGCGCCTTGCCGAGGCGATCGGCCCGGCCGCCGGCCGGCTGCACACCGCGCGATCGCGCAACGACCAGGTCGCGACCGATTTCCGGCTCTGGGTGCGCGATGCGATCGACTCGGTCGATGCCGGCCTCGCGCATTTCCAGCAGGCCCTGCTCGCCCGTGCTGAAGACCATGCCGCAAGCGTGATGCCCGGCTTCACCCACCTGCAGAGCGCTCAGCCGGTGACGCTGGGCCATCATCTGATGGCCTATCACGAGATGATCGCGCGCGACCGCGGCCGCTTCGCCGACGCCCGTGTGCGGATGAACCGTTCGCCGCTCGGCTCCGCGGCGCTCGCCGGCACGGGATTCCCGATCGACCGACAGATGACCGCGGCAGCGCTCGGCTTCGACGGGCCGATGCGCAACTCGCTGGACGGCGTGTCCGACCGCGATTTCGCGATCGAATATCTGACGGCGGCAGCACAATGCGCGCTTCACCTGTCGCGGCTGGCGGAGGAGTTCATCCTCTGGGCGTCGCAGCCCTTCGGCTTCGTGTCGCTGTCCGATCAATGGTCCACCGGATCGTCGATCATGCCGCAGAAGCGCAACCCCGACGCCGCCGAACTGGTGCGCGGCCATTCGGGACGGATCATCGGGTGCCTGACCGCGCTGATGATCACCATGAAGGGCCTGCCGCTCGCCTATTCGAAGGACATGCAGGACGACAAGCCGCCGGTGTTCGAGGCGCACGACCTGCTCGGCCTGTCGATCGCGGCGATGACCGGCATGGTGGAAAGCGCGACCTTCCGCACCGACCGGATGCGCGGCCTGGCCGAAGCCGGCTTCTCGACCGCGACCGACCTGGCGGACTGGCTGGTACGCGAGGCGGGCATTCCCTTCCGCGAGGCGCACCACATCACCGGCCGCGCGGTGAAGCTGGCCGAGGAACTGGGGATCGCCCTCGACGCGATTCAACTCGGCGACCTGCAGGCAATCGATGCGCGGATCGACCAACGCGTCTATGATGTGCTGAGCGTCGATGCGTCGGTTGCCAGCCGGACGAGCTTCGGCGGCACGGCACCGGCGCTGGTGCGCGCGGCGATCGCGGCGGCGAGGAAGGAAAGCGGATCATGAAACGCGCGATCGTGATGGTCATGACATTGGCCGTATCGGGGGCTCTCGCGGGCTGCGGGGTACGGAACGACATCAGGCCGAAAAAAGGCGAATCCCTGCCGGTAGCACCCTATGGTGCCAAGGCACCGCCGCCTGCCCAGGACCTGCTCAAACCAAGCACCCAGGCACGCCCCTCCCGCAGCGATGAGCTTCTCAAGACTTCCGAGAACCGCCGCAGCGACGATTTCGACCTCCCGCCGCCGAATTGAGAATATGGACCATTTCAGAATCATCGACGGCGCTCTTCACGCCGAGGGCGTTCCCCTGGAACGCATCGCCAGCACGGTCGGCACGCCGGTCTACGTCTATTCGCGCGCGACGCTGACCCGGCATGCGCGCGTGTTCCGTGAGGGGCTGGCGGGCGTCGAACGCGCCCATTTCGCCTATGCGATCAAGGCCAACCCCAATCTCGCGGTACTCAAGGTGCTCGCTGACGAGGGTTATGGCGCCGATGTCGTTTCGGGCGGCGAGCTGGCCCGCGCGCTCGCCTCGGGGATGAAGGCCGAGGACGTGGTGTTCTCTGGGGTCGGCAAGACCCGGGTCGAGCTGCTGCGCGCGCTCGATGCCGGCCTCGGCCAGTTCAACCTCGAGCTTGAGGAAGAAGGCGAAGCCCTGTCCGGCCTGGCCGCGGCGATGGGCATCCGCGCCAATGCAACGCTCCGGGTGAACCCCGACGTCGATGCCGGCACGCATGCCAAGATCTCGACCGGCAAGAGCGAGAACAAGTTCGGCGTGCCGATCGACCAGGCGCCCGCGATCTTCGGCCGGCTTGCCGCCCTGCCTGGCCTCGCGATGCGCGGGATCGCCATTCATATCGGCAGCCAGCTGTTCGACCTCGCCCCGCTCGAGGCTGCCTACACCCGTGTCGGCGAGCTCGTCGCCCAGCTGCGCGCCGCCGGCCATCCGATCGAACGAGTCGATCTCGGCGGAGGCCTGGGCGTGCCGTACAAGGCAGGCGACAATCCGCCGAGCCCGGCCGACTATGGCGCGATGGTCGCGCGGGTGACCAAGGGCTGGAACGTCATGCTGATGTTCGAGCCCGGCCGGGTCATCGCCGGCAATGCCGGCGTGCTGCTGACCAAAGTGATCTGGGTGAAGCCCGGCGTGACCAATCCCTATGTGATCGTCGACGCTGCCATGAACGATCTGGCCCGACCGGCGCTGTACGATGCATGGCATGATTTCGCGGCTGTCCGCCCGACCGGCGAGCGCATGATCGCCAACATCGCCGGCCCGGTCTGCGAAAGCGGCGACACCTTCGCGATGGCACGCGACATCGATGCGGTGAAATCCGGCGATCTCGCGATATTCCGTACCGCGGGTGCTTATGGCGCGACCATGGCGAGCACGTACAACAGCCGTGCGCTGGTGCCCGAGGTGATGGTCGACGGCGACAGGTTCGCGGTGGTCGCCGACCGGATCGAGCCCGAGACGATCATCGCTGCCGAGCGACTGCCGGAGTGGCTGACCGCGTGAGCCTGCACAGCCTGCCGCTTTTCGTGCGGTTGGCGGACCGGCCGGTGATCCTGCTGGGCGACGGCGATGCGGCCGACGCGAAACGGCGCCTGCTCGAGCGCGCGGGCGCGGTGATCGGCGATGAGGATTCCGACGCCGCGCTGGCGATCGTGGCGATCGCTGACGAGGCGCTTGCCGGCGCGGCAGTCGCCCGGCTCAGGGCCCGCGGCATCCTGGTCAATGCCGTCGACCGGCCGGACTGGTGCGATTTCACCTTGCCCGCAATCGTCGACCGCGCGCCCGTGCTGGTCGCGATCGGAACGGGCGGCGCTTCCGCGGGACTCGCCGCGGCGCTGCGCCAGCGGCTGGAAACGATCCTGCCAGCGAGCCTGGGCGGACTGGCGAACGCACTGTATCAGGCCCGGGCTGCGCTGCGGCAAAAGCTGCCGGCGATCGACGATCGCAGGCGCGCACTCGGCAAGGCGCTCGCCCCCGGCAGCGCGCTGGACCCGCTGACAACCACCGCCGACATGGCGACGGCATGGCTGGCCGACCTGGACTCGCCTGAGCCCAACCGGCTCGTCACGATCCGCCTTCGCTCGACCGACCCCGAGGACCTGACCATCAGGGAGGCGCGCCTGATCGGCCTGGCCGATCATGTCTATCATCGCGCCGACGTACCACTCGCGATCCTGGACCGCGCACGGGCTGATGCGCCACGGACCCTTTGCAGCATGTCGCCGGTTGAGCCCGGTCCGGGACTTGCGATCTATATGGAGCTGGCATGAGCGGATTTGCCTATCGCGTATCAGGCGGCAAGGCCGAACGGGTCGAGATCAAGCAGGCGCTGGCAAGCGACGCCGACCTGATCTGGGTCCATCTGACCACCAACAACGAACATGCCCAGGCCTGGCTGGTCGAGGAGGCCAAGGCACCCGACTATATCGTCGATGCGCTGACTGCGACCGAGACTCGCCCGCGCTGCGATGCCCTGGGCGACGGCGCCTTCCTAAACCTGCGCGGCCGGTCGAGCGAGGAGACGCCCACCTCCGAACCGCTCGCCTCGGTGCGGATATGGGCAACGGCGGGGCGGGTGATCTCCGTGACGCGGCGTGCGCTGGTCGCGGTCGACGATGTGGTCGAGACGATCGAGGGCGGCAAGATCCGCGATCCGGGCGACCTGATCGCCGAATTCGCATCGGCCATCACCCGCAACCTGGATCCCGAGGTCGCCGACCTCGGCGACACGCTTGACGATTGCGAGGCGGATCTCGATGCCGACAAGGTGTTCGAGCTGCGTCGCCACGTCACCAAGGTGCGCGTGGCGGCAATCGGCTATCGCCGCTTCCTCGCGCCGCAGCGCGCCGCGATCGAGAAGCTGGCCGCGCTGCCGTGCGACTGGCTGCAGGACGACGACCGGCTGCATCTCAGCGCCGCCGCCGACCGTGCCGCGCGCATGGCCGAAGAACTGGAAAGCATTCGCGAACGCGCGGCATTGATGCACGAGGCGCTGACCGACCTTCGCGCCGAGCAGATCGACAGCCGCGCCCTGATCATCTCGATCGCCGCGATGATCTTCCTGCCGCTGACCTTCATCACCGGACTATATGGCATGAACGTCAAGGGGCTGCCCTATGCCGAGGCGCCATGGGCGTTCGACGCGATCACGGCGGTCTGCACCGTGATCTCCGCGGGGATCATCATCTATTTCGTGCGCCGCCACTGGTTCGGGCACGGCTGACCCTATCCGGCGCGGGCGCTGAGGCGCTCGACCTCGTCGTTGAGCGCCTGGATCGACGCGATGAGCCGCTGGCGATCAGCGCGGGTAGCGGCCAGTGCGCTCTTCGCTTCACCAAGCTCCATCGCGCGCGCCGCGATGCGCGCGTCGAGCGTCGCATTGGAACGCTTCAGCTCGGCGATGCGCCGGGCGCGGGCAAGCACGCGTTCGATCCGCGCGGCGAGCACTTCGAAGGCAAAGGGCTTGGCGACATGATCGTCAGCACCGGCCGCCAGCGCCTCGACCGCGGCCGACGGATCGCTGCGCCCCGTAAGCATGATGACCGGCAGATCGGCGGTGTCCCGGCTGCCGCGGATTTCAGCGAGCACATGCACGCCCGACATGCGGGGCATGACCATGTCGAGCAGGACCAGATCGAAGCCGCGCGCCGCGATCAGGTCGAGCGCCTCCGCACCATTATCGCTGAGCACGGTCAGATAGCCGAGATGCCCGAGCCGGCGCCCCAATACGCCAAGGTTGGTCCGGCTGTCGTCGACCGCGAGGATCGTTCGCACCGGCCCGCGCCGCTGCGCCGCCGGCTCCAGCTTGCCGAAAACATCCATCTGGCGAAATCCCGTTCTTGATGAGGCAACCCTAAGTCGGGCCGGTCACGATTTGGTTAATCGGTCCGCAACCATGGGCAACCGCACGATTCAACTCGTGCGGGCGGTGCGCCAGGCCTGGCTGATCTCGTCGAGCATCGTCGCGACCTCGCGGAAAGGCGCGGGATCATTGCCGATGCTTGCGTCGATGATCATGCGGCGCACGCCGGCATAAAGCCGTGCCAGTGTCTGCGCGACCTCGCCGCCGGCCTCGTGATCGAGATTGGCCTCAAGCGCGAACAGGATCGCGGTGGCACGAGTCACCTTGTCGCTCTTGGCCTTGGGCTGCTGGTTCTCGGCGGCCCAGGCGGCGGCGCGGAGTGCATGGATCGCCTCCTCATAAAGGAGCTGGACGAGCGCCGGCCCATCAGCCTCGGCGGTGCGGCCGACAAGGTCGATCTGGCGATAGGTGGCATCGGGATCGCGCAACGCGCTTGCGTATTTGATCATCCCTTCGGCGCATTCCAGGCAGCGACCTGCTGCTTCAGATAGTCCTGCGTGGCCTTGTAGGCAGCGACGCGTGCGTCAGTCGCGGCGAACTGGGCGGTCAGGCGCGTCCGGAGCTTGTCCTCCTGGTCGGAGATCTTCGCCTGGTCGTCGGCGATGGTGGACTGGGCCTTGGTGTAGCGGTCGGCACTCGCGCCGAGGCCGTATTTGGTGCTGACCGCATTGTCGGTGATGGCGGCGAGCGCCGCGCCCAAGCCGTTGCCGCTTGCGCCCGTGCCGTCGGCGAACATCGCCTCGACCGCCGCCGGATCCTTGGCTAGCGCCGCGGTGAGCTTGGCGGCATTGACCGAAAGCGTGCCGTCCTTATTGGTCATCACGCCGATATTGGCCAGCGTCGCCGGCGCGTCAGTCCCGCTGCCCGGCACCAGCCTAGTGACGGTGAGCTGGGCGAGCGCCCGGGTGAGCGACTTCGCCACCGGATCGCCGGAGAGAGCGCCGGTCTTGGCATCCGTCTCCTGCTTCACCACCGCCAGCAGTTGATTATAGGTGTCGACGAAATCATTGACCGATTGCGTGATGTTCGCATTCGGCGAGCTGGTGCCGAGCGTGACCTTGGTGCCGACCGACGCACCGACCAGATTGATCTGCACCCCGTCGATCAGGTCGCTGATCGAATTGGTCGATCGTTTGACCGCAACGCCGTCGACCGCGACGATCGCGTCCTTCGCGCTGCTGCCGATCGTCGTGCCGGTCGCGCCGACGCCGACATTGAGCGCCGACAGGCCTTCGAAGCCGGGATTTTCCGTGGCGGTCATGGTGAAGGCCTGGCTCGCTCCGGTCGGGCCCTTGAGCACGAGGCGCGAACCATCCGCATCGCTGACGATCGACGCGGTCACGCCGGCGTTTCGTGCATTGATCGCCGCGGCGATCCCGGTCAGGCTCGAATTGGTCGAGGTGATCGCGATGTTGATCGGGCTGCCGCTGCCGGCGGTGAAATCGGTCATCGCGCCATCGGTGACTGTCGCGGTGCCGAGCGTGAGGGTCAGCATGCCCGTCCCGATCGGGGCCGACTTGTCGGCGATCGGGCCGGTGGCGGCCGACTGCGCGGTGGCAAGCTGGCGTACCTCGATCGATCCCGTAAAGCCGGCAAGCTTGGCGCCAGGCAGCGCCTTCGTGGTGACGAGTGACGTGTTCGAGCTGGTCGGCTGAGTCGCCAGCGAACCGCCCTTGATCAGCGCGGTCAGGCTGGTCGAAAAAGCGGTGATGCCGCTCTTGATCTGGCCGACGCCCGAGATCTGCGCGGTAAGCTTCGTGTTGGTGGCGGTCAGGTTCTTGAGCTTGGTCGCGAATTGCGCATCGACCAGCTGGTTGGCGAGCGCGGTGAAGTCCACGCCGGAACCGGTACCGAGCGTACCCGCGATAGATGTACTCACCATGATTCTATCCTCGGAAGCTTCACCCATGATATCGGCCGTTCGGGGCCAATCTTTAGGCTTGTTTGACCCCGTTTTCGTCGAACCGGGCGGTTTGCGGCACCGGCACGGGCGGCGGGCTGCCGCCGGCCTGGACATTGATGCCGAACACGAAAGCAAGGATCGTGGCGATCGCCTGGTACAGGTCGTCGCGGATCTCCTGTCCTTCCCGGCTGGTGTAATAGAGAGCGCGGGCGATCGCCGGATATTCCAGGATCGGCACCTGCGACTCGCCGGCCAGTTCGCGGATGGCCAGCGCCATCACGCCGCGCCCCTTGGCGACCACGACCGGCACCTGGTCGGCACCGCGATCATAGCGCAGCGCGACCGCGAAATGAGTCGGGTTGGTTAGCACGACATGAGCCCCGGCGACCGCCTTGCGCATGCCGCGCTTCATCACTTCGCGCTGACGCTGGCGGATCGCGCCCTTCGCTTCGGGCGAGCCCTCGGTTTCCTTGTGCTCGTCGCGAACCGCCTGCTTGGTCATGCGCAGCTTGCCAAGTAGCCGGAGGATCTGGATCGGCAGGTCGATGCCGGCAATGATCAGCAGTCCGCCGGCCATGACGAACAATATGGTCATCAGGCTGTCGCCCAGTGCGCCGATCGCGCCGTTGATGTCGGAGGACACCAGCCCGATCGAGGACTTCGACGCCTTCCACAGCATATAAGCGCCGATCGACCCGAGCAGGATGACCTTGAGCAGGGATTTGCCCAGTTCCATCCAGCCCTGCGGCCCGAAGATTCGCTTCAGCCCCGATGCCGGATTGATCCGCGACGCCTTGGGCGCGAGCAGGGTGCTGTTGAAGCTCAACGAGCCGAGGCCAGCCTGGCTGAGGATCGCGGCGACGAGTGTCACCGCGAGCAGCGAGATGATCGACGGGGCAAGCTTCCAGCCCGAATCGAGCAATGGCCGGAAGGGCGAGAAATCCTCGATATCGGCGCGGCCGAACTGGAAGCTCGACGCCATCACTGCCTTGCACGCCCCGATCAGCGACGGCCCGGCCAGCGCCAGCCAGGCGCAACCCGCCATGACGACCAGGGCGGTCGCGAATTCCTTGGAGCGGAGAACATCGCCCTGCTCCGCCGCGTCTTTCTTCCGCTTGGGTGTCGGGGCTTCTGTCTTTTCGCCGAATTCCTCCGACATCAGCCGAGCACCAGGCTCTGGGTGGCGGCGAGCCCCTGGGTGACGATGACCATCATATAGTCACCCATAGCGGGGAAGGCCAAAGCCAGCGCGACGACGCCGACCGCGAGGCTGGTCGGCAGGCCGATCGCGAAGAGATTGAGCGCCGGTGCCGAACGCGACAGCATGCCGACCACGAGGTTGAGGCACAGCAGCAGGAAACCGACCGGCAGCGCGAGCAGCAGGCCGGCGAGGAAGGTGTAGCCGCCGAAAAAGGCGATGTCCTTCAACTGCTGCGCGGTCAGCCAGGAGGCACCGACCGGCAGCGCGTCATAGCTTTTGACGATCATCTCGACGAGCACGAGATGGCCGTTCATCGACAGGAACAATAGCGTCAGCATCATCGAGAAGAACTGGCCGAGCGCCGGTGTCGAGCGGCCGTTCTGCGGATCGATCGCCGAAGCGAAGCCGATGCCCATCGACGAGCCGATCACCTCGCTGGCGATCATCGGCGCGGCGAAGGCGATCTGCAGGATGAACCCAAGCGCGAAGCCCACCAGCGCCTCGGACGCCACCGCGAGGAAGGTCGCGAAAGCGAAGATCTCGGCCGGCGGCGTGACCGGGTGGGCGGCGAGGACAAGCACCCCGATCGCGCCCGACAGGGTGACACGCACCGTGACCGGGATCGACACGGCGCTGAACACGGGTGCCGCGATGAAGGCAGCACCGATGCGCACCATGACGAACATGAGCGCCCAGAGCTGCGGCTCGATCGAGAGGCCGAAGCCGAGCACGCTCATCGGACGAGATCGGGGATCCGCTCGAAGATGCTGACCGTGAAGTCGCTCAGCAGGCCGAGGATCAGGCCGCCGAAGATCAGGATCGAGAAAGCCACGACGATCAGCTTCGGCACGAACGACAGGGTCTGTTCGTTGATCGAGGTCGCCGCCTGGATCATGCCGGTGATGAGCCCGGCGAACAGCGCGGGGATCAGGATCGGCGCCGCGGCAAGGGCCAGCACCCACATCGTCTGGTTGGCGATCGTCAGGAAATAATCCGCGTCCATGGCCGCTAACTCACGAAACTGTTGGCGAGGCTGCCCATCGTCAGCGCCCAGCCGTCGACCAGGACGAACAGCAGCAGCTTGAACGGCATCGAGATCATCGTCGGCGACATCATCATCATGCCGAGCGACATCAGCACGGTCGCGACGACCAGATCGATGACGATGAAGGGCAGGAAGACGAGGAAGCCGATCTGGAACGCTGTCTTGAGCTCGCTCGTCACAAAGGCCGGGAGCAGGACCGAGAAGGGCACGTCGGCGGGCTTCGCATAGGGGCCCGACTTGGCGATGCCGGCGAACATGGTGATATCCTTCACCCGCGTCTGCTTGGTCATGAAGCTGTGCAGCGGCACCGACGCTTTCTTGATCATGTCGGTCGCGCCGATCCTGTTCTCCGCATAGGGCTGGATCGCGACCGTGTTGATCTGGTTCACCACCGGCGCCATCACGAAGAAGGACAGGAACAGCGACAGGCCGATCAGCACCTGGTTGGGCGGCGTCTGCTGCAGCCCGAGCGCCTGGCGCAGGATCGCCAGCACGATGATGATCCGGGTGAAGCTGGTCATCATCAGCAGGATGCCCGGCAGGATCGTGAGCAGCCCCATGATGATGAGGACCTGCAGCGACAGCGCCAGCGGCGCGTTGCCGCCGCCGAGATCCCCGAGCGCGCGATCGACCGCATCCCCGGCGCCCGGCGTCGCGGGTAGCGGAGCGGCGGGAGCGGCAGCCTGGGCGAAGGCGGGATGAACCATCATCACCGCGAAGACGATGCCGAGCACCAGCAGCGCGACCTTGCCCCATGAGAGGCCGTTGCGGGGCTTCGCGGTCCTGATCAGCGCGGGGCCGGTGCCCTTGCGGGTAACGGTGACGGTCATTTGTCGCCCTTGTCGATCAGGGTGACCCCGCCGCGACCGACCGACACGAGCAGCTTGCGGCCCTCGAACTCGATCACCGCGAGGCGCAGGCCCGGCGAGATCATCATGGTTTCCTTGACCGCCATCATTCGGTTGGCGGGCTGGCCGGGCAGGCGCGATTCAAGCCGGCGCCAGAGATAGAGGCAGCCGATCATCAGGCCGCAGACGAGCGGCAGCAGCACGACCAGCTTCAGGACATAAGACCACATCATGGCGGATCAGACCCGCTTCTCGGGATTGACCAGCTCGGTCATGCGCACGCCGAAACGATCGCCGACCATCACCACCTCGCCACGGCCGATCAGCGTGCCGTTGACCAGCACGTCGAGCAGTTCGTTCGCCTGCCGATCGAGCTCGATCACGCTCGATTCGCCGAGCGCGAGCAGTTCGCGCAGCGTGAGCGAGGTCGATCCGATCTCGACGGTCAGCTTGACGTCGACGTCCTGCAGCAGCCGGAAATTGGCCGCCAGCGACGAATCGACGGGGAATCCCCCGGTCATGTCGGTCATTGGAGTTCCTCTAGTTTTTCGTGCGAGATCGAATTGAGACGAATGGCCGCGTGGCCATTGGACGTGCCGACGGTGCCGGCACCCAGCCGGTCGCCGCCGACCATCACCGGCACGTCGGCGCCGAGCGTGATCGGGATGACGTCACCCGGCTTCAGGTTCATCAGCACGCTGAGCGGGACCATCGGCTCGGCCAGCACCGACCGGATCGGGAAGCGGACACCCATAACGGCACGGGTCAGGCTGTTGCGCCACGCCGGATCCGGTTCCGCCGTCTTCGCATGGACCTTGCCGGTCAGCGAGGGCGCGTGCGGCTTGAGCGCCGCAACGGGGTAGACGATGTCGACGAAGACTGGCTTGGCGTGGCCGGCGGCGATGCCGAAACGGGTGATCACCATCGCATCGTCACCGTCGAGGCCGGCGATCAGCGCTGCGTTCGCCTCGACATGGCCCGGCTTGAACTCGATCCGGGCCAGCGGCTCCCAGGCGGCCTTGAGCGGTGCGGCGAGCATCATGCCGAGCCGCCCGATCATCGCCTCGGCCGCCGGCGTGAATTCGGCCGGCATATCGTGCGGAACGGCGCCGGTGCCGCCGAAGAACAGGTCGAGCAGCTCCATCACGAAGCGCCCGTCGAGCACCACCATCGCCTGGCCGGTGGCCGGCGTCATCGCCAGCGGCAGCCAGGCAGTCAGCCCGTCGGGCCGCTCGGCGCGGTAATCGGCGAAGCGCTGGACGACCAGCGGCTCGGCAAAAGTACGGATTTCCTTGCGCAACAACGGCTCGAACACGCCGCGCATCCCGCGCGCGAGGCGCGCCGAGAGATGCTGCAGCGTGTGCAGATCGCCGAACGGATTGAGATTGGCGACCCCCAGCGTGGCGTGTTCCGCCACGTGCCGGGGCCGTTCCCGCCGTTCGCCCGATTGTGGTGAAGAGCCGTTAACCATGCCAGGTCACTGAACAACAAAATTGGTAAAGTAGACGTTACCAACCCCGCCGAATCCTTCCTTTTCCTTCAGCGTGTCGTTGATCGATTTGGCGAGGCGGCGCTCAAGCAGCTTCTTGCCGTCGCTGGTGAACACCTGCTCCTCGGTCGTGTCGCCGAGCGTCATCAGGATCGCCGAGCGGACCGCGATCTCGTTGGTCTTGATGTTCTCGATCACCGAATCGTCGTAGGGCGTCGAGATCGCCAGCCCGACCTGGATGAAATGGACACTGTCCTGGAGGTTGGAGGTGAACTCCTTTTCCATCGCATAATAGTTGGAGGCATATTTCTCGCCGCCCGAGCCGCTCGGTGGCTTGGAGCCGGCGCTGCCGCCTTCCTCACCATGTCCGCCACCCTCGCCCGACGCGCTGACGCGTTTCTGCTCGCTCTTCGGGACCAGGCGCGGGCCGTTGCCCGCCGTACCATGGGCGCCACCGCCCAGCATGCCGCTGCTCCAGGCAAAATAGCCCCCACCCCCGGCACCGCCGAGCACCAGCAGGCCCAGGACCATGATCAGGAGCTTGCCCTTGCCCTTCTTCTTTTTCTTGGCCTGGGCGTCTTCGGTGTCACTCATTGTCGGGTTCCTTCAATTTCAGGCGAGGCGCTGGTCGGTGGAAAAATCGGCATCGGCAGCAGGGGCCGGCGCTGACGCGGGTATGCGCCGGGTGGTGGCGCGTGACTGGTGATTCATGTGGTTCGCGCCGCCGCCGCCGGTGCCGGTGTCGACGCTGGTCTGCCCAAGCTTTACGCCACGCGCGTCCGCCAGTTCGGCGAGGCGCGGCTGCGCTTCGGTCAGGAGGGTGCGCGTCGCCTGGGTGTCGGCGGTGAAACGGACATGGAGCGTATCCCCATCCTTGCGCAGCGCGACATCGACGCCTCCCAGTGCATCGGGAACCAGGCGAATCCGCGTGTCGCGCGCGTTGGCGTCGTCGCGCAGCATCTCGATCCGGTCGATCATGCCGTGCAGCCCG
This sequence comes from Pseudomonadota bacterium, assembly GCA_040388155.1. Lineage (GTDB taxonomy): Bacteria > Pseudomonadota > Alphaproteobacteria > Sphingomonadales > Sphingomonadaceae > Sphingomonas. The sequence goes on from JAZKCJ010000002.1 coordinate 175,360, forward strand.
CGATCGTCACGCAGGTCGAGCGCGGGATTCTTCGCGCCGCCCGCAGCCTGGACGATCGGCCGTGCCGCAGCGTCGGCCTGCGCAATCGCGATGAGCGTGCCGGTATTACGTGACTCGGCACGATCGTCATCGCGGGCAGGGCGCTCGTGATTGGCGAGGACCGCCGCGATCGCCGCGGCGAAGGTCTGGCCGGCCGGCTGAGCGGTGGGAACCGCGGTCATGGACGACGGAGCGGCAGCGACGGTCTTCGACACCGGCTCCGACGCGCCCGCGTCCGTTTTCACCGGCAGCCCGGCGGCCGGGACCGGCACCTCCTTCATCGTGGCGTCAGGCTCTGCCTCCATGACGCCAGGGGCCAGCATCAGCGCACCGGCGGCGGCGAGCGTCGCAGGTCCGGGATCGATACCAGCCGCACCGGCAAAGGGCGCGCGCGCGCCGGGATCGGGCGGCAAGATGATGGGCGGGATGACCGGCGCCGGAATCGGCAGCGAGACCGGCAACCAGATCAGCGCCGGGTCGATCAGCTTGCCGTCATCGGCAAGGGCGGCAGGCAAGGCCTTGCCGTCATCGGCAAGAGCCTGCCGGTCGGCCGGCAACGCCGTATCGGCCGGATTGTCGGGCGTAGTCGAAGCGCTCGAGTCCAGAAAGGCCGCAAGAAGCTGCACGAATCCGCCAGCCGCGCCCCCCGACGCGGCTGGACCGGAAACCGGTATGGTCGTCTGTGGCAACTGGGTCGAAAGCTCGATCATCCATATATCCCGTTCGGCACATTCCGCCGCTCAGGGTTTCAGCAAGGATCGTGCCGAATCTTCCGGGTGGGTGGCGCGGCTTCGAGCGCGCGGATCGCCTTGAGCGCTGCGTCGGCATCAGCGCGCGCGATCAGCTTCTCGATCGCGTTCTGATCCCGCCTGGCTTCGCGGGTGGCTTCGGCGGCGCGCTCCGCCACGCGTTCCGCGGCACGGAGGCGCCCCTCCGCCGCTTCAGCCGACTGCTGGAGCCGGTCGCGGAAATGGGCGGTGGCAATGAGGGAAAAGCCCTCGGTCGAGGTCGAGCTCGGTGCGACCGCTTCGGCGAGCTGCGCGATCCTGCCCTTGAGTGCCGTCTCGCTGTTGAACCGCTCCTGCGCCCGCACCTCCTCGGCACGGACCAGCCCAAGCTGCAGCGTGCGGACACGAAGCAGCCGGTCGAGCTTGGCTGGCTTAGGCATCGCCGAACACGCCGGTCAGTTCCATCACGGCATCGCCGAGCGATACGATCTCGTCGGGATCCTGCCTGATATATTCCATCACCGCCGGGTGGCAGGCGATGGCGGCGTCGATCGCCGGATCAGTGCCGGCACGATAGGCGCCCATCAGCACCAGGTCGCGATTTTCCTCATAGGTCGCGAGGTGCCGCCGCAGCACGCGCGCCGCCTTTTGGTGCGGCTTGTCGACGATGTCGGTCATCACGCGGCTGACGGACGGACCGATGTCGATCGCCGGATAGACGCCATGCTCGGCCAGCGCGCGCGACAGCACGATATGGCCATCCAGGATCGAACGGGCGCTGTCGACCACGGGATCGTTGCCGTCATCGCCATCGGCAAGCACGGTGTAGATCGCGGTGATCGAGCCGCCCGACGCGACGTCGGTGCCGGCACGCTCGATCAGGTTGGGCAGCATGGCGATGGCCGACGGCGGATAGCCACGCGCGCTGGCTGGTTCGCCCAGGGCAAGGCCGATCTCGCGACCGGCATGTGCGACGCGCGTCAGGCTATCCATGATCAGCAGCACCTTCTTGCCCTGGGCGCGGAACGCCTCGGCAATGGCATGAGTGCGCAGCGCACCACGGATACGCAGCACCGGCGAATGATTGGCGGGGACCGCGACGACGACGGCACGCTGGCGCGCCTCGCCGGCGACCTTGGTCTCCAGAAAATCGGCAACCTCGCGGCTGCGTTCGCCGATCAGACCGATCACGATCACATCGGCCTCGGCCGCGCGCACGATCATGCCGAGCAGCACTGACTTGCCGACGCCCGACCCGGCCATGATCCCGATACGCTGGCCCTGGCCGACGGTGAGCAACCCGTTGATCGCGCGCACGCCGACATCGAGCGGCTGAAGCACGCGGCCGCGATCGAGCGGGCTTTGCAGCTTGCCGGCGAGCGGCCAGTGATCCGCCCCGCGAATCGGGCCGAGCCCGTCGATCGGCTTGCCCGCGCCGTCGACGACACGGCCCAGCAGCGCGGGCCCGACCTCAGCCTCGCCCGGAGGGCCGAGCGGCCGCACCGGCATTTGCGGGAGCAGCGGCGCTGGGCCGCCCAGGTTCATCAGCAGGGTCCGCCCGTTACGAAAACCGATCACCTCGGCCTCCACGCCGACGCCGCGGGTGCCGACCTGGCATACCGTGCCGACCGGCAGGGTCAGGCCGACCGCCTCCATCAACAGGCCATCGAACGAGGCGAGCCGGCCGGAAATCTTGGGAGCCGGGGTGAAATCGGGCACGCCCAGCGATTCGAGATAATCGCTCGTGAAACGGTTCAGCATGGCGGGACGGCCACCCGGTCGATCGCCAGGGCGAGCTGTTCGAGCCAGAGTTCCGGGCCGTCCTCGACAATGGTCGAGGCCGATTCAAGCACGAAACTGCCACGTGCGATATCCGCGTCGGCGACTGCGAACACCGTCTTGGGCAATCTGCCCTCGAGCAAGGCGACATCGTCGGGATGAACGCGCAACAGCGCCGATTCGGCACTGTCGGCGAGAATCTCTGCGGCCGAATCGATCCGGCGGGCGAGGATGTCGGGCGAAATGCCCGCCTCCCCGATCAGCCTGGTGACGAGGAACATCACGGTCTGGCGCAACTGGCGGGCCATCAGTTCGCGGTCGAGCCTGCCTTCGTTGCGCAGTGCTTCACCGAGCGCAGTTAGCAGCGCGCGATCGCGATCGCCGGTCTCACCGATCTCGGCGATGGCCGCGGCCATGCCCTCGGCAAAGCCGGCTGCGTGCGCGGAAGCGAGCGGATCGACAAAGGGTCCCGGGGCCGGCGCAGCCTCGGCTGCGGCGAACGGATCCCACCCCTCGGTCGGCTTGGCGTCCGGATCGGCCGGATGGAAATGCTTCGGACCATCCGATTGCGGCGAGAAGGATACCGGGCCGGCGCGGCCCGTGGCCCATGCCCTGAGATCGGCCGGCGCGAACCCTTCGGGCGGGACCTCGAACGCCTGGTGAAGCGCCTGCGCTATCGCTTCGTGGCGGGCGACAAAGCCCGCGGTGAAATCAGACATAATCGTCCTCGCCGCCACCCATCTGGATCGTGCCGTCCTTGGCGAGGTTGCGCGCGATCTGGATGATCACCTTCTGCGCCTCAAGCACTTCGGACAGTTTCATCGGGCCGCGTGCCTCCATCTCGTCGCGGATACCATCCGCGGCGCGGCTCGACATGCAGCCGAGGAAGCGTGCGCGCATCGATTCGTCCACGCCCTTGAGAGCCCGCGTGAGGATGTCGCCGTCGATGTTGCGGATGAGCGTGCCGAGATTCTTGTCGTCGAGTTCCAGCAGGTTCTCGAAGACGAACATCGCCTCCTCGATCGCCTTGGCGACTTCGCGGTCGATCTTGAACAGCTTGGGCATGACGCGAAGCTCGGTCGCCTTGCGGCCGCTCGACAGGATCTTTGCCGCATCCTTGGTGCCGCCGAGCGTGACGCCGGCCGCCTGTTGCGTCGTGCCGACACGGCCCGCGAGCGCGGTCTTCAGCGTCTCGACTGCCTCGGGCGTGATCGGCCCGAGCCGCGCGAGGCGGTGAAGGATATCGGGCTGCACCGCATCGGGCAGCAATTCGAGCACCTGCGCCGCGACCGTCGGATCGAGGTTCGCGATCAGCACGGCGGCGATCTGGGGATGTTCCTTCTCAATCAGCCCCGCGATCTCCGTCGCGTCGAGCCAGTCGAGCAGGTCGATCTGGCAGGCATCCTCGGGCGGGATGATTCGCGACAGCACGCTGTCCGCCTTTTCCTGGCCAAGCGCCCGGGTCATCATCGTCTCGATCTGCGGACGCGGATCGAACGAGATGCCGGTGCGCTCGCGCGCCTTGCCGACGAAATCGTCGAGCACGAACTCGACCTCGGTCTCGCTGACGTCGGCGACGGCGAACATCGCCTTGCCGAGCTGGCGGACTTCCTCGGGATCGAGCTTCTGCAGGATCGCGGCGGCTTCCTCCTCGCCGACCAGCATCATCAGCACGGCGGCGCGCTCGACGCCGGTATAGTTGCGGAAAGGCGCGGTCATGGCTTGGCGTCCGCCTTGATCATGTCGCGTACCGCCAGGGCGGCGCGCGCCGGATTGTCCCGGGTGAAGCCCCGTACCATACCGATTCGGTCGTCATAGTTACGGGCGCTCTCGAGTGCGTCGATGCTGACCGGGACGCCATTGGCACTCCCGGCTCCACCGCCACCCGCGCCACCCGTCGCGCCGCCATAGTCGCGGCCGAGCGCCAAGCGAGGCGCGGCATCGTCGCGCTTCTTCAGCATCGCCTTGGCGAGCGGGCGCACGCCGAGGAACAGCACCAGCAGCGCGATCACGATGGCGGTGACGTTGCGCACCACTACCGGCAGCCAGCCTGCCTCGTACCAGGGCTGCTTGTCGTCGAGCGCGGTCGCGCCGGCGAACTTGCGGCTGATCACGGTGACCTGGTCGGCGCGGCCCTGGTTATAGCCAACTGCCGTCTGGACGAGCTGGGTGATCTGCTGGATCTCGAGCTGGCTGCGCGGCTTGCCGGCCTCCGGCTCGCGCAGCAGCACCGCGACCGACAGCCGCTTGATCGCGCCGGGAGCAGCCCGGGTCACCGAGACTTCCTTACCCAGATCATAGGCACGGCTATACTGGTCGCTCTGCTTCATCGCATCGCTGACCGCGCCGACCACGGCGGCTGCCGCGGACGGCGCACCGGGGGCACCTGCGACCGGCGGCGTACCAGGGGCGGGCGTCGGCGCCGGCTTCGGCGCGTTGAGCGTCGAAGCTGGCGGCGGCGTGTTCGACAGGGCACCGGGGATGCCGCCGGGCTGTGCGCTGGCGCCGTCCTTCTGGTTGCCGGTCCAATTGCCCTGTTCGGCGCGCAGCGCGCCCTGCTTGTCATAGCTTTCGCGCGTTGCCTGGGTCTCGTCGAGATCGACATCCGCCTGGACCTCGACGGTGAAATTGCCGGCACCGATCAGTGGCGTCAGCAATTGCACGACCTGGGCGCGGTTCTTTTCTTCGATGCGGCGCTGGAAGGCGATTCGTTCGTCGCTGGCAATGCCGAGCGCGCTCTTGTCGGATCCCTTGGTGAGCAGGCCGCCCATCTGGTCGACGATCGTGACTGCCTCGGGCTTCATGCCCGGAACCGACGAGGCGACGAGATTGATGATCGAGCTGACCTGCGCATCGCCCAGCGACCTGCCTGGTTGAAGCTTGACGATAACCGAGGCCGAAGGCGCGGCGTTATCGCGGACAAATACTGATGCCTCGGGCGTGGCGAGATGGACTCGCGCCTCGGCCACCGCGTCGATCTCCTGGATCGACCGGGCGAGTTCGGTCTCGCGCGCCTGGCGAAGACGCTCGCCCTCGACCGCGCGGCTCACGCCCATCGGCAGATTGTCGAGAATCTGATAGCCGCCAGGCGCACCCTTGGGCAGGCCCTGCCCGGCCAGCAGGATTCGCGCCCGGGAATAATCGTCCTCATTCACCGTCAGGGCACCGGTGCCCTCGTCGATCCGCGCGGTGATCTTGGCCTGCTGGAGCGCCTGGGTGACCGATCCCTTGTCGACGTCGCTGAGCCCGGAGAACAGGGTCTTCTGCGTCGGCGTGGACAGCATGACCCAGGCGAGCGCGGCGGCCGCGATCAGGCCGATCATCAGCACCATCGGCAGGCTGCGGCGCACCGCCGGCTGGGCGAGCAGATCCTGGATCTGCCGCAGAGGGTTGGCGAAGCGCTCCGGCAGGGCGGGCGTGGCGGACGGGGTGAGGGCGTTGCTCATGGTTTACACCGGCATGCTCATGATGTCCTTGTAGGCGGACAGGAGTTTATTGCGCACCTGAAGCGTCGCCTCGAAGCCGACCGAGGCCTGCTGCCGGGCGAGCATCACTTTCGCGATGTCGATATTCTCGCCGCGTTCATACGCGGCGGAGAGTTCGCCGGCCTTGTTCTGGCCTTCGTTGACGCTCTTCAGCGCCTCTTCCATCGTCGCGGCGAAGCTGGTCGGCTTGGACGAGCCGACGCCCTGGGCCGGAGCCGATGTGCCGGCCGTCGCATTGGCGCGCGACAGCGCCTCGTTGCGCTCGAGGATCTGCGCGCGAAGCTGCATCACCCGGTCGACGCTCATCGCGCCGCCGATTCCGCCGACGCCGCTCATGCCGACACTGCCTTGTTCGGGGCACGGGTGATGTCGTCACCCTGCTCGCGGGCCTTGGCGAGGCGATAGCGCAGCGTCCGCTCCGAGATGCCGAGCCGCCGTGCGGTTTCGATCCGGCTGCCGCCACAGGCAGCGAGTGTCTCGCGGATCGCGGCGAACTCGCTCATCTGGACGATATTCCCCAGGGTCGCGGGCTGGGCCGCCGGCTGGTCGTTGGCGGCGTGCGCGGCGAAAACCGGGATCGGCGCCGACGGGCGATCGAACACGATATGCTCGGCATGGATCGTATCGCCCGCTGCGAACAGCAAGGCGCGCTGGATGACGTTTTCGAGCTCCCGGACATTGCCCGGCCAGTCATGACCCATCAGCGCCTCGACCGCCGACGCATCGGGCCATGGGGTCGTCGCGCGATTGCCGGCATGGCGCAGGATCAGGGTCGCGGCGAGCGCGGGGATGTCCTGTCGGCGCTCGGCGAGCGGCTTGGTGCTCAGCGGGAAGACCGAGAGGCGGTAATAGAGATCGGCGCGGAACCGGCCGGCGGCGACTTCGGCCTGCAGGTCGCGGTTGGCGCAGGCGATGATCCGGACATCCACCGAGACGGGCGTCGAGGCACCGATCGGCACGACCTCGCGCTCCTGCAGCACGCGGAGCAGCTTCGACTGGAGCTGGAGCGGCATCTCGGCAATCTCGTCGAGCAGCAGCGTGCCGCCATGCGCGGCGCGGAAGAAGCCTTCGCCGCCTGAGGAAGCGCCGGTGAAGGCGCCCTTCTGGTGGCCGAACAGCAGCGCCTCAAGCATCGTCTCCGGCAGCGCGGCGCAATTGATCGCGATGAACGGGCCGTCGCGGCGGCTCGAGTTGAGGTGGATCGAGCGGGCAAGCACTTCCTTGCCGGTGCCGGTCGGCCCGTTGATCAGCACGGTGATGTCGGCGGCGGCGACCCGCTCGGCCAGGGCGTAGAGCGCGAGGCTCTCCGGATCGGCCGCGGTCGGCGTTTCCTGCTCGGCGACGAGCGCACGGACGAAGCCGTTACCGACATGCGCGTCCTCGGGGCCGAAGGCGATCCGCGCCGGGCTGCCGTCGCGGGCCGGGACGATATGGCGGCCAGCCGAGCCGACGGCGTCGCCGATGATCACGGTGCGGGCCGGCGCGGGCGGGGTCTCGCCATCGGCGACGAGATAGATGTCGCCCGGCTGCGGCCGGCCATCCTCGAACGAGCGGACCGCGAACCCCTGGGCGCGGAGCGACGATACGAGCGTATATTTCTGCCGCAGGACCGCAGCTGACGGGACGATGGCACGCATTGAATTCCCCCTTCGATAGGAAGGGAAATGCCTCACGGATGGTAAACGCGGAGTTAAGCATATTGCCGTGGCGGCAAATTATTTCCGCCCGGCAGGAATGCGCCACCGCAGACCCCGGAAATGCGCGGTTTCCGGCGATACCGTGCGAATTTACTTAATCGGCGGCGTTGCCGGTCGTTACCTTCTGTGACGGCTCGGCCCTCCGCTTGGGGGCGGCGGGGATCGTCGGATCACAATGGAGATCGGACAATGACTGTTATCGGAACCAACGTTGCCGCGCTGCGCGCGACCAACGCGTCGAATGCGGCATCGAAAGCGCTGCAGACCAGCATCGAGCGCCTGTCGACCGGCAAGCGCATCAACAGCGCGAAGGACGACGCGGCAGGGTCCGCCATCGCTTCCTCGCTCACCTCGCAGATCAAGGGCCAGACCCAGGCGATCCGCAACGCGAACGACGGCATCTCGCTTGCCCAGACCGCCGACGGCGCGCTGGGTGAAGTCACCAACATCCTGCAGCGCGTCCGCGAGCTGTCGGTCCAGTCGGCGTCGGGCACCTATTCCGACGACGACCGCAAGAACCTGCAGGTCGAAGTCAAGGAACTGGCGTCGCAGCTTTCGGACATCACGTCGAAGACCAACTTCAACGGCGTTACCCTGTTCGGCGCGAGCGATGTCACGGTGAACATCCAGACCGGTTCGGGCTCGGCCGATCAGGTCGCGCTGAAGATCACCGCGCTCAACCTCACCAGCGTCGGCAGCATCGACATCTCCACCGTCACTGGCGCCAAGGGTGCGCTCGATTCCCTGGATGCCGCCTTGCTGTCGGTCAACACGACCCGTTCGTCGATCGGTGCAGGCCAGAGCCGACTCGAATCGGTCGTGAGCAGCCTGACCAGCAATGTCAGCAACCTGACCGACGCGCGCAGCCGGATCGAGGATGTCGACTTCTCGACTGAGACGATCGCGCTCGCCAAGGCGCAGATCCTGAGCCAGGCATCGACGGCCCTGCTCGCCCAGGCGAACCAGAGCCAGCAGGGCGTGCTCTCGCTGCTCCGCTAATATCGCGAAACGGCCCCCGGCACCGCCCCCCATCGGGTGTCGGGGCCGACCGGGCTCTTCCCGCAAGGGCGGAGCAACCAGGAACCCCGGCGGTCGCAGGACCGCCGGGGTTTTTGCTGCGTCTCAGCCGCCCAGGAACGCTGCGTCGAACGCCGCCGCGCCGGCCGGATCGAACCGTATCGCCCGCCCCTCGCCCCGGCGGGCCCAGCCGGCGGCAATGACATGGTCGAGGATTGCCGCACCCAGCACGCCGCCGAGATGGCTTCGCCGCTCGCTCCAGTCGAGACAGGCCCGGCACAGCGGCCGCCGCGCCCGGCCGAGCCGCGCCACATCGATGCCCAGGCCGCCTAAGAAGCCGGCGCCCGCAGGCGTCACCACCGGCGAATCCTCGCCGGCGATCAGGCCGTTCCGGGTAAAGGCCTGCATCAGCGCCACGGCCCGCTCGCCCGCGAGATGATCGTAGCAGATTCGCGCCTCGCGCAGCGCAGCATCATTCGGGCCGGTCCGGACGCGCATCGCCCCGGTCCGCGCCGCCAGGCTCATCAGGCTTTCCAGCGCCTCGCCGACATCAGCCCCGGACAATTGGAAATAACGATGGCGCCCCTGCCGCCGCGCGACGAGCAGCCCCGCGGCATCAAGCTTCGCCAGATGCCCGCTCGCGGTCGGCAGCCCGACGCCAGCCGCCTGGGCCAGCTCGCTGACGGTCAGAGCGCGGCCGTCCATCAGCGCGGTCAACATGTTGGCGCGCGCGGGATCGCCGATCAGCGCGGCGATGGCCGCAATGCTTGGCCCGTCCTTCATGGTTCGATCATAGCCGAACCATCAGCGTCACATCAAGGTGTAGGAGGAGGCCTGCAACCACGGAGCCGACCATGATCACCTGCTTCATCCGCTACGAGATCGATCCCTTCAACCTGCCGGCCTTCGAGCAATATGCACGGACCTGGGGCGAGGCCATTCCCCGCTGCGGCGCCGATCTGATCGGCTATTTCGCGCCGCACGAGGGATCGGCGACCACGGCGTACGGCGTCTATTCGATTGCCGATCTCGCCGCATACGAAGCCTATCGCGTCCGGCTGAGGGCCGATCCGCTCGGCCGGGAGAATTTTGCCTTTGCCAAGGCGGAACGTTTCATCCGCCGGGAGGACCGGCTGTTCCTGCGCCGGGTCGACACGCAATGATCGCGGTGATCTTCGAGGTCAGGCCGGCCGACGGCAAGCAGGCACGCTATCTCGATCTGGCCGCGGCGCTGCGCCCCGAGCTTGAGACGATCGACGGATTCGTCTCGATCGAACGCTTCGAGAGCCTGACGGAGCCAGGCAAGCTGCTGTCGCTGTCCTTCTTCCGCGACGAGGCGGCGGTGGCCGCTTGGCGCAACCGCCCTTCGCACCGCGCGACACAGGCGCAGGGCCGCGATTCGGTGTTCGAGGATTATCGCCTGCGGATCGCGGCGGTCGTGCGGGATTACGGCATGGCCGACCGCGACGAAGCGCCCGACGACAGCAGGGCGGCGTTCAGCCCCGCCGCATCAGCGCCTTCTTGAGCCGGTCATGCGCCGATTTCTTGATCTGGCAGATCCGCGCGGCGCCGACGCCGAGGACAAGCCCGATCTCTTCCAGGTTCAGTTCCTCGACATAATAAAGCTGGATCACCTGCGCCTCGCGCTCGGGCAGCGCTGAGATCGCGCCGATCAGCGCCTCGCGCAGATCCGCCTCGGCGAGTTGCTCGAACGCATCCGGCTCGTCACTGGCGAACCAGGGCTTGTCGTCCGAATAGACCTGGTCGATCGCCTCGAACCGCACCGGCTCAGCCGTCGCATATTCCAGGCGGAGCTTTTCAACGGTGACGCAGAGCTTTTCGGCGATCGCGGCCTCGGTCGGGGCGTGGCCAAGCTCGATCGTCAGCGCAGCGATCGCATTATTATAGGCACGACGACGACGCATCGCGCCACGCGTCAGCGTTGCCTGCCGCCGCAACGCATCGATCATCGATCCCCGTACGCGGGTGACGAGATATTGTTCGAAGGTGACCTGGCCGCGATCCTCGAAGCTGGAGCCCGCCTCGACCAGGGCGACCAGGCCGATCTGCACCAGGTCCTCGACCTCGATCGCGCTGCTCATGCCGCCATGGATGTGCCAGGCGAGGCGGCGCACGAGCGGCATATGCTTCCTGGCGAGCGTCGCCATGTCGGGCGCCGAGGCAGCCGAGGTCCGTCCATAGACCAGCGGCATCGCGCCCGAGAAGGCGGCGGGGTGCGGTTGCGCGGTCATGCCGGCAGCGCTCCGGGCGCGCCGATCACGGCGACGACCTCGACAGATTTGTCCTCGGGTACTTCGAAGAAGCTCATGACTGGGGTATCCGGCAAGATGGTACGGACGAGTTTGCGGATGGCGACGCGGATCGCCGGCTGGACGACGAGCGCGAAAGGCTTGGCCTCATCGACCAGAGGCTGGGCGGCGCGCTGAAGCGCGTCGACGATCCGGCGGCCGAGATCGGGCTCGATGGTGTGGCGGCGCGACGGATCGGAGCGGACAGCCTGGCCGAGCAGGCCTTCGAGCTGGCCTTCCAGGGTCATCACGCGCAGCGGCTCGCGAACGCCGCACAATTTCTGGATGATCAGCCCGCCAAGCTCCGGGCGGATCATCTCGATGATCTCGTCGGCGTCGAGCGTCCGCTGGGCGGCGACCGCGATGGCGGCGGCGATGCGGCGGAATTCCTTCAGCGGCACATTCTCCGCAAGCAGGCCGCGCAACACCTGGGTGAGCGTGGTCAGCGGCAGCGGGCTGGGCGACAGCGACGCGACGAGGTTCGCCGCGCGATCCTTCAGTCCGTCGAGCAGGCTCTGGACTTCGTCGGGGCCAAGCAATTCGCTGGCATGTGCGCCGAGCTGGTGGTTGAGATGAGTCGCGACCACGGTGCCCGGATCGACCACCAGATAGCCGGCACCGGTCGCGGCATCGGCATCGCCGGCAGTGATCCAGACCGCGTCGAGCCCGAAGGTCGGGTCCTTGGCCTTCTTGCCCTGGAGCTCGCCGAACGCCTGCCCGGTATCGAGCGCGAGCATCTCGTCGGGCGAGACGCTGTCCTCGCCGACGGTCACGCCGCCGACGATGATACGATAGGTGAAGGGCGCGAGATTGATGTCGTCGCGCACGCGTACCTGCGGCACGACGAAGCCGAGCTCCTTGGACAGCTGACGGCGGACACCGGTGATCCGCGCCATCAAGGGGCTGCCGCGGCGCTCGTCGACCAGCGGCACCAGGCCATAGCCGATGTCGATATTGACCTGCATCCCGTCGGTCACCTCTTCCCAGCCGATCCTCGACTGGTCGACCGGCTCGACCGCGACGACCTCGACCGGGGCCGGGCGGCGGGCGATCTCGCGCAGCTTCCACGCGGCGAAACCGGCACCGGCGGCGGCGGGCAGGATCACGAGATGCGGCATGCCGGGCATGAGGCCAAGCAGCGCGAGGATGATCGCGACCGGCGTCCAGGTACGGGCCGAGCCGAACTGGCTGCCGATCTGGCCGGCAAGGTCCATGCTCGACGTGACTCGGGTGACGATGGCCGCGGCGGCGATCGACAGCATCAGCGACGGGATCTGCGCGACCAGCGCGTCGCCGACCGCGAGCAGCACGTAATTATGTGCGGCGTCGCCGATCGTCATGCCGTGGCTGACCGGGCCGAGGATCAGGCCGCCGATGATATTGGCGGCGAGGATCAGCAGGCCGGCGACCGCATCGCCCTTCACGAACTTGGACGAGCCGTCCATCGAGCCGTAGAAATCGGCCTCGGTCGCGACCTCGATGCGGCGCGCCTTGGCTTCCTCAGGCGTGATCAGGCCGGCATTGAGATCGGCGTCAATCGCCATCTGCTTGCCGGGCAGGGCATCCAGGGTGAAGCGCGCCGACACTTCGGACACGCGGCCCGCGCCCTTGGTCACCACGATCATGTTGATGATGACCAGGATGGCGAAGACGAACAGGCCGACGACATAGTCGCCGCCGATCAGGAAGGTGCCGAACGCCTCGATGACATGGCCGGCCGCGCTCTCGCCCTCATGGCCGTGCACCAGCACGACTCGGGTCGACGCGACGTTGAGGCTGAGGCGGAACAAGGTGGCGAACAGCAGCACGGTGGGGAAGGCGGAGAAGTCGAGCGGCTTCTGCGCGTTCAGCGACACCATCAGCACGGCGAGGCTGATCGTGATGTTCATGATGAAGAACAGGTCGAGCAGGGCCGGCGGGATCGGCACGACCATCAGCACGACCAGCAGCAGGATCGCGACCGGCAGCGCGGCGGAGCGGAACAGCGGCGCCATGCCGCCACGCTTGAGAGCAACAGCCATGCGTCAGGCCCCCAGGGTCGCGAGCATCATATACGCCAGCCGCGCCGTATCCGGCGTCGGCCGCATGAGATTGGCAGTCTGCACGCGCGCAGCCCCTCCGTTGATCTGGTCGAGCGTGGCCTGCGCCCAGACGGCGGCGTCGCTGGTGCTGGTCTCGCCATTGCCGGGAATGACGGTCGCGCCGGATTCGCCGAGCGTGGTCGAGGCAAGCGCAACGCCGACCTTTGCCGCGCCGCCCGCAGCGCCGTTTTCGAGCTTGGCGGTGAACCGGTCGTAGATCTGCGCGAGCGTGCGCGGCTGCCCGTTCGAGGCGTAGAAGATGTTGTGATTGGCGCGGGCCGCGGCGGGAAACATCGCCGCGCCGGTGCGGTTGGGGCTGTCCTGCATCGCGCCGAGAAAGGATCGAGCGCCGCCCAGGCCCAGGAAATGCGCCATATAGAGGTCGGTGCCGTTGGCATCGCGGCCGAGAGCGCTCTCGATCGCTTCCTTGTTGTCCGACGCATGCTCCGCGGCCATGAGCGAGGCGGTCTGCGGATCGTTGCGTAGCGCGAGAATCGAGCGCCGCAGGCCGGGGTCGCTGACCGTCATGCGACCCGAACTGGTCGTCGAGATGCTGTCGGCCGCCCAGCCGAGGCCATGCTCAGCCCCGTGCTGCTTCACTACCCGCAGCCAGCTCTGTTCAATGAACTGATAAAGGCCCGAAGCGCTCGACGTGCCGGCGCGCGCATCGGCGCGCATGCCGCTTTCGAGCTGCGCCTGACCCATCAGATAGTTGAAATCGATCCCGGTCTTCTGGCTGGCAAGCGCGATCGCCGACTGCACCGAGCCGGTCGATTTCGTTCCCACGAGATTGGCAATCGGATTGAAGGTCATCGATCCCTGGCTGCTTTGCCCTTATTCAGGGTCACAAACAGCAAGGACCGTGCCAGTTCTCGCCTGTCAGATCGGGCAAGGGGGGATCGACTATATCGAGGCGCTATCGGGACGTCCGGCGCTTGTCCCTCGCTACGCCGTCTCGTCAGGCTCTACGGCTATTCGGGATGCTCCGGGTGAAGACCACCCGATTCTCAGGCGTAGGCCTTGAGCCCCATACCCGGGCGGTAACCGGCACCGGCATCGCCGGTCAGACTTTGCAGGCGGCGGCGAACATTTGCCGCCATCAGGTTCACATAGATGCGGCAGGTCTCGTTGAGGCGGTTGGCCTCCTCGGCAAGATCGCGCAGTTCCGGGCCGGCCGGGCCGGTGCCCAGGGCGGCAATGGCGTTGATCCCGGCAAGCTTGGCCTGGGTCGCCCGCTCCAGCCCCTCGACGTCGTTCGCCTTCAGCGCCGCGATCTCGGCGTGGAGCGATTCGATCACGCCGATCAGCGCGTCGCGCCTGGAGTTAGTCGGCGTCATGCGGATTCCATTCGAGTTTGAGCGCGATCAGCCGGTCGGCGATCGTCGTAGGGTAGATCGGAAAGGTGCCGTTGCGGATCGCGTTGCGGATACGCGACACCCGCTCGACATCGACCGGCGGCTGGTCGGCAAAGCCGAACGCCATGGCGGACAGCTCGAGCTGCTCGGCGACCACGCCTTCACGACCCGCCGTCTTGGCAGGCGGTGCGGCACGCGCGACCGGCACGACCTGCCGATCGCGTCCGGGCACTGGCTTTGAGCTGATCGAATCCACCACGTCTGCACCTTTGGGGTTACGCTGACAGGAGGAGTAACGACCGTTTCGTCCACACCTTAAGGAATTATTCCGTCCAGCCGGGCAGCGTTGCGCGGCCCGACTCGATCGCCACCGCCTGTACCGGCGCCTTGGCGCTATCGACCTTGACGAGGAAGCGGGCACCGGGCGCTGCATCCGCCATCGCGATGCCCTCGCGCGTGATCGAGAAGCCGGGCGATCCGGCCGCGATCGTCACCGGATCGCCACGTTTGATCACGGCCGCGAACTTGACCGGCGCGGCAGCGACCGGCGCAGCCGGCGCTGGCGCCGAGACTGGCTTCGCAACGGTGTGGACGGGGACGAAAATCCGCCATGCCGGGCCTGTGCAGGTCACGACCACCGCATCCTGGCCGGCACCGCGCCACGCCATCGAGACCATCGGACAGGCGGCGAGCTTCAGCCTCGTATCGACGATGCTGCGCGCGCCCCCGGCCTCTCCGATCGTCTTGCCGGTAAAGGCAGCGACGGCGCGGTCGATCGCCGCGGTATCCTGAAAGGGCGCCGCCGCGACCGCGGGACCGGCGAGCAATGCGAGCGGCACGAACAGGCGTGCCACGAACAAGGGGGACATGATTTTCTCCTCAGGGCGGCAAATGCGGGTTGCCGGTCGGCAGATCATTGCCGCTCTCCGGCAAAGCCGATGGTGATCACGACGGTGCGGTGCATGCGGCCCGGATTCTCCGGCGCATTGACGATGGTCATGCGCCCGGCGGGCACCACATGCGCCGCGGCGAGCGCGGCTGCGACGGCCCGGGCACGATCGGCCGCGAGCACAGCGCCGCTGCCCGTCAGGGCATCGACATCACGGGGCGAGCCATCAGTGCTGCCGCTGATCTTCAGCACGACGCGAGGATCGCGCACCGCCTCCCGCGCCCAGGCGATCAGGCCTGCGGGCGTCGAGGGCAGCACGGCGGAGCCGGGCATGAAATTCATCATCGCGGCCGCCGCGACCGGGATCGGATCGGGCGCGGCAGTCGGCGCTGCCGAAACACCGAAGCCTTCGCGAATACCCCGCGCCAGCGCCTTGCGGTCGACATTCTGGCTCGCCTGGATCAGCACGAAGAAGCCGACCAGCAGCAGCGCCAGGTCGGCGAGCGTCATCAGCCAGATCGGACGGCCGGGCGCCGCTTCGGGGAAATCGTCGCTCATACGACGTCAGCCATCGGCACAGGCACGCCCAGCGGAGGCGCCGTAGTGCGCGGCTGCTCGCGGGCGGCGAGCGCGACGAGCGGTGCCTCGAGCCGAAGCCGTTCGACCGCTTCCTCGCGGGCGTGGCGGCGCAGGCGAGCCGCCACCGGCATCGCAATCAGATTGGCGAGCAGCGCGCCGTAGAGCGTGGCGAGCAGGGCGATCGCCATCGAGCCGCCGATCGCCGCCGGATCGTCCATCTTCACGAACATGCCGACCAGGCCGATCAGCGTCCCGACCATGCCCATGGCCGGCGCGACCTCGGCCATGCCGGCCCAGACATCGGCGGCGGCGACATGGCGGTCGATCCGCGCGCGGCGGCAATGCCGGACGAGCGCCTCGACATCGGCAGCGGGCCGGCCATCGACGATCGCGGCAATTGCGGCGGCGACATCGGCATCGGCGATGACCGAGCGATCCAGCGCCATCACGCCGTGCCGCCGGGCGATTCGGCCAAGCGCACCGATCTGATCGAGCAGCGGCCCAGCATCGAACCGGCGCCGCCCGATCGTGCCGAGCGCCGCGACGGCGCGCGACAGATCACGCATCGGCGTGCGGAGCACGACGGCGAGCAACGTTCCACCACCGACGATCGAGATCGCGAGCGGATCGAGAAAGGGGCCCAGTTGCTGGGCGATATCGGGTGCGGTCGTCATCCGCCCGCCTGTTGCAAGGGGTGGGCCAAATGCCGGCCGTCACGCCGCGACACCCGACCGTGCCGGGGGAACCGGCAGGCGACCGGCAAGATTGCCGCCACACCGGCAAGACCTTGCCGCCCCGGCTGCCGTCAGGAGGCAGGAAGGAGATGCGGGCCCCTGCCGATCGCATTTGGCACGGCCTTTGCTGTGTTCCCTCGCGCAATCTTGCGCAGGAGAAGGCCAATGGCCAGCGACATGCTTTTCGGGATCCACGGTGCGGCGCTTCAGGTGCGTTCGCAGCGGATGGGCCTGCTCGCATCGAACATCGCCAATGCGTCGACCCCGGGCTTCAAGGCTAAGGACATCGACTTCCGCACCGCGCTTTCCGCGATGGAGCAGTCGGACAGCAGCAGCAGCATCGGCAACTCGGTGCGGTATCGCGTGCCGAGCCAGGCCTCGCTCGACGGCAACACGGTCGAGCTGTCGACCGAGCAGACCGCCTTTGCCGAGAACGCCGTCCAGTACCAGACGACCCTCTCCTTCCTGAACGGGCGGATCGGCCAGATCACCCGCGCGCTGAAGGGCGAATAAGATGGCTGACAACGGCCTCAACATCTTCCAGGTCGCAGGCCGCGCGATGTCGGCGCAGCTCGTGCGGATGAACACGACCGCGTCGAATCTGGCCAATGCCGGGGCGATCTCGGGCAGCGCTGACACCGCCTACCGCACGATCAAGCCGGTGTTCCGGACCGAATATGACAAGGCGACGGGCCTTGCGACCGTCAATGTCGAGCAGATCGTGACCGCCGGCGGCGATCCGACCAAGCTCTACGACCCCTCGCATCCGATGGCTGACAAGGACGGCAACGTCTTCGTCAGCGCGGTCGACGAGACCCGCGAGCTGGTCGACATGATGGAGACCGCCCGCAGCTACCAAAACAATGTGGAGGTGATGCAGACCGCGAAGTCGCTGATCCTCGATACCCTCAAGCTGGGACGCTGATCATGAGCTCCGCCTTCGATACCACGCTCAACAATCTGGGCATCAACCGCACCACCAACAGCGCGCCGACCGCGTCGAAGGGCTCGACCTCGCTCGGCCAGGCGGATTTCCTGAAGCTGATGACGGCGCAGCTCAAGAACCAGGACCCGTTCTCGCCGGTCGACAACACCCAGATGGTCGCCCAGATGGCCCAGTTCTCGTCGCTGGCCGGCATCACCGACATGAACACGACGCTGAAGGCGATCTCCGACAAGCTGTCGGGCACCAGCGCCAGCGACGCGCTCGCCTATGTCGGCCGGACCGTGCTGACCGAAGGCAAGGTGGCCTATGGCCGCACCTCGGGCGGGATCGCCGGCGCCGTAGAGCTCGACGGCGCGGCGACTGACGTGACCGTCACGATCGAGAATGCCAACGGCCAGGTGCTGACCACCCAGCAGCTCGGCGCCCAGCCCAAGGGTACGGTCAATTACGACTGGGACGGCAAGACCGACGGCGGCGCGGATGCCGGCCCGGGCCCGTTCAAGGTCACCGTGACCGCCGCCAATGCCGGCACCAGCGTCGGCAGCCGCGGCCTCGTCTGGTCGCCGGTCGCCGCTGTGTCGATGCCAGCCTCGGGCTCGCCCGTGCTCACGCTTCCCGGCCTCGGCCAGGTTCCCATTTCCGCCGTTCGCCAGATCGGCTGACCTTATCACCAGGAGTAGATCAGAATGTCCTTCTACACTTCGCTCAGCGGCCTGCAGGCGTCCCAGTCCGAGATGTCGACCATCTCGCACAACCTCGCCAACGTCTCGACCAACGGCTTCAAGAAGAGCCGGACCGATTTCGCCGACGTGATCGCGTCAAGCGTCTCGGCCGATCCCACCAAGGTAGTCGGATCGGGCACGGTCGTGAAGGCGAACCGCCAGCTGTTCACCGAGGGCAACCTGAAGTCGACCGGTTCCTCGCTCGACCTCGCCATCTCCGGCGACGGCTTCTTCACGGTCAAGACCAACGGCATCAACGCCTCGACCGCCTATACGCGCAACGGCAGCTTCCAGGTCGATCCGGTCAGCCACTATGTCGTCGATGCCCAGGGCAGCGCGCTTCAGGTCTATCCGGTCGACGCGCAGGGCAACGTCACCGCGACCGGCCCGGACGGCCTGACCAACCTGACCCTGCCTGAAACCAGCGGCGTCCCGGTCGCCACCTCGAAGGTCGCGCTCGACGTGAACCTGTCGGCCAACGCGACCCCGCCGGGCACCGCGTTCGACCGCACCAACGCCTCGTCCTACAATAATTCGACCGCGACGACGATCTACGACGCCAGCGGCAACGCGATGACGCTGACCAACTACTATGTTCGCAACAGCGCGACGAGCCCCGGCGGCGCCAATAGCTGGTCGGTCTATTCCTATGTCGGCAACCAGCAGCTGAGCGTCAGCGGTTCGACGAATCCGGTGCAGCTTGCCTTCAACGCGGCGGGCACGATGACCGCGCCGGCCGGCCCCGTGAGCTACGATGCCTTCACCTCGTCGGGCGGCGCCGCTGCCCAGGCGCTGAGCTTCGACCTCACCGGCACGACCCAGGCGGCGAGCGCCTTCAAGGTCGAGGCGCGCAGCCAGGACGGCAAGTCGGTCGGCCAGCTGGCCGGCGTCACGGTCGACGAATCGGGTGTCGTCACCGCCAATTTCTCGAACGGCGACACACGGGCGCTGGGCAAGGTTGCGCTCGCGAGCTTCGCCAACCCGTCGGGGCTGCGCCAGATGGGCAACAGCTACTGGTCGGCCAGCGGCATCTCCGGCTCGGCGACGCTCGGGAGCGCCAACGACAACGGCTATGGCTCGCTGATGTCGGGCACCGTCGAGGGCTCGAACGTCGACATCACCGAGGAACTGGTCGCCCTGATCGCGGCGCAGCGGAATTTCCAGGCGAACGCCAAGGCGCTCGATACCGCAAGCCAGATCTCCGAAACCATCTTCAATATCCGCTGATCGCGACAGGCGGACGGGAACACTGAATGGACAAGCTGGTCTACACCGCGGCAACCGGGCTCAAGGCGCACATGGCGTCGCAGGCCGCGATCGCGAACAACATGGCGAACGCCTCGACGATCGGCTTCCGCGCCGACCGGGTGGTGTTCAGCCGGCTGGAGGTGTCCGGCTCCGGCTTCGACACACGCTCGCCGGCGTCGGAGGAGGTGGTCGATGCCGATCGCCGTCCGGGCGCGATCATGTCGACCGGCCGTCCGCTCGACGTCGCCATCACCGGCGACGCGTGGCTGACCGTCCAGGCTCCCGACGGGAGCGAAGCCTATACCCGGCGCGGCGATCTTCAGGTCGCCCCCACGGGCGTGCTGGAAACCGGCGACGGTTTCCCGGTGATGGGATCGGGGGGTCCCATCACCGTGCCGCCCGCGGAATCGATCAAGATCGCTGCCGACGGATCGATCTCGATCGTGCCGATCGGCGGCGACGCCAGCAACCCGCAGGTCCTCGACAAGCTCAAGCTCGTCAGCACCAAGGGATCGGACACGGTCAAGGGGCTCGACAATCTCCTCCACGTCCGCGGCGGCGGCGTGCTGCCCGAGGACATGGAGGCGAAGCTCCAGTCGGGCGCGCTCGAGGGATCGAACGTCAACATGACCCAGGCGCTGGTCGACATGATCGAGAACCAGCGCAGCTACGAGGTCCAGGCCAATCTGATGAAGCAGGCCAAAGACATGGACGAGAGCGCCGCATCGCTGATGCGGATGCCTTCATAAGGACGACAGGATATGACCAGCGCAGCCATGCACATCGCGCGGACCGGGCTCGACGCCCAGGACATGCGCATGCGGGTGATCTCGAACAACCTCGCGAACGTGAACACCACCGGGTACAAGCGTGACCGGGCGGCGTTCGAGACGCTCGCCTATCAGACGATCACCGCGCCGGGGGCACCGAGCACGTCAGAGACCAAATATGCGGTCGGGCTCAACCTCGGCACCGGCGTCCGTATCCAGGGCACCGCGCGAATCGACACCCAGGGCGCGATGCAGACCACGGGCAACGCGCTCGATCTCGCGCTCGACGGGGACGGCTATTTCCAGGTCCAGATGCCGGGGGGCACCCTGGGCTATACCCGCGCGGGCAATTTCACCCGCTCGCCGGAAGGCCTGCTGGTCACTTCCGAGGGCTATCAGGTGATGCCCGGCATCACCGTGCCGGAGGGCGCGACCGCGATCACCGTCGGCACCGACGGCACGGTCTCGGCGACCGTGCCCGGCCAGACCGAGGCGAGCCAGCTTGGTCAGATCCAGGTCGCCAGCTTCGCCAATTCGGCCGGCCTGCTCAGCAAGGGCGACAATTACCTGACTGAAACCGCGGCATCGGGCGCGGCGAATCTCGGTGTCGCCGGCCTCGAGGGCCGCGGCAACATCCGCCAGGGCATGCTCGAAGCGTCCAACGTCAACGTCGTCGAGGAGCTTGTCGACATGATCGAGACCCAGCGTGCGTACGAGGTAAATTCAAAAATGATCTCGGCGACCGACGACATGCTGAAATATGTTAACCAAAATATCTGATGGTTAATTTCATGAAACCGTCAGCCACCTTGATCGCCCTGATCGCGCTGCCCGCCGCCGTTGTCGCGCTCGCGCCGTCGCCCGCCGACGCGCGCCTGTTCGGCAAGAAGAAGGAGCCGGTCGATTTCTCCGCCGCGCTCCCCCTTCCCCTGCCGGTCGCGGCTCCCGCCAACGGATCGATCTTCCAGGCGAGCGACGGCTATGCCGCGCTTCACGAAGGCGCGCGCGCGCGCCGGGTCGGCGATCCGCTGACGATCCTGCTGGTCGAGCGCACCGTCGCCTCCAAATCGGCGAGCTCGAAGCTCGACAGCGGCGGCGGCCTGAGCATCACTCCGCCCACCACCGGCGCCCTCTCGCTGTTCAAGAACACCGATGCCAGCGCGAGCAACACCCGCAACTTCACCGGCAGCGGCGCGACCGACCAGTCGAACACCCTGTCGGGCGAGGTCAGCGTGACCGTTTCCGCCGTCTATCCCAATGGCACCATGCTGGTGCAGGGCCAGAAGCGCGTGACGCTCAATCGCGGCGACGAGTTCGTCCAGATCAAGGGCCTGATCCGCGTCGCCGACATCGACGCCAACAACCGCGTGCCCTCCACCCGCGTGGCGGATGCTCAGATCGCCTATACCGGCAAGGGCGATGTTGCCCGCGCCAGCCGCCAGGGCTGGCTTGGCCGATTCTTCTCCGTCGTCAGCCCCTTCTGATGAAAGCGCCCGCGATGTTCCGTTTCGTAGCTGCCATGCTCGCCGGCCTGCTGATCGCAAGCCCGGCCTGTGCCGACAGGGTCAAGGACCTTGGCGGTTTCCAGGGCATCCGCTCGAACCAGCTCACGGGCTATGGCATCGTGGTCGGCCTGCCCGGCACGGGCGACGACAATCTCGAATATACCATCCAGTCGATGAAGGCGGTCGCCTCGCGCTTCGGGCTGCAGCTTCCGCCCAACGCCAATCCCGGGCTGAAGAACGCAGCGGTGGTGATGATCACCGCCGACCTGCCCGCCTTCGCCAAGCCGGGCCAGAAGCTCGACATCACCGTCGCCTCGATGGGCAAGGCCAAGTCGCTGCGCGGCGGCGCGCTGATCCTGACGCCGCTGCTCGGCGCCGACGGCCAGATCTATGCGATGGCGCAGGGCAACCTCGCCGTCGGCGGGCTTGGCGCCGAGGGCAAGGACGGATCGCAGATCGTCGTCAACATTCCCTCGGCTGGCCGCATCCCTGAAGGTGCCACCGTCGAGCGGGCCGTCCAGACCGGTTTCGAGACGTCGCCGGTGCTGACCTACAACCTCACCCGCGCCGACTTCACCACCGCGCAGAATGTCGCCGCCGCGATCAACACGCGGCTCGGCGCCGGTTCCGCCCAGGCGATCGACGCCGTCTCGGTCTCGGTCCGTGCGCCGATGGGCGGCGACGTCCGTGCGACCCTGATGAGCGAGATCGAGAATCTCGACGTCGTCTCGGCCGAACCTTCGGCCAAGGTGATCGTCAACGCCCGCACCGGCACCGTCGTGATCAACTCGGCGGTCCGGGTCGGCCCCGCCGCGGTCAGCCACGGCAAGCTTACCGTGCGCATCGACGAGCAGCAGCATGTCAGCCAGCCCCTGCCGTTCAGCCAGGGCCAGACGGCGACCGAGCAGAAGAGCGGCGTCGCGGTCGACGAGGAGCATCGCCCGATGTTCCTGCTCGAACCCGGCCCGAAGCTCGCCGACGTCGTCAAGGCAGTGAACGCGATCGGCGCGTCGCCAGCCGACCTGGTCGCCATCCTCGAAGCGCTGAAGGAAGCCGGCGCGCTGAAAGCGGAGCTGATCGTCCTGTGACCGACATCCCAGCCCTTCCCGCCGCCCGACCGACCACCGGCATCGGCGTCGACACGAGCCGCCTCGCCTCGCGTGCCAACCTCGAAAAGGCCGGCAAGCAGTTCGAGTCGGTGTTTGCCGGCATGATGCTGAAGTCGATGCGCCAGGCCCATCTCGCCGAGGAACTCTTCTCGTCCAAGGGGCTCGACACGTTTCGCGACATGCAGGACCAGCAGGTCGCGCAGTCGATGGCGGATCACGCCCCGCTCGGCATCGGCAAGGCGATGACCGACTTCCTCGCCAAGTCGCAGGCCAACCTCCAGCCTGAATCGACCGCAAAACTTACGGGTGAGACGCCATGAGCGATCTCCTCGCGACCGGCGCAAGCGGGGTCCGCGCCTATCAGAGCGCGCTGACCACCGTATCCGAGAACATCGCCAATGCCGGCACCGCCGGCTATGCCCGCCGCACCGTCAACCTCAAGGAGGTCAATGCCGGGGCGGGCATCTCGTCGACCAGCCGCGTCGCATCGGGCATGGGCGTCGTCGTCGACGGCATCGTGCGCTCGGCCGACGCCTTCCGCGCCGCTGACGTCCGTGCCTCAAGCGCCGATCTGGCGCGCAGCGAGACGAGCATCACCTGGCTCGATCGAATCCAGGGCGCGCTCACCGGCAACCAGCTCGGCGACCGGCTGACCAGCTTCTTCACCTCGGCCCAGGCGATCGCCGCCGATCCGACCGCCAGCGCACCGCGTTCCGTGTTCCTTGAGGCAGGCACCTCCGCCGCGAGCGCCTTTGCTGCCACTGGCAAGGCGCTCGACGGAGTCGCAGCCGATCTCGACGGCACCGCCGGGAATGCCGTCGCCACGCTCGGCAGCCTCGGAGCGGCCCTCGCCAAGGTCAATGACGGCCTCGGCCGGGCCACGCCGGGCAGCACCAGCGCGGCGCAACTGCTCGACCAGCGCGACCAGCTGCTCGAACAGATGAGCGCGATCAGCGACGTGTCGGTCTCGATCGACGTCGCCGGCCGCGCCGCCGTCCGCCTGGGCGGCGCGACTGGCCCGATGTTCGTTTCCGGCAGCGACGCGGGCACCGTGACCTATGCCCGCAACGACGATGGCAGCGTCTCCTTCGCGGTCAATCACGCCGGCGACGTCTCGGCCCTGACTCCGTCGGGCGGCGCGCTTGCCGGAATCGTCGATGGCGCTCAGCGAATCGCCGCGGCGCGCGAGCAGCTCAACGGCATCGCGACGAGCTTCGTCGACGGCATCAATTCAGTCCAGGCCCAGGGCCGCGACCTCGACGGCAACCCGGGTGCGGCGATGTTCGCCATGGGCACGACGCCGACCGATATCCGGATGACGCTGACCGATCCGCGCGACGTGGCTGCGGCCGCGGTCGGTGGCGGCACGCGCGACAACAGCAATCTCAAGGCGCTCTCGACCCTGCGCAGCTCGGCCGGCTTCGAAGGCAAGACGACCGCCCTCATCTCCGGCAACGCCGCAACACTCGCCTCGCGCCAGCAGGTCGCCCAGGCGCAGAGCGCGATCCGCGACGGCGCGGTCGCCGCGCGCGACGCGGTATCGGGCGTCAACCTGGACAGCGAGGCAGTCGACCTGATGCGCTTCCAGCAGGCCTATCAGGCGTCGAGCCGCGTGATCCAGGTTGCGCGCGAAACGCTCCAGTCAATCCTCGATATTCGTTGAGCAGCATCATGCAGATCAGCACCTCCCAGCTTTACGACCGATCATCGAGCCTCATGCAGAAGCTCAGCCAGAAGGCCGACAAGCTGCAGATCCAGGTCTCGTCCGAAACCCGCCTGCAGGCGCCATCGGACGACGTCGTCGCCTATCAGCGGCTCGCCACGCTCAAGCAGGGCAAGGCCGACGATACGGCGACCAAGGCCAATGTCTCGCTCGCCCAGTCGCTGCTCCAGCAATCCGATACCACCCTCACCTCGGTCCAGACCGGCCTGCAGCAGGCAGCGGAACTGGTACTGCAGGCAAATAACGGCACGCTGACCGACGCGAATCGCGCGACGATCGCGACTCAGCTGAAAGGCGTGCTGAGCAACCTGGTCAGCCTGGCCAACACGACCGACGCGCGCGGCCAGCCGCTGTTCGGCGCCGCCACCGGCGACAGCGCGGTCACCGTCAACGCCAATGGCTCGGTCAGTTTCACCGGCACCGGCACCGCGCCGCCGATCCCGATCGGCGACGATCAGTCGATCGCCGCGTCCGATACGGCCGCGCGCGTGTTCGGCGGAATCCCGACCGCAAGCGGAACGAGCGACGTCTTCGCGATCCTCTCCAAATTCGCCGCCGCGCTCGATGCCGGCGGCAGCGTGAAGGACGCGGCCGGCGAAGCGACGAACGGCATCAACGCCGCGCTGACCCAGATCGGCAGCGTTCGCGGCTCGGTCGGTGCCCGCGCCGCCCGGCTCGACCTGGTTTCCGATCAGCTGACCGACACGGCGGCCAATCGCGAGACCGCGCGCGGCGCGCTCGAGGATACCAACATCACCGAAACGCTCACCGAATTGCAGAAGACCATGACGATCCTGTCGGCGACCCAGGCGAGCTTCACCAAGCTGAGCCAGCTTTCGTTGTTCGACTATCTGCGTTGAACCGGGGCCGCTTGGTAACCGGTTGGCTACGAAATCCGGTTAACCGGGGATGATCGCGGCCGTTCCTTGAGACGGCAGCGACCAAGAAGGGGAATGCGAAGTTCATGTTTCCGGTGATCGGCCTCGTCGTCCTGCTCGTCATGATCTTTGGCGGCTTCGCGATCACCGGCGGCGCGCTCGGCCCGGTGATGGAAGCGATTCCGCACGAAATGCTGATCATCGGCGGCGCCGCCGCGGGCGCGCTGATCATCGGCAATTCGGGCAAGGAGCTGAAGGCGCTGGGCGGCAGCTTCGCCAAGATCTTCAAGGGGCCCAAATACAAGAAGCAGGATTATCTCGACACGATCTTCCTCGTGTCGAAGCTGATGAAGATGCTCCGCACCGAAGGGCCGATCGCGCTCGAGCCGCATGTCGAGGATCCGAAATCCTCCGCGCTGTTCGCTGAATATCCGCGCCTGCTCGCCGATCACACGCTGATCAACCTGATCGCGGATACGCTGCGCCTCGTCGTCGTCTCGTCGGGCACGCTCGACGTGCATGCGGTCGAGGACGTCATGGACAACATGATCAAGACTCACCACCACGAGGTGGAAGGGCCGCATACCACGCTGTCGAGCCTCGCCGACGCACTGCCCGCGCTCGGCATCGTCGCCGCCGTGCTCGGCGTGGTGAAGACCATGGGCTCGATCGACAAGCCGCCCGCCATCCTGGGCGCGATGATCGGTTCCGCACTCGTCGGCACCTTCATGGGCGTGCTGCTTGCCTATGGCATCGTCAGCCCGCTCGCCAGCCGGCTGAAGCAGGTCATCGATGCCGATGCCGCCATCTATCATGTCGTGAAGCAGATCATCATCGCGTCGCTCCACGGCCATCCGCAGCCACTCGTCATCGAGGCCGCGCGCTCCGGCATCGCGCATTCGAACCAGCCCGGTTTCGCCGAAGTGTTCGACGGCCTGCGGGGGCGTTGAGCCATGGATCGGCTGCGCCGATGCGGTACCGGCCCGCTCCCCCGCCCGACCACCCATTCAGGATGCTCTTGTGGGTGGTCGGGCGGGGGAGCGGGCCGGTACCGCCTGCCGAAGGCAGCTGACTAATGGCAGCGCGTGCTCCCCATGGCAGCAACCAGCCGCCGAAGATCATCTACAAGAATATCTATGTCGAAGGGCATGGCGGCCATCACGGCGGCGCCTGGAAGGTGGCCTATGCCGATTTCGTGACGGCGATGATGGCCTTCTTCCTGCTGATGTGGCTGCTGGGCGCGACCAATGAGAAGCAGCGCAAGGCGCTGGCCGATTATTTCGCGCCGACGCTGGTCCAGATGAAGCAGAACAGCGCCGGCTCCAACGGCATGTTCGGCGGCTCCTCGATCACCGACAAGGACAATTACCCGCATAAGGCGTCGCAGACCGGTACCCGGTCGATGACCATCCCGGTCGAAGCGAGCGGCGGCGACCAGGTCGGCACCGGGCAGAAGGGCACGCTGAAGGACAAGGCGGTGCTCAACGCCGAGGATCGCAAGAATTTCGAGCTGATCCGCCGTCAGGTCGCCTTTGCAATGTCTTCGAGCCCGAAACTGTCCAAGCTGGGATCGCATGTGCGCTTCGTCCGCACCCAGAACGGGCTGCGCGTCGACCTGATCGACGATGCGGATTATTCGATGTTCGGCCTGGGCACGACCATGCTCGACCCCGAGGCGTCGAAGCTGATCGGGCTGATCGCCGAAACGATCAAGGGCATGACCAACCCGATCATGATCCGCGGCCATACCGACAGCCTGGGTTATGGCGATCCGCTGGCGATGAACAACTGGATGTTGTCCAGCGGCCGGGCCGAGGCGACGCGGCGGCGCCTGGCCACCGGCGGTATTCCGGAAGCCCGTTTCAATCGGATCGAGGGCGTCGCTGATCGCGAGCCGATGATCCAGGACAACCCGACCGATCCGCGCAACCGGCGGGTCGCCATCACCCTGCTCTACCGCGCGACCGCATTCGGCGAATGACCCGGGCGCCCGGCAGGTTCGCCGGCATCGGCGTCCAGGCGGTCCTCGCGGTTCTCTGTCTCTACGGCCTTGCCTCCCTTCCCGGGCTGCTGGGCCAGTGGGGCCTGTCGTTCGCCGCGATCGGAATCCTCCTGCTGTGGGTCGCGGTGGCCGGCCTTGGGCTGCCCCTGTTGCGCGCCGGGCCATCGCGCCGTCGGCTCGCGATGCTTGCAGGCGTGGCGATCGCGCTGCGCCTCGCCTTCGCCCTGCTCTCGGTCCATCGGGGGTCGAGCGGCGACCCTAACGCCTATCTCCTGCTCGCCAAGGGCCTGCTGATCCGGGACGAATACGGAATCTACGAGCCGTTTTTCGGCGGGTATTGGCGCGCCCTGTTCCCGCCTTTCTATTCCTTCGTGCTGGCGGGGTGGGGCGCGATCGCCGGGTTCTCCACCCTTTCAGTCCTGTTTCTCGGCACCGCGATCGATCTCGGCGCCGCATCGCTGATCCTCCGGCTGGGTCGTCGTCTGGGAAACGAGGGTGCCGGACGCGCCGCCGCGTGGCTCTATCTCGTCTGGCCTTCCGTCCTGTTCTCGGCCCCGCTCGCGCAGAAGGAAGGGCTGTGCGCCTTCCTGATCCTGGCCCTGGCGCTGGCCTGGCTGAACCGCGACCACAGGGGCTGGCGCGACGCGATCAAGATCGGCGTGCCGGCGGCCTTGCTCGCCCTGACCCAGCCCGGCCTGGCGCCGCTCGCCGCGCTGTTCGGATTGTTCCTGATCGGTCGGGCGGGCGCGCTGTCGACGATGGCCGCCGGCCTGCGCGCGCTGTGCGTGGCGCTGCTGGTGATGCTGCCCTGGTGGATCCGCAACTGGCTGATCTTCGGCGTGTTCGTGCCGCTGACCAGCGCGGGCGGCGCGAGCCTGTGGATCGGCAATAATCCCGACGCCACCGGCAACTGGATGCCACCGCCCGAACATCTGCGCGGCCTTCCCGAAATCGTTTATGGCAAGCGCATCGGCGCGATCGCGATGGAATGGATCAAGGCCAATCCGGGTGCCTTTGTCAGGCTCACCATCACCAAATTCCTTCGCGCCTGCGGCGTCGCGTCGTTCGGCATCACCCGGCTGGTGGCGATGCAGCCGCCCCTGCCCGCAGCGTTCGCGGCGGCGCTGCTGCCCCTATCCCATCTTACCCATGTCGCATTGCTTGGCGCGTCCGCAGTTGCGGTGCGCGTGCGCCGCATGCCCGGCACCGGAACATTGCTGCTGCTGATTGCCGCATGCGGCGTGCAATTGCTGCTGTTCGGGGTGTGGTTCGAGTTCGGCGAGCGCCACCGCGAGTTCGTCACCCCGTTCCTGCTGCTGCTCGCCTGCGGAATGATCGCACCGCGGTTGGAAAGCGGAGAGTCCACGCCTAGTTAGGCGGTGTGAGCAGCGCCGCCGTTACCGCCCGAATCGCCAACGGCATCTCGTCGATCAGGGCGGAAGACTGGAATGCATGCTCGGGCA
This sequence comes from Pseudomonadota bacterium, assembly GCA_040388155.1. Lineage (GTDB taxonomy): Bacteria > Pseudomonadota > Alphaproteobacteria > Sphingomonadales > Sphingomonadaceae > Sphingomonas. Next base: position 204,418 of record JAZKCJ010000002.1, read on the forward strand.
CGAGCAATCCCTTCGTCACCCATGATTTCCTCGCTATTCTCGAAGACTCGAAAAGCGCCGTGGCGGAAACGGGATGGCAGCCGATCCCGATCGTCATCGATGGCGCCGACGGTCGCCCCGCCGCGATCGCCCCTGCCTATGGGAAGAGCCACAGCCAGGGTGAATATGTCTTCGATCATGGCTGGGCCGACGCCTGGGAACAGGCCGGCGGCCGCTATTATCCCAAGCTCCAGCTCGCCGTGCCGTTCACGCCCGCGCCGGGCCCGCGCCTGTTGCTGCGCGACGACAGCCTGGCACCGGCCCTTATCGCCTCGATCGAGGCGGTCGCCGACCGGCACAATCTCTCTTCCGCCCACGCCACCTTCGTCGCGCCCGACCAGTTGCCGCTGTTCGAGGCGGCCGGCTGGCTGATCCGCGCCGGCACGCAGTTCCACTGGCACAATAAGGGCTATGCCGCGTTCGACGATTTCCTCGGCGACCTGGCCAGCCGCAAGCGCAAGGCGATCCGCAAGGAGCGGACCGGCGCGATCGAGGGACTGACCATCCGCCATGCGACCGGCAGCGAGATCACCGAGGCCGATTGGGATGCCTTCTGGATTTTCTACCAGGACACCGGCGCGCGCAAATGGGGCCGCCCTTACCTGACCCGTGCCTTCTTCTCGCTGCTGGGCGAGCGCATGGCGGACAAGGTCCTGCTGATCCTGGCGGAGCGGGATGGCCGGCCGATCGCCGGTGCGCTCAACCTGATCGGTACTGATACGCTTTACGGGCGCTATTGGGGCTGCACCGAGGAAGTGCCCTTCCTCCATTTCGAGCTCTGCTATTATCAGGCGATCGACGCAGCGATCGCGCGCGGGCTCAGGACGGTCGAGGCCGGCGCGCAGGGCGAGCACAAGCTGGCGCGCGGCTATGTGCCGGAGCCGACCTGGTCGGCACATTACATCCCCGACCCCGGCTTCAGGAGGGCGGTCGCCCAGTTCCTTGAGCAGGAGCGGCAGGCGGTGACGTCGGATCGGGAGTGGCTGGGAGAGACGACCCCGTTTCGTCGAGACCGAGCGCCCTGAGGCGCCGCGCCCGAAGCTCGATCGCCCTGATCTCCTCCGGGAACAACGGCACGGGCGGGGGCGTCACATTGTGGTCTACGCGGAACAGCGCGCTTGAACCGTCACGCCAGATCTCAACCAGCCCGGCATTGTATTTCGGATCATAGGCCGGCGGCTTGATCAGCCACACATAATCGAACGCATCGCGCGGGAAGCGCGCCAGCGAGAGCGAAATGGTGCGCCACCATTCGCCCCGGCAATATTGCTCGGTAACGATCTGCGACGCGTCGTGCGCGAAGCGCCGCGCGGGCGCGTAGCGCGTCGTCAGCAATTGCGCCCCCGCCATCGACCATTGATCGTTGGTATAGGCGAGCCTGCGCACCAGCCCGATCGCCGGCAGATGCTCGAGCCGGGTCATGAACCAGGACGGCCGGCATTCAGTGCCGACGAAGCTGACGACCTTGGCGCCGATCGGGACGTGATCGAGCGCCTTCAACTCCCGCTCGTACGTCTGGTCGTACATCCAGAAACTCACCGTCGTGGCACCGATCCGGACGAGGAAGAAGGCGAGGCCAAGCACGGCGACCACCGCCGCGTGCCGGATCGGAACGCCCGGACGCGGCCGCAGCGCGATCAGGGCGATGCCGATCACGAACGGCGCAAGGCGCATGTCGGCATAGGCTGATCCGAACACGATCCGCGGCAGCAGGATGAACACGGCAAGCAGGAACAGCGCCGACAGGCCCAGGTTGCGCGAATATTCGATCGTCGGATCGCGAAAGCCCCTGAACAGGATCAGGTACAATATCGCCGCAGACGCGATATCGAAGAGCTGCCAGCGATCCTTCAGGACCATGGTCAGCCACATGGCCTTGGCGCGCCAGTTGAACCAGTCGCCGGTCTCTCCGCCGACATGATGGCCGCTGCGCCACATCACCATCAGCACCATCGGCAGGGCGAGCGGCACGCATCCCAGCCCGGCGCGCACCCAGGCGTTGAACCAGCGATGGCCGGCATCGTGCTGGCGAACCATCTCGGCCGAGAAAGCGAGTACGCCGAGCACGCCCCAGCCGAAGGTGTGGCAGAGCCAGAGCGCGCAGGAGAGCGGCACGAAGACGATCGCGCGCAGCCTGAACCTGCCCAGCCGCGCGAGCCGCAGCCACAGGGCGAAGGCGTTGAAGGCGATCGCCATGGACAGCGCGAAGTTGATGAAGCCGAAATGAAAGGGATAGCTATAGGCGATCGGCAGGGCGAACAGGGCGGTCGCTGGGATCCGGCCATGCACCTCGCGCGCTATCCACAACAGGCCGGTCACCGTCATCGCCGGAATGGTCATGACGATCAGCTTCACCGCGAGCTCGAGCCCGAAGATCTTGGCGAGCGGGATGACGAGAATGTCGATCCCGAGATTGCCGATCAGCTGCCAGCTGAAATTATACCATTCGGCGAGCCACGGCGCATTGCCGATGTCGAGCTGAACCCGGTAGCGCCCGAGATGCCCCGGCAGGTCGACCAGTGGCGGGATTTCCGGACGAAGCAGCGGAATGATCGCGACGAACGCGGCCAGCGCCACGAACCAGCGCGTCTGCCACCAGTGCAGTTTTTCGATATCCCCCGGCATGGGAGGGCTTTACCGCGATGGGGCCTGCGTAAACAAGCCGGGTTCGACGCGATACAAGGCGAGCCCGGCAGGAGCTGCCGCCACGGGGCTGAGCCAGGCCGGCACCTGGCCGCGATGGAGCTGGTTCACCAGTTGGATATCGCCCGCCGCTTTGTCGCCCAGCTCAGTGAAGCTGTCCGGGCAGAGCGCGACGTAACCGACCTTCCAGTCCCGCGCGATCGTCGCCGAATCCTCGGGCGCGCCGAGGAAGAAGCGATAGACGGCGAGGTTGCCTGCATTGTTGCGGTGATAGGGGGCCCCGACCACGTCGAGCCGGGTCGCCGCCAGCGCAAAGGCGCCGAGATCCAGGGGGGCGAGCAACTTCCCCGGCGGCAGCGCGGCGAGCGCCGCAAGCGCCTCGGGCGAGGTGCAGCTCCCTTCCGCGGGATCGCTGGTGCGCACCGTCTGGCGCGGCGTCAGCGCATCGGCAGCGAGTGGGTAGAGCATGCCCGCCGACGCGATCCAGGCACCGGTGAGCCACAGGCTGCCCCGGCGGCGGGCGGCGGCGATCACCGCCGCAAGCGCCGGCGCGGCGAGGATCGCCCCGGCATAGGCGCCGCGCAGCTGGAAGCAGGTCAGGCCGAGCGCCGCGACTTGGACGATGAGCAGCGCGACCCAGCGATAGTCGCGCGTCACATATAACCGCCAGACCGTCGCGACGATGCCGGCGACCATCACCCCGGCATAGCCGATCGCCACGCCGACCGGCGCCGTGAACAGCGGTTGCGCTTCCCCGACCTTGCCCAGCCACAGCCGGGCCAGCATCGGATCGACCATGGCATAGGGCTCCAGGCATTGCGGGGCGACCGCGATCACCCCGCCGCCAATTACGCCCGCGACCAGTATCGCGAGCATCAGGCGCATCGCCGGCCTGGTGAAGTCGCGCGCCGCCAGCGCCATCATCATCGGCCCGAAGGCAGCGATGACCGTGCCGCGCCAGGCAGTCGCGGTGAAGCCGTCACACCCCGGATAGCCCCATTGGCTTGTCTTGAAGATGATCGACGCGCCGAGCAAGCCGGCGGCGAGCGCGATGCCGAAGCCCATCATCCGATCGTCGGCGGCGTGCTTCGCGAACAGCCATTCGCCCGCCATCGCGAGGCCGGCCGCTGCCAGCAGCGGGGTCGTCTCCATGCCGATCACCACGCTCGCCGCGGCGGCCAGGCCGGCGGTAAGGCCGTGGCCGAGCGTCGGCGGACTGGTGAGGGTGCGCGCCACGAGCAGCAACAGCACGATCTGAAGGCCGTGATGGTCGATTCGCCCGGGCAGGAAGATGGTCGTCGCCGGATAGGCGATCGCCGCGACGACGATGGCCGTACGCGCGACACCGGGGCCACCGATCGATCGGGCGATGCGTCCGACCAGGAACAGCGCCGCGGCAAACAGCGCCGTCGGCCAGGTGATGACGGCGACCAGTTCAGCCTGGTGAGTCCCGGCTAGCGGGGTCAGCAGCGCGATGATCGCCGCCGGCACCAGATCGGGCAGCCGCGACCAGTGCATCGCCAGGCCGGGCGCCTCGCCCAGCCGGTGCTGCGAAAGATCGTTGAATCGCTGCCCCGCCAGCCAGTCGCGAATCTGCTGGAGCCGCATGACATCATCGGTGTCTGGCAGGCGGAGCGCCGAAAGCTGGTGCCAGTCGCGAAACGCCCAGGCGGCGGCAAGCAGCACTGCCAGCAGCATTGCCACCAGCGCGTCACCATAGACCAGCCGCCGTTCGATCGCCGTCCCCATGACAGGGACGTAGCGGAGCCGGGTTAAGGCCGGGTTAGGGCAGGAACGGGTTCGTAACGGCAGTTACTACCCGTGACCGGCCTCAATCCCGGTCGCGGCGCCCGAGCAGGCGCAGGCGAAGCGCGTTGAGCTTGATGAAGCCAGCCGCGTCCCGCTGGTCATAGGCGCCCTGGTCGTCCTCGAAGGTCACGACCTTCTCCGAATAGAGCGTATTGGGCGACTTGCGGCCGACCACATAGACGCCCCCCTTGTACAGCTTCAGGCGGACGGTGCCCGCCACCTTCTCCTGGCTATGGTCGATCGCCGCCTGGAGCATCTCGCGCTCGGGCGAGAACCAGAAGCCGTTATAGACCAGCTCGGCGTAGCGCGGCGCCAGCTCGTCCTTGAGATGCGCTGCGCCGCGATCGAGCGTAAGCTGCTCGATGCCGCGATGCGCGAGATAATAGATGGTGCCGCCCGGCGTCTCGTACATGCCGCGGGACTTCATGCCGACGAAGCGGTTCTCGACCAGGTCGAGCCGGCCGATGCCGTGCTTGCGGCCGAGATCGTTGAGCTTGGCCAGCAGCGTCGCCGGGCTCATCGCCTCGCCATTGACCGCGACGCCGTCGCCACGCTCGAAATCGATCGTGATGAACTCGGGCTGGTCGGGCGCGTCCTCGGGATTGACGGTGCGCGAATAGACATAGTCGGGCACCTCCTCCCACGGATCCTCGAGCACCTTTCCTTCCGACGAGGTGTGCAGGATGTTCGCGTCGGTCGAGAAGGGCGCTTCGCCGCGCTTGTCCTTCGACACCTGGATCTGGTGCTGTTCGGCGAACTCGATCAGGCGGGTACGGCTGGTCAAATCCCATTCGCGCCACGGCGCGATCACCTTGATGTCGGGCGCGAGCGCATAATAGCCGAGCTCGAAGCGGACCTGGTCGTTGCCCTTGCCGGTCGCACCATGGCTGACCGCATCGGCATTCACCAGCTTCGCAATCTCGATCTGGCGCTTCGCGATCAGCGGCCGGGCGATCGAGGTGCCGAGCAGGTACAGCCCCTCATAGAGCGCATTGGCGCGCATCATCGGGAAGACGTAGTTACCGACGAACTCCTCGCGCAGGTCGTCGATGAAGATATGCTCGGGCTTCACGCCGGCGGCCTCGGCCTTGCGCCGCGCCGGCTCAAGCTCCTCGCCCTGGCCGAGATCGGCGGTGAAGGTCACCACCTCGCACTGATAGGTCTGCTGGAGCCACTTCAGGATCACGCTGGTGTCGAGTCCGCCCGAATAGGCGAGGACGACGCGGTTGATCTTGTCGGTCATGAAGCAGGCTCCGAGAAGGTACGGGGGAATCGGCCCGCGCTCTAGGGTCCGTTGGCGGGTTCCGCAACCTCGATGGTCCAGAGCAGCCCGGGCAGATAGGCACCCAGCGACACCGCGCGGTAGAGATAGCTCGCCATGAATGCCCACCAGATGCCGCTCTCCCCGAACGGCCGGAACAGCAGGTCGGTCGCGATATAGAGCGCGGTCGCCAGGATCGCGGCGTTGCGCAGCGCCTTGCCGCGCGTCGCACCGATGAAGATGCCGTCGAGCAGCCAGGCGGGCACGCCGATCGCCGGGATGATCGCGGCGAAGGGCAGCATCGCGCCTGCCTGCGCGCGCACGGCGGGGTTGCTCGCGAAGAACGCGATCAGCGCCGGGCCGAGCGCGAAGAACAACAGGGCGAAACCGATCCCGGCCAGCAGCGAGAACTCTCCCGTCAGCCGGATCGCGCGGACCATTGCCGGCCGCGACCCCGCGCCGATGGCCTGGCCGACGCGTGATTCGGCGGTGAAGGCGAAGCCGTCGAGCACGAAGGCGGAGACGCTGACGAACTGCATCAGCACGTAATTGGCCGCGAGCGCCGTCGCGCCGAGGCGGGCGCCGGCATTGGTGAACCAGAGGAACAGCGACAGGAGCGCGATCGTGCGGACCATGATGTCGACGTTGACCGCGAACAGCCGCCTGAGCGCCCCGTCGCCGAACAACGCTGGCGAGATGATGCGACGCCAGTCGACGCCGCGCCCGACGATCGCCAGCCCGACCGCGAGCGAGATCCATTCGGCACAGGCGGTGCCAAGGCCGACGCCCCGCGCGCCCATGTGGAAATGCCAGACGAACAGCAGGTTCAGCGCGATGTTGACGAGGTTCATGACGATCTGCAGCGCCAGCGCCGCGCGGGTGCGCCCCCGGCCGAACAGCCATCCGTTGATCGCGAAGATCGCGAGGCTGGCCGGCGCCCCCAGGAAGCGCGCGCTGACATAGCCGCGCGCCGCATCGTCAAGCGCGCCCCCGCCCGCCATCGTCTCCAGCGCGAGCGGAATCAGCACGATCTGCAGCGCGAAGAGCAGGACGCCCAGCCCCACCCCGGCCACGACACCGCGCAGCAGCATTGCCTCAACCTCGCGCGCGTCGCCCGCCCCTTCGGCCTGGGCAGTCATCCCGGTCATGCCCATGCGCAGGAAACCGAAGGTCCAGAAGATCATGTTGATCACGACGGTGCCGAGCGCGACCCCGGCAAGCGCCGCGGCATCGCCGGTCCGCCCGATCACCGCGGTATCGACCAGCCCGACCAGCGGCACCGTCGTCTGGCCGAGCATGATCGGCCAGGCCTGGGCGAAGATCGCGCGGCGGGTGAGCGGGGTGGAAGTCACGGGCCCGGATAAGCGGCGACGCGGTGCCGCGCCAGCCCGACGTCGGCGCAACCCGGCAGCGGCGGCTCAGGACGTCCGAAGCGCCCGTTCCCCCTCGATCATATAGTCGCGGGTGATCGGCAGGGTGTGGCGGTTCTTGGCATATTGAAGCTGGTAGTTGACCATGCCGCCATAGCGGAAGGCGCAGGACGCGCCGGCCAGATAGAATTGCCACATCCGGTAGAAGGGTTCGTCATACAGCGCCACGATCGCCGCGCGCGCTGCCACGGTGCGGTCGTACCAATGGTCGAGCGTGTAGGAATAATGCAGCCGCAGCACCTCGACATCGGTCAGGAAGAAGCGGAGCCCCTCGTGCGCCCTGACGATCTCGGAAAGCGCCGGATTGTAGCCGCCCGGGAAGATGTACTTCGCGGTCCAGTCGTCGGTGACGCCGGGCGCCCCGGCGCGCCCGATGGTGTGGAGCAGCATCACCCCGTCCTCGGCAAGCAGCTGGCGGCATTGCCTGAAGAAAGTGCGGTAATGCGCCGGACCGACATGTTCGAACATGCCGACCGAGACGATCCGGTCGAACGTGCCGGTGACGTGGCGATAGTCGATCAGCTCGAACCTCACCTTGTCCGCGACGCCCGCCTCCTCGGCACGGCGGCGGGCGACCTTCAGCTGCTCCTCCGACAGCGTGACGCCGAGCACCTCGGCCCCGGTCTTCCGGTGCAGATAGAGCGCCATGCCGCCCCAGCCGCAGCCGATGTCCAGCACCGTCATGCCCGGCTTCAGCGCGAGCTTCGCGGCGATATGCGCCTTCTTGTCGTCCTGCGCCTGTTCGAGGCTGTTCGACGGATCAGTGAAATAGGCGCAGCTATACTGACGGTCCGCGTCGAGGAAGAGATCGTAGAGCCGGTCGCTCAGGTCATAGTGATGGGCGACATTCCTCTTCGAGCGGCGCGCCATGTTGACCCGGTTGATCCGGTGCGTGACCGCCGCCACCGCGCGCCTGGTCCGGCTGGGGTGGAGAGCGCCGCCCCCCTCTTCCCACAGGTCGTTCGCGGTCATCAGCCGGACAAGGCCCATGACGTCCTCGCCATCGACCGTCATCCGGCCCTGCATATAGGCCTCGCCCGCGCCCAGGCTGGGATTGCGGACGATGAAGTTCGCAGCGCCATTGTCGGTGAAGCGGATCACGACGTTCGGAAAATCGGGATCGGGATCAGGCGTGCCGAATACCCGGACGGTGCCGTTGGCGTGATGGACTGTGAGCTGACCCCGCTTGACGCGGGCGGCGAGGAATCGATCGATCAGAGCCATATTGTGCCCACCTAACAATCAGATGCCGGCATACCAATCGTAATCTACATTATCCTCCCAATAGCCGCCCTTGCCCTTGCCTATTCCCGCGAGCGAGGCGACCGCGTCGATTCGCATGACATATTTGGCGTGTTTGTAGCCGAGCTGGCGTTCGACCCGCAGCCGGAGCGGTGCGCCGTGCCCGACGCCGAGCACCGCATCGTTCATCGCCCAGGCCAGGATCGTCTGGGGGTGGAACGCGTCGATCACGTCGATCGATTCATAATAGTTATGACCGCGAAACAGGTCGGCGCAGGTGAACACGACATAGCGCGCATCGGGCCTGATCCCGGCCGCCTTCAGGACCGTGCCGAGCATCGGCCCGTGCCATTTGCCGATCGCGCTCCACCCCTCGACGCAATCATGCCGGGTGATCTGGGTCCGTGCCGGGATCGACCTGATCTGCGCGAGCGACAGGCTGAGCGGGCGGGCGACAAGCCCGCCGACCTGGAGCCGCCAATGCACGAAGCGGTCAGCCAGCATCGCCTTGTAATCCGGCGTGTTCGGATTGTTCGTGCCGTTGGTGCGGAACCGCGGCGACATCTGGTCGGGGCGGAATTCGGGGGCGAGCGCATCGCGGTTCGACAAAGCGCGCTGAAGCCCCAGATTCATCTTCTCGCCCGAGAACAGGATCTTCCGGAAGGTCGGATCATTGGCCACCCGGTCGCACCCGGCAAGCAGGCCGGCGCCGCCGACCGCCGCGGTCGTAATCAGCGCGCGCCGGGTGAGGATCCGGTTCATGCCCGCCCTCTCATTCAGCGTCCTCCGGCACGGTCCAGCGCCCGGTGACCATCGATCGTACCTCGTTCCATGCCCCAGCGATGATGACGAGGGCGAGATGGACGATGACGAAGCCGGCCAGCGCGGCCGCGACGATGAAATGGATCGACCGCGCCGATTGTCGCCCGCCAAACAGGTCGAGCAGCCAGGGCCATGCCGCGTTCATGCCGGGCGACATGGTGAGGCCGGTCAGGATCATCAACGGGATCAGGACGAAGATCACCAGCACGTAGGACAGTTTCTGGAAGATGTTGAACGCGCCCGGATTCGCCGGATCGTGGAAGCGCAGCGCGATATGCTCCCGCAGGTCGTGGAGCAGCGATCGCGGCTTCAGCTCGGCGACGCCGACACGCAGGTCGCGCTGGAAATGCCGGTTGACCAGGCTCGCGATCATGAAGAGCAGCAGGCCGAAACCGAGCACCAGCGCGAACAGCAGATGCCAGCGCCGCGCCAGCGCGAGATTGTAGCTGGCCGGGATGGTCAGCCAGCCCGGCCATTGCGGCAGGGTGAGCCAGGCATGATCGTAATTGGCGCCGTACACGCCCCAATAGAGATGCGGGTGCGCGTTGAAGATCATCAGCCCGCTGCCGAGCAGGATGAAGATCGCGACGGCATTGACCCAGTGCCACAGCCGAGTCGCGAGCCGGTGGCGATAGATCACCCGCGCCGGCGGCGGCAGCGTCGGCGCGGCATCCTGAACGGCAGCGATTGCCTCACTCATGACCCTGCATATCATGACGGCACCCAACAACGAGCCGGATATCGGAATATCTTTTTTCTTCCGCTGTTATGCTGGAATTCTCGGTAAAATTACATAAGTATTATCAGATACTTGGCGGATTTTTCCCTGTTATCCGATAACAGCGGAAAAACGGGCTGAAACAGCGGAAAAACGGGACGATCTTTCCGCTGCAACCGGAAGGAATCGCCCGACACGATATGGTCATGTGAAAGAGCCGGCAGGGCCCCAAGGCGCCCCGACCGCCCCCTCGCTGCCACGACCCGCCCCGATCTTGAATCAGGGCGCCTGGCCATAGGCCCGCCAGAAGAACACCATCGTCGTGCCGGCCGTCACCAGCAGGGTCCAGAGGCGGATCGCGAGCGGCGGCAGGACACGACCGAGCCGGGCGCCGAAATAGCCGCCGACGATCGCGCCGAGCAGCATGGGTATGCAGAAGATCCAGCGCACCATGCCGGCAAGGATGAAGATCAGCGCCGCCGCCGCATTGGCGGTCGCGACCATCAGGGTGCGCGCGCCGGCCATCTTGTGCGGTTCCTGATGCGCCAGCAGGCCGAAGGCCGCGGTCATCATCAGCCCGACGCCGCCGCCGAAATAGCCGCCGTAAATGCCGAGCAGGATTTGCGTGACGACCAGCGTCCTCGGCCCGATAGCCACCCGCCGGTGCAGTGCCGCCGCCGCGCGCCGGCCGAAGGCAAGGACGATCGTCGCAAGCAGCAGCAGCCAGGGGATGACGATGTCGAACAGCCGCGCCGGCGTCGCGACGAGCAACAGGCTGCCGGCAAGGCCACCCGCAAAGGTGATCGCGGCGAGCAGCGGCATGCTGAAACCCGCCAGTGGCGCCAGATCGTTGCGATAGGCCCAGGCACTGGCCCCCAGGCCGGGCTGGAGCGCGACGTTGCTGGTCGCGTTGGCGACCGGGCTCGGCAGGCCAAGCGCGATCAGGGTCGGCATCGTGGCGAACGTGCCGCCCCCGGCGAGCGCATTCATCGCACCGGCAAGCAGCCCGGCACCGGCCGCCAGCGCCAGCCCGGCGAGATCAGCCAAGCGCCGCCAGCTTTTCCTCGGCCTGGCGATCGAGCTCGACGCGGCTCTTCTTCTCGGACGCGGTCTTGAGCTGGCCGCAGGCGGCATCGATGTCGCGGCCGCGCGGCGTGCGCACCGGCGCCGAGATGCCGGCTTCGAAGATGATGCTGGAGAAGCTGCGGATCCGCTCCGGCGTCGAGCATTCGTACGGCGCGCCGGGCCACGGATTGAACGGAATCAGGTTCACCTTGGCGGGCAGGCGGTAATGCCGGATCAGCCGGACCAGCTCATGCGCATCCTCGTCGCTGTCGTTCTTGTCTCGCAGCATGACATATTCGAAGGTGATGCGCCGCGCATTGTTGGCACCCGGATAGTCGGCGCACGCCTGGAGCAGTTCGGGAATGCCGTATTTGCGGTTGATCGGGACGATCTCGTCGCGGACGTCCTTGGTGACGGCATGGAGCGAGACAGCGAGGTTCACCCCGATCTCTGCCCCGGCGCGCGCCATCATCGGCACCACGCCCGAGGTCGAAAGCGTGATACGGCGCTTCGACAAGGCAAGCCCGTCGCCGTCCATCACCAGCTTGAGCGCATCGCGCACCGCGTCGAAATTATAGAGCGGCTCGCCCATGCCCATCATCACGATGTTGGTGAGCATGCGGCCCTCCGGCTGGCTCGGCCATTCGCCGAGGCCGTCGCGCGCGAGCATCACCTGGCCGACGATCTCGCCCGCGGTCAGGTTGCGTACCAGGCGCATCGTGCCGGTGTGGCAGAAGCGGCAATTGAGCGTGCAGCCGACCTGGCTCGATACGCACAGGGTCCCCCGATCGGCATCGGGGATGAACACCATCTCGTAATCCTGCCCGTCGGGCGAGCGCAGCAGCCATTTGCGCGTGCCGTCAGTCGAGACCTGCGCCTCGACCACGTCGGGCCGGCCGATGACGAAGCGTTCGGCGAACCAGGGATGCTGCGCCTTGGAGATGTCGGTCATCGCGGTGAAATCGGTCGCGCCGCGATTGTACATCCAGTGCCAGAGCTGCTTGGCGCGCAGCTTGGCCTGTTTCGGTTCCATGCCCGCCTCTTCGAGCGCGGCACGAATCGCTTCCCGCGGCAGGCCGATCAGATCGACCCTGCCATCCTCGCGAAGCGTCGGCGCACGCGGAACGGGCACGGGATCGATGTGCCCGGGAATGGGCATTGAATGCGTCGGGATATCAAGCATGGCCCCGCACATAGGCGATTTCCCCGCCTTTTTCTACTGTGCCGCCACAGCCGAGCGCGTCGAGTGTCGTCGCCATCGCCCGGACCAGCGGCGTATGCGGTTCCTCGCCGAGCATTTCGACCAGGGCGCGGTTGTCCAGCGCGAGGGGATTCTGCCAGAAAGGCCGCATCTCGATCATCTCCCGCATCGTCGCGTTGAACGGCGCGATCAGCGGCAGCAGCACCCAGGGAAAGCCGCCGACCCTGATGCCGGGATTGCCCGTGGCGATGCGGATCGCATCGGCCATGACGCTGCCATCGGCGTCCCAGATTCCCTGGAAATGATAGCGGGCGAAGGCGGGCAGGGCGGCATCGCGATCGAGCAGGCGCGCGAAGGTCTCAGCGACGTCGGGAAGATAGGCCCAGGCATGGCCGACGCCCCGCGCGCCAGGATACATGATTCGCTTCACCGGCTTGCCCGGCGTGATCATGCCCTGCGACAGCCAGCTGTTGCCCGGCCGGGGACCGAAGAAATCGCCGGCGCGCAGGATCAGGGCGCGCATGCCCCGATCGCACGCCGCCTCGATCGCGCGCTCCATCTCGACGCGCCACGCCCCTTTTTTCGTATTAGGCCGCTGCGGCGTATCCTCGGTGGCGACATGCACCGAGCGGGGATCGTAATTGTAGATGGTGCCCGGCAGCGCCAGCCGCGCCCCGACACTTTCCGCCGCGGCGATGCTGTTGTCGAGCATCGGCATCACCAGTTTTTCCCAGTCGCGATAGCCGGGCGGGTTGACCGCGTGGACGATCGCCGAGGCGCCCTGCGCCGCGCGCAGGACCGCCTCGCCATCAAGCGCATCGCCCACGACCCAGTCGATGCCGTCGCCGGTGCGGGGTGTGCGGGTCAGGCCGCGGACCTGCCAGCCATGGGCGATCAGCGCACGGGCCGTTTCGCCGCCAACCCCGCCCGTCGCGCCAAGCACCAGGGCAATTTTTCCGTTCGCCATGATATCGTCTCCATTGGTTGATGGCGAGATTATGGGGCGATGTGGGCTGCATTAAAATTGTCAGGGATGTGTAGCCGGCCTATACATTTTTGATGAGCATCGACTGGGAACGACAACGCGCCTTCCTCGCCGTGCTGCGCGAGGGCAGCCTGTCGGCGGCTGCGCGCGCGCTGTCGGTCGCGCAGCCGACGGTGCGGCGGCGGATCGAGGAGCTCGAGGCGATGCTCGGCACCCCCCTGTTCACCCGCTCGTCGGGGGGGCTGACCGCGACCGAGGCGGCACTCGCCCTGCGCGAGCATGCCGAGGCGATGGGGATGGCCGCCGACGCCTTTGTCCGTGCCGGATCGGCGGGCGCCCGGGAAATCGCCGGCACGGTGCGCGTCTCCGCCAGCGAGGTGGTCGCGGTCGAGGTCCTGCCGCCGATGCTGGCGGTGCTGCGCCGCCTGCACCCTGCGCTGGTGATCGAACTATCCCCGAGCAATCGCAATGAGGACATGCTGCGGCGCGAGGCCGATATCGCGATTCGCATGGTCCGGCCGACCCAGAACGCGCTGGTCGCCCGGCGCATCGGCGCGGTGCCGCTCGGCCTGCATGCCCGGGCCGAGTATCTGGCGGCGCACGGCACACCGAAGACGTTCGAGGAAGTCCGCGCGATCGGCATCATCGGCGTCGAGCATGACAATCCCGTGCTGCGCAGCCTTCAGGCCCGCTACGCCCTCAGCTTCGCTGACTTCATCTTCCGCACCGACAGCGATCTTGCCCAGCTCGCCGCGATCCGGGCCGGGATCGGAATCGGCATCTGCCAGGTGCCACTCGCTGCGCGCGACCCGCGGCTGGTCCGCGTGCTGCCGGACGCGTTCGATATCGATCTCGACACCTGGGTCGTGATGCACGAGGACATGCGCGGCGTGGCGCGGATCAAGGTGACCTTCGACCATCTGGCCGAGGGGCTGATTGACTATCTTGCCGAGGGCAAGACCACGGATCAGCGGATGACGTAAGCCGAGCAAGCATCGCCCACCAGCGCGGCCGCCACGACCGCTCCCGACAGATCCGTTCCCGCATTCAACGCATTGCTCAAGGCGTCGATTTCAGCGGAGGAGCCGGCAATGCCCTGGTAGACGACATGATCCATCCTTCCAGAACGCCGATGCCGGCGAGCCAATGCAAGGGCACCGACATATTCGGGCTGTCGTGCGAGCGTCGCGTCTATCCATCCGCCATTGGGTGTCGGCACGGAAATGGTCGGCGCTATTCTCGCGCCAAACTCCTCGACAATTGGCTGGCCGAAGGCGAGCGGCAGAAAGGCAACCAATCGATGCGCCTCGCCCGGCGAAAAATCTCGAGCAAGCAATGCGGCGATCTGCAACGATTCATCGGCATCGATATTTCGGCCAAGATCGTGGCGGGGAGGATCACGCGCTCTTCCGACATCGCGCGAGGCCTCCAGAAGGCCAGTCGCATGGCCATGCCTGCCTATCGCCGGGCGCAGCCGAGCGTGGCGGCGTCGATCGCCGTCGCCGCGCCGCGCAGGGGATAGACATCGGCGAAGGGCTGGCCGCCCTTGCCCAATGTCTCGACGCTCATGCTCCGGCCCGACCGGATCGCGGCGACCACCGCCGCGTCGGTGCGCGTGTCGGGCGCCCAGGCATCGGCATTGCCGGCGACCAGCTCGAAGCGGCGTTCCCCGACCGACAGGGTCACACGGGCGCGCGAGTCACGCTCCCGGCTGAGGCGGATGTGGAGCTGGTTGCGCGCTGCCTGGCCGGGCCAGGTGGCGATGCTGGCAAAGGGCCGCCAGCCCGCCGCGCGGCCCACCCTGACCGGCTCGGCTATCGCAAAGCAGCGGCGGGGCGAGTCGTCGCTGAACGCCCCCCAGCTGTCGAAGACGCCGAGCGAATCGCGCGCTGCCGCAGGCCCGCCCGCCAGCAACGACGCCAGCACCAGCGGAAGCAGCGCGCGTTTCATGCCGGGGAATAGCCGGTGCCGACATGCACGACCGTCTCGACGCCGCGCTCGATCATGACCACCGATCCTTGAGTCAGGCCCGGCGCAGCCGGCGCACCGATCGCCGGGATATGGGCAGCCCCGGTCATCACGCCGCGCAGCACGCGGCTCGAGATGCCGTGCATGATCACCAGCCGGTCGCCGGGATCCTCATCCGTGTCGGCGAGCCAGCCGGAGACACGCGTTGCGATCTCGGGATAGATCTCCCCGTCCGGCGCCGGCGTGAGCATCGCATGGACTGGATCGAATACCGGCCCGACCTCTGCGATGACGTCGGCATAATAGCGCCCGCCCCAGCTGCCCATGCCGATCTCGACCAGCCGCACGTCGGTTTTCGCCTGGTGCCAGTCGAGTTCGAGATGTTCAGCGATCACCGCGAGCGTCTGCAGCGCCCTGCCGGTCGGCGAGGCCCACATCGTCAAGGTCGGTTTTGCGCCGAGCGCCGAGCGCAGCGCGCGGCCCATTTCCTCGGCCTGCATGAATCCGGCGCGGGTCAGCGGCGTGTGCGGATGATCGCCCTGGAGCCGGTGCGCGGCGTTGAACACCGTTTCGCCATGACGCGCGATGAAGTCCCGACCCAGCCTCATGCGACACCCCGCCCTGCCCTTGAAATTCCCTCGGGCCTTCGCCCCCGGACGGGGCAAAAGCAACGCTTTTCCTCATTGCCCAAGGTTCAGCGGATGCCCTGCAATGAGCACGAGACGTCGGACAATGTTTCTCGACGGCAAGCGATGATGTCCAGCGACGGGGGCCGCCGCGCGTTGGAATTACCTGCCCTAGTTTCAAGCCCGTGTGGCGTAAAAGCAACGCTTTTCCTTGTTTATCTGAGGTTCATGCAACTTCGCGCGCGGTCGCCTATTTCCCGCTTCCCGGCCCAACACTGTCGGGAATGTTCAACGGAGTCATCGTTATGCGTAAGCTTGTTATCACCGCCGCCACCGCTGCTCTCGGCTTCGGTCTCGCCGCCCCCGCCTTCGCGCAGGACCAGGCACCCTTCACCGGCGTTCGGGTCGAAGCCCTGGGCGGCTATGATCATGTCAGCGACGGCGATTCCAATTCGACCGGCAAGGACGGTTTCACCTATGGCGGCGCGCTCGGCTATGACGCGCAGGTCGGCGGCGTCGTGCTCGGCGTCGAGGGCGAAGTCACCGGTTCCACCACCAAGATCCGCGCAGCCAACGTGCTGACCGCCGGCGACCGCCTCCGCGTCAGCGCAGGCCGCGATTTCTATGTCGGCGGCCGCATCGGCTATGCCGTCTCGCCGCGCGCGCTGATCTACGGCAAGGCCGGCTACACCAACGCCCGGGTCAACACCGACTATACCGTCGGCACGGCGCGGATCGAGGACCACACCAACCTCGACGGCTACCGCCTCGGCGCCGGCATCGAATATAATGTCACGCCGAAGGCCTATGTGAAGGCGGAATACCGCTACTCGCATTATGGCGAAGCCGGCAATTACGACATCAATGCCAACCGCAATCAGGTGCTGGGCGGCATCGGCTACCGCTTCTGAGCCGAATCGTCTGTTAACAGGCGTAAAACAAGGGGTCGGGGCGCTTGCCCCGGCCCCTTTTATCGTTAAGGAAAGGAGACGGCGAATTGCCCCCGGTGCGCATGCTCGGAGGGAAAGAAATGGGCGGCGGCCCGGGGGAACGAGATGAAGGCGACGATCGAACGCGCAACGCTGTTGAAGGGCCTCAGCCACGTCCAGTCGGTGGTCGAGCGCCGGAACACGATCCCGATCCTGTCCAACGTGCTGATCGAGGCGACCGCCGATGGCGGGCTGAAGCTGATGGCGACCGACCTGGATCTCCAGATCAACGAGACCGTCTCGGCCGCGGTCGACCAGCCCGGCGCGACGACCGTTTCAGCGCACACCCTGTTCGACATCGCGCGCAAGCTGCCCGAGGGAAGCCAGGTCAGCCTTGCCGCCGCCGACGGCAAGATGACGATCATGGCGGGCCGCGCCAAGTTCCAGCTCGGCACCCTGCCGCGCGACGATTTCCCGGTGATCGCCGAGGGCGAGCTGCCGGTCAGCTTCGAGCTGCCTGCCGAGACGCTGAAGCAGATCATCGACAAGACTCGCTTCGCCATCTCGACCGAAGAGACGCGTTATTATCTCAACGGCATCTTCTGGCACGTGTCGGACGATCCCCAGCCGGTGCTGAAGGCAGCCGCGACCGACGGCCATCGCCTCGCCCGCGTGACGATGCCGCGCCCCGACGGCGCCGAGGGCATGCCCGACGTGATCATCCCGCGGAAATGCGTGGCTGAACTGCGCAAGCTGCTCGACGAGATCGACGGCTCGGTCGGCGTGTCGCTGTCGCCGACCAAGATCCGGTTCGACCTGGGCCAGGCGCTGCTGACGTCGAAGCTGATCGACGGGACCTTCCCGGATTACAGCCGCGTGATCCCGACCGGCAACGACAAGATCCTGAAGATCGACCCGCGCAGCTTCGAGGAAGGCGTCGACCGCGTGTCGACCATCGCGACCGAGAAGACCCGCGCGGTGAAGATGGGCCTCGACCGCGACAAGATCATCCTGTCGGTGACGAGCCCCGAAAACGGCACCGCCGCCGAAGAAGTCCCGGGCGATTATGCCGCGATGCCGTTCGAGATCGGTTTCAACAGCCGCTATCTGCTCGACATCCTCGGCCAGCTCGAAGGCGACACGATCGAGGTCCACCTCGCCGACGCCGCCGCCCCGACGCTGATCCGCGAGAACGACAAGTCGTCGGCGCTTTACGTATTGATGCCGATGCGGGTGTGACGATGGGCTGAGGCCTGATCGGCCTCGCCATCTGCATCTCGCCATCCGCGACGGCAATGCCGGGCGGAAGAGGGTTCGCGCGAATGCGGCACTACCGTCGGGCGAAGCCGGCCGACTTCGCCGCTGCGGCCTTATGTCAGATTGGCCGCCGAAGCGTACGGGCTGCCTTCGACACCGCTGCGCCTCCCTGTTCAGTTCCGGCGTGCGCCCGATCGATCATGATGGGCAGCGCGCGACAATCAATGCCATCTATCAGTTGAACTTGCACTTTAGCGCGACGGACGCGCCGGGGCGGGATGAGGTCGCCCCGGCGCTTGAGCGCGTCGCCACCCGCGCTATCGATCAGCGCGTGCCGCCAGCTCGACATTTCCGCTGGCCGCGCTTTCAAGTGCTGCGGCACGCTGGCCGGCAACCTTGGCGAGCGCCACCCGCCGGCAACGGAAGACCGCCAGCCTGCGCTGCATGTCCAGCGCCCCGTCCTCGACGCAGATCCGGGAAACGGCGCGCTCGATCCTGCGGTCAAGCATCTGCACGCCGGACGGGCTTTTCAGGTTCAGGTCGCGATAGGCGACATGAACATCGGCGGGATTTTCCATCGCCTGGGCGGCATTGGGCAAAACGGCGCTCAGCAGAGCAGCCGGGATCAACAGTTTCAGCATGGGAGCGTCCTTCGTTCGTCGTGATCGACGCCGCCCGTCTTGACTCCACGCCGCCTGAGATACCAACAAAGCGGCAGACGCCATCTGCAAGCTGTCCTTATAGGTGATCGATGCTCCCAATCCCGCCTTTGTCCGCTGTCCGGGTGTTCGAGGCCGCATCGCGCCACGAGAATTTCAGCCGCGCGGCCGAAGAACTGGCGATGACCCAGGCCGGGGTGAGCTATCAGATGAAGCTGCTGGAGGAGCGGTTGGGGGCGCCCCTGTTCATCCGCAAGGGCCGCAGCATGATCCTGACCGATCTCGGCCGCCGGATCGCGCCGCGCGTGACCGACGCGTTCAAGGCGCTCGGCGACGCCTTCGCCATCGCGCGCGCCGAGAGCGATACGATCCTCGGCATCACGGCGCCCCGCACCCTTGCCACCAACTGGCTCGCCGGCAGGCTCGGCGAGTTCCATATCGCCCATCCCGATCTCGCGGTGCGCCTCGACGTGACCGACCAGATGGTCGACCTCGATTCGAGCGAATTCGACGTCGCCATACGCGGCCTGCCGGCCCCCGCGCCCGACCTGGTATCGCATTTCCTGATGCGCATGCCGGTGACGCCGCTGGTGAACCCTTCCTTCCTGGCGAGCCATCCGCTTGAAACGCTCGCTGACCTGCGGTCGACCGTGCGCCTGTCACCGGACGACGACTGGTGGGATCTCTGGTTCGAATCGCAGGCGATCGGCGACGGGGGAGGGGCCGGCCCCACCGGCATCCGTTTCGAATCGCAGGTGCTCGACGGCCATGCGGCGATTGCCGGCCACGGCGTCGCCATCCTGAGCCCGCCCATGTTCCAACCGGCGATCGACGCCGGCCTTCTGGTCCAGCCGTTCCCGCATGTGGCGACCTATGGCAACGCCTTCTGGCTGGTTTACCCGGAGCACAAGCGCAACATGCCGAAGGTCCGCGCCCTGCGCGACTGGCTGCTCGATGCCGTCAAGCGCGCGGCCGGGGACGATCCCTACGGGATCCTCGTGCCGCTGCCCGATCCTGGCCCGACACAGGCTCCCTGATTCGCACCACGTGATCCTGGACAGGCGTCGGGGAAGGGGGAGATTGCGACCCTGTCGCACGTTCGGTCTTGCAATTCCGCGGCGAGCACCTTATTAACATGTCTGTCAGTAAGGATCGAGTCGATGGCAAAGCTTCCTCCCTTCCCCGGCACGACCGGACGTCGCGACTGGCGGACCGCATTCGATGCGATCCGCAAGCTCCTCGCCAATGGCGACGATACGACTCAGGTGTTCCGCATCATGCGTGCGCTCAACGTCGGCAGCACGGCAGCGAATTACGGCAAGTTCATCGCCACCGAAGAGGGCGGACGCATGGCCTATGAGCGGATCGAGCTGGCCGAGCGCTTCGTCGACAAGGCCTATGTCGCGTCGTTCGCGCCCGGCACGGTCGGCGCCGCCTATCGCCATTTCCTCGAGACGACCGGGTATTCGGCAGACGGGCTTGCCGACATCAGCAAGATCAACCGCGAAGAGGACATGCCGCACCCCTATGCCTGGTTCGGCCGGCGCATCCGCGACACGCACGACATCTGGCACGTGCTGACAGGCTACAAGGCTGACGAAAGCATGGGCGAGGCGGCGCTGGTCGCGTTCAGCTATGCCCAGGTCGGCGGGCTCGGCTGGGCGTTCATCGGCGGGGCAGCCGCGCTGAAGAGCATCCGCGTCACCGGGAGCACCTTGTTCGCCCGCGCGGTGATCGAAGGGTATCGCAACGGCCGCAAGGCGAAATGGGTTGCCGGCGAGGATTACGAGAAGCTGATGCACGAGCCGATCGAGGCCGCGCGTGCCCGGCTCGGCATCCCGACGCCGACCGCCTATCTGCACGCGCAGCGCGAGCTTGGCGCCGAGCTTGCCTCCTATCTCAGCGCGCGCAAGGACAAGGGCGCCGTTCCGGAGCAGCTCGCCGCCTGAGCTTTTGCCGGCGCACCGTTTCGCGTTCGCCGCTTATTCGCGCTCGGGCACCGGCACGTTGAAGCCGTTCAGCGTCATCGAGACCAGCGCATAGAGACCGACGAGATAGATCAGCTCGTTCGCGCCGTGCTGGCCGAAGGTGTCGACCGCCAGCCGGTAGCAGGGCTCGGGCAGCACGCCCCCGTTCACCAGCGCGAAGGCGACGTCATAGGCGACGCCTTCTTCCGCATCGAGATCGGCCGGCTTCACGTTCGCGCAAAGCTCGGACAGGCGCTTCGCCGGCATGCCTTCGCGCTCGGCGACGGCGATATGCGCATAGAGTTCATAGGCGGCGTCGAAATGCGCCCCGGTCACGAGGATCGCGATCTGGCGCGCCGGATCGGGCAGGGTCGCCTGCATCGACATCGCCTTGGTCAGATCCCATACCGCTTTGCCGATCACCGGCTCGTGCAGCCAGGGATTCCACGGGCCCATCAGGGCGCCGTTGTCGGCCAGTGTTTTGAAATCGCTGAAATTCGACGCGATGCCCTGTTTCATGTCGGCATAAAGCGGCTTCTGGGCATCGGTCAGGTCGGCGGGGGCGATCAGCGGGAGGCGCATGGGCAATATCCTTTGCGGACGACTCGGGCGCATGGCGAGCGGCGCGCCCGGTCCCGCTATAGCGGCACTTCGCGAAAACGGCGCGACAGCACGGGAAACGCGCTAAGGCTGCCGCAATGCTGTCTCGCCTCGTCCTTACCGATTTCCGCAACCATGCCGATGCCGTGATCGAGCCCGGGCCGGGCTTCGTGGTGCTGACCGGCGAGAATGGCGTAGGCAAGACCAATATCCTCGAGGCAGTATCGCTGCTCGCGCCGGGGCGCGGTCTGCGCCGCGCTGCGCTCGGCGAAATGGCGCGGCAGGGGGGAAGCGGGGGATTCGGGGTAGCAGCGGTCCTTGCGGGCGAGGTCGAGATCGCCACCGGGACTCAGCCGGCCGCGCCGGAACGCCGGATCGTCCGCATCCAGGGCGCACCGGCGGCGGCGACCGCGCTGGCCGAATGGCTGACCGTGCTGTGGCTTACCCCGGCGATGGACCGCCTCTTCGTCGAGCCGGCGAGCGAGCGGCGGCGCTTCCTCGACCGGCTGACCCTTGCGCTGAATCCGGGCCATGCAGTCCATTCCAACCGCTACGAGGCGGCGATGCGCGCGCGCAACCGCCTGCTGGCCGAGGCGAGCGAGGGAGTCCGCGCCGCCGATCCGGAATGGCTGAGCGCGCTCGAGGCGCAGATGGCCGAGCATGGCGCAGCGATCGACACGGCCCGGCGCGAGGCGGTGGCGGCGCTCGCCGTGCGGCTGGCGGAGCAGCCCGAGGGACCGTTCGCGCGGGCCGGCCTTGCGCTGGAGGGCTGGACCGGCGCAGGCGAGACCCTCGCGGCCGACCTCGCCCAGGGCCGCCGCCGCGATACGGTGGCGGGCCGAACGCTGGCCGGCCCGCACCGTACCGACCTGGCCGTCACGCATCTCGCAAAGGGCCAGGCCGCCGCCTTATGCTCCACCGGCGAGCAGAAGGCCCTGCTGCTCGGCATCATCCTCGCCCATGCCGACCTGGTCGCCGAGCGGATCGGCCAGCAACCCGTCCTGCTGCTCGACGAGGTCGCGGCGCATCTCGACCCAATGCGCCGCGCCGCGCTGTTCGACCGGCTCGCCGGCAAGGGACAGATATGGATGACCGGCACTGAATCCGCCCTGTTCGACGGGATCGGTCCCGACGCCTTCCGCCTGACGCTGGGGCCCGCGCAACGCTGAACCTCATCTGTCGAAGCGGCTCATTGGGCGTTCAAGCGCCGGACGGCAGACGCCTGCCATGGCGGGGGCCATGGGAGAAGACCAATGACGAAGAACCCGATGATAGCCACAATGCTCGCTGCGATCGCCGTCGCGGCAGGTGCCGCCCCCGCGCTGGCGCAGGACCGCTGGGACTGGGACTGGGGCGGCGGGCGCGCGGGCGACCGCGATTACGGCCTGACGGGCGCCGGCGTGCCGATCCTCTATCCCGAATTGCGCCGGACCAATCGCGGCCGGGCCTTTGTGATGCGCAATTTCGACTTCAACCGTGACGGCCGGATCAGCCCGCGCGAGGCCGATGCCGCCAACCGGGCCTTCGCCCGGATCGCCGGACAGCGTCGCGACCGGTTCGACTGGGAATCGCACGACCGCGTCGTGGTGGTCGACCAGGGCCGCGGCGGCGGATGGGATCATGGCGCGATGCGCGGCTATGGCTTCCGCCAGACCACGCGCGGCGCGACCCTGCGGCTCCAGGAGGACGTGCTGTTCCGCACCGACAGCGCCGAGCTTCGCCCCGGCGCGATCGAGAAGCTGCGGCCGCTCGCCGGCTATCTGCGGGCCGAGCCGGGCGTGCGCGTGGCGATCGACGGCTATACCGACTCCCGTGGGACCGACGCGCACAACCAGGCGCTGTCGGAGCGCCGCGCCGCCAGCGTGCGGACCGCGTTCGACGACCTGGGCGTGACGCGCGCCCGCTTCTCGGTGGTCGGGCATGGCAAGGCCGATCCGGTGGCGACCAATACAACGCCGGCCGGCATGCGCCAGAACCGCCGGGTCGAGGTGACCCTGCTCGGCCAGCGCGCGGATCGCTTCGCCCGCGCCGACTGAGGCTGAAAACCGATTGCCGCCAGACGGTCGTCCGCCGGGAGCGGGCGGCCGTCCGGCCATGGCATTTTGCTTCCGTTTCCGTGCCCGAATCCCTATATGCTCGGCATGGCAGAAGATCCCAACAAGAACGACTATGGCGCCGATTCAATCAAGGTGCTCAAGGGCCTCGACGCGGTCCGCAAACGCCCCGGCATGTATATCGGCGATACCGACGATGGTTCGGGCCTCCACCACATGGTGTTCGAGGTCTCAGACAACGCGATCGACGAGGCATTGGCCGGCCATTGCGACCGGATCGACATCACCCTGAATCCGGACGGCTCGGTCTCGGTGACCGACAATGGCCGCGGCATCCCGACCGGCATCCATTCCGAGGAAGGCGTGTCGGCGGCCGAGGTCATCATGACCCAGCTGCATGCCGGCGGCAAGTTCGAGAACACCTCCGACGACAATGCCTACAAGGTCTCCGGCGGCCTGCACGGCGTTGGCGTGTCGGTGGTCAACGCGCTCAGCGAATGGCTCGACCTGACGATCTGGCGCGACAATGAAGAACATTACATGCGCTTCGCGTTCGGCGATGCGGTCGCGCCGCTGAAGGTCGTCGGCCCCGCCGAGGGCAAGAAGGGCACGCGCGTGACCTTCTTCCCGTCGCCCGCCACCTTCAAGATCACCGAATTCGACTTCGAAAAGCTCGAGCATCGCTATCGCGAGCTTGCCTTCCTCAACTCGGGCGTCCGCCTGTTCCTGAGCGATGCGCGGCACGAGGAGACCAAGACGGTCGAGCTTTATTACGAGGGCGGCATCGCCGCGTTCGTGAAATATCTCGACCGCAACAAGGTCGCGCTGATGCCCGATCCGGTCGCGATCGCCGGCACCCGCGATGACGTGACGATCGACGTCGCGCTCGAGTGGAACGACAGCTATTACGAAAACGTCCTCTGCTTCACCAACAACATCCCGCAGCGTGACGGCGGCACCCACCTGGCGGCGTTCCGCGCCGCGCTGACCCGCACGCTCAACAATTATGCCGACAAGTCGGGCCTCCTGAAGAAGGAGAAGGTGACGCTGACCGGCGACGACATGCGCGAAGGCCTGACCGCGATCGTCTCGGTCAAGCTGCCCGATCCGAAGTTCAGCTCGCAGACCAAGGACAAGCTCGTCTCGTCCGAGGTGCGCCAGCCGCTAGAAAGCCTGATGGCCGACAAGCTGGCCGAATGGCTCGAGGAGAATCCGGCGCACGGCAAGGCGATCGTCGCCAAGATCATCGACGCCGCCGCGGCGCGCGAAGCCGCCAAGAAGGCGCGCGAGCTGACCCGGCGCAAGGGCGTGATGGACATCGCCTCGCTGCCCGGCAAGCTCGCCGACTGCCAGGAGCGCGACCCGGCCAAGTCGGAACTATTCCTGGTCGAGGGTGACTCGGCAGGCGGCTCGGCCAAGCAGGGCCGCGACCGCCATTTCCAGGCGATCCTTCCCCTGCGCGGCAAGATCCTGAACGTGGAGCGCGCACGCTTCGACCGGATGCTGTCGAGCCGCGAGATCGGCACGCTGATCCAGGCGATGGGCACCGGCATCGGCCGCGACGATTTCAACGTCGAGAAGCTGCGTTACCACAAGATCGTCATCATGACCGACGCAGACGTCGACGGCGCGCATATCCGCACGCTGCTGCTGACCTTCTTCTACCGACAGATGCCCGAGATCATCAGCAACGGGCACCTCTTCATCGCCCAGCCGCCGCTGTACAAGGCGACGCGCGGCCGGTCCGAAGTGTATCTGAAGGACGACAATGCGCTCGACGAATATCTCGTCGAGAACGGCGTCGCCTCCACCGTGCTTGAAGGCGCGGGCGGGGCACGGAGCGGCGCTGACCTGCGGTCGCTGGTCGACCATGCGCGGCGGATGCGCACCCTGATGCGGTACGTGCCGCGCCGTTACGACCCGACCATGGTCGAGGCACTGGCGATGAGCGGCGTGCTCGACCCGTCCCTGTCCAACGAGGCACGCGGCGTACTGCTCGAAACCGTGGTGCGCGGGCTCGACGCGGCTGACGCCGATGCCCGCTGGTCTGCTTCGGTCACCGAGGAAGGCAGCATCCAGTTCAAGCGTGTCTGGCGCGGCGTGACCGACCATCACATTATCGAGGCGGCGTTCCTCGGTTCGGCCGAGGCGCGCAAGCTCCATGCGCTGGCCGCCGAACAGGGCCCCGAACAGGGAGGGGCCTTCGCCCAGACCGCCAAGCTGGTGTCGACCAAGGCAGCCGCCGCCGCACAGGCCGAAGCCGATGCGGCGGAGGAAGAGGATGACGCACCGGTCACGGTCGGCAAGGGCGAGACGATGGTCGCGCGGCCGAGCCAGCTGCTCGATGCGATCCTGCTGGCAGGGCGCAAGGGCCTGGCAATCTCGCGCTACAAGGGCCTTGGCGAGATGAACGCCGAGCAGCTTTGGGAAACCACGCTCGATCCGCAGAACCGCTCGATGCTCCGGGTCGAGATCGAGCAGGCCGACGTGGCCGACGAGATCTTCACCCGGCTGATGGGCGATGTCGTCGAGCCCCGCCGCGAGTTCATTCAGGACAATGCGCTGAGCGTGGTGAATCTGGACGTGTAGAAGGACATCGGAAGCGGTCTATCGATGGTCTGATTCACAGCCTGCCGGCGGCAGAGCGCTCACCAGCGCGGCTTCGTTCTACCCCTCACTGGTCCCGTCAGCAAACGGATGCGCGCGCTCAAGCCCGTCGAGCCGGCGCATGAGGAAAGCTGCGTTCCGTTCACCAGGGCCCTGGATTGGACGGTGAAAGCAGGGTCAGCGACTGAAGCGCAGGGCCGAAGCCGTTCTGGGCCGTGCAGCCGGTGGCGTTCGAAACCTCGATCGTCACGTTGCTGTTGCTGCTGAGCGCAGTGAGGGCTGTGGCAAGCATTCCCTGGCCAGCGGGCGTGTTCAAGAGGAACGAAAAGGCCATCGTACCACACACCCCCGCGGTTGCCGTGGTGAGGAGAACGACGTCATTACTGGGGGGGTTGGAATAGACCCTAACCCCCTTGATTTTCACTGGTGTCGAGTAGGGATCTGCCTGGGCGAGTTGCCCCGGGACCAGCATGGCGGCGGTAGCGGCGAGGCAGGCGAGCCAGGCCCGATAAGGTCGTTTCGTCATCACATCCCCCAGTTCGGGAAGCCGCTCACGGCTTTCGCGAGATTCCCGATGGCCGCGTCTGACTCATTTCCGCCGGTCGTGAAACCACAAGACCGGTGAATTGCAGCCGCTTCCGGAGGCAACGCCGGTTCAGGCGGGGCGCAGGCGCGTGCCACCCCTCAAGCTCGCAAATAGTTGAACGACATATCGATTGATTTTTTTTGATTTGGGCACATGATCCCTTCCAGCGACACGCGATCGGCTGAAGGGTTCTGTGATAAATGGCAGTTTCCCGTGCCTTCCATTCGCGGCAATCGCGTTCAATCAGATCAATCGAAGGAGACGGGCATGAGGGTCGCACTGACAGGCGTCGCGATCGTGGCGCTGATGGCGACGGCGGCGGTTGCGAAGGACCATCCCGTCGCCCAGACCCGGAAGGCCGTCTCCGCCGCCCTTGCCGATCCGGCGCGCGCCGACCAGGCGGTCGACGATGCGCGGCGCAAGGCAGCCGAGACGCTGATCTTCTCGGGCGTCGGGCCCGGCGACACGGTGATCGATTACCTGCCCGGCAAGGGATATTGGACACGCATCTTCACCGGCGTGGTCGGTGCGAAGGGGCATGTCTATCCGATGTGGCCCGCCGTCGCGGCCAGCCGCGCCACGGCAACGGTCGAGGACCTGAAGGGCCGCAAGCTGGCAAACGTGACGCCGGTGGTGCAGACCGTCGACATTCCGGCGAGCGACAAACCGGTCGACCTGTTCTGGACGGTCGAGAATTACCATGACGTCGCCAATGCCGGCGGCGAGGCGGCACTCGCTGCGGTGAACAAGGGCGTGTTCAACCTGCTCAAGCCGGGCGGTACCTATATCGTGGTCGACCACGCCAGCGCGGCCGGCACCGGCATCACCACCACCAGCACGCTGCACCGGATCGATCCCGCGGCGGTGAAGGCGCAGGTGATCGCCGCCGGATTCACCTTTGTCGGCGAGAGCGACGCGCTGCGCAATCCGGCCGACGACCATAGTCTCAAGGTGTTCGACCCGGCGATCCGTGGCCACACCGACCAGTTCATCTACAAATTCCGCAAGCCGGGCTGACCCGGTACCGGAGACAAGAGGGAGAACGGGGATGATCGCTCGGTCGACAATCGCAGTGCTGCTTGCGGGATGCGTGATCGGAGGATGCGGACAGGCCAGTCCTCCCAAACCCGTCGACGTCGCCGCCATCACCGCTGACCCTGCGCGCGCGCAGGATGTCGGGCAGGACGCACGCCGGCATGGGCCGGAGATACTGGCCTTTTCCGGCCTGCCCAAAGGCGGGGTGGTGATCGACCTGATCCCCGGCGGCGGATACTGGACCCGGCTGTTCGCCCGGGCGGTCGGCCCCAAGGGCCATGTCTATGGGATCTGGCCCAAACCCTATGCCCTGGAAGCCCGGGGTGATGTGGTTGCCTATGGCAAGCTCGCTGCGTCGCCGGACTTCGCCAATGTCAGCGGATCGATCAAGCCGGCAACCGAGATCACCGCGCCGGTCAAGGCCGACCTCGTCTTCACCTCGCAGAATTACCACGACTATCCCGACAAGTTCATGGGATCGATCGACCCGGCGGTGCTCAACAAAGGCGCGTTCGCGGCGTTGAAGCCGGGCGGCATCTTCCTGATCGTCGATCATGCGGCCGCGGCGGGATCGGGCATGCGCGATACCGACACGCTCCACCGAATCGATCCGGCGATCGTGAAGCGGCAGGTGACGGCAGCGGGTTTCGAGTTCGTCGGCGAAAGCAAGCTGCTCGCCAATCCGGCGGACGACCATCATCTGCCAGTGTTCGACAAGACGATCCGCGGGAAGACCGACCAGTTCATCTACAAGTTCCGCAGGCCGGGTTAGGATACCGCCCACCGTCATGCCGGCCTCGTTCCGGCATCCACCGTGCGGCAGGACTCGCAGCCGAGGCTCTTGCGGAACGGTGGCCCCCGGAACAAGTCCGGGGTGACGTTTATTTGAAACCGATCCAGTCGACCACGAACGCTACCCGTTCGGCAACGCTCGCGCGGGGCAGCTCGACCAGTTTGTAGCCATAGCCTCGATAGGTCGCGACCATCACCGCGAAGGTCGCTTCGGCCACTTCCGGCGACTGCTTGCGCTCGGCGTCGCCGGTGAAGATCTCCGGCCAGAAAGGCGCAATGAAGACGCGCCGGTTGTAGCGGCAGGCCAGCGCCGCTTCGTCGATGTGAGGAGGAACCGGCAGGCCGGAGACCCGCAGGAAGCCGGCGACATCGGGTACGCCGCGATCCAGCACGGTGATGAGGCCGCTTGCCAGTGCTTCTTCGCGGGCCGCCATGTCCCGCACCACCATCAATTCGGCAAAGGCCTGCTGGTCAGCCCAGGGCAGGGCGTCGCCGCCGATCGCCAGTTGTTCGCGGATCACGGCGCGGCCGACTTCGGGGCTGGTCGCGACGCCGGCGGCGGCGAGCGCCTCGATCAGGGTCGTCTTGCCTGATCCGGGACCGCCGGTGAGGACGAAAAGGCGGTCACTGTCCATGGGGTGAGCATAAGGGCGGGGCGACGCGGGAGTAAATCCCGCGTCTCGTCGGTCGCGGCCATGGCCGCGCCGGCTGGCTTTTCGCGCGCGAGCCGGCTCCGCCGCTCGCACCGGCGCGCAGCTTGCGCTGCGCGCCTCGCGTCAGGCCAGCTTCTCCGTCAGTTCCGGCACGATCTTGAAGAGATCGCCGACCAGGCCGATGTCAGCCACCTGGAAGATCGGGGCATCCTCGTCCTTGTTGATCGCGATGATCGTCTTGGAATCCTTCATGCCCGCGAGATGCTGGATCGCGCCGGAGATGCCGATCGCGATATAGACTTCAGGCGCGACGATCTTGCCGGTCTGGCCGACCTGATAGTCGTTGGGCACATAACCAGCATCCACCGCAGCGCGCGACGCGCCGACGCCAGCACCGAGCTTGTCAGCCAGCGGCTCGATGATCGAGTGGAAGTTCTCCGAGTTCTGCAGCGCGCGGCCGCCCGACACGATGATCTTCGCGCTGGTCAGTTCCGGACGCTCGGACTTGGCGATCTCGGCGCCGGCAAAGGTCGACAGGCCCTTGTCCCCGGTCGAGGCGACTGCCTCGATCGTGCCCGAACCGCCCTCGGCGGCTGCCTTCTCGAACGCCGTGCCGCGCACGGTGATGACCAGCTTCTTGTCGCTGGTCTGCACCGTGGCGATCGCGTTGCCGGCATAGATCGGGCGGGTGAAGGTGTCAGCGCTCTCGACCGACAGGATATCGCTGATCTGCATCACGTCGAGCAGGGCGGCGACGCGCGGTGCGATGTTCTTGCCGTTCGAGGTGGCGGGGAACAACGCCGCATCGTGATGCCCCATCAGCTCGACGACGAGCGGCGCGACATTCTCGGCGAGCACATGCGCATAGGCAGCGTCGTCCGCGACATGGACCTTGCCCACGCCGCCGATCTTCGCGGCTTCGGCGGCAACGCCGTCGACGCCCTGGCCAGCGACGAGCAGATGAACCTCGCCGAGCTTCGACGCGGCGGTGACCACGGCGAGCGTTGCGTCCTTGACGGCCTTGCCGTCATGTTCGACCCAGACGAGCGTCTTCATTTCGCGACTCCCATCGCCTTGAGCTTGGCCACCAGTTCATCGACATCGGCGACCTTCACGCCGGCCGAGCGCTTGGCGGGCTCGACCACCTTCAGCGTGGTCAGGCGCGGGGCGACATCGACGCCGTAATCGGCGGGGGTCTTCTGCGCGAGCGGCTTGGACTTGGCCTTCATGATGTTGGGCAGCGACGCATAGCGCGGCTCGTTAAGGCGCAGATCGGTGGTGATGACCGCCGGAAGCTTTAGCGTCTCGGTCTCCGAGCCGCCATCGACTTCGCGCGTCACCGTGACCGAGTCGCTGGTCAGCTCGACCTTGGACGCGAAGGTCGCCTGGCCGACGCCGAGCAGGCCGGCGAGCATCTGGCCGGTCTGGTTGTTGTCGTCGTCGATCGCCTGCTTGCCGAGGATGACCAGATCGGGCTTTTCCTCCTCGACGATCTTCGCGAGCAGCTTGGCGACGCCGAGCGGCTCGACCTTGTCGTCAGACACGACGAGGATCGCGCGGTCGGCACCCATCGCCAGCGCGGTGCGCAGCGTTTCCTGCGCCTTCGCCTCGCCAATCGAGACAACGACGATCTCCGTGACGCCCTTGTCCTTGAGCCGGATCGCCTCTTCGACCGCGATCTCGTCGAACGGGTTCATGCTCATCTTGACGTTGGCCAGGTCGACCCCCGTCCCGTCGGCCTTCACCCGGGGCTTTACGTTATAGTCAAGCACACGCTTGACCGGGACCACCACCTTCATCGCAAACTCTCCTGCGTCCAAACCAGTCCCTGGGGAGGAAGGCCGGGTACGATTAGCGCGTTACGCCGCGGCCTTCACCTCGGCGACGATCTTGCGGGCGGCATCGCCCAGATCGTTGGCGGGAACGATCGCCAGGCCGGACGTCGAAAGGATCTTCTTGCCTTCCTCGACATTCGTGCCCTCAAGGCGAACGACCAGCGGCACCGAGAGGTTCACTTCCTTCGCCGCGGCAACGATGCCCTCGGCGATGATGTCGCACTTCATGATGCCGCCGAAGATGTTGACCAGGATTCCCTTCACGGCCGGGTCGGCGAGGATGATCTTGAACGCCGCCGTCACCTTCTCCTTGTTGGCGCCGCCGCCGACGTCGAGGAAGTTGGCCGGGAACATGCCGTTGAGCTTGATGATGTCCATCGTCGCCATGGCGAGGCCAGCGCCGTTGACCATGCAGCCGATATCGCCGTCGAGCTTGATGTAGGCGAGGTCGTATTTCGACGCTTCGAGTTCCGAGGGATCCTCCTCGGTCTCGTCGCGCAGCTCCATCAGGTCCTTGTGACGGAACAGGGCGTTGGTATCGAAGCCGACCTTGGCGTCGAGCACCAGCAGCTTGCCGTCATCAGTGACGGCGAGCGGGTTGATCTCGATCTGCGAGGCATCGGTGCCGAGGAACGCATCGTACAGCTTCGACGCGACATTGGCTGCCTGCTTGGCGAGATCGCCCTTGAGGCCAAGCGCGTTCGCCACGGCGCGGCCGTGATGCGGCATGAAGCCAGTTGCCGGATCGACGTCGAAGGTCTGGATCTTTTCCGGCGTGTCATGCGCGACGGTTTCGATGTCCATGCCGCCCTCGGTCGAGACGACCATGGCGACCCGGCCGGTGGCGCGATCGACCAGCAAAGCGAGGTAGAATTCCTTGGCGATGTCGACGCCATCGGTCACGTAGAGGCGGTTGACCTGCTTGCCATGCTCGCCGGTCTGCACCGTGACGAGCGTGTTGCCGAGCATGTCGGTCGCCGCGGCGCGAACCTCGTCGGCGGTCTTCGCCAGCCGGACGCCGCCCTTGGCATCGGGGCCGAGTTCCTTGAACTTGCCCTTGCCGCGGCCACCGGCGTGAATCTGCGCCTTCACCACATAGAGCGGCCCGGGCAGCTTGCCTGCCGCGGCCACTGCCTCATCCACGCTGAGCGCTGCAAAGCCCGCGGGAACGGGCACGCCGAATTTCGCGAGCAGCTCTTTGGCCTGGTATTCGTGGATGTTCATGGGGCTCACATGCCTTTCGAAGATCGGGGATGCAGGAGCCTTAAGCACAGGGTGGGCGGCGAATCCACCCCCGCAAGCGTCAGCGCATCAGGGCCATGCCGGGTGGGCCACTCGTTTTAGGGCGCGAGCCCCGTCGCACGGACCATTTGTTTCAGGTCGGATCAAGACTCACGTCATTGGCACGATTGCAGCACAGAGGGTGGGTTCGCGCGGAGGACGGAGAACGCCGAGGTCGTTTCCGACGCGGATCCTCCTGCACTGGCACGCAGCCTCAGTGGGCGAGGCCGGTCGCGCAGAGTGCGGCGGAGCTCGCGGTCACGCCGACGATCTCCGGGTCCCTGAGCGAGCGCACGCGGTGGAGGAGCTGGTCGAGATCGTGCGACTGCTGCGCCTTGCCGAGTCCGGCGAGGCGGCGGAGCTGAAGGATCGAGAGGCGATCGACCATGCGCGAGGCCATGCAGGCGGCGACCGGTTTCGAGATGCCGGCACTGACGAGACCGTCGCGCGTCATCGACTCGGGAGAGGAACAGGTAGCCAGCGCCAGCAAAGCAGGCATTGTCAAAATCCCGGGTGCCAAAATCATCCGCATGCGACCATCCTATCGTGCAACCCAGCCCCCGCGCCGCTATATCGCCAGCCATGCATTGGACAACCGGCCTTATCCTGTTCGCCCTGACCGTGACGGGCATGGAGGGGTTCGCCTATGTCGCGCACCGCTGGATCATGCACGGGCCCGGCTGGTTCCTGCACGCGAGCCATCACCGCCCGCGCACCGGCGCCTGGGAACTGAACGATCTCTATGCCGTCATCTTCGCCGTGCCGTCGATCGTGCTGCTGCTCGGCGGCGTGCAGCTTGGCTGGTGGCCTGGCTTCACCTGGATCGGCGCCGGGATCGCTGCCTATGGCGCGATCTATTTCGGGTTCCACGACATCATCGTGCACAAGCGGCTGAACCACCGCTATCTGCCGAAGTCCGTCTATATGAAGCGGATCATCCAGGCACACCGGCTCCACCATGTGGTGGAGACAAAGGCGGGCACGGTGAGCTTCGGCTTCCTCTGGGCGCCGAAACCCGAAGTACTGAAGGCCGAACTCAAGCGACGGAGCCATGCCGGAGTCCGCGCGCCGGCCGGCGAAAGCGCCGGGCGGAGCTGAGCCATTCCCGACTGGTATTTCTATGCGCTCGCGGTGCCGGCGGTGACGCTGATCGGCCTGTCCAAGGGCGGGTTCGTCGGCATGGGCGCCCTGTCGCTGCCGATCCTCGCACTGGCGATCTCGCCGGTACGCGCGGCGGCGATCCTGCTGCCGATCCTGATCGTGCAGGACGTGGTCGGCGTCTGGGCGTTCCGCAAACAATGGGACGGGCATGTGCTTGGCTGGATGCTGCCGGGTTCCGTCATCGGCATCGCGCTCGGATGGTTCTTCGCCGCGCAGGTTTCGGAGAGCGCAGTGCTTGGCGTGGTCGGCGCGATCTCGATCCTGTTCGGCGCCTATCGGCTGTGGGTCGACCGGCGCGGGGCGATCGCCGCCCCCGCACGCTCGCCGGGCTGGGTCGGTACCCTGCTCGGCATCGCCTCCGGCTTCACCAGCCAGATCGCCCATGCCGGGCAGCCACCCTTCCAGATCTGGGTGATGCCGAAACGGCTTGAGCGCGACGTGCTGGTCGGCACCACCGCGATCTTCTTCGCCGTCACCAACTGGCTGAAAGTGCCGGCCTATTGGGCGCTCGGCCAGTTCACCCACGAGAATCTGCTGGTGGCAGCGACCTTGCTGCCGGTGGCGATCGCCTCAACCCTGGGGGGCGTGTGGCTGGTGCGCCGGGTGTCGCCGACCCGCTTCTACACCGCGATCTATGTGCTGATGATC
The DNA here is from genome assembly GCA_040388155.1 of Pseudomonadota bacterium. Classification (GTDB taxonomy): domain Bacteria; phylum Pseudomonadota; class Alphaproteobacteria; order Sphingomonadales; family Sphingomonadaceae; genus Sphingomonas. The sequence continues at coordinate 238,291 of JAZKCJ010000002.1, forward strand.
CTGGTCGGCGTGAAGCTGGTATGGGACGGGGTGGCGTGACGAAGGCCGGCGGCCCCGGCGGAGATGCCGCCCGCGCCTTCGACCGGCCCTGAACGGCCGACAATCCGCCGACCCGGCCTCCCTGGCTGAACCGGCTTTTGTCATTCGCCAGCAAAATACCGGCAATGAATGGATTCTACATCTGCCGGTGACGACCGGGCGAATGGCCCGGCATCCAGCAGGAGATGAGCATGAGCCTGGCTCTGGCGGCGATTGCGGCGGCCATCGCGACGCACAGCGTGCACATCGATCATCACGGCGCACCGGTCGAGGCAGTGTACAGCGCACGAACCGACATCCGCACACGGACGATCGGCGCGCATACCCCAAACCGGATGGACGGCCGGCGCTGCACATGGACGGCCACCATCCTGGTGGAACGACGACTGGCCAATGGACCGGCCCTGACCCGGCCGGTTCCGGGCGAGCGGGCGCTTTCCGGCAATCTGCCAGGCCCGTGCGTGCGCGACTCAAGGGCGATCGACCGCGAGGTGGCGCGGCACGACGGCGCGATCCGCGCCCATCTCCTCGCGGCTGCCGAGCAGGATCGGACCGCCCTGCTCGCTGAGCTGGACACCGTCAGGAACATGGCGTCCAACTAGGGTGAGACACCGGATAACGCCGGGCATAGCGCCGGCCCTTGCCTGCATCGCCTCGCTGGGTTGGGCCGCCCCCGCCGTGGCGCAACTCGATACCGGGCCATCCCTGTCGCTCGAGGCCGCCAGCGACGAGCGCAGGCGCGGGTTGAGCTGGAGCGACGGCGAACCGGTCGTTCGCGCGGTCGCCACGATCCCCGTCACCCAGCAGCTTGCGGTGGAGGCGGCAGCCGTTTCGCTATGGGGAAGCAGTCGTCATGGCGGGGCAGGCGCGGTTGTCGATGTCCAGGCCAGCTATGCGCGCCAGCTGGGCGGGTGGCGCCTTTCCGCCGACGCCACCTATCGCCTTTTCCCCGGTGCCTCCGGCCAGGACTATGTCGAGCTTGGCACGGCTGCCGGCTTCCTGATCGGTCCCGCGACGATCGAGCTTTTCGCACGCTATGCGCCCCGGCAGCGCGCGATCGGGGGCGACAACCTCTATGTCGGGATGGCGCCGTCATTCGGCATCCCCGGCACGCCGCTCACGCTTTCCGGCCATGTCGGACGGTCATCGGGCGCGGTGAGCGATCCTCTCCGCGTCCAGCGCCTGCGACCCGACGGGCAATATTGGGATCACGGCGTTGCGCTGGATTACCGCAAGGGGCGGTGGCTGGCCGGATTGCGTTATGCGAACAGCAGTATCGATCGCGACGCGGCCGATCATGCCGGTGCCACGGTGATCGGGCGTGTCGGGATAGAATTCTGAGGGAAAAGGCCTCGGCCTTTCCGGCGTCGTCACCACAAAATGATAGGTCGCGCGGAGGCGCGAAGGACGCTGAGAGGGACCGCAAGCGGCACGGGCGGTTCGCAATGACAGATATGTCCGCGAACACCGGGCTTGCCGGTGCAGGAGGATCGATGTCGGAAATGACCACCGCGTTCCCTGCGCCGTCTGCGCGAACCCTCCCTCGTTGTCGCAACCGCTCTAAATGACGTGAACGGCGATCCGGCCTAGTCGAACAGCGACGACACCGAGGTTTCGTCAGCGATGCGCTTGATCGCTTCAGCGAGCAGGGGGGCGATGGTGAGGTGGCGGATGCGCTTCGCATTCTCGACCACTTCATGGCTGCCGATCGAATCGGTGATGACCAGTTCCTCGAGCGCCGATCCCTCGACCCGCGCGACCGCGCCGCCCGAGAGAACGCCGTGCGTGACATAAGCGACCACGCCCTCGGCGCCCGCTTCCTTCAGCGCGGCGGCGGCGTTGCACAGGGTGCCGGCCGAATCGACGATGTCGTCGATCAGGATGCAGAAGCGGCCCTCGACCTCACCGATGATGTTCATCACCTCGGATTCGCCGGCGCGCTCGCGGCGCTTGTCGACGATGGCGAGCGGGGCGTTGTCGAGACGCTTGGCCAGCGCACGGGCGCGGACCACGCCGCCGACGTCGGGCGACACGACCATCAGGTTGCGGTCGCCGAAGCGGGTCAGGATGTCGGCCGACATCACCGGCGCGCCGTAGAGATTGTCGGTCGGGATATCGAAAAAGCCCTGGATCTGCCCGGCATGGAGATCGACCGAGAGAACGCGATCGGCGCCGGCGACGGTGATCAGGTTGGCGACGAGCTTCGCCGAGATCGGGGTGCGCGGCCCGGGTTTGCGGTCCTGCCGGGCATAGCCGAAATAGGGGATGACCGCGGTGATGCGCTTGGCCGAGGCACGGCGGAGCGCGTCGATGCAGATCAGCAGCTCCATGAGGTTGTCGTTGGCGGGATAGCCGGTCGACTGGAGCACGAACACGTCCTCGCCGCGGACATTCTCCTGGATCTCGACGAACACTTCCTCGTCGGCGAAGCGGCGGACGCTGGCATTGGTCAGCGGGATTTCCAGATAATCGGAGATCGCGCGTGCCAGAGGCAGGTTCGAGTTGCCGGTCATCAGTTTCATACGCGTATCCCCGCCGGCCGACGTGGCCGTTGACGGGCGCTCTTAGCCAGCACTTCGCGGGGGGGAAAGGCCCGTTGCGCCCCGCTTCGGGCGATGCCCCTCACCACCGGAGTCCGATGACCAGCCCGAAAGGGGCGAATTGCACGACATCATGGCCAGCGGCGATCGCTCGGAAGACGGGGCTGCTGTTCTCGAAAAGATACCCGATCGAGAAGGCGGCGGCGATCAGCGCGGCGATGATGGTGATCTGGTGCATCCCTGGATACCTCTTCCGTCCCCTTGTAGCATGATCGCGATCGAGCGTCCCGGTTGTTGCCGCCCGGCGCGGCGTCTACAGCCGCGTCCATGACCGTTCTTACCCGTTTCGCGCCGAGCCCGACCGGCCGGCTGCATGTCGGCAATATCCGCACCGCGCTCCACAACTGGTTGTGGGCACAGAAGCGTGGCGGACGATTCCTGCTGCGCATCGACGATACCGACAAGAAGCGGAGCGAGGAGCATTTCGTCGAGTCGATCCGTGCCGATCTTGCCTGGCTTGGACTGAACCCGGATGGCGAGGAGCGGCAATCGGCGCGTTTCGCGCTGTACGAGGCACGCTTCGCCGCGCTGCGCGACGCGGGCCATGTCTATCCCGCCTATGAGACGGCGCAGGAGCTTGACCTGAAGCGGAAGATCGCGGCGGGGCGCGGGCTGCCGCCGGTCTATGACCGCGCGGCACTGGCACTGAGCGACGACCAGCGCGCGACGCTTGAGGCCGAAGGGGTTGTGCCGCACTGGCGGTTCAGGCTCGACCATGGCGCCGCGATCGAATGGGACGATCTGATCCGCGGGCACCAGCGCTTCGATCCGGCGACGATGAGCGACCCGGTGATCCGCCGCGCCGATGGATCGTGGCTCTATATGTTTCCCTCGGCGATCGACGATGCCGAGATGGGCGTGACTCATGTCGTGCGCGGCGAGGATCATGTGTCCAACACCGCGCTGCAACTGCAGATGTTCGCCGCCCTGGGCAGCCCGCCGCCGGCCTTCGCGCATGAGGCGCTGCTGGTGGGGAGCGAGGGCAAGCTGTCCAAGCGGCTCGGATCGGTCGGCGTCGACCAGTTCCGCGACGCCGGGATCGAACCCGAGGCAGTGCGCGCCTTGCTGGCGCGGATCGGGACGAGCGATCCGGTCGAGCCGCTGGTCGATACCGCCAGGCTGATCGATACCTTCGATTTCGGCCGGTTCGGACGGGCACCGGCGCGGTTCGACGAGACGGAGCTGAGCGCGGTCAATACGCGGATCGTTCACCAGCTCGATTTCGACTCGGTCGCGGCGCGGCTGCCCGGCGGGATGGGCCGGGTGGAATGGGACGCGGTGCGCCCCAACCTCACCATCGTCGCCGAGGCGGCTGACTGGTGGCGGGTGATCGAGGGGCCGGTCGAGTCGGTGACCGACCCGGCGGATGCCGACTTCCTGGCCGAGGCGGCGCGGGTGGCGGGTTCGATCGACTGGTCGGCCGACCCGTGGCACGCGCTGACCGCTGCGCTGAAGACGTCGAGCGGGCGTAGCGGCAAGGCCTTGTTCCTGCCGCTACGACGGGCCCTGACCGGGCTGGATCATGGGCCGGACATGAAGGCGTTGCTGCCGTTGATCGGACGCGAACGGGCGCTGGCGCGACTGACCGCCTGAGGCTTTCGGGCAGGGTGGCGGCGGACCTTCGCTGCCTTCCGGCGGAGACCGGGGACCGTTCGGCAACGCTTCAATGCCGACATGCAACATCAGTCGCTGACATCCCCAAACTGGGCCCCGGCCTTTGCTGGAGAAGAGCTTCCTGCGCCTACTTTGTGGGCTGAAATGATATCTTGTATCTTTATAGTTATGTTGTAACATCCCTGTAGAGATCGAGCGCAAGACTCGACCGCCCACCAAGGAGAGTGATGGAGGCAGTCAATGTACGCAGACCGTTACGCGAAACAGAAGAAGCTGGACCCGGGCAGCCTTGGCCTTTCGGCATTGCTGGTCGGCGGAATCATGACCGGGATGATCTTCTCGGCGCCCAATATCGGGACGGTTCTGAAGGATCCCGGCCTGATAATCCGCAACATCGAATTGACGCCACCGCCACCCCCCAATCCCGAGCCCCTTCCGCAGAAACCGGAGGTCAAGCAACTCGATACGCAGACGCATATCATCCCGCCGATACAGCATGTCACGATCGACAAGCAGGAAGTCTTCGTGGTGAATCCCGGCCCGAAAGCCGTCGAAATCACCGAAGGAACGGGTACCGGCATTGGCGGCGGTGGAGGCGAGATTCTCACCAAACCGGCTCCTGTCGTCGTCGATGCCGTGGTCGATCCGCGCTATGCCGCCAACTACCAGCCCGAATATCCGTCAAGCGAGCGCCGGCTGGGCAATGAGGGGCGGGTCGTGGTCAAGGTGCTGATCGGCACTGACGGCCGGGTGAAGCAGGTCGAGATGGTCAGCTCGCCGAGCAGCAGCTTCTTCGAGGCGACCCGCCGCCGCGCGCTCGAGAAGTGGCGCTTCAAGCCGGGCACCCGCGATGGCGTTCCCATGGAGACATGGAAGACGATGGCGGTGCGGTTCGTGATGACGGAGGAATGACCGCTTCCGATCGCGCCGGGGCTTTGCCTTGGACCTCCGGCGCGATCGGGAGACCCCGGGACTGGCATCGCGCCGTCCATGCGCCTATCTTCCGGTCATGAGTTTCCTGCGCGCCATCTCCCCCTTGCGGGCTTACCGCGACCTCCGGCAGTTCCTGGCGACGCGCAAGACCTATGAGCTGGTCTTCCTGATGCTGGCGATCGCCGTGACCTGGACGATCATGTTCGCGATCGCCAACAATTCGACGGTCGAGAAGGTGTACCGGCCCAACATCGTCTATGTCGAGCAATGGTCGGCCAATCGCACCGATGCCGAGATCATCGCCCAGCAGAAGATCGACGGCCCCAAGGAAAAGGCCGCCGCCGAGGAAGCAAGGCGGCAGGATGCCGAGACCCAGGCCGCCTATAAGCGCCTCGACGACAAGCTGAAGAAGTACGGCCTCTGACGACCGCCGACGCGCGCTGGATGGGAGCGGCGCTCGCGCTCAGCGAGCGCGGCAAGGGGCTCACCGCGCCCAACCCCAATGTCGGCTGCGTGATCGTGCGGGACGGCCTGGTCGTCGGGCGGGGATGGACCCAGCCCAACGGGCGTCCCCATGCCGAAGCGATGGCGCTGGCCGAGGCCGGCGCCGCGTCCGGCGGCGCGACCTGCTATGTCAGCCTCGAGCCCTGCGCGCATGAATCGCCGCGCGGCCCTGCCTGTTCCGACCTGCTGATCGCCGCCGGCGTGGCGCGCGTGGTGATCGCGCTGCACGACCCCGATCCCCGTACCGACGGCGACGGCATCGCGCGGCTGCGCGCCGCCGGAATCGAAGTGGCGACCGATATGCGCGACGGCGAGGCGCGGCGCGCGATGGCCGGATTCCTGACACGGCAGGCGCTGGGACGGCCACAGGTGACGCTGAAGCTGGCCATGTCGCTCGACGGCGCGGTGGCGATGGGCGACGGGACCAGCAAATGGATCACCGGCGCCGAGGCGCGGGCGCATGCGCATCTCGAACGGGCGCGGCACGAGGCCATCCTGGTCGGGCGCGGCACGCTCGACGCCGATTCGCCGACGCTCGACGTCCGGCTCCCCGGGCTCGAAGGGCGGAGCCCCCGGCGAGTGGTCCTGTCCGGCGGGATCGCGCCGGACGGCTGGGAAGTCCTGCATAGCCCAGGCGAGATCGGCGACCTCAAGGGTGTCGACCATCTCCTGGTCGAGGGCGGCGCACGGACGGCCGCGGCGTTCCTGAAGGACGATCTGGTCGACAGGCTGCTGCTCTATCGGGCACCGATCCTGGTCGGGAATGGCCGCGCCCTGCCGGATATCGGTCTGACCGACCTCGCCGATGCGCATGGCCGCTGGACATTGCAGGATGCGCGGCGGCTTGGCAGCGACCACGTCGAGGTTTACGAGCGCGCCAAAGGCCCCGTCTCATCAGGAAAAGTGGGAACCGGTTTTCCGCCCGGATGAGGCGACAAGGGAAGGCACTATGTTCACCGGAATCGTTACCGACATCGGAATCATCGAGCGAGTCGAGGCGCTGGCCGACACGCGCGTGGTGATCGGCACCAGCTACGACACGGCGACCATCGACCTGGGCGCCTCGATCTCCTGCTCGGGCGTGTGCCTCACCGTCATCGACAAGGGGCCCAACTGGTTCGCCGTCGACGTGTCGGGCGAGACCATCTCGCGCACCGCGCAGGGCCAATGGACCGAAGGACGCCGGCTCAACCTCGAACGCGCGCTGAAGCTGGGCGAGGAACTGGGCGGCCATATCGTCACCGGCCATGTCGACGGCATCGGCGAGGTCGAATCGGTGATCGAGGAAGGCGGGTCGCACCGCGTGCGGATCAAGGCCGGGCCGGAGATCGCCCCCTTCGTCGCGCCCAAGGGATCGGTCACGCTCGACGGCGTCTCGCTGACCGTCAACGAGGTCGAGGACTCACCCGGCAGCGTCACGATCGGCGTCAACATCATCCCGCATACTGCGGCGGTCACCACTTTCGGCAGCCTCGCGGCCGGCGATCCGATCAATATCGAGATCGACGTGCTCGCCCGCTACCTCCAACGCATGGAGCATTATCGTGCAAAAGCCTGAACTGGCGCGGCTGCGTCACGGCTTCCTCTCCTCCCCCGAGGAGATCATCGACGAGGCGCGCAACGGCCGGATGTTCATCCTGGTCGATGACGAGGACCGGGAGAATGAGGGCGACCTCGTCATCCCCGCCCAGATGGCGACGCCCGAGAAGATCAATTTCATGGCGAAGCATGGCCGCGGGCTGATCTGCCTCGCCTTGACCAAGAAGCGGGTCGACGAGTTGGGCCTCGACCTGATGAGCCGCCACAACGGCACGCGGCATGAGACCGCCTTCACCGTCTCGATCGAGGCGCGCGACGGCGTGACCACCGGCATCTCCGCCGCCGACCGCGCCCGCACCGTCGCGGTGGCGATCGATTCGTCCAAGGGCCGCGAGGAGATCGTGACCCCTGGCCATGTCTTCCCATTGGTCGCGCGCGACGGCGGCGTGCTGGTGCGCACCGGCCACACCGAAGCGGCGGTCGATGTGTCGCGCCTTGCGGGCCTCAACCCCTCGGGCGTGATCTGCGAGATCATGAACGAGGACGGGACCATGTCCCGCATGGACGATCTCGTCACCTTCGCGCAGTTCCACAATCTCAAGATCGGCACGATCCGCGACCTGATCGCCTATCGCCGCCGCCACGACCATCTCGTCGAGAAGCGCGCCGAGACGGTGTTCCACAGCAAATGGGGCGGCGACTGGAAGGCGATGACCTTCTTCAACAAGGCGACCGGCGACGAGCAGGTCGCGCTGGTCAAGGGCAAGATCGACCCCGACAAACCGACCCTGGTGCGCATGCACAGCCTGTCGATGTTCGCCGACGCGTTTGGCGAGGAATCGCCCCGGTCGGGGCTGCTTTCCTGCTCGATGGAGGCGATCGCGGCCGAAGGAACGGGCGTCATCGTCGTCATCAACCGGCCGATGAAGGATTCGATGACCCGGACCATCAAGCTGCGCACCGAGGGCAAGGCCGTCGACACGCCGGAAGCCGCCGAGTTGCGCGACTATGGCGTCGGCGCGCAGATTCTCGCCGAACTGGGCGTGCAGGACATGGTGCTGCTGACCAATACCCATCACACCCTGATCGGGCTCGACGGCTATGGCCTGTCGATCGTCGGCGAACGACCGATCCCCGGCACTGGAGGCGAATAATGGCGAATGTCCTGATCGTGGAAGCACGCTTCTACGACCATCTGAACGACCTGCTGCTCGAGGGCGCGCGCGCCGCGATCGAGGAAGCGGGGCATCGCCACGAGACGATCACCGTTCCCGGCGCACTGGAGATTCCCGGCGCGGTCGCGCTGGCATCGGAGAGCGACGACTATGACGCGTTCGTCGCGCTGGGCGTAGTGATCCGCGGCGAGACCTATCATTTCGAGATCGTCGCGGGTGAAAGCGCGCGCGGCCTGATGGCGCTGTCGATGGACGGCGTGGCGATCGGCAACGGCATCCTGACCGTGGAGAACGAGGCCCAGGCTTTGGCCCGGGCGCGACGCAGCGAAAAGGACAAGGGCGGCGAGGCGGCCAAGGCGGCGCTGGCGATGCTGGCGCTGAAAGACCGGTTCGGCTGAGCCGCCGATGAGCCAGGTTCCGCCACCGCGCTATCGCATCGTGGAGCGGGACCGGCGGCTGATCGTCATCGACAACTGGGCAGGCGACAAGGCGCCCTCCTCTTCTTCTCCCCCAGTTCTTCCAACGCCGCCACTTCCTCCAACGCCGTCACCCTCCGGGCGCGACCTGTTGCCGCGCACATCCGGCGGGTCGGCGAATCGAATCGCGCGAGCGGGCGAGGACGGGGGCACGCTCCTCCGCCAGCTCGCGCTCTTCGCCTGCGCCGGTGCCGAGGATACTGAGGGTAGGCCGATCTTCACCAGCGCATCATGGTTCGACAGCAAGGCAAAGCGCGAATTCAGCCTTGGCCGGTCGGGCGTCGAACGGCTCGGCGGTACCGTGCTGGTCTTTCTGCTCCTCATCGGCCTCATCGCCATCCTGGCCTTCGCCATCGGGTTGGAGGCGCTGGTCGTTCCCGTCTTCGTGCTGGTGGCGGTCGGCAAGAACCTCCCCGCGATCGGCACGCGCTGGATCGACAGGCTCGAGAAGCTGCCGGTCGATTGACCCAAGCCGCCCCTTACTTATACTGATGTAAGTAAGGAGACCTCGCATGGCGCTGGCGCATACCTTCAAGGCGAATCCGCACTGGCTGCCACGGCAGCGACCCCGCGCCATCGCGGCCATCCCAGGCGAGAACGGGCTGCCGTTCGTCGGCAACACGCTGAAGATGCTGCGCGACCCGATCGCGTTCGGGCAGCACATGGTTTCCAACTATGGCCGGGTCTTCCGCAACCACGCATTCGGCGGGCCGACCGTCAGCCTGATGGGGCCCGAGGCGAACGAGCTCGTGCTGTTCGACCGCGACCGGATCTTCTCGTCGGAACAGGGCTGGGGGCCGATGCTCAACCTGCTGTTCCCGCGCGGGCTGATGCTGATGGATTTCGAGAAGCACCGTGCCGACCGCAAGGTGATGTCGGTCGCGTTCAAGCCCGAGCCGATGCGCCATTATGCCGAGGCGCTGAACGCGGGCATCTCGCGCACCGTTGCCGGCTGGTCGGGCAAGCCGATGCGTTTCTACGACTCGATCAAGGCGCTGACGCTCGATCTCGCCGCCGACAGCTTTCTCGGCATGCCGCTTGGTCCGGAGGCCGACCGGATCAACCAGGCATTCGTCGACGAGGTCCAGGCGTCGGTCGCGCCTGTCCGCGTTCCGCTGCCCGGCACGCAGATGCGCAAGGGGGTGAAGGCGCGCGCCTATCTGATCGAGCTGTTCAAGCGCGAGATTCCGAAGCGGCGGGCCGGCACCGATGAAAATGGCGGCCATGATTTCTTCTCGCAATTCTGCCGCGCGACCGATGAGGCAGGCCAGCCGCTGAGCGACGACGCGATCGCCGACCATATGAATTTCCTGATGATGGCGGCGCACGACACCATCACCTCGTCAGCGACCAGCCTGGTCATGCTGCTCGGCCGCAACCCCGAATGGCAGGACCGGTTGCGCGAGGAGATCGCCGGCCTTGGCCTGAACGACGATGCCGGCCTGCCCTATGGCCAGCTCGACCGGCTGGTGCTGACCGAATATGCTTTCAGGGAGGCGCTCCGGCTGGTGCCGCCGGTGCCGTCGCTGCCGCGACGGGCCGTGCGCGACTTCGAATTCGGCGGATATCATATCCCGGCCGGCACCATGATCGGCATCAGCCCTGCCTATACCCACAAGATGCCCGAGCACTGGCCCGATCCGCAGCGTTTCGACCCGATGCGTTTTTCCCCCGAGGAGAGCAAGGGCCGCCACAAATATGCCTGGGTGCCGTTCGGCGGCGGCGCCCATATGTGCATCGGCCTGCATTTCGCGACGATGCAGATCCGCATTCTGATGGCGCACCTGCTCAGCCGCTACCGGATCGAGCTGGACGAAGGATCGGGCGCCGAATGGCAGGCCTGGCCGATCCCCCGGCCGAAGGACGGGCTGCCGGTGCGGTTCGTGCCGCTGGCATAGGGCCAGCTCTTTTCCGTTATGCCGGGCCTGTTTCGGTATCGACAGCCCCGATCATCGCGGCTGTAGAACGAGCCCCCCGGAACAAGTCCGGGGTGACAGGGCATGCTACTCGGCTGCGACGTCTTCCAGCGCCGGATAGTCGGTATAGCCCTCGGGTCCCTGGCTGTACCAGGTCGCCATATTGTCCGGATTGAGCGGCGCGCCCTTTTGCAGCCTGACCGGCAGATCGGGGTTGGCGAGGAAGGTGCGGCCGAAGCTGATCGCGTCGGCCACGCCCGAATCGAGCGCCGCCTGCGCATCCCCGGCGAGATAATCGGAGTTGAGCACCAGCGGGCCGGAAAAGACCTGGCGGATCTCGGGCGAGAGCTTGGGCTGGTCCGACCGGCCGAACGTGCCGTCGGGCCCGGGCTCGCGCAGTTCGAGGAAAGCGATACCGATCTCTGACAGCATCTTCGCGGCGGGGACGAATACCGCCTCGGGGTTGCTGTCCTTCGCACCCTGCGAATTGCCGTTGGGCGAAAGGCGCACGCCGGTGCGGTCCGCGCCGGCGATGCTCGCGACACGCTCGGTCACCTCACGCAGGAGGCGCACGCGATTCTCCGGGTGGCCGCCATATCGATCGTCGCGGAAGTTGGAATTGTCGCGCAGGAACTGGTCGATCAGATAGCCGTTCGCCGCATGGATCTGCACGCCGTCGAAGCCCGCCGCGATCGCGTTGCGGGTCGCGTGCTCATAATCGTCGAGCAGGCCGGGGAATTCCTCGAGCGCGAGCGGCCGCGCCTCCTCATAATCCTGCTTGCCGTCATAGGTATGGGCCTGGCCGGGCGCGGTCGTCGCCGAGGAGGAGACCGGTTGCGCCCCGCCGAGGCTCGAATGGACGATTCGGCCCATATGCCAGAGCTGCGCGACGATCCGCCCACCGGCCGCATGCACCTGGGCCACCACCGGCTTCCAGGCCTCGGTCTGTTCATCAGTCCACAAGCCCGGCGCGAACGGCCAGCCAAGACCCTGGCGGGAGATGCCGGTCGCCTCGGAAATGATCAGCCCCGCGCCGGCGCGTTGCGCATAATAGTCGCCCATCAGCGGCTGCGGCACGTGCGAACGCGTCGAGCGGCCACGGGTCAGCGGCGCCATCAGCACGCGATTGGGCGCGTGGATCGCGCCGAGCTGGATCGGATCGAAGAGGCTGGTCATGAAACCGAGTTTCCTTTTGCTACCTGACGGCCAAGACTTAGAGCGCTAAGGGGCCGCATGCACCAGCCCGCGCCTTCAAGAAAAACTGTCATGCTGCAAAGCCTGGGCTCTCGACGGGTAGCGTTCGCCGCGCTGATCGCCGCCAACATCATGCTTGCCTTCGGATCCTGGTTCGTGCGGCTGGCCGATACCGGGCCGGTCGCCTCCGCCTTCTGGCGCATCGCCCTGGCAACACCGATCCTGCTCGCCGCCGCCATGGCCGGGGGCTGGCGGCCGGGGCGGATCGGCAAGCGCCTGTGGTTCCTGTTCGCGCTGGCGGGAATCTGCTTCGCCGCCGATCTCGGCAGCTGGCATGTCGGCATCCTGAAGACGACGCTGGCCAATGCGACGCTGTTCGGCAATTCGGCGACATTGTTCTTCCCGATCTACGGCTTCCTCGCGGCGCGGGCCCTGCCGACGCGGATGCAGGGGATCGCGCTGGCCCTGGCCGCGATCGGCGCGGCGCTCCTGATGGGCCGGTCCTACCAGCTGGATCCGAAGAACCTGACCGGCGACCTGCTCTGCCTGTTCGCCGGGCTGCTCTATACTTTCTACTTCATCTTCATGCTGCGCGTGCGCGTGCGGATGGAGGCGCTGCCCGCGCTCGGCCTGGCGACGGGCGCCAGCATCCTGCCGCTGCTACTGTTCGCGATCCTGCTGGGCGAGCGCATCTGGCCGCATGACTGGGCCCCGCTGATCGCGCTGGCACTGGTCAGCCAGGTGGTCGGGCAGGGATTGCTGATCTACGCGCTCGGCAAGCTCTCGCCGCTGGTCGTCGGGATCGCCCTGCTGGTGCAGCCGGTCGTCGCCGCGACGGTCGGGTGGCTGGTCTATGACGAGCGGCTCGGCCTCCCCGACCTGATCGGGGCGGTGCTCGTCGCTGTCGCCCTGGTGCTGGTACGCGACAAGCCGGCGCCGCTTGCACCGACCGGGGCCGAGGCTAGATAGGATGCGAGGAGACGAATGATGTCCGCCCTGCCCCAGGATCCGACGCTCGACGAGGTTCGCGAAGCGCTGGCACCGCTGATCGCGGCCAATGCCGCGTTCGATGGCTGGAATGACGCCGCGCGCGATGCCGCCGCTGAGTCGGCCGGCGTCGACCGCGATGTCGCAGCGGTCGCCTTTCCCGGCGGGCCGGTCGACATGATCGACGCCTGGTTCACCCGGATCGACGCGGCAATGACGGCGGCCCTGCCGCCCGAACGCCTGGCGACCATGAAGATCCGCGAGAAGATAACCGCCTTGGTCGAGGCGCGGCTCGCCGAGGCGGCGCCCAATCGCGAGGCGCTGCGCCGTGCGCTCGCGATCCTCGCCATGCCGCAGAATGTCGTGCGCGGCGCGAAGCTCGGCTGGCGCGCAGCCGACCTGATGTGGCGTGCAGCGGGCGACACCGCGACCGACTATAACCATTATACCAAGCGCACGATCCTTGCCGGCGTCTATGCAGCGACGATCACCGTCTTCCTTGACGACGAGAGCGAGAACTGGGCGGATACGCGCGCTTTCCTCGCCCGGCGGATCGAGGGAATCATGCAATTCGAAAAAGCCAAGGCCGGCTTCCTGTCGCGTACCGAGCACAGGCCGAGCCTGTCGCGTTTCATCGGCCGGCTGCGCTATCCGGTGGTGTGACTCATCCCTGCGGCAAATCGCCGGACGGTTATTGATAATCAATCGCAAAGAGCTTATTGCCGACTTGTGCAGACGCCCCTCAGCCTCGAATCGCTGCCGCACCGGCAGCGCGCGACCGTCGCCGGAATCGCCTGGAGCGAGCTGAGCGTGCCGGAGGCGCGACGCCTTCGCGAGCTCGGCTTCGACGAGGGTGTCGGTGTCGAGGTGCTGCACCGTGCGACGCTGGGCAAGGGCCCGATCGCCTGCCGCATCGGCCGCATGACCGTTGCGCTTCGCCGTGCCGTGGCGGGCGCGATCCACGTTTCCCCCATCGCCGGTTAGATTGGTACCGTAAATGAATGCCGCGCCATTGGTGGCGCTGGTCGGCAACCCCAATGCCGGCAAGAGCGCCCTGTTCAACGCGCTGACCGGGGCACGACAGAAGGTCGGCAATTATCCCGGCGTGACGGTCGAGCGCCATTCGGGCCGGCTCGCGCTGCCCGACGGCCGCCCGGTGGAGCTGGTCGACCTTCCCGGCGCCTACAGTCTCGATCCCTCGAGTCCCGACGAGCGGGTCACGCGCGACGTGGTGACCGGCACCCAGGATGGCGAGCGGCTGCCCGATGCGCTGGTCGTGGTGGTCGATGCCGCCAATCTCGACAATCACCTGCGCTTTGCCCTTCAGCTGATCGCGCTTGGGCTGCCGGTGGTGGTCGCGCTCAACATGTTCGACCTGGCCGAGCGCGACGGTCTGATCCTCGATCCCGAGCGGCTGTCGCGCGATCTCGGCGTGCCGGTGGTGCCGACCGTGGCAGTCCGCCGCCGCGGGCTTGAGGATCTCAAGGCGCGGCTCGGCGACATCCTCGTCCATGGCGCCGCCAGGCCATTGCGGAGGAGCGACGGCAGCGTGCAGGAGGACATCGTCACCCTGCAGCGCCGCGCCCGGACCATCGCGGTGGCGGCCACGGTGTCCGAGACGCCGACCCGGCGCTGGGGCCATGCGCTCGACGCGATCGCGCTGCATCCGATCGTCGGCCCCATCCTGCTGCTCGGCCTGCTGTTCATCATGTTCCAGTCGGTGTTCGCCTGGTCGCAGGCGCCGATCGGCTGGATCGAATCGGGCATGGCCTCGCTCTCCGGCTTCGTCAGCAGCGAGCTGCCCGACGGCTTCCTGCGCTCGCTTCTCGTCGACGGGCTGATCGCCGGCGTCGGCGCGGTGGTGGTGTTCCTGCCGCAGATCCTGATCCTGTTCACCTTCATCCTGGTGCTCGAGGCATCGGGATACATGGTCCGCGCGGCCTTCCTGATGGACCGGCTGATGGCGCATGTCGGGCTGTCGGGCCGCGCCTTCATCCCGCTGCTGTCGAGCTTCGCCTGCGCGGTACCGGGCATCATGGCGACTCGCACGATCGACGACGAGAAGGACCGGCTGACCACGATCCTGATCGCACCGCTGATGACCTGTTCGGCGCGGCTGCCGGTCTATACGCTGATCATCGGCGCGCTGATCCCCAATACCAGGGTGCTGCCGTTCGTCGGGCTTCAGGGGCTGGTGATGTTCGGCCTCTATGTGCTCGGTATCGTCGGCGCGTTCTTCGCCGCGCTCGTGCTGCGCCGGACGGTGACCAAGGGCGCCTCGTCCGGCTTCATGATGGAAATGCCGAAATATCAGTGGCCGCGCCTTGGCGACGTGCTGATCGGCCTGTGGAGCCGTGCCCTCATCTTCCTGAAGCGCGCCGGCACGACGATCGCGCTGACGGTGGTGCTGCTCTGGGCGCTGGCGAGCTATCCGGTCGCCCCCGCGGGCCAGAAGCAGAGCGAATATTCGATCGCCGGCCGTATCGCCTCGGGCATCGAAGTGGTGGTGAAACCGATCGGCTTCAACCACGATATCGCGCTCGCGCTGCTGCCGGCGATGGCCGCGCGCGAGGCGGCGGTCGGCGCGATCGCCACGGTCTATTCGATCGACAATCCCGAGGATTCGGCGAACGAGATCAAGCTGGCTGATCGCCTGCGCGGCCGCTGGAGCCTGCCGACGGCGCTCGCTTTCCTGATGTGGTTCGTCTTCGCGCCGCAGTGCATCTCGACCATCGCCGTCACGCGGCGCGAGACCAATGGATGGAAATGGCCGATGTTCATGATCGGCTACCTGTTCGTACTGGCATACGTCGCCGCGGGCGCTACATACTGGGCCGCTATCGGACTCGGATTGTAGGAACTAAATATATGGCGGGCAGCGTCAACAAGGTCATTCTCGTCGGCAATCTGGGGCGCGACCCCGAGAGCCGTTCCTTCCAGAATGGCGGCAAGGTGGTGAACCTGCGCATCGCCACGTCCGACACCTGGAAGGACAAGAACACCGGCGAGCGCAAGGAAAAGACCGAATGGCATTCGGTCGCGATCTTCAACGAAGGTCTCGCGAACGTCGCCGAGCGCTATCTGCGCAAGGGCAGCAAGGTCTATATCGAAGGCGCGCTGCAGACCCGTAAGTGGCAGGATGCCCAGGGCCAGGACAAATATTCGACCGAGATCGTGCTTCAGGGCTTCAATTCGGTGCTGACCATGCTCGACGGCCCCGGCGGCGGTTCGGGCGGGGGTGGCGCCGGGGGCGGCAGCCAGCGCGACGATTTCGGCGGCAATGACGATTTCGGCGGAGGCTCCTCCGGTGGTTATGGCGGCGGGTCCTCGGGCGGTGGCTTCGGCGGCGGCGCGAGCCGTGGCGGCGGCGCCCCGGCCAATCGCGGCAGCAGCAGCTTCGCCGACGATCTCGACGACGACGTGCCCTTCTGACCGTTTCGCGCGTTCATTCGCCCATGAGCGAGACTTTCCCGGCCGGATCGGCCGCGCCATCCGGCTGGCTGGACGACGAGGCCGTGCGTGCCGACGCGATCGCCGCGCACGATATCGAATCGCTCCGCGACAATGACGGGCTGAGCCGGATCACCGATTTCGCCGCGTCCTTGTGCGCGGCGCCGATCGCGCTGGTCAGCCTTGTCGAGGAATGCCGCCAGACCTTCATCGCCCGGACTGGCCTCGACGCGACGGAAACGCCGCGCGAGACCAGCTTCTGCGCCTTCGCGATGCGCGGGACCGAGATCATGGTCGTGCCCGATGCGACGCGGGATTCGCGCTTCGCCGACAATGTGCTGGTCACCGGCGATCCCCATATCCGTTTCTATGCCGGCGCGCCGCTCGTTTCCGACGAGGGCGTGCCGCTCGGTTCGCTTTGCGTGATCGACACGGTGCCGCGCGACGGATTGACCCCGCTCCAGCGCCAGGGTCTTTCAACCCTGGCCGAAGCGGTGATGGCGCGGCTGCGCGACAGCCGGGACGCAGCCGCATGGCGTGCCACCGAGAATGCCAGCCACCGCGCGCTTGCCGAAAGCGACAACCGCTTCCGCGTGCTCGCCGATGCGATGCCGCAGATGGTCTGGTCGACCCCGCCCGACGGCCATAACGACTATTACAATGCGCGCTGGTACGAATTCACCGGCATGCCCGAAGGGTCGACCGATGGCGAGGGATGGAACCGCATGTTCCATCCGGAGGACCAGGCCCGCGCGCTCGAGACCTGGCGGCAATCGCTAGAAACGGGCGAGCCCTATCAGATCGAATATCGCCTGCGCCGCGCCGATGGTGCCTATCGCTGGACGCTCGGCCGGGCACTGCCGCTGCATGACGAATCGGGTACGATCGTCCGCTGGTTCGGCACCTGCACCGACATCCATGAGCAGAAGGAGGCAAGCGAGGAGCGCGAGGTCATCGCGCAGGAGCTGAGCCACCGAATCAAGAACATCTTCGCCGTAATCGCGGGGCTCGTGGGGTTCGCCGCGCGGACCAAGCCCGAGCTGGCGAGCATCGCCGAAGATCTGCGCGAGCGGATCACCGCGCTGGGCCGCGCGCATGATTTCGTCCGCCCGCACAGCGCGAATTCGCGACCGGCGGCGTCGCAGAACAGCCTGCACGGTCTGCTGGGCGAACTGTTCCGCCCCTATCAGTCGGCCGACCTCGAACGAATCGCGATCGGCGGCATCGATGTGGAGATCGACGACCGCTCAGCGACGCCGCTTGCCCTGCTGTTCCACGAGCTCGCCACCAATGCGACCAAATATGGCGCGCTGGTCAATGATTCGGGACGAATCCTCCTTGAGGTCACGGCATCGGAGAGCGGCGTCGTTCTGCGCTGGGCTGAAAGCGGCGGGCCGATGGTGACGTCACCCGAGGCAATGAAGGGCTTCGGTTCCCAGCTGATGGAGATGAGTGCTGTCCGGCAGCTGGGCGGAAATATCACCCGCGACTGGCATTCGGACGGACTGGTCGTGACGATCGACGTGCCGTCCCGGGCGTTCAGCCGCCGCTGATCTCGCGGCCGAGCAGCACCAGATCGTCATTGGCCGCCGCGCCGTGCGGGCTCCCGGCACTGGCCATTGCCGCCGCCGCCAGAATCGCTGCTTCGGAAAAGGGCTTGCGGATATAGCCGAGCGCGCCCCTGGCGGCGCCGATCTGCGCGGGGTTGGCGGTGACGAAGATCACCTTCACGCCGTAATCCCGGGCAAGCGTCGCGGCGAGATCGGGACCGGTCGCGCCATCGCGCAGATTCACGTCGACCAGCGCAAAATGACAATCCTCGGCGGCCTCGATCGCGCCGCTCCGGTCGGCGGCGATCGCCTTCACGCGGTAGCCGGCATCAGTCAGGATTCGCTCCAGATCGAGCGCCACGAAAATCTCGTCTTCGACAATAAGGGCGGTAGTGGGCATGGATTCCTCAAATCTTCCTGCCGCCAACCCGCGAAAGGGGCTCAGGGTTCCTTGATCGAGATCAGCTCTTCAGCAGGAACACCGCATGTTCGGCGAAGAAGTTCGCTGCAGCAGAGGTCGTGCGCTTGTCCCCCGACAGGAACCAGGCCCCTTCGACGGTGATGCCGCGCCCTTTCACGAAGGAGCGGAAATCGTCGATCGTGAGATGGTGGATGTTGGGCGTGTCATACCATTGTTCGGGCAGCAGCCGGGTCACCGGCATCCGCCCGCCCCACATCAGCGAGGTGCGGCCGCGCCAGTGCGCGAAGTTGGGAAAGGACACGAAGGCGCGCCGGCCGATCCGGAGGAGATGGTCGAGCACCACGTCCGGCCGCCGGGTCGTCTGCAGCGTCTGGCTGAGGATCGCATAGTCGAAGCTTGCGTCGGGATAGTCGGCGAGATCCGAATCGGCATCGCCTTGGATCACCGACAGGCCGCGCGAGACGGCCGCGGCGACATTGCCCGCATCGAGCTCGAGCCCGCGCGCGTCGACGCCCCTGCCGTCACGCAGCGCCGCCATCAGTGCGCCGTCGCCACAGCCGACATCGAGGATTCGGCTGCCCGGCGCGACAGAGTCGGCGATGACGGCGAGGTCGGCGCGGAGAGTCATTCGATGCGCTCCGCCCGACGGACCGGGGTTCTGCCTCGATCCGCGCTCATGCCCCTGCCCTCAGGAAACCGTCGATGACGCGGTTCATCCCGGGCGAATCGAGCAGGAAGGCATCGTGCCCGAACGGGCTGTTGAGCTCGACGAAGCTGACCGGCGCACCCGCCGCATTCAGCGCATGGACGATCGCGCGCGATTCCGAGGTGGGATAGAGCCAGTCGGTATCGAAGCTGACCAGGCAGAAGCGCGCCTTGCTTGCCCGGAAGGCGTTGGCGAGCAGGCCGCCATGTTCCTCGGCCAGATCGAAATAGTCGGTCGCGCGGGTGATGTAGACATAGGAATTGGCGTCGAACCGGTCGACGAAGCTGATCCCCTGGTGGCGCAGATAGCTTTCCACCTGGAAATCGGCGTCGAAGCCGAAGCTCTTGGCATTGCGCGTTTGCAGGCGGCGGCCGAATTTCTCGGTCAGCCCGGCTTCCGACAGATAGGTGATGTGCGCCGCCATGCGCGCCACCGCGAGTCCGGCGGCAGGGGGATCGCCCGTCTCGTAATAATCGCCGCCGCGCCAGTTGGGATCGGCCATCACCGCCTGGCGGCCGACCTCGTGAAAGGCGATGTTCTGCGCCGTGTGCCGCGCCGCCGAGGCGATGACGATCGCCGCGCGGACCCGGTCGGGAAAGGTTGCCGACCAGCTCAGCGCCTGCATGCCGCCCATCGACCCGCCGATCACCGCCGCCAGCGTCGCGACGCCGAGATGGTCGAGCAGCATTGCCTGGGCGCGCACCATGTCGCGGATGGTGATGACCGGAAAGCTCATGCCCCAGGGCTTGCCCGTCGCCGGGTTGACCGTCGCCGGTCCCGAGGAGCCGGTGCAGCCGCCGATCACGTTGCTGCAGATGATGAAGTGCCGATCGGGGTCTACCGGCTTGCCTGGCCCCACCAGCCGGGTCCACCAGCCGGGCTTGCCGGTGATCGGGTGGTTGCTCGCGACATTCTGGTCGCCGGTCAGCGCGTGGCAGATCAGGATCGCGTTGCCGCCGTCCGCATCGAGCGTGCCATAGGTTTCGTATGCGATGTCGACCGGCGACAGCAGCGCACCGCCATCGAGCTTCAACGGCCCGGGCAGGGTTACATGGCGAGCAAGCCCGAAGCGCGTGTCGTCCGACATTGACGCGGCGTTAGGCCGCGAAACGCCGTCGTTCAAGCATGGTGAGCGGCCATGATCGCCGCGGCGGCCATCCGCCCGGTCTGCGCGCCACCATTCATATAGCCTGGATAGGCATCGGAGAGATGCTCGCCGGCGAACTGGATCAGGCCCGAAAGCGCGCGGTGCTTCGGCCCGCTTCCGCCCTCGACCCAGATCAGTTCGCCGAAGCGGGTGAGCTGGCCGGGGCGGAAATTGACATAGGCACCGAGCGTCAGCGGATCGCGGTGCCAGCCGGTGCGCCGCACCACCCCGCTCATCGCCGCGCCGAAGCCGGGCACGCCCCCCTCGGCCATGGCGGCGAAACCGCGCGCGAGCCGGACTGGGTCGGCCGCGGCCGCAGCCTCGACCTCGTTACCGCCGAGGAACCAGGTCCAGACGCTGCCGGGATCGCCGGCCGGTCGAATGCCGCCGTCCCAGCCGAGCGCGGCGCCCGCGGCGGCATCGGTCTGCCACAGCTCGCCGCCGCGCCCGATCGGCCCTTCCCAGGGACGTGACGTCATGACAGCCTGGACCTTCTCGTTGAAGCCGAGATCGACCTCCGCGATGAAGCGGCGCCACAAGGGCGGCAGCGGCACCCGGAAATCGATCTGGCGCAGCAGCGGCGCCGGCACCGCCACGATCACCGCACCGGCGTTCACCATGGTGCCGTCAAGAAAGGAAAGCCGTACGCCGGCGCCGTGCGGATCGATCTGCAACAGCCTCTTGCCGGTTTCGATCCGGTCGCCGAGCTTCGCCTGCATCGCAGCGATCAGCGCGCCGCTGCCGCCGTCGATCAGATAGCGTTCGTCGCTGCGGCTGAGCACATCGACCCGCTCGCCGTCCACGGTGGGCAGGTTGAAGACCAGCTCGATCGCCGAGGCCTGGCCTGGCTCGACGCCATATTCGGTGCGGCTGGTCGCCTCCATCAGCTGGCGCACCCAGGGCCGGGGCAGCTTGTCGGCGTGTTTGTCGAGATAGAGGCTGATGGAGAGCCGATCGAGTTCCCGTGCGGTTCGTGCGTAATCCTTGTCCAGCCGGTCCGAATCGAGGGCGATCTGTGCCGCGATCGGTCGCAGGGCGTCGGCGAGCGCCGCAACGGGCAGCACTGCACCATTGGCGAGCACCATCGTGCGGTGCGCCTCGCCCTTGCGGTCGATCAGGCCGATCCCGAACGCCGCGGCGAGCTTGTGCATGTCGTCATGGTCGGAATTGACGAGCTGGCCGCCAATCTCCATCGGCACGCCGCCTGCCGGGCGTTGGGTGAACATGCGTCCGCCGAGCCGCGGCCGCGCCTCGTAGATGCGGGCATCGATCCCTGCCTGGGTCAGATGCCACAGGGCGGTCAGCCCGGCGATGCCGCCACCGACGATCGCCACCGGCCCCCGGACCGGCGCGGCGCGCAGCGGGCGGGGCATGGCAGTGACGAGGCCAGCCGCACCGATCGCTTTGAGCAGGGCGCGGCGGCTGAGCCCCTGTGGGCCCGCCACCGGCGGTTTCTCCCCGGCCGCCGCCAGATTCATCCGGCGCGCCGATTCGAGCGCCTCCCAGAAAGTCGCACTGCCCCGCATTCGGCCCATCCCCCGTTTTGCCGCTTCCTAGCAAGAGTACGGCAGAGCGTCAGCTTGCCTTAGCGAAAGCCATGAGCCATGCGGACGAGCATGCTTCCCTTCGCCCGCGTCACCGTCATCGGCATCGGCCTGATCGGCTCCTCGATCGCCCGCGCGGTGCGCGCGCAAATGCCCACGGTGCGGCTGACCGGCTATGATGCCGATGTCGAGGTGCGTGCCATCGCCGACCGGCTCCAGCTGTTCGACGACGTCACCGACACGGCAGGCGCCTCAGTGATCGATGCCGATCTCGTCATCCTGTGCGTGCCGGTCGGCGCGATGGGCGCGGTTGGGGGCGAGATCGCCGCCGACCTGCCGGCCGACGCTGTGGTCAGCGATGTCGGATCGTGCAAGGAGGACGTGGTCCGCGCGCTGGCCGAGGCGTTGCCCGGCGCGACGGTCATCCCCGCCCATCCCGTCGCCGGGACGGAGCGGAGCGGCCCCGAAGCGGGCTTCGCCACCCTGTTCCACAAGCGCTGGTGCATCGTCACGCCGCCCGAGGGCGCCGACCCGGTCGCGATCGAGCGGGTCAGCGAATTCTGGCGCAGGCTGGGCGCCGAGGTCGAGACGATGGAGCCGGGCCATCACGACCGCGTCCTCGCCATCACCAGCCATTTGCCCCACCTGATCGCCTACACCATCGTCGGGACCGCTTCCGACATGGAGGAGGTGACGCGCAGCGAGGTGATCAAATATTCGGCCGGCGGCTTCCGTGACTTCACCCGCATCGCCGCGTCCGACCCGACCATGTGGCGCGACGTGTTCCTGGCCAATCGCGAGGCGGTGCTGGACATGCTCCAGCGCTTTTCCGAGGATCTGTCAGCGCTCCAGCGCGCGATCCGCTGGGGCAAGGGCGACGACCTGTTCGACCTGTTCACCAGGACCCGCGCGATCCGGCGCAACATCATCGAGCAGGGCCAGGACGATCCGGCCCCTGACTTCGGCCGCACCCACGACTAATATCAGCTATCCAGCGCGTTGATCGCCGCATGCACCCGGCGCTCGACCTCGGCGCGGGGCAGACCCGGCGGGATCGGCTCGCCGAAACGGAAGGTCACGACGCCCGGCAGCTTGGGGCCATGCTTCGGCCACACCTTGCCGCTGTCGATCGCGACGGGGATCACCGGGATCTTCAGCATCTGGTACAGGCCGGCAAAACCCGCCCGAAGCGGGGGCTGCTCGCCGGGGGGCACGCGCGTACCCTCCGGGAAGATCAGGATCGACCGACCCAGCGCGAGCTCAGTCTGCGCCTCGCGCACCATGCGCCTTAGCGCCCCGGCTGACGCCTCGCGGTCGACGACGATGACGCCATAGCGTCGCGCCGCCCAGCCCCATACCGGGATCGAGGCCAGTTCCTGCTTCATCACGATCGCCGGGGTGCGCAGCAGCCGCCCGAGCTCAAGCGTCTCGTACATCGCCTGGTGCTTGGCGGCGTAGATGACCGGACCGCCCGCGAACAGGTCGCCTTCGACCCGGCGATGGATGCCGAGGATATGCTCGGTCACCCAGCCATGGAATTTCGTCCAGATATGGGTATGCACGATCAGGGCGTTCCTGCCGAACAGCGCCGTGACCGGCGTCAGCAGCACGATCGGGATCGAGATTCCGTAGAACACGATCATGAACAGGATCGTCCTGAGCCAGGTCATGCGCCGATCCCCATCCAGAGCGCGACGCGGCGGAGCAGCAGCTTGTTGTACTCGGCGACGAGCAGGCTGAAGCGCGGGCTGCTCGGCACACCGTCGTCAAGCACCTCGACGTCGCTGTCGAGCGCGTTGGTGAGTTCCATCCGGGCGCGGGCCAGATGCCAGTCCGAGGTGACGAGCCGCACCGATTTATAGCCGTGCTGCTTCACCCAGTCGGCCGTCTCCTCGGCATTTGAGCGCGTGTCGACCGCCTCACGGCCGAGATCGATGCAGCAGGCGAACAGCGACGGTGCCTCGCGATATTCATGCGCCAGCTCAGCCGGCCGCACCTCGGGCGCGACCCCGGTCACCAGCATGCGCTTCGCCGCATGCGCCTTGAGCAGCGCGATGCCCCGGTCGATCCGCCCCGCACCGCCCGTCGGCACCACGATCGCGTCGGTCTTCGCATTGTCGAGCGGCCCGGGCATGGCGAGCAGGAACAGCACGAAACCAAGTGCCCAGAGCAGCACGGCACCGCCGAGGATTCGCAGGATCACAGGATGCGCCTCAGCGCGCCGAGCACCGCGAGCCGCGCCGCATAGGTCGCGAGCAGGGCGAAGCCGATGGGCAGCATCGCGAGCAGGAGCCAGTCGCGCGTCGAAAGCTGCAGCCCGCCGAGCAGATCGGAGCCGAGCGTCGCGAGTTGCAGGCCGACCAGAACCACCATGCCGGCCGCCACCACCGTGCCGAGCGCGCCGCCGAACAGGGTATCGAGCGCGATGCGCCGCTGGAACAGCCGCGCGACCTGGAGATCGGTCGATCCAAGCATGTGCAGCACCTCGATCGTGTCGCGGTGCGTCTCGAGCCCGGCCCGCGCGGCAAGGATGACGACCGCGCCAGTGGCCGCCGCCATCAGCACCACCAGCCCGGCCGCGAGCCAGGTGACCATGTTCATGAAGTTGCTGACCGGCGACATCCAGCTTTCGTGCCGGTCGACCCTTGCCGCGGGCGCCACCGCCTGCACCGCCTGAGTCACCCGCGCCACGGCGGCCACGCTGGCGATGCCCAGGTCGACATCAATCATCGCCGGTACGGGCAGATCGGGATCGGCGCCGTCGGGGCCGAGCCAGGGGCCGAGCAGCTTGACGAGCTCGGCGCGGTTCACCTCGACGGCACGCGACACCTCGGGCAGGCCATGCAGCACCGCCAGCGCCTTTGCCGTCTGGTCGGCCCGCGCGCGGTCGGCCGGCTCGACGATCTGGACCGTCAGCCTCCCGGCGAGCTGCCGGTCGAGCAGGGTCGCGGCGCTCAGCGTGCCGAGACCAAGCGCGGCGGCCAGCACCGTCAGGAACAGCATGATCGCCATGATCCACATCATCGCGCGCGTGCCGCGGCTCTCGTCGAGCAGGCGGCGATCGGCGGCGGACGCGATGAGCCGGACGCTCATTCGGAATCTGCCTGTGGCGGCGGAAAGCGCAACGACCCGGTGGGATCGAGCAGCCGCCCCTTGTCGAGCCGCATCATATGCGCGTTCGGAATTCGGCCGAGCAGGTGGAAATCATGAGTCGCGACGACGACGGTGGTGCCAAGCCGGTTGAGCGAATCGAACAGATGGAGCAGCCGTTCCGCCATGTCGGGATCGACGTTGCCGGTAGGCTCGTCGGCCACGAGGATCTCCGGCCGGCTGATCACCGCGCGGGCGATCGCGACGCGCTGCTGCTCCCCGCCCGACAGGGTCGGCGGCTTGGCTTCGACCCGGTCGGACAGGCCGACCCAGGCGAGCATCTCGCGCACCGGCGCCTCGACGTCGCTTTCGGAGACGCCGGAGACGCGCAGGGGCAGCGCGATATTGTCATAGGCCGAAAGGTGCGGGACGAGTCGGAAATCCTGGAACACCACCCCGATCCGGCGGCGAAAGCCGGGGAGCCGCTTGCGCGGCAGCGTCACCGCATCCTCGCCGAACAGGCGGATCATGCCGCGCGTGGGGCGCTGCGAGAGATAGAGCAGCTTCAATAGGGACGTCTTACCGGCACCGCTGGCACCGGTGAGGAAATAGAAGGAGCCGGTCGACAGCGTGAAGCTGACATCGGACAGGGTCTCCTGACCCGTGCCGTAGCGCAGCCCCACATTCTCAAACTGGACGATATTCGCCATTACCGGCGCAACGCTCGCTTCTCACTGATGCCCCGCTCCGCCATCGCACGTTCGGGGCGCGCGCCACAAGCGCGCGCGTAAGTGCTTCGACCCGAAAGACTTGCCACGGGCGGTCGGCACGTGCTTAGATTCGGGACAGGCGTGGCGCGGCCCGCGGCGCCGGAAGCGGCCCAAGATGATCCTCGAATGCACTCAATGCCGGACTCGTTACCTCGTACCCGATTCGGCAATCGGGTCCGAAGGACGGACCGTGCGATGCGCGAGCTGCAAGCATAGCTGGTTCCAGCCGGGCCAGGTGCTCGATCTGGTGGCCCAGGCCGAAGCCGTCGCCCCCGCTCCCCGCCCGGCTCCGGCCCCCGTCCCCACAGCGGCTCCGCCAGCGCCGCCACCGCCACCCGTAACGGCGCCCGATGTCGAGATCGCGCCGCCCGGCACCGCGCCCGATTATGACGCCTTCGCGCACCAGCCGCCCTTCCGCCCGCGCCGCAACCCGGCGCGACGCTGGACGATGGCCGCCTTCGCCGCCGGATTCGCAATGCTGGTGGGGGCCGCGGCCATCCTCTATTCCGGCGCACCCGGCCTGGCCCAGCAATTCGGCCTCCCGATCGGCGCGCCGTCGACCCCGCTCAAGATCGTCAACAACCCGATCGATCGCCGCGACCTGGCCAATGGCAGCGAGATGTTCGCGATCAGCGGCAAGGTGGTGAACCCGACCGACCAGCGCCAGCAGGTCCCGGACATCCGGGTCGAGCTGAAGGACGCGCAGAACCGGCTGGTCTATAGCTGGACGATCCGCCCCGAGACGATGGCGCTGCCGCCGCGCGGCTCAGTCGAGTTCAACAGCGCGAAGCTCGACGTGCCGGTCAATTCGAAACAGCTGGTACTGAGCTTTTCCGGCGAATCCTCCAACTGACCAGCGCGAAGCGGCTGCCGTGCAGCAGCGTCGCCGCGACCATGCCGATGCCCGAGGCATAGACCAGCCCGGTCAACCCGGCCCCGATATGGACCAGCCACCAGCCAGCCCCGCCCGTCACCAGGAAGAAGGCGATGATGCTGTTGCCCCCGGCCACCACCTGGTCGCCGAGCGAGCGCAGCGCATAGACGAACACCACCTGCGCCCCGTCGAACAGGATGAACGGCGCCCATAGCGGCACCATCGCCAGCGCGAGCATATGAACCTCGGCTGTGGCCGGGAACAGGGCAACGATACCGCTGCGCCCGACCACCAGCAGCAGCGCGAGCAGCCCGGTGAGGATCGCCGCGACCGACACGGCGATCATCGTGCGCGGAAAGGCGCGTTGCGGCACACCTTCCCCAACGGCGTTGCCAACTCGCACGCCGGCCGCCGACCCCAGTCCCAGCGCGATGGAAAAGGTGACGTTGTGGATGGAGAAGACGATCTGGAAGGCATGCGCTGCGGCGTCGCCCAGCCGGGTGGAAAGCGCGATCAGGATCGAGAAGCCGGCAAGCTCGAGCCCCGAGGCGATCGCCGGCACCACGCCGAACGCAGCGAGCCGCACCGCGCCCGCCGGGACGCTTTGCCAGGTCGCACGCGAAAGGTCGTGCACCCCGCGCAGCGCGGCGCGCGGTAGGGTCCATGCCGCGCCGACCATGCCCGCCGCACCCAGCGCCGAGGCAATCGCCGTCGCGGTTGCCGCACCGACGGCGCCGAGCGCCGGCAGCCCGAAATGGCCGCCCGACAGCGCCCAGGCGAGCACGGCATTGAGCGGCAGGATCGCGAGATTGACTGTCGCCACCCGGCGCGGGCGGCTGACCCCTTCAAGAAAGAAGCTTGCCGCGACGATGACGAGCTGGAACGGGAAGCAGATCGCCATCACCTGCACGACGCGCGCAGCGCGCGGGACGAGCTCGTCGGCGACCCCCATGCCGGCAAGCATCGGCGCGGCGAAGAACAGCAGCACCAGCGCGGCCACGCCGCCGAGGACGAGCGCAAGGGCAAGGCCCTCCCGCAATACGGCGCCGGTGCGCTTCAGGTCGCCCGCGCCATCGGCACGCGAGGTATGGACGAGCACGCCCGACAGCGCGGCGAGCCCGGCGACGATTGCGACGAAGGTCAGCGACCGGCTGGCCCCCAGCGCCGCGACTTCCTCAGTGCCGGCAAGCCCGACCACGACCACGTCGGTGACGTGCAGGATCGTCCAATTGAGGCTGGTCAACATCACCGGCCAGGCCAGCCCGAGGATACGCCTGGTCTCGTCACCGATCGGATAGGAGGGGGAGGCAACGGGCATGCCGCCCTGCTAACGATGGAACGACGGCGCGGATAGAGCAGTTGCCAATGTCGCAATGCCTTGCTAGGGGCGCTCGCCTACCAGCTGCCGGGGCTTATCCGGTGGTGTTTCACGTGCGGCCGTGGCGGAACTGGTAGACGCGCAACGTTGAGGTCGTTGTGGGCGAAAGCCCGTGGAAGTTCGAGTCTTCTCGGCCGCACCACTTTTTCTTCTTCCGGATCAGGACACGCCTTCGGGCGACCGTGGAAGCAAAGCTTTGGCAAGCGGGGATCGTCCGCGCTACAGTGGCGTTCTGCAACTGATCGGCATCCGCCGGATCAGCCTGAAAGCTGCCTTTGCCCGAAGTAGCCGCCTATCTGAATGCGATCGGCACCGCCGTTCCCGATCATGACATCCATCACGCCTTTATCGACTGGGCGCAGGGCCGGATCGAGGACGACCGCGCCGCGAAACTGTTCGCGCGCATGGCGGGACGTTCCGGCATCGAGCATCGCTGGTCAGTGCTCAGGCGCACCAGCGGCGGCGGATCGCCTGTCTCGGCCGAGGGTTTCTACGCCAAGCCGCACCTGCCCGGCACCGCCGCGCGCATGCAGCTCTATGCCAAGGAAGCCCCGAAGCTCGGCATTGCCGCGATCAGGGCGCTCGCCGCGCAGGCGCCGATCGACAATATCACCCATTTCGTCGTGGCGAGCTGCACCGGCTTCGTCGCGCCGGGCGTCGACCAGATCATCGCCCGGCAGATCGGCCTGCCGCCATCGACCGAACGGCTGCTGATTGGCTTCATGGGCTGCTACGCGGCGGTCGCGGCGCTGCGCACGGCGCGGCATATCGTGCGGTCCGATCCGGATGCCCGGGTGCTCGTGCTCTGTGTCGAACTGTCGACGCTTCATCTCCAGGCCGTGGACGAGGTCGAACCGCTGCTGGCGATGCTGCAATTCGGCGATGGCGCCGCGGCGGCGATGGTGACTGCCGACTCGGGCGGCTTCGCAATCGGCCAGCCCTTCGCGACCACCCTGCCCGATTCGGAGAAACTGATTCGCTGGGACGTCACCGACAGCGGCTTCGCCATGCACTTGTCCGGGGAAGTCCCGGGGCGGATTGCCGCCGGCCTGGCCGATCCCCATTTCGCATCGGCCGCGACCGGCGGCCGCGCCCCTGACGAGATCGACGGCTGGGCGGTCCATGCTGGCGGCCGGTCGATCCTCGACGCGGTCGAGCATAGCCTGCATCTCGCGCCCGAAGCGCTGGCCGCCTCTCGCCAGGTGCTGGCCGAGAACGGCAACATGTCGTCCGCGACGCTGATGTTCGTCCTGGCACGGCTGCTCGCGGGGCCACCGGTCAGGGACGGTGTCGCCCTGGCTTTCGGCCCCGGCCTCGCGGCCGAAGGCTTCGGTTTCCGGAGCGCGGGATGAGCCTCGCCACCCGCGCCATCGCCGAAGAATTGATGGACGCCGAGGATCTCGACGCCGCGACCTATGCCGAGGTCGTGGGCGATCTCGCCAAGGTGAATGTCGTGACCATGGCGGCGCGCCCGACGCTCGATTTCCTCGCGCGCGGCATGAGGGACAACGGTCATTTCCGCCTGCTCGATGTCGGCTTCGGCGATGGCGACATGCTGCGGAGGATCGCGCGCTGGGCGAAGAAGCGAGGAATCACCGCCGACCTTGTCGGCGTCGACCTCAACCCGCGCAGCGAGCCTGCCGCCACCGCCCATACACCCGCCGATATGGGTATCCGCTATGTCACGGGCGACTATGCCGACTATGCCGGCGGCGAGTGGGACTTCATCGTCTCGAGCCTGGTCGCGCACCATATGACTCATGCGCAGCTCATCGCCTTCCTCCGATTCATGAAAATCGAATCGCGACGCGGCTGGGTGGTCAACGATCTCCATCGACATGGCTTCGCTCATTGGGGCTTCCCGATCCTCGCCCGGATTGCTGGCTGGCACCGGATCGTTCGACTCGACGGCACGCTGTCGATCGCCCGCTCCTACCGGCCGGTGGAATGGCCTGAGATCCTGGCCGAGGCTGGCGTCGAGGCCCGTGTCTATCGTGCCTTCCCCTTCCGGCTGTGCGTCGAACACCTGCGCTGATCGTCGGCGGCGGGCCGGCCGGGGCGAGCGCCGCGATCCTGCTCGCCAGCGCGGGGGCACCGCATCTGTTGATCGAGCGCACCCGGGAAACCGGCGATTCGCTGTGCGGCGGCTTCCTCAGCTGGCGCACGCTCGAATCGCTGCGCAGCCTGGGCATCGAGCCGGATTCCCTCGGACCAGCGCGGGTGACTCATGTCCGGCTGTTCGCCGGCGACCGGGTGGCCGAGGCTGTATTGCCGCGCCCCGCGCAGGGCGTATCGCGGCGTTTGCTCGATTCGCTGCTGCTTGACCGGGCGGAACGCGCCGGCGCCGCGATCGAACGCGGCGTCGCGGTGAAGGCGATCGACGGCACCACTGCCCGGCTGCAGGATGGCGGTGCGATCGAAACCGATGCGCTGTTCCTGGCAAGCGGCAAGCATGACATTCGCGGCCTGGCGCGCCCGGCCGAGGCCCGCGGGGCCGACCCGGCCCTCGGCCTGCGCATCCGCCTCGCGCCGACGCCGGCACTCGACCGGCTGATCGGCCACGCGATCGAGCTGCACCTGTTCGACCGCGGCTATATGGGCGTCGTCCTGCAGGAGGACGGCAGCGCCAATTGCTGCATGGCGGTGCATCGATCCCGCATGACCGAAGCCGGTGACCCCGATCGCCTGCTCGATTCGCTGGCCGCCGAATCACCGCGGCTGGGCGATCGCCTCGCCTGGCGCCAGGGCGGCGAGGCGATCGATGCCCTCGCCAACGTCCCTTATGGCTGGCGCGTGCGCGCGGGCACCAGCGGCCTGTTCCGCCTTGGCGACCAGGCAGGGGTGATTCCCTCGCTCGCGGGGGAGGGCATGGGCATCGCCATCGCCAGCGGCATGCGCGCCGCCCGCGCCTGTGTGCGGGACGGGCCTGGAGCCGCGATTCCCTTCCAGCGTCGTCTCGCCCGCGATCTTGCGCGGCCGATCGGCATCGCTGGCCTGATTCGTGCGGCGGCCGAACGTCCCGGCATCGCCAGGACGGTGTTGCCGGTCGCGCGGAACCTGCCGCTGTTGATCGATGTTATCGCGCGGCTGACCCGCATCGACCATTCGCACCTTGACCATCCCGCCACGGCGCAGGAAAGCTGACGCTCATGGACCTGTTCACCCTCTCCGAAGCAGAGTGGCGCAAGCGGCTCAGCCCCGAGCAATATCATGTGCTGCGCGAGGCCGGCACCGAGCCAGCCTTTTCCGGCCGCTACAACAACAACAAGGCCGATGGCATCTATCGCTGCGGCGGTTGCGCGAGCCCGTTGTTCGACAGCGCCGACAAATATGAATCGGGATCGGGCTGGCCCAGCTTCACCCGGCCGGTCGCGCCGGAGCGGGTGACCGAGCATAGCGATATCAGCCATGGCATGACCCGCACCGAGGCACGCTGCGCGCGCTGCGACGGGCATCTCGGCCATGTCTTCCCCGACGGCCCGCCGCCGACCGGGCTGCGCTATTGCATGAACTCGCTCAGCCTCGATTTCCGGGCGCGCAGCACCGAAAGCGCGGGCGAGGCAGCCGCCTGACCATATCCGTTCACCGGCGCTTCACCGCGTCTGCACCACATCTTCACGCGCAGGCCGCTTGTTTGCGTAACCAATAGAGCCTATCCCCACCCAGCCCCATGGCCCGCCGTTCCCCGACATCTTCGCCGCCGATCTGGCGCCGCCGGTTAACCCTGATGCTGCGCATCGCGGGCGTGCTTGCCGTGCTCGGCCTCATCGGGCTGGTCGTTGCAGTCTATGTCCAGCGCGCGCAGCTGCCGAGCTTCGAGGAGATGAAATCCTCGCCCAACGGCCAGATGATCCGCGTGCATGCGGCGGACGGCACCGTCATCGTCTCGATGGGCCCGAGCTATGGCGAGTGGCTGTCCTATGACAAGATCCCGCCGGTCATGCGCGACGCCATGGTCGCGGTGGAGGACCGCCGCTTCCGCTCGCATATCGGCATCGATCCGATCGGGCTGTTACGCTCGGCCAAGCTGGTCATCGTCAATCGCGGCAGCGGCAGGCGGATCCAGGGCGCCTCGACCATCACGCAGCAGGTCGCGCGGACGATCTTCCTGTCGAACAAATATGATGTCGGCCGCAAATCGCGCGAGGCGTTGCTCGCGCTCGCGATGGAGCGCAAGTTCACCAAGGACCAGATCCTCGAGCTCTACCTCAACAAGGTCTATTTCGGCGGCGGCGCGTACGGCATCGATGCGGCCGCGCGGAAATTCTTCGGACATGGCGCCGACAAGCTGACCCTGTCCGAGGCGGCGGTGATCGCCGGGCTGGTCAAGGCGCCGTCGCGCTATTCCCCGACCGCCGATGCCGAGGCCGCAGTGGGCCGCGCCGGAGTCGTGATCCAGCTGATGCAGGAAACGGGCAAGATCACGGCGGCCGAAGCAGCGACCGCCGACCCCAAGAGCGTGGCGCTTGCGCCCGAGCCCAAGCAGAACAGCGTTCGCTATTTCACTGACTGGGCACTGCCCCAGCTCGAACTGCTGATCGACGAGACAAGCCGCCCGCTCGAGGTATGGACGACCCTCGACCTCAACATGCAGCGCGATGCCGACGCGGCGATCCGGGCCAATGCACCGAAGAACGCGCAGGGCGCGCTGGTCGCGATCGACCGCGACGGCGCGGTGCGCGCGATGGTCGGCGGCAAGGACTATGTCTCGTCGATCTACAACCGGGCGACCCAGGCAGTCCGCCAGCCTGGATCCGCGTTCAAGCTGTTCGTCTATCTCGCCGCGCTCGAGGCAGGGCACAAGCCCGAGGACACGCTGGTCGACGAGCCGGTCACGATCAACGGGTGGAGCCCGCGCAACAGCTCGGGCGCCAATCGCGGCGAGATGACCCTGCGCACCGCCTTCGCCTATTCAGTCAACACCATCGCGACCAAGCTTGGCCAGCAGGTGGGCTTCGCCACCGTCGCCGACATGGCGCGCCGCTTCGGCATCACCACCAAGATCGACACCCATCCGGCGATGGTGCTCGGCACTTCCGACGTGCGGCTGATCGACATGACCCGTGCCTTTGCCAGCGTCGCCAACAAGGGCGTCGCGGTGACGCCGTATGGAATCACCAAGGTCACCGCGAACGGCGAGACGATCTATGCCCAGCAGGTCGATCGCAGCCATGTGCTGGTCGCCCCCTATGTCGCGGCGCAGATGACCGACCTGCTCCAGACCGCGGTCAACACCGGCACCGGCAAGGCAGCGCAGATCGGCCGCCCGGTCGCCGGCAAGACGGGCACCACCAGCTCGAACAAGGACGGCTGGTTCCTCGGTTTCTCGAGCGGGCTGACCACGGGCGTGTGGATGGGCCGCGACGATGCCCAGACCGTGCCCGGCCTGCAGGGCGGCACCGCCCCGGCGCGTGCCTTTGCCGCCTTCATGAAACCCGCCGTAGCCAATCGTCCGGTCGAGCAGTTCGAGACTCAGGTAACCTTGCCCGAATGGCAGCTTGAGCCCGACCAGGAATCCTATTTCGGCGAGCCCGACAACGGCATGTTCGTCGACGAGAACGGCAACCCGGTCCCTCAGGGCACGACGGCACCGTCAGACGCGGGACAGCCCCAGGTCGACGCCGACGGCAATCCGGTGCCACAACCCGCGCGGCCCGAACGGCTCGATCAGGACTGGATGGATCAGGTGCTGGGCCGCACGCCGCCACCCGGCCGACAAGCGCCCCCGCCGCGCGAGCGGGCGCCGGCCGCGCCGCCGCCGGACCGCCCTTCCGAACGCTCTCAGGATTCGCGACCGACCCAGTGAAGCGCCGCGCCGTTGGCGCGAAGCCAGGCCCGCGATCGCGCCGGATCGCTTTCGTCGAGCCGTTCGACCAGTGCGTGGAAATCAGGGCCGTGATTCATATGGACCCGATGCGCCACCTCATGCGCGACGGTCGCCCGCCGCACGAAATCCGGCGCGAGGATCAGCCGCCAGCTATAGCGGATCGCCCCGCTCGACGCGCAGCTTCCCCAGCGCCCGCGCGGATCGCCGATCGCGACCCTGGTCACGCCGACCCCGGCACGCGCGGCAAATTCGGCGGTCTCAGCGCTCAGGATACGCAGCGCCTCACGCTTCAGCCAGGATTCGATCCGCCGCGACAGGCCGTCGCGGGGACCGCCGCAATGCAGAATGTCGCCTTCACGGACGATCCGTCGCGTCGAGCCTTCGCGCCAGTCGATCGTGAGCAACGAGTCGCCGAACGGCACGGTCCCGCCCGGCACCAATGGTCGCGGCTGCGGCAGCCGGGCGCGTTGCGCCTCGATCCATGCCTGCTGCCCTTCGGCCCAGAGCAGGGCGGGTTTGACCGGCGCGCGTAGCGGCAGGGTGAGCCTGACCCGCCCGCTCGCCGGATCGACCGACAGCTTGGCCCGGCGGGCACGGGCATTGCGGACGACCTCGACCGGCGCTTGACCGGACCCGGTCACAGCCGGCGATCGACCAGATGATATTCGAGATCGCCGGCGTCATCCTCGGAAATGGTCCAGCCGCGCACTGATTCACCGGCACGGTGGACGGCATCGCGATCCCCGCAGACCAGATAATGCCAGCGCGGGAGCGGTTCGTCAGCGGCGCGCAGCCGATAGGCGCAGGTCGAGGGAAGCCAGTCGATTTCCCGCACATTGTCGCGGCTCAGGCGAACGCATTCGCTGACATAGGCGTGGCGGTGGCGATAATCCGAACATTGCGCCGTCTTGCGATCGAGCAGGCGGCACGAGACGTTGGTCGCCATCAGTTCGCCAGTGTCTTCATCCTCGAGCTTGTGGACGCAGCATTTGCCGCAGCCGTCACACAAGGCCTCCCACTGGCCGCGGTCAAGCGCATCGATCGGGGTCGTTTCCCAGAAGCGGTCGCTCATTTCACCCAGCGTTTGATCTCGGTCGCGATTGCCTCGGGCGACTGGTCCTGCGGCAGCAGCGCGATCGGCTTGTCCTGCGGGTCCATCAGATAGGCGACCCGGCTGTGATCCACCATATAGCCGCCGCCGGGCGTCACATCGCCCTTTTTATAATAGACCGCATATTCCTTCGCGACCGCGTCGATCGCGGCCGCACTGCCGGTCAGGCCGACCATCCGCGGATGGAAATTGGCGACGAAGCTCTTGAGCACGGCAGGCGTGTCCCGCGCCGGATCGACCGAGATGAAGATCGGCACGATCCTGGCCCCGATCGCCGGGTCGCTCGTCTCGACCGCGCGCAGCCCGGCACCGATGTTCCGCGCGTCGACCGGGCAGACGTCGGGGCAGAAGGTGTAGCCGAAATAGACGATGCGGTATTTGCCCGCGAAATCGCGATCGGTGACCTGCTTGCCGTTCTGGTCGGTCAGCGAGAACGGGCCGCCGATCCGCGCGCCCTCGAGCGGTGGCCGGGCAGGGGCCGCCGGGCCGGAGCAGGCAGCGGGAAGGGCTGCCACCAGCAAGGCGGCGAGCGCATGGCGGATGAGAAGGGCGGGTGAGCGGGCTATCTCGTTCATGGCGCGACCAGCCATGATCTGTTAAGGGGCTTGGCGCAAGGTCGACCCGAAGCGCTCTTCGGAAACCACGTCCTCGGAACCACAGGGGCCTGTCCACCAGATGATCGCACGTACATTCGGCATCGCGCTTACCGCCGCGTTGCTCGGCGCAACCGCCATTCCCGTTCACGCGCAGAATCAGTCGGAAGGGTATAAATTCCTTCAGGCAGTGAAGGACGCCAAGGGCACCGAGGTCGAGAAGATGCTGCGGGTGCCGGGTACGACAGTGCTCAACACGCGCGAATATTCGACCGGCGAGGGGGCGCTGCACATTGTCGTCAAGCGGGGCGACGGCACCTATCTGCGCTACCTGCTGGCCCAGGGCGCCGATCCTAATATCAGGGACGACAAGGGCAACACGCCGCTGCTGGTCGCGGCCGGGCTCGGCCAGATCGACCTGATGCAGGTGCTGATCGAAAAGAAGGCCAATGTGAACCTGGCCAATTCAAGCGGGGAGACGCCGCTGATCCGCGCTGTCCAGCGTCGCGACCTGGGCATGGCCCGCACCTTGCTGGCCGCCGGCGGCGATCCCGACCAGGCCGATGTCATCGCCGGCAAATCGGCACGCGATTATGCGGTGGAAGACGCCCGGTCGACCGCCATGGCCAAGCTGATGGCGGAAACCCCGAAAAAGGCGCGCCGCGCCATTTCCGGGCCAACCTTAAGATAACGCGCCGGCCTCCGGGTCGATCAGTCCGATCAGCCTTCGCCCGGCCCGCCGCGCGAAGGCGAGGGTGTTGCGTTTGCGCGCAGCGCTGGAGAGCGGATCGGTATGCGCCTCGCGCACGATCGCGGCGTCGTAGCGGTCGGCTACGATCACCCCGGTTCGCGCTGGCAGGAACGCCTCGCCATCGAGCGGCGACGTGTCGAACCCGGCCGGGATCGCCCAGTAGAAGCGGTCGCAGGAGCGAAGATAGTCAGTCCATTTCGCGTCGCCGAGCAGATCGGCCCGCGACACCTTGATCTCGACGATGATGATGTTGCCGCGTGAATCGAGCGCCATCAGGTCGGCGCGGCGTCCGTCGTCAAGCGGCACCTCGGCCATCGCGACCAGATCGTGGCGGAGCAGCATGCGCACCGTGCCCCGCGCCACATCCGCCGCGCAGAGCGGCGATCCGGGGGCATCGACGCACGAATCGGGAGGACGCTGTAGCATCCTCCCGATCTAGAACATTTAGCGAACGCTGGTCAAATCAGCGGACGATGGAAGAGCCGTTCATCGCCTCAGCGATAGAATACATGGTTTCCGATCGCGGCGACCTTGATCATCCGCCAGCCCGGCGAAACCCGGCGAGCATGGAAATACATCGCATCCGGCGCCGGGCTGTCCCAGGCATCGGCCATCGCGACGCGGGCGACGGCGACGGCAGTGCGATAGGCCGCGTTGTTGGCGATGACCGGCACGCGGCCGGCGCGAACGAAGGAGAACTGGCCCGGCTGAGTCACCACCGAGCAGATGGATTTCGGGAAGCGGCCCGACTTGGTGCGATTGATGATCACCTCGCCGACGGCGAGCTGGCCCGACAGGGGCTCGCCCTTCGCTTCGAAATAGATCGCGCCCGCCATGCAGGTAAGGTCGCTATCGAGCGCATTGGTGTCCTGCGCGGCGACTGCCTCGGCGAGGCTGTCATATTCATCGTCCGACTGAGCGGCGGAAATATCGGTATCGGCCTTCGCCACGGCGTCGGCAGCTTCCGCGGGCACCGGCGTTGCGGCGGCCTCAGGCGTTGGGCTGGAAACGGGAACCGGAAGGGCGGTCGGG
Organism: Pseudomonadota bacterium; assembly: GCA_040388155.1. Classification (GTDB taxonomy): domain Bacteria; phylum Pseudomonadota; class Alphaproteobacteria; order Sphingomonadales; family Sphingomonadaceae; genus Sphingomonas. The sequence continues at coordinate 275,512 of JAZKCJ010000002.1, forward strand.
AGTTTAAGGGACTTGTCGAGATCGAAAGCGAAGCCAGGGGTGCTGGCGCCGATCAGGCTCGTGATGGTCAGAGAGATCGCCGCGATAGCTGCGGCGCGAGTAAAAAACGTCATTAAGACTTCAAAATATGCGGTTGGCGTGCGGACCTGATCGTATCGAAACAACGATCAGCCGGACTTCCCCCCGACTGCGTAACCTAGCCGGATCGCACCCGGCACGGCACAACGCGCGTGACTGTGCGGAGGCTTTCGTTGTGCAGCGCAGCCAAGTCAACCTGCCACTATCGTTTCTGCGGCGAATCGTTCCGCCGACGCGATATCCAGCTCGATAACCCATAAATCGGGATCGCGACTGCGCCTGCGCCGCCAATATTCGGTGATTTCCATAGAATTTGCAATATCTTGCGGGCCTACGCGGACAAGCTGGACGGTTCCCTCGGGCCCGATTCCGCGTTCGTAGACGCCTGAATTGACTCCCTTTTCCAGCGCGACGACCAATATCGCCCCGGCCTGGGCATCGCCCCGCGCGAGCACCATGCCGATCCCGCCGGCGTCGTTCACCCGCCTGAGCAAGGCACCGACCAGCAGCCCGCTCGGCAACCGTTCGCTCACCGGCGCATGCTCAGGATGCTGCCCGGTATCCGGGCAAGCCGGCCAGCGCGATGCGGCTGCGCATGAAGGTGCCGGTGCCGCGCGCTGCTTCCTCGCCCTCGCTGTCGATCAGCCTGGCCTCCGCAACGAACACGCGACGCTGGCCGCTCACCCAGCGCCCCTCCGCCACGACGGGACCTGCCTTGAGCGGCTTGGTGAACAGCAGGTTGAACGCAGTGGTCAGCAGGAAACGATCAGTGACTAGGCTGTTTGCGGCGTAGAAGGCGGCATCGTCGAGCATCTTGAAATAGCTGGTGCCGTGCGCCGCGCCGCCGGCATGAAAATAGCGCTCGTCGATCATGAAATGGATTCGCGCGACCCCAGCCGTCGGAATCTCCAGCGTGGAATCGAACAACCGGTTGATCGGCGCCGCGACATAAAGCGATTCAAGCGCCCGGAAATGGGCCTGCTCGCCCTGCGCCGGACGGTCAGGCAGCGTCACGGGCCTCGTCGGCGGTCAGCAGCGCATACATCGCGTCGCGCGACCCGGCACCACGCAGTTTGTCGACGAATCCCCGTTCGCGCAGGCGGCGCGACACCTTCGCCAGCGCTTTCAGATGCAGCGCGCCGGCATCGACCGGCGACAGCAGCATGAACACGATATCGACCGGGAGATCGTCGACCGCCTGGAAATCGATCGGCTGCGCCAGGCGCGCGAACACGCCGACGACATGACCGAGGCCCGGAATCCGCGCGTGCGGCGTCGCGACACCGCTGCCGAAGCCGGTCGAGCCAAGCTTCTCGCGCTTGGCCAGGCCCTCGGCGACGGCCACGGAATCGATTCCGTATGCCGTCGCCGCAGCCGCCCCGAGCTGCTGGAACAAGGCTTTCTTGTTGGCTGCCGCGAGCCGTTCGAAAACGGTCTCGGGCAGCAGCAGGTCACTCAGATCGGTCATCGTCATCCTTGGGCCACGCCAACCCCGGCGCGCGCCCATAGCGCCGTTTGGCGGCGCGCGATAGCATATCGGTCAGGCTGCGCGGTGCGGCTCGACCCAGCCGATCGTCCCGTCACCGCGGCGATAGACCATGTTATAGGCCCCGGATCCGGCATTGCGGAACAGCAGGGCAGTCGTGTTGCGCAGATCGAGCATCATCACCGCATCGGAGACGGTGGCGTCAGGCACGTCCACCCTCGTCTCGGCCACGATCAGCGGAAAATCCTCCGCCACCTCGTCATCGCTCTCGCGGAAGACGGTATAGCCCGCGTTATCGACCCCGTCGGCACCGTTGGCGACGACGGCATTGGCCTGGCCCGAATTGCGGTTCTTCAGGCGACTCATGTAGCGGCGCAGCTGCTTTTCGATCTTGTCGGCCACGCCGTCGAACGCGCCATGCGCGTCAGTGCCGTCATTGCTGCCCTTGAGCACCAGGCCCTGCATCACATGCGCGACGATGTCGCAGGTGAAACCATTGTCGTGCGGCCCCTTGCCGAAGGTGACCTGCGCCGAGATGGCGCGCGAGAAATATTTCGCGGCGATACCCTGGAGCCGAGTCTCGACATGGCTTTTCAGTGCGTCGCCGGTGGCGACCTGATGGCCCGAAATCCGGATGTCCATGAGCATTCTCCTATGATGGACCAGCCAACTTGGCCCGGCCCGGTACCTGCGTCAACCGGACGCCTCGACCCCCCAAAGCGGATTCTTGATCTTCTCCATAAACGCGGCATGGCGTGCGAGTTCCTCGGCGCTTGCCTCGAAGAGCCGGGCCGGCCGCACGACCGCCGGCGCCGCGGCCGGCGCAAAGCTGGCCTGCACCTCGACCGTCTCCGTGACCAGGGTCAGCCCGATCTGGCGCCCGCCGGTCAGTTCGACATAGACCTGCGACAGAAGCTGCGCGTCGAGCAACGCGCCGTGCACGACGCGGTGGCTGCGATCGATGCCATAGCGGGAGCATAACGCGTCGAGACTGTGCTTTGCGCCCGGATGGCGCGTGCGCGCGAGCACGATCGTGTCGACCATCCTGTCGAGATGAATCGGCTTGCGCCCGCAGCGGACGAGCTCCCCATTGAGGAATCCGAAGTCGAAGCTGGCGTTGTGCGCGACGAGCGGGCTGTCGCCGAGGAATTCGAGCAGATCGTCCACGCCATGCGCGAACAACGGCTTGTCCGACAGGAAGGCGTCGCTCAGCCCATGCACCCGCTGGGCCTCGGCGGGCATCGTCCGCTCCGGATGGAAATAGGCATGGAAGGTGCGCCCGGTCTCGACCCGGTTGACCACCTCGACACAGCCGATCTCCACCATCCGGTCGCCGTCGGCGAAACTGAAGCCGGTAGTCTCGGTGTCGAAAACGATCTCACGCATTACATATGTTATCGGTATTACCAGCCCCTGAGGCAAGAGACCAATGTCCCGATCGCAGCACGCGTTTCCTCGATGCTGCCCCCGGTCGGAATCACGAAATCAGCACGGGCACGCTTCTCCGCATCGGGCATCTGGCGCGCGAGGATGGCGTCAAACCGCGCTTCGGTCATGCCCGGCCGCGCCAGCACGCGAACACGCTGGACCTCGGCCGGCGCCGACACGACGACGACCTTGTCCACCCGCGTCTCGCCGCCCGTCTCGAACAGCAGGGGCACGTCGAACACGACCAGCGGTGCATCGGCATGCGCGGCGATAAAGGCCGCCCGTTCCTCGCCGACCGCCGGATGGACGAGCGCTTCGAGCCGCTTCAGCGCGCGGGGATCGGCAAGCACCGCCTCGCCAAGCAACGTCCGGTCGACCCCCTTCGGCCCGGTGGTATCGGGGAACATCGCCTCGATCGCGGCGACCAGCCGCCCGCCTTCCCCCTGCAATCGGTGGACCGCCGCATCCGAATCGAACACCGGCACGCCCAGTTCCTCGAACATCGCCGCGACGGTCGACTTGCCCATGCCGATCGAGCCGGTGAGGCCCAGGGTCAACATCGCGCCATCATGACGTCAGCAGCTCACGAAGCTCCTCGTCGCGGTCGCGCGGCGGCTCGGCACCGAACAGCAGTTCGAAAGCCAGGGCTCCCTGGCCGATCAGCATGTCGAGACCGTCGACCGTATCCAGCTCGCGGTCGCGCGCCGCCTTCAACAGGCCCGTTTCGAGCGGCGCATAGACGATCTCATAGACCACTGCGTCCTCCGGCAATGGCGACAGATCGAGCTCGAGCGCGGGTTGGCCGGTCATACCCAGCGAACTGGTGTTGACCAGCAACGCCGCGGGCGGCAGCGGCGCGCTGAGCGGGAGCGCCTTGCCCTTCAGCCCGAAGGCGGAGAGCAGGGCGGCAGCCTTCAACACGTTGCGATTGAGGATCGTCACCTCGCCGACGCCGATCCGCGACAGCGCAAACAGGATCGCGCGCGCTGCACCGCCCGCTCCGACAACCGCCACTGGCGCACCGGCCAGCGGCAGATCGGCGATCGGCGCGTAAAAGCCGCCGGCATCGGTATTGGTGCCGATCAGCACGCCGTCCTCGGCACGCATCGCCAGGTTGATCGCACCGATCGTCGCGCGCACCCCGCCGCGATCCTCGACAAGATCGAGCGCGGCTTCCTTGTGCGGCAGGGTGATGTTGCACCCCCGCCAGGCAGGATCGGCACGCCGTTCCTCGAAATAGGCGGCCAGCAGATCGGGCGTCACATGATGCGCGCGATAATCGGCATCCAGGCCCAGCGCGTCGATCCAGAAGCGGTGGATCAGCGGCGATTTGCTGTGGCTGATCGGATCGCCGATCACCTCGGCATAAGCAGTCGTCATGACGTCAAGACTCCCCGGACCCGCAGATAGTCGAGCACGGGCAGAAGCGGCAGGCCAAGCACGGTGAACTGGCTCCCCTCGATCCGGCTGAACAGTTGAGCGCCCGGCCCCTCGATCCGGTAACAGCCGACACAGCCAGAAATCTCGGGCCATTCGGCGTCGAGATAGTTCTCGATGAAGGCGTCGGAGAGCGTGCGGACATGCATCTTCGCCCGGTCGACCACCCGCCAGACCGGGCGACCGTCGACTGCCATCACCGCGGCGCTGATCAGTTCATGCCGCTTGCCTGACAAACGGCGAAGATGTTCGGCCGCCTGTTCGCGATCGACCGGCTTGTCGAGCATCGACCCGTCCTCGAGCGCGACGATGGAATCGCTGCCGAGCACCAGCGCCTCGGGGTCGCGATGGGACACGCGCAGCGCCTTCAGCTCAGCCAGCGCATCCGCCAAGTCGCGCGGCGCAACTCCGTCCGCCCGCAGCGCGGCCTTGGCCGCATCCTCGTCGACACTGGCCGAGACCGCCTCGAACGGCACACCGGCAGCCGCCAGCATCGCCCGGCGCGACGCACTTTTCGATGCGAGTACGAACCTCATGCCGAATCCCGTTCGTTGACCAGTTGCACGATCGCCGCCGCAGTCTCCTCGATCGAGCGGCGGGTGACGTCGATCACCGGCCAGCCATTGTCGGCGAACATCCGCCGGGCATAGGCAACCTCGCGCGTCACCGCTTCCTGGTCGACATAGGCCGTCTCGGGCGCCTGGTTCAGCGAGAGGAGCCGGTTGCGCCGCACCTGGATCAGCCGGTCGGCACTGGTGGTCAGCCCGACGACGAGCGGATGCCGCAGCGAATAAAGGCTCGACGGCGGGGGGCTTTCCACCACGATCGGGATGTTGGCTGTCTTGAAGCCGCGATTGGCGAGATAGATCGACGTCGGCGTCTTGGACGAACGCGAGACGCCCGCGAGGACGATATCCGCCTCTTCCCAATCCTCCCAGTTGATCCCGTCATCGTGCGCCATGGTGAACTGGATTGCATCGACCCGCGCGAAATAGGCTGCGTCGAGCACATGCTGCCGCCCCGGCCGGGCCTTGGCCTGCTGGCCGAGCAGGCTCGACAGCGCATCGGTCACCGGATCGAGCGGGGCGACCGCCGGCAGGCCAAGCGCACGACACCGCGTCTCCAAGGTCCGTCGCGTCGCACTGTTGACCAGGGTGAACAGCACCAGCCCGGGATTCTGCGCGATCTCCTGCAGGATGCGTTCGAGATGAGTCTCGGTGCGGACCATCGGCCAGAAGTGACGGATCGTCTCCACATCGTCATATTGGGCGAGCGCCGCCTTGGCGATATTCTCGAGCGTTTCGCCGGTCGAATCCGACAGAAGGTGGAGATGCAGCCGCATCAGGCGATTTTGCCGCGTGGGGATGAAATTGTGGAGAACATCGGGAAAATCGCTAGCGCAACTTCGCCCGGACGCAAAGCGATCGGCGAGCGTGGAAAAGTCGGGAGTTTCCCACAATCCCGTTCACAGCCCCATGATTCAGCGCACAGGCTGTGGATAATGGGGATCGCCGCAACGACTCAGCGGAGTCAGGCGCTGCTCGCCCGTCAAGCTGTTGGCATTTTCGGGACGAACGCATAAGCCCCGGCATCCACGCGCCAACGACTGCTACATCCTTTCTAGATTCTCTTCTTATTAGATAGAAGGACTCTCGCGATCCCGACTCCGATGCCCGAAAAACGGCTGCTCTCGACCCTGAAGGGCAAGCGGCACGACGTCCCTCCCATGTGGCTGATGCGCCAGGCCGGACGCTATCTTCCCGAATATCGCGCGCTCCGGGCGGAAAAGGGAGGATTCCTCGCGCTGGCGACCGATCCGGACGCCGCGGCCGAGGTGACGATTCAACCGATCCGCCGCTTCGGGTTCGATGGTGCGATCCTCTTCTCCGATATCCTCATGATCCCCTGGGCGCTGGGGCAGGCGCTGAGCTTCGGTGCGGGCGAGGGGCCAGCACTGGCCCCACCCTTGGTCGATCATGCACTGGCGGGGCTCCAGGCGGCTCCTGAGCGGCTCGATCCGGTCTATGCGACCGTCGCGACCGTCGCCGCGATGCTACCGGCGGAAACCACCTTTCTCGGCTTTGCGGGAAGCCCCTGGACGGTCGCCACCTATATGGTCGCCGGCCATGGCAGCCGCGACCAGGGCGAGACGCGCCGTTTTGCCTATACCGATCCGCAGGCCTTTGCCGAGATCATCGATGCGATCGCTGACAGCACGATCGCCTATCTGTCCCGCCAGATCGAGGCGGGCGTCGAGGCTGTGCAGCTGTTCGACAGCTGGTCCGGCAGCCTTTCACCTGCACAGTTCGAGCGCTGGGTGATCGCGCCCACTGCGAAGATCGTCTCCGCTCTCCATGAACTGCACCCGGATACGCCGGTGATCGGCTTTCCGAAGGGTGCCGGTGGCAAGTTGCCGGCCTATGCGCGGGAAACCGGTGCCGACGCGATCGGTCTGGATGAGACCGTCGATCCTGTATGGGCGCATGCCAGCCTTCCCGAAGGCCTGCCGGTCCAGGGCAATCTCGATCCGCTTGCCCTGATCGCAGGCGGCGAACAGCTCGATGCTGCAGCGACAAGAATCCTTGAGGGGCTCGCTGATCGGCCGCATATCTTCAACCTGGGCCATGGCATCCTGCAGGACACGCCGATCAGCCATGTCGAACGCCTGCTGGTGCATGTGCGGAGAGCGCGATGAATTTTCTTGGTGACGCCTATCTGTGGGTGAAGGCGGGACACGTCATCTTCGTGATCTTCTGGATGGCGGGCATGTTCATGCTGCCGCGCTATCTGGTCTATCATCAGGAAGCGCAGCCCGGGTCGGCCGAGGCGCAGGCATGGGTCGAGCGCGAGAACAAGCTTCGCGCCATCATCCTGACACCGTCGATGATCCTGGTGTGGGTGCTCGGGCTGATGCTCGCGGTCAATGCCGGGCTGTTCGCCGGGGTGGGCGGGCTTGGCTGGCTTCATGCCAAGCTGCTGCTGGTCGTGATCCTCAGCGGATATCATGGCTGGGCGGTCGGCTATGCGAAGAAGCTGGCGAGGGGCACCCCGACCCTGACCGGCAGGCAGCTCAGGCTGATCAACGAACTTCCTGCCATCATCGCCGTGCTCATCGTGATTCTGGTGATCGTTCGCCCCTTCTGAGGCTTGACTTGACGGGGGGCGAGACCTAGGTCCCATGGCGTCGAAGCGCGCGGGGTCCTGAGCTCCGTGCCGCGGCACCTTCCTCCAGCATCGTCGCGTGTCCTTTGCCGACCGACGCTCTCCCCCGACCATCATACGTCCGGACGCCATCCATGCATCTTAAAGACCTCAAGAAGAAAAGCCCGGCCGAACTGGTCGCGATGGCCGAAGAACTCGGCGTCGAGGGCGCGTCCACCCTGCGCAAGCAGGACCTGATGTTCGCCATCCTCAAGATCCAGGCCGAAAATGGCGAACAGATCATGGGGCTTGGCACGATAGAGGTGCTGCCCGACGGCTTCGGCTTCCTGCGCAGCCCGGAGGCGAATTATCTCGCCGGCCCGGACGATATCTACATGTCGCCCAACCAGGTCCGGAAGTTCGGCCTGCGTACCGGTGACACGGTCGAGGGCGAGATCCGCGGCCCCAAGGACGGCGAGCGCTATTTCGCGCTGACCCGCCTGACATCGGTCAATTTCGACGATCCCGACGCGGTCCGCCACCGGGTCAATTTCGACAACCTCACCCCGCTCTATCCCGAAGAGAAACTGACGCTGGATCCGCAGGATCCGACGATCAAGGACAAGTCGGCGCGGGTGATCGACATCATCAGCCCCCAGGGCAAGGGCCAGCGTGCCCTGATCGTCGCCCCGCCGCGCGTCGGCAAGACGGTGCTGCTGCAGAATATCGCGCGCGCCATCACCGACAACCACCCCGAAGTGTTCCTGATCGTGCTGCTGATCGACGAGCGGCCCGAGGAAGTCACCGACATGCAGCGTTCGGTAAAGGGCGAGGTCGTCTCCTCCACCTTCGACGAACCGGCGACGCGCCACGTCCAGGTCGCCGAAATGGTCATCGAAAAGGCCAAGCGCCTGGTCGAGCACAAGAAGGACGTCGTGATCCTGCTTGACTCGATCACCCGTCTCGGCCGCGCCTACAACACCGTCGTCCCGAGCTCGGGCAAGGTGCTGACCGGCGGTGTGGACGCGAACGCGCTGCAGCGCCCGAAGCGCTTCTTCGGTGCCGCGCGCAACATCGAGGAGGGCGGCTCGCTCTCGATCATCGCCACCGCGCTGATCGATACCGGCAGCCGCATGGACGAAGTGATCTTCGAAGAGTTCAAGGGCACCGGCAACTCGGAAATTGTCCTTGACCGCAAGGTCGCCGACAAGCGCATCTTCCCGGCGCTCGACGTCGGCAAATCCGGCACCCGCAAGGAAGAGTTGCTGGTCGACAAGAGCAAGCTCTCCAAGATGTGGGTACTGCGCCGGATCCTCATGCAGATGGGCACCATCGACGCGATGGAGTTCCTGCTCGACAAGATGAAGGATTCGAAGACCAACGAGGATTTCTTCGATTCGATGAATCAATAGCGAAGCGCAGCTTGCAGCACGCTGCTGCAAGACTCGCGTAAGCTCGGCCGGCAGGCGCAGCCTGACTGACGACGCGGGCTTTGCCCGCGTCACTTGCCTGAAGAAGGGCATGATGATCCTCGAACACGCCCTCCTCGCCATAAAACCTGGTCAGTCAGCCGCCTTCGAAGCGGCGATGGCCAGGGCGCGCCCGTTGATCGCCGCCTCACCGGGCTTCAGCTCGATCGCCGTGCGGAAAGCCTGTGAAAGCCCCGACCTGTATCTGCTGATCGTGGAGTGGGAGGATATCGCCAGCCATCGTGACGGTTTTCGCCTGTCCGAGCGTTATGGCGAATGGCGTACCCTGCTTCATCCTTTCTATGAGCCGATGCCGGTCGTCAGCTATTTCGGAGAGCCGTTGTGATCAATTTCGCCGATGTGTTCACCGCAGCGGGGCTCGCGACGCTCGGCCAGGTGATCATGATCGACCTGATGCTGGCGGGCGACAACGTCATGGTCCTCGGCACGCTCGCGGCGGGCCTGCCGGCCAAACAGCGCAAGCAGGTGCTCGGCTTCGGCGTCGTCATCGCGATGGTCTGCCTGATCGGTTTCGCGCTGATCGCGACTCAGTTGCTGCACGTCGTCGGGCTGTTGTTCGGCGGCGGGCTGTTGCTGTTGTGGGTTGCCTGGAAGCTGTTCCGGGAGCTTCATCCCGCACCGGCGGCAGCTCAGGTCGATGATGCCGAAACCTCGGACGTCGAGGGCGGCAAGCCGAGCAAGAGCTTCCTCAAGGCAGCGATCCAGGTCGCCATCGCCGATCTGTCGATGAGCCTCGACAATGTCCTCGCTGTGGCCGGTGCCGCGCGCGAGCACCCCACCGTGCTGTTGTTCGGCCTGATCCTCTCGGTGACCTTGATGGCGGTCGCCGCGAACTTCATCGCGCGACTGATCGAGCGCTATCACTGGATCGCCTATATCGGTCTGGCGGTGATCCTTTATGTTTCAGGATCAATGATTTATCACGGAATCGTGGATAACGACGTCGGGATCCTGCACCTGCTGGCATAAGTCAGGTCAAATCCCGGCCCCAACAGGGCGGGCCGAGTCGGCGGACAGATGTAACGATGCTCTCCCGCGGCAATTAGCGCGCCGTGGTTGGAGCCCGGCCTTCGCCAGGGAAGGCTCTACAATATCTATCCGTCGGGGCCAGGGCAGGAAGACTCCGCCAGGTCTCTTTATCCCAGGTTCTCAGCGAAGAATGCCGCTGTCCGTTCGTCCGCCAGTCTGGCCGATGAGTCCGACCGCCGCAGCCCGAACTCCGTCGCGAAGCCATGGTCCTCGCCGGGATAGTCGAAGATCGTCACCTTGGAATGATCGTCCAGCCCGGCATGCATGCGCTGTTGCGCCGCCTTATCGACGAAATGATCCTCTTCCGGCACGTGAAGCAGCACGGGATGAGCGATGGCGTGTTTCTCGCCGAGCAGGCCGTCGATGCCGACACCGTAATAGCAGACGCTGGCATTCACATCAGTGCGGGCAGCGGTCATGAAGGCGAGGCGCCCACCCAGGCAATAACCGACCGCGCCGACCTTGCCTTCGGCGCCCAGCATCGCGCGGGCGGTACGGATCGTCGCCTCGATATCGCGGATGCCGGCGTCCTGGTTGAACTTGCCCATCATCGCGAGTGCCTGCTGGAACTCCTCCGGAATGTCGGGATCGAGCTGGACGCCGGGCTCGAGTCGCCAGAAGAGATCCGGGGCAATGGCAAGATAGCCGTCCTCGGCGAGGCGATCGCATTTGCGGCGGATGCCGGCATTCACGCCGAAGATTTCCTGGATTACCACGATCGCCGCGCGCGGGGTACCGCCGGGTTGCGCGCAATAGGCAGTGAAATCGCCTGTGCCGTCGAGCGTGTCGATGGTGATCGTTGCGGTCATGGCTGTCCTCGGCTGTGCTGACTGATTGCCCGAAATTCCTGCGGCGCCAATGGGCGTTGCGATCAGGCCCGTGTCGCGCGCATATGTGACGCAAGCTTATGCAGCGCGGCCGTCGCCCGCTCAAGCGGAGATGGCCTATGAAGATCAATGTCGAAGTCGATTGCACTCCCGAAGAAGCGCGGCGCGTGATGGGGTTGCCCGATTTCACCCCGGTGCATGAGAAGTATATCCAGGGCGTGCTGGGCGCGATGGATGGTGCGGTCGCTCCCGAGATGATCGAGAACATGATGAAGAGCTGGTCGCCGATGGGGGAGGCCGGCATGAACTTCTGGCGCAAGATGTTCGAGACCTCGACCAAATAGCGGTTCCCGATGGATACGATCTTCGCCGTGTCGAGCGGTGCTCCGCCAGCGGCCATCGCGATCGTCCGGCTTAGCGGGGACCGGGCGATTACCGCGGCGCGCATGCTTGCCGGCAGGTTGCCGTCACCGCGTCAGGCGGGATTGCGCGCCCTGCGCGACAAGGACGGCCTCCTGCTCGACCGAGCGCTCGTTCTTGTCTTTCCCGGTCCCGATAGCGCCACCGGGGAGGATCTGGTCGAACTGCATGTTCATGGTGGACGCGCGGTGGTCCACGCGGTCGAGGCGGCGCTGGCGATGCTGCCGGGCATACGCCGCGCCGAGGCGGGCGAATTCACCCGGCGCGCGCTGACGAACGGACGGATCGATCTGACCGAGGCCGAGGGGCTGGGCGATCTGCTCGCGGCTGAAACCGAAGGGCAGCGCCGTGCCGCGCTGGCCATGGCCGAGGGCGCGGTGCGGCGCCGTGCCGAGGGTTGGACTGACCGGCTACTGGCACTGGCCGCCCAGGTCGAGGCGCAGCTTGATTTCGCTGAAGAGGATGAGGTCGACCAGACGCCCGCATTGAGGTTCGCAGTCGAGGCGAGCGAGCTTGCCGGAGAGATCGACGCGCTTCTGACGGTGCCGCCAGTCGAGCGGCTGCGTGACGGATTGCGCGTGGTGATCGCCGGGCCGCCCAATAGTGGCAAGTCGACGTTGCTCAATGCGCTGGCCGAACGCGAGGCTGCGATCGTCTCACCGATCTCGGGAACGACGCGCGACCGGATCGAGGCGCCGGTGATCCGTGACGGGATCGCCTATGTGCTGACCGACACGGCTGGGCTGCTTGACGAAACGCCCGACCCGATCGAGCGGATCGGCATCACCCGAGCGGAAGAGGCCATCAGGACGGCCGACTTGATCCTGTGGCTGGGGGATGAAGAAGCACCACAGCCTGAAGCGATCCGTATACATGCCCGCGCTGACATCGCTGAACGCGCGACGGTACCGACGGAGGCTGACCTTGCGCTGTCCGTGGCGACGGGGGAGGGCATGCATGAACTCTGGGCGCTGCTGGGCGAGCGTGCCCGGGCCATGCTGCCGCGCGAGGATGCGGTCGCCGTCAATCGCCGCCAACGGGGATTGCTGGCGTCGTGTGCGGCCAATCTTGACGCGGCGGCCAGTCAGACGGATCTGATCCTATTCGCCGAGGAACTCCGCCTGGCGATGAAGGCGCTGGATCAGCTTGTCGGCCGGAGCGATGTCGAGGCAATGCTGGACGCGCTGTTCACCCGTTTTTGCCTCGGCAAATAAACGTTCCACGTGGAACAGCTTTGACAGGCCGTCGTAGCGGACCTAGCGGGGCGCCATGGATTTCGATGTGATCGTGGTTGGCGGAGGTCATGCCGGTACCGAGGCTGCGGCCGCGGCGGCTCGGCGCGGTGCTCGCACGGCATTGGTCAGTTTCGACCCGACAAAGATCGGTGCCATGTCGTGCAATCCGGCTATCGGAGGGCTCGGCAAGGGCCATCTGGTTCGCGAGGTCGATGCGTTCGATGGCCTGATCGCCCGCGCGGCCGACGCGGCGGGTATCCATTATCGCATGCTCAATCGCAGCAAGGGCGCGGCAGTGCAGGGCCCCAGAGTCCAGGCGGACCGGCGGCTCTATGCTGCGGCGATCCAGCAGATGCTGGCCGCACAGCCCGGCCTGACGATCGTTTCAGGTGAAGTTGCGGCACTCTCGCTCGACCAGACGGGGGCGATAGCTGGTGTCACGCTTGCCGATGGGACCGGGTTAAACGCGCGTGCGGTGGTGCTGGCGACCGGTACTTTCCTGGGCGGCCGGATCTTCTGCGGGGAGGAGCGGCTGACCGGCGGCCGGATCGGTGAGGCTGCGGCATCGCTGCTGGCGGTTCAATTGCGCGATGCGCGCTTGCCGATGGCCCGACTCAAGACAGGCACGCCGCCCCGCCTGGACGGACGAACGATCGACTGGAGCCGCCTTGCCGAGCAGCGCAGCGACAGCGATCCCTGGACCATGTCGCCGGTCACACCTGGCCGACGCCTGCCTCAACTCTTCTGCGCGATCACCCGCACGACCGAGGAAACCCATGGTATCATCCGGGCATCTCTCGACCGGTCGCCGCTGTTCGGCGGTGCGATTGCCGGGCCGGGACCTCGCTATTGCCCGTCGATCGAGGACAAGATTCACCGTTTCGGCGACCGGGACGGTCACCAGATATTCCTCGAACCGGAGGGGCTGGATGATGCGACCATCTACCCCAATGGCATCTCGACCTCGTTGCCGGCGGATGTCCAGGCGGCGATGATTGCCTCGATCCCAGGGCTCGAGGCGACGCGGATCATTGCGCCGGGCTATGCGGTTGAATATGATCATATCGATCCGCGTGCGCTTGACCCGACATTGGAGGTTCGGTCGATGCGTGGGCTGTTCTGTTGCGGGCAGATCAACGGTACGACTGGCTATGAAGAAGCAGCCGGGCAGGGGCTGGTCGCCGGCCTCAATGCCGCGGCGATAGCGCTCGGCGCTGATACGATCATACTCGACCGGGCGACCAGCTATCTTGGCGTCATGATCGACGATCTGGTGCTTCAGGGCATCACCGAACCCTATCGCATGCTGACCGCCCGGGCCGAATATCGGTTGCGGCTTCGTGCCGACAATGCCGAGACCCGTCTTGGCCCTGTCGCTGAAGCGTTGGGGTGCCTCGGATCTGAGCGTTCCCGGCGCTTGGCCGAACGCTCCGCGCAACGTTGCGATATCGAGGCCGAGCTTGCCCGGCAGCTGCCGACTGCCGCGGTGCTGGCGAACGGTGCATCCGGACCGCTCGATAGTCAGAAGCGGTCGGGTGCGGAATGGTTGCGTTTTGCCGGAGTGGGAATCGACCATGTCGCGCCGGGGTTAGCAGCGAAATATGATCCATCGCTCGTTGCGGAGATGGCTGAGGATGCGCGGTATGCGCCCTATCTGCGGCGCCAGGACGAGGAGGTCGCGCAGCTCCGTGCGAATGATTCGATCTCACTGCACGATGATCTGGACTATGCCGCGATCCCGGGCCTCTCGACCGAGATGGTCGAGAAACTGACTCGGGTGCGTCCGGCCACACTAGGTGGGGCGGGCCGGATTCGTGGAATCACGCCGGCGGCGTTGACCGCGATTCTGCTTCATACCCGACGGCGCGCCGCATGACCGAGGACGACGCCAGGGGCTGGATTCGCGAACGCTTCGGCGCGAAAGGTGAGGGGCGCATGGCTGAGTTCGCCCGGCTCCTCATCGATGAATCTGCCCGCCAGAACCTGATTGCACCCTCGACGCTCGAGTCGATCTGGTCGCGCCATATTGTCGATTCCGCTCAATTGATCGGCCTCGCGGCAGGGAATGAGGGTGACTGGCTCGATATCGGGAGCGGTGCAGGCTTTCCGGGCTTGGTCGTGGCGGCGCTGACCGAGCGGCGTACCGTGCTGGTCGAACCGCGCAAACGGCGAGTCGAATTCCTTCAAGCGGCGGCAGAAACGCTGGGCATCGCCAGTCGCGTGTCAGTTATCGCCGGCAAGGTGGAATCGGTCAGCGAGCCGGTTGCGGTGATCTCCGCCCGCGCGGTCGCGCAACTCAATGCGTTGCTCGCATCGGCGGTTCAATGTAGCCGTCGCAAGACGCTATGGATTCTCCCAAAGGGACGAACAGCGCGCGAAGAGGTGGCGGTCGCCGAGCAGACATGGCATGGTGTGTTTCACGTGGAACAGAGCATCACCGATCCCGAATCTCTCATCGTCCTCGCCAAAGGGGTGTCACGCCGATGAATGTCATTGCCATCGCGAACCAGAAGGGTGGGGTGGGCAAGACCACCACCGCGATCAATCTGGGCACCGCGCTTGCCGCGACCGGATCGCGCGTGCTGATTATCGATCTCGACCCGCAGGGCAATGCGTCGACCGGCCTCGGCATCAATCGGGCCGAGCGGGAGAAATCGAGCTACGATATCCTCCTCGGTGAGATGGCGGTCGCCGACGCAGCGATTCCCACCTGCGTGCCCAAGCTTGAGATCGTGCCGGCGACGGTCGACCTCTCCGGTGCCGAGATCGAACTGGTCGATTATGAGGAGCGCACTCACCGCCTGAACCGGGCGCTCTCGCGTTCCGACGAGCGCTGGGACGTGGTGCTGATCGATTGCCCGCCGTCGCTTGGCCTGCTGACCCTCAACGCGATGGTGGCCGCCAATTCCCTGCTCGTGCCGCTTCAGTGCGAATTCTTCGCGCTCGAAGGTCTTAGCCAGTTGCTGAACACGGTCGAACGCATTCGCGAGCGTTTCAATCCCGGCCTCTCGATCCTCGGCGTCGCCCTGACGATGTACGATCGTCGCAACCGGCTGACCGACCAAGTCTCGGCCGATGTTCGCGCCGTGCTCGGCCGCGTTGTCTTCGACACGGTCATTCCGCGTAACGTCCGGCTATCCGAAGCACCCAGTCATGGCTTGCCCGCGCTGATCTATGATTATCGCTGTGCCGGCTCGGAAGCCTATATCGCGCTGGCGCGGGAGCTGATCGTCCGCCTGCCCACCAGACCCGCCCCTCAAGAAGCTGTCACCAAGGCCGCATGACCGACCAAGCCGCCGATCAGACGCCGCATCCCCGGCCCAAGCCCCGCTCAGGCCTCGGCCGCGGCCTCAATGCCCTGATGGGGGACATTGCCCGCGAAGAACCTGTCGCCGGCGGTGAATCCCTGTCGACCGGCGTGCGCACGCTGCCGGTCGGCTCGCTGACGCCGCATCCCGGCCAGCCGCGCCGCCATTTCAGCGAAGCGGCGCTTGAGGAACTGGCAGAGTCGATCGCTGCGCGCGGCCTGATCCAGCCGATCGTCGTGCGGCCGCACGGCAAGGGATATCAGATCGTCGCCGGCGAGCGCCGCTGGCGCGCGGCGCAACGGGCGCGGCTGCATGAAGTACCGGTGATCGTCCGCGAGTTCGACGATGCCGAGACACTCGAGATCGCGCTGGTCGAGAATATCCAGCGCCAGGACCTCAACGCGATCGAAGAGGCCGAGGCCTATCATCGACTGATCGAGGATTATGGCCACACCCAGGAGGCGCTGGGCAAGCTGGTCCACAAGTCGCGCAGTCATATCGCCAATCTGTTGCGGCTGCTCGACCTGCCCAAGATGGTGCAGGACAAGGTGGTCGAGGGCGAGCTCAGCATGGGCCATGCCCGCGCGCTGATCGGCGCCCCTGATATCGAGCAGCTTGCCTATCAGGTCGTCGCCAAAGGCTTGTCGGTCCGCGACACCGAGCGGCTCGCCCGCGAGGCCAAGCCGGAGACGGCACGGATCCGCAGCGGCGATACCGGCCGGGATGCGGATCTCGCTGCGCTGGAACATCATCTCGCTGATCTGCTCGGGCTCGCGGTGCGGATCGCGCATGGCCCCAAGGGCGGCTCGCTGACCTTGTCCTATTCGACGCTCGATCAGCTCGACATGGTCTGCCAGCGCCTGACCGGCGAGCGAATCTAGCCAGCAATCTATTGATATTAAAGGTGGATTTGGTCGGCAGCTTAGCGCTGCCGGGCAGCCATTCGGGCGACCGCCACGATCGCTGACTGGGCGAGGACCGTCCCCGCCGTCGCCGAGCTCATGATCGCTCGCTCGGCAAGCCGCGCGCGCTGGATCGCCTCGTTGATCCTGGGGGCCGACCAAGTGCGCAGCGCTCGCCCGGTCGAGGCGCGCTCGCGGAAGAAGACGCGTTCGATTACCGTCGCCGGGCTTGCGCCGGCATCGATCTCGGCCTGCAATTCCGCAAGCGTCATCAGCCGCCGGACCAGCTGGCGCAGCACTGGAATCGGCGACACGCCTGCTTCTTCCAGCCGGGCGAGCTCGCCACCCAGCGAATCGGGGCGGCCGTCGATCGCAGCATCGATCGCGCGGCTCATCTCGGAATCGCCCAGGTCAGCGCCGACATCGTCGAGCGCCGCATCGTCCAGCTCTCGTGGCCGTTCCGGCGAAGCGTCGAGATACAGCGCCAGCTTTTCAAGCTCGCGCGTCATCACCGCCCGGTCGCCCCCCGTGGCATTGGCGAGCCGTGCCGCGGTGTCCCCGGTGGTGCGCAGGCCCTGTTCGCGCGCGATGGCGGTGGCCAGCTTCTCGGCATCGCCACCCTCGGGCAGATAGCAGGCGAAGCTCATCGCACGGGGCGCGCCAAGTGCCAGCTTCACTGCCTTTGAGGTCGCCTTGAGTGATGGCGCGATGGCGACGACGGGATTGCCTGCGCGTTCGGCGTCGAGCAGCAGGGTGAAGGCCTCGAGACACTCGTCGCCCGCGCCGCTGATCCTGATGTGGCGGGCGCTGCCGAACAACGACATCGACGCGGCCTCATCAGCGAGCCGGCCCGGATTCGATTTAAGCGTCGAGGATTCGAGATCGACCCGCTCGGCATCGGGTCCCATCGTTCGCGCCAGCCGTGCCGCAATCTCCTGCGCGCCCGATTCGTCGGGGCCGTGGAGAAGATAGAGGCGGATATCGGGGTTCGCCGCGTCGATCGCGGCGCGAATCTGATTGGCGTTGGCTTTCACAGCCAGGGACTCATTGCGCTGATGCGGCCGTCCGCTGCGCATAAAGCGCGACACGCGAAACGATCTGGTCGGCGACAATTTCCGACAGGCGCTCAAGCGCCGTATTCTCGGCCGCGATCGTGCCATATTCGGAATTGACCACGTCGAGGCCGGCATCCGACCCGGCGGTTGCGTCAAGCAAGACAGTGCCTTTCGACAGGTCGATCAGCTGATAGCGCGCGCGAAGCGTCCGCCGCTCGCGCGAGACGCTGTCATCGCTCCGCACGCCCAGGCCGATGATCTGGTCGTCAAGCTTGACCTCAAGCCGGTAGAGCGGCGCACCGCTCGCGCCGAACCGATCCTTCAACGCGTTGGCCATCAGCCAGCCGGCCTTGCCTTCGATCGGCCCGACCTCGACCCTGGTCAGCGTCGTCGCGACGGTGCCCGATCCGCCGCCAGAATAGAGCGGATGCAGCCCGCATCCCGCCAGTGCCGGCATCAGCGCAAGGGCGGCGATCAGCGGGAGATGCTTCATGCGACGATGTTCACGAGACGGTCGGGCACGACGATGACCTTTTTGGGAGCGGCGCCGTCCAGGATACGCTGCACATTGGCATTGGCCAAGGCGATCGTCTCCATTGCCTCGCGCGGGGTGCCCTTGGCGACCGTCACGGTGTCGCGCAGCTTGCCGTTGACCTGGATCGCGATGGTCGCCTCGTCTTCGACCAGGAGGGCCGGATTCACCTCGGGCCAGGCCGCATCAGCGATCAGGCCGTCACCGCCATTGGCGGCCCAGGCTTCTTCGGCGAGGTGCGGTGCCATCGGCGACACCAGCCGCATCAGCGTGCGGATTGCATCGACGCGCGAGGCGGAGGAGGCCGCACGCTCGATCGCATTGACCAGCTCGTACAGCTTGGCGACGGCCTTGTTGAACGACAGCGCCTCGATATCGGCGGCGATGCCGGCGATGGTCTGGTGAGTCTTGCGGTCGAGCGGCGTGTCGCGGGCGTCGCTCGGCTCGGCCTCGGCCAGCCCGTCGAAAAGTCGCCACAGCCGCTGGATGAAGCGCCAGCATCCCTCGATGCCTGCCTCGCTCCACGGCAGATCGCGCTCGGGCGGGCTGTCGGAAAGCATGAACCAGCGCACTGCATCAGCGCCATATTGGTCGACGATGCCGGTCGGGTCGACGGTGTTCTTCTTCGACTTCGACATCTTCTCGACTCGGCCGATCACCACCGGGGCGCCATCGGCCTTCAGCGTCGCCTTGCCGCCACCGAGGGTGACGTCATCGGGCCCGTACCAGACACGCTCGCCGCCTTCGCCGCGCGAATAGGTCTCGTGCGTGACCATGCCCTGGGTGAACAGCCCGGCAAAGGGCTCGGCCACGTCGAGCATGCCGATATGGCGCAGTGCCCGGGTCCAGAAGCGCGCATAGAGCAGGTGCAGGATCGCATGCTCCACGCCGCCGATATATTGCGCGACCGGCAGCCATTTCTCGGCCACGGCGCGGTCGAACGGCGCATTGCCCGGCTGGCTGGCGAAGCGAATGAAATACCAGGAGGAATCGACGAACGTGTCGAGCGTGTCGGTCTCGCGCCGCGCCGCGCCGCCGCAGCTTGGGCAGTCGACATGCTTCCAGGTCGGATGGCGATCGAGCGGGTTGCCGGGAATGTCGAAGCTGACATCCTCGGGCAGCACCACAGGCAACTCGTCGCGTGGTACCGGCACCGCGCCGCACGCGTCGCAGTGGATGATCGGGATCGGCGTGCCCCAGTAACGCTGTCGGGAAACGCCCCAGTCGCGCAGGCGGAACACAGTCGATCCGGTGCCCCATCCTTCTTCCTCGGCGCGGCGGATCACGGTGCGCTTGGCATCCTCGACATCCATCCCGTCGAGGAAATGCGAATTCACCAGCGTGCCGGGCCCGGTATAGGCCTCGTTGCCTCTGAAGAGCGGATCGGTGACGTCGCCGTCTGAAACGACACGACGAACCGGCAGATCATATTTGCGGGCGAAATCGAGATCGCGCTGGTCGTGCGCCGGCACGCCGAACACGGCGCCGGTGCCATAGTCCATCAGCACGAAATTCGCGATATAGACCGGAAGTTTCCATTCAGAATCAAAGGGATGTGCCGCACGGAGCCCCGTGTCGAAGCCGAGCTTCTCCTGAGTCTCAATCTCGGCCGCAGTGGTACCACCGCGCTTGCACAGCTCGATGAACTCGGCCGCCGCCGGATCGCGCTCCGCCAGCGCGCGCGCGATCGGATGGTCCGCCGCGACAGCGACGAAGCTCGATCCGAAGATCGTGTCGGGCCGGGTGGTGAACACCTCGACCTCTTCCCCGTCCGACAGCTTGAAGCGGAAGGTCAGGCCTTGGCTCTTGCCGATCCAGTTTTCCTGCATCAGCTTCACCTTGCCGGGCCAATGCTCGAGGCTGTCCAGGCCCTCAAGCAGCTCGTCGGCGAAATCGGTGATCTTGAGGAACCACTGGCTGAGCTTGCGCCGTTCGACCAGCGCGTTGGAGCGCCAGCCGCGGCCATCGATCACCTGCTCATTGGCGAGCACGGTCATGTCGACCGGATCCCAGTTGACTGAGGATTCCTTGCGATAGACCAGGCCCGAAGCGAACAGGTCGAGGAACAGCGCCTGTTCGTGCCCGTAATAGTCGGGCTCGCAGGTCGCCAGTTCCCGAGTCCAGTCGAGCGCGAAACCGAGGCGCTTCAGCTGCGCCTTCATCGTCGCGATATTGGCGCGGGTCCAGCCGCCCGGATGAACGCCCTTTTCCATGGCGGCATTCTCGGCCGGCATGCCGAAGGCGTCCCAGCCCATCGGATGGAGCACTTCATGGCCCGTCATCCGGCGATAGCGCGCGAGCACGTCGCCCATCGTGTAGTTGCGGACATGGCCGATATGAATCCGCCCCGACGGGTACGGAAACATTTCGAGCACATAGGTGCGGGGCTTGGCCGAATCGTCGCGCGCGGCGAAGGTGCGGCGCTCGTCCCACACCGCCTGCCATGCCGCGTCCGCCTTCAGCGCGTTGAAGCGTGACGCCATATGTCGACCGCCTTTAGTTGGCGATGGCGGTACGGCGCAGGTCGCGCGCCCGCGTCAGGATGATATCCTCGAGCTTCTGCACGGTCGCCGCCGCGACCGGCGATGCGACCCATTGCCCGCCCTGGTTCACCTCGCGCAGCGCGGCGACGCGCAGGCCATCGGCGCGCAGATCCTGGTCGAGGATCGTTACGGTCACCTTCATCCGCTCGGTCGGGGCGGCGGGGTTTACATACCAGTCGGTGACGATCACGCCGCCGTTCGAATCGGTCTGAAGCAGCGGCATGAAGCTCAGCGTGTCGAGGCTGGCGCGCCAGAGATAGGAGTTCACGCCGATGGTGGTCACCTTGGCGGCGGCCAGATCGGGGGTGGCGCGGTCCTTGCCGCGATGGCCGCAGGCCATGAGCGGGAGGGCAAGCGAAACCACAATCGCGGTACGCAAAAGGCGGTTCATCGGCGGTTTCCTGGACGGTTTCATGAGATCTCGGGCATCTATAGATGGTCTCGCGCCTGCCGCAAGCGCGGCGCACGCGCGCGGCCTGTGTGCCGCGGGCAACACTTCGGGGGAAAATGCGTCAAGACAGTGGCAGGGCCGGATCGAATCGTGATAGGCGCGAATTGGAGTGAAGTGCCGAATCCAGGCACTGCTAAGGGGTCGCACGTGTTTTCAGGGCGTTGGATGTCAGGAATCGGAGTGGGGGCGCTGGTCGCCGCCGGCTTCGCCATGGCACCGGCGACCGGCGCACCCGGTGAGTCGCGGCTGACGGCAAAGCGCGCGCCGCTCGACATCGGCGATATCAGCTCCTTCACCCCGGCTGCCGCCGACCCGAAGCTCGCGGCAGTCTTCGCGCGGAGCGGGCTCGACACCAGCAGCTTCCGCTTCACGCCGACCGAATCGCGGCATAGCGGCAACCGCGCGGTCACTGTCGCGGTCCGGGCGCGCTCCACGCGGACCGCGCTCGCCGCCGAGCGGGGCAGGTCGCTCATCGATATGCCGTCTTCGGTCAGCATCGCGCCGATTGCCTATAATCTGGGTGTCGCGGTCGGCTGGCGTCGGTTCGCGCTGTCGGGCGATGTCGCCAAGGTCGATCTCGCAGGGTTGCCGGGCAGCCGCGAGGCGGTCGATGTCGGTGTCAGCTATTCCGGCCAGCGCTTCACCGGCCGGGTGAAGGCAGTGGCGGATCGCCCGCTGGCGGGCGCACCGAAGCTGGTCGAGGAGGCTCCGGCCTATTCGCTTGACGTCGGCGGCTCCTATCGCCTGACCCGCAACCTCGATGTGACCGCGGGAATCCGGTACAAGGCGGAGCGCGACTATCGTCTCCAGCCCGCGCCTGACGATCGCCGCGACAGCCAGGCAGTCTATATCGGAACCGCCTTCCGTTTCTGATCGGGCTGCTACCGATCGGGTAGCCAGGCGTCGATCGCCGCCCAGCCGTGAAAACCCAGTCCCTGCATCTTCCTGAATCGGCTGGCATTCATCCCGCCCAGCGCAATGAGGGGGATGTTCAGCCCGCGTCCGATCGCAGCGGCGCGGGTCGGGCCCAGCGCACGCGCGCCGGGATGCGACCGGGTTGTGTAGATAGGCGAGACGAACAGGGCATCGGCGCGGGCACGCTTGCCTGCCACCGCTTCCTTGCGCGAATGCGCGGCCCAGGTGCGGATCCCGCCGGGGCTGAGCCTGCCGCGGCCGTGCGTGCCAGCCTCCATGCCGAGCGGGTCCGGTCCGGCGCGTACGATCATCAGTCGTTTACGCCGCGCCATGCGCGTAATCCGGGCGAACAATGAGCGGCGTTCGTCCGGTGCGGTCGCATAGTGGCGAAACACGATGCCGGCACCGCGCGGCAGGGAGTCGATCGCCCGCCAGAGGCCGTCGCCCATCCGTTCGTCAGTCATCAGCCACAGCGTCGGAATCGGCGGGCGCTTGGGGTGGCGGTGCGGCACGGCCCTGCCTATAGCGCTGCCGATGCAGCCCGACGACCCCGAGACCCGTCTCACGACAGCGCGCGAGGCGATTGCCCATGCGGCACGCCTTGCCGGCCGGAAGGCCGGAGCGGTCACCCTGATCGCGATATCGAAGACAAAAGACGCCAGCGAGATCGAGCCTCTGCTCGCCGCAGGTCAGCGCGTGTTCGGCGAGAATCGCGTACAGGAAGCCCAGGCGAAATGGCCGGCGCTGCGGGAGGCATGGCCCGACACGGTGCTGCACTTGGTCGGCCAGCTTCAGTCCAACAAGGCGGAAGAAGCAGTGGCGCTGTTCGACGCCATCCATTCGGTCGATCGGCCCTCGCTGATCGCTGCGCTCGCGCGGGCGATGGAACGGCAGGGCCGTCGGCCCGATTGTTTTCTCCAGGTCAATATCGGCGACGAGGAGCAGAAGGGAGGCTGTACGATCGATGCCCTTCCGGATCTGCTCGCCGCGGCGCGCGGGGCTGGGTTGCCGGTTGCCGGGCTGATGGCGGTGCCGCCGGCCGATGTGGAGCCGGCCCCCTATTTCGCGCTGCTGGCGAAGCTCGCGCGCGACAATGGCGTTGCGGGGCTCAGCATGGGCATGTCGGGCGATTACGAGACGGCGGTGACGCTGGGGGCCACCCACGTCCGCATCGGTACCGCGCTGTTCGGCGCGCGCCGATGAGGTTCGAGGCCATCATCTTCGACTTCGATGGCGTGCTGCTCGACAGCGAATATGCCGGCAACAAGCAGATCGCCGACTATCTGACCGGCGTCGGCCATCCGACCACGCCCGAAGAATCCATGACGAACTTCATGGGCCTGGCCGGCGCCGATTTCCTCGCGGCGATCGAACGCTGGATCGGGCGGATGCTGCCGGATGATTTCCATGTCGCCCGCCAGGCCGAGGACGACCGGGCGATGCGCGAGGGGCTGGACGCGATCGCGGGGGCCATTGCCTTCGTTCGGAGCCTGCCCGCCGATTTCCCGCGCGCGATCGCGTCGTCGAGCCCCACCCGCTGGATCGAGCGTCACCTCGATCATCTCGGCATCCGCGATGCGTTCGGCGACAAGATCTTTTCCGGCCGCGACCATGTCGTGCGCGGCAAGCCGGCGCCCGATCTCTATCTCCATGCTGCTGCCGCGCTCGGCGTCGATATCGGGCGCTGCGTGATCCTGGAGGATTCGCCCGTCGGGGTGACCGGCGCGGTCGCCTCGGGCGCTTATGTCATCGGTTACTATGGCGGCCGCCATTGCGGGCCGGATCATGCCGCCACGCTGAAGGCGCTGGGCGTGCAGGAGATTGCTGGCAATTTCGATGAGGTCGCCCGGCTGATCGCCTAGAATTGCTTTCGATCGTTCCGAATCCGGCCCCGGGGGCGACTCCGGTCACCCCTAGAATTGGTGCCCGGTGCGGTCGCGCTTGGTCGCCAGATAGCGTTCGTTGTGCGGGTTTGCCGGCAGGATGTGCGACACACGCTCGATCACCCGGATGCCGGCTCCTTCAAGCTGTGCCACCTTCTCGGGATTATTGGTCAGCAGCCGTACCGATCGCTGGCCGAGCAGGTCGAGCATTCGCGCCGCGACCGCGAAATTGCGTGAATCGACCGCGAAGCCAAGCCGCGTATTGGCGTCGACCGTATCGAATCCCTGGTCCTGCAGTGCATAGGCGCGGAGCTTGTTGATCAGCCCGATCCCGCGCCCTTCCTGCCGCAGATAGAGCAATATGCCCCATCCGCTGGCGGAGATGGCCCGGATCGCGGCGTCGAGCTGCGGCCCGCAATCGCATTTGAGGCTGCCGAGCACGTCGCCGGTGAGGCATTCGCTGTGCAGACGGACCAGTGGTGGCTGTCCGTTGGGCGCGCCGATCAGCAGCGCGACATGCTCGCCGGGCATTTCCGGGGTGCGGAAAGCGACGATCTCGGTATCTTCAGCACCCGATACCGGCAGGCGAGCACGCGTCGCGATGGTCAGCCGGGCGGCATCCTCATGCGCATCGATATCGGCCGGGGTGAGCGTCACGTCGACCGTCGCGGAGGCGCCGGCAAAAAAGGCGGGTAGAACCCCGCCGATCCGGGCGAGCCGGAGCGCCGCGGCCGCTGCCTCCGGTGCCGTCACCGGAATCGCGCGGAACGGGCCCTTCAGCGGCGTCTGAAGATCGAACTGGGGATCGGCCAGCGCGGTCGCGGCTGCGAAATCGAGCCATGGCGCGCGCTCCACCATCACTGGCGAATCGGGTGCCGCGGCGTCGCGCTGGTTGGCAAGCTTCAGGGTCGCCGCGCGCCCCGAGGTCAGCAGGACCGAGGCCCGGCCGTCCGGATCGAACGCGGCCAGCCGTTCGGGGTCGGTCGTCTCGATGGGGAGCAAGGCGAGGGTGCCGTCTGCCCCAGCGATCGCGATCGGCCAGCCCCGCCGCAGCGCGTCGATCGCGTTTGCCGTCGTGCGCGCGCTCACAGGGCGAACTCGGTCATGATCGGGACATGATCGGACGGTTTCAGCCAGCTTCGGCAATCTTCGAACACCTTGTGGCTGGTGGCTGCCTTCGCGACATCGGCGGTCGCCCACATATGGTCGAGCCGGCGCCCGCGATCGGACGCGAGCCAGTCCTTCGCCCGGTAGCTCCACCAGGTGAACAGCCGCTCGGGCGCCGGCACGAAATGCCGGCCGAGATCGACCCAGTCGTTTGATGTGCGCAGGCCGTCGAGCGCGGCGACCTCGATTGGCGTATGGCTCACCACGTCGAGGAGCTGCTTGTGGCTCCACACATCGGATTCGAGCGGGGCGATGTTGAAGTCGCCGACCAGGATCGTCGGCACCGTCAATCCGGCTGACCAGTGAGTCATCCGCTCGACGAAATCGAGCTTCTGGCCGAATTTCGGATTCACCTCGCGATTCGGCACGTCGCCACCCGCGGGCACATAGACATTCTCCAGTCGCACCCCGTTATCGAGTCGCACGCCGACATGCCGGGCCTCGCGATTGGCCTGCCAGTCGAACCGGTCGTCCTCGACCAGCGGCACGCGGCTGATGATCGCCACGCCGTGGTGCATGCGTTGCCCGTGCAGGATGATGTGCTTGTACCCCAGCGCCCGGAATGGCGCGGTGGGGAAGTCCCCGTCGATGACCTTGGTTTCCTGAAGGCACAAGATGTCGGGTGACACCTCGCGCAGGAAACGTTCGACGATTTCGATACGGAACCGTACCGAGTTAATGTTCCAGGAAACGATCTTCAGCGTCATCAAGGCGATGTAGCGGGGGGAATGAGTGCCGACAAGGAAAGGCCCTCGCTCCGGGGGCATGGAGCGAGGGCCGACCTAGCGTTCGTCACGCAGGCGGGAAATGGGCCGTTCGAGCAACAGGGGGAAAATCCCGATCCGCCCCACATCCGCAATGTCTTTCTAGGGGGACTAACCTGTCGCCACTATGAACGAAGGATCAGTTTCGCCCCAAAGTCCGTCGCGGGTCGTTCCAATTGAACGTCCTGTCGCTCACCGGCGCGTTGAATTGCTGATTCGACAGGCGGATCGTCGTTCTGTTGTTCTGGGAATCCAGGGCTACCCAGCCTTGCAACATCAGTCCGCCTGGCGCGCTTTCGTCGCGGATGAAGACAAGGGTGATCCGGCCATATTCGGGATGCTTGGGGTCGTTCGCCTCGACTGAGATGATCCGCGGGTCGGCCCCCGGCACGACCTTGGCGAACCGCGTCATATCCTTGGTGGGGTCGAGCAGCACGCTGAGCGGCGAATTGCCGATCGGCCAGCGCTGCACCTGCTTCACCGAATAATCGATGAAGGTCAGCGCCTTGCCATCGCCGACGATCAGGATCGGCACGCCCTTCTCATATTGGAATCGAATCTTGCCGGGCTTTTTCAGGGTAAGCGTGCCGGTCAGCACCTTGCCGGCGCGATCGGTCTGGCTGAACGACGCAGTCAGGCTTTGCACTGACTGGAGATGGCTCTGGACGAGAGCGAGATCGCCGGTGGCCGGGGCCGCCGCGACCAGTGCTGGAACGGCGAGCGCCCCGAGCACGGACAGATTGCGAAGGATCACGATATTCTCCCGAGACAGGTTCCGGGCGCTAGGCGCGCCGGGTTGAACCCCTTCTGAACCGTAAACCTTACAACGGGTTCCCGTCGCGGTCGCGCAGCACGTCGCGCCGGCCGACATGGTCCGGCCGGCTCACGACGCCGTCCTTCTCCATCCGCTCGATCAGCCGCGCCGCCGAATTATAGCCGATGCGGAGCTGGCGCTGGAGCCAGGAGGTCGAGGCCTTCTGGCTTTCGACGACGAGCTGGATCGCCGATCGATATTGCTGGTCCTCGGCTGAATCCTCGCCATCCGGCGCGCCGTCGAGCGCAAAGCCATCCTCGGGCTCTTCGGTGACTGACTGGATATAGTCGGGCCGGCCCTGGGCACGCCAGTGATCGGCGACCGCGCGTACCTCGTCGTCGCTGACGAACGGCCCATGGACTCGGACGATGCCCTTGCCGCCGGGCATGTAGAGCATGTCGCCCTTGCCAAGCAGCTGTTCGGCGCCCTGCTCGCCGAGAATCGTGCGCGAATCGATCTTGGAGGTGACGTGGAAGCTGATTCGCGTCGGCAGGTTCGCCTTGATCACGCCGGTGATGACGTCGACCGAGGGGCGCTGGGTCGCCATGATCAGATGGATTCCCGCCGCGCGCGCTTTCTGCGCCAGCCGCTGGATCAGGAACTCCACCTCCTTGCCGGCGGTCATCATCAGGTCGGCGAGCTCGTCGACGATCACCACGATCTGCGGCAAGGGCTGGAAGTCGAGCGTCTCCTCTTCATAGACCGGCTGGCCGGTCTCGGAATCATAGCCGGTCTGCACCCGGCGGCCGAGCGGCTGACCCTTCTGCCGCGCCGCGCGCACCTTCTCGTTGAAGCTGGCGAGGCTGCGCACCCCGACCGAGGACATCATGCGATAGCGTTCCTCCATCTGCTCGACCGCCCATTTCAGCGCACGGACTGCCTTGGCGGGGTCGGTAACGACGGGGGAGAGCAGGTGGGGGATATCCTCGTACATGCTCAGTTCGAGCATCTTCGGATCGATCATGATCATCCGGCACTGGTCGGGCCGCAGCCGGTAGAGCAGCGACAGGATCATGCAGTTGAGGCCGACCGACTTGCCCGAACCGGTCGTGCCGGCGACGAGCAGATGCGGCATCGGCGCCAGATCGGCGATGACCGGGTCGCCGGCGATGTTCTTGCCCAGCACCAGCGGCAGCGAGGCCGACTGGTCGTCGAAGCTCTGCGATCCGATCAGTTCGTGCAGCCCGACCGTCTCGCGCCGCACATTGGGCAGTTCGATGCCGATCACGGTGCGCCCCGGGATGGTCGCGACGCGCGCCGAGATCGCCGACATGTTGCGCGCGATATCGTCGGCGAGCTGGATCACCCGGCTCGCCTTGATCCCCGATGCCGGCTCGAGCTCGTACATCGTCACCACCGGGCCGGGCCGGATGTTGATGATCTGCCCTTTGACATGGAAATCATCGAGCACCGATTCGAGCAGTCGGGCATTGCGCTCGAGTGCTGCCTTGTCGACCGGCCCGCCCGGGGCGGGCGGTGCCGGCTTGAGCAGGTCGAGCGGGGGAAGCTGCGAATTGTCGCCAAGATCGAACGATGCCTGCTTGGCCTTTGGCTTGGCGACGGACGGCGCGAGCGTGCGTTCGGCAATGACCGGGCCGGGTCGCGAATCGGGGGTCGCCAACGCGCGCGGGGTGGGCTTTCGCGCCGGTTCTGGGGCGAACACCTCCTGTTCGGGCGTGCGCCGTTCCGCCTTTGCCGGCCGTGGTCTGGGCAGGCGGCGCGGCCGGTCGCCGATATCGATGACGAAGCTCAGCGCCCAGACGCCTGCGCCGGCCAGGCCGGTGAGAACGGCGACGCCGCGCACCGTCCACAGCCGAACGGCCGCGTCGCCGATGAAGCCGGTCGCCCAGCGCAGCAGGTCGGCAACCGTCATGCCGATCATGCCGCCATAGCCCGCCGGCAGCCAGTGCACGGCCGACCCCCGGATCAGGGCGCCGGTCGTGCCCATCAGCGCGATACCGCCCAGCGCCGCGACGAGCATCAGCCGCCAGCGCCCGACCGGCACGTCGTTCCACAGGCGCAGCGCGATCATCAGGGCAGTGAACAGTATCAGGCCGACCGGCAGGCCGAACAGCGCGAACAGCAGGTCGGCGGTCCAGGCGCCCGGCGTCCCCAGCCAGTTCTCGGCCGGGCCGCCTGACGCGGTGTTCAGCGAGGGATCGCCCGGGTGATAGGTGACGAGCGCGATCAGCACGAGGATCGCGGCGGCCACGATCGCAATCGCGCCGATCAGGGCACCGCTGCGCGCGGCGCCCGCCTTCACCGTCTCGCGCCACAAGGGCGGCTGCGCCCGGCTAGCCATGATCTGGTCCTTGATTGTTCGCTGTCTGTACGCGCGGAATCATCGCTCCTGGCGAGTCCGGCGTCAAGGCGGACGCATTGGCACCATCCATCGGGCGCGCTAGAGCGAGCCCATGGACAAAGCGGACGTCATCATTCTGGGCGGTGGCCTGGTCGGCAGCGCGCTGGCGGTGGCGCTCGATGCGCACGGCCTCACCGCGATCGTCATCGACATTGCCGATCCGGAGGTGATCCTGGCCGCCGGCTTCGACGGGCGCGCCTCGGCGATCGCCAGCGCGCCCTATCGCATGCTGCAGGCGATCGGCGTGGTAGATCGGCTGGCGGGTTTCGGGTGCCCGATCCAGGGCATCCGGGTCAGCGACGGGCTGGAGCCGGGCGCGCTCGATTTCGAGCCCGATGCCGAGAGCGGGGCGCTCGGCCATATGTTCGAGAATCGCCGGCTGCGCGGTGCGCTGCTTGAAGCGGCCGAGGCGGCTGCTGGCGTTGACGTCAGGATGAAGACTCGGGCCATATCGGTCGATCGCGGCCCGCACGGCGTCACCGTCACGCTCGATTCGGGCGCGGTGGTCACCGCCCCGTTGCTGATCGCCGCCGAGGGCCGCAACTCGCCGACGCGCGAATCGGCCGGGCTGAAGGTCGCGCGCTGGACCTATGATCACGCCGCGCTCGTCACCTCGCTTCATCACGAGCATTCCCATGAGAACATCGCCTACGAGATTTTCTATCCGCAGGGCCCCTTCGCGATCCTGCCGCTGAACGACGACGCGCAGGGCCATCGTTCGGCGATCGTCTGGTCGGTGCGCCGCGACGAGGCGCCGGGCATGCTGAAATTGTCCGATCGAGGTTTCCTCGCCGAGGCGGAGAAGAAGATGGGCGGTTTCCTCGGCCGCCTCGGCCCGCTCGGCGCGCGGTCGAGCTATCCGCTCGGCTTCCACCATGCGGCGACGATCACCTCCGACCGGCTGGCGCTGGTCGGCGACGCGGCGCACGGCATCCACCCGATCGCGGGGCAGGGGGTCAATGTCGGTTTTCGCGACGTCGCGACGCTGGTCGAGGTGCTGGTCGAGGGCAAGCGTCTTGGTCTCGATCTCGGCGATCCCCAGCTTCTAGCCCGCTATGAGCGCTGGCGCAGCCTCGATACCTTCATGGTCGCGGCCGCCACTGACGGGCTGACGCGGCTGTTCGGTATCCCCGGCCGCACCGCCTCCGCCGTGCGCCGCTTCGGCCTGTCGGCGGTGCAGAAGCTCCCGCCGCTCAAGGACCGTTTCATGGCCGAGGCGCGGGGCGAATCGGGCGAGGTGCCGAAGCTGCTTCAGGGACTTACGGTTTAGGAGGGATCATGGGTGTTGCGCTCGCCGTTGCGCTGATCGCCGGTCAGGTGGCGGATGCCGGCCCGCTTGAAGCGGCGTGGAAGGGCCAACTGCAATGCTATCAGCCCGATACTGTCAGGAAAACGTGCCGTTCGTTAGCGGAATATCGCCGTGCCCCGGGCGGATCGATCACGAACATCGCCCATGTTCTCCTCATTACGAGCCCGACCACCGTGTGGAATATCGAATCGCCGGTTCGTATCGAAGCGGACGCGATATGTGGCGCCATCCGTCAGCAAGACATTGATGCCTCTGACATGACGACGGTTATGGACGGCACCGACATGGAAGATCCCAAATTCCACAAGAGAGTGGACGGGGCTGTCGAAGCGGTCACCAAAGCGATCGTCGGACGAGATATCTGCACGCGCTACGTCGCGCAGGACACATACCTGATCGCGAAGGTATCGATCGACGGGGTGGCCCAGCCAGCAATGGATCAAAAGGTGATCTGGGTCGCGCCCGACGCCGGCTTCAGGGTCGAGCCCTGAAGCCCGAACGCCCCGTTTCCTACTGCAGCGTCACCGAATCCTCGCCGTCGTGGCGGCCGAAGAACTGCATCAGTTGGATGATCAGCTCCGCGCGGTCCTCGATTCCGGGTGCTTCCAGCAGCGCCTGCTTCGCTGCCACATCGAACGGTGCGATCTGCGCGATGCCGTTGACCAGCGCCTCGTCGTCGAGCCGGTTCACTGCCTCCCAGTCGACCGCATAGCCCTGCGTATCAGCGAAACGGCGCGATTCCATTTCCAGCGACGATCGCCGCGAGAGCGACAATATCTCGGGCTCGCCCGCTACCGGCAGCAACAGCGCCTCGACCTGGCGGAACGCCGTCGTCACATCGAGCTCGCGCACGATGCGGAACAGCGAGAGGCCCTCAAGCACCAGATTGTAGCGGCCGTCCTCGCTCGCCTCGAACTCGGCGATCCGGCCGACGCAGCCGATCTCGAACAGGGTGGGCGCCTCGCCTGGCGCCAGCGGGCCGGGGCGCGGCTGGATCATGCCGATGCGCCGGTCGCGCGCCATCGAATCGGATACCATCGCGCGGTATCGCGGCTCGAAGATGTGGAGCGGCAGGTGCATGCCGGGAAACAGCAGCGCGCCGGGCAGCGGGAAGATGGAGAGCCGAGTCGTGGTCGGCGCGTCGGTCATCCGAACAGGATCGCCGACAGCCGCCGCCGTTGCGCCGAGACCCAGGGATCCTCGAGGCCGACCACCTCGAACAGCTTCAGCAACTGCTGGCGTGCCGCGCCCTCGTTCCAGTCCTTGTCGGTGGCGATGATGCCGAGCAGCGAATCGGCCGCCGCGTCGCGGTCGCCGGCCGCCATCTGGCCGCCGGCCAGCTCGAATCGCTTGTCCAGATTGTCGGGGTTGGCGGCGACCTCAGCCGCGAGGCCGGCCAGGTCGTCGACCGGCTTGGCGTCCTTCGCCAGCGCCAGCGCCGATTTCGCCCGCTCGATCTCGGGCAGCTTCGCCAGTTCTTCCGGCAGCGCGGCGATAGCCGATTCGGCCTCGTCGATCCGATTGGCGGCGACCAGCGCCCGCACCCGGCCCGACAGGACAGCGGGATGTTCGGGCGCGATCTCGGCGATCTGGCCGAACACCGACAGCGCGCGCTCGGCATCGCCCTCGGCCAGCACCTGCTCGCCCATCGCGATCAGCGGCTCAAGCTCGGCCTCGGCTTCAGCCTCCTCGCTTGCCACCGGCAACTGGCGCAGGATCTGGTCGAGCATCGCCTTGAGCTGCGATTCGGTGCGCGCGCTGGTCAAGTCGGCGACCAGCTGCCCCTGGAACATCGCATAGACGGTCGGGATCGACTTGATCTGGAATTGCGCGGCGATGAACTGGTTCTTGTCGGTGTCGACCTTGGCCAGCACCACGCCCTTGTCGGCATAGTCGGCGGCGACCTTCTCCAGGATCGGCGTCAGCGCCTTGCATGGCCCGCACCATTCAGCCCAGAAATCGATGACGACGAGCTTCGTCATCGACGGCTCGACGACGTCGCGCCGAAAACCCTCGACTGCCTCGCGTTCCGCGGCGGTCATTCCCAAACTGGCCAAGTGTCGCTCCCGTGTTTCTACGTCGCGCCTTATGTGGGTGTGCGGGCCCTCAAGCCAACCCTTTTCGTTTGATGTGCATCAGGGGGTTGCCGGACCCAAAAGCCGATGCTAGAGGCCGCCCCCTTACCCGCCCGGTCAGCCGACCGGTCAGGCGCCAGAGCGGGCGTAGCTCAGGGGTAGAGCACAACCTTGCCAAGGTTGGGGTCGAGGGTTCGAATCCCTTCGCCCGCTCCAGTTTCTCGTGCGGATCACGAGAGTAGAACAGGCCGCGCGAGCGGCCTTTTTCATGTCCGGCTAGAAGCCGAACCCCTGTTGGGCCGGTTCGGGCGGCCGCAGGTCGACCCCTTCGATCGCCAGCATCTTCAGCTTCGATTCGGAACCGCCGGGTGCGGAGAAGCCGCCGACCTTGCCGCCCGCCGCCAGCACGCGGTGGCACGGTACGATCAGCGGCACCGGATTCGACGCCATGGCCTGGCCCACGTCGCGCGCCGATTCGGGGCCGGCACCGAGTTCCTTCGCCACCGCGCCATATGTGGTGGTCTGGCCCCAGCCGAGCCGTCGCACCGATTCGTAGATCTGTGCGAAGAACGGCGCCTGCTCGCCCAGATCGACCTTCACGGCGGAGAAATCCGTTTCCTCGCCGTCGAAATAGCGCTGCGCCGCCGCGATGGTCTCAGCGATCCGCGTCGGTGGCTCGCGACGCATCGCACCGGGAAAGCGGCGAAGCAGCGACCGTTCCGTGGCATCGGCAGAATCAGCGGGCAGGCGAAACCCGACCACGCCAGCCTCGGTCCAGGCGATCGCAGCGACGCCGTTCCTCGTGTCGAAAAGCTGATAGTCGGCCACGGCCTCACCCTGCTTGGACTGCTCCCTTTCGAAGATAGGGAAGCGAGCGCCGTTGAGCCAGCTTTCAGCTACAGGCAGGCCCCCTGTCAGGCTTTTTTGCCACGCAGCGTGTTGATCACTGCCAGCGCGAGCGTGCCGACCAGCGCGGCCGTCGCCCAGGGGCGTTCCTTGGCGAATGTCCTGGCCTTGTCCGCCAGGGGACCAACGCCCTGCGCGACCGCATCCTTCGCGGCGCCATAGCTCTGCTGGAGGTTGCCGGCGATCTGGTCGGCGACGCCCTGCGCCTGTGTGGCCTCGTCGCCCGTTACCTTGCCGACTGCTTCAGTGACCTTGCCGCCAAGATTGCGGCCTTCTCCCTTGAGCGTATCCTCGTTCATGCCAATTCCCTTCGCGCGGCGTCTCTTGATGAGAGGCACGCCCAGGGGGAAACGGATGAGACGCCGGACGTGTCCCTCGGCTTCAATCTTTTGCGCGGATGGCCGCGTTCGCCGTGCCGTGCGGTTGGCCTATGCATGAACCGCCGGGCCGGTCGCCGCGTTGACGCCCCATGCCTTCAAGCGTGATCCGTTCCTATGATTACGACCCCGCCGACCAGCGGCTCGACATCGAGTTCGTCAGCGGCCGGCGCTATTCCTATCTCGATGTGCCCGAATCGCTGGTCGACGCGATGCGCCGGGTCGCCTCGAAGGGCGGTTTCTTCAACCGCCGAATCCGCGACCATTATCCCTATGTCGAGCATGCCTGAACTGACGTCAGTCCATCGGATGCAGGAACCGGTGAACCGCGGAGACCACGACTGATCCCTCGCCCACGCCTGAGGCCACGCGCTTGACCGATCCGGCGCGCACGTCGCCGATCGCGAAGATGCCGGGCTTGCTCGTGGCATAGGGCGATGTCGATCCAGCCGCGTCGGTGCCGGTCTTCACGAAGCCCTTGTCGTCAAGCGCCAGGCAGCCGTCGAGCCAGTCGGTGTTGGGCTCGGCGCCGATCATCACGAACATGTTGCTGATGTCATGGCGTCGTTCTTCGCCGCTCTTCACGTCGGTCCAGGTCACGTGGCGCAGATAATCGCCGCCCTCCAGGCCGGTGACCTGGCAATGGGTGTGCAGCGTGATCTGGTTCGACGACAGGATTCGCTGGACGAGATAGTCCGACATCGTCTCCGCCAGCCCGCGCGAGCGGACCAGGATATGCAGATGCTTCACCGTGCGTGACAGGAACACCGCTGCCTGACCCGCCGAGTTGCCGCCGCCGACCACCAGCACTTCCTCGCCGGAACAGAGATTGGCCTCCATCGCGGTCGCGGCATAATGGATTCCCTGGCCCTCGAACCGGGCGTAATCGGGCACGTCGAGCTTGCGGTAGCGCGCGCCGCTCGCGACGATCACTGACCGGCCACTCACCCGCTGCCCGTCCTCCATCGTCACGACATAGGGATCGCCGCTGCAGTCAAGCGCCGTCGCCGGCCGCGCGATGGCGAGCTTCGCGCCGAATTTCTGCGCCTGCACCTGAGCCCGTCCCGCCAGCGCCTGGCCGGAGATGCCGGTCGGAAAGCCGAGATAATTCTCGATCTTGGAGCTCGTGCCGGCCTGGCCGCCCGGCGCCAGCCCCTCGATCACGATCGTGTCGAGTCCCTCCGAGGCGGCATAGACCGCTGCAGCGAGTCCGGCAGGCCCCGCGCCGACCACCACGACGTCATGGACGCGCGCCGGGTCGAGCGTTTCGGTCAGCCCCAGGGCATCGGCCAGCTCGCCGGTCGGCGGATTGCGCAGCACGCGTTCGCTGGAGGCGATCACCACCGGCAGCTGCTCGGGCGTGAGCGAGAAACAGTCGAGGAAACCGCCGGCATCGGGATCGGTATCGATGTCGAGCAGGCGGTGCGGATAGCCGTTGCGCTCGAGGAAGCGCTGCAGCCGCTGCGTGTCGCCCGAATGTCCCGATCCGATCAGTGTCGCGCCGCCATGCGCATGCCGGATCAGCCCGACGCGGCGCAGGATGAAGGCGCGCATGATGATCTCGCCGATATCCGCCTCGGTGGACACCATCCGGCGGAAATTCGCCCGGCTGATCCGCAGCACCCGGCCATCCTCGCCGACCTGGCCGGTCACTAGGATCTCGCGGTCGTTGAACAGGTCCAGTTCCCCGGTGAACTGGCGCTCGCGGTGCGTCGTGAAGATATTGGCGACGCCGTGCTCGTCGGTGTCCAGCACCTGGATCGACCCGGCCAGCACCACGAAGAAATCGACGCTGCGCTCGCCCCGCGTATAGAGCGCGACGCCCTTTGCGACTGCTTCCTCACGGCCATAGGGCAACATCCGCGCCACCATCGCCTCGCTGAGGACGGGGAAGGTCTGGGCGCTGCGCTCATAGGGGTCGCTCGGATCGATCTCGCTACGGTCCGTCGCCATCGGTCTTCCCCACGCTATGTCGCTTATGGTCCTAGCAGCGTCGGGCATCTTCGCGAAAGCGGCTTCCCGTCCTAGAACCGACCGCTCAGGAGCAATGGCATGAGCAACGGCATGATTCGCACCGGTATCGGCGGCTGGACCTACGAACCCTGGCGCGGGGTGTTTTTCCCCGACGGCCTGCCGCAGAAGCGCGAGCTCGAATATGCCTCGCGCGCGGTGACGGCGATCGAGGTCAACGGCACCTATTACGGGTCACAGAAGCCGGCGACCTTTGCTTCCTGGGCGAAGACGGCGCCTGATGGCTTCGTCTTCGCGCTCAAGGCCTCGCGCTTCTGCACCAACCGCAAGGTCCTCGCCGATTCGGGTGATTCGATCGCCAAGTTCGTCGGCCAGGGTATCGTCGAGCTGGGCGACAAGCTCGGCCCGATCCTGTGGCAGTTCATGGCGACCAAGAAATTCGAAGCGGACGATTTCGCCGCTTTCCTGAAGCTGCTGCCGGCGTCGCATGAAGGTGTCGCGCTCCGCCATGCGATCCAGGTGCGGCACGACAGTTTCCATGTACCGGAATTCGTCGCGATGGCGCGCGCCGCCGGTGTCGCCCTGGTCTTCGCCGATTCGGCCGAATACCCGGCGATCGCCGATGTCACCGGTGATTTCGTCTACGCCCGGCTGGAAAAGGCGGTCGAGTCAGTCCCTACCGGCTATACGCCCGCCGAACTCGATCGCTGGCTGGATATCGCGAAGAGCTGGGCAGCGGGCGGCCAGCCAGTGGACGCTGCCTTGCCCTATGCCTCGTCCGAGCCGGCGGCGAAGACGCCGCGCGATACCTTCGTCTTCTTCATCAACGGGGCGAAGGTCCGGGCCCCCGCAGGGGCGATGGCGCTGCTCGAACGGATCAACGCGGCCGGGTGATCAGCCCCGGTCAGCGCGGCGCCGCGCCGCCCTGTCCCATGATCGCGGCGGTCTCGATCGTGTCGAGCGCCTGGCGCGCGCCGATGTAGCGCCGCGCGGCGGTCGTCCAGCGCTCCGCCTGCGGCGCGCCGGGCATGCGCGCCACTTCGGCCAGCGCTGCCTCGACATGGCCGGCTTCGAGTGTCCGCCGGGCACGGGCGAGCCGGTCGGCGGGCAGTGGCGATGGGGTGTCGGCGCGGTGCAGGACGATGAGGTTGCCCAGTTCGCGCCTCAGGCTGGCGAGCCATCCGTCGGTCGCCGCGCCGGTCCTCAGCTCGGACGAGATCGCGTCGAGCCCGACGCGCAGATCCTCGATCGTCACCGGCTGTTGTGCCGCTTGGATGATCGTGCCAGTCGCCTCGGGCTGGATCGGACCGAAGCGCTGGCGCAGCTGCTCCTCGATATAGCCGAGCGGCAGGCCGCGATCGATCTGGCGCCGCGCGGCGAAGGCGATCATCAGCCCCTCGGCGCGATTGGCATAGCCTGAGGCGAGGCGCGCCTGTCCGCTGATGCTCGTGGTTCGGGCTTCCAGCTCGGCAAGGCGCGCGGCCAACTCGTTCTCGCGGGTCGACAGCGCATCCAGGTCGATCGCCGGGGCCGCCGCGGTACCGCCGCCCGGTACGATCACCACAGGCGTGCGCTGGCCGTCGGCGGTGGACGCGATCGGCAGCGTCACGGTGGCGACCGGCCTCGGGCCGAACCATTGCGGAAAGGCATAGAGCCCCAGCGCCATCGCGCACAGGCCGGCGATGAAGGCGACTGCCCCCAGGATCGCCGCGGTGCGCCAGCCCAGCTTGCGGGGTGGCGCCGTAAGGGTCGGCTGCTCGTCGCTCATGCCGTCTTATCTCCGCGCATGCTCACCCGGTCAATCGCGTGCGCGCCGCCTCGATCAGCGCGGCGTCATTGGGTGCGGCGGCCGTGGCGATCCACTTCCAGCCGCTTCCCGCGGCCGACGCGACGGCAGGGCTGAACGCGGCGATGGCGATCGAGGACCGCGCCAGGCCATGTTCTTCAGCCAGTTCGCCGAGCCGGATGGCTGCCCGGGCCGAATGCAGCAGGGCGATCGATCCCTCCAGCGCCCCAAGCTGGACCGCCGTCACCGGCAAGGGCTCGCTCGCATAGACGGCGATCGCCCGGGTGATCCAGCCGCCCTCCTCGATGGATCGCTCCCTTCCGCCGAGGTGCAGCGCATGGGCAATGCCGTGATCCCCGGCAAGCAGTGCCGCCGCGTCGGATTTTCCGAACGCCATGACGTCAAATCCGGCCGCGCGGCTGATTTCCGCGGTTCTGGCGCCTACCGCAAGGACCGGCAGATGCCGCAATGAATCGAATCCGGCCCCTCCGAAGCGCACCGCATTGGCGCTTGTCAGCAGCAGGGCGTCGAATGCGGCGGGATCGGGTACCGCCCAGTCGAGCGCGCGAATCTCGAACAGGGGCAGCCGGATCGCGCGCAGGCCCAAAGCCTCGATCCGTCCGGCGGTCGCGGTGTTGCCCGGTTCCGGGCGCAGCACCGCGAAGGCCGGTGTCATGCCGCGAACAGCCGTCTTACTGCCGGCGGTGCCCGGTCGAGCAGGTCGCGTGCCAGCCGCTCGGCGATGGCCGGGTCGCCCGCCGCGCCTGATGCCTCGCCGGAAACATGCGCGCTGCCATCCTCGGCCAGCAGCTCAGCGCGGATCGTTGTCCGTGCGCCGTCGATCGTGGCGAGCGCCGCGACCGGCGAATGGCAATCCGCCTTCAGTGCGGCGAGCAGCGCCCGCTCGATCAGCACGCACCCGCGCGTCTCGGCATGATCGATCGCGCTCAGCCACGTCAGCATCCGCTCGTCGCCGGCGCGTGCCTCGATCCCGACTGCGCCCTGCGCCGGTGCTGGCAGCATGACGTCATTCGGGATCGGCGCGCCGATGTCCGCACGTCCCAGTCGGTCGAGCCCTGCGGCGGCAAGCAGGGTGGCATCGACCTCGCCCGCCGCCAGCTTGGCGAGCCGCGTATCGACATTGCCCCGGAAGAATATCGTCGCGAGATCCGGCCGAAGCCGCTTGAGCTGCGCGCTGCGCCGCGGGGAACTGGTGCCGATCAGTGCGCCGGGCCTGAGCGAATCGATGCTGTCCGCCCCGATCAGCCGGTCGCGCACATCGGCGCGCCTGAGCATTGCCGCGATCGCGATCGCGGCGGGGCGTATCGTCTCGACATCCTTCATCGAATGCACCGCGCAGTCGATCTCGCCGTCGAGCAGGGCGCGGTCGAGTTCCTTGGTCCACAGCGCCTTGCCCCCGATCTCGGCCAGCGCGCGGTCCTGCACCCGGTCACCGGTCGTCCTGATCGGCACGATCCCGACCGCTGCCGCGTCCCAGCCATGCGCGGCGCACAGCGCGTCCCGCACCATGCCGGCCTGCACCAGCGCAAGCGGCGAACCACGGGTACCGAGGCGAAGAAGAGGGTCGGGCACTACAAACTCCGTTCGGGCTGAGCCTGTCGAAGCCCTGCGCTTGCTGCGACCTAGAAGAAAGGACAGCCCTTCGACAAGCGCGGGGCGAACGGGTAGGGGGCGACCATCATGAGTTTGATCCTCGGCCTCGAATCCAGCTGCGACGAAACGGCGGCGGCACTGGTGACCAGCGACCGGCGAGTCCTCGCCCATCGCCTGCTCGGGCAGGAGGCGGAACATCGTCCCTATGGCGGTGTCGTGCCCGAGATCGCGGCGCGCGCGCATGTCGAGGCGCTGATCCCGCTGGTCGAAGGCGCGCTGGCCGATGCCGGCGTGACGCTCGCGGATGTCGACGCGATCGCCGCCACCGCCGGGCCCGGGCTGATCGGTGGCGTCATGGTGGGGCTCGTCACCGGCAAGGCCCTGGCGCACGCGGTCGGCAAGCCGCTGATCGCGGTCAACCATCTCGAAGGCCATGCGCTGAGCCCGCGCCTTTCCGATCCGGATCTCGATTTCCCCTATCTGCTGCTGCTCGTCTCGGGCGGGCATTGCCAGTTGCTGCTGGTCGAGGGCGTCGCGACCTATCGCCGCCTCGCCACCACGATCGACGATGCCGCAGGCGAGGCGTTCGACAAGACCGCCAAGCTGCTGGGCCTTGGGTTCCCCGGCGGCCCCGCGGTCGAGCGCGCCGCCGAAGCGGGCGATCCCACCGCTGTCCCTCTGCCGCGCCCGCTGAAAGGATCGGCCGAGCCGCATTTCTCCTTCGCCGGCTTGAAGAGCGCCGTTGCCCGCGCCCGGGACGCAGGCACGTGGAGCGCGGAGGATATCGCCGCCTCCTTCCAGGCAGCGGTGGTCGATTGCCTGATCGATCGCACCACCCGGGCGCTTGGCCGGGCTGACGGCGTGACGTCACTGGTCGTGGCGGGCGGTGTTGCCGCGAACCGCGCGGTGCGCGCGGCGCTGCAGGGACTGGCAACGGCGAACGGGCTGTGCTTCGTCGCGCCGCCCTTGTGGCTCTGCACCGACAATGCCGCGATGATCGCCTGGGCCGGGGCTGAACGGTTCGCCGCCGGCCTCACCGATCCGCTCGACGTGCCCGCGCGGCCGCGCTGGCCGCTGGATCCGGGGGCGGAGGCGGTACGCGGCGCAGGAGTGAAGGCATGAAGATCGGAGTGGTCGGCGGTGGTGCCTGGGGCACGGCTCTCGCCAGCGTGGCGGCGCGCGAGGGCGACCCAGTCCTGCTATGGGCGCGCGAGCCCGACGTGGTCGAGGCAGTCAACGCCACGCACCGGAACCCGCTGTTCCTACCGGACATCCCCTTGCCGGCCTCGATCGAGGCGACCGGGTCGCTTGACGCGGTCTCGGCCTGCGATGCGCTGCTGGTCGTCGTTCCTGCCCAGCATATCCGCAGCATCCTGAGCGCGATGTCGGTCGGCACCACGCCGCTGGTGCTCTGCGCCAAGGGCATCGAGGCGGGGTCGCGCCTGCTGGTCGGCGAAGTCGCCCGCACGGTGCATCCGGGGGCGCCGATCGCGGTGATCTCCGGACCGACCTTCGCCTTCGAGGTTGCGCAGGGCAAGCCGACCGCAGTCACGCTTGCCTGCGACAATGAGGATCTGGGCGCCCGGCTCGCCGATCGCCTCGCCGGCCCGGCCTTCCGCCCCTATTTCTCCTCTGACGTCATCGGTGCCGAGATCGGCGGCGCCGTCAAGAACGTGCTCGCCATTGCCTGCGGCGTGGTCGAGGGGGCAGGGCTCGGCCAGAACGCCCGCGCCGCGCTGATCGCACGCGGTTTCGCTGAGATGACGCGCTTCGGCATGGCGCGCGGTGCACGGGCCGAGACATTGGCGGGGCTGTCCGGCCTCGGCGACCTGGTGCTCACCTGTTCCTCGACCAGCTCGCGCAACTTCTCGCTCGGCATGGGGCTTGGCCAGGGCAAATCGGCGCGCGACTTGCTGGCCGATCGCCGCACCGTTGCCGAAGGGGCTTTCACGGCGCCCGTGCTGCGTGAGGCGGCGGCGGATGTCGGCGCCGACATGCCGGTCACCGAGGCGGTCTGCGCGCTGCTCGATGGCGCCGACGTGCGCGCGGTCGTCGGTGCGCTCCTGGCGCGTCCGTTGACGCGGGAGGATCAGTGATGCGCTGGGCCGCCCTGCTCAAGGGCATCAACATCGGCGGCAAGCGGATTCCGATGACCGAGCTGAAGGCGCTGGTCGAGAAACTCGGCCATGATGACGTCAAGACGCTGCTCGCATCGGGCAATGTCGTCTTCGCCGCCGGGA
Organism: Pseudomonadota bacterium; assembly: GCA_040388155.1. Classification (GTDB taxonomy): domain Bacteria; phylum Pseudomonadota; class Alphaproteobacteria; order Sphingomonadales; family Sphingomonadaceae; genus Sphingomonas. The sequence goes on from JAZKCJ010000002.1 coordinate 317,057, forward strand.
AGACTGACGGTGCCGCGCTGGAAAAGGCGCTCGAGGAAGCGCTCGCCGCCTGGGGCCTCAAGACCGATGTGGTGGTGCGCAACCTGGCGGAACTGGACGCGGTGATCGCTGCCAATCCCTTCCCCGATGGCGCGAAGGACCATCCAAGTCACCTGATGGTGGCGTTCCACCGCGATCCCGTGCCGGACGGGCTGATCGGGAAGATCCCCGGCATCTATGACGGCCCCGAGCGACTCGAGGCGATCGATCGGGAGCTTTATATCGATTTTCCGGTGGACGTCGGGAACTCGAAGCTGCTCCCGGCGATGGCGAAGCTGAAATTCCCGAAGATCGCGACGATGCGCAACTGGAATACGGTAAGCAAGCTGCGGGACCTGCTGGCCTGATATCCTGTCCGATACGCGGCGGTCGATTCAAACGCCGGCAACCGACGATAGCGTCATGGCCGGACCGGCTTCCGCATGGTCCCGCTCTTTCGCATCGTCGGTATCATATGGCGCATCCCCTGTTGCGGCCGCCGTTGCGCCAAAAACCTCCCCTGTTAACGGTGCGGTTTTCCCCTGTTATCCAATAACAGGGAAAAGGGTCTTCAAGCCGCTGTTCGGACAAGAGAAATCCGGGTGCAAAATCCAACATAACAGGGGAAGAAAGCCCCGAAAAAAAGAAACGGGATCTAGCGGCAAAGAACAGGGGTAAAGTCAGGAACGCTTGCCGGCTCGCCGTCTAGAAATCGACTGCGATTCCCTTGAGCGTCCAGTCGCCATAACGCGTCGGGTCGAGCCCGAGAGGGTCGTTTTCCGCCTCGGGCGAGGGTTTGGGATCGGGTTCCGGCACCGGCGGGCTCTTGGAAAGATAGGCTGGTGGCTTCACATGTGGCGGGCGGCGGCCCATGGCGGTTCTTCCCGGATGCTGCTTGCCACCCCATCCTCCCGTAACGACACGAGTTCAAGCGATTTGACCCGCCCCCCATCTCGATCCTCGGATCGCCCCGCCGATCCACCCGGCGTTCCCGCCCGTCGCGCGGCGCTGAAACTGCTCGACGCGGTGCTGCGTCAGGGGCTGCCGCTCGAGGCGGCGCTCGACCGTGCGACTCAGGGGATCGATCGTAGCGACGATCGTGCGCTGGCCCATGCCATCGCCGCCGAAACGCTCCGCCGCCTGCCCGATCTCGACGCGCTGATCGATTCGGCGACTCAGCGACCCTTGCCGGACGACGCCAAGGCGCGCTTCGCACTGCGCATCGCGCTGGTTCAGGCACTCGCGCTCGGTACGCCGCCCCATGCCGCGATCTCGACGGTTCTGCCGCTGGTCGATGGCGGTCCGCGCAAGCTTGTCCATGGCGTGTTCGGCACACTGGTGCGCGCCAACAAGAGCCTGCCCGAATTTCCGACTCTTCCGGAGGACGCGGAGGCCCGCTGGCAGAATGCCTGGGGCGAGGAACAGGTCGCCGCGGCGGAGCGTGCCATCGCCGCGCCCCCGCCGCTCGATCTGACCCTGGCCGACTCGGCGGCGACCGATGCTTTGGCCGAAGAGATGGGCGGCACCTCGCTGCTACCCGGCCATATCCGGCTCGCCAGCGCCAGCGTTCGCGAACTGCCGGGTTTCGAAGAAGGCGACTGGTGGGTCCAGGATATTGCCGCCTCGCTCCCCGCGCGCCTCATTGGCAAGGGAAGCGGCACCGCGCTCGATCTGTGCGCTGCACCCGGCGGCAAGACGATGCAACTCGCCAGCGCGGGCTGGGCCGTCACGTCGATCGATTCCTCGGAAAGTCGTCTGGCGCGACTTCGCGAGAATCTCGCCCGCACGCATCTGGGGGCGACGGTGATCGCCGCGGACCTGCTCAAATGGTCGCCGGACGCGCCGGCGGACGCCGTGCTGCTCGATGCGCCGTGCAGCGCCACCGGCATTTTCCGTCGCCACCCCGACGTGCTGCACCGCGTGAATCCGAAGGTGATCGCCGAAATGTCCCGGGTGCAGGCGCAATTGCTTGCGCGGGCCGCCAAATGGGTCAAGCCCGGCGGAACCTTGATCTATGCCACCTGCTCGCTCGAACGCGCCGAGGGGGAGGAGCAGCTCATGGCGTTTCTCGCCGCCCAGCCCGATTTCGCGATCGATCCGGTCCGCATCGAAGAATTGCCGGCCGGCATCGTCCCGCACCAGCGAGGCTGGGTTCGCACGCTGCCCGGCATGCTCGGCGAAGAGGGTGGCTGTGATGGCTTCTTCATCGCCAGATTGCACCGCGGCACCTGAGCTGCCTTGCCGCGCGACTCACGCGTGCTAAGGAATCGGTCATGCAACAGCCTGTCCGTATCGCCCCTTCGATCCTCTCCGCCGATTTCGCGCGCCTTGGCGAGGAGGTGCGCGCGATCGACGCCGCCGGCGCCGACTGGATTCATGTCGATGTGATGGACGGTCATTTCGTCCCCAACATCACGATCGGCCCGGCGGTGGTGAAGGCGCTCCGCCCGCACACGCAGAAGCCGCTCGACGTGCATCTGATGATCGCGCCGGTCGATTCGTTCCTCGATCAGTTCGCCGAGGCCGGGGCTGATATCATCAGTATCCATGTCGAGGCGGGGCCGCACACGCATCGCAGCCTCCAGCATATCCGCAAGCTCGGCAAGCGCGCCGGCGTGGTGCTGACGCCGCAGACGCCGGCCAAGGCGCTCGACTATCTGATCGAGGAGGTCGATCTGGTGCTGGTGATGAGCGTCAATCCCGGTTTCGGTGGCCAGGGTTTCATCCCAAGCGCGCTGCGCAAGATCGAAAGCATCCGCAAGATGATCGACAAGGCAGGGCTCAGCGTCGATCTCGAGGTCGATGGGGGCATCGATGCGGTGACGGCACGCGAGGCGATCGCCGCCGGCGCTGATGCGCTCGTCGCCGGCACGGCCACCTTCCGCGGCGGACCCTCGGCCTATGCCGCCAATATCCTTGCCCTGAGAGGCGGGTGAACGACGGCGGTCGCGATTCCGGCGCCGACGGCATCGAAGAGGGCAAACGGTTGATTCGATTGGGGGGCGACAAGGGGCTGTCGCTGGCTGACCGTCTCACCGAATATTTTCATCGATTGACCTGGCGGACGCCGATCCACGGCATGCGCTTGAAGGGCCGGCATCCGCTGAAGCTGATCGCGGTTCCCGATGATCCGTTCCTGGGTGATCCGCGGCGGGGCAACGCGCTGCTCGACGGCAAGCTGAATCTGCGCGGGGAAACCCGCGCCATCGCTGATCTCAATCTCGCCAGGCCCGATTTCTCGCGGGCGTTCGGCGACTATCTCCACAGCTTTCTCTGGCTGCGCGATCTTTCGACCGTGGCGACGCGCGGACAGGCGACCCCGATCGCCGAGGATCTGATGCGCCGCTGGCTCGCGGCGCACGCCGACACGGTCAGCGAACCTGCCTGGCGCGCCGATCTCTGGGGCCGGCGGATCCTGTTCTGGACTGCGCACGCCCCGCTGATCCTCTCGAGCACCGACTTGGTCTATCGCAGCCTGGTGCTCAACACGCTCGCGCGTGGCGCGCGTCATATCGACCGCGGTGCCGACAAGCTGCCGCCGGGCGCCCCGCGCGTTGCGGCGTTGTGCGGCGTGGTCGCGGCAGGTTTGCTGATCCCGGGGGGCGATGCGCGGCGCGGCGCCACCGAAGCTGCGCTGGCCAAGGCGCTGTCGGTCTCGGTATTCGAGGATGGCGGCAGCGTGGCGCGCTCGCCGATGGCGCAGCTCGACATCATCATGCTGCTCACCGGCCTGAAGGAAGTGTATGCCGCGCGCCGCCTGGTCGAGCCGGCGGCGATCTCCGCAGTGCTGGCGCGGATGGTGCCGGCGCTGCTTGGCGTGTGCCACGGCGATCGCGGCCTTTCGAGCTGGCAGGGCGGCGGTCCTGTCTCCGGCGAGGCGCTCGAACAGATCATCGCCGCGACCGGCGTGCGTGCCCGGCCGCTCCGCCAGGCGCGCGACTGGGGTTATCAGCGACTCGCCGCCGGCACCGCCGTCCTGATCATGGATGCGGCGCCGCCGCCGATCGCGCGGCTGGTCGAGGGCGGCTGTGCCTCCACCCTCGCGTTCGAACTTTCCGACGGCGCGCATCGCCTGATCGTCAATTGCGGCGGCGCCCGCTCGGCCGTGGCGCAGCTTCCTGCCGCCCTTGCCGATGGCCTGCGCACCACCGCGGCGCATTCGACCCTGATCGTCGGGGATAGCAATTCGACCGCGATTCATGCCGACGGCACGCTCGGGCGCGGCGTCGCCGAGGTCGAGCTGGCGCGGCAGGAAAGCGAGGCGTCGAGCCGGATCGAGGCGAGCCATGACGGCTATGCCAGACGCTACGGCTTCGTCCACCGCCGCCAGCTCGTGCTTGCCGGCGACGGTCGCGAACTGCGCGGCGAGGATATGCTGCTGCCCGCCAGCAAGAAGCGTAAGCTCGCGGCGACTGCCTTCGCGATCCGCTTCCATCTCGGCCCGGGCGTATCGGTGTCGCCGACGGCGGACGGCATGGCCGCGCTGCTTCGCCTGCCCGGCGGGGTGCTCTGGCAGTTCCGCTGCCGTGGCGGCACGCTGGCGGTCGAGGACAGTCTGTGGATCGACGGCGACGGCCGGCCGCAACCGACTCACCAGCTCGTCGTCTCGGGAGAATCGCCCGCGGGCGGCGCCAGCGTGAGCTGGGCCTTGAAGCGCGCGACCTGAGACGGCAGAGGGACGCGCGACCCCTCACCCCCGGAGTGCCCATGACCGCCATCACCATCCGCCGTGCCCTTTTGTCGGTATCCGACAAGACTGGCATCGTCGATCTCGGCCGGGCGCTCGCCCGCCACGGCGTTGAGCTGGTCTCGACCGGCGGCACTGCCGCCGCGTTGCGCGATGCGGGGCTTGCGGTGCGCGACATCTCCGACCTGACCGGCTTCCCGGAGATGATGGACGGTCGCGTGAAGACCCTGCACCCCAAGGTCCATGGCGGTCTGCTCGCGGTGCGCGACGACAAGGCCCATGTCGCCTCGATGGAGGAGCATGGCATCGGCGCGATCGATCTGGTGGTGGTGAACCTCTATCCCTTCCTGCAGACGGTGATGAAGGGTGCCGACCGGCCGGAGATCATCGAGAATATCGATATCGGTGGCCCGTCGATGGTGCGGTCGGCTGCGAAGAACCACGCTTTCGTCGCGATCGTCACTGATCCTGCCGACTATGACGCGCTGGTCGCCGAGATGGATTCATCGGGTGGCGCCACCACGCTCGACCTGCGCAAGCGCCTGGCCGCGCGCGCCTTCGCTGCGACCGCGACCTATGACGGCATGATCGCGAGCTGGTTCGGGTTCGCCGACCAGGGCGAGGCTTTTCCGGAAACGCTGCCGATCACGCTGAAGCGCGGCGCGACGCTTCGCTATGGCGAGAATCCGCACCAGTCAGCTGCTTTCTACACCGCGACTGGTCCGCACGCGCGCGGCATCGGCCAGGCGCGCCAAGTGCAGGGCAAGGAACTCAGCTACAATAACTACAACGACGCCGATGCCGCGCTCGAGCTGGTCAGCGAGTTCCGCGATGCGCAGCCTACCGTGGTCATCGTCAAGCACGCCAATCCCTGCGGCGTCGCCACCGCCGCGACGATCGAGCAGGCCTATGCCGAGGCGTTTGCCTGCGACACCGTTTCGGCGTTCGGCGGCATCATCGCGCTCAACCGCGCGCTCGATGAAGCGACCGCGCGGGCGATCTCCGGCATCTTCACCGAGGTGGTGATCGCACCCGATGCCGATGAGGCTGCGCTCGCCATATTCGCTGCGAAGAAGAATCTGCGCCTGCTGCTTACCGGGGAACTGCCCGATGCGGCGCGCGCGGGCATCCAGGCCAAATCGATCGCCGGCGGCTGGCTGGTCCAGAGCCGTGACAACAGCGCAGGCCTGTTGGCCGGAGCGGCTCAGAACGCCGCAGCGCCGGATCTCAAAGTGGTGACGAAGCGGCAGCCGACCGAGGCTGAGCTTGCCGATTGCCGGTTCGCCTGGACGGTGGCGAAGCACGTCAAGTCGAACGCGATCGTCTATGCGAAGGACGGCGCCACCGCCGGCATCGGCGCGGGCCAGATGAACCGCCTCGAATCAGCACGCATTGCTGCCTGGAAAGCGAAGGATGCCGCGGACAAGGCTGGCTGGGCCACGCCGCGCACGATCGGCTCGGCGGTGGCGTCGGATGCCTTCTTCCCCTTCGCCGACGGCCTGCTTGCCGCAGTCGAGGCAGGCGCGACGGCGGTGATCCAGCCCGGCGGCTCGATCCGCGACGACGAGGTGATCGCGGCGGCCGATGCGGCCGGCCTGGCGATGGTGTTCACCGGGATGCGCCACTTCCGGCATTGATGAACGGGCAGGCGGGTTGAAGGCGGGCGGGCTGGCTCAGGTCGGCAGCGTCGCTTCGTCCACTGACGGTATCTTGCCGAACAGCGCCCGGTCCTCCGGGCTGAACGCCCAGCGCGACAGGACGAACAGATAGGTCGCGGCGATGGCCGGGAGGCCGATGAGCAGCTCAGCCCATTCATAACGCCTGGGCAGGGAGGTGAACGCCGTCCCGACGACCACCGCCGCGCCGATCGCCCAGAGCATCGGCATGCGGAAACCCGAGACGCGCGCCTTGAGCAGATGGGCGAGCAGGTTCGACTTGACGACAGATGCGAGTCCGAGCGCGACCAGCAGCGCCACCGCGGGGCCCGCCGCCTGGAAATTGATCGGCCAGCCGATCCAGCGCATCGCGAAGATCAGCGTGAAGCTGAGCGCGATCTGGAAACAAAGGGTCCCCAGCGAGATCATCAGGTTCCGCACCCGCGCAATATAGACCAGCGCGGATTCGCACACGGCACCGGTCGACGCCACCGCCTCGGCGGTCAGCAGAAAGGCGAGCGCGGCGGTGCCCGAGACGAATTGCGGCCCCACCACGCCCATCACTGCCTCGCCCGGGATCGACCCCATCAGCGCAAGGCCGGTCTGCGCCGCCATGATCCAGAAACCGACCTGCCGCACCTGCGCCGCGATCGCCTCGCGGTCGTTCTTGGCCAGGCTGGCGGTGATCACCGGCCCAAGGATGGGATCGAAGCTGGTCTTGAGCTTGGCCGGGATCGAGGCGACCTGCTGCGCCATGTAGTAGATGCCGACGATCTTGGGCTCGAACATCACCCCGAGGATGAACCGGTCGACGTTGCGCGTGCCCCATTCGATCGCGTCGGCGCCGGCGAGCGGCGCGTTGCGGCTGGCGAGCGCGACCAGGTGAACGATGCGCGGCCGCCAGCCATGCGGCAGGCCATAGCTGCGGATGAACGGGACGAGCGATGCGACGAGCGCCGCCGCCATCGACAGGATGTAGGAATAGATCAGGCCGTCGCGCAGCGAGACGAAGGAGAAGACCCAGGCAGCGGCGCTGATCGTCCAGGGTTCGACGATCGCGCGCGCCGTCACCGTCGCCTTGACGTTGCGGCGATAGGCGAGCGCGGCGAGGCTGACATCGGACCAGGCGACCGCGAACACGATGCACGGCAGCCAGCGGTCCATCCCCTCGATCGGGCTGTTGGGGTACATGATCTGCGGAAGGGCGATCAGAACGCCGCTTGCCACCAGCGAGGCGAGGAACGCCACCGCCATCGCGTCCCAGACCACATGGACATGCGGCCGGTCGGAGGAGGACAGCGCCTGGGCAAGTCCGCGCTTCAGCCCAAGCGTGGCGAGCAGGGCGGCGAGCTCGACCACCACCACCGCCAGCGCGAAACGGCCGACGATGTCCGGGCCATAGACCCGGCCGGCGATGAACAGGAACGGCAGCCGGGCGGCAAGGCGCAACAGGAAACCGATGATGTTGGTGCGACCGCCCTTGGCCAGGGCCTTGAGGTCTTCGGTGCCCCCATCATCGGCGGCGGCCGCGTCGGTCAATGCGCCGCTCCCCAGCTCGGACCGACGCCGATCTCGATGCCGAGCGGCACGCTGAGGACCACGGCGGGTTCGGCTGCGCTTGCCATCACCCGTTCGATCACCGGCCTTGCTGCCTCGACATCGCCCTCGGGCAGCTCGAACACCAGTTCGTCATGCACCTGGAGCAGCATGCGTACGTTCGGCAGGCCGGCTTCGATCAGCGCCGGCCCCATGCGCACCATCGCGCGCTTGATGATGTCGGCGCTCGTCCCCTGGATCGGCGCGTTGATCGCGGCGCGCTCTGCACCCTGGCGTTCGTGCTGAATCTTGGACTTGAGCCGCGGAAAATGCGTCTTCCGGCCGAACAGCGTCTCGGTATAGCCCTTGTCGCGCGCCTTTTCGGTCGTCTCGACGATATAGTGGTTGATGCCTGGGAAGCGCTCGAAATAGCGGTCGATCATTGCCTGCGCCTCGTCAGCGGTCACGTCGAGCCGACCGGCCAGGCCCCAGCGCGAAATGCCGTAGAGGATGGCGAAGTTGATCGTCTTGGCGCGCCCGCGGGTATCGCGATTGACCTCGCCGAACAGTTCCTGCGCCGTCAGGCTGTGAATGTCGGCGCCGTCGGCGAATGCCTGTTTGAGCGCAGGCACATCGGCCATGTGCGCGGCCAGCCGCAGCTCGATCTGCGAATAATCGGCCGCAAGCAGGACGTTGCCGGGCTCGGCGACGAAGGCGTCGCGAATCTGGCGGCCGATCTCGGTGCGGATCGGGATGTTCTGCAGGTTCGGGTCGGTCGAGGACAGTCGCCCGGTCTGTGCGCCGGTCAGCGAATAGCTAGTATGGACCCGCCCGGTCTCGGGGTTGATCTGCGCCTGCAACGCGTCGGTATAGGTGGATTTCAGCTTCGACAATTGCCGCCAGTCGAGCACGCGCGCCGCGATCACCTTGCCCGGCGAATCCTTGTCGGCGGCAATCCGTTCCAGCTCGTTGACGTCGGTCGAATAGACACCCGACTTGCCCTTGCGCCCGCCCTTGATGCCCATGCGCTCGAACAGCACATCGCCAAGCTGCTTGGGGCTGCCGATGGTGAAGGGGCCGCCGGCAAGACCATGGATCTCGGTCTCGAGCGCGGCGATCGAATGGGCGAATTCGGTCGAAAGCTGCGACAATTTCTCGCGGTCGACCTTGATGCCGTGCCGCTCCATCTGCGCGATCACCGGGGCGAGCGGCCGGTCGACCATCTCGTAGACGCGCGTCGCGCCCTCGGCCGGCAGGCGCGGCTTGAACCGGCGCCACAGCCTGAGCGTGACGTCGGCATCCTCGGCCGCGTAGCGCGTGGCCGAGGCCAGATCGATCTCGTTGAACTGCAGCTGGTTCTTGCCCGTGCCGACCACGTCCTTGAACGCGATGCAGCTGTGCGAGAGGTGAGTCGCGGCAAGTTCGTCCATGCCATGCCCGTGCAGCCCGGCGTCGAGATCGAAGCTCATCAGGATCGTGTCGTCATGCGGCGCGACGTCGATGCCAAGCCGCCCGAGCACGATCATGTCGTATTTCAGATTGTGCCCGATCTTGAGCACGCCCGGATCCTCGAACAGCGGCTTGAGCTTCGCCAGCGCAGTGGCTGGTGCGATCTGGTCGGGCTTTTCGGCGAACAGTCCCGTGCCGCCATGGGCAAGCGGGATGTAGCATGCCTTGTTCGGTTCGAGCGCCATGCTGACCCCGACCAGTTCGGCGCGTGTCGCGTCAACGCCGGTCGTCTCGGTGTCGATCGCGATCCAGCCCTGGTGTCGCGCCTTCGCGATCCAGTCGTCGAGCGCGGTCTCGTCGATCACCGTCACATAGCCGTCGTGATCGCAGGGCGGGTCCTCCTCCTGCGGCACGTTCTTCGGCGTCTCGACCGGCGCATCCGCCACTGCGGAAAGCTTGGCGAGCAGCGACTTGAAGCCATGATGTTGCAGGAACGCACGGAGCGGCGCCTCGGGAATCCCCTGGAGCGCAAGGTCCTCAAGCGGCTCGGCCAGAGGCGCATCGTCTTTCAGCGTCACCAGCACGCGGGAGAGCCGGGCATTGTCGGCATGCTCGATCAGATTGTCGCGCAGCTTGCCGGGCTTCATCGAAGGGGCGGCGGCCAGCACGCCTTCGATATCGCCATGTTCCTGGATCAGCTTGGCGGCGGTCTTCGGGCCGACGCCCGGCACGCCCGGCACATTGTCGACGCTGTCGCCCATCAGGCCGAGCACGTCGCCCAGCCGGTCGGGCATCACGCCGAACTTTTCCATCACATGCTCGGCGCCGAGCCGGCGGTTGTTCATCGTGTCGTACAGGTCGAGCCCCGGCTCGATCAGCTGCATCAGGTCCTTGTCGGAACTGACGATGGTGACCGACCAGCCCTCGCGCAGGGCTGCCTTGGCGTAGCTGGCGATGATGTCGTCAGCCTCGAGCCCGTCCTCCTCGATGCACGGCAGCGAGAAGGCGCGCGTGGCGTCGCGGATCATCGGGAATTGCGGGACCAGGTCCTCGGGTGGCGGCGGGCGCTGCGCCTTGTACTTGTCGTACAGTTCGTTGCGGAACGTATGGCTCGATTTGTCGAGCACGACCGCCATATGGGTAGGTCCATCGGCCTTGTGCAGCTCGTCGGCGAGCTTCCACAACATGGTCGTATAGCCATAGACCGCGCCGACGGGTTCGCCGTGCACGTTGGTGAGCGGCGGCAGGCGATGATAGGCTCGGAAGATATAACCCGATCCGTCGACGAGATAGAGGTGCGGCATGGGCGCGGGATAGCAGTGGTGCGCGGCGGGGGCGAGGCGAAATCTCAGCGCGCGTGCTGCGACAGGATGGCCACTGACCGGCGTTGCCCGATCAGGGAATCGGGGCGCGGCCCGCCAGCGAATCGCCCTGGCTGCGATGGCTCGCGACCACCGCGGTCACCACTGCCTGCATCAGCGCCTGGCGTTCCGGGATGGCCCGGGGCGTATCGCCGATCATGATCGCGACGGCGTAGCTGCGACCGTCGGGCGCCATCAGCAGGCCGACATCATTATAGCCCGCGGTGCGCCCGGCCAGGTCCTGGCCGGTGCCGGTCTTGTGGCCGAAGTCCCAGCCGGCCGGTACCGCGCCGTGCATCCGCTGCCGGCCGGTCTTGGACGATTCCATCGTGCTGATCAGATAATCGGTCGACTGCCTGGACAGGAGCTGGCCGAGCTTGAGCTTGGCCAGGGCACCGGCGATCGCTGACGGAGCCGCGCCGTCCGGCGGATCGGCGACGTAGCGTTCGAACGCCGCGATCCGCGCTGTCTGGGGAAGGCGGGCGCGGGCGCGAGTGAACGCGTTGCCGAAGGCGAACTCGGGTTTCCACTGGAGGCCCGCGGTCGCGCTCTGCAACAGCTTCTCGCCCGGGCCGAAGCGGATATCGCCCAGCCCCTTGCGCCGGATGAAGTCGCGCACTGCCGCCGGCCCGCCGACATAGCGCAGCAGCCGGTCGTTGCAGGTATTGTCGCTCATCGTCAGCGCGCGCCGCAGCAGCTCGCCGATCGTGGTATGATAGCCGCCGTCCTTCACCAGCGCCGCGATCGGCTGATGGAACAGGGTGAAATCGTCCTTGGTCAGCGTGATCGGATCATCGAGCGTCAGCCGGCCGCTGTCGCGATAGTCCAGCACGGTCATCGCCACCCACAGCTTGCTCACGCTTTGCTGCGGCAGGCGGGCGTCGCCGTTGCTCGATACAGTCCAACCCTGGTCGATGCTGCGCACCGCGATGCCGACCCGCCCGTTGAAGTTGCGACCGAGCGCGGTGACATTCGCGACCAGTGCTTCGGGGGCCCGGGGCGGCACCGGCCTGGGTGTGGGCGGCGGGACGGGAACGACGACCTGATAGGGCGGCCGAACAGCCGCGGCGGGTATCAGGGTCAGGTGTCTGCTGGTGTCATGCCCGCAGGCACAGAGCGCTGCGGCGAGAAGTGTCACCGCTACAGGCCTCGGAAAATCAAATGGTAGAATCTGTGTCACCAATCAAAGCCCCGCCCCCGGTTCGCGACCTTAGACACGGATTCTCCTTGAGGAATCCCCGGCATGCAAGCCTTGCGACGAACCGCGGCTGACACAAGGTGAAACGGTTGTCGCAGCATCGCAGGCCAGCCGGTTGAATCCATTCAGGAGTTTTACAGACCCCCGAAAGTCGAAGCGGCAGCGGATTTGCCTGCGGCGAGAGGCGCGGCCGATCCCGGAACGGCGCGGCGGGGCCCGTTTACGGTACGAGGATCGTATCGACTGCTTCCGGCAACATGTCGGGATAATCGAGCGTGTAATGCAGCCCGCGCGATTCATGGCGGTGAAGGGCGGACCGGACGATCAACTCGGCGGTCTGGAGCAGGTTGCGCAGCTCGATCAGGTCGGGCGTCACGCGGAAATGCCCGTAATAGTCGTTCACTTCGTCGGTGAGCAGTCGGATTCGGTGCTGCGCCCGTTCCAGGCGCTTGGTCGTCCGGACGATGCCGACATAGTTCCACATGAAGCGCCGGATCTCGGTCCAGTTCTGCTTGATGACCACTTCCTCGTCCGAATCCTCGACTCGGCTTTCGTCCCAGGGGCGGATCGGCGGCGGGGAAGGCAGTTCGTCCCAATGGTCGAGGATATGGCCGGCCGCTGCCTCGCCGAACACGAAGCATTCGAGCAGGCTGTTGGAGGCGAGCCGGTTGGCGCCGTGCAGGCCGGATTCACTGCATTCGCCCGCGGCATAGAGCCCTGGCAGATCGGTCTTGCCGTGCAGGTCGATGACGACCCCCCCACAGGTATAATGCTGTGCCGGCACGACCGGGATCGGGTCCTTCGTCATGTCGATGCCGAGGCCGAGCAGCTTTTCATAAATGTTCGGGAAATGCTCCTTCACGAACTCGGGGCCGCGATGGCTGATGTCGAGATGGACATAGTCCAGGCCGAGCCGCTTGATCTCATGGTCGATCGCGCGCGCAACGATATCGCGCGGCGCCAGCTCGGCCCGCGGGTCGAAATCGGGCATGAAGCGATAGCCGGTGTCGGGGATCAGCAGATGGCCGCCCTCTCCGCGCACCGCCTCGGTGATCAGGAAGTTCTTGACCTCGAGATTGTACAGGCAGGTCGGATGGAATTGCATGAATTCCATGTTCGACACCCGGCATCCGGCGCGCCACGCCATGGCGATGCCGTCGCCGGTGGCGCCGCGCGGCGCGGTCGAGAAGAGATAGGTCCGCCCGGCGCCGCCCGTCGCCAGGATCGTGGCGCGCGCGGTGTACAGTTCGACGCGGCCCGTCGCCCGGTTGACGGCATAGACGCCCCAGACATGGCCCGATCCGGAATAACGCTCCTCATGTCGTCCGGTCGCGAGGTCGATCGCGACCATGTCGGGGACCAGGGTGATATTGGGATGTGCCTCGGCCGCGCGCTGCAGCGCTTCCTGCACTGCCCAGCCGGTCGCGTCGGCGACATGCACGATCCGCCGATGGCTGTGTCCGCCCTCGCGCGTCAGGTGAAGCGCATCGCCGTCGGTCGCGAACGGCACCCCAAGCTCCTCGAGCCGCGCGATGGCGGCCGGGGCACGCTCGACCACGAATTCAACGGTCTCGCGGTTGTTCAGCCCCGCGCCGGCGATCATCGTATCCTCGATATGGCTCTCGAAGGTGTCGCCCGGCTCGAGCACCGCGGCGATCCCGCCCTGTGCCCAGGCCGTGGAGCCCTCGTTCAACCCGCCCTTGGCAAGCACTGTCACCTTGACCCGGTCAGCGAGATTGAGTGCTGCGGTCAGCCCGGCCGCACCGGAACCGATGATCAGAACGTCGCTTATATGAGAGTCCGGCACACCCACTCCGTTCGTGTCGAGCGAAGTCGAGACCAGGGGCGTTCGATCCGCGTTGCCTGCGACTACGCCTGAAACGAACGGGAAAACAAGCGGTCGCTATCCGTTCGACGCGCGCGTGAGGTTCAGGAACACGTCCTCCAGGTCGGCCTCGCGGGTCGAAACATCGACGATGCCGTAGCCGTCGGCCTGCACCGCGGCGAGCACTTCGCCGGCATTCACCCGGTCCTTGGCATAGGTGATGGCGAGCGTGCGCGTGCCCTTCAGCTCGATCTTCTGGAAACAATCGGCCTGGGGTGTCGCCTTGACGTCACGGTCGACCGTCACCTCGACCAGCTTCTCGGTCGCCTTGCCGACCAGTTCGCGGGTCGGCTCGTTGGCGATCACCTTGCCATGGTTGATGATCGCGATGCGGTCGCAGAGCTGCTCCGCCTCTTCGAGATAATGCGTGGTTAGCACCACCGTCACGCCCTGCTCGTTGAGGCCGCGCACATAGGCCCAGAGCTGCTGGCGAAGCTCTATATCGACGCCGGCGGTCGGCTCGTCGAGCACCAGCACCGGCGGTGTGTGGACCATCGCCTTGGCTACCATGAGTCGCCGCTTCATGCCGCCCGACAGGGTGCGGGCATAGGCGTTGGCCTTGTCCTCGAGATGCACGGCGCGGAGCAGCTCCATCGACCGGCGCTTCGCCTTGGGGACGCCGTAGAGACCCGCCTGGATCTCGAGCGTCTCGAACGGGGTGAAGAAGGGATCGAACAGGATCTCCTGGTTGACGATCCCGATCGATGCCTTGGCGTTGCGCGGGTGCTGGTCGATATCGAAGCCCCAGATCGAGGCCTTGCCGTCGGTCTTGTTGACCAGCCCCGCTAGGATGTTGATCAGCGTCGACTTGCCCGCGCCGTTCGGCCCGAGCAGCCCGAAGATCTGCCCGCGCGGCACCTCGAAGGACACATCGTCCAGGGCGCGCTTGCCGCCCTTGTAGGTCTTGCAGAGCGAGTCGATGACGATGGCGGCTTCGGTCATAGGGAGCGCATAGCGTGCGTCTTCGCGCTGGTCATCCCCCTCCCCCAAGCGGGAGGGGAGGAAAGGCAGATTGCCCAGCACCTCCCACCTTGCTATCGCGCCATCTCATGATCGCCCCGCCCGAAACCCTCCGTGTCGCCCATCGCCGCAACGCCTGTGACGGCGCGACCGATATTCCCGGCGGCGCCGCGCTCGGCCATCCGCGCGTGTTCCTCGAGATCGACGAGCATGGCTATGTCGATTGCGGCTATTGCGACCGGCGTTTCGTGCTGATCGGCGGACCCGCCGATGGTGTCGATCAATCGACCCTCCCCGATCATCCGGCTGGCGCGAGCCTTTAACGCCCCTATATTGCGGGGCATGACCAGCCTCTCAGACCCCCGCTCCTTCCTCTATCACGATGGCCAGCTCGATTCAGCCGAGGCGCAGCGCCTCACCGCGTCGGCGCTCGCCAGAGCCGATGACGGGGAACTCTACCTCCAGTACCGCAAGTCCGAGGCGTTCGGCTTCGACGACGGCCGGCTGAAGACCGCCAGCTACGACACCCATTCCGGCTTCGGTCTGCGCGCCGTCTCGGGCGAGACCACCGCCTTCGCTCATGCGAACGAGCTGAGCGCTGCAGCGATCGGCCGCGCTGCCGAGACGATGGCGCTGATCGATCCCTCGGCATCGGCCAAGGCCCCGCCGCCGCGCGCGACCAACCGCCATCTCTATACCGCTGCCGATCCGCTCGATCTCATCCCCTTCGCCGACAAGGTGAATCTCTGCCAGACGATCGATGCCGCCGCCCGTGCGCGCGATCCGCGCGTCGCCCAGGTCTCGGTCGCGCTGTCGGGCACCTGGAGCGTGGTCGAGATCGTCCGGGCCGACGGTTTCGTCGCGACTGACATCCGACCGCTGGTGCGCCTCAACGTCTCGATCGTGGTCGAGCAGAATGGCCGGCGCGAGACGGGCAGTTTCGGCCTTGGCGGCCGCTATCTCTACGATACGCTGATGCGGCCGGAGACGTGGAACCGGGCGATCGACGAGGCGCTGGCCCAGGCGCTGGTCAATCTCGACTCGGTCGCCGCCCCCGCCGGCGAGATGACCGTGCTGCTCGGCCCGGGCTGGCCCGGCATCCTGCTGCACGAGGCGATCGGCCACGGGCTCGAAGGCGATTTCAACCGCAAGGGCACCTCGGCCTTTTCAGGCCGAATCGGTGAGCGAGTCGCCGCACCCGGCGTGACGGTGGTCGACGACGGCTCGATCGCCGACCGGCGCGGGTCGCTGTCGATCGACGACGAGGGCACGCCGACCCAGGAGAATATCCTGATCGAGGACGGCATCCTGCGCGGTTATATCCAGGACCGGCTCAACGCGCGGCTGATGGGCGTCGCCCCGACGGGCAACGGCCGGCGCGAAAGCTTTGCCCATGCGCCGATGCCCCGCATGACCAACACCTTCATGCGCGGCGGCAACGACGATCCGGCCGAACTGCTGAGCCGCGTGAAGAACGGCATCTTCGCCAAGAGCTTCGGCGGCGGCCAGGTCGATATCGTCTCGGGCAAGTTCGTCTTCTCCTGCACCGAGGCGTACAAGATCGAGAACGGCAAGCTCGGTGCTTCGATCAAGGGCGCGACCCTGATCGGCGACGGCCCCAGCGTGCTGACCAAGGTCACTGGCATCGGCAATGACTTTGCGCTCGACGAAGGCGTCGGCATGTGCGGCAAGGGCGGCCAGAGCGTCCCAGCCGGCGTCGGCCAGCCGACCTTGCTGGTCAGCGGGCTGACGGTGGGCGGTACGGCTGTGTGATCGTCGTCCCTCTCCGGAGGGAGGGCGAAAGAGGGAACTGAGCATGTCTGCCTGGCCCGAACTCGACTGGCTGTCCTGGCGCGAGACCGCGATCGGCCTCCAGCTTCGCACCCAGATCATCGGCAAGATCCGCCTCGCGCTGACGCCGTGGCTCAACCATAGCTGGCACGTGCCGCTCTATCTCACCGCGCGGGGGTGGAGCACGTCCACCATTCCCTGCGGCGACCATATCCTCCAGATCGATATGGATCTGATCGCTGACAAGGTCGTCTTCACCACCAGCGATGGCGGTGTGAAGACCGTCGCGCTCGCCGCCGGCAGCATCGCCGATTTCCATGTGGCGGTGGTGGAAGCACTTCGGGGCCTTGGCGTCACGACGCCATTCGACGGCAAGCCGAGCGAGATGCCGGGCGCGCTGCCCTTCGCCGACGATCATGAAGTCCGGCCTTATGACGCAGAGGCGGTGCGCCGCTTCTGGCGTGCGCTGATCCGGGTGCAGCGCGTGTTCGGCCGGTTCCGCACGGGCTTTCTCGGCAAGGCCAGCCCGATCCATTTCTTCTGGGGCAGCTTCGATCTCGCCTCGACCCGCTTCTCAGGCCGGGTGGCGCCGCGCCATCCGGGTGGTTTGCCCGGCCTGCCCGATGCGGTGACGTGCGAGGCGTATAGCCATGAGGAGGCGAGCGTCGGCTTCTGGCCGGGCAGCGATGCCTATCCGCACGCTGCCTTCTATGCCTACGCCTATCCTGCGCCCGCTGGCTATGCCGAGGCGAAGGTCGAGCCGGGCGAGGCCGTCTACAGCGCCGAGATGGGCGAATTCCTCCTTCCCTATGAGGCCGTCCGCACTGCCGCCGATCCCGACTCGGCGCTGCTCGCCTTCTGCCAATCGACCTATGATGCCGCTGCTGACCGTGCCGCCTGGGATCGCGACGCGCTCGAATGCCCGCTCGGCCGGCCACGGGTGCCGCGAGTGGTATAGACGCGACCTCTCCCTCTCATGGGAGGGGTGTGATACGGCAGCCGCATGGCCGAGTTCTTCGACGCCCTCACCGACGATCACCGCGCCTTCATCGCGCGCCAGCCGCTCTTCTTCGTCGCCACCGCCGCAGCCGGCGCGCGGATCAACCTCAGTCCCAAGGGCATGGACTGCTTCCGGGTGCTGGATGACAGGCGCGTCGCCTATCTCGACGTCGCGGGTTCCGGCAACGAGACCAACGCGCATCTTCTCGCCGACGGCCGGATCACGATCATGTTCTGCGCCTTCGAAAGCCCCGCCCTGATCTTCCGCCTCTATGGCCGCGGCACGCCGGTCCTGCCGCAGGACGATGGCTGGGCGGAACTAGCCGATTGTTTCACGCTGCTCCCGGGTACGCGCCAGATCTTCGAGATAGCGATCGATCAGGTGCAGACGAGCTGCGGCTGGGGCGTGCCGCATATGAGCTTCGAGCGCGAACGCGAAACGCTCAGCAAATATCACGCGAAATCGAGCGATGAGGAACGGTTCGGCAAATATGCCCGGCGCACCCACAGCATCGACGGCCTGCCAGTCCGCAATCCGATACAGGCAGCGCAATAGTGGCGCTGGTTGAGCTGGGCCGCTTCAACCGCAACGAAGCGCATATCGTGATCGGCCGGCTCGATTCCGAAGGGATCGACGCGGTCGCGCTGGATGGCAATTCGAGCATCGCCGACGGCAGCTATCTGTTCATTCCGGTCCGCGTGATGGTCGATGACGATGATCTGGTGGCTGCCCGAAAAATCCTGTCGGATACTGCCTGATTCTTGGGCAGCTGTTCGCAGTTGCACAAAAATTTACCTCGCGGTAACATTTTCTTTCAGAAAACCGCGCGGAAACGCGTGTTTTCGACTCTGGCACGACCATTGCTGATCATCCCCCGGGACTAAATCTCAACAGGGGGCGCCGGTGAAACTCATCATTGCCATCATCAAGCCATTCAAGCTCGACGAGGTCCGCGAGGCCCTTACCGAGATCGGCATCGCGGGCATGACCGTGACTGAAGTGAAGGGCTTTGGCCGCCAGAAGGGCCAGACCGAAATCTATCGGGGTGCTGAATACAGCACGAACATGGTGCCCAAGATCAAGATCGAGATCGTGTGCGCGGCTGATCTCGCGGCCAAGGTCGTCGAGGCGATCCAGGCATCGGCCAACACCGGCGCGATCGGCGACGGCAAGATCTTCGTTCTCGATGTCGGACAGGCCGTGCGCATCCGCACCGGCGAAACCGACGAAACCGCGCTGTGAGCAAGGGGGCAGTGATGAAGCATGTTTTGAAATATGCCAGCCTCGGGGCTGGTCTCGGGATCGGACTTTTCGCCGCGCTCCCCGCCTGGGCACAGGCCGCCGCTACCGCGGCGCCAGCGGTGCCGACGGTGAACAAGGGCGATACCGCCTGGATGATGACCGCCACGGTCCTGGTCCTGATGATGATCCTTCCCGGCCTCGCCCTGTTCTATGGCGGCCTCGCCCGCACCAAGAACATGCTGTCGGTGATGACCCAGATCGGCGCGGTCGCCGCGCTGGCGATGCTCGTCTGGGTGATGTGGGGCTACACCATGGCCTTCGGGCCCGATTACAGCGGCGGCGTTAGCAATTTCGTGTCCAATTTCGACAAGCTGTTCCTGAAGGGGGTCACCCCCTCAAGCGTCGCGGCGACCTTCACGGCAGGCGTTGGCATCCCTGAATATGTGTTCGTCTGCTTCCAGATGACCTTCGCGGCGATCACCGTCGCGCTGGTACTCGGGTCGATCGTCGAACGCGTCAAATTCTCGGCGGTCATGGTGTTCGCTCTGGTGTGGCTCACGATCGTCTATTTCCCGATCGCGCACATGGTCTGGGCGTCGAGCGGTGTTTTCTTCAAGGCGGGTGCGCTCGATTTCGCCGGCGGTACGGTCGTTCACATCAACGCCGGCGTCTCGGCATTGGTCTTCGCCCTGATCATCGGCAAGCGCGTCGGCTATCCGACCGAACGCATGGCACCGCATTCGCTGACGCTCACCGGGGTCGGCACCGGCCTGCTGTGGGTCGGCTGGTTTGGCTTCAACGCCGGCTCGGCGCTCGAAGCCAATGGCTCGGCCGGTCTTGCCATGATCAATACCTTCGTCGCGACCGCCTCGGCGGGCTTGTTCTGGATGCTGGCCGAGCGCGCCTCGGGTCACAAGGCATCGGCCCTGGGCTTCTGCTCCGGCATCATCGCCGGGCTGGTCGCCGTCACCCCGGCGGCCGGCAATTCCGGTCCGTTCGGTGCGATCGTGCTTGGTGCGGTGGCCTCGATCGTCTGCTTCCTCTTCGTGACGAAGGTGAAGCCGAAGCTCGGCTATGACGACTCGCTCGACGCATTCGGCGTGCACGGTATCGGCGGCATGGTCGGCGCGATCGGTACCGCGATCGTCTACGCCCCGTCGCTCGGTGGGCCTGGCGCGGCGGACTATGACATGGGCGCCAAGCTTCTGGTTCAGCTGTGGGCCGTCGGCACCACCATTGCCTGGGCTGCGATCGGCACCACCATCGCCGTGTTCATCGCCAAGGCCGTCACCGGTGGCCGGGTCTCCCCCGAAGTCGAGCAGGAAGGCCTCGACGTCGGCGAGCATGGCGAGCGCGCCTACAACTACTGACAGGATCGGGGCCGGTCCGAAGCCCGGCCCCCCAATTCGTTCCTCCTGCGGACGACCTCAGGCCGGTGCGGCGACGCACCGGCCCTTTTTACGTCAGCGGGCAGGACGCGTATCGTCCTCGGCGGCTTCGTCCTCTTCCGTCACGGCCTCGTTTTCGCCTTCCGCCAGTTGCTTGCGATAGCGTTGCGCGGCGAGCGTCGCGCCCAGGATGAAGCCGCCCGGCACGAGCAGGATGGCGGCCGCGAGGCCGAGGCGGTTGAGCGTCTTTCTGTCCATGACGCCGCGCTACACGTGAAAAGCTGAATGCGCGCCATATGAATCTGGCTGATCAGCCCGCGAGATCGGCCTTCACGAAATCGGCGCAGCGCTCGCCGATCATGATCGACGGGGCGTTGGTGTTGCCCGAGATCAGCTTGGGCATGATCGAGGCGTCGGCGACATAGAGCCCCTCCACCCCACGCACGCGCAGCCTGGGGTCGCACACGGCCATGTCGTCCGACCCCATTCGTGCGGTGCCTACGGGATGATAGATGGTGTCGGCCCGGGCGCGGATCAGCCGTTCGAGCGCATCGTCGTCGTTCAGGTCGATCGGATAGCGGTCGCGGCCCTTGTGGTCGGCGAGCGGCGGCGTCTCGAGGATCCGGTACATCGCCCGCACGCCCTTCTTCATCAGTTCCATGTCGCGCCGGTCGCTGAGGAACGCCGGGTCGATCAGTGGCGCGGCGCGCGCGTCGATCGATTGCAGCCGGACGGTGCCGTGGCTTTCCGGCCGAAGCACGCAGGTGTGGCAGGAGAAACCGTGGCTCTTCACCTTGGTCCGCCCATGATCCTCGAGCACCACCGGCACGAAATGGAGCTGGATGTCCGGGGCGGGCGAATTGGGATCGACCGTCAGGAAACCGCCCGATTCGGCATAGGGGGTGGTCATCGCGCCGCGCCGGTGCCGCATCCACTGCACGATCGCACCGGCCGATTTGAGCGTGCCCTTCAGCGACTGGCCGATGAAATAGCTGCCCTTCACCTCGAAGCCGGCGACATAATCGACATGGTCCTGCAGGTTCGCGCCGACCATCGGCCGGTCGATCCGCACCGCCACGCCCTGCTCGCGCAGATGCCCGCCGGGCCCGATGCCGGACAGCATCAGCAATTGCGGCGTGCCGAACACACCGCCGGCCAGCACCACCGCCCGGCGCGCCCGGATCACCTTGGCCTCGCCGTCCTGCAGATAGGCGACGCCCCAGGCGTGGCCCTCGTCGAACAGCACCCGCTCGGCGATGACGTCGGTCAGCACTTCCAGGTTGGCGCGCTTGCCGGCGCTTTCGATATAGGCGCGCGACGAACTCCAGCGCTCGCCGCCCTTCTGAGTCACCTGATAGACACCGACGCCGTCCTGCCGGGCGCCGTTGAAATCTTCGTTCAGCGGAATCTGAAGCTGCCGTGCCGCCTCGACGAACTCGATCGATCCCGGATGCGGATCGCACTGGTCGCTGACGTTCAACGGCCCGTCGCCGCCATGCCAGGCATCGGCCCCGCGCTCATTATGCTCGGAGCGTTTGAAGATGGGCAGGACCTCGTCATAGGACCAGCCGGGGCAGCCCATCGCCGCCCAATTGTCATAGTCCCATTTGTTGCCGCGCAGGTAGAGCATCGCGTTGATCGCGCTCGATCCGCCCAGCCCGCGCCCGCGTGGCTGATAGCCGCGCCGGCCGTTCAGTCCCGCCTGCGGTACTGTCTCGAACTGCCAGTTGGTCTTCGGGGTCTGGAAAGCGATGAAACCCGGAATCCGCGTGCGGAACCCGGTATTGCGGCCCCCGGCCTCCAGCAGCGCGACGCTGTAGCGGCCGTCCTCGCTCAGCCGGCCGGCTGCTGCCGCTCCGCCTGATCCACCTCCGACGACGACGATATCGGCTTCTTCCACTGCGCCCCCTCCCGTGCCCGCTCTTTCGCGAGCCACAATTCCTTGATCGTCTCGGACGTATCCCGGCTGCCGTCGTGGCTCCACCCCGGCGGCATCACCATATAGCCCAGTTTGGCACGCCATCCCGGTGCTGCCCACACGTCCTTCGCGATGCCCACCCATTCATGGAACGCCGCCCAGACCAGGTTGAAGCTGCCCAGATTCTTGACGATGCCGTAGCGCGGGCGATCGTCGTCGCGCTCGGGCTCGAAACTGCCGAGCCACTTGTCCCACACGATGAACACGCCGGCATAGTTCTTGTCGAGATAGCGCGCGTTGGTCGCGTGATGCACCCGGTGGTGCGACGGCGTGTTCATCACCGCCTCGAACCACCGCGGCATCCGCCCGATCGCCTCGGTGTGGATCCAGAACTGGTAGATCAGGTTCAGTCCGCCGACGAAGAACACCATTGCAGGCGGGAAGCCCACCAGGAACAGGGGCAGGCGGAAGATGAAGGCGATGCTGATGAAGCCGGTCCAGGTCTGCCGTAGCCCGGTCGACAAATTATAATGCTGGCTCGAATGATGGATGACATGGCTCGCCCAGAACCAGCGCACCCGGTGCGCCGACCGGTGGAACAGATAATAGGCGAAATCGTCGATGACGAAGCACAGGACGAACCAGTACCAGGCATAGCCGATGTCGAAGAGCCGGAACTGCGACAGCCACACCGCCAGCATGAAGACGAACCCGCCAGTCAGTGCGCTTGCCACGGTACTGCCGGTGCCCAGCGCAAGCGAGGTCAGCGTGTCCCTGGGCTCATAGCGTTTGCGGTCCTTTGCCCAGGCGACCAGCATCTCGGCCAGCACCAGCAACACGAAGGCGGGTATCGCGTAATCGACCGGATTCGGCAGCGTCATGCTGCCTGCTTACACTCTTGTCAGCGACGCTTCCAGCCCACGCACATCAGTTTCAAGCACGCCGAGCAGGGTCACGTCGCCGAACAGCCTTTCGCCGGTCCTGACCGTCACGCCCTCCACCGCAGGGCCAAGCGTCAGCGGTGCGAGCAGCCGGCGTGCGGCGACCTGCGCGCCGTGGCGTTTCAGGACCGCGATCGCACCGTTGCCCGCGACGATCGCCGCGCCGCCATCCTGGCTGACCAGGGCGGCATGCGCATAGAAGCCGGCAAGCATGTCCTCGGCGATCTCGCGTGCCTCGGCGGCGCTGCCGATCCGGCTCTCGCCCAGCCGCAGCCACCGCGCGACCCCGGCCAGCGCCAGGATCGCCGCGATCGATCCGGCGAGCTGGACCCAGTTCATCTGCCGCCCGCGAGCGCGTCGAGCATCGGCCGGATGCCGGTCAGGTCGTATCCGGTCGCCGCCGCCTTCGCCATCAGCCGGTCGGGATGGTCGCCCATCTTCGCCCGTGCCAGCGCCCAGAGATTGCAGGACCGAGTGCCCGACCGGCAGAAAGCGAGCACCGGTCCGCCCGCCGCTTCCAGCGTCGTCACCATCGCATCGACCTGGTTGCCCGAGAAACCGGCATGGGTGATCGGGATCGCGGTGTAGGAAAGCCCGGCCGCCTCGGCCGCGGCGCGGATCGCGTCGCCCTCGGGCTGGCCGCCTTCCTCGTCGTCGGGCCGGTTGTTGACGATCGCGGTGAAACCCGCGGCGGCGATCTCCGCCATGTCGTCGGGAAGAATCTGCGGGGCTACCGAAATAGTGTCGTCAACGAGGCGAATCTGCATGCCGAACTTGCTCCAGGACCGTCTCTCGCCGCGACGCGGTGGGAGGGTGATCCGCTATCGACCAGACGCCGGGGGCCGGGTCAAGCTCACCCCAGGCGCTTTCCTGAAAGGAGAGGGGCGCCGCGTCACGCCCCGTCCCGGATCACGGCGAGGAAGGCATCGCCATATGCCTCCAGCTTGCGGGCGCCGACGCCGGTGATCCGCCCCATCGCGCCAAGCGTCGCCGGCTTCATCGTCGCCATCTCGCGCAGCACTGAATCGTGGAAGATCACATAGGGCGGCACCTGCGCCTCCTGCGCCAGCTCGCGGCGTTTGGCGCGCAGCGCCTCGAACAGCGGATCGCCGGTCGGGTTGGCCGCGCCGCTCCCGCCGCCGCGCCGGCGCCGTTCGCGCTTCGGCGGCAGGATCAGCGCCATGCCGGATTCGCCCTTCAGAATCGCCCGCGCTTCGGGCCCGAATTCAAGGCCGCCGAAATCATTGGCGCGCAGCGCATCGCGCAGCAGCAGCGCGCGCGCCACCGGCTTGATCAGCGCTGCCTCTTCGGGGCTTGAGGCGATGCCGAACACGCCAAGCGCCTCATGCCCGTTCATCAGGCTGCGCTCGCTCGACTGGCCGGTCAGGATGCTCTCGATATAGCCGACGCCGAAGCTCTGCCCGGTGCGGAACACCGCGGAAAGGAACTTGCGCGCCACCTCGGTCGCATCGACCGCGCTTGGCGGGTTCAGGCAATTGTCGCAATTGCCGCAGGTTTCCGGACTGTCGTCGCCGAAATGCTTGAGCAGGATGCGGCGCCGACACCCGGCCGTCTCGACCAGCGCGCCAAGCGCGGTCAGCCGGGTGCGCTCGCCCGCCTGGCGATGCGGCTCCACCTCGGCGATTCGCTGGCGTGCCTTGGCGAAATCCTCCGCCCCCCAGAACAGATGGGCGATGGCGGGGTCGCCGTCGCGCCCGGCGCGGCCGGTCTCCTGATAATAGGCCTCGATCGACTTGGGCATGCCGGCATGCGCGACGAAACGTACGTCCGGCTTGTCGATGCCCATGCCGAACGCGACCGTGGCGACCATCACCATATCCTCGGACGCGACGAAATCGGCCTGGTTGCGCGCGCGGACATGCGGCTCGAGCCCGGCATGATAGGGCCGGGTCGACCTGCCCGTCGCCGCCAGCTTTTCGGCAAGCTGCTCGACCGCCTTGCGCGTCTGGGCATAGACGATACCCGGGCCCGGCTGCTCGGCGATCAGGTCGGCGATCTGCCGGGTCGTGTTGTCCTTGGGGGAGATGAGATAGCGGATATTGGGCCGGTCGAACCCGGCGACGATCTTGCCGTCGCGCGGGATGCCGAGCTGCTCCAGAATGTCGGCGCGGGTATGCGCGTCGGCGGTCGCGGTCAGCGCGAGGCGCGGCACATCCGGAAAATGGTCGAGCAGCGGCCGGAGCAGCCGATAGTCGGGCCGGAAATCATGCCCCCATTCGGAGACGCAATGCGCCTCGTCGATCGCGAACAGGGCGAGGGGCGCCTGCGACAACAGGTTGCGGAAACTCTCGCCCGAGGCGCGCTCCGGCGCGACATAGAGCAGGTCGAGCTCGCCCGCCCTGAATCGGCTGATGGTTTCCATCTGGTTGGTGTCGACCGAGGTCAGGGTCGCGGCGCGGATGCCGATGGCTTCGGCCGCGCGCAACTGGTCGTGCATCAGCGCGATCAGCGGAGAGACGATTACGCAGGTCCCGTCGAGCATCACCGCGGGAAGCTGGTAGCAGAGCGACTTGCCCGCGCCGGTCGGCATCACCGCCAGCGTGTTCTCGCCCGCCAGCACTCGGTCCACCACCTGGCGCTGGACACCGCGGAACTCGGGAAAGCCGAAAGTGGATTGCAATGTGGGAAGCGGATCGATCACGCTGTCCCAAATAGCCTCGCCGCATCAAAAAGCCATGCAGGGTGTCGGGATATATCGCGCCCGGCAGTCAGGCGGGCCCGCGACAGGTGCTCCATCGCCATTTTCCTGCTAGCACGGGCGCATGACCGAAGATGTCCGCGACAACACCGCTGCCCACCGTTTCGAACTGGTGGTCGATCGCCATTTGTCTTTCAGCGACTATACGCTCGACGGCAATGTCATCACCTTCACCCACACCATCGTCCCGCCTGCGCTTGAGGGACACGGCGTGGCCAGCCGGCTGATCTCCGGCGCGCTCGCCCAGGTCCGCGCCCGCGGTCTGAAGGTGCGGCCGGTCTGCAAGTTCGTGAAGGCCTATATCGAGCGCCACCCTGAATGGCAGGACCTGCTGGCCGAACCACTGGCCTGAGGGTCACTCCGCCGCCAGCGCGCCTTCCTCGCGTTCCTGGGCCTGGCGGTTCCACATCTCGGCATAGAGCCCGTCCTGCCGAAGCAGCGTCGCATGGCTGCCGCGCTCGACCACCTGACCCGCCTCAAGTACGACGATCTCGTCGGCATCCACCACGGTCGACAGTCGGTGCGCGATCACGATGGTGGATCGGCCGCGGCCGATATCCTCGAGCGTCGCCTGGATCTCGGCCTCGGTGCGGCTGTCCAGCGCGCTCGTCGCCTCGTCGAGGATCAGGATCGGCGGGTTCTTGAGCAGGGTGCGGGCGATCGCCACGCGCTGCTTCTCGCCGCCCGACAGCTTAAGCCCGCGTTCGCCGACCCGGGTCTCGTAGCCCAGAGGCTGGCGCTCGATGAACTCGGCGATCGAGGCGCCCCGCGCCGCGCGCTCGATCTCCTCCTGGCTCGCGCCCTCGCGGCCATATGCGATGTTGTAGCCGATCGTGTCGTTGAACAGCACCGTGTCCTGCGGGACGATGCCGATCGCGGCGCGGAGCGAATCCTGCGTGACGCCCGCGATGTCCTGCCCGTCGATGGTGATCCGCCCGCCGGTCAGGTCGTAGAACCGGTACATCAGCCGTGCGAGCGTCGATTTGCCGGCGCCCGACGGGCCGACCACCGCCAGCGTGTGCCCGGCGGGAATATCCAGGTCGATACCCTTCAGGATCGGCTGGCCGTCGTCATAGCCGAAGCGCACATCCTCGAACCGCACATGTCCTGCGCCGACGACCAGCGGCCTGGCACCGGGTGCGTCAACCACCTCGGACGGCGTGTCGATCAGGTCGAACATCGCGCCCATGTCGATCACTCCCTGGCGGATCGTGCGATAGACCATGCCGAGCAGGTCGAGCGGCCGGAACAGCTGGGAAAGCAGCGTGCTGACGAGCACGACATTGCCTGCGGTATAGCGCCCTTCGCTCCAGCCCCACACGACCAAGGCCATGCCGCCCGCCATCATCAGGTTGGTGGTCAGCGCCTGGCCGATGTTCAGCCAGGCGAGCGAATTCTCGCTGATCACCGCTGCATTGGCATAGGCTGCGATGCCCTCGTCATACCGCTTCGCCTCGCGCTCCTCGGCGCCGAAATATTTGACCGTCTCGAAATTCAGCAGCGAATCCACTGCATGGGCGACCGCGCCGGTGTCGAGGTCGTTCATCCGCGAACGCAGCGCCGCGCGCCAGTCAGTGACGAACCGGGTGAAGACGATATAGGCCGCGACCATCACCACGGTGCCGACGACCAGCCCGGGACCGAACTTGGTCCAGAAGATGCCGAGCACCAGGCCAAGCTCGAGCACTGTCGGGGCGATGTTGAACAGCAGGAAATAGAGCATCGTGTCGATGCTCTTGGTGCCGCGCTCCACTACCTTGGTGACGGCGCCGGTGCGCCGCTCGAGATGGAAACGCAGTGACAGCCGGTGGAGATGCCGGAACACCGCGGCCGCCAGCCGCCGTGTCGCCTCCTGCCCGACGCGCTCGAACACCGCATTGCGCAGATTGTCGAACACCACCGATCCGAACCGGGCGGCGGCATAGCCGATCACCAGCAGCAGGATCAGCGTCGTCGCGCTTCGGTCGCCGGCGCCCATGCCGTCGATCGCGCCCTGCAGCGCGAACGGCGCGCCATAGACCTGGACCAGTTTCGACGCGAGCACGAGCGACAGTGCGACCACGATACGCAGCCGCAGCATCGGCGCGTCGGCCGGCCACAGGTAGGGCAGGAAGCGCCGCAGCGTCGGAATCAGCGGGCGCTCGATGCGGGTTGGTTCGGTCATGGGCGGCATTGCGTCCCCATATAGGCGGCCGGCTCCCGATCGGAAGCATTTCACGGAACAAGAGTCTCGTTTCGTCGATTGATGCCTTGACTGGGAGCCGAAGCATGGAACCGTTCTACTTCGTCATGGCGATCATGGGGTGCGCTGACGGTTCGACCCAATGTGCGGAGGCGCGCGTCGTGCCGGTACGCTATGCTACGGTCGCCCAATGCCAGGCGGCGATGCCCGCCATGCTCCAGCGCAACACCGATATCGACTATCCGGTAATCAGTGCGGCATGCCGCTCGAACCGGCCGCAGCTCGTCCAGCTCGATTCCCAGCGCCGCGGCGGCTGATAGCGCCTTCCCTCTGCGGCTGTTACGGTATCCGCCACAGGTGGCGGGACGGTCGATGCGCAAGATTCTGAGCATAATATTGGGGGCGCTCGCGGCGATGCTGGTCGTTTCCGCTTTCGATGCGCTTGCCGGTCATCTCTATCCAATGCCCCAGCTGGAAAGCGACGACCCGGCGGCGCTCGCGGCTGTCGTCGCCGGCATGCCGATCGTGGCCAAGCTGCTCGTCGCGGCCGGCTGGTTTGCCGGTCCGTTGGCCGGTGCCTGGCTGGCGCTTCGAATCAGCGACTGGCGCATGGCGGGCCGGATCGTCACCGCGGTGGTGCTCGCCGGCAGCATCGCCAATATCGTGATGCTGCCCCATCCGTTCTGGATGCAGGTCTGCGCGGTGCTGTTGCCGATATTGGGCGGCGCGCTGGGGATATGGTCGCACCGCAAGCCCTATCCGGGCGAGCCGCTACTCGGCTGAGCCGTTCCCGGGCTCGCGCACGATCGGCAGCGACCAGCGGATCTGGTCGCGCAGCAGCGATTCAAGCTCGTCCGCGCCCATCTGGTGCGCCGTGGCGCGCTTCTGCAGCAGCGTCGCGAGCAACGACGCGCGGCTCGGCGGTTCAGCCGGCCTGGCGCGTCCCTGCGCAAGCGCACGGGAGAAGCGGTGGGAGAGCATGGTCATGCATCAAGGGCCTAAGCCCGGATGGTATCGTGACGGTCACCGGAAAAGGTTAGCGTGGCCTTGTCCACAAGTTCGGGTCGCGCGGCACGGGCGGATACAGCGTCCGCCGCCCGATCGCCTCCCGCGCGGCTCGTACGATCATCGCGATCTTGGCGCCGGTGGAGGTCGTGACCCGGCGATCCCACGCATGCTCTCCCCGCGCGGCGACCTCGCGGCCGATCGCGCCGTAGATTCCTGCCGCCGCCAGCACCGCCCAGGCCGACTGCAGCGGCAGGGCAGGCGTTCCGGCCCGCGCGCTTGTCTCGAACGCCTCGGCGCGCGCCGCCAGCCGTTTTGCCAGCACCGCGAGCCGCTGGCGAAAGGGGGGCTTCATATGCTGGCCCGGCGGGATATCCATTTCCACCAGCCATTCCACGGGCAGGTAGCAGCGCCCGACCCGGTCGTCCTCCTCGATGTCGCGCGCGATATTGGCGAGCTGGAACGCCATGCCGAGGTCGCAGGCACGGTCGAGCGTCGCCTCGTCCCCGGGCGGTACCCCCATCGCCACCGCCATCATGCACCCGACCGCGCCGGCGACATGATAGCAATAGGTATAGAGGTCGTCCTCGCTGCGCGGCCGCCAATCCTCTGCGTCGAGCGCGAAACCAGCGATGAGGTCGCGCGCGAAACGCGGCGGCATTGCCGTCTCGGCCACCACGATGCGCAGTGCATCGAAGGCCGGGTCGCCGACCTGGTGGCCGGCCAATGCCGCTTCAGTCATCGCCGAGATGCGCGCGAGACGCTCGGGCGCGTCGTCGACCCGGCTCATGCCGTGCCCATGGTCCTGGCCGTCGGCGATGTCGTCGCATTTCCGGCACCAGGCATAGAGCAGCCAGGCCCGCTCCCTGGTCCTGCGGTCGAACAGCCGGCTTGCCGTCGCGAAGCTCTTCGATCCGCGGGCGATCGATTCAGCCGCCGTCGCGACGATCGCGTCGCGGCCAGGCAGCGTCGGGCTCACAGGTCCGATTTGCGCATCTTGGTGATGGTCTCGATCGGCACATGCGCCGCCATCTTGGCGAGCAGCCCGTCGAGCCCGTCGTCGATGATCAGGATTCCCTGATGCTGCGGCCGCAGGAAGCCGACCTCGCCCATCTTCGCGTAAAAGGCGATCAGATGATCGTAATAGCCCGCCACGTTGAGCAGCCCGACCGGCTTGGCGTGATAGCCGATCTGAGCCCAGCTCAGCGCCTCCCACAATTCGTCCATCGTGCCGGTGCCGCCGGGCAGGTTGATGAAACCGTCGGACAGGTCGGTGAATGCCTGTTTGCGCTGGTGCATCGTATCGACGACATGAAGCTCGGTCAGCCCGCGATGCGCCACCTCGGCCGAGACCAGGGCGGTCGGGATGATGCCGATCACCTCGCCGCCCGCCTCGATCGCGCCATCGGCGACGGCGCCCATCAGGCCAAGCCGGCCGCCGCCATAGACGACGCCGATCCCGCGCTGCGCCAGGGTGCGGCCGACGGTGCGGGCTGAGTCGATATAGATGGGGTCGGCCGGCGTGGCTGACCCGCAATAGACTGCGAGACGATTCATGCGATCTCCGATGCGGCCGGCAGGCGAACGTTGACGATGTATCGTCTTTCGCAAGCGCCGAAGGCCCGATAGTTTTCTTGCGCCATTGTGAGGCTCAGCCCCCCATTGGGGCCGCCGCGAGCCTCGTCGACATTCGCGGCGGTCTGGCCGTCGTCTTCCCAGAAACAAACGCCGCAAATCTCGTATACGCCGCGCTCGTTCAAGGTGAGGTAGCCGCAACACGGGCAGGCACGGCTCATCGCGGCCCTTCCAGCATCAACGCCGCCGTCGCCTTGGCGCTCCCGACGACCCCCGGAATCCCCGCGCCGGGATGGGTGCCCGCGCCGACGAAATACAGGTTCGCGATCTCGTCGTCGCGATTGTGAACGCGGAACCAGGCGCTCTGGGTCAGGATCGGCTCAAGGCTGAAGGCGCTGCCGAGATGCGCGTTCAGGTCGTGCGCGAAATCGCTCGGGGCATAATGGAACTTGGTCACGATCCGGTCATGGATATCGGGAATCAGCCGCCGCCCGACCTCGTCGAGGATGCGCTTCTCCAGGATCGGCCCGATTTCGGCCCAGTCCACCGGGAACTTGCCGAGATGCGGCACCGGCGCGAGCGCGTAGAAGGACGAATGCCCCTCCGGTGCCAATGACGGGTCGGTCACGGTCGGGTGATGCAGATAGATCGAGAAATCCTCGGGCAGCACGCCGGTGTCGTACAGGTCGGCGAGCAGGCCTTTGTAGCGCGGGCCGAACAGGATCATGTGGTGCGGGATGCCCGGCCAGGTGCCCTTGATCCCGAAATGCACCACGAACAGCGATGGCGAATAGCGCTTGCGCTCGAGCCGGTTCTTCGTGCGCTGCGCGCTGCGCGACGTCTTCAGCAGGTCGCGATAGATGTGCATGACGTCGCCGTTGCACGCGACCATGTCGGCCTTGCCCTCCCAGCCCGACGCGGTGATCACGCCGGTTGCCTTGTCGCCCAGCGTCTCGATGCTCGTCACCGGATCGTCCAGCCGCAACACGCCGCCCAGCCGCTCGAAATGCGCGACCATCCCGGCGACGAGCTTGTTGGTGCCGCCCATCGCGAACCACACGCCGCCGTCGCGTTCGAGCTTGTGGATCAGCGCGTAGATCGCGCTGGTCGTCATCGGATTGCCGCCGACGAGCAGGGTGTGGAAGCTCAGCGCCTGGCGCAGATGCTCGTCCTTCACGAAGCTCGACACGATCGAATAGACCGACCGCCACGCTTGGTATTTCGCCAGCGCCGGCGCCGCCCTGATCATCGAGGCGAAGTCGAGGAACGCGACATGGCCGAGCTTCACATAGCCTTCCTGGTAGACCCCGGCCGCGTAATCGAGGAACTTGCGGTACCCGGCGACATCCTCCGGGTTCAGCCGGGCGATCTCCGCCATCAGGACGCTGTCGTCATTGGTATAGTCGAAGCTGGTCCCGTCGGGCCAGGTGAGACGGTAGAAGGGCAGCACCGGGGCAAGCGTCACGTCGTCCGCCATGCTGCGCCCGGTCAGTGCCCACAGCTCCTCCAGGCAGGCCGGATCGGTGATGACGGTCGGCCCGGCATCGAAGGTGAAACCGTCCTTCTCCCAGACATAGGCACGCCCGCCCGGCTTGTCGCGCGCCTCGACGATGGTCGTCTCGACGCCAGCCGATTGAAGCCTGATGCCGAGCGCGAGCCCGCCGAAGCCGGCGCCGATGACGATGGCCGAACGATTCATGTCGGGCTCCGCCGGGCGATCGGACGGATCGCCGGGCCGGTGATAGCGTCGAACGCGCGGCCGATGGGTACGGGTGGCTTGCCCATCAGCACACGGGCCTTGTCGGATAGGGTCGAACGTCCAGCATAGAAACGGCCTATAAGACGGGGATCGAGCCGATAGAAGCGTTCGAGGATACGATAGCGTTCGGCCGGCTCGGCTGCCTTGAACAGCATCTTGTCGAGCATGCGGTAGAAGCCGCGCCGGCGCCAGGTCGACCGGGCCAGGCCATAGGTCAGGTCGTGCAGCGCCTTGCCCGACAGGTCGCCCGTCCCGGCGATCAGCGACGCGGTTCGCACGGCGTCGGGCAGCGAATAGCCGGTGGTCGGGTGGAACAGCCCGGCGCGCATGCCCGCCTTGGCGACCTTGTTGCCGCCGCTGCGCCAATATTCCTCGAAATCGCCGCCCATCGCGACCGGCAGCACGCCGGCTTCCTCGCGCGCGACATGGTCGACCCGCCAGCCGCGCGCGCCGACATAGCTGTCGATCCGCCCGGCTAGCACTTTCCGGTCGAGCTCGGGCGTGTCGCTGTAATAGGTGTCCTCCACGAACATGCGCGTCGCGGCGAACGGCAGACAATAGACGAAACGATAGCCGTCGATCTGCTCGACGGTCGCGTCCATCACCATTGGATTCGGCGCGCCATGCGGTTCTTCCAGGTGGAATTCGCGCCCGAGGAATTTCTGCCAGCCAAGCTCGAGCAGCGCGAGATCGCCCGGCCCGCGCGCGTCGATCACCCCCTTGGCCTGGATTCGGTCGCCATCGGCCAGCACCACCGCGGTCGGGCTTGCGCCAAGCACCTTGCGCCGGGTCATCAGCGCGCCGTCGGGCAGGGTCGCGCGCACCACCGCATCGAGCCGTTCGGATTCGATCGAATAATAGGCCGCGGCCAGCGTGCGGCGGTGTGCCGGAAAGGCGATGTCGTAGCTTTTCCAGCCATAGCTGATCAGTGGGGCGACGATCCACCGGTCGGCATCCGCCACGTCGCTGGCGAAGAAGGACCAGACATGGTTGCCGCCGACCCCGTCAGATCCCTCGATCAGCCTGATATCGAGGGCGGGATGCCGCTTCTTCAGCGCCAGCGTCACCAGCCCGCCGGCCAGCCCGGCGCCGACGATCGCGATATCGCAGGAGAGAAGGGCGGGCATGCGCCCGTGCCTACCCGATTCGTGCCGCCCCGCAAATCGGGCAGGGGAGATGTTTCAGGCGGCTTCGCGCAACGGCATTTCAGTGGCCATCGCCAGCGCGACCGAAGGGCGCTTGCGCATCCTGCTGCGCCAGCCAAGCAGTACCGGCCAGTCGGCGATCGGCACCCCGGCATATTCGCACCAGTTGAGCACGCTGAGCAGATAGGCATCGGCCACGCTGAAGCTGTTCAGCAGATAGTCGCTGCCGTCGAGACGGGCCGACAGCAGGTCGAACCGTTTCGCGGCCAGCGCCCGCGCCCAAGCCTTGGCGCCCTCGGGCGGCGCACTGCTCATCAGCGGCGCGAACACTGCCTTGTGCAGCTCGGTCGAGATGAAGTTGAGCCAGCGCATCATCTGATAGCGCTCCTCCGTATAGGGGGCGGGCGCCAGCACGCCCTCGGCGGCGAGATCGGCGATATAGGTCAGCACGGCAGGCCCCTCGGTCAGCGCGAGGCCGCCAGCCGTCTCCATCGCCGGGACATAGCCCATCGGGCTGATCGCGCTGAACGGGCGTCCGTCGGGCAGGCGACCGCCCGGCAGCACCTGGACGAACTCGGCGTCGAGCTCTGCCTCCTCGATCGCGATCCGCGTCGCGAGCGAGCAGGCGAAGGGAATGAAATAGAGCTTCATGGGGACCTCCCTGGGCCTTGGTTGATTTCCGTACCGTTTCGCATAATATATATCCAAGTCAACGATTCTTTGCGAAACGGTACATAATTTGTCACAGCGCCCCCGCGGCCGGCCGCGCAGCTTCGATGCGAACGTCGCCCTCAAGGCCGCGTCGGAGCGGTTTCGCACGCATGGTTTCGCCGGCACCTCGCTCGACGATTTGGCGGAGGCCACGGGCCTCGCCCGGCCGAGCCTCTATGCTGCGTTCGGCGACAAAAGGTCCCTGTACCTCGCGGCGCTCGCGCGGCTGACCGACCGGGTCGAGCGTTCCTTCGCCACGCTCGGCGGCTTCGCGTTGCCGCTGCAGGAGATGGTCGAACGCATGCTGCTCGGCGCAATCCAGGGCTATATGTCGGGGGAGAAAGGGCCTTCGGGCTGCCTGCTGATCGGCACCGCCACGGCGGAGGCCGCGGCCGATCCGGAAGTCCGCGCCGCGCTCTGCACCTTCCTCGCGATGGAGGATCGCTGCATCGAGGATCTGCTCGCGGCGGCCGGGAGTAGCCGGCCGGCTGCATCGGCTGCGATCGTCGCCTCGGTGCTCCACTCGCTCAGCGTCCGAGCCCGCGCCGGGGAATCGCGCGAATCGCTTGACCGTATCGCGCGCGATTGCGCTGCGATGATCGTCTGAACGCATGACGCGCCGGGTGTTCGGCGTATAAGGCGCAGCATGACCGTCGCCATCGCCATCCTGCTCTCCGCCGTCGCAATGACGGTGATCGTCGGGGTGCGCTACCTGATCGTCAGCGGTGCTTTCGCGATGGCGACCAGGGTCAGGCACCCCGGCCTCTATGCCGGGCTCGATCCCCAGATCAGGCGCGAGATCGGGTGGAGCCTCGCCTCAGCCGCGATTTACGGCGTGCCGGCCGGCGTGATCGCCTGGGGTTGGCAGAATCGCGGCTGGACGCTGATCTACGATGATGTCCACGCGTTCCCGCTCTGGTATCTGCCGCTGTCGGTGCTGCTGTACCTGATGGCGCACGATACATGGTTCTACTGGACTCATCGCTGGATGCATCTGCCCCGGCCGTTCCGCATCGCCCATGCCGTCCACCATGCCAGTCGCCCGCCGACTGCCTGGGCGGCCATGGCGTTCCACCCGATCGAGGCGATCACCGGCGCTGTGGCAATTCCGCTACTGGTGTTCGTGATTCCGATTCACGCCGGCGCGCTGGCGGTGGTGCTTGCGGTCATGACGCTTATGGGGGTTACCAACCATATGGGGTGGGAGGTTTTCCCTGCGTTCATGTGGCGGGGGCGAATGGGGGCGTGGCTCATCACCGCGAGCCATCATCAACGCCACCATGAGCATTATGGGGGGAATTATGGGCTATATTTCCGGTTCTGGGACCGCCTCTGCGGCACCGATCGCGGCGTCGGCGATTTCGCGCGCGACCATGCCCGGGCACGTCGCAAGGCGGCTGGGTCTGGCGCTTACGGCGATGGCGCTGCTGCCGGGGGCGATGCCGGTCTCTGATCTGTCGCTCGACGTGGCGAAGCTGCGCTCGACGCGCGGCATGATCCGGATCTGTCTCACTGCAGATCCCGCCAATTTCCCCAAATGCACCGACGACCGGCGCGCCGTGACGCGCTCCGTTCCGGCGACCACTCACGACATCAACTTCGACGGGCTGCCGCGCGGCGACTATGCCATCGCGGTGATTCATGACGAGAACAGCAACGGCAAGCTCGATACCTTTGCCGGCATCCCGCGCGAGGGCTTCGGCTTCTCGCGCAACCCGGTCATCACCTTCGGTCCGCCCAGCTTCAAGGCGGCACGCTTCACCGTATCGGGTGATGCCGATGCGCAACAGGTGAAGATGCTTTACCTTCTCTAGGAATACGAGGCGGACCCAAAGCGATGCAGGCGGCGTTTCCCCGGTCCGAGACCCGGCCTGGAGTATTTTCGTGATATCGCAAAACCGTATCGCCCTTTCGCTCGCGACATTGCTTTCCTGCACCGCAGCCCCCGCCTTCGCGCAGGATTCGGCGGGCCCGCCTTCTCCGGCGCCGCTGCCCGCCGAAACGGTCGAGCAGAACCGCAACAGCCTCACCATCGGCGGCGGTGTCGCCTATATGCCGAGCTATGAAGGGTCGAACGACTATGTCGTGACGCCGGCCTTCGCGGCGCGGGGCAAGCTCGACGGGTTCAGCTTCTTCACGCGCAACACCCAGTTGTACGTCGACCTGATCCCCAATCCCACCGGTCCGTCCTTCGATTTCCAGCTCGGGCCGATCGCCGGTCTCAACTTCAACCGCGTCGGCCGAATCGTCGATCCGCAGGTCAAGGCGCTCGGCAGCCGCAAGGTCGCGCTTGAGGCCGGCGGGTTCATCGGCATCGGCAAGACCGGTCTGATCACCAGCGACTATGACAATCTCACCGTGCGAGTCGCCTATGTCCATGATCTCAGCAATATCTATCGCAGCTATGTGATCACCCCGTCGATCGAATATTCAACGCCGCTCAGCCGCAAGGCGTTCGTCGCGCTCTCGGTTTCGGCCGATTATGCGGGCACTGGCTATGCCCGCGCCTATTTCGACGTGGACGCGGCCGGATCGGCGCGCAGCGGCCTTCCGGTGTTCAGCGGACGCAAGGGCTGGAAGGATCTCAATGTCGGGCTCGTGGCCGGCCGTTCGCTCACTGGCGATCTGCTTCATGGTCTCGGCATCTACGTGACGGGTTCCTACACCCGCATGCAGGACGATTTCGCCGCCAGCCCGGTGACCAGCATCGCCGGCAGCCCCAATCAATGGCTTGGCGCGATCGGGCTCGGCTACACCTTTTGAGGCGGGCTGAGCCGGCTTGGACGGGATTGGCCGTTAACGGTTGTTGATGTCGGCCCGGTAGATCGGCTACCGGGGGGCAGAAACCGGCTGGAATCGGTTCGCCCGACCGCTGCAAATGGTTGGGGCCGGTGGCCAAATTCTTCTCGCGCGTGCGGGAAATCATCTCAAGGAGAGGTCATTTTGACCGACGACCAGCAGCTGATCGAGAGTAGCGAATCAGCCCTCCAGCCGGAACCCGAGCTGCGCAACGAGCGCCGCGAATTCTTCAAGGCAGCGCTTGGCGCCACGGCGGCTACGGTGGCCGGTGCCGGCGCACTGTCGATCGCGACCTCGGCGTCGGCGGCGACGATCGCCGACAACGACATGGGCAATTTCCTGCTCCAGATCGAATATCTCGTGGCGCAATATTACAGCTTTGCCGTGTCGGGCGTCGGCCTTCCCGCCGCCCAGCTTACCGGGGTCGGCACCGCCGGTGCTGCCACCGGCGCGCGCCAGGTGACCTTCACTGATCCGCTGGTCTCGCAATATGCACAGGAAATCGCGCAGGATGTCGCGGCGCATGTCGCATTCCTGCGCACCACGCTCGGCAGCGACGGCGTGACGGCGCAGCCGGCGATCGACCTCGGTGTCACCGCGACCAGTGCCTTCTCCAAGCTGGCCGGCGCGGCCAACGTCGTCACGGCCGGCACCGCGTTCGACGTCTATGCCAGCGACCAGAATTTCCTGCTCGGCGCCTTCATGATCGAGGACGTCATCGTCACCGGCTATGCCGCCGCGGCG
The DNA here is from genome assembly GCA_040388155.1 of Pseudomonadota bacterium. Taxonomy (GTDB): domain Bacteria; phylum Pseudomonadota; class Alphaproteobacteria; order Sphingomonadales; family Sphingomonadaceae; genus Sphingomonas. Next base: position 354,725 of record JAZKCJ010000002.1, read on the forward strand.
GCGTCGATCACTGACAAGACGATCCTTGGCCAGGTGCTTGGCCTGCTCTCGGCGCATGCGCACCATGCGTCGATGATCCGCTCGCTGCTCTACGCAAAGGGGGTTGCCACCCCCACGCTCCGCACGAACGCCGACAGCATTTCCGACGTCCGCGATTCGCTCGATGGCGTCGGCAGCGATGCCAGCAAGGATCTCGATCACGGCATCTCGCCGACCACGGTCAACGGTAACCTCGTGTCCAATATCGTGCCTGCCAATCCCGAGGGTATCGTGCTTGGCCGCAGTGCGGGCCAGGTGCTGAACATCTTCTACCTGAACAGCGCGGCAGTCAGCTCGGGCGGTTTCTTCACGGCAGGCCTCAACGGCGCCGTGAAGGCAAGCACCGTCAACTGATCGCACCATTGCCCCAAAAGGGAAGATTTCACGATGATCGATACCGATACCCCGATGACGGCTCCCGGCGCTGACAATGATCGCGCCGGCGCGCGGCGCCGCTTCCTGCAACTCGCCGGTGGCGCGACGGTGGCGATGGGCCTTGCTGCCTGCGGCGGCAGTGGTGGCGGCAGCCCGACGCCGACCCCCACGCCGACCGGCACCGCGACGCCGACGCCCACCTCCACCTCGACTGTCGCGCTCGACGTCGACTATCTGAATTTCGCGCTTCAGCTTCAGTATCTCACGGCGCAATATTTCGCGCTGGCGACGACGGGTAGCGGCGTCGCCGCGTCGCTGCTCACCGGCACGGGTACCCAGGGCACCGTCTCAGGCGGCGCGCAGATCACCTTCAGCGATGCGCTGCTCGGCCAATATGCCCGCGAGATCGCGACCCGGGAACTGGCCCAGCTCGGCATCCTGCGCTCGGCGATCGGCTCGGCAGCCGTGTCCGCACAGCCGTCGATCGATCTTTCCAGCGCGGTCACCGGCGGCTTCACCCGCCTGGCGCGCGCTGCCGGGCTGATCGGCCCGGCGGACACGTTCGACGCGTTTTCCAGCGAGCTCAACTTCCTGCTCGGCGCGTTCATTCTCCAGGACGTCGTGGTCACTGCCTATATCGGCGCGACCCCGAAGATCACGAACCTGGTTCTCGTTAACGTGGCGGCGGATGCCCTTGCGGCAAAATCCTACGAGGCGGCGCTGATCCGGGCGCAGCTTTATGGTCGCGGCACGGCGGCGCGTACCTCTACCGATCAGCTCAGCGGCGCGCGCGACGCGCTCGACGGTGCGACTGATCTCGACCAGGGCGTCACGGGCAACGCAACGACCTCGAATATCACGCCGACCACGATCGACGGCCTTGTCGCCGGTCGTACCCCGGCGCAGGTGCTCAACGTTCTCTACACCAATCGCGCGGCGGTGACGGGCGGCGGCTTCTATCCGAACGGCGTGATCAGCACCTATTTCAAGACGAGCGGCGCCAACTGACTGGACCGGCTCGCGGCGAAACATGCTGAAAAGGCCGCGCGACCCGGGTCGCGCGGCCTTTTCTTTGTCAGCCGATACGCCTAGGGTCGCCGCTTCCCCGGGGGGGCGCTGATGCGCGCCTGAGAGGGGGGCTGCAGCCCCCGACCCGCCGAACCTGATCCGGTTGAGACCGGCGGAGGGAGGGAGCGGCTTTCACCCGAAATCCGTGGCCCGTCCTCCGCACTGCGTGAGGAGGTGGCCATGACGATTCATACACCAGCGACCGCGCTGCTCGCGATGCTGATCGGTGTCTATCTCGCCGGCACAGGCCTTGGCGGGCTGGCGAACGGGGATCGGTGGCGCCGCGCGCTTGATGAATTCACGGCCTCTCCCGCGCTGTTGCTGGTCGCCGGCGCGGTCGGCTTCATTGCCGGCGCCGCGATTGTCGGCGTCCACGATCGCTGGTCCGATCCGCTCGCCGTCGCCGTCTCGCTGGTCGGCTGGGCGGCGATGGCCAAGGGACTGGGGCTGATCGTCCTGCAGGATCGCGGCCTTCACCTGACTCGCCCACTCGCCACCGCCACCCGTGTCTGGGCGATCGTCGTGCTCGCGCTCGGCCTCGCCTTCCTGATCGCCGGCGTCACCGCCAAACCCATTATCTACTGAGGAAATACCCATGGCAGACATTCCCGCCCGCACTGAAATCGGTGTCACCACCGGTCCGATCCGTGGCTCGCGCAAGATCCATGTCGGGGAATGGCGCGTGGCGATGCGCGAGATCATGCTTGAGCCGTCGAGCGGCGAAATGCCGCTCCGGGTCTACGACACCTCGGGCCCCTATACCGATCCGAAGGCGATCATCGACATCAATGCCGGCCTGCCGGCGCTCCGCCGCGACTGGATCCTCGGCCGCGGCGACGTCGAATCCTATGACGCGCGCGAGATCAGGCCGGAGGATAACGGCCTGTCCGGCCCGGATCGCTCGGCCGGCGTGCCGCAATTCCCCAATGTCGTGAAGCGCCCGCTGCGCGCGAAGGCCGGCCACAATGTCAGCCAGATGCATTATGCCCGCCGCGGCATCATCACGCCCGAGATGGAATATGTCGCGATCCGCGAGAATATGGGCCGCGCTGCCGCCAAGGAGCAACTGATCCGCGACGGCCAGTCTTGGGGCGCGTCGATTCCCGATCACGTCACGCCTGAATTCGTCCGGGACGAGGTCGCCCGTGGCCGCGCGATCATCCCCAATAATATCAACCACCCCGAATCCGAACCGATGGCGATCGGCCGCAACTTCCTCGTGAAGATCAACGCCAATATCGGCAACAGCGCGGTCGCCTCGAACGTCGCGGCCGAAGTCGACAAGATGGTCTGGTCGATCCGCTGGGGCGCGGACACGGTGATGGACTTGTCGACGGGCCGCAACATCCACGACACGCGCGAATGGATCCTGCGCAACAGCCCCGTGCCGATCGGCACCGTGCCGATCTACCAGGCGCTGGAAAAGGTCGGCGGCGTGGCCGAGGACCTGACCTGGGACATCTTCCGCGACACGCTGATCGAGCAGGCAGAGCAGGGCGTCGATTATTTCACCATCCATGCCGGCGTTCGCCTCGCCTATGTCCCGATGACGGCGAAGCGCGTGACCGGCATCGTCAGCCGCGGCGGCTCGATCATGGCGAAATGGTGCCTCGCGCACCACAAGGAGAGCTTCCTCTACGAACGCTTCGACGAGATCACTGAGATCATGAAGGCGTATGACATCGCCTATTCGCTCGGCGACGGCCTCCGCCCCGGCAGCATCGCCGATGCCAATGACGAGGCGCAGTTCAGCGAACTCTACACGCTGGGCGAGCTCACCCACCGCGCCTGGAAGGAAGACGTCCAGGTCATGATCGAAGGCCCCGGCCACGTGCCGATGCACAAGATCAAGGAGAATATGGACAAGCAGCTCGAGGTCTGCGGGGAGGCGCCCTTCTACACGCTCGGGCCGCTCACCACCGATATCGCGCCGGGCTATGACCATATCACCAGCGGCATCGGGGCCGCGATGATCGGCTGGTACGGCACGGCGATGCTTTGCTACGTCACGCCCAAGGAACATCTCGGCCTGCCCGACCGTGACGATGTGAAGGTCGGCGTCGTCACCTACAAGCTCGCCGCCCACGCCGCCGATCTCGCCAAGGGCCACCCGGCCGCGAAGCTGCGCGACGACGCCTTGTCCCGCGCCCGCTTCGAATTCCGCTGGCGCGACCAGTTCAACCTGTCGCTGGATCCCGACACGGCGGAGCAATATCACGACCAGACCCTGCCGGCGGAGGGCGCCAAGACCGCCCATTTCTGCTCGATGTGCGGGCCGAAATTCTGCTCGATGAAGATCACCCAGGAAGTCCGCGATTTCGCGGCGAAGCAGAATAGCGGCGTGGACAGCTTCCTTGCCGCGACATCGCCGGAGCAGGGAGATGCGGCGAGGGCGCGCTTCGCGAACGCCGATGCCGAGAAGGGCATGGATGAAATGAGCGAGAAGTTCCGGGAGAAAGGCGGGGAGATTTACCTACCAGCGGCGGAGTAAAGGTCTTTAAACTCCTCCCCTGCGAAGCGGGGGAGGGGGACCATTCGTCCTTCGCGAATGGTGGAAGGGCCTCGCCACAAACGAGACCGTCGCGAGGATCATCGAGAATATGACCGAGAAGCTACGTGAAGTTCTTTGGCCGTAAAAAGCCCCCGTCCGCGCTGGATCGCCTGGGCGACGCAGGCTGGGACTGCGCATCCTGCGGCATCGCGCACAGCGGTATGTTCGACCTCGCGGCCTTCGCCCCGGATTTCTGGGAGGGGCCGGAGGAATATGAGCCCAATAGCGCCATCCGCTTCGACGGTGATTTCCTCTCCGAGGATTTCTGCGTCGTCGGCGGCGAACATTTCTTCGTCCGCTGCGTGTTCGACATCCCGGTCCATGGTCTGGCCGAGAAATTCGGCTTCGGCGTGTGGTCGACGCTCTCGCGGGCCAATTTTGACATCTACCTCGATGGCTTTGACGAGGGCGTCTATGCAAACCTGGGGCCGTGGACCGGCTGGTTCTCCAACGGTCTTGCGCCGTTCGGAGATGCGTTGAACCAGCCCTGCTGGGTTCATCCCCAGCTTGCCCGTCAGCGACCGGTCATCACCTTGGCGAATGAAGAGCATGATCTTGCTCGTGCGCAGGCGGACGGCATCACGGCGGAGCGGGTGCTGGAATTGTATGCGGCCTATGGACATGTCTTGAGCTGAATCGCGATCTTGGGCGATGTCGAATGTTCTCCGCAGCGGTCACTGCTCAGGCACTGCCTGCGTCAATCCGAGCTCACGAAAGAGATAAACGCGCCGCTGGAATCAGGAGTGCCAACGTTCGAGGCTGCGGACCTTCCATAGTGAAAGTCGGAGAGGTGCTCGTGAGGACGTGCGGTGAGATTGAGTCGATTCCGCGCGTTGATAGACAACTCGCTTAACGCCGCCGCTTCCAATCCAGCGACACCCCGATCCGCTGCGCCCAGCTTCCATCCCACTCCGTCCGAAGCCCATGCGCCTCTAGATGCGTGACGATATCCTTCGCCACTGCCAGCGCAGCCTCCTCGCCCTCCTCGCAAGCGCCATAGTTCAGATAGAGCCCGCCCCCTTCGGCGGCGCGCTCCGTGTCCTGCACATGATAAAAGGCATAGCCGCGCGTCGGCCGGCCGGCTTTGTGCACTGCGTCGATCTCGTCCCATATCTCGTTCGCGCCACACGTGCCGCAGCAGGTGAAGTGCTGGCGCGAGATGATGTCCTTGGCTTCCAGCGCGGCAAAGGCATCGTCAAGCCGGTCGCAGTCAGTCCGTTCGGGCCAGTCGCATTGTGCTTCCCTATGCTCTGCCAGCGCCTCGCGCAGCAGCCGTTGCGCCTCGCGGCGCAGCAAGGGCGGGTCGAACTCCTCCTCGAAGGAAGCGACCGCCTGCACCAGGATGGCGTCCTCGTCGTAGAAACCGGTGGCGACATCGCGCCGGATCGAATCGCGCAGCCAGTCGATCTTCTCATCGGGCTCGGGGCTGGCGGCCTGCGCAACCTCGGCGGTCGTTGACAGTGCGTCGCGGCGTCCGAACAGGCGATCGAACAGGGATTTCATGCGGTCCTTCCCGACTGCTCAACTGGTTTCCGGCGGTTTGGCCCGTGGCGGAGGTGACGTCTCGGCACCGATAATGAGGGTGCCGGTGCGTGATTTCCAGAGCCTGCGTCGTCGTTCTCGACTCCTATCGCGACGGCCGAACCTCCAGCCCGGCAAGTTTGGCCCGATAGTCGGCCAGCAGGGCAGGATCGGCATCCGTCCCGTGGCGCGCGATGAAGCCAGTCAGCGCCTTCCGGTACGCCTCGCGAAAATCCGCATTGCCGGGCGCTGCCGCCAGCTTCGCCGCCGCCGTGTCGACCGGCTGCCGGTCCTGCCTGATCAGCCACTTGCGGCCATAGGGCGACTGGTCGGCCATGATCGCGATGTTGCGCGGAAAGCCGGGGACATAGGTGACCACGAACCGTTCGCCCTCCGGCGGGATCAGGATCTCGTTGCGCCAGGGGTAGATCGACGCTGACATGGTGTCGAAGCTCGTCTCGACGTCGCGGCCGTCCGCGGTCCGCACCACGGCTTCATAATACCAGATCGGGTTGTCGTTCAGCGTCGAGCTTGTCTCCTCCGCACGGACGATCACCGCGCTGCCCGTCGTGCCAGCGGCGTTGAGGAAAAGCGCGTTCACCGCCGATGCGAAGAACGGGCTGACCGCCGCCATCGCCAGTCCCGGCACGCCGAGGAACAGCCACCAGCAACGGCCGGTCACCCTGGCCAGCAATGCCCCGATCGCCAGCGCGACCAGCGGATAGAGCGGCAATGCCAGAAGGGAATGCTGGGTGAGGAAATAGAAGACGGCCGAAATAGCACCCATCTGCGTCTTCTCCCGCTGCCGAAGCGCGGCCAGCCTATGGTCACGCGCCCGGCGGGCGTCAATCGAGGGACCGGGCGCCTGCGGGACAAGCCGATGGGCCGTGTCTTCCCCGCGCCCCGGCGAGTGCCGCCCATCGGCTGGGCGCAACCAATCGCCAGAAAGCCGCGCGAACCGATCGTTTCGTTACGGTTGCGAATCCGCTCGCCGCGACTGTCCTAGAAGTATAGCCTGTACGAATAACGGGGAGACGGACGATGATTCTCGGCCTGTCGGTAGCGGCGTTCACGCAACTTCACACGATCATCAGCCTGATCGGCATCGCGACCGGGCTCGTTTTTCTTGTCGCCCTGCTGCGGGGGCGGTGGCTGGGCGGCTGGAACCTCGCCTTTCTCGTCTTCACGATCCTGACCAGCGTCACTGGCTTCTTCTTCCCGTCGAAGGTCATCGGTCCGCCGCATGTCGTCGGCATGATCTCGCTGGTCGATCTCGCCATCGCGCTGGCCGCTCTCTACGCGTTCAAGCGGGCGGGGGCGTGGCGGACCGTCTATACCGTCACCGCGATCATCGCGCTCTACTTCAACGTCTTTGTCGGGGTCGTGCAGGCCTTCCAGAAGGTCCGCTTCCTGAATGCCTTCGCCCCGACCGGCACGGAGCCGGCTTTCGTGATCGTCCAGGGTCTGGTGCTGATCGCCTTCATCGCCGCCGGCGTGCTGGCGGTCAGGCGACCGGCGTCGCGGTGACGGCCGGGCGATAGCGTGCCGCGACGGCGTGACGCCTGTCACGCGCAACGCCGCCGCGGGAATCGCATGATGCTCCCACCGGTGCCCGGGCGGCGCCGGCCATGCGGCCGATCGACCGGCCGGAACCGGAAGGGATGTACCATGAAGACGATCACCCAGTTTTTCCTCGCCTCGGCGGCCGGCCTGTTGCTCGCAGGCGGAGCTCTTGCCCAGTCCGGCACCACTCAGCAGGCGTCAGGCGACAAGAGTCGTCCGGCATCCTCGGACCAGAGCCAGGCCGAAAAGGATTATCGCTCGCTGCAATATGGCAAGGGCAAGATCACGCCCGAGCAGGATGCCGGCATCCGAATTCGCGCGCAGCAGTTGAACCAGGCGATGAGCGACGACGGCACGACCAAGCCAAGCCCGACGCCCAAGCCAGGCTCGACGCCGAAGACGGGATCGGCGAGCCCGCGATAACCCGAAATGATGCCTTCGGGGCGGCGGCGAGGTCCGCTGTCCCGAAGGGAATCAGGCTGTCAGTGCGCAGCGCCTTCGCACATCCCGAACGACCGCGCGCGCCGGACGCCGCGAAGGCCATATCCGGCCGGGCGAGGCGCCGGTTCGGCATCATTGGCTGCCGGGAACATGAAGGCATTGTCGAGCGCCGCGCGATTGATGCCGTCAGGCGCCGAGCTGCAGGGGAATTTCGCCTTCAGTCCCTGGACGCTGGCTGCCTGCGCCAGGGCGCGTTCCTTCAGGCGCTGCCCAACCGACTTGCGGACCGGCAGGCCGGCGACGATCTTGATCCAGCTGTTCCAGCTGATGCCTAGCCGTTGCATCACCTCGGCCTGCGATCCGACCAGCGGCTCCAGATCCTCCACCAACTCGCGATTGACGATGCACATTTCGGGTCGTCGCTGCATGATGTCGTTCCTCGAAGAATGTCGTCGGCCCTGGGCGGGCCCGGTTTCGTCGCCCCCCAGGAAGCGGTGGCCGCCGCGTCCGATGGAAGACATTCCGACCTTATCGAGGGGGCATGTCTCCCCCGGCAAACCTCTCCGAAACATACTGCAGTTATGGCAGCTTATCTATACACTATTGTTGCAGCGCAGCCGGCGCAGGTCCCGTAAAGAACTCCGGCTATCCGGTATAAATTCACAATATACTATAGGATGCGGATGCTCATCCTGCTCCGGATAATGGTATCTCCCCATCCTGCCCGGCGATGCTTCAATCCCGTGCCGAACAAGCCGGGCGCGATGGTTGATATCAGATCGCGATTGCCGTTTCTCATCAATTGAGCGCGATATGAGGCTCTCACGCGTGAAGTTCATGCACAAACACCTGAATCCTGCAGGATTCCTGCGCCATAATCCCGCAGAGCAGCGGAAAGCGATTCGCGGGCAATGGCGGAACCGGCGTCATGCCGTGGTACACGCACCGCCTTGTGGTCGGCTATCCGGTCGGGCGGGGCGAATCGCCCGCGCCGTGCGGCGCTGGGAAGTCCGGCCTGGCGAAGGTCACCGGGTCGAGCGCGACATCCGTCGGCAGCCCGTCGATCGTGCCGCTACGCAGGAAATCATGGATCTTCGCGGCCACGGCCGGTCGGCTCCGCAGCAGCGCGAAAGCGCCGTTGTGCTGGGCGCGGTGAATCAGGATTGCGCGGCTGTTGGGGAAATAGGGCAGCATCGCCAGCATATTGTCGACCGGGGTCGAGGTATCCCAGTCGCCGTGCACGAACAGGACCGGCGTCGGATCTGAAACGGGCGTGCGGAAGGCGTCGCCGGCATCGAGCGTGGGCCATTCCCCCGCGGTGGCCAGATAGGATGCGAAGTTCCAGCTTCCCAGAACCGGCAGCGCAGGGTCGCTCCACAACAGGCTCTGCCGCGCCGCCGACATGCCCAGGCCGATATTGATCAGCGGGTTGATCAGCGCGCGCGGCTCGGCCTTCCGCCAGTCGATGTCGTCCCGCGCCCAGTCGTCATAGTGACCGTGATAGGCCGACAGGACAAACCGTGGGAAGGCCGCCGCGTTCGCCGAATAGGTGATCAGCGCGAGCTGGTAGTCCTCCAGCCCCATCACGATCGTGCGCGCCGCGCCCCCAGCATCCTTGACCACGACCGTCACCGGTCCTTTGGCGAGCCGGTCGCGGGTTGCCTGGATCGCGCCGATCAGCCCGCCTTGCGGCAGCCAGGGTTTCAGCCCGGGGTCGCGGTCGGCGTCGAACGCGATGCGCTGGAACGCCCCGAACACAGCCGCCGGCATGTCATAGCCATAATCGAGCGGCTCGACTGAGGACAGCACCGCACGGGCTACGATGCCGGGATGCGCCTTCATCACCGCGAACGCCCATTGCGAGCCGAAGCTTGCCGCGACCAGGCTGATCCGATCGTAACCGAGCGCCCTGCGCAGGTCGTCCACATCGTTTGCCGCCTGGACGATGGTGTATCCGGACAGGTCCTTGCCCGAATTGGCCGGTGCCGCACGCCGCGCCAGGTCGCGCACGATCGCGATATCGTCGGCGACGGTCATCGGGCGGTCGAGCGGCAGCGCTTTGGTCGTCAGCTCCATCCGGTCGCCGCGCAGCGTATAGCCGCGCTGCTCGATCACCACGAGATCGGCGACCTCGGCATGGGCCTGCCACACCTTCACGCGCCGCCGCGCCACCTCGTCATGATCGAGGATGATGTCGAGCATGGTCACGCCCGGTCCGCCGACGAGCAGGAACACCGGTGGCGCGCCGGTCGGATGCGCCGCCTTCACCCGCGCAAAGCCCACCCCGATCAGCCGGCTGTCCGGCTTGTCCCGATTCTCGGGCACGAACAGGGTGCCGATCTCATAGTTCATCGTCGTGCCGTCGATCGCGGTCGCCACCCCCTGCTCGACCTGTTTTTCGCCTGCCTGGCGTGGCGGTGCGGGCGCTGCCCGGGCGACCGGCACGGCCGCCATGAGGGCAAGCATGAAGGCGGGCCCAAACCATGCGACGATGTTTTTCATGATGGCGATTTCTCCGGTTCTCGGCCTGGGATCGTACGCCATGGTTCGATCAATATAGCTTCAAGTCAAGATACTTGATATCGATATAAATGAAGGGAAGGCGGCATGTCGGGATCGGAAGACGAGGGTGAGGCGGGCGCCGGGGACGTGGTCGATCAGCTATTGCGCGACTGGCGGCGCGAACGGCCCGATCTCGATGCGTCGGCGATGGCGGTGGTCGGGCGGATTCTGCACCTCGCTGGCCGACTGGAGGCACGGGCCGAGGAGGTCCTGAAGCCGACTGGGCTCAGCTACACCGATCTTGACGTGCTGGCGACGCTCCGGCGCTCCGGGCCGCCCTGTCGCCTGAAGCCGACCCTGTTGCGGCGCTCGGTGCTGCTTACCTCGGGCGCCATGACCGCCTGTCTCGACCGGCTCGAGGCGCGGGGGCTGCTGACCCGCGAGCGCGATCCGGACGACCGGCGTGCGCTGACGGCGATGCTCACCGATCGCGGCCGGGACCTTGTCGATGCCGCGATCGGCGTGCGCTTCGCCGAGGCTGCCGGGGCGGTGACCAGCCTGAACGGGCAAGAGCGCGATCATCTTGCCGCATTGCTGCGCAAGATGACTCTCGGCCTCTGAACACATCCCCGGGGGTGTCCCGATTCAACCGCGTTCCAATCAGGTCCATCACCGCGACGGGATGGGGTCGAAGGCCAGACCGGCCGTCAGATCGGACCATCCCGTTCATCGACCGGGGAAACCGACATGGCGCGCACGAGACTGACCGAACATTTCTTCCTCGACGAATTCCTCGTGTCCGACACTGCTGACCGATCTGGCATCGCCAACACGCCGACCGCCGATCATCTCGCCAATATCGGCAAGGTCCTGGCCCCCGGTCTTGAAAAGGCGCGGTCGATCCTGGGCGCGCGGGCGATCGTCATCACCTCGGCCTATCGCAATCCGGCGATCAACCGGATCGTCGGCGGCACCGCCACCTCGGCGCACCCAAAGGGCTATGCCGCCGATATCCGCGTGGCCGGGCTGAGCCCGGTGGCGGTCGCCCGGACGCTGGCGGCGAGCGGGCTGAAGTTCGATCAGCTCATCCTCGAGACGAGCCGCGCCGTCGTCCATGTCTCGTTCGATCCCCGGTTGCGCGGGGAGGTGAAGACACAGGCCGGTGGACCGGGCACCGCGATCGTCGACGGCCTGCCCCGATAGGGCCTGGAACAGCCACGCGCGAAGGCGCCGAATCGGCGCCGGTTCCGCTATCGGCGCGGGCGGATTCTGCAGCATGAAGCGCGGGCGAGAAGTCGACGGCATGGCGCGCTGAGTCGCCGTCCTCGGCTTCGGGAACGCCATCGTGGAGGGGCAGCGTCATGGACAACAGCAGCGCGGACGGGCCGGTGAAGAATCCGACCTATATGGCCGACATCCGTCAGTTCTTCACTGACTACGATATCGCCCATATGGGCCCTAAGGGGATCGACCTTTCCTCCTATGACGGCGTGAAGAAGAATGCGCCGACCATCTATATCCACACCCGCCAGCCCGATGGCGACATGCCGCCGGATCCTTATCCGAAATGGACGGCGGACATGTCGGCGACCTTCTACAACTGGATCATGAACGGCTATCCGATGGGGGCTGCGGTGGCGGCCGCGCCGTCGGTGCGGGCGCTGAGCGAGCGCGCCACCGGCCGCGTGCGCAAGAATGTCGACAGCCTGAGCCCGGACGAGGTGACTGCCCTCACCAATGCCTTCAAGGGCCTGATGGCGATCGATCCGGGCACCAATGGCAGCTATTATGCGCTGGCCGGCATCCACGGCCTGCCGCAGACCAACTGCCTGCATCACGAGCCGCGATTCAACCCGTGGCACCGCGAATATCTGCGCGTGTTCGAGGATGCGCTGCGGTCGGTGCCCGGCTGTGGCGACGTCACCATTCCATACTGGGACATGACGACGCCGGTGCCCGCTTTGCTCAAGCAGCCGCCGTTCGACAAATATGTCGTGCCGGTGAATCTCGGCCCGGGCTACGGCGCGAACTACACCACCACGCGCTATCCCGATGCGACGATCGCCTCCAATCTGCAGGAGAATGATTTCTTCGGGAACACCGCCACCTCGCTCCAGCAGACCCGGTTCGGCCATTACGGCGTCGACGGCTATCAGGATTTCTCGATCGCGGCCCATGACGGCGGCCACATGTCGGTCGGCGATACGATGGCCGACCAGAATGTCGCGTCGTTCGATCCGATCTTCTGGTTCTACCATTGCAACCTCGACCGGCTGTGGTGGAAATGGCAGACCCTGGTGGGCGCGACGACGCTTGCCGGCTTCAAATCGACCATGTCGTCGTCAGATCAATATTGGCTCTCGCCGCCGTTCAGCACGCTTCCCGCGACCCCGGCCTGGTCGGTGACCGCCGATCAGACGATCGAGCAGACCGACATCAGCTATGACACGCTCGATACCGGTGCCGAGGCGGCGGCGCCCCAGCTCGAGAACCGGGTCGGCAGCATCGATGCGGAGCGCAGCTTCACCATCAGGAGCGCCGCGCCGGTCTCGGTGCGGGTCAAGGATATCGACCGGCTCAACATCCCCGGCTCGTTCCAGGTCCACCTGCTTGCCGATGGACAGACGATCGCGACACGGGCTTTCTTCCAGCCGGCGACGCCGCGCAACTGCGCCAATTGCCGCGATCACGGCCTGATCAACGTCAATTTCCGCGTCGATCAGGACAAGATTCTCGATCGCAAGCTGACGGTCGAGATCACCGTTCCCTCGCAGCACGAGGCCGGGACTGAGTTCCCGCTGTCGCAGGCAGGCAATCCGACGATCAACGCGCGGCTGCTGCTCGAGGACGAATAGCGGATGACGGGCGGCTCGATGGATCGGGCTGCCTGATCGGGCCTGGAGGGGGCGGGGCCGGCGCATGTTCGCCGGCCCCGATTCCTTTCCGCGATGCCTTGTCGGGGCGGACACTCCGTTCCCGCACGGACGGGAAGCGCGGTTCATGGAGAATCCTGCTCCGGATCGGCGGTAATTATTGGCACGGGCGACCATGGCCGTCGCAGGATCAGGGAACAGCCCCCAGCCACGGAATCAGCCGATGCACCAGTCCCTCGCCCATATCGCCCTGGTCGTTCGCGACTATGACGAAGCGCTCGCTTTCTATGTCGGCACGCTCGGATTCACGCTGGTCGAGGACAGCTACCAGCCAGCCCAGGACAAGCGCTGGGTCGTTGTCGCGCCGCCCGGTGCCGCGCCCGGCGCCACCTCGCTGCTGCTCGCCCGCGCCGCCACGCCGGAACAGGCCGCGTTCGTGGGAGACCAGGCTGGCGGGCGGGTCTTCCTGTTCCTCGCGACTGACGATTTTGCGCGGGATCACGCCGCGATGCTGAAAAAGGGCGTGGTGTTCGTGCGGGAGCCCCGGGTCGAACCCTATGGTACCGTCGCCGTGTTCAGGGATCTGTACGGCAATCTCTGGGATCTCATCGAGTTCGCCCGGAAAGCCTGACCCGATTTACCACCGAATCCGTCCAATTCCCGCACCATCGCGACAGCAATCCTGTCTAATCGCGCTTGGATCAGGGGGCCAGGACGGACCCGGGGGAACGAAGTCGATGAGCGCCGCGCCCAGCATCGCCGATCGCCTGCTCTACGCCTATGAACAATGGCACGAGACCCGGGGGCAAAGCGCTGAGCTTTTCCTCGATCTGCTCGCCGACGATGTGCGGCTGCGTTCGGTGCTCAATCCGCCCGAGCTTCATCCCCTGGCCGATGCGCGCGTGGGCATCGACCGGGCGCGCGACTATCTGACCTCGCTGACCGTCACGATGGAAATGATCGATTCCCCGACTCATCAGCTGATCGTCGACGGCGATACGATCGTCTGGGTGGGGAGCTGTCGCTGGCGCGATCGCAGGACCGGGCGCGAGATCGCGACGCCCAAGGTCGACATCTGGCATTTCCAGGGCGGCAAATGCGTCAGCCTGATGGAGATGTACGATACGCTCGGCTTCGCCCGGCTCAGCGGGTTGGTCGGGAGCGTGATGGACCCGCCTCAGATCCAGCCGGGCGCATAGACCAGTTCGAGCTTCATGCCGTCCGGATCCTCGAAGAACACGGCGTAATAATCGCCCCAATATTCGGGATACTGCGCCGGTGCGTCGAGGACCCTGATTCCGCGTTCGACCAGCAGATCATGCAGGGCGTCGACATCCGCCCGGCTCGCTGCCCGCCAGGCCAGATGATGCAGCCCCGGCGCGTAGCGTCGATGGGCATGGCCGGCGAGCGCCGGGTCGCACGGCTTGATTCCCAGCGAGGCGCCCTGCCCTTCGGGGCCCATGTCCCATTCGCAGCCTTGGGACTCATCCTTGACGCAGCGATAGCCCAGATATTCGAGCACCGGGCCGTACACCGCTTTCGAGGCGGCGAGGTCCCGCACATTCAGGTCGATATGATGAAATGCACCGCGATGGCTCCCCCTCATGTCTCCTCCTTGCGCTCTTCTACAACAGGATCTTCTTCGCCCGGGCGAGGTGGATTTTTGCATCCTCCAGCCCGTTGCTCCCGCCGTTCACCAGCCGCCGGACGGCCTTGATATCGTCGGCGTCCGCCGCGGCGTTGATCGCGCGGGATGTCCAGTAAAGGCAGGCAAGCCGAACCGACATGCCGGGATCGGCGGCGAGATCGGGCATCGTCAGCAACGGCACCCCCGATTCGGCCTCGCGCGCGGTGTAATTGTTCCGCCCGGTCAGCTGTATCAGCCCGCGTCCGCGAAAATCCCAGCCGTCGCCGCTCGCGGGCGGGCCGTTGCCCATTCGGTTGCTGTAGACCTTCAGCGCCAGCGCCTCGGGATTGCCGGCATAGCCCCTGGTCGATCGCTCGGCCGGGAACAGGTCGGGCCAGAGCGCCATCAGCGCGGCGGCCGTGTAATTCAGCTTCTCGACCAGATATTGATAGCCCTGGGTCTCGGTCGCGGTCTGGGCGAGGAAATGCGCGAGCCGCAGCTCGGTGCCGATTCCGGCGGGTATGAGGCTTGCGGCGCAGCCGGTGCCGATCGCCAGCCCGGTATCGCCCAGATCGCGTCGCGCCATGTAGCTGAACAGCGCGGCATAGGTGTTCCGGCCCAGCGCGCCGTCGACCGGCTTGCGATAGAAGCCCGTGTCGGTCAGCCGCTGCTGCAGTCGCTTGACGTTCATTCCTGTCCCCAAACCCCTCGCTGACCCAATCGTCTCCGAATGCCGGGCCAAGTCAATCGGGCCGGAATCGAGATTCGACAAAAGCGGCAGAATGGAACATAACAGGAACACATTCAGTGAGTCGCGCAGCATGTTCTTCGAACGGTCGGATCGCCTGCTTTTTCTGCTTCGGCCGCCCGTGCCGGTGGCCCGGCATATCGACCGGGAACGGCGACTTCTCGCTCTCGGGAAGCCGGTCCGCACCGACTATCTCCACATAACGCTGTACAAGCTGGATTTCCCCCGCCTGCCGGGCTGGGCCGTTCCGCTGATGCGGTCGATCGGCGAGTCGATGACACTCCCGTCTTTCCACGTCGCAGTGGATCGAATGACCGGCGGCGTCGACTCAGTCCTGCTGCGCCCGAGCGAACGGATCCATGCATTGTTCGATCTGCAGGCGCGGATCGCCGCGGCAATGGCCCGCATCGATCGGTTGCGGGGGCGTGCCTATCGGTTCAGCCCGCATATCACGCTGGCCTATCGCAGGGGCGAGTCGTTCGATTGGGAGATCGAGCCGATAAGCTGGCGGGTGGAGGAGTTGTTGCTGGTGCACAGCAAGGTTGGCCTGACCGAGCATGTCGTGCTCGATCGGTGGCCGCTGGCCGGCACCTCATCAGCCCAGGGGCGGCAACGCCCAGTCGATCGGCTTCTGTCCATGGCTTTCGAGAAAGGCATTCGCCTTGGAGAAATGCCGGCATCCGAAGAAGCCGTTATGCGCCGATAGCGGGGAGGGATGGGCTGCCTTCAGCACCAGATGCCGCCCGCCGCGATCAACGCTGTCGACGAAGGCGGCCTTTTTCTGGGCGTAGCTGCCCCACAGCATGAACACGACCGGTTCGGGCTTCGCATTGACCAGGCGGATGACGGCGTCGGTGAACTTCTCCCATCCCCGGTCGCGGTGCGAAGCGGCCATGCCCATCTGCACCGTCAGCACTGAATTGAGCAGCAGCACGCCCTGCTTCGCCCAATGTTCGAGAAAGCCATGGCGCGCGGGCTGGATGCCGAGGTCGCTCGCCATTTCCTTGTACATGTTGACCAGGCTCGGCGGCGGGCGAACGCCGGGTTGAACCGAGAAGCACAGGCCATGCGCCTGCCCTTCGCCA
Organism: Pseudomonadota bacterium; assembly: GCA_040388155.1. GTDB lineage: Bacteria > Pseudomonadota > Alphaproteobacteria > Sphingomonadales > Sphingomonadaceae > Sphingomonas. The sequence goes on from JAZKCJ010000002.1 coordinate 371,118, forward strand.
TGATAGGGGTCCTGTCCGAGGATCACGACTCGGACATCCTCGAGTGCTGTCAGGTCGAGCGCGCGGAACCACTCGTTGCCCTTGGGGAAGATGCGTCTGCCGGCCGCCTTTTCCGCGACCAGATAAGTCTTGAGCGCCGCCATATAGGGGCTGTCGAATTCGGGCCGAAGCGGCTCGAGCCAGCTCGGATGGAGTTTGACGCCGTCGCTCATCGGCCCGGCATGTCCGAACGCGGCGGGGCCTGTCAATCGCCGCGTGACGGGCAGTCGGCGGCGAGGGGACAGGCGGCGCAATCCGGCGCGTCGAACCGGTAGATTCGTTGTCCCAGCCGCTTGATGCCGAAATGCAGCAGGAGGAAATCGTCGCCGCGCCAGGCCGGCATCGCGGCGGTGACCGCCTCGCTAGCGGCGCGCGCATCGGCTGATGCCGGCACGAAACCGAGCCGGTGGAGCACGCGAAGCACATGGCTGTCGACGATCAGCACCGGCCGCGCGAGCGTGCTGGCGTTGAGCACCGACGCGGCGACCTTGCGCCCGACGCCGGGCAATCGTTCAAGCCATGCCAGTGCCGCGTCGAGGGGCAGGCCGCCCAGAAAGTCGAGGCTGAAGTCGGGCCGCTCGTGCCCGATCCGGCGCAGCGCCGCGACCAGCCAGTCCGCCTTGGAGCGGGCGAAGGTCACGTCGGCGATCACCGCCTCGACCATCCCTGGCTCGGCCGCGGCGATGCCGGCGGCCGACCCGAAACATGCGCGCAGCCGATGATAGGCGGCGAGCGAGACGGCATCGCGCGTCCGTCCGCTGATCAGCGACTTCATCAGTTGCCCGATCGGCTTGCGGCGTGTCGTCAGGTCGATGCCGTCGAGCAGCGGCGCAAGCTCGTCACGCCACCGCGCAATGTCTCCGGCGAGGAAGTCGAAGCTCTGCTGCATGGTGGCCAATATGAAACATATGATGAACAAATAAAAGGGCGTCACGCCATTTGGGAATCGTGCTGATCGAGATCAAGCTGTTGTTATATTGTGCAACCTTGGTGCTCCGGTCTCGTTTCTGCGCTGCCGGTCCATCGCATCCCGCGCCGGGACCGGCCAGTATCGAGGAAATGCAGCATGGGACTCTTCACCAAGGATATCGAGACACTCGACGACCTGTTCGTGCACACGCTGCAGGACATTTATTATGCCGAGCATCAGATCACCAAGGCGCTGCCGAAGATGATCGAGAAGGCAAGTGCGCCCGATCTCAAGACGGGCTTCGAAACGCATCTGCGCGAGACCGAGGGGCAGATCGCGCGGCTCGAACAGGTCTTCCGGATGCACGGTCGCGAACCCAGGGCAGTCACCTGTCCGGCGATCGACGGCATCATCAAGGAAGCGAACGAGATCGCCGGCGATATTGCCGACAAGGCGGTGCTCGATGCGGCGCTGGTCGCGGCCGCGCAGGCGGTCGAGCATTACGAGATCACGCGCTACGGCACGCTGATCGCCTGGGCGAAGCAGCTTGGTCGCGCCGATTGCGCAAGCGTGCTCGCCGAGACCCTGGCCGAAGAAAAGGCGACTGACGAAAAGCTCACCAGGATCGCTGAAGACAGGGTCAACGCCCAGGCCGAGCTGGGGGCCGAGCCGGCCGACGCCTGACAGGCGCGGGGCGCGGGCCGGCGCCGCCGGTCCGCGCCTATCGCTTGCGCACGAACTCGGCGCGCAGCACCAGGCCCTTGATGCCGTCGTAACGACAGTCGATCTCCTGCGGATCGCCGGTCAGGCGGATCGACTTGATCAGCGTGCCCCGCTTGAGCGTCTGGCCAGCGCCCTTGACGGTCAGGTCCTTGATCAGGGTAACCTGATCGCCGTCAGCGAGCAGGTTACCCACTGAATCGCGGACCTCGATCGTCCCGGCGCTGGCGGCACTCGCCAGCGCATCGGCAGCGCTGATCCATTCGCCACTGGCTTCGTCATAGACGAATGCGTCGTCGTCACTGGCCATGGATCAACCCTTGAGGGTGGTCATTTCGACTGCCTTGCCCTTGCTCGACGGGTTCGAGGCGTTCTGCTTGGGGGCTTTTTCCGCCTTGGGCTTGCGGATTTCCTTGTTCGATTTTTTCTGGCTCTTGGCCATCGCGGCGTTCCTTGCGGGCGGGTCGCCCGGGGGAACGCTACACGCTTCGCGCCCGCTGCGCCCGCATTATCGCTGCGGGCGGCGGGGCGGTGTTTCAGCCGATCGCGCCGACGGCGGCGTACTGGCCGAGGAGGAAGAGAGCGGTCGTCGCGAAGGATGCGAAACCGATGGTGAGAGAGCGGGTCATTTCAACGGTCTTTCGATGGAGAGGGCGTCGTGGTTCAGACGACCGGGACGACGGGGACGGCAGCGCTGACCATCAGCGCGGTGAACAGCAGCGCACCGAAGAAGGAAAGGGCGAGGTTCTGGGCGTTCTGGAAGCGGATCGACATGATGTTCATTCCCTGATCTTGGCGTTCCGGACCATCCGGCCGCCGATGCCAGGGTAATTGCAGGGAGCGTGCCAAACTCGCAAAGCATTGAAATTGCTTGCCTGATGGGAATCGCCATCACTGAAATGGCAAAAATGCCATGGTGGATTTGGGATTCTACGCCATAATCTGGCGTCTTACGGGTGGGCCGTTTTCAGCTGGTTCCGCCCTGCATGCTTTGCGGCATAAAGCAGGCGGTCGGCCCGGCCGAAAGCGGTGTCGAGTCCCTCGTCGGTCGATGCCTCGGTCAATCCGCCGGAGAAGGTGACGGCGCCGAGCGGCTCGTCCGATTCGCGCAGCCGGTATCGTTTCGCCGCGACAGCGCTTCGGGCCTCCTCCAGCGTGGCACGCGCGACCTGGAGTCCGACGCCGGAGAACAGCACGGCGAATTCCTCGCCGCCATAGCGTGCGACCATATGGCCCTCGCACGCCTTGACCAGTGCCTCGCCGATCGCCTTCAGGACACGGTCGCCCACGGCGTGGCCGAACCGGTCGTTGACCAGCTTGAAATGGTCGACGTCGCACACCGCGACGCAAAGCCGCGCCCCTTCGGTGGCCTGCGCCGCATAGGCTTCCTCGAAGGCGCGGCGATTGGGCAGGTCGGTCAGCGGATCGCGCCGTGCATTGTCGCGCGCCTCTTCCAGCTTGGCGCGCAACTCGCTGGCTTCGTGAGTCGCCTCTTCCAGCTTCGTCTCGGCGTTGCGCACCCGGCCCAGCATGACGCCGGTCAGGCGAACCACCTCATCGATGCCCAGCGTGTCGCGCGACTGGCGGATCGCGTCAGCGCTCGCGGCAAGGTCCCTGCCGAAATCCTGGGTCTCGGTGCGGATCGCGTGCATCATGTCGGTGAAGCCGTCGACCTGCATCTGGGTCTGCGCGACAAGGCCTTCTGCCGTCTTCGCGGCCTTTTCGCCGGTATCCTGGGCGCTTCCCGGCACGGCCAGCACGCCGATCTCGCCGCCGAGCGATTCGATGTCCCGGCCTGACAGGCGGAAACCGCCTTCGGTCAGCGACGCGACCGCCTGGGCCAGGGGTCCGCTCTGTTCAGTGCAGACACGATAGGCGAAGGCATAATGGCGCGGATCGGGACTCAGCCGGTGCTCGGCAAGGAACGCGCCGATACGCTCGAACAACAGGGCATTATTGGCCTCGGCCATCGTGTCCTCGGCCATCGCCAACCGTGTTGCGCCTGTTCCCGCCCTCACGATCCGTCGTCTCCCGAAGCCGACGCATCAGCGCGCCAGGCTCTATTATGGTGAAAAGGAATAGCGGGGAACTGCTAATATCCCGTGACCGTAGCATTCGAAAGGGTAAGCGATACTGCCGTGTTACTTGGCGGGTGAAGGCGATGCCGAGCCGCGCATGGCTATCGCAGCGATTATAGCCGCTCAATCCCTCGCCATATCCCGTAAAAGCCTGTCCGAAGAAATAGACAGGCGGCAATCATCCGGAATGGATGCAAGTGGAGACGGCATATGTGCTTCGGCTGCACCTTTGCAGGTGCCTGGATTGCCACATCCAATCACCGAAAGCTTGAAGCCGTCTTTGCGCCCGACGATTCCGGCGGCGGCCTGTTCGGTTGCGGTGCGGGCCGATCGATTGAACGGGCTGGCGCGGGGCGGGCGGCGCGGCTAGGCGATGGCCATGCGTGTCACCGATGCAGAGATCGCCTTCGCCGAAACGCTCGCCGGCCTCGCCGGGGAAGCGATCAGGCCTTATTTCCGCAACAGCCATGGGCTTGAGGCGAAGGACGATTCATCGCCCGTCACCCTTGCCGATCGCGCGGCCGAGGCGGCGATGCGCGCCGCGATTGAGGCGCGTTTCCCCGACGATGCGATCATCGGCGAGGAATATGGCGTGCGCGAGGGGACCAGCGGCCGCGCCTGGGTGCTCGATCCGATCGACGGCACCCGCGCTTTCATCTCCGGCCGTCCGATCTTCGGCACGCTGATCGCGCTGGTCGCTGATGGCTGGCCGGTGATGGGCGTGATCGACCAGCCGATCCTGCGTGAACGCTGGGTCGGGGTGGTCGGCCGGCCGACCCTGTTCAACGGCAAGCCGGCAGCGACCCGCCGCTGTTCCGAGCTGTCCCGGGCATTGCTTGCCACGACCTCGCCCGCCCTGTTCGGCGACGATCAGCTCCATGCGTTCGAACATCTCGACGCGGCGGTGATGAGCACGGTGCTTGGTGGCGACTGCTATAATTATGCCTGTCTTGCCTCGGGCTGGCTCGACATCGTCGTCGAGGACGGACTGAAGCTCCATGATTTCGCGGCGCTCGTCCCCGTGGTCGAGGGGGCCGGTGGCCGGATGTGCGACTGGGCCGGTGATCCGCTCACCGCCGACAGCATCGGCGAGGTGGTCGCCGCCGGCGATCCGGCGCGGATCGAGGAGATCCTCGAGGCGCTTGCCTGCCGGGGGCATTGATCGCCCCGGTGGGGCTTCAGAACACGCCCAGGAATTTCTTGCGCTGCTCCGTACGTTCGCCGCGCGTCGTCTTGCCGTTCTTCGCCTTGGCGGTGGTGCCGTGGCCCACATCGTCGCGCGGCTTGCCGCCGGTCGTGCGCTGGGCCCTGGCCGTCGCGCCCGACAGGACGGGGCCGCATTGGGTGGCCTTGGCGTCGCCGATATCGACAAAGGCAAGGATGCCCGCGATCGGGCTCGCGATCACCGCTGCCCCGATGCCGATGCCAGCACGGGTCAGCAGTTCGGGGCTGATCACGCTGATGCCCGGCTTCGCGAAATAGCCGTTCACGCCGACCGGCGACTGGGCCGAGAACAGGCTGAATTTCTTGGCGTCCGCCCGCACCGCGAAATCGAGCGATTCGTTCCTGAAGCTGAATCCGCCGCGCCCGACGATCACGTTCTTCTGCGTGTCGATCAGGATGGGATCGGCGGCGGCGATGCCGTTGCGCACGGTGAAGGCGATCAGGCCGCAATTGATCCGCACCGGCTCCTTCAGCTTGTGCTGGAACATCTTCTGGATGAACGTGCCGATATCGAGTTCGGCAAGCTGGACGTTGCGCGTCCAGAAGCTGCCGGCCGGGATGATGATCGCGATCCGGCCATTCGCGGTCGACAGCGATTCATGAACGGTATTGCCGTCACCCGCCATCTGGATGCGCGCCTTCACCGTGCCGCTGGTGCCGGCCTCGTCGACGCCATAGCCGGCGAGCAGCACGCCCATCGGCGTCGGGGACAGGCGGATGTCGTAATCGGTATGGACGACCGGCCGCCGCGCATCGATCCTGATGTCGGACGCCACATGGCCGCGGGCCATGTCGAAGGTCAGCGGCGAAAGGGTGAGCAGGCTGTTGTCGAGCCCGAGCGTGAGGTCGATGTTCGAGACCGGCAGGCTGCGGGCGCGCACCGTCCGCACGGTATAGTGAAGCGTCGCGTCGAAATTCCGGAGCGCCTCCACCCGCAGCGGGGCGTCGGGCAGCAGGCGCGGCGTGCCGTTGACCTGCTTGACGACGGCGCCCTTGCCCTTCGCCGCCACTGCATCCGGGTTATAGCCGATGAACGGCGCGATATCGACAATGTCGAGCGAGCGCGTAGCCAGCGCGGCGTCGATCTTGAGGCGCGGCTCGACGATCGCGACGGTCAGCTTGCCCGCAATGTCGCTGTCGCCGAAGCGGCCGTGCAGGCCGGTGAAGCGATATTCGTCCCCGGTCTTGGTCAGGGCCGACTGGAGCCGGTAGGACCGGGTCTCCGGCACCGCCACGCCGATGATGCTGAACAGATCGGCGATGTTGGTGCCCCGTGCCGTGACCTTCAGGTCGGCGCCATCGATCCGCGTCGGCGCGTCGAGCGTGCCCGCGACGTCGATCGCGGTTCGTGCCGCCTTGATATGCAGGTCGAGCTGATTCCTGCCGTTCGTCACGGTCGCGTTCGGCGTCAGCATCGCGCCGTAGAGGGTGAAGGGCGTCGTCCGTTCGACGCCTTTCCCGGTGAACTGAATCGAATTCTCGAACCGCGTGTCGCTTGCCTTGATCGTCTGGAAGGCAAGGTCGACCGAGAGCTTCAGCTTCGGATCGACATAGCGCAAGGTCGTGCCAGCGACGGTCGCCCGGCGGATCAGCGGCATCTCGAAGGGTTTTCCCTTCTTCTCGCTGAAGGTCCAGGTGTTGGTCCGCCCGTCCTTGCTCCATTCAAGGTCGATTGCACCGTCGAGCATGTCGAGCCACCGCACCCGCCGGTTGCCGAAGATCAGCGGGAAGGTGGCGATTCGCGTATCGATTCGCTTCGCTTCGAACAGATGGGGCTTCGACGCCCAGGCTGGGTTGGAGATCGTCATCCCCTCGGCGACGAAATGGATGTTGATCGGGTCGAAATAGAGCTGGAAGTCGCCCGGCACCTTTACCGCGCGATGAGTCATCGCGGCGACGGTTCGCTCGAACGGATGCTTCAGGAATCGCCCCTTGGTGATGTACAGAATCAGCCAGGCAAGGAAGATCGTGCCGACGATGCCGAGCAGGATGTTCCGTGCGATTCGCCATGGCTTCGACAGGCGCCGCCCGGTACTTGGCGGCTCTGTCGCCGATTCGCTCGCGACCGGCCGTTCTTCGGCGTCGGCGCCGGCCGTTGCTTCGGCGGGAATGGTTTCGGGCGGCAAATCCATCGCACCCAAACCGTTCGCGCTGGCGAGGGGTTCCCGATGGTTGCATTTGAGGACGGGTACCGCTATGCGCCCGCCTTTCCGCGAGTAAGAGGAACTGCCCGGCCGGTATGGGCTGCCGTGGCCGTTCATAGATCGTCGCGAATATGAGGAGACGAAAATGCCCAAACTCAAGACGAAGAGCGGCGTGAAGAAGCGCTTCACGCTCACCGCCACCGGAAAGCTGAAGCACGGCGTCGCCGGCAAGCGCCACCGCCTGATCAGCCACAACGGCAAGTATATCCGCCAGAACCGCGGCACCTCGGTCCTGTCCAAGGCAGACACCGCAACCGTGAAGGCCTGGGCGCCTTACGGTCTGAGCTGAACTGGAGGATATAGAGAATGGCACGCGTAAAACGGGGTGTAACCACCCGCGCAAAGCATAACCGGATCCTCGATCAGGCGAAGGGCTATTACGGCCGTCGCAAGAACACGATCCGCATCGCCCGCCAGGCCGTCGAAAAGGCCGGGCAGTACGCCTATCGTGACCGCAAGGTGAAGAAGCGCTCGTTCCGGGCGCTCTGGATCCAGCGCATCAACGCGGCTGTCCGCGTCGAGGGTCTCACCTATGGTACCTTCATGCACGGCCTGAAGCTCGCCGGCGTCGAACTCGACCGGAAGGTCCTGGCCGACATCGCGATGCATGAAGGCGCTGCGTTTAGCGCCATCATCGCGCAGGCGAAGGCGGCTCTGCCCCAGGCCGCCTGAGCGACCTGTAGCGACCGAAAGACATGGGGCGCGGGTGGTTTTCCACCCGCGCCCTTTTCGTTATCGGGCCTCATGCCCGGCCAGTTTGAGGATGCCATGAACGATCTCGACCAGATGCGTGACAATCTGCTCGCCGCCGTGGAGGCGTCGGGCGGGCTCGACGCGCTCGATACGGTGCGTGTTGGGGCGCTGGGCAAGCAGGGCAGCATCACCGCGCTGCTCAAGACGCTCGGGGGCATGTCGCCTGAGCAGCGGCTGGTCGAAGGCCCGCGCATCCAGGGTCTGCGCGAGGCGGTGACGACGGCGATCGCCGACAGGAAGGCAGCGCTCGACCGCGCCGATCTCGACGCGCGCCTTGCCCGCGAGACGCTCGACATGACGCTTCCCGCCGACGGCAGCGGCCCCGTCGGTATCGGGGGCAGCGTCCACCCGGTCAGCCAAGTGATGGACGAACTGGCGGAGATCTTCGCCGATCTCGGCTTCGCGGTCGCCACGGGGCCGGAGATCGAGGACGACTGGCACAATTTCACCGCGCTCAACATCCCGGAGACTCATCCGGCGCGCGCGATGCACGACACCTTCTACTTCCCCGAAGGCGAGGGCGAGCGGAAGATGCTGCTCCGCACGCACACTTCGCCCGTGCAGATTCGCGCGATGAAGGCAGCCGGCGGCAACAAGCCGATCCGAATCATCGCGCCCGGCCGCACCTATCGCTCCGACAGCGACGCCACCCACACTCCGATGTTCCATCAGGTCGAGGGGCTGGTGATCGACAAGGGCATCACGCTCGGCCATCTCAAATGGACGCTTGAGACGTTCCTCAAGGCGTTCTTCGAGCGCGACGACATCGTCCTGCGCCTGCGCCCCAGCTATTTCCCCTTCACCGAGCCTTCGGCCGAGGTCGATGTCGGTTTCAGCCTGGTTAATGGAAAGCGCGTGATCGGCGGGGCGGACGGCTGGATGGAAGTGCTAGGCAGCGGCATGGTCCACCGCACGGTGATCGAGGCGGGCGGCTATGATCCCGATGAGTGGCAGGGCTTCGCCTTCGGTTGCGGCATCGATCGCCTGGCGATGCTTAAATACGGCATGGACGATCTGCGGGCGTTCTTCGACGGCGATATCCGCTGGCTGAAACATTATGGATTCGCGGCACTCGACGTGCCCACTCTGTCCGGGGGAGTCGGGGCATGAAGTTCACCCTGAGCTGGCTCAACGAGCATCTGGAAACCACTGCCGGTCTCGACGCCATCGTCGAGGCGCTGACCCGTGTCGGGCTCGAGGTCGAGGGCGTCGAGAATCCGGGCGAGAAGCTCGCTGCTTTCAAGGTGGCGAAGGTGCTGACCGCCGCGCCGCATCCCCAGGCCGACAAGCTTCAGGTCCTCACGGTCGATGCCGGCGAGGGCCCCCTGCAGGTCGTGTGCGGCGCGCCCAACGCCCGCGCCGGCCTGGTCGGCGTGTTCGGCCTGCCCGGCGCGGTCGTGCCGTCCAACGGCATGGTGCTGAAGGTCGCGGCGATCCGCGGCGTCGAATCCAACGGCATGATGTGCTCGACCCGCGAGCTTGAGCTTGGCGAGGATCATGACGGCATCATCGAGCTGCCCGCCGATGCGCCGATCGGCACCGCCTATCCCGATTATGCCGGCCTCAACGATCCGGTGATCGACGTCGCCATCACGCCGAACCGGCAGGATTGCATGGGCGTGCGCGGCATCGCGCGCGACCTCGCGGCGGCAGGGCTGGGAACGCTCAGGCCGCTGAAGGTCGATCCGGTCGCGGGCGAAGGCCCCGGCCCGGACGTGCGCACCGACGATGCCGATGGCTGTCCGGCCTTTTTCGGCCAGTCGGTCGCCGGCGTCGTCAATGGCGAGGCACCCGACTGGATGCGCCGCCGCCTCACCGCGATCGGGCAGAAGCCCATCTCGGCCCTGGTCGACATCACCAACTATGTGTCGGTCGATCTCGGCCGTCCGCTGCATGTCTATGACCGCGCAAAGCTCTCGGGCGGTCTGGTCGCCCGCCGGGCGAAGGCTGGCGAGACAGTGCTCGCGCTCAACGGCAAGACCTATGCCCTTGAAGAGACGATGACGGTCATCGCCGACGACGCCCATGTCCATGACATTGGCGGCATCATGGGCGGCGAGGAGTCGGGCGTGTCGGCGGAGACGACTAATGTGCTGATCGAATGCGCCTATTTCGATCCCGACCATATCGCCCGTACCGGCCAGAAGCTGGCGCTGACCAGCGACGCCCGCGCCCGGTTCGAGCGCGGCGTCGATCCGGCGTTCCTCGAGGACGGCCTTGCCATCGCCACGCGTCTCGTGACGGACATCTGCGGCGGAACGGCCAGCGGCGTCACGCGCGCCGGTACCCCGCCGGTGACACCCCGCACGATCGCCTATGATACGAACCGTGCCGAGACGCTGGGTGGCCTCGCCATCGCGGCCGACCGGCAAAAGGCGATCCTCGAAAGCCTCGGCTTCACGGTCGACGGGTCGTGGAATGTGACGGTGCCGAGCTGGCGCCGTGACGTGGACGGCTCGGCCGATCTGGTCGAGGAGGTCATCCGCATCGAGGGCATCGACAAGGTGCCGCCGGTCCCGCTCGATCGGCTCCCCGGCGTCGCGGCGCCGACCGCCACGCCCGAACAGAAGCTCGAACGCCGTGCCCGCCGCGCCGCCGCCGCGCGCGGCCTCAACGAGGCGGTGACGTGGAGCTTCCTGTCCGAGGCCGAGGCAGCGCCGTTCGGCGGCGGCGCCTGGAGCCTCGCCAACCCGATCAGCGAGGACCTGAAGGTTATGCGCCCGTCGCTCCTCCCCGGCCTGCTCGCCGCGGCGGAGCGCAATATCAAGCGCGGCGCGCAGACGGTTCGCCTGTTCGAGATCGGCCGCCGCTATCTGGCGGATGCCGAACGCTCGACGCTCGGCGTGGTGCTCGCTGGCGAAGGTCGTGCGCGAAGCTGGCAGCAGGGCAAGGCAGCGCCGTTCGATGCGTTCGACGCCAAGGCGGAGGCGCTTGCGCTGCTCGCTGCAGCCGGCGCCCCGGTCGAGAACCTCCAGGTGATGGGTGAGGCTGGCGATGCCTGGCATCCCGGCCAGTCAGGCACGTTGCGCCTTGGCCCGAAGACGGTGCTGGCCGCCTTTGGCATGGTCCATCCGCTTACCACCCGCGCGTTCGATCTCGACGGCCCGGTGGCGGCGGTCGAGCTCTATCTCGATGCGATCCCGGGCAAGCGCTCGGCCGGCTTCATGCGTCCTGCCTATGCGCCACCCGCGCTGCAGGCAGTCCGTCGCGACTTCGCCTTCCTCGTCCCGCTCGGGCTTGGGGCTGACACCCTTCTCCGCGCCGTGAAGGGGGCGGAGAAGGCCGCGATCACCGGCGTGCGCCTGTTCGATGTCTTCACCGGCGCCGGCGTCGAGGAGGGCAGGAAGAGCCTCGCGTTCGAAATCACGCTCCAGCCCTGCGAGAAGAGCTTCACCGACGAAGAGTTGAAGGCGGTCGCCGACAAGGTGGTTGCTGCGGCGGCGAAGCTCGGCGCGAGCCTGAGGGGTTGATTTTTGTGACGGATGTCGGGGCCTGTGTCTCCCCGCCATTCGTTTCGACAGGTGCGTTGGCGCCGCGCTGTGAAGCTACTTCATTTCGTCACCCCGGGCTTGTCCCGGGGTCCACCGGGCCGCAAACCAAGGGCCGAGCAATTTGCGGGTCGGTGGATGCCGGAACAAGTCCGGCATGACGATAGCGGTTGATTGCCGACGACCCTGAATCGAGAGGTGTAAGTGGCTGACCTGATCGACATCGCGTCCTCCGGCCTTTCCGCCGCGATCAACCCCTTCGGCGCCGAGCTCACCCATCTGCGCGACGCCCACGGCCGCGAGCTGATGACCGATGCCGACCCGGCATGGTGGACTGGTCACGCCCCGATCCTCTTCCCGATCGTCGGCCGCCTCAACGGCGATGTGCTCCGCATCGACGGCAGAGACTATCCGATGAAGCAGCACGGCTTTGCACGGCGAATGCCGTTCGCGGTGCTCGATCGGGCGCCCGATCGCGTCGTCTTCCGCCTCACCGACTGCGAAGAAACGCGCGCCGCCTATCCCTTTGCGTTCGCGCTCGACATCGCCTTCGCCCTCGATGCCGCGACGCTCCGGATCGAGGCGGGCATCGAGAATCGCGGCAGCGCCCCGATGCCCGCCAGCTTCGGCTGGCACCCTGCCTTTGCCTGGCCGCTGCCCTATGGCCAGCCGCGCGAGGACCACCGGATCCTCTTCGACACCGACGAACCCGATCCGCTCAGGCAGATCGTCCCGGGCGGCCTGATCGGCGCCACGCCGCGAGCGTCGCCGCTCGACGGCCGAACCCTGCACCTTCGCGACGATCTCTTCACCAATGATGCGCTGATCTGGGATCCGGTCCGCTCGCGCCGGGTCACCTATGGCGGCTCTTCCGGTCCCCAGCTCGACATCGCCTTCCCCGATACAGCGAAGCTCGGCATCTGGACCAAGCCCGGTGCATCCTTCATCTGCATCGAGCCGTGGCACGGCATCGCCGATCCGGAAGGCTATGGCGGCGACTTCCGCGACAAGCCCGGCATCGTCGAGATCGCACCCGGCGCCACCTGGTCTTGCGCACTGGACGTGACGTTGCGCCGCTGAACCGCTAGGGGCGCCCGATGACTGGAATTTCCGACCGCCGCACCTTCGCGATCATCTCCCATCCCGACGCGGGCAAGACGACGCTCACCGAAAAGCTGCTCTATTTCGGCGGCGCGATCCATCTCGCCGGCGAAGTGAAGGCGCGGGGCCAGAATCGCCGCGCCCGTTCCGACTGGATGAAGATCGAGCAGCAGCGCGGCATCTCGGTCACCTCCTCGGTGATGACCTTCGAAAAGGACGGGCTGACCTTCAACCTGCTCGACACGCCAGGCCATGAGGATTTCTCGGAAGACACCTATCGTACCCTGACCGCGGTCGATTCGGCGGTGATGGTGATCGACGCGGCGCGCGGCATCGAGGCGCAGACGCGCAAGCTGTTCGAGGTCTGCCGCCTGCGGTCGGTGCCGATCATCACCTTCGTCAACAAGGTCGATCGCGAGGGGCGGGACCCGTTCGAGCTGCTCGACGAGGTCGCCGACATCCTACAGCTCGATGTCTGCCCGATGAGCTGGCCGGTCGGCATGGGCAGCGATTTCGAAGGCGTGTACGATCTCTACGCCAACACGCTGAGCCAGCCCGAGGGCCCCTCGCGCGAATATATGGGCAAGCCGCTGCACTTCACCGGGCTTGACGATCCGGCGCTGGAGAAAATCCTGTCGGAGGACGGCCTGACCCGGCTGCGCGACGAGGCCGAGCTGGCGCAGGGCGGCTACGCGACCTTCAACGCGGCCGCCTATCGTCACGGCGATCTGACGCCGGTCTATTTCGGCTCGGCGCTCAAGGATTTCGGCGTGGCGGAGCTGATCGCGGCGCTCGGCCAGCACGCCCCCGGGCCGCGGCCCCAGCCGGCGGAACCGGCGCCGGTCGCGCCCGACAATGCCGAAGTCACCGGCTTCGTGTTCAAGGTGCAGGCGAACATGGACCCGCAGCACCGCGATCGCATCGCCTTCATGCGGCTCTGCTCGGGCACCTTCAAGCGCGGCATGAAGCTGACCCCGACCGGCCACGGCAAGCCGATCGCGATCCATTCGCCGATCCTGTTCTTCGCCCAGAATCGCGAGCTCGCCGATGAGGCGTTCCCGGGCGACATCATCGGCATCCCCAACCACGGCACGCTGCGGGTGGGCGATACGCTGAGCGAGAAGGCGACGATCCGCTTCACCGGCCTGCCGAACTTCGCGCCCGAAATCCTGCGCCGTGTCGCGCTGAAGGATCCGACCAAGACCAAGCAGTTGCGCAAGGCGCTCGACGACATGGCAGAGGAGGGCGTGACTCAGGTCTTCTATCCGGAGATCGGCTCCAACTGGATTATCGGCGTGGTCGGCCAGCTCCAGCTCGAAGTACTGCTCTCGCGCCTCGACGCCGAGTACAAGGTCGATGCCGGGCTTGAGATGGCCCCGTTCGACACCGCGCGCTGGGTCTCGGCGGAGGACCCGGCCGACCTGAAGGCGTTCATGGACCTCAACCGCTCGTCAATGGCCAAGGATCGCGACGGCAACCCGGTCTATATGGCAAAGACGGCGTGGGACGTCGGCTATGTGGCCGACCGCTATCCCAAGGTGAAATTCGCGGCCACGCGCGAGCGCTGATCCAAAAAAGCCTCTCCCCTTCAGGGAAGGGCCATCGCATTTGCTTGCCCCCGTCGCTTGTTTCGGAGCTGGCGAAGAGAAAAGGGATGGTTCGCGCAGAGGCGCGGAGGCGCAGAGGTGTCGGGATGCGATCGGACGAAACGCCCCCATGGCGGAGGCGATATCGACATCTCTGCGCCTCCGCGCCTCTGCGTGAATCCCTTTCTCCATCGTCTCGACCGCGCACTGCATCAGCTGTGATGGCCCTGTCTTCAGGGCAGGATGAGTCTACGCAACCCAGTCCTTGCGCAGTGGCTTCGCCGCCAGCCACATCAGCAGCGCCGCGACCAGATACAGCACCAGCCCGATCAGCATCGAATAGCGCAGCGCCTCGTCGCCAAGCCGCTTGGTCAGCCCGTCGGACAGCGCCCCCAGCGCGAAGCTGCCTGCGCCAAGCCCGATCAGATTGTTGATGAACAGGAAGCTCGCCGAGGCGGTCGCCCGCATGTGCGGGGGCACGAGGTGCTGCACGGCGGTGATCACCGGCGCCAGCCAGACATAGGCAAGCGCCTGCGGCACCAGGAAGAACAGGAACGCGGCCGTCACCGAAGAGGACAGGATTCCCGCCGCGAACAGCGGCACTGCCATGACGAAGGCGATCGCCGGCGCACGCGCATAGGCCGCCCGGTCCTTCGTCCCGAACTTGTCGCCGACCATCCCGCCCAGCAGCACGCCGGGCACGCCGCCCAGCAACAGGATCGCACCGTAGAAATAGGATACGTCCTGCAAGTCGAGGTGAAAGCTGCGTTTGAGCAGCGACGGCAGCCAGAAGGCCAGGCCATAGCCGAGCATCGAACTGGCCGACGCACCGAAGGCGAGGAGCCAGAAGCTCGGCTTGCGTGCCAGGATCGCGAAGACGCGGCGCACCGGCTCGGTCGCGGCGATGGCCCGATCGCGCACTGGCTCGCGTACCAGCAGCCGGAACAGGGGGGCGATGGCGACGCCGGCCAGCCCCACCACGATAAACGCCGCGCGCCAGTCGACTGTCGTCGCGATATAGCCGCCAAGCAGCACGCCCGCCGCCGACCCGAGCGGGATGCCAAGCGAATAGACCGCCAGCGCCCGTGCCCGGCTCTCGGGCGGGAAGGTGTCCGCGATCACTGCATAGGAGGGGGCGACGCCACCAGCCTCGCCCACGCCGACGCCCAGCCGCGCGCCGAACAGCTGCGCGAAATTCCCCGCCCAGCCGCACAGGGCGGTGAACCCGCTCCACACGCCGAGGCTGATCGTGATCGTCCAGGTCCGGCTGGTGCGGTCGGCGATCCAGGCAAGCGGGATCGCCAGGGTCGAATAGAGCAGGGCGAAGGCAAGCCCGCCCAGCACGCCGAGCTGGGTGTCGGTCAGGCTGAGGTCCGCCTTGATCGCCGGCACCAGGATGCTGAAGATCTGCCGGTCGACGAAGTTGAAGGTGTAGACGAGCAGCAGCATGGCCAGCGCCAGCGCGCGATATCCGCGGGATTGATTGTCGGTCATGCGCCTCATCCTGCCTTTGATCATTTGGGCGCCACGGGCAATGCGAGGTGCCGTCTCCCGAAACGACGAGACCGGACGCTCTTTCCTGGGAGCGCCCGGTCTCGATACCGTCTTCGTCTATCGGTTCAGAACCGTGCCGTCAGCGTTCCGAACACCTGCCGCGGATTGCCGTAGAAGGCGGTGGCGATGCCTTCCTTGCCCAGCGTCGGCACATAGGGCCCGTTCGGTACCGGCACGTTGAGAAGATTGATCGGATTGCCCGCGATGTCCGTGCGGATATATTGATAGCCGGCGGTCTTGTAGACCCTGTTGGTCAGGTTCTTGCCGTGCACCCCGATCGAATAGCGCCCGCCGCCGAAGGTATAGGTCAGGTGAGCGTCCCACAGCGCATAGCCGGGCTGGTCGAGGAACGGGCTCGCCGTCTCGAACTGATGGGTCAGGCTGCGATAGGACAGCACGGTGGAGGCGTTGACTGATCCCGAACCGACCGGAACATTGCCGCCCAGCGTGCCCGACAGAGTCCAGTCGGGCGTATTCTGGAACACGCGGACATTGGCGACGTCGACGCCGGTCGGGCCGATGAAGGTCTTGTACTTGGCCTTTATGTAGCCGAGCGTGCCGGCGAAATAGAGCGACGATCCGGGGCCGGCAAAGTCGCGGGCAAGCGTCGCGTTCGTCTCCAGTTCAACGCCCTTGATCGTCGCCTTGGCTGCGTTGGTGGTGATGCCACAGAAGGACTGGACACCGCCGATCACGCAGCCGACCGAGCCTGGAACCTGCACATTGCTGTAATCGGAATAGAAGCCGTCGAGCGCCCAGGTCAGGCGACGATCGAACGCGGCGCCCTTCCAGCCGATCTCATAGGTCCTGACCGTCTCCGGCTTGAACAGAAGGTAGTTGTAGATGTCCTGATAGCTCGGGGTAGCGCCCGGTGCCGGACGGCTGATCGGTGCTGAGGTGCCCGATCCGCGCGGATCGAAGCCGCCGCCCTTGAACCCCTCCGAATAGGACGCATAGAGCATGTGGCCCTCGACCGGCTTGAAGCTGAGCGATGCGCGCGGGGTAAAGCGCTTGAACGTCGCCTTGCCGCGGAAATCCGTGGAAGGAGTGCCGACAATGGTCGGGTGACCACCAAACTCGCTGCTCTCGCCAAAATAGCTCGCCTTGAACACGTAGGATTCACGCTGATCCCAGGTGTAGCGACCGCCGAGCGACAGGCTAATCTGCGGCGTGAAATCATAGGTGAAGTCGCCATAGATCGAGCTGGTCTCGGTCCGCACGTCGCCCTTGGTATTGGCGTTGAAGTTCGGGACGGTCGTCGACAGCAGCACGTCGAACGTCGTGCTCGCCTTCGCGCCGAGGTAATAATAACCGAAGATACCGTTCAGCTTGTCGCTCTTGTAGGCAAGCTGGAATTCCTGGCTGGTCTGCTCGTTGCGATAGACTGCCGGCACGTCGACATCGACTGAGGGCAGCGCGTCGAAATCGATCGGCGTGAACGACCGGTCCTTGCGCCAGGCGCTGATGCTCTTGAGCGTCAGGTGCTCGGTCAGCTCGGCGCTTGCCGTCATGGAGAGGCCGCCGGCCTGGATGTTCTGCTTGGGGTTGTTCAGGCCCGCGCGCGTATCGAATACGTTCGACTGCACCGGTGCGCCGGAGACGATGCCCGGGATCAGGCGGTATCCGTTGCGCGGGCTGGATTTGTCCTCGGTGTAGTCGCCGGTGATGCGGACGAACAACCGGTTGTCGGGCGATTCGAACTCGATCGTGCCACGGCCGGCCCAGAGATCCTTGTTGTAATTGTCGATGCCGAGATAGGTATTCTTGCCGAACCCGTCACGCGTCAGCCGCGCGCCCGACACGCCGATGCGGATCATGTCGTTGATCGGGGTCGAGACGCTGACGATCCCGTCGGCCTGGTTGTACGAACCATAGCTTGCCTTGAGGTTCGCCTCGAAATGATCGGGCAGCCGCTTGGTGACATATTTCACCGCGCCGCCGATGGTGTTGCGGCCATAGAGCGTGCCCTGCGGCCCGCGCAGCACCTCGATCCGCTCGACGTCATAGATGTCCAGCACCGCCGCCTGGGGTCGGTTGAGATAGACATCGTCGAGATAGATGCCGATGCCGGCCTCGAACCCGGGGACCGGGTCCTGCTGGCCGACGCCGCGGATGAAGGCCGCCAGCGTCGAATTGGTGCCGCGCGCGGTCTTCAGCGTGGTGTTGGGGACCACATTCTGCAGGTCGGTCAGGTCGACCGCACCGGTCCGCTCCAGCTTGGCGGCGGAAAAGGCGGTGACGGCGACCGGTACGTTGAGCAGCGTCTCTTCGCGACGCCGGGCGGTGACGACGATCTCCGAATCGTCGGCGGCGGGCGCATCCGCCGTCTGTTGCTGGTCAGGCGCGTCCTGCGCCATGACGGGCACGGCGGTCAGCGCGGCGATCGCGGCGCCGGCGTTGAGCAGCGTGCGCATGGAATAAAGGCGTGTCATGAAGATCTCCCCTCCTGCGGCGCCGCTTGGATGCGCCCGGTCTGTTACCGGGTTGTGCGCCAGTCGAAGGCGCTATACTGAAACATGAACCAGGTTTCAACTTGGGAATGGGAGGATGCCGAAAATGGCGGGTGAGCGTGGCCAACCGGCAACGGTTGAAGGGCTTTCGAGGGGGGATGCGGCGCTGGCCGCGAGCGAGGGCAAGGCGCCGCGCACCGAGCGGGGGCGCAAGACCTTGCGCTCGATTCTCGATGCCGCGGCGGTCGAGTTCGGCGAACGGGGTTTCCACGAAGCCTCGGTCAGCGGCATCACGCGCCGTGCCGGCGTCGCGCTTGGCAGCTTCTATACGTATTTCGATTCGAAGGACGCCGTGTTCCGCGCGCTGGTCCGCGACATGTCGGACCAGGTCCGCGATTTCGTCGCGCCTGCGATCCGCGCGGCGCCGGATCAGATCGCGGCGGAGCGCGCCGGATTGCGCGAATTCATCGCCTTTGTGCGGGGCCACAAGGAAATCTACCGAATCATCGACGAATCCGAATTCGTCGATCCGGAAAGCTTCCGCCTTCACTATGCCGTCACCGCCGATCGAATCGCCGCGCGGCTCAAGGCAGGGGCGGCGCGCGGGGAGATCCGCGCCGACGTGTCGGAGGTCCATGCCTGGGCGATCATGGGCATGAACGTCTTTCTTGGCCTGCGCTATGGCGTGTGGGAAGACGATGCCTCGCCCGATGACGTCGCCGATACGATCGCCGAGATGCTCGCCCGGGGAATCGGCGCGCGCTGAGCGTCGGGTGGATAATGTGCTGCCCGGTCGGCTTGCGCTTCCGATTCAACCCCGCCTCCCGTCATGACAGCATGAAGCGGTCGAGGCTCCTCCCGGAGCCCCGATCCGCTCCTTCTCATTGTGACGAATATTGGCGGGTTTCTCGTCAGTTCACGCGGCATGAACCGGCGATCTTGCGCTTTTCGGTGGGCATTTTTCCGCTGTTATCCGTAACAGGGAAAACGGCGCTCAAGCCTCTGGAAAACCGGCACGAATCCGCTCCGAAAATCCAACATAACAGCGGAAGAAAAAATGCGGGGCAGTCCCGCATCATATCGGACCGGAATCGGCGACCGTCAGGCCCTGCTCGAATCGTCCGCCAGGGCCTCGGCAAGCGAATCGCGCACCTTGCGGATCGCGCCGATATCCGCCCCGCCGGGTGATCCCGTACCTAAAGTCGCTGCGGGCGCCGGTGCTTGGCTCGCCGACGATACGCGCTTGCGTTCGTCCGACAGCAGCTTCTGCACGCCGCGGATCGTATAGCCCTCGTGATTGAGCAGGCTGTTGATCCGAATCACCAGCGCGACGTCCTCCGGCCGGTAATAGCGTCGCTTGCCGGCGCGCTGCAGCGGCCTGAGCTGGGGAAAGCGGGTCTCCCAATAGCGCAATATATGCTGGGGCAGCGCGGTCTCGCGGGAAAGCTCGCCGATCGTCCGGAACGCGCCAGCCGCCTTGTCGGGCACGCCGGCCATGATCGGGTCAGCCCGCGCCCACGATGCGATCGCGCATCATCTGGCTGGCGCGGAAGGTGAGCACGCGGCGGGGTGCGATCGGCACCTCGATTCCCGTCTTCGGATTGCGGCCGACACGCTCGCCCTTGTCGCGAAGCACGAAGGTCCCGAAGCCGGATATCTTGACGTTCTCGCCCTTGGACAGGGCCTCGCACATATGGCTGAGGATCTGCTCAACCAGTTTCGAGGAATCGGCACGGGACAGCCCCACCTGATGGTGCAGCGCCTCCGCCAGATCAGCTCGTGTCAACGTCCCCGCAGGTGCCATCCGCTACCCTCCCCAGAGTGGCAAGAAGTTAACCTAACACAATGATGCTGCGGACTGAAAGCGCTTTGTTCCACTATGAAAACGGCGCGGGCGCCTGACATCCGCTGGAAACGGCCTAGAGTCGAACGACTGCGGCGCCCCAGGTGAACCCGCCACCCATCGCTTCGAGCACGAGGAGGTGGCCCGGCCTGATCCGGCCGTCGCGCACCGCGGTGTCGAGCGCGAGCGGCACCGACGCTGCCGAGGTGTTGGCGTGCTGGTCGACGGTCACCACGACCTGCGCCGGATCGAGCCCGAGCTTGCGCGCGGTCGCATCGAGGATCCGGGCATTGGCCTGGTGCGGCACGACCCAGTCGACGTCGGAGGATTCGAGGCCGGCGGCGGCGAGCGATTCGGTCATCACCGCGGCCAGGTTGACGACGGCGTGGCGGAAAACCTCGCGCCCCTTCATCCGCACCTTGCCGACGGTGCCGGTGGTCGAGGGGCCGCCATCGACATAGAGCAGCTCGTTGTGGCGGCCGTCGGCATGGAGCCGGGTCGCCAGGATGCCGCGCTCGCCGGGGCCAGCCGCGTCGCTTTCGCTGGCCTCGAGCACGATCGCGCCCGCGCCGTCGCCGAACAGCACGCAGGTCGTTCGGTCCTCCCAGTCGAGGATCCGGCTGAAAGTCTCGGCGCCGATCACCAGCGCGCGGCGATGGGCGCCGGCGCGAATCATGCTGTCGGCGACCTGCACCGCATAAAGGAAGCCGGAACAGACCGCGGCGACGTCGAACGCCACGCAGTCGTTGATGCCCAGCATCGCCTGCACCTTGGTGGCGGTCGCCGGGAAAGTCTGGTCGGGGGTCGCTGTGGCGAGGACGATCAGGTCGATCTCCTGCGCCGAGCGCCCCGCGGCCGCCAGCGCCGCCTTGCAGGCATCGGCGGCGAGCGTGCCAGTGGTCTCGTCGGGGCCGGCGATATGGCGGAAGCGGATGCCGGTGCGCTCGACGATCCACTCGTCGGAGGTGTCGACGGTCTCGGACAGTTCGGCGTTCGACACGCGACGTGCCGGCAGGGCCGATCCGGTGCCGGTGATGATCGATCGAATCACGCTGCCTTGGCCTCGAAATTACCCAGGTCTTCGCTGATCCGCCGGGTCAGGTCGTCGCGGACCATCTTGGCGGCGGCAGCGATCGCGGTCGCCACGCCCAGCTCGTTCGCGCCGCCATGGCTCTTCACGACGATGCCGTTGAGGCCGAGGAATACCGCGCCATTATGGTTGTTGGGGTCGAGATGGTGGCGCAGCAGCTCGGTCGCCGGTTTCGAGATCAGGAAGCCGATCTTCGACCGGGTCGAGCTGCGGAACGCCCGCTTGAGCAGGTCGGCGACGAAGCGGGCGGTGCCCTCGGCCGTCTTCAGCGCGATGTTGCCGGAAAAGCCGTCGCAGACGATCACGTCGACATCGCCGCGCGACAGTCGGTCGCCCTCGATGAAGCCGGTGAAGCTCATCGGCAGGTGAGTCGCATCGCGGAGCGCCTGGGCCGCATCGCGGATTTCCTCGGTGCCCTTCTGGTCCTCGCTGCCGATGTTGAGCAGCGCGACGCGGGGCGATTCGAGATCGAGATTGGTGCGGGCATAGGCGGCCCCCATCACCGCGAACTGGACGAGGTTGCGCGCATCGCATTCGGTATTGGCGCCGAGGTCGAGCACGACCACGTCGTTCTCGCCAAGCGTCGGCAGCATCGCGGCGAGCGCCGGCCGGTCGATCCCCGGTAGCATGCGCAGCGACAGCTTCGCCATCGCCATCAGCGCGCCGGTATTGCCCGACGAGACGGCCGCGCCGGCGCGGCCCTGCTTCACCATGTCGATGGCGACGCCCATCGACGTCGTCTTCGCACGCCGAATCGCTTGGCTCGGCTTGTCGCTCGAGCCAACGACCTCGGGGGCGTGGACGATCTCGCTATGCGCGGTCAGGTTGGGATGAGTCTTCAGGCCTTCGCGGATTCGCGCTTCGTCCCCGACCAGGATGAAACGCATATCCTCGAAGCGCCGTCGCGCACGCGCGACGCCGGCCAGCATCACAGCCAGGCCTTCGTCGCCGCCCATTGCGTCGACGGCGATCCGGGAGCTGTTCGACACGCGGCTGGCCCCCTGTTGGACTGTCTGGCTCAGCCTTCGACCGAAACGATCTCACGGCCATTATAATGGCCGCACGATCCGCACAGGTTATGCGGGCGCTTCAGTTCGCCGCAGTTCGGGCACTCCTGGAAGGAGTCGATGCTCAGCGAGTCGTGGCTGCGACGCATGCCGCGCTTGGACGGCGAAGTCTTTCTCTTGGGGACGGCCATTTCGGCGAAACCTTGTTCTTGTCTGGGTCAATAAGCGCGGTACGCCCGGACGGACGCCAGCGCAACCGACGCTTCCGTCAGCCGCGGTAGGCACCTGCGGCCGGACGCATCGCGAAGCGTGCGCCTATAGCGATTCGGGCGCACGTTGCAAGCGCGGCGAAGGACTGGCACGCTGGCGGCACATATTTCCGGGGGAGAGACACGATGAATCCGATCATGCTGCCGATCACGCTCACGACCGCAGGGGCGACCGCGCTGATTGCCCTGTGGCTGGCGATCCGCACCGGCAGCGTGCGCCAGAAGGCGAAGGTCAGCATCGGCGATGGCGGCGACGCGGCGCTGATCTGCCGCATGCGCGCGCAGGCGAACTTCACCGAATATGCGCCCTTCATCCTGATCCTGATCGCGCTGATCGAATATAGCGCCGGCACCTCGACCTGGCTCTGGGTGGCGAGCGTGGCCTTCCTCGTCGCGCGAATCCTCCATCCGCTTGGCATGGACGGCATGAAATACGGCCGCCCGGTCGGGATCCTGATCACCTTCCTGCTGCTCGCTGGCCTCGGCCTCTACGCGATCAGCCTGCCGCTCCTCGCGAAGCACGAGGCGAAGCCGACGGTGATCGAGACGATCCCCGCCGCGGGGTGATTCCTTCTTCGCCAGCCCTTGCTCAGGCCGCCATCGCCCGGTCGCTCACGAACATGTTGTGCTCCCGCTCATGCGCGAAGTTGCTTGGCGGGCCGTGGCCGGGGATGAAGGCAGTGTCGTTGCCGAGCGGCCAGAGCTTCCCGACGATCGACTGAAGCAGGTGCTGGTGGTTGCCGAGCGGGAAGTCGGTCCGGCCGATCGATCCCTGGAACAGCACGTCGCCGACCAGCGCGAGCTTCGA
Source organism: Pseudomonadota bacterium (assembly GCA_040388155.1). Taxonomy (GTDB): domain Bacteria; phylum Pseudomonadota; class Alphaproteobacteria; order Sphingomonadales; family Sphingomonadaceae; genus Sphingomonas. The sequence continues at coordinate 394,242 of JAZKCJ010000002.1, forward strand.
TGGCGCATGGTGGAAGATCACATGGCCCGGCGTGTGGCCGGGGGTGTGATAGACGTCGAGCGTCAGGTCGCCGACCGTGACGGTGTCGCCCTCGACCAGCCAGCGATCCGGCTCGAACACCACGCCGCGGATGCCGTAATTCTTCCCATCCTCGTCGAGTCGCGCGATCCAGAAGCGGTCGGCCTCGTGCGGCCCCTCGATCGGCACGCCGAACTCCTCGGCAAGAGGCTTGGCTTCGCCGCAATGGTCGATATGGCCATGGGTCAGGATGATCTTCTCGATCGTCACCCCGTGCTGCGCGGCGGCGGCGCGCAGCTTGGGCAGGTCGCCGCCCGGATCGACGAACGCGCCGCGCATCGTCGCGGTGCACCAGATCAGCGAGCAGTTCTGCTGGAGCGGCGTGACCGGGACGATCGCCGCGCGAAGGGGAGGGAGTGCCATGCCGCGGAGGTAAGTCTCGCCGCGTCTCCGGGCAAGCGCGGGGTTGCCGTGCGCCCATTCGGGTTGCATTTGGCGGGCTGTCGATGCTCGCCCGTGAAACCGCCCCGTTCGTTCTGCTGGACGATGCCCGAGAGGATGCCGTTCCCGCGCGCCTCTATCGCCGGCCGGTGCGTGTGGTGGAAGCGCGCACCGTCGCCGAGGTGTTGCCCGCGCTCGACATGCTCCGCGCGGCGCGGGATGCAGGGCTCCATGCCGTAGGCTTCCTCTCCTATGATGCCGCTGCCGCCTTCGAGACGGTGCTGGGCATGCCGCGGGCGAGCGATTCGCCGCTGCTCTGGTTCGGGCTGTTCGAAGGGTATGAGGAGATCGCGGCGGCCGACGTGCCGGCGCTGCTGCCCGATCCCGCCGGCGCCTGGATCGCGCCACCACGGCCGGGCATCGACCAGGCGACCTATCACGATCAGTTCGCGCGGGTCCTCGATCTGATCGCGGCGGGCGACGTCTACCAGATCAACCTCAGCTATCGCGCGACCGTGCGTCACGCCGGCGACCCGCTCGCTCTGTACGCGCAGCTTCGTGCCCGGGCGCAGGCCGGTTTCGGCGCGCTGATCGATACGGGCACCGACGTGTTCCTGTCGCTGTCGCCCGAACTCTTCTTCGCGCTCGACGATCAACGGCTCACCTGCCGCCCGATGAAGGGGACGGTGCGCCGCGGCGCGACCCTTGCCGAGGATCGCGCCCTCGCTGCGTCGCTCAGCGCCGATCCAAAGCAGCGCGCTGAAAATCTGATGATCGTCGATCTGATGCGCAACGACCTCTCGCGCATCGCCCGGCCGGGCAGCGTCGCGGTGCCCGCCCTCTTCAGCGTCGAGACCTATCCGACCGTGCATACCATGGTCTCGACCGTCACCGCCGATCTCGCGGAGGATCGCGACGCGATCGATGTGCTTGCTGCTCTGTTCCCGTGCGGCTCGGTAACCGGCGCGCCGAAGATCCGCGCGATGCAGGCGATTGCCGAGGTCGAGCAGGCAAGCCCGCCACGCGGCGTCTATACCGGGGCGATCGGGCGGCTGGATGCGGATGGCGATGCGATGTTCAACGTCGCGATCCGGACTCTGGCGATCCGGCGCGGCGACGCGCATGATTTGCCCGGGGGATCGTTCGGCGTGGGCGGCGGTATCGTCGCCGATTCGAAAGTGCATGAGGAATGGGACGAATGCCTTGCCAAGGGTGATTTCCTGACCAGCGACAGCTCTTTCGACCTGATCGAGACGATGGCGTTCGATCCCGAGACGGGCATGCCCCTGCTCGAACGCCACCTCGCGCGGATGAAGGCGAGCGCCGATCTGTTCGGCTTTCCGTTCGATCGCCATGCCGTGCGCAATGAACTCCAGGCAGCGACCTTCCGCCTGCGCAGGGCGCGACGCATCAGGCTGGTGCTGGCGAAGAGCGGGGCGATCGCGGTCGAGGTGTCGCCGATGCCGGAAGCGCCCGTCATGCCAGTCGAGACGGGCATCGTTTCGCTGCCGGTCGATCCGTCCGACTTCCGCCTGCGCCACAAGACCAGCGACCGCGCTTTCCACGACAGGGCGCGCGACGCCCGCTTCGAGGTCCTGTTCACCGATCGGGAGGGCTATCTGACCGAGGGCAGCTTCACCTCGATCTTCGTCGAACGTGGCGGCATGCTCGTCACGCCGCCGCTGGCGCGAGGCCTGTTGCCGGGCGTGTTGCGCGCCGATCTGATCGCCACAGGCCGCGCGGTCGAGGACGATCTGACTCCGGCCGATCTCGTCGGCGGTTTTTTCATCGGAAATGCGCTGCGAGGGCTGATTCCCGCCATTGTTGCGGTTGCGAACGGAACCGACCCGGGTCTATAGCCGCGCCGCTTCCAGACAAAGGCGCCCAATTCATGCAACCATCCGCCGCGCTCGCCCGTATCAAGCCATCGCCCACGCTCGCGATCACCTCGCGCGTGCAGGAGCTGCAGCGGGCCGGTGTCGATGTGATCGGTCTTGGCGCCGGCGAGCCCGATTTCGACACGCCCGAGTTCATCAAGGAAGCCGGGATCAAGGCGATCCGCGACGGCAAGACGAAATACACCAATGTCGATGGCACGCCCGAGCTGAAGGCGGCGGTGATCACCAAGTTCAAGCGCGACAACGGCCTGACCTATGCCGCCGACCAGATCACCATCAACGCGGGCGGCAAGCACACCCTGTTCAACGCGATGGTCGCGACGGTCGATGCCGGCGACGAAGTGATCGTGCCCGCGCCGTATTGGGTGAGCTATCCCGACGTCGTGCTGTTCGCGGGCGGGACGCCGGTGTTCGTCGCGGCGGGGCCGGCGCAGGGCTACAAGCTGTTGCCCGCGCAGCTCGAGGCGGCGATCACGCCGAAAACGAAGTGGGTGATCCTCAACTCACCGTCCAACCCGACCGGCGCCGCCTATTCGGCCGCCGAGCTCAAGGCGCTGGGCGAGGTGCTCGAACGGCACCCGCATGTCTGGATCTTCGCCGACGATATGTACGAGCATATCATCTATGACGGTTTCGAATTCGCCACGGTCGCTCAGGTCTGCCCCTCGCTCTACGATCGCACGCTGACGGCGAACGGCTGTTCCAAGGCCTATGCGATGACCGGCTGGCGCATCGGCTTCGCCGGCGGCGCGCCCTGGCTGATCAAGGCGATGGCCAAGCTCCAGTCGCAGTCGACCTCGAACCCCTGCTCGATCGCCCAGGCGGCCTCGGTTGCGGCGCTGACCGGCGATCAGGCCTTCCTCAAGGATCATGCGGCGCTGTTCCAGTCGCGCCGCGATCTGGTGGTGTCGATGCTCAACCAGGCGAATGGCATCACCTGCCCGCGGCCCGAGGGCGCCTTCTATGTGTACCCGGAATTCTCGGCGCTGATCGGCAAGTCGACCCCCAAGGGTCAGCTGATCGACACCGACGAGGCGATGGTTGCCTATCTGCTCGACGAGGCGAAGGTCGCGGCGGTGCAGGGCGCCGCGTTCGGTCTCTCGCCGGCGATGCGGATCAGCTATGCGACTTCCGAGGACCTGCTGCGCGAGGCGTGCGAGCGAATCCAGACGGCCTGCGCCGCCCTGCGATAGGGGCAGCAAGCTCCCGTTCATCAGGACAAGGCAAAAGCGGGCGCCGTAACGAATCGGTCCTGTGCCGGTCCGGCGTAGAATAGATGTGAAGGTTGAGTGGCGATGCGCGCTATTCTGAAGGAAGCGTTTTTCTGGCGATTCGCGGGCGGTTTTGCCATCGGTGCCATCGGCCTGTTGATCCTCCAGCCGGCGAACGCGGCAGGGCTCGTCGACAACCTGGCGAGCGTCCTGCACGCTCTTCCCTGACCGGCCACTTCCGGCTCGACCGGGAGTTCCTATATTCATGTGGATGCCCATCGAAAGGCGATCCATGTTCAGGACTATGCTAGCTGCTGCTGCTGTCGCCGGGGTGGCCTTCGCCACCGTGTCCGGGGGAGTCGCAAATGCCGAACGTGCGGTGCCGATTCCGGCCGCGCTTCAGGACGTGCCCAAGGCGCCGGGCCCCCAGACCGCGATCCTTGCCGGCGGCTGCTTCTGGGGCATGGAGGCGGTGTTCGAGCGGGTGAAGGGGGTGCGCACCGTGACCGCCGGCTATGCCGGCGGCGTCGCCGGGACAGCGACCTATGATCAGGTCAGCACCGAAACCACGCGCCATGCCGAGGCGGTGAAGATCGTGTTCGACCCGGCGCAGGTGAGCTACGCGACGCTGCTGCGCGTCTATTTCTCGATCGCGCACGATCCGACCGAGCTCAATCGCCAGGGACCTGATACCGGCCCCAGCTATCGCTCGGCGATCTTCCCGCAGAACCCTGCGCAACGCGACGTTGCGGCCGCCTATATCGCCCAGCTCGGCAAGGCCCGGGCCTTCCCCCAGCCGATCGTGACCAGGCTGGAAAGCGGGCGCTTCTTCGCGGCCGAGGCCTATCATCAGAATTTCTACGACCGGAATCCGCGCCACCCCTATATCGTCCAATGGGACAAGCCGAAGGTGGCTGCGTTCAAGGCGGCTTTCCCGGCGCTGGCCAAGCCGGGCTGAGCCCTCAGGCCGCCAGCGGAAAGCGCAGCAGCCGGTCCTCGACTGGTATCAGTGCCTCAGCTCCGGCACCCACCGCGCGGACGATTTCAGGGTGGTCGGCGTTGAGGCCGCCGGTCAGGGCCCCGAACGCCGGCAGGATGAGCTTCGTCCCGCTCGCGACGAAGCAGCGGCGCGAAACCTGGCGCCCCCGCACGCGTACCCGCAGCTTTGGGTGGAAATGCCCGGACAGCTCGGGCCGGGTCTCGCGCGGATCGGCCTCGTGGCGCAGCACCAGCCCGTCGACCAGCGCTTCGTCCATCACCTCGCCGCCACATCGGTCGATCGTCCGGTCGTGGTTGCCGGTGATCCAGATCCAGCGCCGCGCGGCGGCCAGGGCGCGCAGCATCTGCTGCGCCTCGCCGGGCAGGCGCTCGCACCCGGCCGAATCGTGGAAACTGTCGCCCAGGCACCAGATTTCGCTCGCCTCGGTGCGCGTGGCGAGCTCGGCAAGCTCGTTCAGCGTCGCGATCGTATCATAAGGGGGCAGCATCTGGCCGCGAATCGCGAACCAGCTCGCCTTCTCGAAATGCAGGTCGGCAACCAGCAAAGCACGCCGCGCGGGCCAGAAAAGCGCGCCCTGCGACAGTGCGAGCAGGTCGTGGCCAGCGAACGAAAAGGGAACCATGGTCTTGCTATGCAGCGATCCGCCCCCCAGATCAACGCCTTGCGGCAGCGCAACAAAAGCCCTTGCGCTGCTCAGCAACAGGCGTAAAGCGCGCCGTCCTCCTCGGCAGGCCAGATTTTCATGTCTTCAGTCCCTGAAACGACGGGGCAGCCGCATCGCTCCCATCCAGCGATGCTTGCGCTCACCATCGGCGCGATCGGCGTCGTCTTCGGCGATATCGGCACCAGCCCGCTCTACGCGTTTCGCGAGGCGCTGGCGCAGTCGGCGCAGGACGGGATCGATCCGAGCGAGATCCTCGGCGTCCTGAGCCTTGCCTTGTGGACGCTGATCCTCGTCGTCAGCGTCAAATATGTCGGGTTCCTGATGCGCGCGGACAATCAGGGCGAAGGCGGCGTGCTGGCGCTGACTGCGCTCGCGCGGCGCGCGCTCGGCAGGCGATCAATGATCGCGCTCGTGCTCGGGGCTGCTGGCGCCTCGCTCTTCTATGGCGATGCGATCATCACGCCGGCGCTGTCGGTATTGTCGGCGGTCGAGGGGCTGCGCACGATTCCCGGCGCTGGCACTGCGATCGGCGAGCACACTATCCTGTTCCTCACCATCGCGATCCTGATCGCGCTGTTCCTGATCCAGGCACGCGGCACCGCGCATGTCTCGAAGCTGTTCGGGCCGGTCTGCATCCTCTGGTTCCTTACGATCGGCGGCCTCGGCCTCTGGCACATCTGGGACGAGCCTTCGATTTTGCGCGTCTTCTCCCCCTGGTATGGCGGCGTGTTTCTCGCGACTCATGGGACGATCGGGCTGTTCGTGCTCGGTGCCGTGTTCCTGACGGTGACCGGTGCCGAGGCATTGACCGCCGACATGGGCCATTTCGGCCCGGCCCCGATCCGGATGGGCTGGTTCTTCCTCGTTTTCCCCGCACTGACGCTCAACTATCTCGGCCAGGGTGCCTTCGCGCTCAACGCGCTGGAAACGGCGGCGGCGACTCATCAGAATTTCGGCAACCAGGACTGGTTCTTCCTGATGGCGCCCGAGAATGTCCGCCCCTGGCTGATCGCGCTCGCGATGCTGGCGACGATCATCGCCAGCCAGGCAGTGATCACGGGCGCCTTTTCGCTGACCCAGCAGGCGATCCAGCTGGGGCTGCTGCCGCGCCTTCGCGTCCGCCAGACTTCGGCGCAGCATTCGGGGCAGATCTACCTGCCCTCGATCAACTGGCTGCTGCTGATCGGCGTGCTGGTGCTGGTGATCCAGTTCCGCACCTCCTCGTCGATGGCCGCGGCTTATGGCATCGCGGTGACGGGCACGATGGTCGTCACCACCTGCCTCGCCTATATCGTCGCACGCCACCGGTGGAACTGGTCGCGACCGCTGGCGATCACGGTGATCCTGCCGTTCCTCGCGCTCGACCTGGTGTTCTTCGGGGCGAACATCCTGCGCGTGATCGAGGGCGGCTGGGTGTCGCTCCTCGTCGGCGCGATGATCGCGCTGCTGATCTACACCTGGGTCCGCGGTCGGGGCATCGTCCGCGCGTTCGAGCAGCGTCAGAGCGTGCCGCTCGCCGATCTGGCAGCCGCCCTGAGCCGTCGCCCGCCGGAACGGGTCGAGGGCACGGCGGTCTTCCTGACCGCCAATCCGGAAAGCGCTCCGGGCGCGCTGCTGCACAACCTCAAGCACAACAAGGTGCTTCATGAGCGCAACCTGATCGTCAGCATCCGCACCGCCGACCGTCCGGTGGTGCCGCCCGAGGAGCGCATGAAGACGACTCGGATCGACGACAATTTCAAGGCGGTCGTCCTCACCTACGGCTTCATGGAATCGCCCGACGTGCCGCGCGACCTCGGACTTGAGCAAGCCGGCTCGCGCAAGCTGCTCAACCCGGCCAAGACGAGCTATTTCATCGGCCGCAATACGCTGAAGCCCGCCGCGAACCAGGGCATGCCGCTGTGGCAGGACCGGATCTTCATGTTCCTGCAGCGCAACGCCAGCGACCCCACGGATTTCCTGCGCATCCCGCCGGGCAAGGTGCTCGAGCTGGGCGAGCAGGTGACCGTCTAGGCGCGGAACGCGCCTGAACGATCACCCCGCGCAGGCGGAAATTCAGGGCCTCGGGTACTGCCGCCCGAACCCCGGAGTCCCGTCTTCGATCCTATCCGGCATAGGCCTTTACGAGATCGTACAGATAGTCCCGGCCCTCATAGAGCGATTTGGTCCGGATTCGTTCGTTCAGCCCGTGAATGCCGTTTAAATCGGTATCGACGAAGATGCCGGGCGCCCCATAGACCGGAATGCCGATTGCCTGGAGGAAGATGCCGTCGGTCGCACCCGTCGACATTAGCGGCAGGAGCGGCAGGCCGGGGAAGTGTTTCGCGGCGACTGCCTTGGCCGGGCCGACGATCTTCGGATCGAGCGATGGCGGGATCGCGGTCGGCCGGATCGGCTGGTTAATGGTCACCTTCACCTTCGGACCCGCCAGTTCCTTGAGCTTCGCGAACGTCGCCTCGACCGTCTCGCCGGGGAAGATGCGGCAATTGACGTTGGCGGTGGCGCGTTGCGGCAGGGCGTTCTCGGCATGGCCGGCATTCACCAGCGTCGCGACGCAGGTGGTGCGCAGGGTCGAATGCATCGCCTTGTCCCGGCTGATCAGCGCGTCGGCCGCCTTGTCCTCCGGATTGGCGAGCAGGCGGTTGATCGCGTCGCCCACCGGCCCGGGCATCGCTGCGGCGGTCGCGCCGAAAAAGGCCCGGGTGGTATCGGTGAACTTGACCGGGAATTCATAGGCCCGCACCGCCTCGAGCGCGTCGGCGAGTTCGTAGATCGCGTTCTCGGGCGTGGGCTGCGAGCTGTGACCGCCGGGATTGGTCGCCTCGAATGTGTAGTTCTGTGCTGCCTTCTCGCCGACCTGGATTGCCAGCAGCTGGGGCTTGCCGTTCGCATCGTAGCGCCCGCCGCCACCTTCGTTGAGCGCGAACTCGGCCGCGATCAGGTCGCGCTTGTTCGCTGCAAGCCATTGCGCGCCATTGAAGGCGAAGGTCGTTTCCTCGCCGCAGGTCAGGGCGAGCTTGATCGTCCGTTTCGGCTTGTAGCCGCTGGTCTTGAAGCGGATCAGGCTGTCAGCCCACACGGCGGCCATCGCCTTGTCGTCGACCGTGCCGCGCGCATAATAATAGCCGTCCTCCTCGATCAGCTTGAACGGATCGCGGATCCAGTCGGCGCGCTTGGCCTCGACCACGTCGAGATGGCCGAGCAGCAGCATCGGCTTGGCGCGCTTGTCAGACCCCGGCAGCACCGCGACGATGCCGCCGTCCTTCGGATGTTCGGGCACCGAAAAATAGGTGATGTCGTCATCGGCGAAGCCTGCTGCCTTCAACCGGGCGCCGATCTGTGCCGCCGCCTGTGTGCAACTGCCCGAGGACAGGGTCGTGTTGGTCTCGATCAGCTCCTTGTAGAGCCCGAAGAATGCCTGTTGATCGGGGCGAAGCGCCTGAGCCGATGCGGCGACGGGAAGCAAGGCGATCACGGCCGCCGAGCAGATGGATATCGTTCTAATGATGGCGTGCACCCCCGAGTTGGATCAGCGGCCGGTGGTATCGACGGTGACGGCGGTACCGGCCTAGCCGTCCATGACCATAATACGGACTTCGCGGTTCGGGAAATCGATCTTGACGCGCCGGAACAGTCGCAGCGCGTCCATGCCGAGGAGCAGGGCCGGCTTCTCGGTCAGGCCGAAATGGCGGAACGGCTCGGCGTCGGAGAAGGCGACGGGCAGGTGGGAAAAGGTGATGCCCGCAAAGTCGACCTTGTCGATCTGCGTGTAGCCGACCTCCATCGATTCGCCGGTTACGCCCCAGAGCGCGACCGGCCGCACTGCCTTCGCGCCGTGCGCGACGCTGCGCTTCAGCGCCAAATTGCCCATGGTGATGCCCGATCCGGTATCAAGGATCACCCGGATCTTCTGTCCACGATAGCTGGCGTCGCTCACGATGAGCTGGCCGTAGAGACTCTGCCCGTGAACCACGATCTCGCCGGGCATCGCGCTGGTGCTCCGCCGTCGTTTCGCGGACGGCGCGAGGGTCATGGTCTCCTTCGCGAAATCGATCGTCAGGGCGTGGCCCTGGAGTGTGTCCAGTCCGAGCATGCCCAGCGCACCGAGGTTGCGCGATTCGAGCGAAGGCGCCTCGATGCTGGTGCCGCCCATCGTGCTCACGCTGAGCTTCGGGATCATCACCGTCGCGACGTTGGACGTGCCGGTCATGGCGGTCAGCCGGACGTCCCTGCCCGACGCCAGGCCCAGCTTGCCGGCGAGCTCGCGGGAGATGACCGTGCGCTGCGCGCCGGTATCGACGATGAAATGGAACGGGCCGCTATTTCCGATCGAAACCGGCACGGTCATGCGATCGTCGGCGGAGCCGATATCAAGCACGGTTGGCGCGGGCGTTGGCGTTGGATCCTGCGCCACCGACGCGCCGGGGGCGACGGCAGCCATTGCAAACGACACAAGGATCAACCGGCGCATGGGGCGCGCGTCAGAAGGCATCGGGACGACTCCCCCTTGGAAGCGCGAAACGCACTTCACGATTGGCAAAATCGACCTCGACCTTCCGGAAGAGGCGCAGCGCATCCATGCCCAGCAGGAGTGCCGGTTCCTTGCTCAGCCCGAACCGCCGGAACGGCGCGACGTCGGAAAAGGCGATCGGCAGGTGGTTGAAGGTAACCCCGCCGATGTCGAGGCTGGTGACCTGGGTATAGTCGGCGGTCAGCTTGTCGCCCGTCACACTGGTCAGGGTAATCGGCTGGGATGCCTTCAACTCGCCGCGCATCCTGGCGCGCAAGGCAGAATTGCCCATGCTGACCGAAGATCCTGTGTCGACGATCACGCTGATCCGCCGGCCCTTGTAATAGGCCTGGGTGACGATCAGCTGGCCATAGACGCTCTTGGCGCGGACGACGATGTCGCCGTTCAGGACGGGCGCGCGGTTGCGCTTGGTCGATGGCCGGATCTTCATGCTGTTGGTTTCGAAATCGATCGAGAGGGCGTGACCGCTCAGCGTGTCGATGCCGAGCATGCCGGGCGCCCCCAGATTGACTGAATAGAGCGCGGGTGCCTCGATTGGCTGGCTGATGATGTTGCTGACATTGAGCGAGGGGATCACCACTGTCCCGACATTGCTCGTGCCGGTCATCGCCGTCATCCGCACGTCGGGCCCGGGCGAGAGGCCGAGCGTCGCGGCGAGCTCGCGCGAGATCACGGTCCGTTCGGCGCCGGTGTCGATGATGAAGGGGAACGGGCCGGTGGTGCCGATGGTGACGGGCACCGTCATGCGCTGGGCGGAATCATCGAAGGCAAGGGTGTTTTCGGCGGCGGGCGGCACTTCGCCCTGTCGCGCGGACAACCCTCCGGGAGCGGCGGCCGCGATAGCGATGACAAGGGCGGTTATTCCGCGCATGAGACGAAGTTACGCCCGTTGCGGACCTTCAACAAGGGGCTATTCGACCGCAGAAAACCGACGTTCAGCCCGGAATGGATCAGTCGAGTCGCATCGCCTCCGCCGCCAGCGATTCAGCCTCGATCAGCAGCGCGTCGTCGGCGAGCCCCATCGCGATCCGTTCCCGCCCGATCAGAGTCAGGACAGGTACGGCGAGAGGCGAGACCCGGGGGAGGTCGACGTGCAGCATCGTCTCGGCCGCGCGGTCGAGAAGATCCGCCAGGCGCCCCACATCGGTCATCTTGGCGCGTGCATCCGCCCAGGCAGCCTGGAGCAGCAAATGGCCCGGTTCATAGCGGCGGAGCACGTCATAGATCAGGTCGGTGGAAAAGGTGACCTGTCGTCCCGTCTTGCGCTTGCCGGGATGCTGGCGCTCGACAAGCCCGCCGATCACCGCGACCTCGCGAAAGGCCCGCTTGAGCAGGGCCGAGCTCTGCACCCAGTCGACGAACTCGTCTTCGAGGATGTCGGGTGACAGCAGCACGGCGGGATCAGTGACGGGATCGAGCGAATAGCAGGCGATCGAATAATCGCTGGCGACGAAGCCGAGCGGTCGATATCCCTGCGTCTCCATCCGCCGCGTCAGCAGCATGCCGAGCGACTGGTGCGCGTTCCACCCCTCGAAGCTGTACGCGACCATGAAGTGACGCCCCTCGTGCGGGAAGGTCTCGACCAGCAACTGGCCCGGGGTCGGCAGCTTCGAGCGCCGCGACTGCACCTCGAGCCATTCGCGAACGTCGGCGGGAAACCGCGGCCATTCAGCGGGGTCGGCCAGGAAGCCGCGCACCCGGTCGGCAAGGTTGGTCGAGATCGGCATGCGCGCGCCGCCATAGGTCGGGATCCGCGCTGGGCGGGCGGTCGCACGGACGATCAGGTCCTCCGTGTCGATCTTCTCCACCTCAAGGCTCGTGCCGGCGAAGAAAAAGGTGTCGCCCGGGCTCATCGAGGCGGCGAATGCCTCCTCTACCTTGCCCAGGGTGCGCCCGTTCTTGAGCCGCACCGTCAGCATCGTCGCCTCGACGATGATCCCTGCGTTCAGCCGGTGCTGGGCGACGAAGCTCGGATGGCTCACCCGCCAGCTGCCGTCCGGGTCCTGGGTCAGTCGCTTGAACTTCTCGTAAGCCTTCAGCGCGTAGCCGCCGTCGCGGATGAAGCCGAGCACGCGTTCGAACGTCTCCGTCTCAAGCGCCGAATAGGGGAGGGCGGAGCGGATCTCGTCGAGCATCTCCTCCTGCCGGAAGGGGGCCGCGCAGGCACAGGCCATGATGTGCTGGGCGAGCACGTCGAGCGCGCCGCTGCGGAAGATGTCGGGATCGAGCTCGCCCGCCACGACCGCGTCGAGCGCGGCGCGCGCCTCGAGATATTCGAAGCGGTTGCCCGGCACGATCACTGCCTCCGACGATTCGTCGAGCCGGTGGTTGGATCGCCCGATCCGTTGCAGCAGCCGCGACGACCCCTTGGGTGCGCCCATCTGGATCACACAATCGACGTCGCCCCAGTCGACCCCGAGATCGAGGCTGGCGGTCGCGACCAGCCCGCGCAGCCTGCCCGCTGCCATCGCCGCTTCCACCTTGCGCCGCGCCTCGAGCGAGAGGCTGCCGTGATGGATGCCGATCGGCAGCTGCATCGCGTTCACCTTCCACAGATCCTGAAAGATCAGCTCGGCGAGGCTGCGCGTGTTGCAGAATATGATCGAGGTCCTGTGCGTCTCGATCTCGGCCATGACCTGTTCGGCGGCGTAGCGCCCCGAATGCCCGGCCCAGGGGACGCGGCCCTCGGGCAGCAGGATCGCGATGTTGGGATCGCTGCCGGGTTCGCCTCGTACCAGCGTCACCCGGTCGATATCGCCGTCCGGCGCGAGCCAGGCGCGATAGCCGTCAGGATCGGCGACCGTGGCCGACAGTGCGACCCGTCGCAGCCCGGGCGCGAGTCGCTGCAGCCGCGCCATGCACAGCGACAGCAGGTCGCCGCGCTTGCCCGTCGCAAAGGCATGGACCTCGTCAACCACGATCGTCCTCAGCCCCTCGAACATCAGGAAGCTGTCGGGATAGGACAAGAGCAGGCTGAGCGATTCCGGGGTGGTCAGCAGGATCTGCGGCGGGCGGATGCGCTGGCGCGCCTTGCGGTCGCTGGGGGTATCGCCGGTGCGCGTCTCGATGCGGATGTCGAGCCCCATCTCTTCGACCGGGGTCAGTAGGTTGCGCTGCACATCGACCGCCAGGGCCTTGAGCGGCGAGACGTAGAGCGTGTGCAGCCCCTCGGTCGGCGCCTCGATCAGCTCTGCCAGCGTTGGCAGGAACCCGGCGAGCGTCTTGCCCGCGCCGGTTGTCGCGACGAGCAGCCCGTGCCGGCCCGCCCGGCCGACCTCGAGCATGTCGAGCTGATGGCTCCGGGGCGCCCAGCCGCGCGAGGCGAACCAGTCGGCCAGTGGAGCGGGGAGCTCGCTCTTCTTCAAAGCCCCTCCCCTTCAGGGGAGGGGTTGGGGTGGGGCAGTGCCTCAACAGCCAAGGCATGTCGTTGATGGAGTCCTCCACCCCCAAGCCCTCCCATGAAGGGGAGGGGCTTTGATAGGGAAGTGGAACTAGGCGGCATCCCATCCATATAGGCATCATGGCGAAACTCGGCGACTGGATCGATCCGCAACCGCACGGTATCCATGTGAAGCCCGCCGATGCGTGGATCGACCCGTCGCGCCCGTCGCCACGGGCGCTGGTCACGCACGGCCATGCGGATCATGCGCGGGGCGGGCATGACGCGGTCTGGGCGACGGCCGAGACCCTTGCGATCATGGAGGCACGCTACGGGCCCCAGGCGGGCCACCCGGTCGGCTATGGCGAGACGATGCGCATGGGCGATGTCGACATCCGCTTCGTGCCTGCGGGTCATGTGCTCGGCTCGGCGCAGATCGTGCTTGAGTATCGCGGCGAGACGATCGTCGTTTCAGGTGACTACAAGCGCCGCCCCGACCCGACCTGTGCCCCGTTCGAGCCGGTGCCATGCGATGTCTTCGTCACGGAGGCGACCTTTGGCCTGCCTGTGTTCCGTCATCCCGAAACCGGCGACGAGATCGACAAGCTCACCGCCGCGCTTCACGCCAACCCGGATCGCTGCGTCCTGGTCGGCGCCTATGCGCTGGGCAAGGCGCAACGCGTGATCGCTGAGCTGCGCGCGCGGGGTTTTGACGACCCGATCTATCTTCACGGGGCGCTCCAGCGCCTGTGTGACCTCTATGTCGCGCATGGTGTCGACCTTGGCGTGCTGCGCCCGGCTACGGGGGTGCCGAAGGCGGAGCTGAAGGGCCGGATCGTCCTGGCCCCGCCCGGCGCGCTCAACGATCGCTGGTCGCGGCGGCTGCCCGATCCGATCACGGCCATGGCATCGGGCTGGATGCGCGTCCGTCAGCGCGCCGTGCAGCGGAATGTCGAACTGCCGCTGATCCTGTCCGACCATGCCGATTGGGACGAACTGACCGACACGCTGACCGAAATCGCGCCGAAGGAAGTGTGGGTGACGCACGGCCGGGAGGAGGCCCTGGTCCATTGGTGCATGACCCGCCAGATCAAGGCACGGGCGCTCGCCCTGATCGGTTATGAGGACGAGGACGACTGATCCGTCCAGTTGCGCGACAGTGTTCAGGCGGCCACCCGTCCCGCCGACGATGCTTCCCCGGCATCGGGGGAGAACAGCCAGGCCTCGGCGGAGAAATGATCGTCGAAGCATCGTGCGGTGCGATTCTCCAGCGCCCGCAGGAGCTGTGAGCGGGCGAGGGTCGGCCCCGTCACGAAAGCCAGCCGGCGCGATCGATAGTCAGGCGCGGACAGCATGTCGCGGAACGCGGCCACGATCTCCTGCGACTGGATCTTCATCTCCCTGACGTCGTTGATCGTCAGATGCTGGTTCGGCCCGCACCGCAGGCTGGCATGCGCCACCCGGCGTGCTTCGAGGAATCCCTCGATATCGTCCGGTGAAAAGAACCCCGACAGCTTGATCCGCACGAGATCGCGGGCCGGGTCGGCTTCAACATGGAAAGTCGCGCTCATTCCCGTCAACTACCGCGACTTGTTTGAAAAAAGCTGAACGCGGGCCGGTCGCTCAGCCGGTCGGGCTTGCTTCGTACATCGAGATGCTCTCGCTGGCGGCGGCGAGGTCGCTGACCGCCGCGATGAAGGCGGTCGAACCCGGCTGGACGAAATGCGTCCTGAGCGCCGCCATGTCTTCCCAGCGCTCGAAGAAGAACAGGCGCAACGGGTTCTCGCAATCGACCTGCACCGAATGGCTGATGCAGCCCGGCTCGGCGCGGGACCGATGAACGTGATCGAGGCTGGCCTCGCGTAGGGCCTCGAAGCTGTCGGGCCGCGCCGTGACGCTTCCAGTGACGATGATCATGTTTTCCTCCCTCTTGTCGGGTCAGTCTCGCGCACAGGCTCCCGGACGTCGAGCATGGACGACTAGCGACGATAGAAGCCCGAGAAAGACACGTTCAGTCCGCCGCATCGCAAATTGTCGGCAGCGACCAGATACGGGCCGATCAGGCGCACCGACACGCGGCAATCCTCGTCGCTGAACAGGGCGCGGTTGCCGGTGATGATGGCTTCGCCGGTAAATTCCCCGTCATTGATGCCGCCTTGGCGCACGCGGTCGGGATCATCGGTGCCCCACAGCGCCGTGCCATCCGCGCTGATGCGGCCGGGCCGCGTTCCCGTGGCGATCCTAATATTGGCTGTGTCGAAGGTCCAATATCCGGGCCACGCGGTAGGCGTGGCAGGCGGCGAAGGGATGGGCTGGATCAGGGCGCGCGACAGCCATCCCTCGGTCGGTTGTCCCGCTCCATTGGTATAGGCCGCCTTGATCAATCCGCCCCTCGACGCGCCGATCAGCACCACATCGCCTGCAACGAGATAGGCGCGCTTTCGGCACCGGTTCGTGACGGATGGACACCCCTCAACATCATCGCGGTAAAAATAGGCTCGTTCGCCGGGGCGCACGCGGGCAAGAGTCATATCCTGATACGCAGCGGCTTCCGGATCGATGTCCTGCGCCTGCACCGGGCTGAGGGCCGTCGCTGCCATCGCGCAGAGAATCGCCGCCGCCCGCCGGATCATCAGCCTACCCCTTCAAGGGCCTTTTGCCGCCGCCGCTGCACCGAACTGCCGATGCCCAGCGCCTCGCGGTACTTCGCGACGGTGCGCCGGGCGATGTCGAAGCCCTTGGCGTTGAGCAGCTCGACCAATGTGTCGTCGCTCAGGATTGCCTTGGGCTCTTCCGCTGCGATCAGCGCTCGGATCGCGCTCTTCACTGCCTGGGCCGAGACGGCGTCGCCGCCATCCGAGGACTGGATCGCCGAGGTGAAGAAATATTTCAGTTCGTAGAGCCCGCGCGCGCAACTCAGATATTTGTTGCTGGTCACGCGGCTGACGGTCGATTCGTGCATCTCGATCGCGTCGGCCACCTGCCGCAGCGTCATGGGCTTCAGCTGCGAGACGCCGTGGACGAAGAACGCTTCCTGCTGCTTCACGATCTCGGTCGCGACCTTGACGATGGTGCGCTGGCGCTGGTCGAGCGCCTTGACCAGCCAGTTGGCGCTGGCGAGGCATTCTGACAGCCAGGCCTTGCTCGCCTTGTCCTGATGCCCGCCGGACAGCTCGACATAATAGCCGCGATTGACCAGCAGGCGGGGCAGGGTGGCGGCGTTGATCTCGATCGCCCAGCCGGTCTTGCGCCTGGCCACGAAGATGTCGGGCACCACCGCCTGCATCGCCTCGCCACCATAACGGCAGCCGGGCTTGGGATCGTAGTTGCGCAGCTCGCGGATCATGTCCGCCAGATCCTCGTCGTCGACGTCGCAGATCCGCCTCAGCCGCGCCATGTCGCCGCGCGCGACGAGATCGAGATTGTCGATCAACCGCGCCATGCACGGATCGTAACGGTCGGCCTCCTTCGCCTGCAGCGCGAGGCATTCCGACAAGGATCGCGCGCCGACTCCGGTCGGATCGAAAGTCTGGATGATGCCAAGCACATGCTCGACCCGGGCGAGCGCGACGCCGAGCCGGTTGGCGACCTCGAGCAGCGGCACGGTAAGGTACCCCGTCTCGTCGATCTGGTCGATCAGATGCGCGGCGATGAAGGCATCGGGGCCGTCGACCACTGGGCCGGCCTGCGCCAGCAGATGATCGGCGAGACTCAGGCCGGTATCGGCGAAGCCGTCGAGATCGGGACCATCCTCCCCCATCGCGCCGCTGCTCGCGCCGTTCAGTCCAAGCGACCCGTCCATGCCGCCGCCGTCAGCAACGCTGTCATGGTGAAAACTCTCCGCGGTGAAATCGACGTCGAGGGATGCCTCGCCCGTGCTGTCACCGCCCATCAGCAGCTCGTCGGCGGTCGCCGGTTCGTCCCGCGGCTCGGGCGGGGCTTCCCGCTCGAGAGTCGGGCCGTCATCGTCGGGCGCTCCCGATTCGAGTAGGGGATTCTTCTCGATCTCCTCGGCGATGAAACCCTCGACTTCGAGGTTCGACAGCGCGAGCAGGCGGATCGCCTGCTGCAACTGCGGTGTCATCACCAGCGATTGCGACTGGCGCAGATCGAGACGTGGGGCGAGTGACATCAGCGCGCCTCTTCACCGTTCGTCCCGATTGCCATCGAGCCTGTCGAGATGGCGTATCGAGGGACAAATGTGTCTCGATACGGCGTCTCGACAAGCTCGACACCTACTCGACGCGAACGGGTGTGTTCGGGGCCTGCCATAGGACTAGAGTGAGAAACCCTCGCCGAGATACAGTCGCCGGACATTGGCGTCGGCGACGAGCTCGGCGGGCGAGCCGGTGAACAGCACCCGTCCGTCATAGATGATGTACGCGCGGTCGACGATCTCGAGCGTCTCGCGCACATTGTGATCGGTGATCAGCACGCCGATGCCGCGCTTCTGCAGCTCGCAGATCAGGTCGCGGATATCGGCGATCGACAGCGGATCGATGCCGGCGAACGGCTCGTCGAGCAGCATGATCGACGGGTCGGCCGCCAGCGCGCGGGCGATCTCGGCGCGGCGCCGCTCGCCGCCCGACAGCGCCATCGCCGGCGCGTCGCGCAGCCGGGTCAGGCCGAATTCATCGAGCAGCGTGTCGAGCCGCTTCTGGCGCGCTGCGGGGTCGGGCTCGGCCAGCTCGAGCACGGTCAGGATGTTCTTCTCGACCGTCAGCCCGCGGAAGATCGATGTCTCCTGCGGCAGATAGCCGAGGCCGAGGATGGCGCGCCGGTACATGGGCAGGCCGGTGATGTCGTCGCCGTCGAGCATGATCCGGCCCGAATCCGGCTTCACCAGGCCCATCACCGAATAGAAGCAGGTCGTCTTGCCTGCGCCGTTCGGCCCGAGCAGGCCGATCACCTCGCCCGGTCCGACTGAGACGGAGACATCGGAGAGCACGACGCGCTTGTCATAGGATTTGGCGATGGAGACGACCGACAGGCCCTTCATCACCGGCGCTTCGGTGATCGGTTCGACGTCGTCGAGGGTGGTCACATCGGTCATTCTGCGTCCCGTGCTCGCATCATATGGTCAGGAGGAGCTCGCCCCAACCGCGTTTGGCAGGCTTTGTGCATGGCTTCGCGCGAAACCCTGCACCAGACGCGCGGCCAAGGAAAGGGTCACGCGGCGAGCCCGACGAAAAAGACGGCCGATGGCGGCAGGTCAGGGAGTCGGGGGCGTCTGGGTTCGTTTCGGCACCGAGAAGGTGCCGGTGACGCGCCCACCGCGTGTCGTGGTGGTGGCGCCCGGCGCGCTTGCACCGCCGCTGACCGCCGATCCGTCGATCACCGCGCGCCCGGTATCGAGGTTGATCGTCAGGCGCGCGCCGTTGACGGTGTTGCCGCCCTGCAGCAGCGACACGGCGCCCAGCATGGTGATGACCCGACGGTTGAGATCATAGACGGCAAACTGGCTGCGCGCGGTCTGCTGCGGCCGCGTGACGACGACGCTGCCTGCCGCGTCGAGCCGCGATACCTGAGGCGAGCCGTCGACCACCTGCCCGGTATAGGCGACCGTCATCCGCGCCGAGTTGAGCGTCATCTCCGCCTGGCGGACCGAGACGTTGCCCGTCAGGATCGCGCGATTCGCCTTGTCCTGGAGTTCGATATGATCGGCCCCGAAATCGATCGGCGCCGCCGAATCGTGGCGATTCTGCGCCGCCGCGCCCGAGGCGAGGAAGAAGGCGGTGAGCGCGAACAGGCGGATCGAATGAGCCATGGGCGCCTATCTCGTCCTTCGCGGCGTGATCCGCAAGCGTGCGTTACCGTCGAGCCTGACGATATGGCTTTCGAGGTCGGCATTGAGGCGTGCCGCGCTGAACGTGCCCTGCGGCACCTTGCCGGTAGCCGCCCCGCCGCTCTGCAACCGCCGGGTCTTCAGGTCGATCGTCGCGTCGCGCGTGTCGAGCTGATAGCCATCGGTGGTGCTGAAGCGAAGCGGGCCGTCGACCATGACCTGCTGGTTGTCCATATTGTAGCGGCCGCGATCGGCCACCAGCCGCGCCGGTCCGTCGCGCAGACCGATCTCGGCCGAAAGCTGGTTGAGCTGCACGATCGGTTCGGCCGAGGTCTTCTGCACCGCCGAGCCGGCGTTGAGCTGGAAGGGCTGGCCCTTGCCATCCTCGCCGCGATAGGTCGCCGACTGGAGGCGCAGCCGCTCCTTGGCCACTTCGACCTTGTTCTTGTCGAGCAGGAAGCTGACGTCGCCGCTGCCGGCGAGCGGCATCATCACCAGGAATGCGGAGAGCACCCCGATCAGCAGCGGCAGGACGATGCGCAGCACGCCGATGACGCGGTCGTGGCTGCTGCCGGGCGCCGCCCATATCTGCCGCGCGGAGCGGACGCTGACCGCGACGTCAGACATGCGCGAAGATGTCGACCTCCGGCCAGCCGGCGAGATCGAGATCGGCCCGCGAGGGCAGGAAATCGAAACAGGCCTTGGCAAGTGCTGCCCGGCCTTCGCGGGCCAGGCGGCGGTCGAGTTCCTCGCGAAGCTTGTGGAGATAGCGCACGTCCGACGCTGCATAGTCCTTTTGCGCGTCGGAGAGAATCGGGCCGCCCCAGTCGGACGATTGCTGCGCTTTTGAGATATCCTGGCCGAGCAGCTCGCGGACCAGCTCCTTCAGGCCATGCCGGTCGGTATAGGTGCGCACCAGCCGCGACGCGGTCTTGGTGCAATAGGCCGGTGCGGCGTCGACATGCAGATAATGCTTGATCGCCGCGAGATCGAAGCGCGCGAAATGATAGAGCTTCACCCGGTCCGGGTCGGCGAGCAGGGCCCGCAGATTGGGGGCGGCATAGTCGCTGCCGGGGGAGAAACGAACGAGGTGCTCGTCAGGGCCGCCATCGGAAAGCTGGACGACGCACAGCCGGTCGCGCGGCGTGATCAGTCCCATCGTCTCGGTGTCGACGGCAATGTCGGCGCCAGCCTCGAACAGGCCGGCAGGGATGTCTTCTTCGTGCAGATAAACGGTCATCCGGTCCGCCTAGCCGCGAACTGGCCCGCGCTCAATGCCCGCCGTCCGGAGCCTTTTTCCGCTCGCGCGCTTTTCGCGACCAGATGTTGAGCGATTCGACCCCTGCCGAGAAGGCCATGGCGCTGTAGATATAGCCCTTGGGCACATGCACGCCAAAGCCGTCGGCGATCAGCACCGCGCCGATCATCAGCAGGAAGCCGAGCGCGAGCATCACTACGGTCGGGTTGCGTTCGATGAAATTGGCGAGCGGGTTCGCCGCGAACATCATCACGCCGACCGCGACGACCACCGCGATGATCATCACCGGCAGATCGTCGGTCATGCCGATCGCGGTCAGGATCGAATCGATCGAAAAGACCATGTCGAGCAGCAGGATCTGGATGATCGCCGACCAGAAGCTCATCACCGCGCGGCCCTTCTTGTCGAGCGTCTCGCCCGATTCATGGGGGTCCATGCTGTGATGGATTTCCTTGGTCGCCTTCCACAGCAGGAACAGGCCGCCGGCGATCAGGATCAGGTCGCGAATCGAGAATGCCGTCTCGAAGCTGGGCTCGCCGTGCGAATCGAAGCCACCCCTCAGGCCAAGGTCGAGCACCGGCACGGTCATGCTGGCGATCCAGGCGATGGTCGACAGGAGCCCGAGTCGGAGAACCAGCGCCAGGCTGATGCCGACTCGGCGGACGCGGACGCGCTGGTTCTCGGGCAGCTTGTTCGACAGAATCGAGATGAAGATCAGATTGTCGATCCCGAGCACCACCTCCATCACGATCAGCGTGGCCAGCGCTGCCCATGTCGCAGGGTCGGAAAAGATGGAGACGATGGACATATGTGTGGCTCTGCCGCCTCACCTGAGCCGACGCAAGCAAGCTGTGCCGCAATTCAGACGAATTTATTCGCAGCTTGACCGGATTTACGCTACACCGACTCGGTGGCGCGATAGGTTTGGCGTCCGAACAACCGCGCTTTCGTCCAGCGCGGGCGTGTTGATATGGCGATTTTGGGCGAGGCCGGGAAGACGAACAGGGCATGAGTTTCGATAAAGGACGCCGCGGGGATCGCGGTGGGCGTGGCCGCGATAAGCGCGACGGTTTCGGCGGCGATGATTTCGGTGGCGGCGGCTTCGGCGGTGGCGATCGTTTCGGCGGCGGTGATCGATTCGGTGGCGGTGGCGACCGTTTCGGCGGTGGCGGTGATCGCTTCGGCGGTGGTGGCGGCGGTGGTTTCCGCAGCGGCGGCGGCGGCGGTGGCGGCTTCGGTGGCGGCGGCGGCGGTGGCCGCGGCATGCCTCCCCAGGTGGTCGGCGAAGGCACCGGCGTGGTCAAATTCTTCAACGGTCAAAAGGGCTTCGGCTTCGTCGTCCGTGATGACGGCGGCGAGGATGTGTTCGTGCACATCTCAGCGGTCGAGCAGGCAGGTCTGACCGGTCTCGCCGAGGGGCAGCCGCTTGGCTTCACCCTGGTCGATCGCGGCGGCCGCATCTCGGCGACCGATCTCAAGATCGAGGGCGAGCCCCTTCCGGTCACCGACCGCGGTCCGCCGCGCGAGCGTGACGCGGCTGGCCCTGGCGGTCCGCGCGGTGGTGCAGGCGCCGGCGGTGCCGGCCCGCAGCGTCAGCTGACTGGTGAGAAGGCGACGGGCACCGTCAAGTTCTTCAACGCGATGAAGGGCTTCGGCTTCATTCAGCGCGACGACGGACAGCCCGATGCGTTCGTGCACATCTCAGCGGTCGAACGCGGCGGCATGACCAGCCTCAACGAGGGTGACCGGCTCGAATTCGAGCTCGAGGTCGATCGGCGCGGCAAGTACGCGGCGGTGAACCTCACTTCTATCGCGTAAGGGCAGGCTGCAAGCCTGTTCCCGAGGCGAGAAGATCAAGACCCGGCATGCTTTAGGGCATGCCGGGTTTTTCTTTGCTGCCGGCCCGAAATCGAACGCGCACAATGTCCGCTATGTAGTGGACGTTGAAGAGGCCGGTTCATGCGTCGTCTGTTTGTTGTCTTGCTCGCGCTCGCGCTGGCAGCTCCCGCCATGGCCGCGCCCGCGCCGCGCCTGGCGATCTCCAGCTTCGACCAACTCGCGAAGCCCCTGCCGTTTCCCTATGATGAACAGGCCAATGCGCAGGCGGTGGTCGCCACCGCAAAGGCGCGTGCGAAGGCCCGCCACAAGCTGCTGCTGATCGATCTGGGGGGCAATTGGTGCCTCGATTGCAGGCTGCTCGCCGGGACGATGGACCTCCCCCAGCTCAGCAAGTTCATTGCCGCCAATTATGAGGTGGCGATCGTCGATGTCGGCCGATTCGACAAGAATCTCGATATTCCGGCACGGTACGGCATCAAGGGGCGTATGGAAGGCGTGCCGAGCGTGCTGATCGTCGATCCGCGCAGCGACCGCCTGATCAACCAGGGCCATACCGCAGCTCTGGCCGATGCGCGCAGCATGACGCCCCAGGCGCTCGCCGACTGGCTGGCGGGCTGGACGAAATGATCAGCCGGCAAGGATAAGGGCGGCACCGCCAAGGATTCCGAATACGCCGATTACCCGTCCGGTGGTCGCGCGTTCCTTCAGGAACAGGACCGAGATCAGCAGAGCAGTGACCATGCCCGTCTCGCGCAGCGCGGCGAGTGGTGCGGTCGGGCCGAGCGAGAAGGCGGTCAGTGCCATTCCATAGGTGAGGATCGAGAGGATGCCGGCGACCGCGCCCGGACGCCATTGTGTCCGCGCCGCAGCGAACATCGCGCCGCGGGAGAGGATACCGAACATCGCGACCACCACCACGCCCATCTGGACGAACAGCCAGACGATATAGCTCGATCCGCTCGGCGCCGCACGCACGCCGATCGCGTCGATCACAGTGTAGCCAGCGATGCATAGTCCGGTCAGGAGCGACCAGCAAAGCGCCGCGCGGCCGAGGTGCCGCCCCGCGACCATCACGAACATCGCCGCGCCGATCAGTGCGATGCCGACGATCTGGCCGGTTGTCGCGCGCTCGCCCAGCAGTCCGATCGTCACGCCTGCGGTGATCAGTGGCGCGATGCCGCGCAGCACCGGATAGACCGCCGAAAGGTCGCCGACCTTATAGGCCCGGACGAGGAAATAGAGGTAGAAGCCGTGGATCACGGCGCTTGCCGCGAGATATTCCCAGGCGCCACGGGGCAGCGGAACCAGGAGGGTGGCGGGCAGGAGGATCAGCGCGCTGGTCCCGTCAGTGACGGCGCGGCCTGCCGCCTTGTCCCGCCCGCCCTTCACGATCGCATTGACCACCGCGTGAATCGACCCGGAGGCGATCATCAGCAGCGTGGCAAGCGTGTAGGACGGCATCGGGTTGGCATGGCCGGCAAGGACTGGCCGGGCAAGAGCGCGGAAGCACGCGATTCGACAATGGGGCTCGCATTGCTGGGCGAATCCGGAGAGTCCTCCGCCTCGTCGAGGTTCTTCAGGTGATCAGCTGCCTCAGCGCCGCCACCGTGTCCGCCTCGGCCGCCGGCTTGTCGGTGCGGATTCGGGCGATGCGGGGGAAGCGCATCGCGACGCCGGATTTATGGCGCTTCGATTCGTGGATCGAATCGAACGCGATCTCCAGCACCAGCGTCTTCTCCACCTCGCGCACCGGGCCGAAGCGGTTGAGCGTGTGGCCGCGCACGAAGCTGTCGAGCATCTTCAGTTCCTCGTCGGTGATGCCCGAATAGGCCTTGCCCACCGGCAGCAGTTCGCCCTGGTCGGTCCAGCAGCCGAAAGTATAGTCGGAATAGAAGGACGAACGGCGGCCGTTGCCGCGCTGGGCGTACATCATCACGCAATCGGCGGTCAGCGGATCGCGTTTCCATTTGTACCAGAGGCCGACCCGCCGGCCGGTGACATAAGGCGAATCGCGGCGCTTGAGCATCACCCCCTCGATCGAGGCGTCGCGCGCACCAGCGCGGATGCCCTCAAGCTCGGTGAAATCGGCGGCGTCGATCACCTCGCTGACATCGAAGCGGCCCGGGTCCAACTGCCGTGCAAAGGCCTCGAGTCGCTGGCGTCGATCCGACCAAGGGCGTTCGCGCAGATCCTCCGCCCCCTCGAACAATATGTCGTAGAGCCGGACGAAGGCGGGGTAATCGGCCAGCATCTTCGCCGAGACGATCTTGCGCCCGAGCCGCTGCTGGAGCGCGTTGAAGCTTGCGGCGCCGCCGCCCTCCTCCAGCGTACCGCCCTGGAAGGTCCCCTTCACCATCAATTCGCCGTCGAGCACGCCGGGGATGGTGAAATTCCGCGCGACTTCGGGAAAGCTGCCGGTGATATCGTCGCCGGCGCGGCTGTAGAGCCGGGTCTCGCCGCCGACATGGACGATCTGGACCCGGATGCCGTCCCATTTCCACTCGGCCGCATAATCGTCGAGGCTGACACGCAGATCAGCGAGCGGGTGGGCGAGCATGAATGGACGGAAGACAGGGGCGTCGGCAGCGGTCGGCTGCCGGCCGCGCCCCTCGGCCCAGGCGAACAGCGCGGCATAGGGTGGCGTGATGCCATGCCACACTTCCTCCACCGCCTCGACGTCGAGGTCGAATGCCTGGGCAAGCGCTGTCTTGGCGAGCCGCGCCGAAACGCCGATGCGCAACGCGCCGGTCGCCATCTTGAGCAGGGCGAAGCGTTCGTCGGCATCGAGCCGGTCGAGCATGCCGGCGAGCGCTGCCGGGGCGTCGGATCGCGACAGCGAGCCAAGCCGCTCGATAACCTGCGCGACCGTGAGCGGTTCGCCTTCGGCCGGGGGCGTTCCCGGGGTGGGCCAGAGCAGGGCGACGGTTTCCGCGCTGTCGCCGACATAGTCGCGGCTCATGCGAAACAGCACGGGATCGACCCGTTCCTCGATCAGCGCCCGGATCATCGCCGGCTTGACCGCGGGCAGATCGAGATCGCCGGTCAGCGCGGCCATCGCCCAGCCGCGATCGGGGTCGGGTGCCGCACGCAGATAGTCCGCGATCAGCTTCAGCTTCGCGTTGCGGGACCGGGTGTAGATCAGCCGGTCGAGAAGGTCGGCAAAGGCACGCATCACGGCTGAACATGGCGTTGCCGTGCGGGTTCCGCCAGCGCGATCGCGCGGCTATGCGGAAACGATGCGCTTCCTGCTCTCTCTTCTCGTCGCCCTGATTGTCGCGTTGGGTGGGGTGATGCTGCTGGCCTTTATCAGCGCCCGCGCCGACCCGATCGTCCGCCGCGCCGATGTGGCACTGCCCGGATGGCCGGCGGGTGCGGCGCCGGTGCGGGTCGTGCTGGTCAGCGACGTGCATATCGGCAGCGCCGCGATGACGCCTGACCGGCTGACCCGGATCGTCGGCCAGATCAATGCGCTGTCTCCAGACCTTGTCGTGCTCGCCGGCGATTTCGTCTTCGGACATGATCCTGCGCCCGCGGCGGAAATGGCGGAGATGCTGGTTGAGCCCCTGTCCGGGCTGCGGGCGCGGCTCGGGGTCGTTGCGACGCTCGGCAATCACGATCACTGGACTCAGCCGGCATTGATCCGTCGCGCGCTCGAGCGGGCGCACATCACCGTGCTGGAGAATCAGGCAGTGGTGCGCGGGCCGCTGGCGGTTGGCGGCGTGGGCGATCTGTTCAGCCACCACGCGGACCTGCGCGCGACAATGGCGGCGGTGGAGGCTCTGCCAGGCGCTCGTGTGATGGTGACCCATTCGCCCGATCTGGCGTCGAGCCTGCCGCCCGATCTCACCTTGCTGCTGGCCGGCCATACGCATTGCGGGCAGGTCGTGCTACCGTTCCTGGGGCCTGTGAGCGAGGTCGCGCAGCCGCGCTATCGATGCGGCATGGTGCGCGAGGGCGGCAGGACGACGGTCGTGACGGGCGGGCTCGGCACCAGCGGCGCGCCGTTTCGCCTCGGCGCACCGCCGGACCTGTGGCTTCTCACCCTGGGTCCGGCGGCGCAGGGGCCCTAGTCGATCGCGTTCCTGATGCCCTTGCCCGCGAGCAGGCCGAGCACCAGCAGCACGACAAAGGCAGCGATCGCGATGAAGAACAGCAGCTTGGCGATGCCGATAAAGGCCCCGCCAAGGCCGCCGAACCCGAGCAGCGCGAGTACCAGTCCGACGACGAGGAAGATGATGGCCCAGCGAATCATGTCACTCTCCTGAGATATGGGAGTGAACGACGCGCCGGGCCGGCTTGTTCCGGGGATCAGCCCTTGCGGCTCGCCTCGAACAGGAACCAGGCGCGCTCCTCGGCCTGGTCGGTCCATTCGTCGAGAATGCCGCTGGTCGCATTGTCCTTGGCGGTGTCGACGATGTCCTTCGCTTCGCGCAGGCTCTCGACCAGCTTCAGATTGTCGTCGCGCAGTTCCGCCAGCATGTCCGCCGCGGAGACGAAGGGCGCGTCATTGTCCTTGATGGTCTGATGGCGCGAGACGTCGCCGATGGAGCGCAGGGTGGTGTTGCCGGTCTTGCGCACGCGCTCGGCGATCGCGTCGGTCGTCGCGAAGATCTGCGCTGCCTGCGCGTCGAGCATCAGGTGGTAATCGTGGAAATGCGGGCCGGAGACGTGCCAGTGGAAATTCTTGGTCTTGAAGTAGATCGCGAACGAATCGGCGAGGATGCCGTTCAGCGCTTCGGCGACCGTCTTCGCGGCGTTGGTCTTGATGTCGGTGGGGGTCTTCAGCGGTGCGGCTGGATCGGCCATGGTGCAGGTCCTCGGGTTGGTTTCGTTGCGATAACGGTTCGATAGCGCAAAGGCTCCGTCATCGCTTCGGGATTTGTCCCGATCACCGCAATCGAGCCGCTAGATAAGACGCAGCGCCGAGAATCCCAGAATCGCGCCGACGACCAGGAACAGGATACCGATCGTGATTCGAATCGCCGCCAGCGGCAGCTTCCTGCGTGCTTCCTCGCCGGCGAGGATCGCGGCCACGTTGACGACGATCGCGCCGATCGTCGCCCCGACCGCGGCCAGTGCGGGTGTCGGGCTGCGGGCAGCGAGAGCAGCGGTGATGAACTGGGTCCGATCGCCGAATCCCAGGATCGCGACGCCGAACAGGCTGGTCAGGAAGGCGCCGATTCGCCAGCCCGACAGGCGGTCGGGCGGCTTGATCGGGAACAGTGCCGATCCTCCGCCGAGGATCAGCGCGACCGCCAGCAGCAATGTCTGGGCGTTCGGCACCATGCGCGGGCCGATGATCGCGCCGCCGATCGCGCCGATCGCGTTGATGATCGCCAGGGCGATGGCGGTGCCCGCGATCACCGCGCCGGGCCGGGCGAATCGGGTCGACAGGATGGCGGTCAGCCACGGGGTCCGGTCGCTCGCCTGCGCGAGGATCGCCGCAACGAAGGCGGCCATCAGCGCATCCATCGGTCGCTTCTAGCTTTGGAGGCGTACTGAGCAGGCGGCGGCGAAGGTCTCGCAGGCAGCGCGGTCGTGCCGGTCGCTCCCCACCGCGTCGCCGAGGATCGAAAGCCAGCCCTGGATCAGCACACCGCGCTCGCCGCGCGCCAGGGCGGATTCGAGCGCCTGAGTCACGGCGACCGCCGGAAACAGGCCGTGGCGATGAGCGATTCGCCGGATCGAATCGATCTCCGTGGCGATGTCGCCGATGCGCTGTCCGCCCGCTCGAGCGCCGATCATGCCGATTCGCGCTGCCAGTTCCGACTGTATCCGATCGATCGAGACCTGTGCCTGTGCCATGTTCTCATCTCCCGCCTGCGCGAGAAAGCTGCGCCCTCTACGGTAAACAGCGCGTTAACTGGCCTCTCAGGGTTGACATAAGGGCGACTCTTCGCCATCGGGCAGCGCTTGAGAGCGGCGGCTTGTTCGCCGCTTTTGCTTTTTCAGCATACAGGATTTCAGGTCATGGCAAAGCCGACCACCGTCAAGATCAAGCTGCTCAGCTCGGCAGACACAGGCTTCTTCTACGTCACGAAGAAGAACCCGCGCACCAAGACCGAGAAGCTCAGCTTCAAGAAGTACGATCCCGTCGTGCGCAAGCATGTCGAGTTCAAGGAAACCAAGATCAAGTGATCTTGCCGGCGGCCTGAGCTGCCGATCGGTCATCCCGGCGCAGGCCGGGATCCAGAGCCGCGAGGGGTGCCTTCGCGGCTTTTTCCGTGCGTGCCTTACAGAAGCGCCGCCACTGCATCGACGAAGCGGACCAGCGAGATCGGCTTCGATACATAGGCGTCGGCCCCCGCGGCGCGGATGCGTTCCTCGTCCTCGCGCCCGGCATAGGCGGTCACCGCCATGATCGGGATCGCCCGCAACGCCAGGTCGGCCTTCAACTGACCGATCAGCTCGAAACCGCTGACATGCGGCAGCTGGATATCCATCACGATCAGGTCGGGCATGAAATCACGGGCGCGCGCCACCGCCTCGCGCCCGTCGCGGACCGGTTCGGCGGCATATTCGTGCGCGCGGAGCAGGTCGCAGAAAAGCTTCAGGTTGAGTTCGTTGTCCTCGACAACGAGCACCTTCTTTGCCACGTCCGCGCATTCCCCACTGTTCCGAATCGCTGATAGGCAATGCGCGCGCCAGAGACAAATCACGATGCCGCCGCGCTTGCGCTGCAGGCGCTTGTCTGGACGCTGGGCGAACCGGCACGGGCTGAGCGGCTGCTGGACACGACGGGGCTCGACCCGGCCGAACTGCGCGCCCGGGCGGCCGATCCGGCCGTGCTGGCGGCGGCGCTCATTTTTCTCGAAGCCTATGAGCCCGACCTTGTCGCCTGCGCCGCGGACCTCCAGGTGAAGCCCGAAGCGATCGTCGCGGCGCGACATGCCCTGGAGTCCGAATGAAACCCCTGCTGATCTGCGATTGCGACGAAGTCCTGCTCCACATGGTCCGTCATTTCGGCGTTTGGTTGGGCGAGACGCACGATATCGAGTTCACCCCCAACGGCGCCGATTTCGCCACGAGCATGAAGCGTCGCGACGGCACCCCCGCGCCGAGCCGCGAGGAGATGTGGGGGATGCTCGACCAGTTCTTCCCCGCCGAGATGGACCGGCAGACGCTGGTGCCGCACGCCCGCGAAGCGCTGGCTGCGCTGGCCGGGACCGCTGACATCGTGATCCTCACCAATCTGGGTGAGACTTGCCGCCAGCCGCGGATCGAGCAGCTGGCGAAGTTCGGGATCGAGCACCGCGTCGAATGCAATCAGGGCGGCAAGGGCGGTCCGGTGGCACGGCTGGTCGCCGAACATGGCAATCCCGTCACCGTCTTCGTCGACGATCTGGGCGTGCACCACGAATCGGTCGCGAAGCACGCACCGCAGGTCCATCGGCTGCACATGGTGTCGGAGCCGGCGCTGGCGCCCAATGTACCCAGGGCGTCTGCGGCGCATGCCCGAATCGATGACTGGCGTGAGGCGGAAGCCTGGATCGCGGCGCGATTCGCCGCGGGGCAGCCGGCCGCCTAGCAACCCTGTTCGGCCGCGCTTGTCGCGGGGTCGTCTTTACGCCATCCGAAGCGAAACAAAGCTCAGTACGAATGGAAGCCCTGCCCATGACCGACCGAATCGACCGCAAGCTCGCACAGCTTGGCCTTACCCTCCCGGCACCGGCGGCCCCCATCGCCTCTTATGTGCCGGCGGTCGAATCGAATGGCGTGCTGTATATCTCCGGCCAGCTTCCCTTCAGGGACGGCGGCGTGATGACCGGGCGGCTCGGCGAGGATGCCGACCTGGCCTTCGGACAGGAGGCGGCGCAGCGTTGCGCGCTGATGATCGTCGCGCAGATGAAGGCGGCGCTGGGCGGCCTGCACCGGGTCGAACGGATCCTGAAGCTCGGCGTGTTCGTCAGTTCCGCCGGCGATTTCACTGAGCAGGCCAAGGTTGCGAACGGGGCGTCCGACCTGATGTTCGAGCTGTTCGGCGAAGCCGGCCGTCATGCCCGCAGCGCGGTGGGCGTGCCTGTGCTCCCGCTCGGTGCCGCCGTGGAGATCGACGCGATCATCCAGATCGCCTCTGCCTGAAGTGATATCGTCCGGCCGGTTTCCCTGCCGTCACTGACCCGATTTCTCCGCGGCGACGATCGTGCATCCGAGCGGAAGGGTGCCTCCGAAGATGGTCTCGATCCGGTCGCCCGCCGCTACGCGGTGAACACCGGTGATGGCGCCGGTCGAGATCCACTGGCCCGGCATCAGCGGCATGCCCCGCCTGGCGGCGTGCCCGGCGATGAAGCGTACCGCTCCCCAAGGGCCGTCAAGCATCGTTGCCGTGGTGCCGGCACCGGTCGGCATGCCGTTGATCGAGAGCGTGACAGGCATCATATCGAGGTCAGTCATGGCCCAGTCGGGCAGGTCGGGGCCGACCAGCAACCCGTAATTATTGCCGAAGTCCGATGCGGTCACGGCTGCGCCCAGATCATTGATCGCCGGCAGTGGTGAGCTTGCGATCTCGATGCCGATTGCGACCCGGTCGGCCAGCGCGCGCACCTCGGCCAGCGACCATTCCTCCTTGCCCGGCTCGGCCGCCGCACCGATGCGGACGAGGAATTCAGCTTCCGCTGCGGCGAAGCCGGCGGTGATGACGGGCATCCCTACCAGTGTGCCGGCCGGTGCCTCGACGATCTGATCGGTGAAGATCGGTCCCGCCAGGCGGTTCGCTTGCCAATGGGTGTCGCCGGGCGGGTTGATACGGCCGATCTTCCAGCCGCCCACTGTTCCGCCGTGCAGCGCGATTGCCTGGGTCTGGATCGCATAGGCCTCGTCAAGCGACTGCGGCACGGCGCCGGGATAGGCATCGAGCGCACGGGCATCCTGACGCGCCGTCACGAATCGTTCGGCGATTGACCGCCAGCGCATCGCCGGCATGCCGGATTCAGCGTCTGGTCCCTCTTTACCCATATCGGTCTTCTCGTGTTGCATGGTTCAGAAGAGGGTGATCCACAGGGCCGGGCCACGTTTGCTTTTCGCGGCCAGCAGCGCGGCGAGGTCGATGAAACGCGGGTCGAGCAGACTGGCGATATTGAAGGTGTCGAGCGCGTTGTCCGGCTGCCAGGCATGCGGGGCATATTCAGCCTGACCGGCAGCCGCCCGGTCGCGATCGAACTGGATCTTCGACCTAGCGAATTCGATATGAGTCCGCGCCCCGCGGGCAAATTCGGCAAGCCAGTCGAGCGAGCGCGGAAGACTCGCCCCGCCGGGCGCGCTCCAGCTGTACCAGTCCTCGCCATGAACCTTCGCGGCGAGCGCGGCCATCATCAGCGGATCGAGATTATAGGTGACATAATGGAGCGCATCGCGCTCCTCGAAGTCGAAGGTCGAGCCGTCCGGCCGCAGATTGGCCGCGATCTGCCTGCGACATGCGGCGCGTGCCCGCTCGATCAGCCGCCGATCGCCGGTCCGGAACGCGGCCATCGTCGCCAGCTTGACCCTGTGGCTCTGCCAGTTGGTATTGGCGTGGCCTGGATTGCCGTCCATCGCATCGAGATAGCCGGCCGCCATCCGGCGCCAGAACCCGTCGATCCGGGCCTGCGTCCCGGTCGGCAAATCTGCCTCGGTGAGGTCGCTGGCCATCGCCATCAGGTCAAATCCGGTTTCGTCGATCGGATTGAACGACAGTTGATAGACACGAGCCCAGGCATCGAGATAGCGGCCCGCCTGGTCGAGGAACGCGCGCTCTCCGGTCAGTCGCCACGCCATTGCCAGGTCGAGCACGATCGCCTGGTCGCGTTTGGCGACGAGGCTGATCTCGCGGATGCCCTTGCCCGGTAACGTCCCCTCGGTGTGCAGCTTCGGGATGGCACCGGGCGGACGGCTCAGCGCGGTGCGTGCCCGGGCGATCGTCCTCCTGGCAGCCTCGCTGTCGGCCTTGCCCGACGCGAAGCCCGGGCCGAGCAGCGCATAGTCAGGCACTGACGCCGGCTGGGCCAGCACGATCGCGGGCGCGAGCAGGATCGGAAGCATCGGCATATTATCCCTGGCGCTGACGGCTACGCCGTCTGACGGGGCGAGCATCGTCGCCCGGCCGAGCGCGAGAACGCTCGGATGGGCGGGTGAAGGCGGCCGATGCGTTAGAAGGAGGCACGCAGGGTGCCCTGGAATGTGCGGCCGTCATAGTCGATGCGACGCGGGAGCATCGGATCCGATTCATATTCGGATCGTGTGGCGTTGGTCAGGTTGAAGGCATCGAACGAGAGCGAGATATTCTTGGTGATGTTGAGCGATGCCGAAGCGTCGAGCTGGCTGCGCGCCTTGACCGTGCGGGCGTCGCCGACGAAGCTGTTGCCGGCCGCCAGATCATATTTGCCGCGCCAGTTATAGACGAGGCGAAGGCCGAACAGCTTGCTCTCGTAATAGCCGATGAGGTTCACATTATCCTTCGACACGCTTGGCAGCGTGATCGGGTTGCCGGCCAGATCCTTCCCGGAAATGGTGGTGTAGGTATAGTTCGCCGCACCGCCGAAGTTCTTGAGGAAGCCGGGCAGGAAATCCAGATTCTGCTGGACGGCGAACTCGACGCCGCGGACCCGGAGCGGCTGCTGGTTGGTGACGCCGCTGATCAGCACCCGGGCATTGACCGGGGTTCCCGCGGCCCCGTTGAACGTGTTCGAGCTGATGCAGTTCGGGCCGACCACGGTCAGACTGCCGAGGCCATAGTCGGAGCCGTTGATGCGACCGTCGGCGGGGCACAGGATGTTCTGGTCGGTGATCGGGCCGATATAGCCCTTCACGTTCTTCTGATAGACGGCGATGGCGAACAGGCCGCCCGGGCGGTTGTACCATTCCACCGAGATGTCGAACGAGTCGGCGGTATAGGGTTTGATGTTGGTGGCGCCGATCGTCACCGTATAGACCGGGTCGACCGGGGGCGTCAGCGCTTCGGGCAGCAGCACCGAGGTGATCGGCACGGTATCGCGCGGCTGCGGGCGGACATAGGTCTTGTAATAGGCGCCGCGCAGCAACAGCTTGCTGCTCAGGTCTGCCGCGAACATGAATGAGGGCAGCAGATAGCTGTAATCATTCTTGTAGGTCCGCTCTGCCACCCGGTGATTGACCGGTCCCGTCACGACCGACAGGGCGCTCGAGCAGTTCTGGCAGTCCAGCGCGACGATCTTGTTGTCGATATGCTCATAGCGCAGGCCGGCATTGCCGCGGACGCGGATGCCCAGGATGTCGCCGTCGAATTTCGCCATGCCATAGACTGAGAAGATGTTGTTGCGGTTGGTGAAATTATTGTTCCAATAATTCGGGTCCCAGTAATTGTTGACTAGGCCATAGGGCGTCAGGAAGACGCCCGAGCCGGGCGCGATGACGAACTGGCCGGGCAGTCCGTTCGGATTGGCCGTGGTGCGCGGCTGGGTGTTGACCGGGGTGATCGCACCCAGAACCTGGCCGACATCGAGGGAGCGCCAGGCGCTGGTATAGCCCCCGGCGGTGCCGCCGAAGAAATCGGACAGATAGGGATTCACCAGCGACATGCCGGGCGTGACGTTCCCGGTATTGGCGCCGAACGACGCGTTGCGCGAGCCGCTCGAGGTGTATTTGTTGTTCTCGTACCGCAGGCCGGCCTGTAGCCCTGACAGGAACGAACCCTCGAAAGTCCGCTCGATATCGAACTGGGCTGCGTTGAGGTCGTTCAGGCCAAGCCCGTTGGTGCCGGTGACGCCGAAGCGGTCGCCCTGGATGTTGGCTGCCTGGCCAGGCATCGGCGCACCGGCCTGGCTGGCCTGGTTGGCGGCCGATGGCAGGGTATAGCCTCCGACCGGGATGTGCGATGCGTTGGGCGTGTTCAGCCCGATGTTGAAATTGGATAGGTCCCTGCCGCCGGTATAGACGCTGGCGGTGATGCCGTTGAGGCCCGCAGGCCCCAGATTGCGATAGGGATTCTCGATGACGTCGAGCTCGATCTGGTTGGCGAGCACTTCAGCCCGGGAAATCGTGCCCTGGAGCTCGATCCGCCACTGGTCGCTCTTGAATTCGGCGGTTGGGGTGATCGCCCAGGTCTTCTGCTTGGCGGGTTCCGACCGGATCGAATCATAGGTTTGCAGATTCTCTGCGGAGAACTGGTTGATATAGGCGCGGGGGCCGTTCGAGGTGTTGACCACATAGGGCGTGCCGAGGCTGGTGAAATGCGCCACCGCCGATGTGGCGCTCAGCGCGGTATTGGTGTTGTTGCCGGCGGATGTGTCGACATAGAGGAGCTGGTTGGTTCCCTCGGACAGGTTCCGTTCGGTATAGAAGCCGGTCACGCCGACCTTGAATTTGTCGGATGCCTGCCATTCGAAGCCGCCGGTGCCCGTCAGCAGGTGGCCCTTGTTGAACCTGACGAACTGACGCATCTGGCTGGGATAATAGACCCCGCCCGGATATTGGGCCATCAGCGCGTCATAGGTCGGGTTGAGGCCGGGCGTACGCTGGTTGCCGACCTGGATCGACCCAAGGCGATTGGCCCAGGTGTTGACCGAGATGGAATCGCGGCGGAACTTCTCCACCTTGTAGGCGAGTACGCCGAAGACCGCGAAATTGTCCGTGATATGGGCGTTGTAGCCGCCGGAGAATTGCGGGCTGCCGAGCCCCCCCAGATCGTTATATTCGTAGGACGCCTTGATGAAGCCACCGGCCTTGCGCGACAGGGCGGAGGCGATCCGAAGATCGATATTGCCCGATAGCCCGCCGGCCAGGTCGGACGCGTCGGGCGACTTGATCACGGTGATGGCGGAGAAGATGTCCGAATTGAAGGCGCCGAGCGGGGTCGACGCGGTGTTGGTCGCGCTCGACAGGATCGGATCGGCGAACCCGACGCCGTTCAAGGTGGTCCGGGCGAAAGTCCCGGGCAGGCCGCGCAGGCTGATCGTCGCGTTGCGCGAATCGGCTTCGCGGTTGATCTGCACGCCGGGCAGGCGCTGGATCGCCTCGCCGACGTTCAGGTCGGGGAACCGGCCCAGGCCGTCGGAGGAGATCGAATCAGTGATCTGGGCCGAATCCCGCTTGGTCCTGAGCGCATCGGCATAGGACTGGCGGAAGCCGGTAACGACGATATCGCCCTGTGGTTTATCGGTGTCATCAGATGCTTCGGGTGCGGCGGCCGGGGCCGAAGCAGGCACTTCCTGCGCCCGGGCCGAAAGCGTCACAAGAAGAGCGCAAACAGCCACGCCTGTGCGCAGTCCAACTTTCTTCATGGCATCCCCCTTCTACTGCCCGGATGCTTTGCCCGATTCTCGCGAGCGGTTTGCTACCGGTGTCAATCCTTAGTCATCGCCGAAAAAAAGCCGGTGTCAACAGGAATCGCAAAATTTGTATGACAAGTCTGACAATTTGTATGACAAATTTGGCCGTCGCGTGGGAGGCTTGGGATCCGGAGGCGACGACAAGCGGCACCGGCCGTGCGCGGGCGACCTGCCGGATATGGAAAGGCGCCCTTTCTGCCTGGTCGTGTCAACGACCCTGCAGTTCCGACCAGCGGGAGCGACGTCCTTCAGTTCCGCGCGTGTGCGCCGGGTTCCGGATGTTCCTGCTTCGCCACGAGATGGACCCGGCGATGTCGCTCCAGGCTCTTCTTCATATGACGCCGCGCCGCCAGCCGGGCCCGGCCGGCATCCTGCGCGGTGATGGCGAGCAGGATTGCCTCATGATCGCGGTAGATTTCCCGGGCATAGGCTCGGTGCTCCGTCTCCGCGCGATCCCTCAGGAAGAGCCGGCGGGGCGGCACGAGGCGAATGCCGAGGAAATCCATGAAGCGGAGATAATATTCGTTGCAGGAGGCTGCGGCGATCGCGCGATGGAACGCCATGTCGGCGGCGACCGCCTCGTCGATATCGCTGCTGGCCCGCATCCGCTCGAGCCATTGGCGCATCTCGGCCAGGTCCTCGTCGGTTCGACGGCCGGCGGCGAGGCCCGCAATCTCGGTTTCGAGCGCCATGCGCATTTCGAGCAGCTTCAGGACGTCGTCCATGCCGCCCATTTCTTCCGGCGTGACCTGGAACGCCTGATATCGCGCGCTTTCGGCGACATAAGCACCGGAGCCGCGCCTGGATTCAAGCAATCCTCGCGCGGCGAGCCGGGCAAAGGCCTCGCGCACGACCGTGCGGCTGACACCGAAACTGTCAGTGATCGCCTTTTCGGTGGGGAAGCGCGAGCCGGGCGGCATATCCCCGGCTTCGATGCGACGTTCGAATTGTTTTACCAGGTCGTCGGCAAGCGATGCGGCTTTGGTGGTCATGCCATGCCTCTAGCAGAGAGCGGGATACAGATCATCTGCCACAGTATCGGCTCCCGATGCCGGAGTAACATGCCAGTCGGGGCCAAGACACGAAAGGGGACATCGCGGCCCGACATCATCGATGCGCTGGGTCGAAATCCGGCTTCTGTTCGGCGACATAGCGATCCCATTCGGCCCGGTTGTGGAAATCCAGTCCCTTGTCCCATGCCGCACCCATATAATAGACGAAGGGAGCGCCCGGCTGGACACGTACCAAGACCAGATAATTTTCATAATCCTCCGTCACGCCGACCAGTGCCTTCGGATCGACCATGAGCGCGACGGCCATCGTGCCGTCGGTCGGGTCGGACGGGCCCCACCAGGAAACCCGGCCGGTCGTCTTGTCGGCGGTGAACGTGCCGAGCTTCGTCTCGCTGGTGGGGCGCTTGCTGATCCCGATGCCGACGACGAGGGAATCGGGCCGGTCCGAGCTGAGCGTCGACACCATGCGTGTGAAGTTGGTGCCCGCCGGCAGGGTGAGGCTGCGGGTTTCCCATACCTTGCGCGCGACATCGACCGGCCAAGGATCATATTGGATCTCGAACGACGCGACATCCGGCTCGTTCTTCAGGATCCGGGACCGGGCATAATTGCGCGACACCCATAATTTGTTGTCGAACCATATGCCCAGACCGCCGGCGCCGCGCCCGCCGCGGACATTGTAGAAGTCGAGGCCTTCGCCCTGATAGTCATGCTGGCGGGTGGTGCGGAGCTGCCGGTCCATGAAGGGCCATCGCACGTTCTTCGCCCAGACATCGATGCCTGATCCCGACGGCGGTTCGACCGCCTCGAGCGCCCGCCCGTAGAGGCGGTGGGCGATGCGGTCATTCTCCCAGAGGATGTCGTCATAGCGATAGGGGGCGGGCGTGACGGCGGCGCGGCGCTCGCGATCCGCCGCGGAAGGCGGTGGCAGCACTGATCTGGCCGTAAGCGGATGTGGGCTTTCCTGCGCCGCCAGCGTGCCGGTCGCGGTCAGCGCGAGAAGCGCCGCCATGGTCGATATGGTCCTCATCACGCCCTCCTGCGATTGTCTTTCGATTGCTTTCCGCGCCGCCGCTATTGCAGCTGGCAGATATCGAAGACGTTCATGTCGGTATAATCCTGGTTTTCGCCGGCCATGGCCCAGATGAAGGCATAGGCTTTTGTGCCGGAGCCCATATGGATCGACCATGGTGGGCTGATGACTGATTGTTCGTTGGCGACGACGATGTGGCGCATGGCGTCGCCTTCTCCCATGAAGTGCATGACGCGGTCATTTGGTCCGTCGAGGTCGAAGTAGAAATAGATCTCGCTGCGGCGTTCGTGGACATGGGGCGGCATGGTGTTCCACACGCTGCCGGGCTTGAGCACGGTGAGGCCCATGACGAGCTGGGCGGAGTCGCACACCCCGGGGATGACGAGTTGGAAGATAGTGCGCTCGTTGGATTCCTCGAGGCTGCCGCGTTCAAGCGCATTGGCATCGGCGATCGAGAGCTTGCGCGTGGCGAAGCCCTTATGCGCCGGGCAGGAGGCAAGGTAGAAGCGCGCACCGGCACCGGAGAACACGACGTCCTTCGCCCCCATGGTGACATAGAGGCAGTCCTTGTTGCCAAGCGCGAAGCTCTCGCCGTCGACCACCACCACGCCGTCGGCCTTGCCGACATTGACGATCGCCAGTTCGCGCCGTTCGAGGAACGGATGTCCCATCGCGGACGCCGGCTCGGTCTGGTCGGGCAGCCTCACCGGCGCATCCGCCACCTCGACCCCGCCGATCACGAAACGGTCGGCATGGGTGTAGTTCAGCACGCATTCTCCCGCACGGAACAACCCCTCGATCAAATACCGGTCCCGCAACTCGTCGTTCGACACACATTCCATCATGTCGGGATGCGTCGCGTAATAGGTCCGGTCGAACATGGTGTTTCCTCGTGGTGAAGGGGTGTGGTCGCGGCAGGCAAGGGATCGGTGTTCGTGGCGCCTCCTCACCAGTTGGTCATGGTGCCGCCCTGGAGACGGTTCGCCGGGAGATAGGCGCGGCTGTATTCGTACGTCGCGGCGAGGACCTCATCGAGGTCGACGCCGAGGCCCGGCTTGTCGCCCGGATGCATCAGGCCGTTGTCGAAGCTGTAAGCGTGCGGGAACACCGCGTCGGTCTCGTCGGTGTGGCGCATATATTCCTGCACCCCGAAGTTCGGCACCGACAGGTCGAAATGAAGCGCCGCCGCCATGCACACCGGCGACAGGTCGGTCGCACCGTGACAGCCGGTGCGCACATTGTGCAGGTCGGCAAAGCTCGCGATCCGGCGCAGATGGGTGATGCCCCCGGCATGGACCACGGTCGCCCGGATATAGTCGATCAGCTGCTCCTCGATCAGCTGCTTGCAGTCCCAGATCGAGTTGAAGACCTCCCCCACCGCCAGCGGCGTGGTGGTGTGCTGGCGGATCAGGCGGAAGTTCGCCTGGTTCTCCGCCGGCGTCGCATCCTCGAGCCAGAAGGGCCGGTATTGCTCGAGGTCCTTGCCGAGACGCCCCGCCTCGATCGGCGTCAGCCGGTGGTGGATGTCGTGCAGCAGGTGCACGTCCCAGCCAAGCGCCTCGCGTGCCTTCTCGAACAGCGGCGGCACCGAGCGCAGATACTTCTCGCTCGACCAGACATTCTCGGTCGGCAAATCGGCATCGGCCGGCTCGTAGAAATAGCGGTCCTTCGATACGCCGTACGTCGAGGCCAAGCCCGGCACGCCCGACTGAAGCCTGATCGCCTTGTAACCGAGCGACTGATAGTGGAGCGCGTTGTCGATCGTCTCCTCGATCGTCGCGCCATTGGCATGGCCATAGACCATCACGCCCTCGCGGCTTGCCCCGCCCAGCAGCTGATAGACCGGCAACCCCGCGATCTTGCCCTTGATGTCCCACAGCGCCGTATCCACCGCGGCAATCGCCGACATCGTCACTGGACCCCGCCGCCAATACGCCCCCTTGTACAGGAACTGCCACACATCCTCGATCCGGTGCGCGTCCCGCCCGATCAGGCACGGCACCACATGATCCTCCAGATAGCTCGCAACGCTCAGCTCCCGGCCGTTCAGCGTCGCGTCCCCAAGACCGTACACACCCGCGTCAGTCTCGATCTTCAGCGTCACGAAATTACGCCCGGGGCTCGTCACGATAACACGCGCATCTGTGATCTTCGGCATCAGGTTCCTCTCGCCCCTTCCACACTTGTCATACAACTTTATTGACAGGGCTGCAAAAAAAGGAAAGATGATTCTGTTACCGGTGTCAGAAAACCGGAGCGGGAGAAGGGAGGCAAGGATGCTCATCGATCCAATGGCGAAAGCGGCCGGATGCTGCGCCTTGCGGGCGGGAGACCGGCGCGCCATCGCCCCTGCTGGTTCGCCGCTGCCCTTCAAGCCGCCGATGATCCGGATATCTGGGAGAAAACCATGGTCGTGATCCTTCCCGTCGCAGCAAGCGCTGTCATGCTCGTCGCACCGGCCACCGTTGACGTCGCCATGCCGCGTCCCGCCGATATCCTGGCCGCAACACGTCGGGTCGCCGACTGGCAACTCGCGCACCGCGACAGTTTCGACCGGATGCCCTCAGCCAACCAGAGCACACGTGATCCGCGTGGCTGGCAGCAGGCGACCTTCTGGGTGGCGCTGACCGAGCTTGCCGACCGGACCCGCGATCCGCGCTACGCCGCCGCGATCATGGAGATCGGGAAGAATGCCGGCTGGCGCCTGGGCGACCGGCCGTTCCATGCCGACGACCAGCTCATCGCCCAGGCATGGCTATGGGCATCGCGGCACGGCTCGGGGCGGGCGGCGGTCAAGCCGATGATCGGCTATTTCGATCATGTGCTGGCCAATCGCCCGACGAACGACCTGCGTTTCACGCCCCCGCCCGCACCCGGCGATCCGGCCTGCACGACCCGGTGGTGCTGGTGCGACGCTCTGTTCATGGCGCCCCCGAGCCTGTTGGCGATCTCCCGATCGACGGGCGACAAACGCTACGCCGCGTTCGCGCATGAGGAATATCGCGCCACCAGGGACTATCTCTACGATCCCGCCGATCATCTGTTCTTCCGCGACAGCCGCTTCTTCGAGCAGCGCGATGCGGCGGGCCGCAAGCTGTTCTGGAGCCGGGGCAATGGGTGGGTGATGGGCGGCCTTGCGCGGATCATCCCGCAGCTCGACCGGGCCGATCCGATGCGCGCTTATTATGTCCGGCTGTTCCGCGAGATGGCGGCGCGCGCCGTGGCGATCCAGAAACCCGACGGCTATTGGGCGCCGTCGCTGCTTGATGACGGCCCGAAGACCCAGCCCGAATCGAGCGGCACCGCCTTTTTCGTCTATGCTTTTGCCTGGGGTATTGAAGCGGGTCTGCTCGACGCAGCCACCTATCGTCCCGCTGCCATCCGCGGCTGGGCGGCACTGCAACGCGCGGTCCAGCCTGATGGCATGCTCGGCTGGGTTCAGCAGGTGAGCGACCGGCCCGATTCGGTCGCCCAGGGCGAGACCCAATTCTATGGCGCGGGTGCCTTTCTGCTGGCGGGAAGTGCGATGTACGATCTGGCGCGGCACAAGATACGCCGGTGAAGACCGGTCTCGCCGCGTTGCTAGGGGTATCGCTCCTCGTCGCCTCGGCTGAGTCGGCCGCGCGCAATCGCTGGGCCGATCAGCCGCACGGGCCGATCTATGCGGTCGCGCCGCCGATGCATGAGACCGTGAAGCAGCGGCTGATGCCACAGCTGGAGAGGTTGCTGGGGCAGTTGCTGCGGGAGCGCCGCGATATGGCGCTGGGTGGCGTGCGGGTTTTCGAAAGCGGCGACAAGTTCCTGCCCGGCAAGATCGCCGCCGCGATGACCTATCATGTGCTTGATCTGCCGCGCGGCGATCCGCGCCTCGACCAGCGGCTTGCCGACTATGCCGATATCGCCGACCTCACCGTCGGGGACCCGAACGACAGCTGGGGCATCTATTATTATATCTCGGCGCTCCACCGCCTGAAAGATGCAGGGGTGCTTGACCGCGCGGTGCGCCCGGCGACTCTTGCGCGGCTGCGGACACAACTCGACTGGCGGCGCTTCGTCCGGCCGGATCTCACGCTCGTCGACCTGCCCAACAATTATTACGGCGTCGCCTTCAGTATCGCCCGCCTCCGTTTCCTGATGGGCTGGGAGGATGCAAGTGCCAGCGAGGCACTGCTTGCGAAGATGCTCGATCACTACCGGCGCTATTCCGGCCGTTATGGTTTTGCCGACGAGACTGAAGGGGAGGGGCGATTCGACCGCTACAGCGTGCTGCTCATCGGCGAGATCGCCCAACGCCTCGTCGAGGCCGGAATGGAGCCGACGCCCGAGGTGAAGACATGGCTGCGGCGCTCGGTCGGCCTGATGTTGCCGCGCTTCAACCTGCATGGCGAAGGCTTCGAATATGGCCGGAGCATCGGGGCCTATGGCGAGACGGCCTTTCTTGAGGTGTTGACGGCTGCCGCCCGGTTCAAGCTGCTGAGCTCGGTCGAGGAGCGCATGGCCTATGCGTTCTCGTCGCGGATCGCGGCGCGGTACATGGATTTCTGGGTCGATCCCGCAACCGGCTCGGTCGACATGTGGGGCCAGGGCCGGCGAACCGACACCTATCGCGGCAAGCACCGGATCTTCGGCGAGAATCTGAGTCTTGCCCGCCAGTATATCTATACCGACGCGATCTGGAA
Source organism: Pseudomonadota bacterium (assembly GCA_040388155.1). GTDB lineage: Bacteria > Pseudomonadota > Alphaproteobacteria > Sphingomonadales > Sphingomonadaceae > Sphingomonas. The sequence continues at coordinate 436,271 of JAZKCJ010000002.1, forward strand.
CGATCTCGGCTATCGCGATACGGCGCCCTCTTCCGATTATGCGCGGTGGCTCGGTGGCCTGCCTGCGTCGACGACCACCTGGTTCGCGCGCGGGGATTATGACCGCGCGCTCGTCACGATTCGCGACCACGGGCATGTGATCGGCCTGCCGATCATCAACGGTGCTGCCGGGCAGCACATGAACAACCCCTATTACCCCGTCCCCTTCTCGCCCGGCATGCTGCAGGGCTCGGCGGATGCGCGCTATCCGAACCTCGTGCCGCGCATCACCCTCACGGATGGCAGCGCCCTGATGCCGCTGGCCTGGTTCAGGCATGTCACGGTGACACGGCACGGTGCGGTGACCGAGGTGCGGTGGCGCCAGGATGCGCTCGACCTGATGGGAGCAAGCGACGCGCGCCGCGACGATCGGCTCGCGGTCGAGACGCGCTATGTCTTCGCGCCAGGCAGGATCACGCGCAGCGACGTCGTGACCGGCGGGAACAAGGTGCGGATCGCGCGGATTGACATGGAATTCGCGACTTTCTCGGACGGGGCGAGGTCTTCAGGCCGGGCGGCGATCAGCTTCAATCGGGGAGAGGTTCGCAGTTTCAACGCCAACGGTGTCGGCGAGTGCACGGGCATTCCCGCTTCGGACCAGGCATATCAGGCCCCGACCGGCGCCTTCCGCACTGTCGTACGATGCGCGCGAACGGCGATCCCGCAGGTGGGGCCGATCCGGCTCGGCTGGTCGTTGTCATACAACTATTGACAAGCTGCCGGGCGAGGGCAAAAACCTCCTTGCCGGCCATGACACCGGTAACAACGGGTCGGATTCGGATCGCGCCTCGCGACCAACGGGAGAGGAAGATGAAGCACCGGGCCGATCGCAGCATCGTGGCTGTCCTGTTTGCCTGCGTCGGTCTCACCGCTGCGCCGCCAGCCCCGGCGGCGGCGGATACTTCGCTGCGCCCGCCTGCGAGGCCATCGCGATGTGCCGTGGAGGAAGGATATGCACCGGCGTTCGACGGTCGCCGGACCTTCTATCTCAAGCCGGATCAGCTGAAGGCGATCAAGGCCGTCCGCGACAGCGACCCCGCGGTGGCGCGGGCCTATGCCGCCCTCATCGAGCGCGCCGACGCGGCGCTCCGGCGCAAGCCGGGATCGGTCATGGACAAGACGACCCTTCCCCTGTCCGGCGATCGTCACGACTATCTCAGCATTGCGCCCTATTGGTGGCCAGATCCGGCCAACGCCTCAGGTCCCTATGTGCGCCGCGACGGCGAGGTGAATCCGCAGCGCGACACCGCATCCTATGACCGCACGGCGATCGGCAGGATGAGCGCCGATGCCGAAACCCTGTCGCTGGCGTATTTCTACAGCGGCGATCGCAAATATGCCGACAAGACCGCGCAGATCGTCCGCACCTGGTTCCTCGATCCCGCCACCGCGATGAACCCCAATGCGACCTTTGCCCAGGCCGTGCCGGGTCGCGAAAATGGCCGCGCCGAGGGCGTGCTGGATACCAGCGCCTTCCAGCCGGTGATCGATGCGGTGGGCCTGATCGGCCCGTCCGGTGCGCTCGGCGATGCCGAGGTGAAAGCGCTCGAAATCTGGTTCGGCCGTTATGTCGACTGGATGCTCGACAGCCCGACGGGGCGCCAGGAGCAGGCGGCGACGAACAATCACGGCATATGGTTCGACGCGCAACTGACGCAATATGCCCTTTTCGCCCGCCGCGCGGCCGTTGCCCGCAAGACGATCACCGAGTTCCCCGACCGCCGGATCGCCACGCAGGTCGATCCCTCGGGCTCGCTTCCCGCCGAGCTGACCCGGACGCGCAGCTTCCATTATTCGATCTACGCGCTCGAGCCGGCGTATGACGTCGCTGAAATGGCCGGCTGTCTCGGGCTGGATCTCTGGAACTATGCCGACGACAAGGGGCGTGGCCTGCGCAAGGCGACCGACTTCCTGGTCGCCTATCGGGGCCGTCAGGCCGACTGGCCCCACCAGGAACTGAAATGGCCGGCAGCGGAACTGGATGATCTGCTGACGCGGGCCGATTGGGCATGGGGGCCGGGAAGATATCCCCGATCCGACACGGGCACGCTGGCGTTGCGATACGCCGCCACGTCCCGCCCGACGCCCTGATCGGCGCGGTACGCCATCAAACGTATGACCGGCAGTGGGGGCCGGGGAGCGAAGAGATCACATCCGAGGGGCAGGCAATGAGGGGGAATGCGCGATGAGCAGCGGCGACAAGGCGGTCGAGAACGCGACCGGGCGGATCGGGCGGTATCGCTGGCTGATCTGCGGGCTGCTGTTCGCGGCAACCGCGATCAACTATGTCGACCGGCAGATGATCGGTGTGCTGAAGCCGACCATTTCGGCCGAACTCGGCTGGACCGAAACGACCTATGCCGATGTTATCTTCTGGTTCCAGGCAGCTTACGCGATTGGCTATCTCAGCTTTGGCTGGGTCATCGACCGGCTCGGGGCACGCATCGGCTATTCGATCGCCTTCGCGATCTGGACGCTTGGCCATACCCTGTGCGGCTTCGCCGGCAACGCCTTCCAATTCTCCGCCGCGCGCTTCCTTCTCGGCATTGGCGAATCCGGCAATTTCCCGGCCGGCATCAAGGTGGTGTCGGAATGGTTTCCGGCGCGGGAGCGAGCCTTTGCGACCGGGGTCTTCAATGCCGGCGCCAATATCGGCGCCGTCGTGACGCCGCTGATCGTCCCGGTCATCACGATCGCGTTCGGCTGGCGCATGGCGTTCGTCATCACGGGCTTCGCGAGCCTGGTCTGGCTGGTCGCCTGGATTGCGATCTACCGGCGCCCGCGCGAGCAGTCGCGCGTTTCCACAGCGGAACTCGCCTATATCGAAAGCGACCCGGCTGATCCCGTCGAACGCATCAGATGGGGCCGCCTCCTCCGCTATCGGGAGACCTGGGCCTTTGCGATCGGCAAGTTCCTGACCGATCCGATCTGGTGGCTCTTCCTGTTCTGGACGCCGGATTTTCTCGCCAAGACTTATCATCTCGACCTGAAGACGTTTGGCCCGCCGCTGGTCGTCATCTATCTCATCTCGGATTTCGGCAGCGTCGCCGGCGGATGGACCTCATCGAAGCTGATGAAGCGCGGGCTGACGGCGAACCGGGCGCGCAAGCTGACCATGCTTGCCTGCGCCCTCCTCGTGACGCCGATCTTCTTCGCTCAATATGTCACCAGCCTGTGGGCCGCGGTGGCGATCCTGGGCATCGCGACCGCTGCGCATCAGGCCTGGTCGGCCAATCTCTACACTATCCCGTCGGACATGTTCCCGCGCGCCGCTGTCGGCTCCGTCGTCGGGATCGGTGGCACCGCCGGCGCCATCGGCGGGATGATGATGGCCAAGTTCGTCGGCTATATTCTCGACGTGACGGGCAGCTACACCCTGATCTTCGTGGTGGCGGGAAGCGTTTATGTCGTCGCGCTTGCCTGCGTCCATCTCCTCGCCCCCGGGCTCGATCGGGTCCGGGTCGAATAGGGCACGACCGAAAGAGCGGGTCGAAAGTCAGGCGCCGATTCGGTCTTTCGAGGGGTAAAGGCAAGATGGCTGCGTTTATTCCGGCAGCGCGGTCATGTCCCGACCCCTAGGCGATCAGTTCGACCTTTCCACGGCGGGGGAGGGCCGAACTGATCACAGGGAGGAGTTACTTGCCGAAGGCGCTTGCGACCTGGCCGACGAGCGTGGCCCAGGGCATGTCGAGCGCCTGATAGACGGCACCTGCTTCGGGGCGGCCGTTATCCTTGAGGATTTCGACCATCAGGGTTGCGTAGTCGGAGAGCACGACGCCGGCCTGGGTCATGCGCAGCAGCGCCGCCTCGCGCTTGGTCCGGCTGAACGTACCCGAGGCGTCGACGGCGACATAAGCGTCCAGGCCGCGCGCCACGGCCGTCATCGCCGGGAATGCCGCGCAGACATCGAGCGAGATGCCGGCGAAGATCAGCTTCTTGCGGCCGGTCGCCTCGATGGCGGCGACGACGCGCGGATCATCATAAGCATTGACCGACGAACGATCGATGATCTCGATGCCGGGCAGCGCCGCGACCAGCTCGGGGAAGGTCGGCCCCCACATGCTGTCGCGCGCGGTGGTGGTGACGACGATCGGCAGGTTGAGCGCCTTGGCCGCCTTGGCCAGCGCAACGACGTTGTGCTTCAGTTCGCCGGTTTCGTAATCGCGGACGCCAGTCATCAGGCCGATCTGGTGATCGACGAGGATGAGGGCTGCGTTGTCCGCGGTGAGCGGCTCGTAGGTACGGTTGGTCATGACTGGCTCCTGTGGGTTCAACGACAAGGCCGGGACGGAGCGGACCGGGATCGGGACGCTCGTTCGCGGCATTCGATGTGACGGGTCGGAGGTACGCACTGGATCATCGGCCGAGAAGTCGGCAGAATATGAACTTAGCGTCTAATTGATTGAACGATGGGACAGGGGCGTGCTGGACCTGAACGACTTCTATTTTTTCGTGCAGGTGGTCGATCGCGGTGGATTCACGGCGGCGGGGCGGACGCTCAGCATGCCCAAATCGACCCTCAGCCACCGCATCCAGCAACTCGAGGGCAATCTCGGCGTGCGGCTGCTCAATCGGACATCAAGGCGCTTCGGCATGACCGATGCCGGCGAAGACTTCTATCGGCACGCCGTGGTCATGCTGCGCGAGGCCGAACTCGCTGAAACCACGATCCGCCACCGGCTCACCGAGCCCACCGGCACCGTGCGATGCACCGCCGGTTTGGCAACCATGCAATTCGCGATGGCCGAGATCATCGCTGATTTTCTAGTACACCATCCCAAGGTCAATATCGTCGCGCATGCGACTGACCGGACAGTCGATATCGTCGGCGAGAATGTCGATCTGGCGGTACGGGCGCATTCCGATCCGCTGCCGGATTCCAACCTCGTCCAGCGAACGCTCGCGCCAGCGCCATGGTTCTTGTTTGCGGGGGCGACCTATCTCGACACCAACGGAGCGCCCGAAACCCCCAAGGATCTTCAAACCCACCCTTCGCTGTTCATGATGCGGACCGGGGTCGCGCCGATCTGGCATCTTCGTCACGCGAGTGAGGCAAGGGGCGAAGTCGTCGTACCGTTGACGCCGCGCTTGCTGAGCGACGACATGATCGGCCTCCAGGAGGCAGCCATCAAAGGGCTCGGGATCGTCGCGTTGCCCGGCTATATCGGCCGGAAAGCAGTCCGGTCGGGCGCGTTGCGACGCGTGCTCCCGGACTGGCTCGCGGGCGATTCCACCCTCACTGCCCTCATCCCCTATCGGCAGGGGCTTCTGCCGTCGGTGCGCGCCTTTCTCGATCATCTGGCGACCGAGTTCCCCAAGGCAGTGCTGATGTAGGTCGTCCACCAGGCTGGACCTTGGGTTTTAGTTCAGGCGACGTCTGGATCAGAAATGTCTTCTCCACATCGATCGCTCCATAAGAGCTCGTTTGGAGCGAGAGCAATGAAGAATAGCGCAAAAAACGAGCGGGCCAGGCAACGACGATCCCATGACTTCTGCCCCAATCTTTGTACCGGATTGGGGGGTGAAGCCACGGGTTTCCCGCAGTTTTAATGCTTCTTCGGGGCCTTAAGCGGCCCCTGGTCAGAAGAGAACCTAATAAATATTGACATCGATTTGAGAAGATTTCTCTAACTAAAATCTAAGTCAATTTTATACCCACAAATAGACCCGTTTAATAGAGCCAACTCGCAGTTCGAGTTCTGGCTCAACAGCCTTCATCTAATCTCGCCGACATCACGCTTATACTATTTTTTGAGCAGTGTGTCCATATGGACTTACGCAGGTCCGCCGAATTCAACTGCTCATCCGGCAGGATTCGTCGTTGTGAAAGACGCGGGGCGTAGCGTCGCCTCGGGGTATCAAGAACGAATTTCACGAAGTAACGCGAGCCGCACCACCAGACTATCCGTGCCATCCTCCGCTACGGACCGCGTGGCCTCCTCAGAAGAGTATCGAGCTCCGCTGTATCGGCTCGTCGAGGCGGGACATGTTCGGCGCGTCCCTGGACGCGGAATTCTCATAGAGATGGCTCCGCATCTGATCCCGCTCTTCCTCGGACTTCTCTGCCCAGATCACACGAAGCTGCTCATCCATTGGCGGATAACTCGGCTCGTCATACGAGAGCTCACCGCCAAGAACGGTGTCCGCGTCGAAGGCGAAACCATCGACTAGCGGAAGACTCCAGTCGATGGCACCGAATGCCGAGTACGCGACCTGCGCGTTTCGGAGATCGGCCCCTTCCAGATTGCATCGGTAGACGACTGCGTTCTGCAGCAGCACGTCCTCCATATAGGCTTTACCGAGGTTGTCGTGATGCAGCTGCGTGCCGCGGAGCACGGCGTCATGCCAGTCGCTTCCGCTCAAATCGCAATGACCAATCCGCGTATGGTGTAGGCGAGCATCGACAAAGTTCGTTTCGCTCATCTCGCATTTTTCGAATTCGCCGCCTTTCATCTCCGCTGCTCGGAAGCTGACGCGGTCCAAGGTGGAGTTCGTGAACCTGCAACCATTCAGGTCGACCTCCGCGAAGGATGCGCCAGACAGGTCGCATTCGATGAAGTCGATCCTCTCCAGCAGCGCAAAATCAGGGAGGCGTAGATCCTTGAGCGACCGCCGCGTAAATACGGTGCCCTCCGTGAAAACATGCTTCCACTCTTCATAAACGATATCGCGGACAGCCTGATGCACTCGTCGTGGGACGATGGAGGCCTGCGCGATATCCGGCGTTCCTTCCTCCTCGCTATCCCTGGACGCGTCGCGAACCCGTCCGTCCAGGATGGAAAGCACGAGCTCGAAGGCGCCCAAGCGGAAGCTGGGTCCATATTCGCCCCGCAAATAGGGGCGGAGCTGGTGCAACGCAGCGACCTGAAGGGCTACGCGTGCACCGAAGGGAAGCTTCTCGTCGATCGCGCCAGCGGCGCGCAGTTGGAGCTCGCTGAACTCCTTGAGCGTCGTATCCTTGCGCGCATTCTCGAGTTGCTGACGCACGCTCAGGTCTCGCCAATGCCATAGCATCAAACCGATCGGCAGGCCGAAGACCAGGAGCAGCGCCTGGAAGAGGTCCCTCCACTCCGGTCCCTCGCCATGTTTCGGCGTGAAAAAGCGCCAGACCAGATGGCCTTGGTCAAAAGCCAGATCGAGAATGGCAACGAATACCGCGCAGCAGACCGCCACGCTCATCAACTTTATCGGGCGATCGAGTCCGGCCACTGCCGGTGCCAAGGCCCGAGCTAGGGCAGGTATCGTCCATACCTCGCGCGTGCCATTTGCATCGGGCCGGCTCGTGAACCGAACCTCCAGCCTCCAGGGGAGAGGCGAGCGAAACCAGCCCATGATTTTCGCGAGCGTCACAGCTCGAGCAGAAGCTGGTCCGGGTGCTCGACGGACATAGGCCTGTCCAGTCGATCCAGCAGGGTCTCCGCGATCTCCTGTGCCGCACGCTGGCGCAATCGTAGATCGCGCATGGCGAGGCCGATCAGCGCCCAGGCAGGCGCATCGAGAATGATGGCGCCCAGCGCCGCGCTGTCAGGTGCGAATCGATCCATGCGCGATTGTTAGAACAAAAAAGGAACATCATAAAGCCCGGGGACGCATGCTGCCGCGCACCTCGAGGCTCCCGCCGGGCTCGGTCCAAGGGCTAGTAAAAATATTCTCTCGTCGGCCCCGTAGTTGGACCTGCGCCGCGTCAATCCCCCCAACGCCGGAGCAACCGGCGATGGGAGGGAAGAATGACGATCTCGAAAAAGGCGCTATGCGCCGCGCTGCTTGCCGCCACTGCGTTCCCCGCCAGCATGGTTGTCCTGCCGGCCTGCGCGCAGGAGGCGCCGGTCGCGTTCGCGCTACCTGCGCAGGACCTCGCCACCACGCTGCGCGCCTTGGCGCGCCAGGGCGGCCGCGAGATCCTGTTCGCAGACGATGATGTACGCGGCAGGCGGTCGCCCGCCGTCCGTGGCAGCTTCACGGTCGAGCAGGCGGTACGGCTCGCGATCGGCGGCAGCGGCCTGGTCGTCGAGGAGCAGGCCGGGGCGCTGGTCGTGCGGGTGCGTCCCCAAGCAGCCGAATCCGACACGACGGACATAACCGTGACCGGCACGCGCATCCGCGGTGCCAGCGGCCCGTCGCCGGTCATCGTGATGACGCGGCGGGGATTGGAGGAACAGGGCCTACCCGACATGGCAAGCGTCTCGCGGATCATCCCGCAGAATTTCACCGGAGGGCAAAACCCCGGGGTCGCGGGGGGCGGTGACCAGGGCGGATACAACAACATCAACAACTCGACGACGCTCAACCTTCGCGGGCTGGGCTCGGACGCGACGCTGACGCTCATCAATGGTCACCGCCTCGCCTATGACGCGGTCAACCAGGGCGTCGACATCTCGATCATCCCGCTGGCAGCGCTCGACCGCATCGAGGTGATCACCGACGGTGCATCGGCCCTTTACGGTTCGGACGCCGTCGGCGGCGTCGCCAACCTCATCCTGCGCCGCGACTATGATGGCCTCCAGACCAGCGCCCGCGTCGGTGCGTCCACCCAAGGCGGCAACGTCCAGCAGCAATATTCCGGTATCGGGGGTACGCGGTGGGCCGGCGGCGGGTTCATGGCCGCGCTCGACTATAGCAAGGCGACGCCGATCTACGCCGACCAGCGGGACTATGCGCGCAGCCTCGATCCCTCGCAGATGATCGGGACAGGGAGCCGGCAGGTGAGCGGCGTGCTCGCCGGCCACCAGGACCTCGCAAGCTGGGTTTCGTTCGAGCTCGACGCCCAGCTTGCCGATCGTCGCGCGCGCAAGGCCAATGCCTTCTCGACGACCGCGCCGGCCACCTATTTCGGGCAGGTCAACCTGCCGGTGGTGCGCTCCTATGCGATCACACCATCGCTGCATCTGAGGCCCGGCGGCGGCTGGGAGGCGACGCTCGAAGCCACCCAGGGCGAGAGCTCCACCGTCAGCACCGCGATGCGTTATACCAACGGTGTCCTGCTGGTCGGCCGCTCGGCCTATGACGACTATCTCACCAATGTCGAAGCGAGCGCCGAAGGCCCGCTGATTGGCCTGCCCGGTGGCGACGTGCGCCTCGCTTTGGGTGGCGGCTATCGGCGCTTCCGGCTCGCCTTCAACGTCCGGGCGACCCGCGGCGGTGTCACGCAGGTGACGCGCGACGCCGTCGAGCGGCGGCAGAGCCTGTTCGGCTATGGCGAGCTCTCGGTGCCGCTGGTCGGCCCCGCCAATCGCCTGCCGCTGGTCGAGGCGCTGCGCCTGAGCGCGGCGGTCCGCTACGAAAGCTATGCCGGCATCGATGCGGTCGCCACGCCCAAGCTGGGGCTGGTCTATGCGCCGCACCGCGACGTCACGCTCAAATATAGCTGGGGCCGCTCGTTCAAGATCCCCACGCTGCAACAGGTCAACCAGTCGCGAGAGGCCATCCTGCTCGACGAAAGCCAGTTCTCGCCCCAGCCCGTCCCGCCGCTTCCGGCTGGATCGACCGTGCTGCTCCTGGCCGGCGGCAATCCCGACCTGCGCGCCGAACGGGCAACCAGCTCGACGCTGTCGATCGAGTTCAAGCCGCGCTTCCTCGCCGGTCTCCGCATCGAGGCGAGCTGGTTCGACATCGACTATCGCGGCCGCATCGCAAGCGGGGTCAGCGATTTCACGACCGCGCTCACCAACCCGGTCACCGCGGCCTTCGTCCGCTTCGCGCCCAGCGCGAGCCTGCTGCAGGACCTGATCGCACGGGCACCCCTCGGGCTCGAGAACCAGAGCAGCCAGGCCTATGATCCGGCGCGGGTCGCGGCCGTGGTCGACTCGAGCCTGCGCAACACCGCGCGCGAGCATGCCCGCGGCGTCGATCTCGCGGTCGATTACAGCGCTGCGCTCAAGGGCGGCAGCCAGCTCCAACTCGCGGCGTCGGCGAGCTATCTCGACGGCAAGCGCCAGCCGGTCGCCGGCCAGCCCTATGAAGACCGCGCCGGCCTGATCTTCACGCCGCCCCACTTCCGGGCGCACGGCTCCGCAAGCTGGCAAAACCACTCGCTCCAGTTCTCGGCGGCGCTCAACTATGTCGGCAGCACGCTCGACAACCGCTTCCCCCAGACCGAGACGATCGGCGCCTTCACCACGCTCGACCTGAGCGGCGCCTTCCACCCCGCCATCGAACATGGGCCGCTCAGCAATATCGAGCTGCGGCTCAACCTGCAGAACCTGCTGAACAAGCAGCCCGACCCGATCCGGAACGCGGCCGCATCCGCGATTCCGTTCGATTCGACCAACCAGTCGCCGATCGGCCGGTTCGTCAGCCTCTCGGTGACCAAGCAATGGTGAGCCTGCGCATGGCGCTCGCCGTCGTTGCCTCGCTCCTGGCCCCGGCGGCGGCGTGGGCCGCCCCGGACTGCGCCGACCTGGTGCCGTCCGGGGCACATTTCCCCGTTCGAGGCCTGGTGCCCGAGGATCTCGTGCGACTGCGCGACATCGGGCCGGTGGATCCGAACCAGCAGGACGAGGGGCTGTTCACGGTATCGCCGGACGGTCGCCAAGCCGCCTTCCAGCTCCGGCGCGGCGATCCCGCCACCAACGGCTTCTGTCTAGCGATGCTGGTGGTGGACCTTCGTGCCGGCGGCCGCCCGCTGGTGGTCGATCGCGGCGGCGACTTCATCCGCCTGCGCTACGATGCCCGCGGTGCCGCCGGCTTCCCGAGCGGGTACACCGACCCGATCACCCCGCGCTGGTCGCCGGACGGCAAATGGATCGTCTATCGTCGGCGCGATCACGGCGCCGTGCAGCTATGGCAGGCCGGGGCGGATGGCAGCGGCAGCGCGGCGATTACCGACAGCACCGACGACATCGAGGACTTCCGTATCACGGCGGATGGGCACGGCCTGGTCTACGTGACCAGGCCGGCGCTGCGGGACGCGCTCGCCGCGATCGACCGGGAGGGCCTATCCGGCTTCCATTATGACGATCGCTTCGTACCGGCGGCGAGCAGCCGGCCGTTCCCCCAGGCACCGATCGCGCGCACTGCCTGGCACCTCGACCTGGCGAGCCGGGCGGTGCGGTCGGCGACGGCGGAGGAAGCCGGCCTGCTCGACAAGCCGTCGATGCAGGAGGGAAGCTGGAGCGAGGCGACGTCCGCGGCAGGCGATCGGGCGTGGGTGCAGGTCCCGGCCAAGTCGCTCTATGCCTCGCGCGGCCGGCTGACCGTGACCAGGAAGGCGCAGGTGCTGTTATGTAACGCGCCGGCCTGCGCCGATGCGGGCCAGCCCTGGTGGGTGGGAAGCAAGGTCCGATTCCTGCGGCACGAAGGCTGGGCGAACAGCGTGACCGCGATCTACGAGTGGACACCGGGCGCGCGTGCCGTGCGCCGGCTCTACGCCACCGAGGACCTGTTCCTCGGCTGCGTGCCCTCCGGCGAGACGCTCGTCTGCCTGCGCGAGAGCGCGCTCCAGCCCCGCCGCTTCGAGCGGCTCGATCCGGCCAGCGGCCGGCGCGCGCTGCTGTTCGATCCCAATCCCGAATTCGCCAGCCTGAAGCTCGGCCAGGTCGAGCGCCTGCGCTCGCGCAACAGCTTCGGAATGGAATCCTTCGCCGACCTCGTCCTGCCCGTCGGGTACGTGCCCGGACGACATTATCCGCTGGTCGTCGTGCAATATCACTCGCGCGGCTTCCTGCGGGGCGGCACCGGCGACGACTATCCGATCCAGGCATTCGCCAATCGCGGCTTTGCGGTGCTCAGCTTCGACCGTCCGCGCCCGGTCGGCCAAAAGCCTACCGTCGACGCCCTTGAGGTCGACAGGATCAACCTCAAGGATTTCGCCGATCGTCGTAGCGTGCTCGAGTCGATCGAGAACCTAGTACGGATGGCGATCGCGCACGGCATCGCCGATCCCGCGCGCATCGGGATCACCGGACTGAGCGACGGCTCCTCCACGGTCCAGTATGCGCTGCTCCATAGCAAGTTGTTCTCGGCCTTTGCGACGAGCAGCTGCTGCTGGGACACCAGCCTGCCACTCCGCGTCGGACCCCGGGCGGCGCGGCAATTCGCGTACATTGGGTATCCAAAGACGGTCGACGATAGCGAGAAGGCCAAGGCGTTCTGGCGGCAGTTCGCCATCTCTCGTAATGCGGAGGACATACGGGCGCCGGTCCTAGCGCAGGTGGCCGACGACGAATATTGGGTCGCGCTGCAGAGCGTCACGGCGCTGCGCGAGCTGGACCGTCCCGTCGACCTCTACGTCTTCCCCGGCGAGCATCACGTCAAATGGCAGCCGGCGCACCGCCTCGCGGTCTATACGCGGGCGATCGACTGGTTCGACTTCTGGCTGAACGGCGTGAAGGCGCCCGGTCGCGGGGCGGAAATCGTGCATTGGGAAGCGCTGCGCCGTGGCCTGTCGGGTTCGGCCGAAACCACGGCCTCGGCCGCACCGCCGCCCTGAAGCGGGAAGGTGGGAGCAGGCGCCGAGGCGCCTGCTCGCCTGACGTCAATCGTCGGATCGGTCGAATCGCTCATAGGATCTGGTGTCCAGCGGCAAGAAAACCGGCGGACATGGCATCCAAAATGGATGTGATCGCCATTGAGTATTTCTCATATTGGCAAGGTGACGTTTTCCATCAATATTCGATTGACTTCAGAAGCTGTGTTCGATTCCTGCGAACTTCAAAAAGGGGGAAGAGCGTATGCGTATGAGGTTCCTTATGGGCCTCGGCCTGACTGCGATGATCACTTCGTCGGTGCAGGCTTCGGAGACCATCACCTACACCTATGACGCCAAGGGCCGGCTGGTGAAGGTCGAGCGCTCGGGCACGGTGAACAACGGCGTCAAGGCCGAATACACCCATGACAAGGCCAACAACCGCAAGAACGTGAAGGTCACCGGTTCGCCCAACCCGGCGCCCTGATCTCGCGCGGCGCCATCCGCGCCCGGACCGGTCACTCGCAGAAACAAAAGGGGGGATCCATGCTGAAACACATCGGGACCGTGCGCCCGCATGGCCGCCACGCCGTTGCCAGGCTGCTCGCCTGCTCGATCCTTGCCACCACCGCGATCGGCGGTGCCGTGCTTGCCCCTGCCGCCAGGGCGCAGACCGCTGCCCCTACGCCGGTGCGCGAGTCGATCGATGCGAACGGCGTCGACCTGTTCCTGGGTACGATGAATGCCGATGGCCCGGTGTTGTCGGCCGGCCAGTCGGGCGCGCAGGGGCTAGCCTATCGGAAACTCTTCCGTACCGGCGGTTCGGGCGACAATCTGATGGCCTCGCTGAGCGTCAGCGGCAGCAACGTCTACGTCTATATCGGCGGCAAGACCGATCGCTTCACCGTCTCGGGCAGCACCTATACCGGCACCGAGGGCAACGGGACCAGCCTGTCGCTGAGCGGTAATATCTACACCTACACCATGGCCGATGGCAGCGTCGCCCATTTCACCAAGAACTATGTCGGCACTTATCCCTATGGTTCCGTGACTGGTCTAGTGACCGACCTCACCCGTCCGGGCGGCGAGGTGATTACCTACAATTATGACAGCGTGACCTATTGCGCGGCGAACAAGCCGAGCGGTGGCGGCTATATCTGCACCCAGACCCGGACCGCGTACCGGATCGGCAGCATCACCAACAACTCCAAATACCGGCTGAACTATCTCTACGGCAACTGGGATAGCGTTTCCCTTGACGATCCGGATCAGGTTCCGAACAACGCCTTCTGGATGGGCTGGGGCGACGTCACCGGCGTTTCGATGACCAACACCGTCGTGGCGGGGGCGAGTGTCCGCACGCAGAGCTTCGGGTTCAGCGGCACCACCTACAACATCACGGACGAAATCGGCCGGACCACGGGCTATCGCTCGAACGCGGGCCTTCTGGCGGGCATCACGCGGCCGGGCAGCAGTACCGAGGACGTGACGATCACTTATACCAGCGGCCGCGTGGCGGCGCTGACAACTTCCGCCGGCACGACCAGCTATTCCTCCTATGATTCGGGCGGGGTGCGCTATGTGACGGTGACGCCGCCCGATGCCGGCGCCACCAACTATGCCTTCGACATCGCGTCGCAGCGCATGACGTCGCGGACCGACCCGCTCAGTCGCACGACCAGCTGGCAATATGATTCTAGCGGCCGCGTGACGCGGGTTATCCGGCCCGAGGGGAATTACACGCAGCTGACCTACGACTCTCGCGGCAACGTGACGGAGATGCGGGAAATGACGAAACCGGGTTCGGGACTAGCCGACATCGTGACGTCCGCGAATTACGATGCGTCCTGCACCTATGTGGCGAAATGCAACCAGCCCAACTGGACGAAGGACGCGAAGGGCAACCAGACCGACTACACGTACAACGCCAGCACCGGCGACGTGGTGACTGTCGCCGCCCCCGCCGCCAGCAGCGGGGGAACCCGTCCCACGACCACCTATAGCTATACGACGATCAATGGCGCCCAGCAGGTTAGCAGCATCTCGATCTGCCAGACCAGCGCGTCCTGCGTGGGTACGGTCGATGAAGTGAAGAGCAGCATCTCCTATGACGCGAACGGCTTGCCGAACGTCATCAGCAAGGGCGCGGGCAATGGCTCGCTCACCGCCACGACGACCATCGCCTATGACGATGTCGGCAATGTGCGGACGGTCGATGGCCCGCTCACGGGCGCGGCGGACACCACCCGCTATCGCTACGATGCCGCGCGTCGATTGGTAGGTGTTATAAGCGCGGATCCGGATGGTAGTGGATCGCGCAAACCGCTAGCCCGGCGGATCACCTATGACGCGAAGGGCCGGATGGCGCTGGCCGAAATGGGTAATGTCAACAGCCAGAGTGACGGTGACTGGGCGAGCTTCGTAAGCCTACAGCAAATCTCGACCGACTACGACGGCGTCGACCGGCCGGTGAAGCAGACGCTCAGCGCCGGCGGCGCCACCTATCAGGTGACGCAGCGCAGCTATGATGCGGCCGGCACCTATGACTGCACCGCGGTGCGGATGAACAGCGCGACCTGGGGCTCGTTGCCAGGGGCCTGTACCGCAACCACCACCGGCTCGGCAGGGCCGGACCGGATCACGCGCAATCTCTACAACAGCGCGCGCGAGGTCACCACGGTGCAGACCGCCTATGGCACCGCCGACCAGGCAAACGAGGTGACCAACGCCTATACGGGCAACGGCCGACTCGCGAGCGTGACCGATGGTGAGGGCAACAAGACCAGCTACGAATATGACGGGTTCGACCGGCTTTCGAAGACCTGGTATCCGGTGACGACCGCCGGCGCCGGCACCAGCTCGGGCAGCGACTATGAGCAACTGGGCTATGATGTTGCGAGCAACGTCACCTCGCGCCGCCTGCGCGACGGGCAGACGATCACCTATGGCTATGACAATCTCAACCGGCTGGCCAGCAAGGTCACCCCCGGCAGCGCGCCCAATTGGGACCTGGTCTATAGTTACGACCTGCTTGGCCGGGTGATCTCGGTCCTGGGCGATGGCTGGGCGGGTAACAATTTCGAGTATGACGCGCTCGGACGCCTCGTCACCGAGGGCAAGTATAATGCGACGACCTACCACAGCTACGATCTGGCCGGTCGCCAGACGCGGCTGATGTGGAGCGATGCCTTCTATGTGGATTACGACTATAACGTCACCGGCGAAGTGACGGCTATCCGCGAGAATGGCGCGACATCAGGCGTAGGCGTGCTCGCAAGCTATGGCTATGACGATCTCGGCCGGCGGACGAGCGTGACGCGCGGCAACGGCACGACCACCAGCTATGGCTATGACGCGGTGTCGCGGCTCACTTCGCTGGCGCAGGGCCTGGGCGGAAGCGGCTACAGCTTCACCAACAGCTTCAGCTACAATCCGGCGGGCCAGATCGCATCGCTGACGCGCTCGAACGATGCCTATGCGTGGAATGGGCACTATAATGTCGATCGCGGCTATGGGATCAACGGGCTCAACCAGGCGACCAGCGCCGGCCCGGCCAGCCTTGGCTATGACGGGCGCGGCAACCTGACCAGCTCGGGCAGCTCGGGCTATGGCTATTCAGTCGACAACCAGCTGGTATCGGGCCCGGGCGTGACGATGCTCTACGAGCCCGGCGGCGGGCAATTGCTGCAGTCGTACAATAGCAGCACAGGCGCCGACACGCGCTTCGCTTGGTCGGGTGGACAGATGATTGCCGAGATCAACGCCTCCGGCTGGACCATCACCAAGCGCTATGTGCCGGGGCCCGACGTAGATGAAACATTGGTGTGGTACGAGGGCTCGGGCACCAGCGACCGGCGCTGGCTGGCAGCCGACGAGCGCGGCTCGGTGGTGGCGGTGAGCGATGCCTCGGGCAACGTCATCGGCGTGAACAGCTATGACGAATATGGTATCCCGGCTGCGGGCAATATCGGCAGGTTCCAATATACCGGCCAGGCCTGGCTGCCCGAAATCGGCATGTCGTACTACAAGGCGCGCATCTACTCGCCGACCCTGGGGCGGTTCTTGCAGACGGATCCGATCGGGTACGAATCGGGGATGAACTTGTACAACTATGTTAGTGGTGATCCGATCAATTTCAGCGATCCCACGGGTCTGTTTGAGATTGTCGTAACCGGATGCAAACCCTGCCTCCGCGATCGCGAACGGGCGGAGGTTGAAGCGGCCCTGCGCGCCCTCCAGGATGCTCAGCCCAAGCCCAGAGATGATTTGGGAGGCGGTGACGACGCTGCATCCAATCTTGTAGTAAACGGAACGAAGGCGAAACCAGCGCCGAAACTGCAAACCAAAGTATTTACCATCCAAGACAGGATAACCTGCGTTGGCCCCGCACGGGTCCTGGAAGGAAATCATTCAAATGTTGGCTCTGTTGGCGGAATGCTACGACCTATCCGACCAGGTTCGGCATCAGTTGTTCCCCGGCAGTTCCCAGGAGGAAGTGCTGGCGGAAGTGCGAGTCCAGCATTAAGAATTCTAGGTTATTCCGTTTTTGGTCAGACCGCCGGCGGCCAGACTTTTTTTGGATTAGATGATGTCGTCAATCATGCCGATATCGCTCCAACCGCATCTCGTGCTCAGGATATCATTATGAATCGTGACCCGGGAATGCTCATTTTAGAACTTAACTCTGGAAAAGATGAAGGTGACACCACCTTAATTATAAACCTTCCAGGTAATATATGCCCCGCCAACACTTCTCCTGTTGGAGCAAAGTGATGAAGAATTATCGAATTTACTTCTTGGGAATTATCGCTCTTTCGGCATGCACCCTTTCTTCAGAAAGGGCGTATTCGCAGATATGGCCGGCCATGAAGGAATTTTCGGAAACGCGGCCCATAGAATTTAGGGAATCATCTAAATTATACTCGTTCGAAATTCCAAACTCCCGTGGCAATATCCAATATGTCCTAGCTTGCCACACTGGAGGAAGCGGTGATGATGATCGCATGGGTATCATATCGACTGGCGGATTGCTCTGCATTCTTAGAGAATATAAACTCAACTCGAGCGTTGAGAACTATTTTTCTAATTGGTCGCTGATTTCTAGCGATGATTCGGCTCCCGCGTTCACCAGAGGAAACTTCAATCCCGAGGACTTGGTTGGGCCGTGTGCAGGCTATCCGGATTATGGTTCCGTCAGGAGCTTCCGTCTACGCGGATTTACGCTCACCATTAGCGTAAGAAATCTAGAAGTCGCCAAATGGTACAAGGGCGGATCAGATTTTCGTTTAGAGTGGCTGGATGGCGATCGGCGGGCATTTCCCATTGGACGCGCAGAGCTACGGGTTGACGTGAAGCCGGATTCCTCAGCTAAGGCCGCGAAGCCCGTCTGGTCTAGATATCAAAATCCGAAAGGCAGCATAAATCGCTGTCGTGCAGTCGCGGATAATCGCGATCAGCCACTATGTAGAAGCAAGGTGGGGCGCGTTATTACGTGCCCACCCGATTGGTTTTTCAGAAAATGGCCATGGGAATAATCATAATACGTCCGCACTTTACATAGTAGAGTTCAATTTAACTAATTCCATTGAGTAGTGGATTCACTGATCTCGACCATTCACACGCGGCCAAGCAGGGCGATCTCGAACGGTGCTGCACATTCCGTTCGAGGAGTTCGAGGGTGTGCGACAATCCGACTGGAGAGTGCAAGCTCGTACGCATCTTCATTCTCCTATTTGCAGATGCACCCCATTCGTGCTGGCGCCAACTGTGCCGGGGCGATGGGATGACCATGCGGTCGCCCAGGCCTCGACATTGATCAGCTCGAGCAGGCGCGCATTCTGCTCTCCGGCGGTCGGTCGTCCGGGCCGGAGAGTCTCCTCGATCGCGCCCGGATCGAGAATTCGGTGTCTGGCGAGCTGCCCGTCCAGCAGCCGCTCGCGCAGTTCCTCGCGTTTGCGCCGGACGATCTCGCCGCAGAACGGGTCCGGCGTCCCCTTGACCCTGCGCTCGACGATCGCCGCCGGGAGCCGGTCGGCAAAGGCGGCCCGCGCCACCGCGCGGTCGCGACCGCCCTCGCGCCACTGCCAGCTCGGAATGGTGAGACAGGCCTCGACGATCGGCTGCGACAGCAGGGGATTGATCAGCGGTGCAAATCGGCTGCGGTCGGACTCGAGCGTGGGATGCGCCCGCACCAGGCCGGCGATGTGCGCGGCCTTGCCCGGGAGCGCCCAGGGCGGCGCCTCGAGCCAGGGGTGCGACAGCTCGAGGCCTTGCAACGAGGCGATGAGGTCGGGATGGAGGAAGGACGGGCTCGGTTTCCACCGATAGGCGGGCGGACGCCTGGCGATCGCCACCGCGGCGCGCACGACCCTGAGCGGCCCGGCCCCGGTCTGCCGGCAGATGTCGCGCAGCGTGGCGAATGCCCCTGCACCCGGACCCTCGTGCAAGGCCCGGTCGGCCAGCGCCGCGGCGGATTGCGAGAAGCCGAAGACATTGTCGCCGCCATTGCCGGTAAAGAAGGCATCCGCGCCGATGCGGGCGGCAGCGTCGCGGTGCGCCCTCTCATAGGGCTGTGCCTCTGCCCGGCCCATGGGACGCGGAAGATGCGCGCCCAGGGCATGGCCGAGATCGACGACGTCGAGATCGTAGCGGCTTTCGAGCAGCGGCAGGCCCAAGCCGGCGCAGACGTCGCGCGCGAAGCCGCGCTCGTCGCCCGCAGGGTCGTCGGTGTACAGGGTGAGGCAGCTTGCGCTGCTCCTGCTCCGGGCAAGGCTCGCGGCGACGATCGAGGAATCGAGGCCGCCGGACAGGCTGACCAGCGGATGCCGATAGAGCGACGCCCAGGCAGCGACGCACTGCTCCACCACCCGGCGCAGGCGCTCGGCCGTGGCGACCGTCTCCTCCCCGGCGCACGGTGTGACGAAATCCCAGGGCGACCAGCCTGGCAGCGGTCGCTCGGAGCGTTCCTCCAGCGCGACGGCCGCGCCCGGGAACAGCGTCGTGATGCCGGCAAGCGCCGTCTCGATTGCCGGCAGGCCGCAGGAGTAGAGGATCCTGCCGAGCGCATCCCAGGCAATGCCGTCCGGCGCGCCGCCCGCCATCGTCAGGAGCTCGACGTCGGAGGCGAACATCGCCATGCCACCTGCCCGTGCCCGGTAGCAGGGTAGTGCCGCCGAGGGATCGCGCAGGATCTCGACTGCGTCGCCGCAGACCCGAACGGCAAGATAGCCGCCCCAATAGGATTTCAGCAGCGCCTCGGTTCCACCCCGCGCCAGCGCACTACGCTCCGCCGCGCCCAGCGCCTGGAGTGCGCACGCGGGCCCATGCCGATGGAACAGCGTGCCGATCAGCACGCCTTCGCCATCGATCTCGAGACATCGGCATGCTTCGTTGACCAGCACCGCGACGGGCTGCGCGCACCGCGCCAGATGCAGGCTCGTCCGCTCGGCGATGCGCTGCGCACTTTCGGCGAGCTCGGCTCCTTTGGAGACGAGCACGAGGTATCGCTGCCTCACGGCAGCACCAGGATTGGTGTGTAGAGCCGCACATTCTCGAGGTCGCCGACGATCACTGCATCGCCGCACTGGACCCAGCTGTGCGCGGCGAAGGGGTTGAGGCGCACGCCGAAGACGAGCGCCGCCTCCTGGCCGTGCCGCTGGCATAGACGGCGCGCCGCGATTGCCCGCGGCAGGCACTGGTCGGCGGCGCGGAGCAACATCGCGCTGGCCGCGAACGCGCCCGCGACCCGGCGCTGCCGCGCCTCGTCCTGCATCTGGTCGGTGGGGCGGGCGCGCTCGCCTGCCAGACACGCGGCGATCCTCGCCATCGGCCGAAGCTTGAGCCAGCATTGCGCCCGGAGCTGGCCGACGATCGCTGCCATCACGTCGGCGGTCGACCCGCTACGCGCGCCCTCGAGACCATGGTCCCGCATCGGGGCCGGATGGCAGGTGGCAGCCGCACCTGCTTCCCTCCCGGTCTCGACCACCCCGCACGCGAGGAGCGACGTCAGCTCCCGGGGAGCGAGCGTCTCACCCGCGGCCCAGCGCCGGAAGAGACCGTTGGGTATCTCGGGCAGGCAGAAATAGCGGTTGCGCGGCAGGTCCAGGAATACGGCCTGGCCGGCGCAGATGCACCACGACAGGCCGGAACGGAGGCGATGGGACATGGCGGTGCTGCCTGGAAAAGGCGCGTACCCGGGGGGTCACGCGCCAGGTTCCATCAGTCGTCGCTGAGCCCGATCGGCTTCTGTTGGCCGAACTCCGTGTCGGCCGCGCCGACCGGAAGGCCCTTGGTGTCGATGCTCACGACGCCGAGTTCGATGGTGTCTTCGTGTTCGCGGTTCATGGCTTTCCTCCAGTTGAGAAACGTCATGGCCATGACCAGCCTAATGTACCCGCCTTCACGCCTATAAGAACTTTATAATCCAATTATAATTCGATTGTTTTCCGACAGGCTACCCGTGCCATCAAAGCCGGGCGGGGAAAGCATGCCTTGGAACATGCGCCACCGCCTTTAGCCAAAAGGCCTGGACATAGCGGTGGCCACCCGGCCGCACTGGTCTATACGGCGGCGTTGTCGATGGACGATCTATTGGCGTCGTACGCCGGAAGAGATCGATTGGTCAAAAATCGACTTAATCGTCCTTGTGCATTCGCCAGCGCCGCTGGTTCGGCCACCCGCCTCTCGCGAATGCCTGTTGCGATTGATGCTCCGCCGGATCGAGAGGCGCGCCCCGAGCGCCCATGCATTCGGTCGCCTGATCCGGCCCGGCCGCCTGGCGGCACCGGCGTTGCCCGGGACTATCGCCGGCCTTTGCTCAATTTGCATGCCGCCGGCGGCGATTTCGACGCTGGAGCGTTGCGCGCCTGTACCCTTGATCCGTTGAGGAGCGCCCGCATGACGACAGTTGCCGAAGTTATCGTGAAAACGCTCGAACAGGCCGGGGTGCGTCGTCGCTACGGCATCCCTGGCGACACGCTCAATCACGTGACCGACGCGATCCGCACCAGCGGCATCCGCTGGGTGCATGTCCGGCACGAGGAAGCCGCCGGCTTCGCGGCCGGCGCCGACGCGATGCTGACCGGCGAACTGGCCGCATGCGCCGGCTCCTGCGGTCCTGGCAGCCTGCACTTCATCAACGGGCTGTTCGAAAGCCATCGCAACCGCGCGCCGGTGGTGCTGATCGCAAGCCAGATCGTACGCGACGAACTCGGCTTCGACTTCCCGCAGGAGGTCGATTTCAAGTCCGTCTACGCCTCGTGCAGCGTGTTCTGCGAGGAGATACGCACCCCCGCCCAGGCGCGCCGCAAGACGGCGATGGCGGCGCAGGCGGCACTGGCGAAACATGGCGTCGCGGTGCTGATCGTCCCGGCCGACGTGTCGAGCGCCAAGGCACCCGACGAGCCGGATTTCGCCGTGCATCGCGCCGCTCCCGTCATCCGCCCGTCCGATGCGGAGCTCGACCGGCTCGCCGCCGCGCTCAATGCGGGCCGGAAGGTCGCGATCTATGGCGGGTCGGGCTGCGAGCGCGCGCATGATGCGGTGGTCGCGCTCGCCGGGAAGCTCAAGGCGCCGGTCGCGCGTACCTCTCGCGCCAAGGACTTCCTCGAGCATGACAACCCGTTCGATGTCGGGATGACCGGCATCTTCGGCAGCGAGTCCGGCTATCACGCGCTGATGGCATGCGACACGCTGCTGCTGCTCGGCTGCGATTTCGCCTGGCGGCAATATTATCCGAGCAAGGCGACGATCCTTCAGGTCGATCTCGACGGCAGCCATCTCGGGCGGCGACACCCGGTCGACCAGGGCGTGGTCGGCGATATCGCGCCGACGCTGGAGGCGCTGCTCCCGCGCATCACGCCACGCGGCGACGATGCCTTTCTCGAGGAATGCAGGGATCATCACCGCAAGGCGGAGGCCGCGCAAGGTGAGCATGCCAAAGTCGGCAAGGGCGGCGCGATCCATCCGCAATATCTCGCCGAGACGATCTCGCGCCATGCCGCGCCCGACGCGATCTTCACCGCCGACGGCGGCTCGCCGATGGTGTGGTGCCTGCGCCATATCGCCTCGACAGGGCAGAACCGTACCGTCGTCAGCCTCAGTCACGGCACCATGGCCAACGCGATGCCGCAGGCCCTCGGCGCCAAGGCCGCCTTCCCCGATCGCCAGGCGATCGCGCTGTCCGGCGATGGCGGCATCGCCATGCTGCTCGGCGACCTGCTGACGGCCGTGCAGGAGAAGCTGCCGATCAAGGTCGCGGTGTTCAACAATTCGTCGCTCGATTTCGTCGAGATCGAGCAGAAGGTCGAAGGCCTGCTCGACGCCTATACCGATCTCGTCAATCCGGACTTCTCGCGCGTCGCCGAGGCGATCGGCTTCCGCGCCTGGCGCATCGAGGCGGCCGAGGATCTCGACGCGGCGGTGCAGGCCTGGCTGGCCGAGCCCGGCCCGGCGCTGCTCGACGTCGTCACCGACCGGTTCGAACTGGTGATGCCGCCCAGGGTGGAGGCCGGCCAGGTCGCCGGCATGGCGCTCTATTCCGCAAGGGCCGTGCTGGGCGGACGCGGCAGGGATGTCGTCGGCATGGTCAGGAACCTGCTGTCGTAGCGGCGCCCGGGCGCAGTACGAGCCCGGCATTTCCAGGACGCGCTCCCGCGCCTCGCGCCGGGTCAAGGGACTGGCGTCTGCTTCCGTTGCGCCGCGGTCCCGGCGAGGCGCCGGCTAGTCGTCGGCCGCCAAGCCGGCCTTGCGACGATCGCCTGGGGGCGCGCTCTTCGGCCCATGCCCCGCCAGTATGATCTCGCGTGGATCGTCCGTATCCACGTCCAACCCGAACAGCCCGGCAAGGCGCCGCGCCAGCAGCCCGGTATCGTCGACACGGAACCGTCCGGAGACACGCTCGCTCGCCAGCGACGTATCGGCCAACCGGATCGGGCGCGCAGATCCATGGTTCGCGAGCGCGACCAGTTCCGCAACGGACGTGGCATCGAAGTCGCGTGCGGCGGCGGACGGCACGGCGTCCACGCCGGCGGGCGCAGCCGGCGTCGCGGTGACGTCGGGCCGGGCCACGAACGAAACGCCCTCGCCGACCGCCAGCTTGCGGATCGCCGGCTGCGCGGAGGCCTCGCGCGGCAGCGCCACATCGACCGCACCCTGCAGCAGCCGTACGTCGACCTTGCCCATACGCGTCAGGGCGACCTCGAAGATCGTGCCGCGCGCTGTGACGCTGCCCCCGCCGGCGAAGACGATGAACGGGCGCGGTTCATGCGCGACCTCGAATCGCGCCTGCCCCTGGCGCAACCTGAGGCTGCGCTGCCGGCCACCGATGTCGATGTCGAGGACGGTCCGGTCGCCGAGGTGCACGGTCGAGCCGTCGCCGAGCCGGACCACACGCGCCTCACCTGCGATCGTCGAGATCGTGCGACGATCGGTGGAGCGCGCCACGGCGCCGCGCTGGTCGGGAGCGAGCCCCGGCGGACGCGATGTCATCCAGCCGCCGATGCCGATCACGCAGGCAGCCACCACGGCCAGCGCCACCGCGAGGACCCTGCGTCGTCGGGCGGGCAGCGGTACGGGGACGGGCTCGTCCGGCTCGGCGAGCAGCTTCCCCATCGCGAAGATCTCGGAGGTGCGATTGTACGCGGCCCGGTGCTCGGGGGCCTGGGCAAGCCACGCCTCGAACTCTACGCGGCTGTCCTCGGCGTCGGGGCTGCGCATGCGCGCGAACCAGTGCGCCGCCTCGCGGGCGAGTGGCTCGCCGCCATCCTCTGCCTGGCCCTCGGCGATGGTCATTGCCCCAGGTCCTTGCCGATCCGCACAAGCGCCTCGCCGACATGCCATTCCACGGTACGGATGCTGATGCCGAGCTGAGTCGCGATCTCCTTGTAGCCCAGGCCATCCGTCCGGTGGAGCAGGAACACCTGGCGCGTGCGTGGCGGCAGCGCGTCGACCGCGGTCCGATAGCGCTCGCGCATCTGTGCCAGCTCGATGGCGTCCTCCTGGGTTGCGCGGGTCGTCGGCTCGTTCATCTCGTCGATCGGCACGTGCGGCGTGCGGTTCGAGACGCGGCGCGACCGGTCGATGAGCAGGTTGCGCACGATCCGGTTGAGGAACGCCTCGGGCTGGCGCAGGCCGTGGCGCGCACCCGAGCCGAGCAGGCGCGCGAACGCGTCCTGCACCAGGTCGTTGGCTTCCTCGCTCGAGCGCAGGCGTGCGTCGAGCCATCGCCGCAGGCGGGGTGCCTGCTCGCGGTAGAGCACATCGAAGCGCGCCTGGCCGTTGCCGCCGCCACCGGGCGCCTGGTCAGGGTCGTCATCAGGCCGCCGCATCGCGTTATCGCGAGCAGCTGCCGCCGCGCGGGGCGCGGACATGGAAAGTCGGTCGCACGAGAGCCTGTCTCGTGCCGGGCGGTGCCTCGGAGATTACCTCCGACCGTGATGGCCGGAAGCACTTGATGCCTGGCGGTCAGTCCGCAGCGGGCTGCCGGCTCTTGCCGCGCTGCACCGGTGATTCTGCGTCAGTTCGCGGGCGTTCGCAACACTCGCATCGATCGTGTCAGTCGCTCCCCGGCCGGGACCGGGCGCCGCGTGTCGGGCGCGCCGCGGCGCCCCGCAACCCGGCGATGCCGGGTGCTCCGCTCACGCTTCGCCCTGCGGTGCGGGCCACCGCTTGTGGCGTGCCCGGTGTGCGTCTCCTCCGGTCCCCTTGGGCCGGCTGGAAGGAGCGTTTGCGATGTCCGATATCGATCCCAGGCTGGTTGCGCGCATAGGCGCCGCGGTGGCCGCACTGCCCGAACCCGAGCAGACGGTGTTCCTGCTCCATGCCATCGACGAACACGACTTTACGACCGTGGCCGCCCGGCTCGGCATCGGCGTGGACGAGGTCGAACGACTGCTCGCGAACGCGCTCGTGCGGCTCGGTCGTGATCTTGGCGCCGGTGGACGCTGATGGACGACCGCTCGGAAATGGCGCTTGATAGCGCTTCCGGCGGTTGCATCGCCGTCCCGGCGCTCTAGGATTCCGCCGATGCGCACCGATCTCGATCATTTGCCACCCGCCAAGCAGCGCGAACTCGAGCGCGTGGTGCAGATCCTGTTCGAGGAATTCCGCGACGCGACCGCGACCGCCACGGTCGACTGGAAGCGCCAGGCCCGCATCCTCAAGGTGATCCTCTACGGCAGCTATGCGCGCGGTGGCTGGGTCGACGAGCCGCATACTGCCAAGGGTTATCAGTCCGACTTCGACCTGCTGATCATCGTTAATCACGAGAAGCTGACCGACCGCGCCGCCTTCTGGTCCACGGCCGAGGATCGGCTCAATCGCGAACTGGCCGTTACCAAGACGCTGCGCACGCCGGTCAACTTCATCGTCCACACCCTGCACGAGGTGAACGACGGGCTGGCGCACGGTCGCTACTTCTTCATGGATGTCGTCCGGGACGGGATCGCGCTGTACGAAAGCGATGGCACGGAACTACATGAGCCCAAGCCGAAGACGTCGCAGCAGGCGCTGGCGATGGCGCAGGAGTATTTTGCCGAGTGGTTCCCGGCATCCATGCAGCGCTTCGAGCTTGCCAAGCTGGGCATGGAGAGAGGCTTTCTAAAGCCAGCAGCGTTCGACCTCCATCAGACTTCTGAATTTCTGTACCACTGCGTGCTGTTGGTCTGCACTTTCTACACACCGCACGTTCACAATCTCGGCTTCCTCCGGACGCAGGCCGAGCGAATTGATCCGCGCCTCATCGACGCTTGGCCGCGCGACACACGCGCCGATCGTGGACGCTTCGAAAAGCTTAAGGAAGCCTATGTGAAGGCGCGCTATTCCAAGCACTACCGGATCAGTGACGAGG
The DNA here is from genome assembly GCA_040388155.1 of Pseudomonadota bacterium. Lineage (GTDB taxonomy): Bacteria > Pseudomonadota > Alphaproteobacteria > Sphingomonadales > Sphingomonadaceae > Sphingomonas. Next base: position 462,559 of record JAZKCJ010000002.1, read on the forward strand.
AGCTGGCCTGGTTGGGGGAACGCGTCGAGGAACTCGGCCGCACTGTGCAAGTCATCTGCGAGGAGCACATCGCAGCGCTTGAACGATCCGCAGCTGCCTAAAATCGGGCTGCTGCTAACGGCGGCTTCGCGCCCACCTGCGTCTTCAGCTATGATCACGTTGATCCCGTAACCGGTCATTCAAACAGATAATTCGAAACGGTCGTGAAGGTGGGGACTTAATCTCCCGGCGTTCCGATGTGGTGGCCGGCCACTAGTAATATTCATGGCTCCTTCGAGAAATGATGCTTGGACGACGCCGTGTTTTGCCGGCCTGGAAGGCGCCACGAACGTTGCATTGAGGATGATGGTACCGAGGATTTTGGTTGGCGCATTCGGTTTGCGCCCAAAGGGCCATCCGGTCAGCCAATGGCTCATGCTAGCGGAAGCCTGGCTAAGAGAGATCGGAATGCTGCCGTCTGCACAATGACGGCAACTGTGCGATTGCGATCGGCTAGTCACTTCGTCCGTCCAGCGCGTCGCCGATGGTCAAACACGTTGTTTGAACGCTGTGAGCCAGGCATGCGCCGTTGCCGAATATTCCTGTGAGGGATCAGTCATCCCTTTCATTTCTTCGAGGATGCGCCCCTGCATGCTCCCGGTCTTCTGCGCCACGCGTTGCTTGAGGTCGGCGGGCGCGTCGGACGTTTCGACATCGGCGCAGAGCGCCTCAAGATCTACGAACAGGCTCGCCAAAAATTCGAGGCGCCGGATGACCCGGGTTCGCGCCTGAACGAGCCCCAGCCTGTTGAGCCCATAGACATGGATCGACACCGCGGCGCGCACCGCCCGCGCTTCCGCGGCTGCCGCCGCGCTCGCTGGCGTCGCCTCCGCCCCCACTGGGTTCGTCAGCGTCGACGGCCCCGACTTGGGGTAAACGATCGCCGCGCCGATCGCGGGATGATAGGAAAAGTCGAAATGGTCGTCGGGCTTGTCGGTGCAAGGGTTTAGGAGAAGCGGCGCCTCCTTCTTGACGTCGTCCTGCTCGCCCATGGCCCGCTTCGTCTCGTCAGCGAGCGGAAAACTGTCCTTCTTACCGGTATTGGTCAGCAGTGTGCCCGTGCCATCGACCAGCATCGCGACCAGATTGGTGCCGGGCTTCGGGGTCGGCTGCTTGCGCTTGCGATTGCAATCGATGCAGCTTGGCAAGAGATTGTCCCAGCTGGCCGCGAGCCACCAATACCCATCATGCGCAACATCCTGCACTTGGCCCTTCGGCCGGAAATGCTCGATGTCGACCGGCGCGGTACTGCTGTAATTGCTTTCACAATAGGCGCATTTGCCGCCGAACAGACGTTCGAGTTCGAGCTTGATCGATGCGAGCTTATAGGCCGTGAAGGACGGCTTTTTCTTCACCGCTTTGCGTTCGTCGGGCGTCAGAGCGTAATAGAGACGGGCGGCCTTGAGTTCCGCCGCCTGCTTCGCGGCGAGAGCCTCGGGGATGAAATCCTTCTTTTTCTCGACGCCCCGCATCAGATCATCCGCAGTGCGTCGAGAATGCGCTTGCGCGTGTCCGCACGAAGCTGGGCAAGCCCGTTCGCCGTGGCCTTCGACCGGTCGCGGAGATATTCGGCGACCGCCGCCTGTACCAGACGCTGGACCTCGCTGTCGCCCACCGGCAGCGCTTCATTGATTTCGCGAGTGAATGAGCGCAGCGCGCTATTCTTCTCGTCCATCGCCGTACCACCAGTATCGCCCAGCGCTTCGGCCTGTTCCTTCAGGAGATCGGCAATCCGCGCATATTCGCGATCCATCTCGAGTGATGCGGTGGAGTTGAGCTGGAAAAAGTCGGCGGTCAGCAGTTGCTCGATCGTCAGCTCCTCAATGTTCGGCAAGGTGTCGAGTGTCTCGATATAGATAGGCAGCTCGGTTTCTGCGGTCTGGATGCCCCGAACCCGGTTGAGGACCATCACTTCCCCGCTTGCCATGCCGCGCAGACATAGCGGATCGTGCGATGTCACGACGAAGGTCACATTCGGCAGCGCCTCGCGCAAGGATGACATGATCGAAAGCTTCCAGCGCGGATGCAGATGCGCCTCGATCTCGTCGATGAACACGATCGCGCGAGCAGCGGCCAGCGATTGGAAGTCCGTCACATACGGGCCTTCCATCAGCCCGCGCATGATGTCGCAGGTCATCGCCAGGATCGCGCGAAAGCCCGACGATACGCTGTCGAGCGGCGTTTGTTCAGTACGCTTGACGCCACCATGCATATAGTCGTTCACGACATAGCAGATGCCATCCTCGCGGCGGATCATCTCGAAATCGCCCTCGATCGCAAAAATCACGCCCAACGACCGCGCGACCATTTTGAAGCGGTCGTCGGCGAGCGAGAGCAGCCAAGCGGTCGGGTTCGGCAACACCCGGTCGCCATGGTATAGGGTCGCGACCTGATGGTCGACGGCAAGCGCCGGCGGCGAGCCTTTCAGATATTGCCGGAAGGCGCCATAGGCGAAGACCGGATAGGAGCCCGCAGTCTTGCGCGGATAGATTTTTCCATCGCGGATGGTCATCCGGACAACACTCTTGTCCGAAAAGGTGACGCGGAGCTTCGCCTGCTTTGGGGGCAATTTGAGCTTCGGGTCCATATAGCGCGGGTCCAGAACCAGCCGCCCGGGATCAGGCGCAACCGCCTTGCGGACCTCGCTATCCGAAAGGCACAGCACGGCGCCCTCAAGAATGCTGCTCTTGCCGGTCGCATTCTCGCCGAGAATCAACAACGCACCCGCGCCCGCCGACGTTTCGCTGCCCTGCCTTCGCAAATCATTCGGGGCGATATCGAAGTCGATATGCTCGAGCGATTTGAAATTTTCGAGCTCGACCCGCACGGGTCGCGGCATGGGAGCGGCTGGCTCATCGACAGGTGAGAGGACGGCCCCGGCGATCGCAACCGCGACGACGCCCGCCATCTCCGCCATGCGGGTGCGAGGGTCGTAGAGTGTCGCGGCTTCGAGGAGCGTCGGACCGCGCGCATCGGCGGCCGCGCGCGCGAATATCCTTTCGACATCGCGCCATTGCGAGACACTTCCAGCCCCCAGTTCCCCGGCCATGAAAACAGCCATCGCCCTGATGCGGAGTTTCAGAAAGCCCGGATGCTCCCCGTCATCCTCGTAGAAGCTCGCACGCAGCCCGCCGAAGCTCAGCAAATTCTCGTTCAATCGGAGGACCGCCGCGCGGCGCGAGCCCTGGAGCTTCTTCCGGTTGAGACGATAATGATTGATCGTTGCGTGGCCGCGGGCACGGTAGCCGATGAGCTCGCCGTCAGGGCCGGCGGTCAGATGCTTCCAAATGCGGTCGCGGCAGGGATCGAGGAGCAGCGGCCGCTCATCCAAGCGGCTGTCGCGCCCCTGCAGATGGCTCCAGGACACCGGAAGCTCAGCTTCGTAGCCGGCCGTGTGCTGATCGGGATCGGTCCCCGCCGCCGCAGGATCGCAGAAGCGCACGATCTCTTCAAACTCTGGAAGTTTGGCGCGACTTCCCGATAGCGGGAAATGCCGGTCATTTTCGGGCCGGCAGAAAGAGCAGATCCAGTACCAATTGTCCCATGATGTCGACAGCCAGCTATAATAGAGATGGCTGATCGACCGGTTCTCAACCGGTTCAGCCTCGCTTTCCGCACGAAACCGCATCGGGCCGCCAGGATCTCTTCGCTCGCAGAAGGCGCAGCGTCCTGAAAAGGCGGCGCGAACCTCCTCGGCGAATTCGGAGCTATAAGAGTCGAAACCGCGCGGGACCAAGCTTTGCTCGAGCTTTTCCCGGCTTGCCCGAAACAGGGTCAGCAAATTTCGTCGGCTCGTGTGGAGATCGCGCGAATAGAAAAAACTTGGAACGCGGAGCTTCCCGCGGTCGATCGGATTCAACGTCCATGCCCCCCGTGGCTCGCCCTGGCCTCCCGGTCGCTGAAGCCGGAGGGATCATAGAAACCCATGGCGGTAGCGCAATCGCCGTTGTCGCCGAATTGGACGCGCTGTCGCCGGCCGCGCCCCCGCGTTTCGCTGCTGCTAACTGCGCATCCGCTCAAACCTAGGAAGCAGTTGCTCGGCAAGGTCAGGATCGCGAACGGGAATCCTGCGCCTGACGCTGCTCCGAGACGCGCGTCACCGCCGTTGGGAGGCGTCGAACGTCGGCTTCTCTCGGGTGTGATCCAAAAGCCGACCGTCAGAAAATGGCCCATAAGCGGCAGGGCGGCTTTCGGTGTGAACCCCCGGGCTGCTTGCGCCTCCAACTCCGGTTATCCATCTTCAGCTCAGATCCTGCCCAAAGCGGTCATTCGTCCGCCGACCTCGCGACTATCCCGCATTCAGCGAGGTGGTAGCACTCGAGGGTGCGGGACTCAGTGAGAGAATAGGTTTTATCTCAAATTGCCGTCAGTTGATCAGGCTAATTAACTCGACTTTGTCGCGGCGCACCGCTGTCACGACATGCTTATAGCGTCGCGAGTTCATGTAGCCCCGTACTGAATGAACCTGGTCGTCGACGAGAACATGCCATCGCTTATTTTGATATAGGAAAACCTGATCGTCGCTTTCAGCGATAACACCTATATTGGTAAGACTTGTCGAGAGGACGCGGCCAGGTGCCGCGAAGCTTGGCGATATAGTAGGCGCGTCGCTGATTTTGTCGTCTTTAGTAGCATTGACGCGGCGCATCGTGCCGTTCTCGAATTCGATCCACAATGTGCTCTTGAAGAGGAACACGCGCTTCGGCGTGAGGCCAACCTCTTCGACCAAATTAGCGATCAGCTTTGTCTGCTCCTGATAGCCGGGCCCGTCGACAGTCGTGAGTTCGAGTTTGTCTGGTGAGCCTTCCTCATTCATAACCTTGTTGCTGAGGTCAGGGGTCACGCGCGCGGATTGCGCGTGGTAAAACTCGACTTGGGTCGGCGTGCGAAGATTCGATATCGCGTCCGGATTCAGCTCGATACCGTAGGATCGCGATGCGAATCTATCGAAGTCGACTTCCCAATTGCTTTCGTCGCTGCTCGCTCCGAACCCTATCAATCCGCCGTCTCGCCCGCAGGCGGCACTCACCGCGCCATAGCGGCACTGGAATTGGCGGCTCGCGAAGTCTGACACGTGACGCTGCTTCAAGGGTTCCTTCACGGTGCGGCCGATTCCATAGAACTCAAGATCGTCGCGGCCTTGCGCCGTGAATTGCTGGATGCTCTTCTCGGTGCTGTAGAAGGCGCGGCCATAATAGAAGCGAATATCCAGAACCGACTTGAAGTCGACATGGCTCTTGAAGGTATACGAGAACCGCTCGAGATCATCCTCGCTAACATCGATAGCCTCGGTCGTGAGAAGGCGGTCGATCTCGGGGTCCACCCTGCCCGGAAACAGGCGCTGGTTGTTAGCGAACAGCTTGCTAGCGGCATTGCCGCTGCCATTGAGCCGCCCTTTGCAAAATTCCTCGATGTCGAAGGCACGGATCAAGCCGTCTTTCGAGATCAACCACGCGAAATCAAAGTAGAGATAGGCCTCCACATATCGGCCATGCAGATTCAACGAGATCCGTCTCATATCTTACCCTTCCGGATGCGGCCGGCAACGAGATCATCGATCCACGGCCGCGTCCCGGATTCCCACTTGGATATGACTTCTTCCGGAACCTCGTAATGCTCGTCGTTAGCCGGAGACACGGGGTAGCCATGCCACGGCCCTGGGTGGTTTCCGCAACGCGGGAAGAACGCGACGCGTTCGCCGAGCTTCCCGACGATCCGCGCGCCATCCTTCGCGATCCACCAGTGATTGCCCCCGTCGCACGACCAGATCCTATCGTCGCTGGTCTCGAAGAAGTCCGCCTCCTCGGCGACCGCGATGGCGGGGGCCCACAGCGTCTTTCCCGCCTTAATTTTTTGGCGGTGATAGCTCATCGACTTGTAACTTCGCCTATTGCGTGACGTGTAGCCAAATACGATCCCGTCACTCTCTGCGGACAATCGGTCCAACGTAGCCTCTCAAATGACCTCGCCTAACGGCTAATGCCTCACCCTTACGGTGCGCCGCGCGGATCGGAAAGGCCGCTTAAAATCCGCATCGAGTAGATGTCTTTCGGCTGAGGAGCTGGCTAACCGAATATTGGTCTCTCAATTGGTTCATCCATAACCCGCCGTGAGGATAACAGTCCAAAACGGCCCAGTCTAAGTGCTTCGCGGGTCTAACTTGCGACGATTTCGTTCCGTCCCTACTTGGAGAAGGAAATGTTTATTATGGAGATAGAACCATTTCGGAGAAGATGCGCGCCTCGATTTTCCGGAGGATATAGAGCCATATAGCTTCGGGGGGCGGACGCCTTGGTCTGTTGATGATGGTTAGGTGAAGGAAGGGGGGTGGGAGTGGTCACAACGACCATGGCCCAATGGCGTGACTGGCTGTGGAGCGAGTTATTCGACGACAAGGCGGGCGATGGCCGCCCGGTAACGATCCTGCATGTCGATGATGACCTCTTCGCCCGGAGCACCGCGCGCGGTGGGTTGATGCTTGAGGCTAAAGCCGCACGAGCACTTTTTCTTCATGTGTTCCCGCCTCGCTTCCGCGTGCAACGTTGGTTAACCGGGTCGGAGACCCCCGAGGACGCGTTGCTGCCCTTGCTGATCCTATGTTGCCTCGCCGCGAGTGAGGCGGCGGACAGCGACGAGAACGACTTTCGCCGTCGCCTACGCGATTTGATGGGTTGGAATCGGGTCATCACCCATTGCGACGCGCTTCCGAAGCTGTGGCGTCGGCTGGCGCGGATGACGGTGAAGCGATCGGAGACCGCGCCCACCCGCCCCCTTAAGCTCCCCGATCCGAGGTTTCGAACGCAGATCGGCCACGCGATCGAGCTGACTTTTCCATCGCGCAACGACACGCGTCGTCTGCTCTTGGAGCTTGGCTCGGGTGGTTTCGATCTGGAATCACCACGGGCGGTACTCGACTGGCTTGTGCCGTTGGTGGATCGCGGTGGCTTCTCGGGCACCTTCGAGGAGACCTTCGCTTCGTTCCGGACCGCCTGGCTAGACGCCGAACGGGCCCTGGCCGACCATCGCTTCTGGTCGGGGTGGCGGCTCGTCACCGCCCAGCTCCGCGCCGCCACCGAGAGTGGAGGCTTCGAGATACTTGTCGACGAATGGGGCGCCCACCGGCTCGTCGAGCCCGAGAGTGGCGTGCCTCTCGACCTTGAACAGGCGCTCGCCGATCGCGTCCTTTCCTCGAGCCTCGTCGTCGCGGCGACACGAGCGCACATGATCCCCTTGATCGAGCGGGATTGGGGTCGCCTGCGTTGGGCTGGCGAACGTGCTGGCACCCGCCCTCAGGCGGCACTTGTCCGGGAACGGGCATTTCGGTCCCGCCTCGGCACGCGGACGGGTGCCACGGTCGTCGGGGCCGCGGGCTGGGTGCTGATTCACGATTTGGATGGGTTGAGCGGTCGCGGCGAAGGAGTGGACCGGGACCGCCTGCTCGACCTGTCACCTAGCCAATATTGGCGCGTCGACGGCGGCATATTGGCGCGGCCAGCACTTCCCTTCGTGGTTGAGGTGACCGGCTTGGTCGAAAGTCTGCGATTGGAGGGCGATCTCGCCAGTCGGTTGGACGTCACGGGCGCCGGGGACGGTCGGTGGCTGTTGACGCCGCGCGAACCGCTCGAGGGGGACGTCGACATCGTCGTCGAACCGCGACGCACTGGGCCGCCACTGCGCCGGCGTCTTCGGCTTCGGCGCGCGGTCCTGGTGCCCACTTTCCGAGGCCCGCCCGAACGCCTGTTCGACGCCGATCCGCCTCCGGCGCCCGCATGGCCATGCGACGCCGAGCACGGGGGGATGGCCACCAGCGCGGAACCGGGCGGGGAGACCCCCACCCAGGCGCTGCTCGATCTCACCGAGGCGCTCGCCGTCAAGACGGGGACCATGCCGCTGACCGACCTGTTCGAGATATCCCGCCAGGTCGTCGGCGGCGCGGACACATCGCCGTGGGATGTCATCCGAGCCTTGGGCGACGCCGGAATGCTATGCTGGCTCGAGGCGCGTGGCGTTCGCGGTCGGTCAGCCCTACCCATGGGACCGCGCGGCGCGATCGCCCGAGTGGGCGCGGACTCGCGGCTCACGCTGGAGGGCGTGTTAAGCGAGACATTTATCGCCCGCCTCGACGCCGCGAGCGCTCGGCTGGATCTGAGACGGGAGACACGCCCGGGGGTGAACGGCTGGTCTCCAGCGACCGAGTGCGTATGGGCGTCGGAGGCGCCTGCGCTTTTGGAGCTCGCGGAGATGGTGGAGCTTGAGGTCGGCTATCTGCGCGCCAGCCCCGATCCGCTATCGCGCTGGCGGGTTCGCGAACCCTTGGGGCGCGCGCGGGAGGACGGCGAGCGCCGCTCGGTGCCTATAGCCGGGCGTCACGCGCCCTTGCGGCACGTGGCGTTCGATCGCATCGATATCGCCTCGATGTGGGAGGTCGAGGGACGCGACGGACTTCGCCACTGGCGCGACCGTGAGGACGCGATCCTCGATGCGTACGCGGAGGTAGACGAGCGAGCGTTCACGATCGCGGAGGGTCTGCTGCGCGCGACGGACGCGCGTCTTCCTATGCAGTTCGCGCGCTGGATCCGGTTATTCACGGGCACGGCCTCCGGACCAATGAAGGACGGCTATGGCTATGCGTGTAACGCAGCGGTCGAGCGGGCCGTGCACGTCATGCGTCCGGCGATCCTCGCCTCGGCTTCTGGTGAGCGCCCCAACGGGCCCGCCCCGAGGTCACGGCGGTGGCGAACCATGGCGACGATGAACAATGGGGAGCGCGAGATCCGGCCGAGCTGGCGGGTCGCGCGGGAGGGGATCTAGACGTGGTGGACGTTCAGAAATGCCAGTTGCTAGGCGAGGTCGAGTACGCGCAGCATAATTTCGCGCGGCTCAAGCCTCTTCTCTACTCGCTCGACGGCAAGCGCTGGGACGGCCAGGTGGAGCGCGCCTGGTTCCCAACCTCCGGCCTTGTCTTTTCCTTGTCCCCGGAACTGCGATACGCCGCCTCTGGCAGCCTCTGGACATTCCAGGTTCGGCCTAATGAGCGTCAGGGTGCCTCCGAGGATGGCAAGGACGCCTTCATGACCATTCAGGTCAAACCCGCCACGCGCTTCCTGCACGACATGGCGCCTCGAGACGCCGAGGCGTTGCGGCGGCTGGCGACGATCGAGGGACTCGAGGCCGTCCCTCTTTCGGGCGGCCTGCTGCTTCCCGAGACGGACGATCAATGGGTGCTGGTATTGGAGTTCGAGCGCGGCGCCGACGATCGGTTTCGCGTGACCAATGATCGTCAGCTCGGCCATATGCGCGTGCTGAGCGGCACACCGGAGATGATCGCCGGCATATCGACCGCCGATGGTCGCTGGGCTCTTCCGATCCTGTACTCCGGGCACGGTTCAGAGATGCGCAACTGGCGCCCCCCGGCCGCGCTGGTCGAGCAACTCGCCACCGATCTGCGCAAATGGTTTCCGCATGCGCCGAACAAGGCGCGCGCCGCCGTCGCCGCGAGCGCGCTTAGGGACCTGGCGCCGGTTCTGGATGGGTTATCCGTGCTCCGCTCGCCGGACACGCGCGCCGCGCTCGATCGGGCGAAGGGGTTGATCGAGGACGCCGAGCGAGCCGGGGTGGATCTTGACGCTCTCGTCGAAACGCTGCTCGCGGCGCCAAGTATCGCGGCCGAGATCGCGGCGGAGCGAGAAAGGCTCCGCGCGGCGTTGGAGGAACAGGCCCGGGCATCGGTCGCGGAGCTTGAATCCGCCGCGCGTGCGCGGCTCGACGACGAGTTGGCGGAGGCTCAGCGAAAGCTTACCGGAGATAGGGAGGCGCTGGAAGCGATCCGTGCGGAGACCGCCGAGGCCGAACGCGCGCTTGAGGAAACCAAGCGACGGCATCGTGGCGAGACCGCGAGCTTCACCAAGTCGCTTGAGAGCCTGATCGCTCGCGCACGGAGCGAGCCGGCGGCTTACGCCGCCGAGTGGCTGTCCCGGCTCGGATTGTCACCTGGCGCCGACCTCCCGGCCCCCGAGCCGGTCGATCCTGTCCCCGGGGCTGGCGTCTCGATCGGGGAAGCGGAACTTGGGCGCGCGCTGATGGAGGTGAACCCGATCCAGGCGCCCGAGCCTTGGTTCATGGTGATGGATAGCGCCATTCGCGCGCGGGAGCTGGTCGTGGCGATCGGTCCCAAGGCGCGCGATATCGTCGAGGCATGGATCGCGCGGATGTGCCCGCTCGCCGTGCGGGTCGGGGCCTCGGACCCTTCCATCCTGAGCCTTTCGGATCTGATCGATGGCGGCGCGCGCGCGGGCGCGGCCCCTCTCGTCGGAGCGATCGCGCGGGCTCGCGCCAATCCCGATCGTTTGGTCCTCGCGCTTCTCGACGATGTCGATATCTCGGCCGGTGGGTTCTGGCTGGCCGAGGCGGCGCGCGCCAATCGCGCGGCGATCGGCCGACTTCCAGCCAACCTCTTGCTCGTAGCGCTTGTCGAGGACGACGCGGAGCGTTTCGCGTTGGCGGACGGCCGACTTGGCGAACTCTTCCCGATGCGGTTCGACGGCGCCACTCTCCTACCGAAGCCGATCGCCGATCGGGGGGATCGCGAGTTGGCGCTCGATCTTATTCAGCCTCCGCTGAGAGGTCTCGCGGTCAGCGACCGCGTCGAAGCGCTCCGCGCGGCGGCGACCCGCGTTTTCGGAGCTGAGGATGTCGAGCGGCTGATGAATGAGTTCGGCGCGTGGACGGGCTGGCTGAAGTCGGGAGGCGCGCGGCCAAGCGAGGAGACGAGCTTGACGGCGCCGCTCAGAATTGGCGCCGATACGATGCGTAAGGGGGATAATAATGCTTGATCCGATCGGCGCGTTCGAGCGCATGCGTGACTATTTCGCCGCCTATTTGGACACCGCCTTCAAAATCAGACGTAGCGATGTCGCTGACGCGCGCCGCGCGCTGCTCGCCACCGCCGGACGGATGTGCGCCGAGCCCTATATCGAACCGATCCTGCGCTATGAGTCCGCTGAATTCGGATTGGAGGCGCTGATCGACACACCGGGGCCGCTCTCGGATTTCTCACGGGAGGGGCGGATCGCTTTCGTGGAGCTCGCGGCCTCCGGCTTGTTCGATGGTGTTGATCAAGGCGAGGGCGGGACGCCGAGCCGGATCCCGGAATACAAGCCGTACCAGCATCAATTCGAAATGCTCGCCAGAGGCGTGCGGCCGGGGCAGCCTGGCATCGTCACCTCGGGCACGGGCTCGGGAAAGACCGAGTCCTTCCTCCTGCCGATCCTCGCGCGGATCGCCGAGGAGGCGGTGTCCTGGCCCGCCCCGAACGGCACGCTCGGGACGGAGGATTGGTGGGAAGGAGAAGATGATTTTCGGCTCGCCAGGAGACTCGAGCATCTGAACCGACCGAAAGCGCTCCGTGCCCTGATACTCTACCCGATGAACGCGCTCGTCGAGGATCAGCTCACGCGTCTGCGAAAGGCGCTGGATTCGGAAGCCGCGCGCGCGGTTTGCGATCGTCGGTTCCAGGGCAACCGCATCTTCTTTGGCCGCTATAACAGCGCCACGCCGCCCACGGGATTCGAGACCCATCCGGTTCGTCAGGACAAGGCGACCCGGGACAAACGCGAACGCGCCGTCGAGAAGACGCGGGGGTATCTGCGAGGCCTTGGGGATAGCCAGGAGATGGCGACGCGCTACGACGCGCAGCTAGCGCGGGACCGCGATCTGGACACGGTCGAGGAGACGCGGTTCCTGTTCCCCTCGGTGGACGGCGCGGAGCTCAACACGCGCTGGGATATGCAGGCGACGCCGCCCGACATCCTCGTGACCAACTCCTCGATGTTGAACGCGATGCTGGCGCGCGAGGTCGAGGAGCCGATCTTCGACCAGACGCGCGACTGGCTCGCTTCCGATCCCGACGCCTATTTCCACTTGGTCATAGACGAGCTTCACCTCGTACGCGGCTCATCGGGCGGCGAGGTGGCGGGCCTGATCCGCATGTTGATCAATCGTCTCGGGCTGGATCGCCCGGAGCTGCGGCACAAGCTCCGCGTTCTCGCCTCGAGCGCCTCGCTTCCCGTCGAGGACGAGGATGCGGCGTCGACCGCGTCGCTCGCCTATCTTTGGGATTTCTTCGGTGAACTAGGCACCTTCGCCGAAGACGGATCGCCCGGCGCCCAGGATCAGGATTTCTGGCGCGGTTGCGTGGTCCGAGGCGAGCCCGTGATTCCGGCGAGCCCGGCGGCTCCCCTCGATCCTCGGCCTTTCGAAGCAATGGTGGCCGCGGCCGCCGGCAAAGAGGGCGGCGCGGTGCTCGAGCCGCCGCCCTTGGTTCGGATCGGTGCGGCGATCACCGACGCGTTAGCGGCGCTCACGGGAGAAAGTACCGCTGATGAGGTTGACCGCGTTCGCGCGCTCGCCGAGGCGGCCGCCGCCCGATTGGTCGCCGCCGCCACCGACGCGGATGGCCCCCGCGCGCGATCGATCACGGAGCTCGGCATAGCGCTATTCGGAGCACCTAACCCAGTCGCGGTGCGCGGAATATTGCTCTCGCGAGGGCTTGGCGACGCCTTACGCCTTTACGATCGCGATGGCCCCCGGGTCGCCCAAACCACACCCTCTTTCCGAGCGCATATCTTCTTCCGCGCGCTCGAGGGCTTGTTCGCCGCCATGGATCAGGACGCCGACAGGGCGCCGGTCTATGAAGCGCTCTCGATCGAGCGCGGAACCGGGCTCGCGCCGCGCGAGGATGTCGCGGACACTCCGGCCAAACGCATGATCGAGGTGCTCTACTGCGAGGCATGCGGCGAGCTCATGCTCGGCGGTATGCGCTCGACCGACAATTCCGGGGCGCCGATCGAGCTGCTGCCGAGCAGCCAGAATCTGGAGGCTCTCCCTTATGCGTCGGCGGGGACCGAGTTCGAGGATCTCGCCTATCGCGAATACGCGATCTTCTGGCCGACGACCCAGGGGCAAGCCGTTCAACCTGAGGTTAGCGGTCAGCGGGATGGCAGCGGCCCGACCTGGGTCACCGCGCGCTTGGATCCCTTTGGCGCGCGGGTCCTGGCACCCGGCGTGGGCACGCCGCGCGAAACCGATTTGCCCGGCTTGCTCTTCCGCCGCTCGGAGACCGATTCGGCTAAGGACGCGCGCGGCCGGGGTCCGGGTGACAGGGGGTCGGCGGCGCCGGCGGCCTGTCCTTGTTGCGGGACATCCTATCTGTTCCGCAACAAGGGCCGATCCAGTCCGATCCGTAATTTCCGGACTGGTTTCGCCAAGACCTCGCAGTTGCTCGCGACCGAATTGTTCGAGCTACTGCACGCGAGTGGTTTGGACTCACCTAAGGCCATTGTCTTCTCGGATAGTCGCCAGGACGCGGCCCGCGCGGCGATCGATCTCGAGGCGAACCACCATCGCGCGCTGATCCGCGACATGACCGTTCGCCTGCTGCGTGAGAGGGTGGATCAAGCCTATCGCGCCGACGCGCTCGAGGCGTTGCGCGCCGCGCAGGAACAGGCGATCGCCAATCGCGAATGGGGCGAGGCTGACCGATTGGAGCGCGAGATCGCACGCGCTGGCGGGCAAGGCGAGGCGGTGGCCGCGCTACGCGCTATCGGTCAGGATCCAGCGGATCCAAGCTATCGCGGCACCCAGATCGATGTTCCTCTGCGCGCCGCTCCGCTCATCGCGGCCATGGCGCGGCTCGGCATTCATCCCAGCGAAGCGACCGTCACCGACGACGATAGTTGGTGGACGCTGTTCCAGAAGAATGGCGACACGATGCTCTGGCAGGCCCCATCGGACCCACGCGCGCGCGAAGCGGTGGTCGACGCGCGTGAGGAGATCGTGAACGGCCAGGAGGCGGCGATCTATGACACGCTGTTCAACAAGACCTATTTCTCGTTCGAGGAAGCGGGCCTGGGCTATCCTACGCTGTTTCCCGAGGGCGAGCGCACGGCGGATCGCGACCGGTTGGACGCCTGGCTACGCGTGTTCGCGGACGCGTATCGCGTTCCCGCCTCGCACTGGGTCGACGCCACCCAAGTGCCGCTTTGGAACGACGCCAACAATGTCGGCGACAAGAACCGTGTCGCACGTTTCGCTCGGGCGATCGATCCGAACGACCCGAACCAGGTGCTCGACGAGGTGCTGTCGGCTTTCGCGGCGCGCGGTCACACCGGCGGCCTCATCACGCTGTTCGCGCTCGGGGTTCGCCTATCCCGAGCGGACGATGATTTCTGGCGATGCCAGTCGTGCGACCGGGTCCATCTCCATCGAGGGCAGGAGCGGTGCACACGTTGCTTCACGCCCTTGGACGAGGCTCCGAGCGGCAAGGTCGCTTCACTTTGGCGGCACAATTTCCTCGCGCACCGGATCGCGCGCGCGGGCGACAATTCGACCGATCCCTTCCGGCTGCGCAGCGAGGAGCTCACCGGACAGACGCGCGACGGCGCCGAGCGTCTTCGCCGCTTCAGGGGCATCCTGGTCGAGGATGGGGCCGACCCGACAGGAGAGCTCCCCCGCCTAGCCAAGGAGATCGACCTGCTCAGCGTCACCACGACAATGGAGGTCGGCATCGATATCGGGCCTCTCCAGGCGGTTTATCAGGCCAACATGCCACCGCAGCGCTTCAATTATCAGCAGCGTGTTGGTCGCGCGGGCCGACGCGGCCAAGCCTTCTCTTTGGCCCTCACCGTGTGCCGTAGCCGTAGCCATGATCTCCACTATTTCAGGCATCCAGGCCGCATCACCGGTGACGCCCCGCCACCCCCGTTCCTGGCGACGGGTTACGAGGACATTCCGCTCCGTATCATTCGCAAGGCTTGGCTTCAGGCGGCGTTCCGGCGGCTCAGGGTCGAACATGGCGCCCGGTATCCAGGTTATGATTTGACGCCACCCGACATACACGGCGAGTTCATCGTCGTTGATCTCTATAAGACGGAGGGGTCGCCATGGCCGTCGGCGCTGCGCGAAGCGCTGCGCGCGACCACCGATGCTAGGGACGCCGCGATCGCCGTGGTGATGGTAGGGCAGACCGAAGCGCTGCTCGAACAGGTACGAAACGCGCTCCATGTCGACGTCCTGATGGACGCGATCGCGACCGTGATCGACCATGAAACGCGCTACGGCATTGGCGTCGCGCATTCCCTGGCGGAGGGCGGCTTATTGCCCATGTACGGCATGCCAACCCGAGCCCGACCGCTTTATCTTGGTCTCGAACATGAAGGCGGAGGCGATTGGTGCTGGGATTCAACTGACCGCGACGCGGATCTAGCCATCTATGAGTTCGCTCCAGGCTCGACCTTGGTCCGAGACAAGCGGCTCCACCGCGCGGTGGGAATTACCTCGACGCTGCCCGATCCCCAACAATGGGGCAGGCGTTGGGTGCTTCCGCGGCAGGACACACGAGAAGCCATCTCCGAGGATTGGTGGATTGGCGCGTGCGCGGCGTGCGGCGGCTGGACCCGCCGCGAGACCGCCGAGGCGACGGAATGCGCCGCCTGCGGAAACGCGATCGCGGCCGACAGCTTCCGTCATTGCATCACTCCAGCGGCCTTTCGTACCGACTTCACCCCCGTGAAGATCGGCGAGGATGATCTGCGTGTGGTCCGCGCCCGCGTGGTTTGCGCCGAAGCGACGCCAGTGGCGACGGTGCCGGTACCTGATGAGAACGTCGCGCTCGCGCTGGAACGGTCGGCGAACATCATCCGCCTCAATCCTGGCGCGAACGGGACCGACCTATTCGATGGCGGCTTCGATTTGAACGAAGGTACGCAGCGCTTCTGGCGTGCGGGCCCTGAAAACCCACGATTCGAGATGCAGAACCAATCCATTCTCGATGACACCGCCGCCGCTTTGCGCGGGTCGTGGATCAATACCGGTCGCTCCGGGCGAACCTGGCTCGCGTCGCGCAAGGTGACCGATAGCTTGTTCCTTTCCCCGGTGGCGATGCGGCCGGAGCTGAACATCGCCTCGGTCGCTGGCCCGAACACCGTCACCTCGATCCGAGCATCCGCCTTCACCATGGCTTTTCTCCTGATCGACCGCGCCGCGCTCGAGCTCGACGTCGATCCCAGTGAATTCGAGATTCTGCCGCCGCGCGTCGCGCACGCCGGCGGTCGCGAGTGGCCGATCATTCAGATCGCGGACACGTTGGTGAACGGCTCGGGCCTGTCGCGGCAACTATCCCTTCCAACTGCCGCGCCCTGGGCGATCGAGTTGCTCGCGTCGATGGCGCGGGAAGAGGCGGCTTGGCCGCTCGCGGATTTCATGCGGGACGGGCATAGGGCTCGGTGTGATCAGGCCTGTTACGAGTGCCTGCAGCGCTATGGCAATCGCGCCTATCACGGCCTGTTGGATTGGCGGCTGGGTGTGTCCTACGCCCGCGCGTTACTCGATCCCACGCACCGGCTGGGAGGCGATGGCGATTTCTCCGCGCCGGAATTGCGCGACTGGCGAGCGGGGGCGCTGGAGGCGCTCGGCCGGGTCGCGCGCAGCGGCGATATGGAGGTGGTGTCCGATGGGCCGGTGCCGGCACTCAGGGTCCGTGGCCCCGCCCAACCGCTGGTGGTTCAGGTGCATCATCCGATGTGGCGGATCGAGGGCCCCGATGTGCCGCCGCTCATCGACGACGCGGTGGCGCGTTTTGGGCCGGGCGGTCGCTGGATCGACAGCTTCGAACTGGCGCGCCGTCCGTTCGTGGCGATCTCCAATCTGGTCCGGGCCGGCTGAAGTCGAGGCCGGCGAGGAACGACCTCGCCCGGTCACCGCCGCCGCGCGCGGTTCTCCCCACCCTCGGCATGTCCGCGACTTCCCGTGCGAAGTGTTCGAGCCTGTCGCGATCGAGCTCGCATTCCCAGATCGTTCGCACGGTCCAACCGGCTTCTAGGAGTGCCGCTTCCTTCAACTGGTCGCGCGCCCGATTGGCCTCGAGCTTCGGTACCCAAAAGTCGAGCCGCGACTTCGGAAGCCGAGCCAGCTTGCAATCAGGATCGGGGTGACGGTGCCAGAAACAGCCGTGCACGAAGATCGCGAGGCGCCGTGAACGAAGGACGATATCCGGGCGTCCGGGCAGATCCTTGGCATGCAGCCGGTAGCGAACCCCGGCGGCGTGTAGCGCGCGACGCACCCGCATCTCGGGCTTGGTGTCCCGCCCGCGCACCTTGGCCATTTGCGCGCTTCGGGCGGGATCGACCGGCTCAGTCGTCCTGGCCACCCGCCTCGTCATCGCCAGGTCCCGCGATATCGCCGAGCGGCGGAATAAGCGGGGCGGAAAGATCGGGATGCTCTTGGCGGAAGGCGGCGAGCACTTCCTCCAGCAGCGAGGCATGGTCGGTGCGCGGTGGCGCGTCGTCCAGATTCTCGTCGATGCGCTCGCGGATTTGCTCAAGAGACAAGGAATCCTCGAGTACCGGGTCGAGCGCCCAGGCCCGGCCCGGATGGACCACGTCCCAGGGTGAGCGCTTATTGGCGCGCGTCTTGGCCGCGTCGCCATGCTTGCTCATGCCCCAACAGGCCTTGGTCTCAGAGTTCCAAAGTGGCCAGAACATGCCGATGAGATGCTTCTCCGCGACCAGCTGGGCATTGGTCGCGCAAACCAGCCGGCGGCAGGTGAAGTCGGCCAGGCGAATGCGGTGCATCCCCTCGGGAAGCGCCGCGTAACCCTCAGCGGTCGCGATGGTGCCGGCATGCTCGATCAGGCGGCCCGTCAGCCGAGGGCCCTGCTCGCGCGATGTGCTCGCGTCGCTGTCGGAAGGGTCGGCCTTGCCGACATAGATGGGCGTCTCGGTACCCGAGATACGGCGATAGAGGGGATGATCCCCTTCGTAATAGATCGCGTAGACGCCCGAGCCATAAGCCGATTCGATCGATCGCAGCGGCACGCGCGCCTGCGCCAGCAAGGCGAGGGCGACCACGCGGCCGATCGTCTTGGGGTCGGAAGGGTCGAAGCTGGTGAGCGGCATACGGATCGGATCCGTGGCGGCGCGCGCCAACTCGATCGCATCGGCGTGCTCCGCCAGGCCTTTGCGAATGCGCTTCGACACCACGGAGCTCACCCCCGCGTCGGCGATCGCCACGACGTCAGCGAGTGCCTTCGAAAGACTTTCAAACGCTAGGGAATCTTCCGACTTCTTCGCCACGCCTCGCCCGATCCAGTCGAGCCAGGTCGCGTCACGCGACGGCCTGGCCTACCGGATCGACATCACCGCTTCTAATCATCTCGTCAAGCCAGCGCGCCGCCGCCTCGCTGAGTTGGGCGGGCACGGCGTTGCCTAGTTGTCGCATGCTCTCGGACCAGGAGCGTGGGAAAGCGAAGTCGTCCGGAAGTCCGACGAGGCGCGCGGCCTCACGAAGCGTGAAGTACCGTACTGATCCATCGTCGAGGACCATCATGTTCTCGCCGCCCGGCACGCCGTGATCGCCGGCCTTGAGAGCCTTGGCCGGCAGGTCGAGCGGGCTACCCGTATGCCCCTTGTAGATCCGGGCACCCGGCTGGAAGACATGGTTGTCGCGGCCCGTTGGTCCGCCGAGATTGGCGAGCGTGTCCCGCACGGTCACCCAGGGCAGGCCCTCGGGCTCCCGCTCGTTCGCGCGCAGCCAGGCCACGCGCGCGCGGTCGCGCTCCAACACAGGTGCGCGCGGCGCGACGCCGTGACGGCGCCAATAGTCGCCGGTCACGAACTGATCCCAAAGCAGGCGATCGCGCGAATGGGTAGGTGTCATCGGTGAGGGCGCCACGCCAAGCGAGGTCGCGAGGCCGAAGATCAACACGCGGAAACGGATCTGCGGCGCGCCATAGTCCGCCGCGTTCACGACTTGCGCGATCACCTCATATTTGGGCGGTTTGCTCGAGGCCCGCAAGCGCTCGCGATGCTCGTGGAATCCCTCGCCGTCGCGGCGCTCATCCTGGGGATGGCGCAGGTGCTGCTTGATCCAATCGAGATAGGGCGAGAAGCGGGGGCCCGCGAGATTTCGAACATTCTCGAACAGAAAGCCCTTCGGGCCCGTCTCGCGAATCGCGCGGATCGCCTCGGGCCACATGTCGCGCCGATCCTCATGCCCCGCCTTCTTGCCGCCGATTCCGAAGGGCTGACAGGGCGGCCCACCGGAGACGACCTCGATCTGGCCGCGATGCGCGGCCCAGTCGATATCGCGAACATCGGTGAGCTCCATCGGCCAATGGGCGATGTGCTCAAGCCCCCGATCACGATTGTGATGCACGGTGCCGACCGCGTCGCGATCATATTCGGCCATGAGCGCGTGATCAAAGCCCGCGCGCGCCATGCCGAGCGCCATCCCGCCGCAACCGGCGAACAGTTCAGCCGCGCGCATCTTCGCCGCCTTTCGTTCCAAGCACCGACCCAGCTCCGATCTCGTCCAGGTATTTCTCAACGGCGCGCCGAACCAACCACGCTTCGGTGACGCCCTCGCGCTCGGCGACCCGTTCCAATTGCGACTTGCGTTGCAAGGTCAGTGTCGTCGTCACGCGCTTCGCGTTCGCTCCGTCACGCCCCATCGCCTAATCTCCGTTACCGCGGAATGCCGCGGATTGAATCGTTTTACATCGCGATTCGGCGCGTTGCAACAGAAAGAACAGACTGCGAACGACAATCAATCCCATGGGCGGCACCCGACCGGCTTTCCCACAGATATTTTTTGGCCGTGCATCGCTGGCGGCGGCCCCGGACCCTCGCCGATGCGCGACAGCCCTGGACATTCATGGACTGTCGTGGATGCTGCGATCGAAAAGGGGGACGAATGGCGACTGGGGGAGAGCTAGCGGATCTGACGGATCCGCGCGCCGTCCGTTTGGCGATGGCGCGTTTCCGCGAACTCGGTCGCGATGCGTTCATCGCGGAATACAGCGTCGCGGAGGCGGGCTTCGATCGGTCCAGGGATCATTTCGTCGTCGAGGACGGGGTGGGCTATGACAGCAAGCCCCTGGTCGCCGCCGCCTATGGGTTTCAGCACGGCCGCGCCAACGCGCTTCATTCGGACGATTTCACCGGCGGAGCTCCGGTCATCGCGCGCATGAACGCGCTCGGCTTCCAGGTCTCGCGCTGGATGTCGCCGGCGTTCGTCGAGGGAGACGTCTACGCGCGACTTCCGATGCGTGAGCGCTTCGGGATTGTGGATGCCAATTTCGATAACGGCGTGTTCCGCCTCAAGGACACGAATTCGATCTGGCTGTTCGTCACCAGGGACAAAACCAAGGATCGGACGCAATATAAGGACCGGCTCGAAGGAGACATTCTCCAGTGGCAAGGCCAGACCCAGGGCCGTACCGATCGCATGATCATCGATCACGAAGCGAATGGCGACGAGCTGATCGTCTTTTATCGCGACAGCAAACGCCAATATCCCGAGGCCGGCTTCTGCTACGAGGGGCGGTTTCGCTATGTCGCGCACTCCGGCGGCAAGCCGACGAATTTCACGCTCCAGCGTTGGACCGGCCAGGCTAGCCTGGAGGTGCCGGATAAGGAGTTCGACCCCAACAATCTCAAGGACGGGCGCGAGAAGATCCTGCGCGCGGTCACGCGTCGGCAAGGACAGCCGCGCTTTCGGCGCGACCTATTGGCGGCCTATGGCGGCAAGTGCGCGGTGACCGGCTGCGGCATCGAGGCATTGCTTGAGGCCGCGCATATTCGCCCATTCCTCGGAGAGGACACCAACGTCACGCAGAACGGCCTGCTCCTGCGCGCCGACATCCATACCCTGTTCGACCTCGGTCTCATCTCGGTCGCGGTCGATGGCGGTATCCTCACGTCCGAAAAACTCATCAACACCGAGTATGCTGGCCTTTCCAAGACATCGATCAGATCTCCGGTCGCGGCTGGCGACAGCCCGAGCACAAAAGCGCTCGCCTGGCATCGAGCCGAGCATGGGTATGACTGA
This sequence comes from Pseudomonadota bacterium, assembly GCA_040388155.1. Taxonomy (GTDB): domain Bacteria; phylum Pseudomonadota; class Alphaproteobacteria; order Sphingomonadales; family Sphingomonadaceae; genus Sphingomonas. The sequence continues at coordinate 483,481 of JAZKCJ010000002.1, forward strand.
CAAAGGGCGGCTTTGTCGCTCCATGTGATGGACCGCTATCGCCGGTGATGGTGCCACGATGTGGCTCAAAAGGGTGGATCGCGGAGTCGACCGCGCTCGGGACCACGGGATTCTTGGCCAGGCGCGGTCGCATCGGGGGTGTTACGGTGAAGCCGCCGCCAGGAGAGCGGGTACCACGCCCAGCCTACGGCGGTGATAGGAAGCGAGCAGACGGCGGAGGTCGGGCCCTTTCGCCGCTAGAATAGCGCTGGCAAGCGATCGATATTCCTCATCGAGACCCTGGAGCACGAGCGCCTCCAGACGACGAAAAGGTGCGAGGCGGTCATTCAAGGCGCGCACGGCGTACAGGTGTTCGCTGTTCTGGGTCCCACGGGCCACCTCCTCGAAGAGCTTCGCGAATGCTGTCGCGATGTCCTCCCCGACAGCATCCTCGACAATTCGCGGAATAGTTGTGTTCGAATGCCGAGTGAGCAGCTCCAGCACTTGCCAGTTCCAACCATACAGATCGCGCAATGCCTTCTCGTTGAGTGATTGGGCGCGAAATCCGTTGTGGTTCGGCGCTTCCACCAGCCGCTCGCCGGTGAGACGATGCAGCGCGTCGCGAATGGGCGTGATGCTCGAGGCAATCTGCTTACCGATCAGGGCGGGCTCGATCGGGGTACCGGGTGGTAGCTCTCCCTCGGCCAGCATGCGCTTGAGCTCGTTGTAGACCCGCTCGAAGGTGGCGCCGGGGCTCATGGCCTATCCTCCGGCGCGCTGCCCGGCGACATGCGCCTTGATCAGCGCTTGCTGGTCCGGGCGCAACGCGTCGACCGCGCCGATCGCGTGGGTGGGTGCGTCGCGGAGCAGGATCGACGGGCACTGCCCTTCATAGTTGCCGAGGTTGGGGCGGTGCTGGCGGTAGCCGATCAGGGCCGCGAGCTCGGGCGGGAAGTGCCGCGCGGTCTCGGGCGGATAGGCGAGCCACTGGTTCTCATAGGGCTTGAGCCAGCCCAGGCAGTAGCTGACGATCGCGCCGCGGCGAATGGTGAAGCTGCGGTTGCCGCCGGCGCCGTGCAGCGTCGAGCCCAGGAAGACAAGCGCGTCGCCGGGATCGAGCGCCACCGCGATCGGCGCGGCGTCGGGGTTCGGCTCAAGCGCCCTGGCGCCGTGGCTGTTCGGCCAGAGCAGCGTGGTGCCGTTCATCTCGCGATAGGGCGTGAACGGCCACATCACGTTGACGAGATATTCGATGGTGCCGGTGGAGCCGCGCCACATGTCCTGGTCGCGGTGCGGCAGTTGCGGCAATGCCTGCGGGTGGAGCGCGATCGCCTGGGTCAGGTTCAGCTGGATGCAGTCACACCAGGGGCCGAGGATATGCTCGGCGATCGCGAGGATTTCCGGGTGCATCACCAGCCTGGTGGCATGGGGACTGCGGGCGAGCAGCCGGCCGAAGCGCCTGGTGCGCTCGCCGTAGAAGCCGCCCCGGCAGAACGGTGTCTCGACGAAGGCTTGGGCCAGGTCCTCGTCGAGCGCCCTGATCGTGGCGCAGGGGAGGGCTTTGGGCAGCACGCAATAGCCCTGATCGAGCAGCTGCCGGGTCGGGCCGGAGGCATCCTGCGCATCGCTGGACGCGTTCTGGAGCCGGGTCGGCGTTTTCGTGGGTGGCGACACATCCTGGAAGCTGGCGACCATGGGTCGTTGGGCGCGTCTTGCGCATTCGCGTGGATCGATCTGCCATGTGGGCCGGGTCAACAGTGCCCGCCGCGTCCGCCTCTGCATGGCCGCTGGTGTCGACAGCTTCGATGGCTCCGGCGTCTCCCGCTTCGCAACTGCCTTGCCGTCGGTCGATCGCGCCCGCCGGCAAACCGACATCGAAAACTGGCTTGCACGGAGGACTGTGTGATGAAGAATGGTTTGAACGGAAATGAAGGCATATGGGAGGGACAGGGGCAGCCTGTCGCTCACACTCTGGAGCCGATCAGCGTGCGGATTGCCACAGCGGTCGAGCTGACGGGAATCTGTCGCTCGACGATCTACGAACTGATCGGCGATGGAACGATCGAGACCGTGAAGATCGGGCGATCGACCTTCATTCTCTATCCCAGCCTGAAGCGACTGTTCGAGCGAAGCTGAGCAACATCACTTTGGCGTTAGCGAAACGAGAAGCGATGGCCGGTTGCAGACCGGGGTTCTGGCTGCAACTTCATCAGAAGCAGGCGTCGATGATGCAACCGTGCCGCTTCTAACCTTGTCGCCGCATGAACTCGGCGAAAAGTGGTACGCTGAAATCCAGATATCCATGATCGGTGCTGTAGATCATGCCCTTTGAGATGATGCTTGCCCGCACCGGCCCGAGGGACTTCTGGGTACGTTTCATTACCTGAGCGATGTCCGCCATCGCATAGGGTCCGTCACCTAGTTCCGCCATCGCCTTCACGAACTGGACCTCCGCCTTTGTCAGGCGGTCGATCCGCACCTTGAAGAATCCATCGTCCAGCAGCGCCAGTGTTTCAGCATAGGAGTGCTCTGCGTCGGCAAGGGTGATTTCCGGCCCTTCCGCATTATTCCACACCACAGAGGCCCACTCTTGAAGAAAGAAGGGATAACCCTTGGTGCGCTCGACGATGGCCTGCAGCGCTGCCGGCGCAATGCTAGCCTCTTCCTCAACGATCGGCTTTTCAACGGCCTGCCCGGCGGAGGCCGGGTCGAGGGCTCCCACTGCCGGATATTGAAACAGCCGTTCTGCATAGGATTTCGCTTCTCCCGCCAGACGAGCTATTTGCGGGAGACCTGCACCAATCAGGAGAATGGGCAGGCCTTCCTGCGACATCCGATGTAGCGCAACGATCAGTGCCGATAGGTCGGCTTCGGAAAGATACTGCACTTCATCGATCAGGAGTATCCAGCCACGTCCGGCAGCCTGGGCGGCTTTCCCGATCAAGGTGAAAAGGTCTGGTAGGTCATATTGAAGATCGCCCGTATCGGCCAACCCAGGCTCGGGTTCCAAGCCTACCTCTACGCCAGCTATTTCGATCTTGAAGATCGAGGCAAAATTCCGGAGCCCCTTAAGGCCGCGGGTTGCTAACTGCTTTGCGGCTTCCGCCCCGGACAGCGATCTCAAGACCTTACGCATCTCCGGATAGATGAGGCGCGCAAGGCTTTCTCCTTCCGGAGATTCTACTCTGGAGACCAGCAGGCCTTCTTGCTCGGCGTTCCGACCAATTTCGTTAAGCAGCACGGTCTTCCCGGTGCCACGCAGGCCCAGCAGTATGATCGAGCGTGCACTTCTTCCCTTCACAGCCCTTCCGCAGGAAATCCTTGCCGCGTCGAGGATCGCATCTCGACCCGCGAGCTCCGGAGGACGACTGCCTGCGCCAGGCGCGAACGGGTTACGATATGGGTCCATTGATCCTCTGCGTTGCATGCTGTCTAACTGTTTCTAGAGAAGTCTAGGAAAATTTGATAGATATCCCTAGACATTTCTAGCCGGAGGCGTGGTCGCGCTCGGCACGCTGACCGGGCGATCGAGCACTGCCTTCGGAAGCGGTGATTATCGCACTCGTACGCCGCGTCGGGCGAAATCGACCGTGACGATATTGCCGTCGTCGGCGGACTTGCCGCTGTCGTCTCCGCCGCGAAGCTGGTCGAGATAGTCGGACCAGTGCTGCATCATGCGCACGCGCTCCTCCCAATATTGTCCGCGGGCGTAGGCGCGCCTCACGCCATTGTTCTCCATGTGCGCGAGCTGCCGTTCGATGGCGTCGGGATTCCACAATCCCATTTCATTGAGCAGCGTCGCCGCCATCGCGCGGAAGCCGTGCGCGGTCATCTCGCTGCCGCTATAGCCCATCCGCCGGAGCGCGAAGGTGACGGTGTTCTCCGACATGGGGCGCTTCCAGGTATGGGAGGCCGGGAAGACATAGGGACTGTGGCCGGTCAGCGGGCGGATCTCGTCGAGCAGATCGAGCACCTGCCGCGACAGCGGCACCTGATGCGGCCAGCGCATCTTCATCTTTTCCGCCGGGATCGACCATACCGCGCGCTCCAGGTCGAACTCGCTCCATTCGGCTCGGCGCAGTTCCCCGGGGCGCACGAAGACGTGCGGCGTCATCCGCAGCGCGAGCTTGGTGATCGCGTATCCGGGGCAATCGTCGATGTCCCGGAGCAGCTTGCCCACCTCCTTCGGGCGCGTGATCGCAGCGAAGTGCTTGGTCTTGGGGACGATGATCGCGCCGCGCAGATCGCGGGCGACATCAACCTTCGCTCGCCCTGTGGCGATGCCATAGCGAAAGACGCGGCTGATCACGCTGCGCATCCGGCGTGCGCTCTCATAGCGGCCGGTCGCCTCGATCTTGCGCAGAACGGCGAGCACCTCCTGCACCTCGATCTCGTGGAGCGGGAGGTGGCCGAGAAACGGATAGACCTTCTCCAGCAGCCAGCGCACCTTGCTGAGCGTCACCTCGGCCCGCTCCTCGCGAGTGATCTTGACGAACCACTCCTCGGCGACGCCCTTGAAGGTGATCTTCTCGTCGATCTGCGCGCGGAGCTTGCGACGCTTCTTCTCGACGGAGGGATCGACGCCGTCTGCCACCATCTTACGAGCGGAATCGCGCTTGTCCCGCGCTTCGGCGAGGCTGACGTCCGGCCAGACTCCAAGTGCGAGAGTCTTGCCCTTGCCGAGGAGGCGATAGCTGAACCGCCAGTATTTCGCGCCGTTCGGCATGACGAGGATGAACAGGGAGCGCTCGTCGGAGAGCTTGTAGGGCTTCGTTCGAGGCTTGGCGTTCCGGATTGCGAGTGCGGTAAGGCCCATGGGGTATCTCCATCCAAAAACGGGTGGATTGGGAGCCAGAATATACCCACAAAGGCGGGGGTATATGGGCAAACCCACCCGAACCACGTCGGACAAGATATTGGAAAAAGGCCTTTGGCCCCAGCCACTTACGCGACGCTCATGGACGTCACCGGACCGGGAAAATGGTGCCCAGAAGAGGACTCGAACCTCCACGGCCTTGCGACCGCCAGCACCTGAAGCTGGTGCGTCTACCAATTCCGCCATCTGGGCACGGGGTAGGGGGCGGGCCTTAGGGGACGCTTGTGCGGCTTGTCAACACGGGCGTCGCGCGGCAAGGGGGCGGCTCACGTTAGGCAAGGCACGCAGGCATGAAGAACAGGCTGGTTACGCTGATCGGCGGCGGGGGTTTTCTCGGTCGCTATGTCGCGCAGGAATTGCTCGCGGCCGGCGCGCGTGTGCGAATCGCTCAGCGCGATCCGCGCGAGGCTTTGTTCCTGAAGCCGCTCGGCGGCCTCGGGCAGACTCAGTTCGTCGCGGTCGACGTGCGCAAGCCCGACAGCATCGCGCGGGCGGTCCAGGGCACGGATGCGGTCGTCAATCTCGCCGGCGTGCTCAAGGGCAATTTCCAGGCGGTCCATGTCGATGGCGCCGGCGCGGTCGCCCAGGCCGTTGCGGCTGCCGGGGTGCCGGCGCTGGTGCATATCTCGGCCATCGGCGCCGATTCCGCGAGTCCATCGGCCTATGGGCGCTCCAAGGGTGAGGGTGAAGCAGCGGTGCGTGCGGCGTTCCCCGCCGCGACGATCCTGCGGCCGTCGATCATGTTCGGGCGCGAGGACCGGTTCGTGAACCGATTTGCCGGCATGATCGCGTCGGCGCCGCTGGTGCCGGTGCTGCGCGCAAACACGAAATTCCAGCCAGTCTATGTCGCGGATGTCGCTCAGGCGGTGGTCAAGGCACTCGGCAACGAAACCGCGCAGGGCAAGACTTTCGAACTGGGTGGTCCCGATATTCTGTCGATGGGGGCGCTGATCCGCTGGATCGCTGGCGCGATCGGACGGGAGCCGTCGATCGTTGAGATTCCCGATGCGATCGGCGGGCTGATCGCGATGGGCGGTTTCCTGCCTGGCGCGCCGATCACGCTCGACCAGTGGCGCATGCTGCAGACGGACAATATCGTCACTGCGGGCGCCGAGGGACTGGCGGCATTCGGCATGTCGCCGACGCCGCTCGATGCGGTGGCGCCGAGTTGGCTGGTCCAGTATCGCAGCCATGGCCGTTTCGGGACGCGCGCCGCCGCGTGATCTCGGCCGGTATCGCCGGATAATCAGTCGCGGCGCATCGCCGCAAAAGGGGAATGCGCGTGGACCTGATCATCATCATCCTGCTCGGCATCGTCGAGGGGGTGACCGAATTCCTGCCCGTCTCCTCGACCGGGCACCTCATCCTCGCCGGCCGGCTGTTCGGCCTGCCCCAGGCGGACGCGACCTTCGACATCGTCATCCAGCTCGGCGCGATCCTGGCAGTCGTGGTGCTGTTCTGGGGGCGCTTCATGGGCGTGCTGCGCGGCCTGCTGAAGCGCGATCCCGGCGCGATCCGTTTCACCCGCAACGTATTGCTCGGTTTCCTGCCGTCCGCAGTGGTGGGCGCGCTGGCCTATGGCGCGATCAAGGCAGTGCTCGAGGCGCCGGTGATCGCGCCGATCGTGGTGTCGATCGCGCTGATCGTTGGTGGCGTGCTGATCCTGATCATCGAACGGCTGTCGAAGCGAATCACCGCCAAATCGGTCGAGGCGATCACCTGGCGCACCGCGCTCGGCATCGGCGTACTCCAGTGCCTTGCGATGATCCCCGGGGTCAGCCGTTCCGGCGCGACGATCATGGGCGCGCTGATGCTCGGCGTCGATCGGGAGACGGCGGCGGAATACAGCTTCTTCCTCGCCGTGCCGACCATGCTCGGCGCAACCACGCTGGCGCTCTACAAGGGGCGGCACGAACTGGGCGACGCGCACCTCACCGCGATCGCGATCGGCTTCGTCATCTCCTTCATCGTCGCGATGCTCGTGATCCGCTGGTTTGTCGCCTTTATCGGCAAGCACGGTTTTGCGCCCTTTGCCTGGTACCGAATCATCGTTGGCGCTGCAGCGCTGGCGTGGCTGCTTATATAGTCCCGATACGGAACCAATACGATAGAATGAGCAACAAGCAGAGGCAGGTTAAAATATAAATACGCCAAACTAGGTAAGCTATGCTTACCTATATAGCGGATTCGACGTGACAACCTTCGGCAAAAACGCTAGCGCACCCTCGATTTCATGAGGCGGGCGACGATGGCTGACGGCAACACGTTGAAATTCGTGGATCGGGCGCAGGCCTATCCGGGCAAGCGCGCGGCGAAACCGCGCGCCGAGGATTTCCGTGAAATCGCCGATCGCTACGCACCCATCGCGGCCGAGGAACAGGCCGGGCGCTGTTCGCAATGCGGTGTGCCTTATTGCTCGGTACATTGCCCGCTGCACAACCACATCCCGGACTGGCTGCGCCTGACCGCTGACGGCCGCTTGCGCGAGGCTTATGAGCTGAGCAACGCGACCTCGACCATGCCCGAGATCTGCGGCCGCATCTGCCCGCAGGACCGGCTGTGCGAGGGCAATTGCGTGATCGAATTCTCCGGCCATGGGGCGGTGACGATCGGCTCGGTGGAGAAGTTCATCACTGACACCGCCTGGGAAGAAGGCTGGGTCGAACCGCTGGTGCCTGGCGCGCCGCGCGGCCAGTCGGTCGGCGTGATCGGCGCCGGGCCGGCCGGGCTCTCCGCCGCCGAATATTGCCGGACGATGGGCTATGACGTGCATGTCTATGACCGGCACGATCGCGCCGGCGGCCTGCTGACCTATGGCATCCCCGGCTTCAAGCTGGAGAAGCATATCGTCACCCGCCGGATCGACCGGCTGAAGGCGGGCGGCATCGTCTTCCACGAAAGCTTCGAGGTTGGCCGCGAGGCGACGCTCGACGATCTCCGGCGGCGGCACGACGCGATTCTGGTCGCGACGGGTGTGTACAAGCCGCGCGCGATCAAGGCGCCGGGCGTCGGCAGCGCCGGTGTGGTGGAAGCACTCGACTATCTCACCGCATCGAATCGCAAGGGCTTTGGCGATGCGGTGCCTGACTTCGACAATGGCAAGCTCGACGCCGCCGGCAAGAATGTCGTGGTGATCGGCGGCGGCGACACAGCGATGGACTGCGTTCGTACGGCGATCCGCCAGGGCGCGACCTCGGTGAAATGCCTGTACCGTCGCGACCGCGCCAACATGCCGGGATCGCAGCGTGAGGTCGCCAATGCCGAGGAGGAGGGGGTCGAATTCGTCTGGCTCTCCGCGCCGCAGGCGTTCGATGCGGGCGAGACGGTGACGGGCGTTCACGCGACGAAGATGCGGCTCGGTGCGCCCGACGCCAGCGGTCGCCGTGCGCCCGAGGCTGAGCCGGACGGCGGCTTCCAGCTCCCGGCTGACCTCGTCATCAAGGCGCTCGGCTTCGACGCCGAGGAACTGCCTGTGCTGTTCGGCGCGCCGGAGCTTGGGGTGACGCGCTGGGGCACGCTGCTGGTCGACAACAAGACGCTGATGACCTCGCTCGACGGGGTCTTCGCCGCGGGCGACATCGTCCGCGGCGCCAGCCTGGTGGTCTGGGCGATCCGCGACGGTCGCGATGTGGCGGCGACGATGCATGGCTGGCTGAAGGCGAAGGCCAGGGCAGGGAAGAAGGCGGCATGAAGGTGATGAAGCATCTCATTCTTGCGGCATCTGTCGCGCTGTCGCCGGTGGCGGCGATTGGTCAGGTCGCTGCGCCGGTTCCCGCTGCGCCGGTTCCCGCTGCGGCGGCGGTCGATCCCGAGCGTCTCGCCGCAGCGCGCGCGTTGATGGAACAGATCATGCCGCCCGCGACCCGGGATCAGATGGTGTCGTCGATGATGGCATCGATGACTCAAACCATGCTGCAGGCGTTGAGGCAGGCGCCGGACCTTTCCAAGGCGCTGGAGAAAAATCCCCGGGCCCGCCCGGTGTTCGAACGCTTCATGACGCGCCAGCAGAGGCTGGCGACTGAACAGCTGAAGGCCAATCTGCCGGGCATGCTCGAAGCGATGGCGCATGCCTATGCGCGCCGTTTCACGCTCCCGCAGTTGCGGGACATGGCGACGTTCTTCGCGACGCCTACCGGGCAGGTATATCTGGTCCAGGCGCCGACGATCATGGGCGATCCCGACGTCGCTGCCTGGATGGGCGATCTCATGCGGAGTTCGATGAACCGGACCCCCGGGGAGATTGCCAAGCTGATGGCTGAACTCAAGGCTCTCGACGACAAGGGTGCTTCCAATGGTGGCTGAATCCGAACGTATCCGCCTCGCCGCGGAAGGCATGTATCGCCCAGAATTCGAATCCGATGCCTGCGGCGTCGGCCTTGTCGCTGCGACTGACGGCAGTCCCTCGCGCCGCGTCGTCCAGTCGGCGATCGATGCACTGAAGGCGGTGTGGCACCGCGGCGCGGTCGACGCCGATGGCAAGACCGGCGACGGCGCCGGTCTGCATGTCGACTTGCCGGTCAAGTTCTTCGACGATGCGATCAGCGCCTCGGGTCACAAGACCATGCCGAACCGGCTCGCGGTCGGCATGATCTTCCTGCCACGTACCGATCTCGGCGCCCAGGAGGATTGCCGCACGATCGTCGAGAGCGTGATCATCGAGGAAGGCTATACCATCTATGGCTGGCGGCAGGTGCCGGTCGATGTCTCGGTGATCGGGCAAAAGGCGCAGGCGACGCGCCCCGAGATCGAGCAGATCATGATCGCCGGCCCGCTGCCGGACGAGCAGAGCGCCGCCGAGTTCGAGAAGAATCTGTATCTCGTTCGCCGCCGGATCGAGAAGCGGGTGATCGCGGCGCAGATCCAGGGCTTCTACATCTGTTCGCTGTCGTGCCGGTCGATCATCTACAAGGGCCTGTTCCTCGCAGAGAGCCTGTCGGTCTTCTATCCCGACCTGACCGACCAGCGGTTCGAAAGCCGCGTGGCGATCTTCCATCAGCGCTATTCGACCAACACCTTCCCGCAATGGTGGCTGGCCCAGCCGTTCCGCTGCCTCGCGCACAACGGCGAGATCAACACCATCCGCGGCAACAAGAACTGGATGCTCAGCCACGAGATCAAGATGGCGAGCCTCGCGTTCGGTGAATATTCGGAGGACATCAAGCCGGTGATCCCGGCCGGCGCGTCCGATACCGCTGCGCTCGACGCCACGTTCGAGGCGATCTGCCGCTCAGGCCGCGACGCGCCGACAGCGAAGCTGATGCTGGTGCCCGAGGCGTGGGGGCCGAAGGGCGAGATGCCCAGGGCGCATCTCGACATGTACAAATATCTCGCCAGCGTGATGGAGCCGTGGGATGGCCCGGCGGCACTGGCGATGACCGACGGCCGCTGGGCGGTGGCAGGCATGGACCGCAACGCGCTCCGCCCGCTGCGCTATACCCGCACCAGCGATGGGCTGCTGATCGTCGGATCGGAGAGCGGCATGGTCGTCGTTCCTGAATCGACCATCATCGAAAAGGGCCGGCTCGGGCCGGGGCAGATGATCGCCGTCGACCTCGATGAGGGCGTGCTGCTCGACGACCGGGCGATCAAGGACCGGATTTCGGGCGAAGCCGATTATGCCAAGATGATCGGCAATTTCCTCGGCGTGAATGATCTGCCGGACGCTCCGCTCGACGCCACCGTGCGGTTCGACCGTGCTGACCTGACCCGCCGCCAGGTCGCGGCGGGACAGACGCTCGAGGACATGGAGCTGATCCTGTCGCCGATGGTCGAGGGCGCAAAGGAAGCGATCGGATCGATGGGCGACGATACGCCGCTCGCGGTCATTTCGGACAAGCCCCGGCTGATCAGCCAGTTCTTCCGGCAGAATTTCAGCCAGGTCACCAATCCGCCGATCGATCCGTTGCGCGAACGTCATGTGATGTCGCTCAAGACCCGCTTCGGCAATCTCGCCAACATCCTCGATACGGAGGATCGGCGCGACGGCGTGCTGGTGCTCGAATCGCCCGTGCTGGCCGGCACCGACTGGGCGCGGCTCAAGGCGTTTTTCGGCAACAAGGTCGCCGATATCGACTGTACCTTCGAAAGCGGTGGCGGGCCCGAGACGCTGCGCGCCGCGATTGCCCGAATCCGCGCCGAGGCGGAGCAGGCGGTGCGTGAGGGCAAGAGCGAGATCTTCCTGAGCGACATGAACATCGGTCCGGATCGCGTCGGCATCGCCGGCGTGCTGGCGGCGGCGGCGGTGCACACCCACCTCGTGCGCCGGGGTCTCCGTTCCTATGCCAGCATCAACATCCAGACCGCCGAATGCCTCGACACTCATTATTATGCGGTGCTGATCGGCGTCGGCGCGACGACGGTGCATGCCTATCTGTCGGAGGCATCGATCGTCGACCGGCACCAGCGCGGGCTGTTCGGTGACCTGACCCTGGAGAAGTGCCTCGCCAATCATCGCCATGCGGTCGACGAGGGGCTGCTCAAGATCATGTCGAAGATGGGGATCGCGGTGATCTCCAGCTATCGCGGCGGCTATAA
>JAZKCJ010000003.1:0-275411 GCA_040388155.1 Pseudomonadota bacterium
CGCTTGTAGCTCATGTCGGTGACATGGAGCAGGCCGTCGATGCCGCCGAGGTCGACGAACGCACCGTAATCGGTGATGTTCTTGACGACGCCGTCGATCACCTGGCCCTCGGCCAGCGACAGGATCAGGCCCGAACGCTGCTCGGCGCGGGTCTCTTCGAGGATCGCGCGGCGCGAGACGACGATGTTGCCGCGCTTGCGGTCCATCTTCAGGATCTGGAACGGCTGCGGGATGTCCATCAGCGGGGTCACGTCGCGGACCGGGCGGATATCGACCTGCGAGCCGGGCAGGAACGCCACGGCGCCGTTCAGGTCGACGGTGAAGCCACCCTTCACGCGGCCGAAGATGACGCCCTCGACGCGTGCGGTCTTGGCGAACTCGGTCTCGAGCTTGTCCCATGCGGCTTCGCGGCGGGCGCGATCGCGCGACAGCATCGCTTCGCCATGGACGTTCTCGACTCGGTCGACATAGACTTCGACTTCGTCGCCGACCTTCAGATCGGCCTTCTGGCCGGGCATGGCGAATTCACGGAGCGGCACGCGGCCTTCCGACTTGAGGCCCACGTCGATGACCGCGAGATCATTTTCGATCGCGGTGACGGTGCCCTTGACGACCCGGCCTTCAAAGCCGTCTGCGTCGCCGAGCGTGGCTTCGAGGAGTGCCGCGAAATCATCGCGCGTTGGGGATGCCGAAGTGGCCATAAATTCTTGATTCCTAAACACTATGTTTCCGGCCAGCCGGTTGTCTCCGGCGGTCTTGGCCTATATGCCGCGGCGGCCGATTGCCGGTCGCGACGCCCAGCGCCTACCGCCCTCGCGAAGATCACCGACAAAGCGAAAAGGGCGCGTAAGCAGGATCGGCAAGGTGCCATCCGTTCGGGATGGGTGCCGTTTCCGCTTCGCGCCTCGCCCGGCTAGGGTGTTTCCACCTGCGCCGCTGTCCGAGCCTCCACGAGCGCGATCGCCCGCTGGATGGCGGCGTCTATAGAGAGAAAGCTGGTGTCCAGCAAGGCGGCATCGCTGGCCGGTGCCAGGGGTGCGACGCCCCGCGTGCTGTCGCGCAGGTCGCGGGCGCGGATATCCGCCAGGACCCGGTCGAGGCTGACCTGCGATCCGCGCTCGCGCAGTTCGGCGTGGCGGCGCTTGGCCCGGATCATCGGGGTTGCCCGGATGAACAGCTTGGCGTCGGCCTCGGGGGCGATGACGGTGCCGATGTCGCGGCCGTCGAGCACCGCGCCACCCGGCTGGTGCGCGAAACGGCGCTGGCGATGGAACAGGGCCGCCCGCACCAGCGGATGCGCCGAAACGATCGAGGCGTATTTGCCGATCTCGTCGCTACGCAGTTCGGGGTCGTCGAGCAGACGTTCGTCGAAGTCGCAGGCAGCTACCGCGTCGGCCTCTATCGTGGGGTCGAGTTCAAGGCGCTGCACATTGGCGGCAACCGCGCGATAGAGCAGCCCGGTGTCGAGATGCGGCAGGCCGTAGCGCTTGGCGAGCGCCCGCGCGATCGTCCCCTTGCCCGATGCGGCTGGTCCGTCGACGGCGATGATCATGATGCTGCCACTGCTTGCGAACCCTTCAACGCGTCCAGCGTTTCGAGGAACATAGGGTAGGAAGTTGCGATGGGCGATACATCATCGATGGTAAGCGCCGATTTAGCGGCGAGGCCTGCCACCGCCATGCTCATCGCGATGCGATGGTCGAGTTGCGAGGCGATCGTTGCACCGCCCGCGATTGGTCCGCCGCCATTGCCCTGGATCGCGGCGCCGTCCTCATATTCCTCGACCGCTACGCCGCACGCGCCCAGCGCGTCGGCCATCGCGGTGATCCGGTCCGATTCCTTGACGCGCAGTTCGTGCGCGCCGCGAGCGATTGTCCGCCCCTCGGCAAAGGCGGCAGCGACGAACAGCACGGGATATTCGTCGATCATGCTCGGCGCGAGATGGGCGGGCACCTCGATCGCCCGGAGTTGCGCATGGCGGACGCGCAGGTCGGCGACCGGCTCCCCGCCGACGATGCGTGGATTCTCCTCGACGATGTCGGCGCCCATCATGCGCAGCGCCTCGAACAGGCCGGCGCGCGTTGGGTTCAGCCCGACGTTCATCACCAGCACGTCGGATCCCGGCACGATCGACGCGGCGACCACCAGGAAGGCGGCGGACGAGGGATCGCCCGGCACGACGATCGATTGCGGCTTCAGCTCGGCTTCTCCAACGAGCGAGATGATCCGGCCCTGATTCGTTTCCTCGACGCTCAGCTCTGCGCCGAAGCCGCGCAGCATCCGTTCGCTGTGGTCGCGGGTCGCGATCGGCTCGATCACGCGGGTGATGCCGGGCGTGTTGAGGCCGGCGAGCAGGATCGCCGACTTCACCTGCGCCGAGGCGACCGGCAGCGTATAGGCGATCGGCACCGCCGGGTTCAGCCCGCGCACCATCAGCGGCAGGCGTCCGCCCGGGCTCGACGTGACTTCGGCGCCCATGCGCGACAGTGGCTCGATCACCCGGCCCATCGGCCGCTTCGACAGCGAGGCATCCCCGGTGAAGGTAGTGGTGATCGGGTGGCTCGCGACCAGGCCCATCAGTAGCCGTGTTGAGGTGCCCGAATTGCCCATGTCGAATGCCTGGTCGGGCTGCAGCAGCCCGCCGACCCCGACGCCGTTGACCAGCCAGATGCCATCTTCACGGCGCTGGATATCGGCGCCCATTGCCCGCATCGCGGCGGCGGTAGCAAGCACGTCTTCGCCCTCCAGCAGGCCTTCGATCCGGCTTTCGCCGACCGCGAGCGCGGACAGCATCAGCGACCTGTGGCTGATCGATTTGTCGCCGGGCACGGTGACGGTGCCGTGCAGCGGGCCGGAGGGGAGGATTTCGAGCGGGCGGGGCAGGGGGTGCGGCATTGGCGCGGGCTTTTGACAGTGCGCTTGCGCTATGGCAAGGCGCGCCCCACTTTGCGGGCCATCTCGCAAAACTCCCATTTCTTCGAAAGGTCGAATCGGCATGATCAAGCCGGAATGGGGCACGAAACGGTCGTGTCCGAAATGCGCAACGCGCTTCTACGATCTCGGCAAGGACGATCCGGTCACCTGCATCGAATGCGGGTCGACCTGGCTGCCCGAGCCGATCCTGAAATCCAAGCAGCCTCTGCCGTTCGACGCGCCGAAGCCGGAACTCGTCAAGAAGGATGCCGACCTGGTCGGCGATGACGATGAGGATATCGACACCGGTGAAGACGAGGAGCCCTCGCCCGACGACGAGGTCGATCTCGGCGGTGACGACGATCTCGGCGTTGAAGCGCCGACGGACGAAGACGAGCATTGATCGCCTGAAACGGGGCGCTTCGGCTTCGGCCGGGGCGTCCCATTGAATTTTGTTTGAAAAAACGACCGGCATGGTGATCACACCGCTTGCCAAGGTCGCGTAGCCTAGGTAGGGGCGACGCCTTCGCGGGGTTCCAGGCCCGCGGTGATGGGGCCGTAGCTCAGCTGGGAGAGCGCTGCAATGGCATTGCAGAGGTCAGGGGTTCGATCCCCCTCGGCTCCACCATTTCACCTTGATCTGATATTTTGGCCGGCCGGAAGGCAACCGCTCAATCAGTGCGTGAGGCATTTCCGATCTCATTGAGGTGTCTCCGCCGATAGTCGGCGGGCGTGACCCCGACTCGGCGTTGGAACGCGCGGCGCAACACATCGACATCGGCAAAACCACAGCGCGCTGCGACCTGCTTGGGGGCGTCATGCCCGTCCTCGAGCATTCGGCGGGCTGCCTCGACCCGGGCTACTTCGACCCATGCGGCCGGTGTCATCCCGACCTCAGCGTGGAACATGCGCGAAAAATGCCGGGGGCTGACGTCCATCCGCTTCGCCAGTTCGGCGACACTGTGGTTGAGCGCGGGGTTAGCCGCCACCCAGCGCTGCACCTCCTGAAGCGCCGAGCGGCCGACTGGCGCGGCTTCGCCCTTGCGGCTGAACTGCAATTGCCCGCCCGGCCGTTTGAAGAACATCACGAGTTGGCTCGCCACCCGCATGGCGATGTCACGGCCAAGGTCCTCCTCGACCAGCGCAAGGGCAAGATCGAGCCCGGCCGTCACCCCCGCCGCGGTGCGGACCTTGCCGTCGCGGACATGGATCGCATCCTCGTCAACCGTGATGTCGGGGAAGGCTTCGGCCAGCGCCCCGGCAACCGCCCAATGCGTCGTGACTCGCGCACCGCCGAGCAGGCCGGCGGCGGCCAGCGCAAAGGCGCCGCTACATACCGAGCCGAAGCGGCGGCTATTGATCGCGGCGCGATTCAGCCAATCGAGCGTGTCGGAGGGTAGGGTGATCTCGGTGGCATTCGGGCACCCGGCGACCAGCAATGTGTCGATCGGCTCGTCTTCGTCTGCGCCGACGATGAAATCGGGTACCAGCCGCAAACCGGAAGAGCTCACCAGCGGCCCCGACGTACAAGCACCGACGATCAGGCGGTAGGCCATGCTCCCCGCTTGCACATTAGCCTCGGCGAAGACGTCCAGTGGCCCGGAGACGTCGAGCAACTGAACGCCGGGCATGGCGAGAATCGCAACGGTGCGGGTCGTCATCTTCATGTCCGTTCTCAACAGATATTGTCCCATATCGTCGTTATCCGACGATTGATGACAAAATCGCATGAGCATAACCTCTATGCAACCCCACCAGCACGGAGGACGCCATGAGCCCGGTCATCGAAATTCCGACAATTCCCGACAGCAAGCTTGCGCGCGCGATCACTGAATATATCCGGGACAACGAGACGGAATTGCTCTTCAATCATTCGAGCCGCGTCTATCATTTCGGCGCGATCGCCGGCGTCCATCGCGGGCTGAGGTTCGATCCCGAACTGCTTTACGCGGGCGCGATGTTTCATGACATCGGCCTGATGCCCGGTCATGCCAGCAGGAGCGACCGCTTCGAGGTAGATGGCGCGCATGCCGCGCGCGACTTCCTGCGCAGCCACGGGATCCCCGAGGAGGATGCCTATACCGTCTGGACCGCAATCGCGCTCCACACCACGCCGGGCGTGCCGGAGCATATGCACCCGGTCGTGGCCCTTGTGACGGCGGGCGTCGAGATGGACGTCCTCGGCCTCACCTACGATCAATATTCCGATTCGGAGCGCGAGACCGTGGTCAACGCCTTTCCGCGTACGCCGACCTTCAAGGAAGACATCATCCAGGCCTTTTACGACGGCATCAGGCATCGGCCCCATACCAGTTTCGGCAACGTCAAGGCTGACGTCATCGCGGACAAGGAGCCACATTTCCATCGCGGCAATTTCTGCAGCGTGATCCGCGGCTCGCGCTGGCACGGCTGATGGAGCGCTGATCGGTCGGGTCGACCGGAATCAATTGTCGTCGCAACAAGCATAGGTCAAAAAAACGCGAAATCATATTTTAGGACCGGCACCTGAGCAAAGAGTGCTTTGGGTGATTAGTCTGGGCCGAAAAGCATAGTGAGCATTTGCGCTCTCCAGTCTTGGGTGGCGCGCTCGATCGCGGCTTTGTCGGGGTTTCGGATATGCTCGACCGTAAGCCCCCGCGTGACGGCATTGCTGAGAAGCTGGATGCTCTGAACGGCGCCGTCGTTGTCGATGCCGGCGGCGCGAAGTATGCGGCGGCTCCACCGGAGTACACGTTGGTCGAAGCGGCGGGCGCTGAACTCGACTTCGCTATCCAGTTCGGGATCGTTCCGACGCGCCAGGTGTATCTCCAGCGCTGCTGCAGACTCCGGCAGGCTGATGAGGGCGAGATTGGCATCGATAAGATTTTCCATCGATTCCCTCGGCGTTTTGCCGCGACGAATGGCCTCGGCATAAACCTTGGTTCGATAAGCTGAAAATTCCTCGACGACGGCAGCCATGAGTTTCGCCTTGGACGGGAACTGATGCTGGATGGCGCCAAGGCTCATGCCGGTAGCGTCACGGATGACATTCATCGTGGCACCTGAATAGCCTTGCGCGCACAAGGTGTCGCGAGCCGCGGCGAGCACCTTGGCCCGCGTGGATGCGCTGCGCTCGGCATGGCTGCGCCGAGTGGCCTTGTCGGAACTTGCCATCAACCTAGTTTCACCCCCGATAAGGTCGCCAAACCGCCTGACAGGCCATATTTCGAGAAGGTCTTCATGCGACGACTCCCTCAGGCGGGCCATCGGAAAAAGCTCGTCCGCGCCCTCCATCAAACGCCCAGTCTGGCTATCATCGTTTACAATAAGGTCAACTGGTTTGTGCTTGACCATAAAAAAGTAGGTTGTATTAAATATGAAACGTAGAGCGGGGCTGACCCGACGAGACCTCAGGGAGGGTGTTAGTGAGAAAACGTCAGAATTGTGCGGTTGCGGCGTCGCTGATCGCGTTGTCTCCATTCGTGATTCCGCCACCTGCGCACGCCCAGGTGTCAGGCAATCCGGTCACTATTCCTGGTGAGCCTGAGGCGACGCAAGCGGGATCACCCGATGCTGCGCCTTCCGATTCCGGGGACATCATCGTCACTGCCAACAAGCGCGCTGAAAGCATTCTCAATGTGGCAGGGGCGATCAACGCGTTTCGCGGCGACGATCTGCTGAAGAACGGCCTGACGAGCATCGCCGACTTTGCCGGGCAGACGCCGGGCCTTCAGTTCAATGCCGGCTTCGGTACTGGCTCCCCCGTGATCCGCGGCATCAATACCGGTGCCGATTTCGGCCAGTCGGTCGGTATTACCGTCGATGGCGCACCGGTCGGGCCGAGTTCGAGCTTTCAAACCGGCGGTGCCAGCTCGCTCGATCTCGATCCTGTCGATCTTGAGCGGGTGGAAGTGCTCAAGGGGCCGCAAGGTACGGTTTATGGCGCCAACACGCTGGCCGGCCTCGTGTCGTACACGTTGCGCGAACCCGATCTGCAAAAACCGACCGTGGTTCTGCGTGGTGGCGTGAGCGGCACGGAAAATGGCGGCACCAGCCATTCGGAGCGTGCGGCGGTCAGCGTGCCGATTGTCGAGGACAAGTTGGCGGTGCGCCTGTCCGGTTTCTACGATCGCCGCGCGGGGTTCATCGATAACGATCTTCGCCACGCCACGGATCAGAACCATTGGCGCAGCTACGGCGTGCAGGGTTCGCTTGTCTTCAAGCCGGTCGACCGGCTCCGGATTTTCATCGCGGGCATCTATCAAAAGCAGAATCAATATGCGCAGGATCAGGTAGTATACACCGCAAATCGCACGCCCCGCGATGGCGACCTCGTCAATAACGACTATCTGGTGCCGAGTACCAATCGCAAGACGAGATTCATCATCGGAAAAGTGGACTATGATCTCGGTTTCGCAAATCTGACGTCCGTCACATCCTATCAGCATCTCAACGTAAACTATGCTTTCCCGCAAGAAACGGGGGCGCTGAACACGATCTTCGTCAATATCCTTCCTCAGCTTGGAGGTGTCACGATTCCCGCCCCCGGGCTGCTCAGTAACGACACGCTCAACGACTTCAGGAAATTCACGCAGGAAGTGCGCTTGTCTTCGACCGGGGGCGGTCCACTCAGCTGGCTTGCCGGTGGATATTACACACATGAGCGAAGCGAGCAGCAGCAGGCAGTAAATGCCCGGACGATCACCGGCGCACTCGTGCCTCTGATCAACCCGACGCTGCTCGTTAAGATCCCCACCACGCTCACCGAATATTCGGCCTTTGGTAATGTGACCTATGCCTTTTCACCGGCGTTCGACGTCACCGGTGGCGTGCGCATCGGTCGTATCGATCAGGTAAACCGCACCCTTATCAGCGGCAGCAATTTTGCCGCCTATCGCCTGCTTTTCGTCGTCAGCGGTCTCGGCTCTCCGCCCCCCGCTGACACGGGCCAGCAAAAGGGATCGAAGACGGTCGCGACCTATCTTGCCACTGCGCGCTACCACTTCTCGCAAGACGGAATGCTCTTTGCGCGGTTCGCGACTGGCTTTCGTCCCGGCGGACCGAACTTCCCGGTCCCGGGATTCGACCCTGTCTATGATCCCGACCAGACCTACAATTACGAGGTAGGGCTCAAGACGAAGTTCTGGGATGGGCGGGGTTCGTTCGATCTGACCGGTTATTATTTGAAATGGAAGAATTTCCTGGCCTTCGCCAGCGCTGGCGGACTGAGCGGCTTTGCGAACGCCGGTGACGCCCGCGTCTATGGTCTGGAGGCGGGCGCGACGCTGCGGCCGGTTGACGGATTGAGCCTGGCGGGAACGTTGGCCTTTTCGGACAGCAAGGTCACTCGCCTCAGCCCTGGTGGGGCAGGGGTTGCCCAGGTCGGCGACACGCTGCCCTACAATCCGCGGTGGAGCGGTTCGGTGTCGGCGGAATACCGCGCGCCGGTGGACTCACGGTGGCAGGCGGTGGCGCGCGGTTCGGCCCGCTTCGTGGGACCACGCAACAGCTCGCCCCAATCGAGCATAGCCTTCCCCAATTATGCGCTGCCGGCCTATTCGCTGTTCGACGTTCATGCCGGACTGGAAAGCGAGCATGTCGATATCGACCTGTTCATCAGGAACCTGACCGACAAGCGTGCGCAACTGGCTGCCTATACGCAGCTCGGCGTCAATCAGATCACCATCCAGCAACCGCGTACGATCGGCGCAGCGGTGACTTTCAAATATTGATGGAAGAGGCGCGCCACGATGTGCCCGCCCCTGGGGCGTGGCGTGTGCCAATACAAGCGATCCGTGTTCGTCAGGCGGGCCTGACGTGTAGAGGAGGATGATAGCATGACCATTGCCGCGATACCCGCCATCCCCGGAGTCGAGACTTTCGTCAGTACCCCTGAGGGTCTCGGCACCAGCTTGCGCATCTCGATCGCGCGGCCGTCATCTGACGCAACCGGAAAATCACCCCGCCCGTCGTCGGTCATCTATGTGACGGATGCCGACTATTGCTTCGGGACAGTCGTCGACGC
Source organism: Pseudomonadota bacterium (assembly GCA_040388155.1). Taxonomy (GTDB): domain Bacteria; phylum Pseudomonadota; class Alphaproteobacteria; order Sphingomonadales; family Sphingomonadaceae; genus Sphingomonas. The sequence continues at coordinate 8,918 of JAZKCJ010000003.1, forward strand.
TGCGCGAATGGGCCATTATGCTGGCGAGGTCGCGCCGGCGATAGTCGTTGGCATCGGCTATGCCGAGGAAACCGGCGACTATGCGTTCGTCGGTCGGCGGCGCGGCCTTGATTTCTACGGCGGGCCCCGGCGTTCGCTGGAGATGCCGGGTTTCGGCACGCTTGAACTCGGTGGCGCCGAGGCTTTCCTGAAGGCCCTGCTTGAAACGGTCATACCCGAAGTGGAGCGGCGCGTGCCCGAGACTGCGGACATGCGGCGCACGCTCTTCGGGGTTTCGGCGGGTGGCCATTTCGCAGCCTTCGCCCTGACGCATCGTCCCGATGCGTTCGGAGGCTATGCGATGATGAGCCCCGCACTGGTCGATTTTCCGCCCGTGCCAGGTGAGCAGCAAATGGTCGACGCAGTGCGCGCATTGCCGCTCGGCGCGATTCCGCCTGGAACAGCAGTATTCCTGTCGGCAGGGGCCAGGGAGGAGGAGCCGGGCGAAGCACTCGCTGCCGCTTCAATCATCAGCAACGCCTATCGTATGCGGGCTGCCCTTGCCGCGCATGGCGTGTCGACTGAGCTGACCGTTTTTGCAGGCGAGACTCACACTTCCGTGCTCGGCGCGGCGGTCTCACGGGCACTGCGCTTCCTGGCGCCACCACTGGGCGCGCCATCATGGCAAACCTCCCTGTCCGGAGAAGGCTGAGCGGGAGATCCGTCCGGAGGGATCTATCGGCCGTGACTGATCTCTGATTCCGGCCGGCCAGGGGAGGGCGGGCTGGCATCCCCCTCCAGCGCCTATGGCGTTCGGCGTGGCCGCTCGCGCTTCGGGGCATCCATTATCAGCTTTCGGAAAAAAATCATGACAACGACTCTCATGACAGACGGCTGGGCATCCGACATGGCGGATATGCGCAAGGCGCTCGACGCGGGCCGCACCACGCCGGCCGCTCTTGTGGACCGCGCTGTCGAACGCGCGGAAGCGGCCAATTCCAGGCTCAACTTCATCGCATGGCCGGCATTCGACCGTGCACGCGGCCAGGCGCAGGAACCGCGTTCGGGCCCGCTTGCCGGCATCCCGACGATGATCAAGGATATGATCGCCGAAAAAGGACTCCCCTGCAGCTATGGCGCGGTGGCGCTCCGCCATCATGTCCCGTCGGAAGATGCGCCGTATACGCGTGCGATCGCCGGGGCGGGCCCGATCTCGATCGCCCGTTCGTCAATGCCCGAGCTAGGGCTGAATGTCGTCACTGAATCGCCCCTGGTCGGCATCACCCGTAATCCGTGGAGCCTCGATCATGCGCCGGGTGGTTCGTCGGGTGGCGGATCCGCGGCGGTAGCCGCGGGCGTCGTGCCCGTTGCGCACGCCAGTGATGGCCTGGGCTCGATCCGTCATGGCGCGGCGCCCTGCGGATTGGTTGGCCTCAAGCCATCGCGCGGCCGCAATTCGGGCGACGAAGCCATGCGGGCGATCACGGATCTGGGGGTGAATGGCTGTGTCAGCAGGACGGTCCGCGACACCGCCGCCTGGCTGGAAGCAACCCAGTCGCGCGATCATGGCGCTGCCTTTGTCCCCCTTCCCCTGGTCACCGCGCCGATCGATCGCGCGCTTCGTATCCGCGCCTACAGCACGGTCATGCGTACCGGGGAGGCGCCTGACATGGGTGTCCAGCGTGTATTCGGGGCCGCCGTGGATCTCCTTGGAAAGCTGGGTCACCGCGTCGGCGACGGCGAACTGCCTTTCAATGGTCACGATGCCACCCGGGCGCTCAATGATTTTATCGAGGGCAATTTCGTTCGCCAGGTAGGGGCCCTGTCGAATCTAATCGGAATTCCGATCGTACCGGAAGATCTGGAACATCGCTCGGCTACACTGATCGCTGCGGGAAGGAAGATCGATGACGAACGGTTCGCCGCCGCCTTGCGCCGGATGGAGGCGATGGTCGCTGCCTATCTCGACCGGTTCAGCGAATTCGATATCTGGATGACACCGACCTTCAGCACTGAAGTCGTCCGCGTCGGGGTCTTCGGTCCCGAGATCGCGTGGCTCGACCGGCGCGATCATCTTGTCGACTATGCCGGCTATTGCTGGATCGACAATTTCGCCGGCACACCTTCCATCAGCCTTCCCATGGGTTTCAGCGACAATGGCCTGCCGGTCGGCATCCAGTTCGCTACGCGCCCCGGTGGCGAGGCCGTTCTGCTCGCGCTCGCCTACCAGCTCGAAGCCGCTGTGGAATGGTGGCGGCACAAGCCCCCGATCTGGGTCGGCGACGACTGAGACTCGCGGACGACGCTCGTCATGTCGCGTCACGGAGGTATAAGCCATATGGCAGACAGCATGTATGATCGATCGGTCATCATCGCGGGTGAAGGATCGCCACGGATTGACGCGGGGCTTGCCCTGCCGGGACAGAAGACAGTGCGCTTCTTCGCAGATTCTCCCCGAGAGCGCCTGGCCTGACCAACCGCGGTCGTGCGCGACCGGTTGCCTGATCGCGTCTTCGCTGATAGGGAAGCACCGTCTTCACACGAGCAGAAGGAGGAGCACTGATGACATCATCGACCATTCAGCGCTGCCTCCTTGGGTATCGGAATCTTGGCGGACTGCGCCACTAGGTCCTGAGACCCCCCTGATCCCGGCGCTTTGCCTGGATCCTTCCTGACAGACTCGAAGTGGAGACGGCGCGTAGGCGCCGGTTCAAGACATGACCGAACAATCCAAGGCACGGCCTGATTCCGTGCGTATCGTTCTGGGTTTCGCCGTGCGGCATTGGGCGCGCCAGAAAACCCGGATCACCCTTTTGTCCTTCTTCGTATGTGCCGGCATCGGGCTTGAAGTGCTCGTGCCGCTGGTTGCCGGCCGACTCGTCGACGCGCTCGGTGCGGGCGACAGGTCGGGGGTACCGATGATCTTCGCCGTGATGGTTGCGCTGGGCCTCGGGACGGTCGTGGCGCGCCATGTGTCGATCATGCTGATCGTTCCCTTTTCGCTGCGGATGATGAGCGACGTCGCCGAACAGGCGTTTCACCGGGTTCAGCGCTTCTCCACCGACTGGCACGCGAACAGTTTCTCCGGCTCGGTCGTCCGGAAGATCACGCGCGGCATGTGGGCGATCGACATGCTCAACGACGTGCTGTTCCTTCACCTCCTCGGCTCGCTCGTCATGCTGGCCGGCACGATGCTCCTGCTCGGGGTGCACTGGCCGCTGGTGGGCCTCGTCATGGGCCTCGGTGCCTGCGCCTATGTGGCGCTGACCATCCTCCTCGCGACTCGCTGGGTCGCGCCGGCGTCGACCTTGTCCAACGCCTGGGACACGCGCATGGGCGGGCTGTTGTCCGATGCGATCGGCTGCAACATGGTCGTCAAGGCGTTCGGCGCGGAAGAGCGCGAGGAAACGCGCTTTGCCCACCTTGTCGACAAATGGCGGCTGCGTACTCGCCGGACCTGGCTGCGCAGCACATGGTCCGGCACGATGCAACTGACCGTGCTGTGGGTGCTGCGCACCGTCGTTGTCGGCGCCGCGTTATGGCTGTGGTGGGGCGGCCACGCGACGCCGGGTGACATCACCTATGTGCTGACCAGCTATTTCGTCCTGCACGGGCACCTGGCTGATATCGGCTACCATGTTCATCACCTGCAGCGCTCGGTGAACGAGATGGAGGAACTGGTGGAGATCCACGGCCAGCCGCTCGGGATCGAGGATCGTGCCGATGCCGGCCCGATCGCGATCACGGCGGGAGAGGTGCGTTTCGACGCGGTCACGTTCCATTATGGCCAGCACGCGACGCCACTCTACGACGATCTGTCGGTGACCATCCGTGGCGGTGAACGCGTCGGCCTGGTGGGTCATTCCGGCTCGGGAAAGACCAGCTTCATCAAGCTGATCCAGCGGCTCTACGATGTCAGTGGCGGCCGGGTGACGATCGACGGGCAGGACGTGTCCCATGCCACGCAGCAATCGCTGCGTGCGCAGATCGCGATCGTGCAGCAGGAACCGATCCTGTTCCATCGGAGCCTTGCCGACAATATCGCGTATGCCCGGCCCGGCGCATCGCAGGCCGAGATCGAACGGGCTGCCCGCCTGGCCAATGCGCATGACTTCATCGCTCGTCTCCCGCGCGGCTATGCCACGCTGGTCGGTGAGCGCGGGGTGAAGCTGTCGGGCGGCGAGCGCCAGCGGGTGGCGCTCGCGCGGGCTTTCCTCGCTGATGCCCCGATCCTGATCCTTGATGAAGCGACATCGAGCCTCGATTCCGAATCCGAGGCGCTGATTCAGCAGGCCATGGACCGGCTCATGCAGGGTCGCACGGCCATCGTGATCGCGCACCGGCTGTCGACCGTCCGCACGCTCGATCGTATCCTGGTGTTCGATCAGGGCCATATCGTCGAGGACGGGGACCGCGCGACGTTGCTTGCCAATGTCGATGGCCAGTATCGTCGCCTGTTCGATCGCCAGTCAGGCGCGGTGCGCGACGAGCCTGAATTCATCGATGCATGATCGGGGATAGGAAGCATGCTGCTGCCTCCCTGGCCCTGATAAAGGGGCGGCCCGGCACGCTGGTGCCGGGCCGTAGTTTTACGTTCTGCTAGGGAGCATCAACGCTGATTTCCTTTTAATTCCTATCTTATGAATAGGAAATAGAGGTCTGCTTTGCCGTGCGATAGTCCGCCTTGGCCATGCGACGAAATTCGGAGGGGCGAACCCCAACGAAAAGGGCCGCGCGACCAACCGGTCGCGCGGCCCCGTTTTCCGACGCTGCTTGGGTAACGTCGAAACTCAGGCTTACTTGGCCGCGACGTTCCCGGCGCTGTCCAGGGCGGTTGCGTTGTCCACCACGGTCGCGTTGTCGGTCACGTTCAGCGCCGCCGGGTCGGCCGCGTTGACGTCCAGCGTGTCTTCGCTGTTCAGGGTGATCTCGCTCACGTTCGCGGTGTTGTCGACAGGTGCCGACTTGTCGCAGGCAGCGAGGCCGAGCGTGGCGACGGCGACGAGCGGAAGGATAACGAACTTCTTCATGGACGATTTCTCCGTGGTTGCTCAGGGCGTGGCGAGGAGGCGTCTATTCGCCGCCGCGTTCCACCCTGTTTCGTGTCCGCAGCCTCCATGGATCAATTCCCATGCGTTTAATAGGAAAAAATGCGATGGCCCGGTACTGAAACCCGCCATGTGGATGTCGGCCGGGCCTCGATGATCCGGATCATTCCCTTCCCGGGCAGGATTGCTAGCCGAACGCCCAGCGCAGCGTCCGGGCGATACCGAAAGTCCCTGCACGCACCAGCGGCCGTGTCAGGCGTTGCGCGGGAAGGCCGTGCATCCGCCGCGCCCAGCCGGGCAACAGGTCGACCGCAGCCTGGAAGGTGATCGCCTGTACCGGGGTGGCGGTCAGGTTCCGCGGTCGTTGTCTCAGGACGAGCGCGGCGACCTCTCGTGTTCTCGCGTCGACGGCCAGTTCGGGGCGCATCGTCGCGATCAGCGCCTCCGCCTCGGCGCGGCTGCGTGGCACCGCATCGGCACCCAGTGCTTCGGGAATTCGGGCGAAGTCGGCGAAATATCGATCCTGATCCGCGGGCGTCATGCTGGGTTCGCCGTAGCGGATCCAGGCATCGAGAAAGCTCATGGCTTCCGTCACGTGCACCCAGGCGAGCAGTCGCGGGTCGCCGGCACGATAGGGCGTGCCATTGGGCAGCACGCCGTCGATCCGGTGATGGATATCGTTCACGCGGGCGATCGCCTTTTCCGCCTCGTCCCGTGCGCCATAGGTGGTGGTCGCAATGAACCGGGCGGTGCGCCGCAACCGCCCAAGCATGTCGGTGCGGAAGTTCGAATGATCCCACACACCCGCCAGCACCGCCGGGTGCAGCATCTGCAGCAGCAGCGCGGCCACGCCGCCCACCATCATGGTGGTGACGTCGCCATGGACGCGCCAAATGACCGATCCCGGTTCGAACAGCGCATCGTCGCTGCGCACTACCGGGCGCTCGCCCTTTGCCGTATCGTTGAACACGGCGCGCACCTGCCGGACGATCCCGCGCCGTACGCCTTTCGCAAGCGAGTCGCCGATCAACGCGGGGATGGGAAGAGGCCTGGATGGCATTCCTGTCATCCAGTTTTCATCGCCGACATCGCTGGACGGGGAATCGGGGTCCGTCGCGCCACTTGCGGCAGCAGGATCGCCATCAGCGATAGTAGGATCAGGCTTTCGAAGAAGCTCACCGCGTCATCTTACGCTTGCGGGATGCCATCGTCCAACCGCGCAACGCGATCCCTGTGGCGCGTGCGATTCTGTCCCGGTATCGGACTCGCGTTAACCGAATTCGGTGTTGGTTCGAATCGTAAACGCGGCGTTAACTGTTGCCCATGGCACAGCATCTCGCCCTTCCGGCTCCCGCCGCCCGTCACCCGTTCCGCCAGCAGCTTGCCCAGGCACAGCCCCGGAAGCCGGCGCGGCCGCACAATGACGATCAGGATCTGAGGCTGTTCGCCCTGAGCTTCACTGCCTTCTTCATCTGCATCTACACCTTCATTTTCTGAAGGCGCGGCGGCGCTGCTTCAATCGCGGCGCCTCAATCGCAGGCGAGATGCAGCTTCTGCGCCAGCCACGCCGAGATCAGGCACATGCCGGCGACCACGAACAGCATGTTGTCGGGCGTTACGCCGAGCGCCGAGGCACCCAGCACCAATAAGGTGCCGACCACCATCGCACCCGAATTGACGACATTGTTCGCCGCGACGGTGCGCGCCGTCTGGTCCTTGGTCACGGTCGTCGTGAGGAAGGTATAGAGAGGCACCACGAACATGCCGCCGGTGATCGCGATTCCCATCAGCACCAGCACGAGCGGGATCGCGCGCGGAATCTGGAAGAAGCCGACCCAGTCGTACAGCGTGCCCGCCGGCGCCGCCGGCCACGCGCGGATCATCAATGAGAAGATCACGACCATGCAGCCCATCGCGATCACCGAGGCGGGTGCGTATTTCGCTGATACCCGCCCTTTCAGCAGGGTGTTGATGACGATCGATCCGATCGCGATACCGATAGAGAACAACGCGATCACGATGCTGGAAACGCGCGGATCGGCGGTGAGGACGTTCTTCACCAGCGGCGGGAAGGTGACGATCAGCACCGCGCCGATCGTCCAGAAGAAGCTGATCGCGCAGATCGCGAGGAACAGCCGGGGGATGTGCATCGTCGCGTTGATCAGTCGCCACGATGCGGTGAACGGGTTGTAGTTGATCGACAGCACCGCGCCTTCACGTGGGGCCGCCGGCACCATCCTCGCGGTGAGCCAGCCGATCAGGGCGACGCAGATGCCCATGATCGCCGCTCCCTCGACTGACAGCACGCCGGCGAAAATCGTACCGAGCAGGATGGCAAGATAGGTCGCTGCCTCGACCAGGCCGGTACCGCCGAGCACTTCGTCAGCCTTCAGATGCTGTGGCAGGATCGCATATTTGATCGGGCCGAAAAAGGTCGAGTGCGCGCCGAGGCAAAGCACGGCGCTCAGCATCAGGCCGAGCCCCAGGGTCCAGAATCCCGCTTTCGCCACCATCAATCCGGCGGCGCCGAGCAGCATGATTGCGATCTCAGCGGTCTTCACGATCCTGATGATCTTCGCCTTGTCGGTCGTGTCGGCGAGTTGTCCCGACAGGGCGGACAGCAGGAAGAACGGAAGAATCGCCAGCCCGGTCGCGAGCGCGTTGAAGCTCTGTTCGACCTTGGGGTCGTTGAAGACCTGATAGGTCGCGAACAGCACCATTGAGGTCTTGAAGAGATTGTCGTTGAAGGCACCGAGGAACTGGGTGACGAAAAGCGGCATGAACCGGCGCTCTTTCAGCAAGCCGAGCGCGTTGAGCATGATGGGAAACGGCCTCACATGTGGCGAAACAAGGGCACCGCATAGCCGACCCGGCGACGGCGCAGCAACCGAATAGTCGGCGACCGGCGTCCCGCGGGCTGACACGGGCGTCCCTCCGGCCCGACCTGGGCCAGACTCCGGCATTGCGGGGGAGGGCGCCGGACCCTAGGGTTGATGGCGATGCTGACCCTGCCCAATATCCTCACCCTGTCGCGGATTCTCGCGGTGCCGCTGCTTGTCGGCTTCCTGTGGTGGCCGGCCTGGCCGGCGGGATATGCGATCGCCTTCGCACTCTATTGTCTGATGGGGATCACCGATTATTTCGACGGCTATCTGGCCCGGTCCAAGGGGACCGTGTCGAAGCTGGGCATCTTCCTCGATCCGATCGCCGACAAGATCATGGTCGCCTCCGTTGTGCTGATGCTGGTGGCGACGCGCGATATCGCCGGCTGGTCGCTGATCGCCGGCATCATCATCCTCTTGCGCGAGATCGCGGTTTCGGGCCTGCGCGAGTTCCTGGCCCAGCTCCAGGTGTCGGTCCCGGTGTCGAAGCTCGCCAAGTGGAAGACGACGCTGCAGCTCGTCTCGCTCGGCGGGCTGATCCTCGCCGGCGCCGTGCCCGGCTGGCCCTGGCTCCAGACCGTCAGCCTCGCGGCACTGTGGGGCGCGGCAGGGCTGACGTTGATCACTGGCTGGGACTATCTGCGGGTCGGCCTCAAGCACATGGATTGAGGGCCGTCATGGCGATCGATCTGCTTTATTTCTCCTGGGTGCGCGAGGCGATCGGGACGGGCGCCGAAACACTCGATCCGCCCGAAGGACTGGCGCGCGTCTCCGACCTGGTCGACTGGCTCGCGACGCTTAGCGACGGCCACGCCCGGGCGCTGGCCGATCGTGGCCGGTTGCGCGCCGCGGTCGACCAGATATTCGTGGGTCTCGACGCGCCACTCGGGCGTCCGCGCGAGGTGGCGATCTTCCCGCCGGTGACAGGCGGATGATCCACATCGCCGTCCAGCAGGAGTTGATCGACCAGGCGGCCGAGTTTGCCGCGATCATGGCTGCGGGCGTTGGCGGGATCGCGACCTTTGTTGGCGTGGTGCGCGGCGACGATGGCGTCACGACACTTGAACTCGAACACTATCCGGGCGCGACTGAGGCGGCGTTACGGGGACTGGCGGAGGAAGCCGTGGTGCGCTGGGGCCTGTCGGCCGTGAGCGTGGTGCATCGGGTGGGGCTGATGCGGCCGGGTGATCTGGTCGTCTTCGTCGGTACCGCTGCAACGCACCGGGCGGCGGCGCTTGATTCCTGCGCCTTCCTGATCGACCGGTTGAAGACTCAGGCGCCGTTCTGGAAGCGCGAGACGCGCGGCGGGGAGGTACGCTGGGTAGAACCGCGCGGCAGCGACGCAGACGCCGCCGCGCGGTGGGACGAAACCTAGCCCAGTTTCGGCAGGAGCACGCCGTTGACGACATGGACGACGCCGTTCGACTGGCGGACGTCGGGCACTTCGACATAGCTCTTGTTGCCGTTGGCATCGGTCAGCTGGATCGCGCCGTTGAGGTCGGTCACCGTCAGCGTCGCGCCTTCCACGGTGGTCAGCGTCGTGGTGCCGCCGCCGGCGGTCATCTTCTGCTTGAGCTGCTCGAGCGTGATGATGCCCGGCACGACATGATAGGTCAGCACCTTGGCCAGGGTCGCCTTGTTCTCGGGCTTCATCAGCGTGTCGACCGTGCCGGCGGCCAGCCGGCCGAACGCGTCGTTGGTCGGTGCGAACACGGTAAAGGGGCCGGGGCCGGAAAGCGTCGCGTCAAGGCCGGCGGCCTTCACCGCCTTCACCAGCGTCGTCAGGTTCGGTGCTGCGGCTGCGTTCTCGGTGATCGGCTTGGCCGCGTCCATCGCCACGCCGCCCACGGCGGGATTGGGTACGGTGGCGGCGGCAGCCGGGGCAGGGGCTTCCTGCGGGGCACGAGCCTCGGCGGCGGAAACGGCGACCATCAGCAGGCCGGACATTGCCACAACCGGAAGCTTGGTGGAAAATCTCATCAGTCTCTCCAGTTATATCGAATGCGCGCTCAAGGAGATGATCCAGGAGAATGCGCACGACAAGATACGGTCCGGCGGCCGAATGGTTTCAGGGCCGCAGGCTACTGCGCCTCGGCAAGTACCTCGGCCAGCAGGTGGAAATCCTTTTCGCGGGGCGACGCACGACGCCAGACAAGCGCGATGCGACGTGCAGGATTTGCGGCGTCCAGTGGCCGTGCCGTGAGTCCGGTATGGTCAAGGATGCCGGCCTTGAGCGCCATTTCCGGCAGCATCGTCACGCCCAGGCCGTTGTCGACCATCTGGACGATGGTGTGGAGCGAGGTGCCGAGCATCGTCGCCTCGGCGCGCAACTCGGGCCGGTTGCAGGCGGCCAGCGCGTGATCCTTGAGGCAATGCCCGTCTTCGAGCAGCAGCAGCCGGTCCTCGTCGATATCGTCGGCATGCATCGCACCGGTCGCGCTGCCGATCTCGCCTTCGGGGCCTGCGACGAACAGCCGATCCTCGAACAGGAACTGCGACGCGACCTCGCCACAGGCATAGGGCAGGGCGAGCAGCACGCAATCGGTACGGCCGTTGTGCAGGCCCTCGCAGGCGGCGGCGCTGGGTTCCTCGCGCAGGAACAGCTTCAGGTCGGGATAGTCGCGTCGCAACCGGGGCAGGATTCGCGGCAGCATGAAGGGGGCGATCGTCGGGATCACGCTCATCCGCATCTCGCCCGACAGGGGGCGCCCGGCGGCGCGGGCGAGGTCGCCCAGTTCCTCCGCCTCGCGCAGCACCCGCCGCGCCTTGTCGGCGATTCGGTCGCCCAGCGGCGTGAAGCGGACGACGCGACGGGTGCGCTCCACCAGGGTCACGCCGATCAGTGTTTCAAGTTCGCGGATGCCGGCGGACAGCGTCGACTGGGTAACGAAGCACGCCTCCGCCGCCCGTCCGAAATGGCCGTGGTCCTGCAATGCGACCAGATATTGGAGCTGCTTCAGCGTAGGTAGATAGGTGGCCATAATCGCCTCACTCGATCAACAGTGCCTAAATAACCTGTTGGATCGATCAAATGCCAGCCTTATATGCAGCGCAGCACAGACGGCGAATCAATCGCCGCGTCGCGAGGATGCCGAAGGCCGACCCATTCCTTGAGGAGGCCACCAATGCTTACTGTCGGAGACAAACTCCCCGAATTCACCGTTCCCGTCCAGCAGGGCACCGCCGCGCTGCCCGCCGGCGAGACGCTCAGCCACGACGCATTTCCTGGCCGCTGGAAGGTCCTGTTCTACTGGCCGAAGGACTTCACCTTCGTCTGCCCGACCGAGATCGTCGGCTATGCAGCGCTCAAGGACGATTTTGCCGATCGTGACGCCGTGCTGATCGGCGCCTCGACCGATACCGCGCACGTCCATCTCGCCTGGCGCAAGTCGGATCCCGATCTGGCCGCCGCCGACTTTCCCTGGCTGGCGGACAATGGCGCGGTGCTCGCGTCGAAGCTCGGCATCCTCGATGCGAACGAGCATGTCGCCTATCGCGCCACCTTCATCATCGACCCGGACAATGTGATCCAGGCGGTGCAGGTCAATGGCCTGAACGTCGGTCGTAACCCCGCCGAGACGCTCCGCGTGCTCGACGCGCTTCAGACCGACGAACTCTGCCCATGCAACTGGAACAAGGGCGACGACGTCCTCCAGGTCGCTGCCTGAGAAGATTCCCCTCCCGCTCTGCGGGAGGGGCTAGGGGAGGGCGTGTCCGCAAGCGGCGCGCCCTCTTTTTTTGACAGACCCTTCCCCGACTCCTCCCGCAAGCGGGAGGGGAGGAGAAGCGAGGGTGAAGAAGGACATGACATGTCGCTCAAGGAATTCGCGGGCACCTTGCCCGATTTCGCCAAGGATATCCGGCTGAACGTCGGCTCGCTGCTCAATGAGGCGCATCTGCCCGATCAGCAGAAATACGGCCTGCTGCTTACCTGCGCGCACGGCTCGGGTTACAAGCCGCTGGTCGACGCCACCGAGGCCGAAGTGGCCGGGAAGCTGTCACCCGAGGCAGCCAATGCGGCGCGCGCGGCTGCGGCGGTGATGGCGATGAACAATGTCTATTACCGGTTCACCCATCTGGCCGGGAACCAGGAATACCGCACCATGCCGGCCAAGCTGCGCATGAACGTGATCGGCGCGCCGGGCATCGACAAGGTCGATTTCGAGCTGTTCAGCCTCGCCGTTTCGGCGATGAACGGCTGCGGCATGTGCATCGACGCGCATGAGAATGTGCTGAAGAAGGCCGGCGCCACCGCCGAGGCGATCCAGACCGCGGTGCGCATCGGCGCGGTGATGAAGGCAGTCGCGACGGTGCACGCAGCGGTGAACTGAGCTCTTTACCCCTCCCGCTTGCGGGAGGGGGCAGGGGCGAAGCCCGCTACTTCATTACCGCCGACCAGATCGTATAGGCGCTCGTCACCGTCAGCAGCACGCCGACCAGCCCCATCAGCAACCTTGCCGGCACCCGTTTGGCCAGCAGTCCGCCGAACGGCGCGGCGATCAGTCCGCCGATCAGCAGCCCCACCGTCTGCAGGGTGAAGGCGGCGAATCCCATGGTGGCGATGAAGGTCGCCGAGATCGTCGCGGTCAGGAAGAATTCGGATGTGTTGACTGTACCGATCGTGCTGCGCGGGCTCGCGCCCTGGACAAGCAGGTTGGAGGTGACGACCGGTCCCCAGCCGCCGCCGCCCGCCGCATCCAGGAACCCGCCGACCAGCCCGAGAGGCTCGATGATCTTGGGCTCGCGCGGTTCGACCCGCCCGCGCCAGGCGCGGTACAGCAGGTACAGGCCGATCGAGGCGAGATACGCCATCACGAACGGCTTCGCGACCGAGGCGTCGAGGTTGCTCAGCACATAGGCGCCGAGCACGCCGCCGATCACGCCCGGGATGACCAGCCTGCGGAACAGCTTCCAGTTGACGTTCTTGTGAAGGATATGGCTCGTTCCCGACGCGGCGGTGGTGAAGGTTTCCACTGCGTGCACGCTGGCCGAGGCGACGGCGGGAGACAGGCCGAGAAAGCTCACCAGCAGCGTATTGTTGATCACGCCGAACGCCATGCCAAGGGCTCCGTCGATCATCTGTGCGGCAAAGCCGACCGCGATGAAGGGCAACACTGCCTCAACGGTGGCGAGCGAAATGTCGAACATCTGGCAAAACTCTCCGCGACCGATTTGCGTCGAATTCGCCTGTCTGGTGAAATCCTACAAGCAAGATAGGGTTTATGCGGCGAAAGTTAGCGACCAGCCGGTCCTTTAATTCGCTGGAATGAGCGCCTAGATATCGCCCCAGAAAAGGGGACGCGAGATGATGGAGCGGATGTTCGCCTATCTCGATTCGATCAAGGCGCGTGATCCCGCGCCGCGGTCTCGGCTGGAGGTTCTGACCTATCCCGGCGTGTGGGCGCTTGTCTGGCATCGCCTTGCGCACCGGCTGTACGGTGCGCGTTTCTATTTCCTCGCGCGGCTGGTGAATCATTTCTCTCGCGCCTGGACTGCGATCGACATTCATCCCGGGGCCAAGATCGGCCGCAATTTCTTCATCGACCATGGCTTCGTGGTGATCGGCGAGACGGCAGAGATCGGCGACAACGTCACCATCTACCAATGTGTCACGCTTGGCGGCACCAGCCCCGACAACGGCGTGGCCGGCAAGCGCCACCCGACGATCCTCGAAGGCGCGATCATCGGATCGGGCGCGCAGGTGCTTGGCCCGATCACCGTCGGCCGCGGTTCGCGCATCGGCGCCAATGCCGTGGTGACGCGCGATGTGGCCGAGGGCGCGGTGATGGTCGGCATTCCCGCCCGCGCGACGATGGTCGAGGGTGGGCAGAAGCCGCAGGAATTCCTCGCTTATGGCACGCCGTGCAGCGACATGTTCGATCCGCAGACGCAGAAGGTAGAACTGCTTCGCTGCGAACTGGAGACCATGCGGAAGCGGCTGGATACGCTGCTCGCCGAGTCGGAACCCAAGCGCAAGAACGTACGCGACCGTGCCTGACGGCCTGGTGGCGGAGGCCTGATGGGGACGGTAACCCCTTTTCCGCTGCCGCTGGGGCGCGCTGGCCAGGTCGGCTTCGAACGCCTCGAACTCAACCGTATCCTCGATCTCTATGGCCGGATGGTTTCGGCCGGGCATTGGCGTGACTATGCGATCGAACTTGGCCGCGACGCTGCGGTGTTCGCCGCCTTTCGCCGTGCGGCGGAGCGGCCCGAATACCGCATCGAGAAGCATCCGGCCTTGCGCCATCGCCAGGGCATGTGGGCGCTGGTCAACGAGGCTGGCGTGGTGCTGAAGCGCGGACATGAACTCGCGCCCGTGCTGGCGCCGCTCGAGCGCCGGCTGATGAAACTCGTCGATCAATAAGCAAAACCCCCGGCGACCCAATGGGCGGCCGGGGGGCAGGTTTTCACCGGGATGGATCGTGTCAGGCGGCCGACATCGATCCTACCGGCGGAAGCCGCTCGCTCAGATTGCCCAGCGTGCCGACCACGAGGCGGCGCATCGGGTGCCAGAAGGCCGAGAGCGTCAGGAGTGTCGATCCGATCGCCAGCGCGGTGAAGGCCCAGGCCAGTTCGACCGCTCCGGCCCTGTAGAACAGCACGTACATCGCGTAGAGTACATAGGCGAGGCTTGAGACGAGCAGCGCACGCCGGTCGACCGCCAGCGCCACGAAGGCGAAGACGAGATAGAGCGCGAGCACGATTGCCGCGAGGTTGAGCGTGATCGACTCGTTGAACACGCCGAGCATGTGGAACACCGGATGCGCGATCAGCGGCGCCGCGGCAAGGTGAAGCCAGAAGGCGACGTCCGAACGGCGGGTGCGGCGCTCCCGGTCCGACACGTCCCACCACATGGCCAGCGCGAACACCGCGAGGCCGCCGGCGAACAGGATCGGATAGATGGCATCCTTCGCCGCCGGGATTGCCGCGACGGTCAGCGCAACCGCGACGGCAACCAGTGCGGCGGCACCCGCTGCAACGGTGATCGGGACCATGAATCGCTTCCAGTGAAGCCAGGCTGCGCCCGCCGTGACGAGGCCGATGCCCGCGCCGATGACGGCGTTGGTGCGTTCCGAGAGATTGGGGTCGATCTCGACCAGCACACCGACAAGCGTGGCGGCGACACCGCCGACGAACGCGATCAGCAACAGGATGCTGGGCAGGGCCATGCGCCGCTGCCGGGTGAAATATTCGGCGAGGCCCCAGGCGGCGATCGCCACCAGGGCGCCTGCGAGAGGTGTCGTGATCGACTGGCCGATCCACGCCAGCGCAACGAGCACCAGCCCGACCGCGATGGCCACGAAGATGTCGTTGAACCCGCTCAGGAGCCTGAAATGCTCCTCGTCAACCGCTGGTGCTGCATGGCTCCTGGCGACGTGATTGCGCAGGGCGCGGGCGGCGTCGCGGGAGATCGCCCCGGCCGCCACCGCATCGTCGAGATCGCTTTCGCTGTACATGGCATTCTCCTCCTGTCGGGGAAGAATACCATCAGTGTATTGCAATGACAATACACTGATACAGTGTCAGCCGCCCTGCAGCTTCTTCAGGATCGACATTGCCTGTTCGGCGCCTGACTGGGGTGTCATCTCGCCGGCGCGGTCGACGATCTCGTTCCAGTGCGCTGCGATACCTTCAGGGCTCAGTTCGTCGCCCGTCAGCAGCTTGCCCTGGGTCAGGGTGACATAGGCCGCCTGGAACACGCCGGCCCCGGCGCCGACGATCATGTTGGTCGGCGCATCCTCGGACACAAGGTAGAGGGCGGCGGGCACGACCTTCTCCGGCGCGAAGGCCTGGAACGCTTCGGGCGGGAACAGGTCCTCGGTCATGCGCGTGCCCGCGGTCGGGGCGATGGTGTTGACCTTGATGTTGTTCTTCGCGCCCTCAAGATAGAGCGTTTTGGCGAAGCCGGCGAGGCCGAGCTTGGCGGCGCCATAGTTGGTCTGGCCGAAATTGCCGTACAGGCCGGTCGAGGATGCGGTCATCAGGATGCGGCCGTAATTCTGCTCGCGCATCGTCTCCCACACTGCCTTGGTGACGTTGGCTGATCCGATCAGGTGGACATCGACCACGAATTTGAAATCGGCCGGCTCCATCTTGGAGAAGCTCTTGTCGCGCAGCACGCCGGCATTGTTGATGAGGACGTGGACGCCGCCCCACTTCGCCTTCGCCTTGGCGACGAGTTCGACCATATGCTCATATTCGGTGACGCTGCCGCCATCGGACATCGCCTCGCCGCCGGCCGCCTCGATTTCTTCCACGACCTTCAGCGCGGCGTCGGAATGGCCGGTGCCGTCGCGCGAGCCGCCGAGGTCGTTGACAACGACCTTCGCGCCGCGCTTCGCCAGTTCGAGCGCATAGGCGCGGCCGAGGCCCCCGCCTGCGCCGGTGACAATTGCGACGCGGTCCTTGAAACTGATGGTCATGCGGGCGCTCCCAAAGATGATGGAGCGCTTCCTATTCTATCGCGCCGTCAAGGCAAGAGCCGTAGGAAGGGGAAGGGCGGGCGCTCCCGGTCGCCCGCCAGCCATCCTAGCGTCCGCCGCGCTGCATGCACTTGTCGAACTGGCCGCGCTTGCAGATCGGGTAGTGCGCCAGCGGCGGTGGCGGGGGAAATGCCTGGTCCGGCGACGGCGCCTGGACGAAGACCGGCTTCACGCCGGGCTGCGGCGTGCCCGACAACGCCGGTTGAGAGGGCTGGTAGCCGCCGACCGGATCTGCTGCGGTCGTGGATGTCGTCTGCGACGTGGACATATCCTGCGCCATTGCCGGCGTCGCGACCGCCAGTGCGGCCAAGAGGATCAACTTCATCGGAGTCTCCTGCTTTTCACGCGCAGGCTTTCGCCGCGCCCACCCCAAACGCGCGGGTGGGCGCATGGCTCCCTCGTTTCGCAGACGATTCTTTTTTCTCCTCCCCGCCGGGAGGAGAAGGAGCGGTCAGGCTCCGGAATCCAGCGCGTAGCCGGCCGAGCGCACCGTGCGGATGATGTCAGGCCGGTTGGTCCCGTTGATCGCCTTGCGCAACCGCCGGATGTGTACGTCGACGGTACGCGATTCGATGTCCGAATCATGCCCCCACACCGCGTCGAGCAGCCGTTCGCGCGAGAACACCCAGCCCGGATGCTCGAGGAAATGCTTGAGCAGGCGGAATTCGGTCGGGCCGAGCGGCACGACCTCGCCCGCGCGGCGGACCTTGTGGCCGACCGTGTCCATCTCGACATCGCCATAAGTGAGCTGTTCGCCGGCCAGCGCCGGCCGCACGCGCCGCAGCACCGCGCCGACCCGTGCCACCAGTTCGCGGGGCGAGAAGGGCTTGGTCACATAATCGTCAGCGCCGGTTTCGAGGCCGCGCACCCGGTCCTCTTCCTCGCCGCGCGCGGTGAGCATGATGATCGGCACGTTCGCCGTCTCGGGCATGCGCCGCAGCCGGCGGCACACCTCGATCCCCGACAGCCCCTCGACCATCCAGTCGAGCAGCACGATATCGGGGGTCTGTTCCTTGGCGAGCAACAGAGCTTCCTCGCCATCCGGGGTCTGCTTGACCTCGAAATCCTCGCGTTTGAAATGATAGACGAGCAGTTCGGCAAGCGCCGCATCGTCTTCAACCAGCAGCATTTTAGCCCGGGCCATCGGTCTTGCTCCTTCAGATCGTTTCGATCGCCGCGCGGTCACGCTCGGCCATGTGCGTGCCGGTAGCGGCGTAGTACACCATCTCGGCGACGTTGGTCGCGTGGTCGCCGACTCGTTCCAGGTTCTTCGCGATGAACAGCAGGTGCGCGACCTGGCCGATCGTCTTGGGATTCTCCATCATATGGGTGACGAGAACCCGGAACAGGCTGTTGTAGAAATCGTCCACTGCCTTGTCGCGCTCGCACACCGATACCGCTGCATCGGCGTCGCGCGCGGCGAAGGCATCAAGAACGTCATGGACCAGAGCAGCGGCCAGCGTTGCCATTGCCGGCAGCACCGACAGCGGCTCGATATCGCCATGGCTGTCGATCAGCGGCACGCGCTTCGCGATGTTCTTGGCATAGTCGCCGATCCGCTCGACCACGCCGGCGATCTTGAGCGCCGCGACCACCTCGCGCAGGTCGACCGCCATCGGCGCGCGGAGCGCGATGATCCGCACGGCAAGCTGCTCGACCCGCATCTCGAGCGCGTCGATCTTCTTGTCGTCGGCGACGATCCGTGCGGCCGCTTCCAGGTCGTGGCGTTGCAGCGCCTGGATCGCGGCGCCGATCGCCTGTTCGGCAAGCCCGCCCATCTCGGCGATCAGGCCGCGCAGCTCGCCGATATCGTCGTCGAATGCCTTTACCGTATGTTCGCTCACTGCATCTGTCCCGTGGCTCAGCCGTAGCGGCCGGTGATATAGTCCCTGGTGCGCTCCTCGCGCGGGTTCGTGAAGATGTCCGAGGTCGCGCCGTATTCGATCAGCGTGCCGAGGTGGAAAAACGCGGTGCGTTGCGAAACGCGCGCTGCCTGCTGCATGTTGTGCGTGACGATCACGATGGCGTATCGGCCCTTGAGCTCGTGGATCAGTTCCTCGATCTTCGCGGTGGCGATCGGATCGAGCGCCGAGCAGGGCTCGTCCATCAGGATCACCTCGGGGTCGACCGCGATCGCCCGGGCGATGCACAGTCGCTGCTGCTGGCCGCCCGACAGCGCGGTCCCGCTGTCCTGCAGCCGGTCCTTCACTTCCTCCCACAGGCCGGCGCGCTTCAACGATTGCTCGACGATGCCGGAAAGCTGGCTCTTGCTTGAGGCAAGACCGTGGATGCGCGGACCATAAGCCACATTCTCGAAGATCGACTTCGGGAACGGGTTGGGTTTCTGGAACACCATGCCGACCCGGGCGCGGAGCTGCACCACGTCCATCTCGGGCGCATAGATATCCTCGCCGTCGAGCCTGATGTCGCCAGTCACCTTCGCGCTCGCGACGGTGTCGTTCATGCGGTTGAGCGTACGCAGGAAGGTCGATTTGCCGCAGCCCGACGGGCCGATGAACGCCGTGACGAGATCCTGGTCGATATCGATCGATACGTCGCTGATCGCCTGCTTCTTGCCGTAGAAGACGTTGACGTTGTTGGCCGTCATCTTGAGGTGTTGGGTCATTACCAGCGGGTCTCGAATTTATTGCGGAGGTAGATCGCGATGCCGTTCATCGCGAGCAGGAAGGCGAGCAGCACGATGATCGCCGCACTGGTCTTCTCGACGAAGCCGCGATTGACCTGATCCGACCAGAGGAAGATCTGCACCGGCAGCACCGTCGACGGGTCGGTCAGCCGCTCGGGCGGGGAGGCGATGAAGGCGCGCATGCCGATCATCAGCAGCGGCGCGGTCTCGCCGAGCGCGCGCGCCATGCCGATGATCGTTCCGGTCAGGATGCCGGGCAGGGCGAGCGGCAGCACGTGATGGAACACCACCTGCACCGGCGACGCACCGACCGCGAGCGCCGCGTCGCGGATCGAGGGCGGCACGCTCTTGATCGCGTTGCGCCCGGCGATCACGATCACCGGCATGGTCATCAGCGCCAGGGTGAGGCCGCCGACGATCGCCGCTGAGCGCGGCAGGTGGAAGGTGTTGAGGAACACCGCGAGGCCAAGCAGGCCGAAGATGATCGACGGCACTGCGGCGAGGTTGTTGATCGACACCTCGATCAGGTCGGTCCAGCGGTTCCGGGGCGCATATTCCTCGAGATAGAGCGCCGCGAGCACACCCACCGGAAAGGCGAGCAGCAGGGTGACGATCATCGTGAAGATCGATCCCTTCAGCGCTCCCCAGATACCCACCATGGTCGGGTCGGTCGAATCCGCTTCCTGGAGGAAGGACAGGTTGAAACCGGTAGTCAGCGCTCCGGCTGCCTTCAGCCTCGCGACGATCGCTTCGGCTTCGGGCGATCCCTTGCCCTTGGCGGCGATGTCGATCGAATCCGACGCAGGCACAGCGATCGTCGCTCGGCCGCGCAGAAGCGTGGGATCGGCCTTCACGGCGCTCCGGACCTTCAGCCACGCGCCATCGGAGATGAGCTTGTCGCCATCCTTGCCGAAGGCGGCGATCGCGGCGGTGTCGGTTGCATCCTGGATGCCGGCACCCGCCAGCGCCAGATCGGCACCGGGCCCCGACAGCCGGGAGGTATCGAGCGTCAGCCCGGCCCTGGGAAAATCGATCGGCAACTTGATCTCGGTGCGCGAGAAGCCGCCAAGCCCGTTCGCCATCATCGTGACGAGCAGGAAGACGAGGAATCCGGCAGACATCAGCACGGCGCCGAGCCCGAGCAGCCGAAACCGGCGCTCGGCGGCGTAGCGACGGCGGATGCGGCGCTGCATCGCTTCGGCACGCCAGTCGGTCGGCGCCTTCTCAATCAGGGCGCTACTCATTCATATGCTTCCCGGTACCGCTTCACCACGGTGAGCGCGATGATGTTGAGCAGCAGCGTCACGACGAACAGGGTCAGCCCGAGCGCGAAGGCGGCGAGCGTCTTCGGACTGTCGAACTCGGCCTCGCCGGTCAGCAGGTCGACGATCTGCTTGGTGACGGTGGTCGCGCTGGCAAAGGGGTTGAGCGTCAGCGTCGCGACGCCCGATGCCGCCATCACCACGATCATCGTCTCGCCGATCGCGCGGCTGACCGCGAGCAATACGCCGCCGACCACGCCGGGCAGGGCGGCGGGCAGCAGCACCCGACGGATCGTCTCGGAAGAGGTCGCGCCCATGGCGAGGCTGCCGTCACGCATCGACGACGGGACGGCTGCGATCGAATCGTCGGCCATGGAGGAAACGAAGGGGATGATCATCACCCCCATCACCAGCCCGGCGGCGAGCGCGCTTTCCGACGAGGCCCAGGTCACGCCCAGCGACACGGCAAGATCGCGCACCGCCGGCGCCACCGTCAGTGCGGCGAAATAGCCGTAGACGACGGTCGGCACGCCAGCGAGCACCTCGAGGATCGGCTTCATCCACGCGCGCACGCGCGGGGCGGCATATTGGGTCAGGTAGATCGCGCTCATCAGCCCGAACGGGATCGCGACGATCATCGCGATCACCGCGCCGATGAAGAAGGTACCCCAGAACAGCGGTACCGCGCCAAGCGACGCGCCCGGATCGCTGGCGGAGATGACCTGCGGGCTCCAGTGCGTGCCGAACAGGAAATCGCCGATCGGCACCATCCGGAAGAACCGTGCCGATTCGAATAGCAGCGACGCGACGATTCCCAGGGTGGTCAGGATCGCGATCAGCGAGGCGGCGAGCAGCAGCAGCATGACGACGCGTTCGATCTGGGTCCTCGCGCGGAACGCAGGCCGGACACGCGTGAACGCCCAGGCGCCTGCCGCGAAGGCAAGCAGCAGCGCCACCGCGCTGCCGATCCAGTCATAGCGCTTTTGTGCCGCCGCATAGGCTGGCGCGAGCTTCTGCGAGAGCGGGTTGAAGGTGCCGAAGCTCCGTCCCGCAGCAAGATTACGCGCCTCGGACAGCACTGATGCGCGTTCGAAGCGGTTGGCGGGCAGGTGAGCGGCGGCCGGGGCTTTGAGTACCGAGTCGGTGACCAGCGCAGGCGACACCGAAGACCAGATGGCCAGGAACAGGGCCGCAGGCAGCACTGTCCACAAGGCGACATAGGTGCCGTGATGCGACGGCAGCGAACTGAACCGGGCGCTGCTGTCGCGGCGGAAGCTGACGGCACGGACGCGCGCGGTCAGCCAGCCGATCAGGCCAAGCCCGGCAATCAGGAAAAGAAGGGAAAGAACGGACATTTCAGTGGAGCTTGCTCGGGTCGAGCAATGTCTCGTTGCGGATGATCGACGCCGATTGCGCGCGAACCTCGGGCGGGGAGGCGATCAGCCCGCGCTTCACCAGCGGCCCGCTCGGGTCCCATTCCTTCGAATATTGGATCAGGAACTGGCGCAGGCCGGGGATCGCGTTGAGATGGGCCTTCTTGACGTAGAGGAACAGCGGACGCGAACCGGGATAGCTGTTCTGCGCGATGGTCTCATAGGTCGGCTCGACGCCGTTCAGCGGCACGCCGTTCACCTCGTTGCGATTTTCCTCGAGATAGGAATAGCCGAAGATGCCGATCGCGGTCGGGTTTGAATGAAGCTTCTGGACGATCAGATTGTCGTTCTCGCCCGCGTCGATATAGGCGCCGTCCTCGCGCACGCGGCTGCAGATCTTGTCGTAACCGTCCTTGTCGGTCTCCTTCAGGGGCTTCATCTGCGGCATCGCCGTTTCGCAGCCCTTGTTGAGGATAAGCTCGGTCAGTGCATCGCGCGTGCCGCTCGTCGCGGGCGGGCCATAGATCTGGATCGGTACCGCGGGCAGCGCGGGGTTCACGTCGCGCCAGGTACGGGCGCTGTTCTTGGCGCCCATCGGGCTCGCCGCCATCGCCTTGAAGATGTCGACCGGGGTCAGCTGGAACTTGGGCCCGTTATTCGCCTCGGCAAAGGCGATGCCGTCCAGCCCGACCTGGATTTCCAGGATGTCGCCGGCGCCGTTCGCCTTGCAGGTCGCATATTCGGACGCCTTCATCCGGCGCGACGCGGCCTCGATATCGGGGTGGGCAGCGCCGATGCCAGCGCAGAACAGCTTCATGCCGGCACCGGTGCCCGTCGATTCGATCACTGGCGTGCGGGTGTTGGGGGTGTTGTTGATGAACTGTTCGGCGACCAGCGTGGTGAAGGGATAGACCGTAGAGGACCCCACCGCCTTGATCTGGTCGCGCGATCCCGCGCCACTGCCATTCGCCTGGTCCTCGCACGCTGTCAGGGCGAGCGCAGAGAAAGCGAGAATCAGGGCGGTCCGTGTCACTGGGCGTTTCCTCGGGGAGAAATTCCTGAGTCGCGCTAGCAGCGCGATCAACGCGCCTGTGTGACAATCGCGTTACCGTTTGATGACAGTGCTTCCGTGAGCGGGCAGCAGCACCGTGACCGTGGTACCCTTGCCCACCACGCTGGCGATGTCGAGACGGCCGCGATGCCGTTCGACGATATGCTTGACGATCGCGAGGCCGAGGCCGGTGCCGCCGGCGGCACGGCTGCGCCCCGCATCGACCCGATAGAATCGCTCGGTCAGCCGGGGGATATGTTCGGGCGCGATCCCGTCGCCCTCATCGGCAACGCTGATCCGCAGCATGCCGGTCTGGTCCCGCCACAGCCGTACCGAGACCGGTGCGCCCGGCCTGCCATATTTGATCGCGTTGCCGATCAGATTGTGAAGCATCTGGCTCAGCTGTGCCCGGTCGCCCGCGACGGGCGGCACCTCGGCGCCGATATCAGCGACGATCTCATTGCCGCGCGCGTCGCGTGCGTCGAGCAATTCAGTCCGCACCTCGCCGATCAGGTGACCCAGATCGACGGCATTTTCGGGCAGGCGGTATTTCTCGGCCTCGATCCGGCTGAGCGAGATCAGATCCTCGACGAGCCGCTGCATTCGTCGCGATTCGTCGAACATGATCTTCAGGAAGCGACTGCGCACTGCCTTGTCGGCGCCGGCCTCCTCTTCGAGCGTCTCGATATAACCGAGGATCGACGCGAGCGGCGTGCGCAGCTCGTGGCTGGCATTGGCGACGAAATCGACCCGCATGCGCTCGGCGGCATAATTGCCGGTCTGGTCGATCAGGTGGACGATGCGCTGGCCGCCCGCGGCGCGGCCGACATGCATTTCCCAGCGCTGGTCGAGCGTACCCAGCCCGACCAGGTCGATCGGCCCTTGCGGAACCCCGGCAAGCGGACTGGCCAGCCGCTCGGCCGCCGCCGGGTGGCGGATTGCGAGCCGTACATCTTCGCCGACGATATGCCCGCCGAGCAGCGCGCGGGCGGCTGCATTGGCATGGGTGACACGGCCTTCGGTCACGATCAGTACTGGCTCGACGATCGCTTCGATCACCTCGGCGATTTCCGGGGCCTTGGATGCCGTCAGGTCGGCAGTGCTCGTCGCGACCTCGGTCGGTTCGTCGCCGGAGCCAGCCGCGAGCAGTGCCGCGGCAATTCCGCCGACCAGGGCAATGAGGGTCGACGGCAGGTCGTACGAAATCAGGAACACCGCGACCGCCGCGACGATGGCGATGACGATGGCGGTAAACGTGCGGTGGCGGAACCCTTGAAGCATTGCTGTCGCTCTAGCCATTCGTCCTTAACCGGGCCAGCCTTGCTTGCCAGTCATTTGCGAATGTGAAAGGGCTAAGAAGGTAAAGGGCCTGACAATGAGTGATGAAAACCAGGATATTCTTCCGCAGGACGGCGTGAACCGGCGCCGGGCGCTGATGCTCGGCGCGGTCGGGGCCAGCGCGATTGTCTCGATCCGTCCCGCTTTGGCGCAGACCGCGGCGTCGGTCATAACCTGCGAGATTCCGGTGCCGGATCCCGGCCGCGCCGGCAGCTATATCGCTGCGGACGGAACGCTGGTGCCGGCCCGCACGCCGGGTGCGTTCGCGCCGCCGGGCAAGCCGTTCAAGGGGCAGGCAGTGAAGGCCGCCCTCAACGGCGGGCAATTGCCGGGCACGAGCTACGATCAGAGCCGGGCCTACACCAATTACATCCGCCGCCTGCAATCGGGAACGAGCGGCTTCACCTGCTTCGCCTCGTTGCAGATGCCTCGCGGCTGAGGACTTGTCGGAGCCACTGTACCGGATGGCGCGGGCGGAGAGCCTGCGCATCGTCCACCTCGACACTTTCGTCGCCGTCTATCACCGAACCTCCGGCATCACGCATCTGATCACCGCGCCAGCGCCCGAGATCCTCGCGACTCTGGGCGAGGCGGGCATGACCCTGGTTGCCTTGGCCGACCGGCTCGCGGAGGATTATGATCTCGGGGATACCGATGCCGCGGCGCTGGCCGCACGGCTTGAGGAACTGGTCGCGGCCGGACTGGTTTCGGCGGCATGAGGCATGTCTTCTCCGTCAGGATCGGGCCGGTGGGGTTCCGGATCGGCTCCGACTGGCGCGCGCCGATCGCACAGATGGAATCGCTCTATGGGGATTATCCAAAGCCGTATGACGGTGTGCCGGACTTCAATGTGCGCCTGTTCGCGGCACGGCCATGGCGGCGCGTTGTCCGCCCGGCGGTGATGATCGGCGGCGATTTCGTGCTGCCCGAGGCTGCCCCGCTGCCTTTGGCGCAGGGGCTGCTTGCGGCCGAGATGGGCATGAACCTCCAGATGGCGCTCGGCCAGCGGCGCTATCTGCTGCTCCACGCGTCGGTGGTCGAACGCGACGGACGGGCGCTGGTGATGACCGGCATTTCCGGCGCGGGGAAATCGACCCTGGCGGCCCTGCTCGGCCTGCGCGGCTGGCGGCTGATGGGCGACGAGTTCGCGCTGGTCGATCCCCGGACCGGGATGATCCACGCTTTTCCGCGCCTGATCAGCCTGAAGAATGCGGCGATCGGCGTGGTCGAGCGGGCGGCCCCCTCCGACAAGTTCGGTATGTTGCTTGCGGGAACACCCAAGGGCGACATCCGGCATCTCGTCCCCAATGCCGCGGCATTGAAGAATATGGATAGTCCCGCGGTCCCGGCGCTTGTCCTGTTTCCGCGCTTCGGCTTCGAGGCGGCTGACCGTCATGTCGCCCCGAGCGAGGTGTTCGTTCGGCTTACCCAGGCATCGACCAACTATGTCGCGCTGGGGGAACACGGCTTCGACGCATTGACGCGGATCGTCACCACCGTCCCGGCGCGGGCAATCGACTATCCCGACACCGACAGCGCCATCGCGCAGGTCGAGGCGCTATGGGCGGCACTGTGACCGACGGCTGGCTGCTTGCCCGGGCATTGCGGCTTCCCGGCAGCACGCTCGCGCTTGATGCCGAGGGCTGGGCCGCGCTGATCGCGACCGCGCGTGCCGAGCAGATGATCGGGACTCTGGCACATCGGCTCGAAGGGCTGGCGGTGCCGGGGGCGGTCTCGCGCCTCCTCGCCGATGCCCGCGCCTCAGCCGCGCAGGGCCGCACCGCTGCCTTGTGGGAGGCGGAGGCAGCGCGGCGCGCGCTGGCGCCGCTCGGCATGCCGGTCGTGCTGCTCAAGGGCACCGCCTTCGTCGCAGCGGGCCTGAAAGCGGGGCAGGGGCGGTCGATCGGCGATCTCGACATCCTCGTGCCGCGCGACGCCCTCGACCCGGTCGAGGCGGCGCTGCTCGCGGCGGGCTGGGAATGGGTCAAGCCCGATCCCTATGACGATGCCTATTATCGCCGCTGGATGCACGAGCTGCCCCCGTTGATCCACCGCGAGCGCGACCGGATGATCGACGTGCACCACACCATCCTGCCGCTCACCGCGCGGATCACGCCTGATGCCGCCGGTCTGCTGGCGAAGAGCATCCAGGCCGCACCCGGGCTGCATATTCTCTCGCCGGACGACATGTTGGTCCATGCGGCGGCCCATCTGTTCGCCGATGGCGATCTCGCGGGCGGCATGCGCAATCTCTGGGATGTCCATTGTCTGGTCGCCGAGTTCGGCACCGCGGGGCTGGCCGAGCGTGCTGCGCATCACGGGCTCGCCCATGAGGTTGCCCGCGCTCTCCGGCTCGCGGCGGCGCTCTATGGCGACGGGGCGAGGCTCAGCCCGGCCGACCATCTCTATCTCCGCCGCCTGACCGCGCGCGACGGCTGGGGCAGGGCGACCCGCCCGGTCACGCGACTCGCCTTCTATGTCCGCTCGCACTGGCTGCGCATGCCGCCGGCGATGCTGGCGCGGCATCTCTGGACCAAATGGCGCGGGGGGCATCGGGCGGGGGGCGTGTAGCCGTCGCTTCATTTGGGGGGATCGCCATTCGGAAACGGCCCGTCGGCGGCACAAGATGATGGTTCGCGCAGAGGCGCTAAGGACGCTGAGAAGGTCTCGCCAAGCGGCACGGGCGGTTTGCGATGATCAACCTGTCCGCAAACAGGCCGCCTGCCAGCACACGATGATCGAAGTCGGAAATGACCTCCGCGTTCTCTGCGTCTCCGCGCGAACTCTCTTCTTTGCTGCGGCGTTTGCGTGAGGGAGGCGGAGCGGAAGGGCTGGAACGACCAGGTAAATACCGGCGGCCATTTCATCAGCTTGAACTATGCCACGAGCTATATGCGCGGCGAGGCGATCGAGACCTTCGTCTACAAGATTGCCGACGGGCAGGCGAAGCTGGCCGGATACAACGTCAATTCGGACGCGCTGATCATCAATTGATGACGGCCGATAGTCGCGGCGCTCGGCTCGTTATCGCCGGAAGATGCGGCGGATCAGCGCGACGACCAGCAGCACCACGATGACGCTGGCCGTGTCGGCTACCCAGTCCATGATGTCGCAGTCGCGGTGAAGCGAGGGGATCGACTGCGCCACTTCGATCAGCGCACCGAGGAAGGACAGCCGCTCGGCGATGCGCAGCAGCGGAACCTTTGCGTAGCCGATGGCGGCAAGCGCGGCGAGCACGCCGAACGCGAGCATGTGTTCGAACTTGTCGCCGAACTGGTCGATCGGGGTGTGCGGCGGTGTGGGCAGGACGGCCATGACGACCGCGAACAGCAGTGCGGCCCAGAAGGCGGTCCTGGCCGCCAGCGTGCGATTGATCAAACGGACATGCCTTCGAGAGTAGGGATCAGTGAATCATAGTGATCGATTATCCGGTCCGCGCCTAGCTCCTCGACTGGCTGCAACAGGAAACCGAAGCTGACGGCTATGCTCGGCACGCCGGCATTCTTCGCCGCCATGACGTCATAGATCGAATCGCCGACAAAGGCAGCGCGGCCGCCGCCGAGCCGCCGGATCATCTCGTCGATCGGCGCACGGTGCGGCTTGGCGAAGCCCTTGCCCATGGTGTCGCCGCCGATCAGCGTGTCGAACCGGTCGCGCAGGCCCAGCTCGCCCAGCAGCTTTTCCGCCAGCCCTTCGAACTTGTTGGTCACGATCGCGGTCTTCACGCCCATCGCCCTGAGTCCTTCGACCGCCGCGACCGCGCCGGGAAAGGGGCGACTCTCCACCGCGATATGCGCCTCGTAATATCCGAGCAGCAGCTTGTAGAGCCGCCGGAATTCCTCCTCGGTGCAGCCGCCGGTCGCCGCCAGGGTGCGCTCCAGCATCACCTTGGCGCCCGCGCCGACCATCGGCTTGACCTGCTCGATCGTCAGCGGCTCCCGTCCGGCCTCGGCCAGCGTGTGGTTCACCGCCGCGCTCAGGTCCCCGATCGTGTCGAGGAAGGTTCCGTCGAGGTCGAAACCGACGATATCGAATGAAAATGTCGTCATGGCATGTTCGCCTGCCAGTCGGGCTATGGAATTGGCAAGACAATCATGGCACTGCCTTTCCGTATCGGGACGTTTTTCCGCTAGTCCCCGGCGCGATCGGAGTAGGTTTCAGGCACCGTGACCAATCGACCTGTCGCAGCGATCATCCTTGCCGCCGGCAAGGGCACGCGCATGAAATCCGACCTGCACAAGGTGCTCCATCCGATCGCGGGGCGGCCCATGCTGCTTCACCTGATCGACAGCGTGTCGGCGCTGAAACCCGAACGCACCGTGGTGGTGACGGGCGCCGGGCGCGAGCAGGTCGAGGCCGCAGTGTCCCCGCTCGGCGTGATGACCGTCGTGCAGGGTGAACAGCTCGGCACGGGTCATGCGGTGCACCAGGCCGAAGAGGCGATGGGCGGTTTCGCGGGTGATATCCTGATCCTCTACGGCGACGTGCCTCTCGTCGGCAGCAAGACTATGGCGCGGATGATCGAGCGGCTGCACGGCCCGGATCGTCCGGCCACCGTCGTGCTCGGCTTCCGCCCGGTCGATGCCGCTGCCTATGGCCGGGTGATCGCCGATGGCGACGGGCGCA
This sequence comes from Pseudomonadota bacterium, assembly GCA_040388155.1. GTDB lineage: Bacteria > Pseudomonadota > Alphaproteobacteria > Sphingomonadales > Sphingomonadaceae > Sphingomonas. Next base: position 37,607 of record JAZKCJ010000003.1, read on the forward strand.
TCGCGAAGATGGTCGAATACAAGGATGCGACCCCCGGAGAACGCGCCGAGACGCTGTGCAACTCAGGGCTGATGGCGGTACGCGGCGAGGATCTCTTCGCGCTGCTCGCCCGGGTGGGCAACGACAATGCCGCCGGCGAATTCTACCTGCCTGACATCGTCATGCTCGCGGCCGAGGATGGCCGATCCTCAGCGGTGATCGAGACAGATGCGGCCGAGGTCGCGGGCGTCAACAGTCGCGGTGAACTGGCGGCCGTCGAGGCGAGCTGGCAGCACAGCCGCCGCGCGCGCGCCATGGCTGAGGGGGCAACCCTGATCGCGCCCGAAACCGTGTGGTTCGCCTATGATACGCAGATCGGTCGCGACGTCGTGATCGAACCCAATGTCTTTTTCGGCTCGGGCGTCAGCATCGCCGACCGCGCGGTGATCCACGGCTTCAGCCATGTCGAGGGCGCGACGGTCGGGCCCGGGGCGGAGGTCGGTCCGTTCGCCCGCCTGCGCCCCGGCGCGGTGATGGGGGAGAAGGCGAAGGTCGGCAATTTCGTCGAGATGAAGAAGGCAGTGCTTGGCCCCGGTGCAAAGGCCAGCCACCTTACCTATCTGGGCGATGCCGAGGTCGGTGCTGGCGCGAACATCGGCGCTGGGACGATCACCTGCAATTATGATGGCTATTTCAAATACAAGACCGTGATCGGCGAAGGTGCTTTCATCGGATCGAACAGCGCCCTGGTCGCGCCGGTGACGATCGGCGCGGGGGCGATGGTCGCTGCCGGATCAGTGATCACGGCGGACGTCGAGGGGGATGCGCTGGCGATCGCCCGGGGCAAGCAGGAAGCCCGGCCGGGCCGCGCCAGGCGTTTCCGTGACGTGATGGCGGCGAAGAAGGCCGCGGCGAAGAAGTGATTTTCTGCCCTTCCTGAAAGAGAGGGGCAGGGGGTGGACAGCGAGCGCAGCGAGCCTTCCACCCTCACCGTAAAAAGCGCCGTCGGGGGCATCGAGCCTCCGGCGCCGCTGACCCACCCCAAGCCCCTCCCTTCCAGGGAGGGGGGAGATTGCAAGCTATGTGCGGTATTGTTGGAATTCTCGGCAAAGGCCCTGTTGCTGATCGGCTGCTCGACGGCCTCAAGCGTCTCGAGTATCGCGGCTATGATTCAGCGGGCATCTGCACCGTGCATGACGGTGAGTTTGATCGTCGCCGCGCGCCGGGCAAGCTGGTCAATCTCGCCGCGGAGCTGGCAAAGGACCCGCTCCCGGGCGACAGCGGCATCGCGCATACCCGCTGGGCAACCCATGGCGCCCCGACCGTCGATAACGCCCATCCGCACATCGTCGGCGACGTGGTGCTGGTCCACAATGGCATCATCGAGAATTTCAAGCCGCTCCGCGATGAGCTGATCGCTGAAGGGCGTGAGTTCAAGAGCCAGACCGATACCGAGGTTGTCGCGCACCTGATCGACCGCGAGCTTGCCCGCGGTTTCGCCCCGCGCGAGGCGGTGGCGAACGTGCTGCCGCGCCTCCACGGCGCCTTCGCGCTCGGCGTGATGTTCAAGTCCGAACCCGATCTTCTGATCGGCGCCCGGCTCGGTGCGCCGCTCACCGTCGGCTATGGCGATGGCGAGAATTATCTCGGCTCCGACGCACTCGCGCTCGCGCCACTGACTCAGCGTATCGCCTATCTCGAAGAGGGCGACTGGGCCGTCGTGAAGCGCGAGGGTATCCAGGTCTATGATCGGGAGAATAATCCGGTCACGCGCCCGATCGTGAATTCCGGTGCCTCGGGCCAGTTGATGGACAAGGGCAACCACCGCCACTTCATGCTCAAGGAGATCTACGAGCAGCCGGTGGTCGTCGCCCAGACCCTGCGTTCCTATCTCCGCCCGATCGAGGAAATGGTCGCGCTGCCCGACATGGAGTTCGATCTCGGCTCGGTCGAGCGCGTGGCCATCGTTGCCTGCGGCACTGCGTCCTATGTCGGCATGATCGGCAAATACTGGATCGAGCAGTTCGCGCGGGTCCAGGTCGAGGTCGATGTTGCGTCGGAATTCCGCTACCGCGATCCGGTCCTCAGCCCCGACATGCTCGGCATTGTCATCTCGCAATCGGGCGAGACCGCCGACACGCTGGCCGCGCTGCGCCACATGAAGGCGGCGGGGCTGACGACGGCTGGCATCATCAACGTGCCGACCAGCTCCATGGCGCGCGAGGTCGATCTGCTGCTGCCGACCCATGCCGGCCCGGAGATCGGCGTCGCCTCGACCAAGGCCTTCACCTGTCAATTGGCGGTGATGGCGGCGCTGTCGATCAATCTCGCCCGGGCCAAGGGCAGGCTGACTCACGAGATGGAGCGCGAGATCGTTGCCCATCTGCGCGCGGTGCCCGAGGCGATGAACCATGCGCTCAGCCACGACGCTGAGATCGAGGCGATGGCACCGAAGATCGCCGTCGCGCGCGACGTGCTCTATCTCGGCCGCGGCCCGGACTATCCGATGGCGCTGGAGGGGGCGCTGAAGCTCAAGGAAATCAGCTACATCCACGCCGAAGGCTATGCCTCGGGCGAAATGAAGCACGGGCCCATCGCGCTGATCGACGACCAGGTCCCGCTGATCGTCATCGCGCCCTCCGGCCCGTTGTTCGACAAGACGGTGAGCAACATGCAGGAGGCGCAGGCGCGGGGCGCGCAGGTGGTGCTGATCTCCGATGCGGACGGCATCGCCCAGGCGGGCGAGAACACTATCGCCACGATCGAGATGCCCAAGGTCCACCCGCTGATCGCACCTCTGGTCTATGCGGTGCCGGTGCAGTTGCTGGCGTACCATGTCGCCGTGGCGAAGGGCACCGACGTCGACCAGCCGCGCAACCTGGCGAAGTCGGTGACGGTCGAATAACCGGGGCATCCGGCGACTTCGGGAGCAACTCCGTATTTCTTCCCCGGCGAAGGCAGGGGTCCAGTTGGGGGACGATTCTGACCGCCGTAGCCCGTCATTATATCAACCTTCCCGACTGGACCCCGGCTTTCGCCGAGGAAGGTGCAAGGAAAATCTCGAATAGTTGCGCCGGCGGTTACAGCGACGCCCTGCCGCTGAACATGCCGGCACAGCGCCCGCCAGCAGTGGCGTCGTCGATCAGGTTCACGCTGGCGAGGCGTCGGCCATCATGGGAACGCGGGCCCTGTTCGGCTCCGCTGATGCCCGGCGAACCACCACGCTCAGCAGCAGGTTCTCGTGGTCGATGACATAACGCCGCTGAAGAAGGAAATCGAGATGCTCCGCCACTGCTTCGGGCAGGCCCTCGCGCGGGCGGGGGCGCTCCAGCTGAGCCAGCGCGTTGACCACTCCGGGAGAAAGCACGGAGAGCGCCTCGCGCGCGATGGGCCTGGTGTCGATGACGACGCCGCCGCCGCTCGCCTTCGTTTCCAGAAGCAGAAGTGGACGCTGCGGGCGCAGCCACAAACGCTTCCAATGATCCACGCTGTCGCGAAACTCTTTCACCAGCGCCGTGTCCGAGAGGAACTCGGTCGTGTAGATGCCGTCGAAATGATAGGCGATTTCGTCGAGAGGCGCGTCTGACGGATAGAGGCCCCGATAGATCTCGAACGGCTTGATCTCGGGAATGCCCAGGCGCTCGTGATCGTCGAAATTCGGGCTGAACCGGTCGATCATGATCTCGGAGATGCCGTCGGGCGGCCGGAAATGCACGAGCGCCGGAAAGATTGCGAGCATGTCGCGATAATTCTGCTGCGTCTCGCCCGGGAAGCCGTAGATCAGGTTCCAGCCGGCACGCATGCCGTGCTTGGCGCTGCTGCGCAACAGCATGATGTTCTGATGCGCCGAAACGCCCTTGCGCATCAATTTCAGGACCGGTGTCGACAGGGATTCGACACCCGGCTGGATGCTGTAGACGCCGGCCGTGCGCATCAGGGCCACTTGCTCTTCCTTGAGGTTCGCCTTCACCTCGTAGAACAATTTCGGCGGGCGGGGCATGGCAGCCAGCTGAGGCAGCACAGTCGCGAAATAGGAATTCGGGATGATGTTGTCGGCCGTGCGGATCGGTCGACCATCCCATCGCTCGTCGAGCGCGGTAAGCTCCCGCACAACCCGCTCGGACCCCTTTTCGCGGAAATTCATGCTTGCCTGGTTGAGGCCGCAGAAGATGCAATGGTGCTTGGCGCCCCACCAGCAGCCGCGCGACGACTCATACGTCACATACCCCGGAAGCTCCGGCGGCAGTCGTCCGGCGTCCTGCTGCTCTCGCAACGCGGCGATGAAGTCGGAGAAATCGGCGTCGGGCGAATCGGCCATGTTCTGCAGCGGCACGCACTCGACGACGCGCTCGGCGGGACGCTCGCCCCTGCGCAGATAGGCCTCGCAGAAATCCGGAAAGGCGACATCTGCCTCGCCGTCGAAGAAATAATCGACACAATCGAATATCTGGGCGAGCGCTTTCGCCATCACGCCGGTGACGTTGGCGCCGCCCATCACGATCAGCGCGTCGGGCAGGGCGGCGCGCACGCGCCGCGCAATGGCGAACGCCGACATGTTCTGCTGGAACATGTTGGTGATGCCGACGATGCGCGGCTTCTTGGCGGCGATCGCCTCCACGACTTCGTCAAGATGCGGTCCGACGGCAGGCGCGACGCTCGCGATCAGGTCGAGCATTTTCGGGTGCTCGATGCCTTCGGGAATCCGTGCGAGGGTCTCAGGCGGATACGCGTGCGGCTTGAAGATATACTCGCCCGGCTGCTTGCGCACCAAGGTACCGCAGATCGTCTCGTAGAGCTCGTAGCCGATGCGCGCTCCCATCAACACGCTGGCATAGACCGCACCGACCCGGAAACCCCGCTGCCGGCAGGCCGCGATCAGAACGGAGGTGCCGAGAGGTGTCAGATTCAGCGTATCGAACGCTGGTACGACAATACAGAGGTCGGTTTCCGTTTCCAATTTCCTCGTTCCTCCCCAGAACGGCCGCCTCATCGCGGAAACCCTGATCCTGTACGGCTACCCCTGCCTTTCGGCAATCATCATTGGTGCCGGGCCATATACTTTAGGTGTATGCGAGGCACTGCTTTAGGAAAACTGTGCCCGGTCTTGGCTGTATCGGGATAGTCTGGGGCATTTATTGTCCGGAACGCCGGCCGCGCTTGAGCTTGTCCCGGCCGTATGCATCCGTACTGAAGGCGATACCGGTCTCGGTCGGCAGCGCGGTGAGGCAGGTCAGATAGGCCGGTACCTGCACGGGCAGCGCGACCGCCTCGTCCTTATTGTGGTGCTTCCACCGTCGAGACGACAAGGCAATCCGCTGATGTGCAGGGGGCTTCGGGCGGTTCCGGATGCTCGATCCGCACGCTGTAGGCCAGCTTGTCGGCACTGGCTGATGTGATCGTCACCAGAATGTCCCTGACATGGGCCTGTTTGACGCCGACAGGGAAGGTTTCGATCTGGCCACTGCCGGGATGGACGAGGTCGGAGATCGAATAGCCGCGCACCTCGAACTGGAGCTCGCCCTTCCGGATGCCCTGATAGGCGATGTCATATATCCGACCAACCTCGTCTGGCGAATAGGCGCTTGGGTCAGGTATCATGGGACCCACGCTGTAATCGCGCGGCGGTACGATGGCGTCGCCCGTCCGGGCGATCTGGGCTGCGCCGAAACTCGCGGTTGCCGGCGCTGTCGATCGGATGACGGGTACGGCCGGATTGGCTGCCATCTGGTCGTGTAGCGCCCGGGCAGGCTCGCCATTCGATGCCCACAGCGCCCTGGCGAAGGCAATGTCGTCGATCGCGATCGGAAAGGCGACGAGACCGGCGCGACCGGTTTCCGATGCACAGACAAACGCCAGTTCGCCCGTCGCGACCCTGTCGTCGGGGGATATGTCCTCAAGCGTCGCCCGGGGACGGGTGGATGTATCGATCTTGCGGTCCGCGGGATCGTGCCGTTCGATCCCCATCCAGCCCGACTGGTGCTTGCGGCAGTCGCTCTGCATATAAAGACGGCGCGTTTCGGTGACCCGGCCGCCTTCTCCGGCGACTTCCCGCGACCAATAGGTTACCGTGTCGCCGGCGCGTTCGATGGAACTCGCCTCGACGAAGGTGACGCGATCGGCATCGTGCCCGACATACCACCATGGCGCCGCGAAGGCCGGAAGGCTGGCGCAGGAACAGGCCAGCGCCGACAGCCCGGATATGATACGCGTCCGCATGGCCTTCTCCTGCATCCTGCGAAGCGCTTGATGCACATCGGCGATGCAAGCAACAGAATTCATGGGAGCAATTTTTGCGGGCCAGGCTCAGTCGACCGCCGGCAGGATATATTGGGGCGTGTAGATTTCCTGCGGCACGTACATCACCTTGTCGCTGTAATTGCCGCCGAAGATGGCGACCACGAGATCGAGTGCCGGCACGACGATCACGACCTGCCCGCCATTGCCTGCCGCATAATAGGCCGGCAGCTTCCTGTCCCTGTAGGGCAGGTCGATGCCCCACCAGAAATAGCCATAGTGAAGGCCGCGCATCTCGCGGATCGGGGCGGTTGATCGTTTTGCCCATGCCGCGCTCACGATGCGGTGGCCATGCCAGACGCCGCCATCGAGCATCATCTGGCCGAGCTTCATGAAGTCGCGTGGAATGAACTGCGCGCCGCCGCCCATATAGGGCTGTCCGGTCGGCTGCACGTTGAGCGCATAGCGACCGAACTGCATCGGGCGGGCGATCAGCCGGTCGAAACTGTCTTCCAGCCTGGTGCCGGTAGCCTTGGCCAGCACGCCGCCGGCCAAATTGGGGTTGGTGCTGCAATAGATCGCTGTCTCGCCCGGCGCCGCCGCCATCGGCAGGTCCAGCGCATAGCGATACCAGTCGGGCTGCGCGTCCTGGCTTTGCATCACATCCTCATTGCCCGGTGCCTTGGGGTCGCTGTCGTCGCAGTGAAGACCGGAGGACATCGTCATCAGATGCTCTAGCGTCATCGCGCGCTTGCGCGGTTCCAGACTGGGCGGGAAGTTTCCACCGCCCATCATGCCGTACACCGGCGTTGCGGGGCTCAGCCTGGCGCCTTTCTCGATCGCGGCGCCGATCAGCACCGAGGTCATGCTCTTCGCCGCTGACCGCGTGTCGTGCAGTTGCGTGCCGTCCTGCCCGTGGAAATATTCCTCCAGCACAAGCTTGCCGTGCCGGGCGATCAGCACGCCGTGAATGTCCTGCGCGTGCACTGAATCCATTGGCGTATCGATCAGCATCTGGACGAACCGTTCGATCGCCGGCCGGTCGATCCCGACCGTATCGAGCGTTGCCACCGGCCAGCCGTCGTTTCGCGCAAGCGGCGCGCGATAGGCATAGGGCGCCTTGCCGGGCCGGGGATAGAAGTCGCTGTCGTCGCCGGCGCGCTTGAAATCATAAGTGGCGCCACGCCCGGAGATGAAGATCGACAGCATATCGTCGTCGGCATTGTAGGTGCCGCCGGTGATCGGCACCTCCTTCTCCGCGCCGCCGGGCTTGCCGAGCAGCGTGACCTTGTCCCCGTCGCGCGTGATATGCTGCAGGTCGAGGAACCGGCCGATATTGCGATCCGGGTTGCGCAGGAAAACGCGGGCACCGCCATCGGGGTCGGCATCGATCTTGAGAAACAGAGTGAAGCTGTCGTCCAGGGGGCTGACCTCACCCCGCCACAGACCGGCGCCCTGCGCGACGAGATCGACCGGCGTCAGATAGGCCGTGCCGCTGGTCACGGTGCGTTGCTGCAACCAATGGCCGTGGATGCGGTTGCCATCGTCGATCAGAGAACCGCGAAAGCTGCCTTCGCCGTTCGGCAGGGTGAAGGTGATGGTGTTGCCGTCGGCGGTGACGGTTGCTTGGCGGCCGGCGAGCTGAGCGCGCCAGGACTTGCCATCGCGCGTGATGGTCAGCTCGCCACGGATATCCGGCCCGAAGCGTTTCTTCGCTTGCCACAATCCGCTCAGGTCGCCCGTTTGCCCGGGAGCCGTGGGGGCAGCCGGGGCGGGGGCGATGACCAGCCCCGCGGCGATCGCAATGGCGGCGGTGCTTTTGAACAGGGGCATGAAGGGTTCCGATCAGGGGTGGTGCCGGCCCCCCTGCAACAAGGGCCTCGCCTCAGTCTTGTATCCGCGCAACATCGCGTTCCCGGCGCCAGCCGCTTGGCGTGCTGCGAAAGGCGGAACGAAAGGCACGGTTGAAATGCGCCTGGTCGGCAAAACCGGTGGCACAGGCGATATCGGCCAGCGACGCGCGCGACGCGCCCAGCATCGCCGCCGCCCGCTCAAGCCGCCGTCCGCGCAGATATTCTCCGGGCGAGCAGGCGAGATAGCGCCTGAACACGCGGGCCAGGTGAACGGGATGCACGCCTGCCTCGCTGGCCAGGTCGGCGACGCTCAGATCGACACGGTCTCCCGTGAAGCTCATCTCGAACACGCGGCGCAGCCAGGACGGAGGGCCCGCGGCATTGCGCGCTTCGTCCGACGTCGGGGCTTGCACGCTGGCGACCAGTTGATGCGCCCGTCCGTCGAGTCCGATCGGCGACAAGGCCGTATCGGCTATCTCCCGGGCGAGGCAGTGGGCTGTCCAGATCGCATAGGGATCGAGCACTGTGATCGCGCGCCCTTCGTCGGCAGCCGGCCCGCCGGACACCGCAAGAAAACTTCCCTGGCCGCGATAGAAGCGGTCGCGATGCGTGGTGCCGGCTGGGTTGTACACGAGCAGCGGCGTGGTCGAGGCGAGGGGGGCACCGACGGCTGCCGACATGTATCGGCCGGCAAGCACCAGCACGAAATGGGCCTCGTCATGGGTGTGGGTTTCCACCTCCTCTTCGGGCGCGGTCGCGTCGAGGCGGTGGAAGGTAAAACCCGCGGCTTCACGATAGGCGGGGCCGGAGCCCCAGAACTCGTGCCGCGCGCGTCGAATTGGCAAGCCGAGTCTCCATGCGGCGCCCGTCGAGCCGCGCTACCCTGTCTGTATTGCCTGGATAACAGGGGTGGAACGCGCACGAAAGCGCGACGGCCGGCTTTTGCGATTCTAGCGGAGTGCGAAGCCCAGATCGCCCAGCACCGTCCGCAACACATGGCGCCCCGCCATCGATTGCGGCCCGCGCGTTCGCTCCCCGGCCAGTTCGGTCCAGCCACGTTCGGCCATCCCCTGCTCGTGCTGAAAGGCCCGTAAACGGTCATCATAGGCGAGCGCGCCCTCGTGCTGCCGATCGGTCCAGGCATAGGTCTCGTGGAACAGCACTGACGATTGGGGCAGGCGGGGCTTGATCGAGGCCGGGCGCGCCGGGTCGGGCTTGCCGACCACCAGGCCGAACAGTGGAAACATCCTGGGCGGCAGGTCGAGTTCGGCGGCAACATCGGCGGGGCGGTTGCGGATACCGCCGATATAGACTGAACCCAGCCCGAGCGATTCCAGCGCGACGACGGCGTTCTGCGCTGCCAGTGAGGTGTCGACCGATCCGAGCAGGAAGGTCTCGGTATAATCAAGCGCCTCGGACGGCACGCCGCGCGCGATCGCCAGCTGAGTCAGCCGGTCGAAATCGATCAGCCAGACGAGCAGCAGCGGCGCTTCCACGATGTGCTTCTGCGATCCGGCCAGGGCCGCCAGCCGCGCCTTTCGTTCCGGGTCCTGCACGGCGACCACGCTCCAGACCTGCAGGTTGGATGAGGACGCGGCCGATTGCGCCGCCGCGACAAGCGTCTCGATCGTTCCCTCGGGCAACGGGTCGGGCAGATAGGCCCGCACCGATCGATGCTCGATCAGCAGGTCGATCGCCGCGTTGCGGTGGATCGCCGCGCTGTCGTCATGGCGATAGCGCGCCTTGAGGGCAGCTTCGCTCACGACGCCTCGGCCACCGCGGCGGTGCGCCCGGCGAAACTGTTTTCGGGTCGTCTCAGGCCAAGATTCTCGCGCAGTGTCCGCCCCTCATATTCTTCGCGGAACAACCCGCGGCGCTGCAGGATCGGCACGACCTGATCGACAAAGTCGGTCAGCCCGGTCGGCAGGGTCGGGGGCATCACGTTGAAGCCATCGGCAGCGCCGGTCTGGAACCATGTCTGGATCAGGTCGGCGACCTGTTCGGGCGTGCCGACCGTGGTCAGGTGGCCGCGCGCGGTGGAGACCTGGCGATAGAGCTGGCGCAGCGTCGGGCGCTCGCGCTCGACCAGGTCGGATACGAGCTTCAACCGGCTCTTGCTGCCATTGGTGTCGCCCGGCAGCGGCGGGGCGATGTCGTCGAGCGTATAGCTCGATAGATCGACCCCCTGATAATGCCGGTTCAGGATACCCCATGCCACCGCCGGATGGACCAGCGATTGCAGCTCCTCATATTTCGCCTGAGCCTCGATCTCAGTGCCGCCCAGCACGGCGAAGATGCCCGGCATCACCAGCAGATCCTCACGCCGCCGCCCATATTTGCCAAGCCGCGCCTTCACATCGCCGTAGAATTCCTGCGCATCCTTCAGCAGCAGGTTCGCGGTGAAGATCACCTCCGCCGTCCGCGCCGCCAGTTCGCGCCCCGGTTCGGACGCACCGGCCTGCACGATCACCGGATAGCCCTGCGGTGGCCGCGCGATGTTGAGCGGTCCGCGCACCTGGAAATGCTCGCCCTTGTGGCCGAGCAGATGGAATTTCTCCGTGTCGAGGAACACGCCCGATGCACGGTCGCGGACGAACGCATCATCCTCGTAACTGTCCCACAGGCCCTTCACGACATCGATATATTCCTCGGCGCGCTCATAGCGTTTCGAATGCTCGAGATGTTCAGTCCGGCTGAAATTGGCTGACACGTCGGCGCCGGTGGTCACGACATTCCACGCAGCCCGCCCGCCGGTGATCCAGTCAAGCGACGCGAATTTCCGGGCGGTGGTGTACGGGTCCTCATAGGTCGTGGTCGAGGTGGCGACGAACCCCAGCCGCTCGGTCACCTGCGACAGCGCCGCCCAAAGCGTCACCGGCTCGAAATGCGCTGCCTTGGCATTCTGGCGGAATGTCGCCTCGTCGGTGAAATCGGCATAGCCGCCCGGGCTGTCGGCAACGAACACCAGGTCGAATTTGCCGCGTTCCGCGGTTCGCGCGAGATCCTTGTAATGCTCCAGATTATGGCCTGCATCGGCGTCGGTGTCCGGGTGAAGCCAGGCGGAGACATGGTGGCCGGTCGCCTGGAGAAAGGCACCGAGACGAAGCTTGTGATCTGCGGTCATGCGGGAATCCTTTCGCTGCGGGCATAGGGAGAGGTGGCTGCGTCGACCGCGACGCCGAGCAGGCCGAGCAATTCATGCTGGAGCGCCGCAGTCCGTTCGCGCCGGGCGATGCCGTCGGGGGGCAGGGCGACGCGGATGTCGGCGACGATCTTGCCGTCGTCGAGCACGACCACCCGGTCAGCCAGCTCGATCGCTTCGTCGACGTCGTGCGTGACGAGCAGGACGGCCGGATTATAGACTTCGGACAGACGCCGAAGCAGCGCGTGCATGCGGATACGGGTCAGCGCATCGAGCGCCCCGAACGGTTCGTCGGCCAGCAGCAGCGCCGGTCCGCGCACCAGCGATCGCGCCAGCGCCACGCGCTGCTGTTCGCCGCCGGAAAGCTCATAGGGCCAGCTATTCTCGCGCCCCGCCAGTCCGACTTCGTCAAGCGCCTTGAGCCCGCGCGCGTGCCGGTCGGCACCAGTCAGGCCGAGCAGGACATTGTCGAGCACCCGTTTCCACGGCAGCAGCCGCGCATCCTGGAACACGACGGAAAGACGTTCCGGCACCAGGATCGTGCCCGTCCCCTCCGCCTCATGATCCAGCCCGGCCAGCGCGCGGAGCAAGGTGCTCTTGCCAGATCCGCTGCGGCCGAGCAGCGCGACGAACTCGCCGGCGGCGATGTCGAGATCGATGTCGTCGAGCACACCTTTCCGGGTGAAACGGCGGACCAGGCTGCGAACCTGGACGACGGCGCTCATGATGCGAGCGTCCGGCGCCAGCGGAGCGCCCGCTGCTGGATCAGCCGCACCACCGCATCCGATGTCAGGCCGAGCAGGGCGTAGACGACAAGCCCGACCAGCATGATGTCGGTCTGCGCATAGTTTCGCGCGAGGGTGATCATGTACCCGATCCCGCTCGTCGCATTGAGCTGTTCGACCACGACCAGCGCCAGCCACGACGCAGTCACGCCGAAACGCAGGCCGGTGAGCAGGCCGGGCAGCGCGCCGGGCAGCACGACATGGCGGATGAAGCCCCAGTGGCTGAGCTCAAGCGTTTCGGCCAGTTCGACCTGCTTCAGATCGATCGCGCGAAGCGCCGTATGAGTCTGGATATAGACGGGTGCGAATACCGTTACGGCGATCACCGTCACCTTCATGCCTTCGCCGACGCCGAACCACAGCACCATGAACGGGATCAGCGCCAGCACCGGGATGCCGCGTTTCAGCTGCACCAGCCCGTCGATCACATAGCCGCCGAGCAGGGTCAGGCCCGATAGCAAGGCGAGCACGACCCCGATGGTCGTGCCGAAGACGAGACCCTGTCCCGCACGCCAGGCCGACACGGCGAGGTTGTCCTGCAGCCGCCCGTCGCGGAGCAGTTCGATCGCCGTCTCGACTGCGGTCCAGGGTGCCGGCAGCACACGCGGGTCGAGCCAGCCAGTCGCCGACAGCACCGACCAATAGAGCAGCAGCAGCCCCGGCCCGAGGATCCAGCCCCAGGCGAGCGGCGCGCCGAGGCCAAGCCGGCGCAGGCCCGGCTGCTGGCTCGGCGTAACCTGCGCCGGGACGAAATGCCTGGGCGGCGTGGCGACCAGCTGGGGGAAGGGAGCGTTCATGACATCTCCGGTCATTTGGGACTGGCGAGGGAGAATCCGCCCGCGGCAAGTGCTTCGAAACGGGGGTCGAACAGGGTGCCGGCCTCGAAGCGGGGGTTGCCCAGCTCAGGCGCGAGGATGTCGATCGATGCCTGCTGGTAGCGGATCGCGTCGGCCCACTCCGCCGGGATGTCGGGCTTGCCCGCCGCGGTGACGATCAGCCGGGCGTCTTCAGGCTTCAGGCCCTGCTCGCCGACATAATAGCCGCGCGCCAGTTCCTCGGGATGCGCGAGCCGCCACGCCCATGCCCGGCCCCACAAAGCCGTGAACTGCTTGAGCGCGGCCGCCTTGGCGGGGTTCTGCAGGACCTCCACCGGCACATAGGCAAAGATCGGGTCGTCGCGGAAACCGGGATGCTTCAGGATGGTGGCGCCATCGTCGCCATATTTGCGCAGATACCGCTCGGCGACGATGCCGCCGCCGATCGGCGCCATGTCGACGGCGTTGCTGGCCAGCGCGCTGGTATAGACGTCGCCGCCGATGCTCGACGGCAGCTCGACCAGCGTCACCTCGCTCTTCGCGATTCCCGCGACCTTCAGCGTCTGGAGGACGATCTGCCCCTGCACCTGGCTGGGGCTGATCGCGATCCTTTTGCCGCGCAGGTCGGCGATCGTCCGGATATTCGCCTTGGGCGCAATGCCAAGCACGAAGGCGGGGTGGTCCAGCGGATCGCGTCGATAGGCGGTGGCGACGATCTTGACCGGCAGGCCGACCCAGGTCGCATGGATCGGCGGCACGTTGGCGCCGAGCCCGACATCGAGCGCCTTGGCATGGAACGCCTCGGTCACGTCGGGCCCGCCGGTGATCTGGACCCATTTGATCCTGAACTTCAGGTCCTTGTCCCAGCCATTATGCTTGACTACCCATTCAGTCACCGGATCGCCGACCGTCAGCACGGTGCCGTCCGGAACCGTGTCAGGCAGGGCGGCGGACAGCACGAGTCCGCCGGCCGCCTTCGCTTGGCGGTTGGGGGCGAACAGCACCAGCAGGCCGATCGTGACCGCGACGAACGCGGCCAGAGCGACGGCGCCCCATGGCTTCGATCCGGCCGCGGCCGGCATCAGCCGAGCACGTTGAACAGCTCGCCTTCGAGCTGTTGCGACACGAAGCCGTCGGGGCCACGGGTAAGCTCGCCGGCGACGGTGATGCGGCGAACGGCGCGCGCCAAGTCGAACTGGGCATAATCGATCGGCCCGGCATGGGCGACCGCCTGATTGTCCCACACCACCAGCGATTTGGGCCGCCAGTGGAAACGGACCTGATATTCGGGCCGGGTCGCCTCGTAGAATAACAGGTCGAGCAGTGCCTTGCTCTCCGGCTCCTTCAGCCCGACGATATGGCTGATCGTACCGGGATTGAGGAACAGCAGCTTCTCGCCAGTCTCGGGATGAATGCGGACCAGCGGGTGGAGCGCGACGAACGGCCCCTTGGTGCGTCCGTCGCGGCGTGGCTCGCGAGTGCCGCCGTCATAGTCGGTGGTGCGGTGCACTGCCTGTAACCCGTCGATCAGGCTGCGGACCGGCGCCGACAGACCTTCATAGGCGGCGATCAGGTTGGTGAAGAGCGTGTCGCCGCCATAGGGCGGGATCTCGACGCCATGCAGGATCGAATAGCGGTTCGGGTTGGCGACGAAGGTGATGTCGATATGCCAGCCCTTGTAATCGCGCGGCGGCTCGCGGCCGGGCGGCAGCGCGGTATTGCGCTCGCGCCGGGTGCGGTATTCAGCGACCGAGCGCTCCCAGATCTCGGGATGGTCCTCAAGCCCTTCGGCAATCGGATGGGCAGGCGTCAGCGGACCGAAAGCCCGGCCGAACGCCTTGAGCTGATCGTTGCTGATGTCCTGGTCGCGGAAGAACACCACGCGCCAGTCGTGCAGCGCGCGCTGGATGTCGGCGGCGAGTTCGGGTGTGATCGGTTCGCGCAGGTCGATGCCGGAAATCTCGGCGCCGATCGTGGGCGTCACCGGTTCGACGGTGATATGGTCATAGGTGAAGCGGTTGCGATTGGTATCAGGGCGAAGCGCGGTGACGGCGTTCATATCTGGCTCCTTCAGCCGGAAAAGGGGAAATCAGGCGGCGACCGGTTCGGGCGGAACGAGCTTGAGCGCTTCCGCCGGATAGCGGGCACCGGCGGTTGCTCCCCGCGGGAAGGCAGCTTCAAGTGCGTCGAGCGAGTCGGAATCGAGCTCGAGGTGGTTGGCCGCCCAGTTGGATTCGAGATGCTCGATGTGGCGGGTGCCGGGGATCGGCACCACGCCCTTGGACAGCACCCAGGCGAGGCTCACCTGCGCCACGCTCGCGCCGACCCGCTTTGCCACCTGCTCGATCGTCGCGCGGCGCAGGCTGTTCGCTGCGACTGCGTCCGGCTGGAAGCGCGGATGCTGGCGGCGGCGGTCGTCGGGATCGCTCACCTCGGCACCCGCCAGGAATCCGCGCCCAAGCGGGCTGTAGGCGACGAAGCCGATGCCGAGTTCGCGGACGGTCGGCAGGATCTCGACCTCGACGTCGCGGGTCCACAGCGAATATTCGCTCTGCAACGCGGTGAGAGGGTAGGTCGCATGCGCCCGGCGAACTGCTTCGGCCGATGCTTCGGACACGCCGACGCCGCCGATCTTGCCTTCGTCCACCAGCCGGCCAAGCTCGCCGACCGAGTCCTCGATCGGAATGTCGGGATCGATTCGGTGGAGATAGTAGAGATCGATATGGTCGAGGCCGAGCCGGGTCAGGCTCGCCTCGACGGCGTCGCGCGCCTTGATCGGCGCCACGGCCGCACCGCCGCCATTGGGACGATGGACGAACTTGCTGGCGATGATCAGGCCGTCGCCGCGATCGGCCACCGCCTTGCCCAGCAGCTCTTCATTGTGTCCCGCGCCATAGCCCGTGGCGGTGTCGAAGAAGGTCACGCCGAGGCCGATGGCGCGGTGCAGGGTCGCGATCGATCTTACATCGTCCGCCTGGCCGTAGGTATGCGACAGTCCCATCGCACCAAAGCCCTGACGGCTGACTTCAAGCTTTCCGATACTCGGCATGGATGTGTTCCCGAACGAATGGTTGCGGGCGAAAACTGCGCCCATGCCGGCGATCGGCGAACGTAGAATATCTTTCCTCCGTGCTAGAATCCATACTGATCTAGTGGGAATTTAATCAGGGAACCTTTTGCCCGGCGGCGGCGTTCGCGCGCGCTCTAAAACAGGAGCGAATGGATAGATAACATACTGGTGAAACGGTATTTATCGATCGATCGAGGCGTTCGTCCGTGACGACAAAAGGAGCCTCCTTCAGAAAATCTTGGGGACGGCGAAGATTCAATTCCCATTGACTCGATGGGAATTTGGAATCAGCGTTGCGCTCTCGATCGGAGGGATCGGGCAACCCCGCAATGCGCAGCCAGCATGTTGTCGAGAAGGTGCTCGCCTGCGCCCGGCCGCCCTGGAGAGGGGCAGCCGCGACCGATTGACCGCTGACGTATCGCAAAGGTCAAGGGAGGCCGAAATGAACAGATTCCATCGCGCAACGCTGCTGTCGACGATCGCCGCGGGCGCTGGTCTTGGCCAGCCGGCCCTGGCCCATGATTCCGCACCCGATGGCGGAGTCGCCAGGAACGTCGCGGCGGTGACGGAGGACGCTGCCGTGGCCGCGGACGAGGGCGGGGATGTGGTGGTGACCGCGCGCCGTACCTCGGAACGGGCCCAGGACGTACCGATCGCCCTGTCGGTGGTGTCCGGCGCGACGCTCGAACGCAAGGGCGGCTACACGCTCAGCGACGTGCAGTTCCAGACGCCGAGCCTCACCGCCTATAATTCGAATCCACGCAACTCCTCGATCGGCATTCGCGGTATCGGCGTTTCCTCGGCCTCGGACGGGCTCGATACGTCGGTGGGCGTCTATATCGACGGGGTCTATCTCGGCCGCCCCGGCATGGCGCTGGCCGATCTGATCGACATCGACCGGGTCGAGGTGCTGCGCGGCCCGCAGGGAACCCTGTTCGGGCGCAACAACTCCGCCGGCGTGCTCAACATCACGACCCGCGGCCCGGAGTTCGAGTTCAAGGGCACGGCCGAGATTTCGGGCGGTACCTATAATTACAATCAGGAGCGGGTGAGTGTCACCGGGCCGCTGATCGAAGGGCTGCTGGCCTTTCGTGTCACCGGGTTCAACACGCACCGCGACGGCGTGCTCGACAATATCAAGACCGGCGTCGCCGCCAACAGTGTCGGGCGCAGCGGCGCGCGCGTCCAGCTTCTCGCGACGCCCGCCAGCAACCTGACGCTGCGGCTGATCGGCGACTATTCGATCGAGGACGACACCTGCTGCGTCAGCGCCACGAAGCTGGTGTTGCCGGCCAGCCTGAGCGCGACGACCGGTCGTACGCTCCAGACCCTGGCGGCGCTCGGCTATGTGCCCAGGCCGAGTCTCGATTACACCCAGAACAATTCGATCCAGAATATGAAGACCGACCAGAAAGGCGTGTCGCTGCAAGCCGACTGGGATCTGGGGCCGGTCACCCTGACCTCGATCAGCGCCTGGCGCTACTGGCACTTCAACCCGTTGCAGGACAGCGACGGCACGCCGCTCGACGTCATCCAGGTCAATGTCGCCCAGACGAAGGACGACCAGCTTTCGCAGGAGATCAGGCTGGCGTCACGGCCGGGGCGGTTCAACTGGCAGGTTGGCGCCTATCTGTTCCACCAGGTGCTGCGCGATCATTTCATCCTCAACCAGTTCGGCTATGACGCCAGCAACTTCTACACCACCTACGCCCGCCTCGCGAACCCGGCCGCTGCCGCGATCAATATCGCCCCGGGCTCGCAATATCTCGACGATGTCCGCACCACCGTCGACAGTGTCGCGGCTTTCGGACAAGCGAATTATTCGATCACCGACCGGCTGACGGTCACCGCCGGCATCCGTTATACCCACGACAAGCGCTGGGGCCGGTCCGACACCTCGCTTGTGGGGACGCCGAACCTGGCTACCTCCATCCCGTTCCATTACAATGTGTCGGTGACGGGCGATAACGTCTCCTATCTCGCCAGCATCGCGTACAAGGTCACGCCCGACATCCTGGCCTATGGCTCCTATTCGACCGGCTACAAGGGGTCGGGCCTCAACCTCAATTCGGCGGTGTCGGCGGGGACGCCGCTGGTGCTTGCGCCGGAAAAGGTGCGCAACTGGGAACTGGGCCTCAAGAGCCAGCTTTTCGACCGGCGCCTGACCCTCAACATCAGCGCCTTCTCGACTGATCTTTCCGGTCTTCAGGCCAATATCGTTCCCACCAACGGCAACCGTTCCTATCTCGCGAACGTCGGCGACGTGCGGTCGCGGGGCGTCGAGGTGGATGCATCGCTGAAGCTGACGAACAACCTGACGATCGACGGCAACGGTTCCTACAACGACGCGAAGTACAAGAGCTATGCCAACGCGCCATGCCCCGTCGGCGTGACCGGGGTCTGCGATCTCACCGGAAAGCCGCTGTTCCAGGCGCCGAAATGGGTCGCCAATGCGTCGATCGACTATCACATCCAGCTTGCCGGTGGCGTGCGGCCCTATGCGATCGCGCAGTACAGCTATCGGTCGAGCACCTTCGGCACGGCTGATGCGGGCCCGTACAGCCGGATCGATCCTTACAGCCTGGTCAATCTCCGCCTCGGCGCGTCGTTCCGCGAGGGACGCTACGACCTCTCCGCATGGCTCAACAACGCCTTCGACAAGAAGTATTTCCAGAATCTGTCGACCACCGCCATCGTCGGCACCTCGCCTTTTGCCTATGCCGGCCAGCTTGGCACGCCGCGTACAGCTGGGGCGACCTTCCGCGTGAATTTCTGAGGCAGGGAGGGGACGTGGCCGGGAAGTCCCCCCGGCCACGCCAAGCCGTCAGAAGAACAGCTTCCGGAGGCTGATCCGCACGCTCCGCCCCAGCGGGTCGAGATAATCGGGCTGGTAGCTGACCGGCGTCACGCCATTCGCATCGGTCACGCGCTGCTTGCCGTCGAAGATATTGGTCACGCCGATCGTCAGGCGGGTGCCGCGCAGCCAGGGGTGTTTCTTGACCAGGTCGAGCCGCTGCCCGAAGTCGGCGAACAGCCGGAGATCGAGCGTGCCGAGGCCGGAAAAGTTGAGCGACTGGGGCGCGCCGGGCGTCCCGCCATTGACCTCGGTGCCGGTGCGGTAATTGCCCGAGAACCGGAAACCCAGGCCGTTATTGGTATATCCTGCCTGCGCCTCGAATTCATGACGGGACTGGCCGCCGCTGCTGCCGATCGCGTCGCCGTTGAGCAGGTCCAGTCGCGGTCCGCCATTCTGGACCAGCACTTCCTCCTTGAAATGCCAGGTGTGGTAGAGCGCGAAGTTCAGCCGCCCGCCGCCCTGGCCACCGCCGCGGCCGCCAAACCCGCCGCCGCGCCCGCCAAAGCCACCACCCTGGCGCGGCCCGCCGTCACCGGCACCGCCGCCGGCCTGACCGCCCCGGTTCTCGCCGCCCCGGTTCTCGCCGCCATCGCCCTGTCCCGCGGGCGTGCCGCCGTTCCGGGCACTGCCGTCCGGCGTGGTATCGCCGCCGCCGCGCCGCCGGAAGCCGCCCGGCGGCTGCATCCCCGCGAATGGGTTCGGCCCGGTGCCGGCACGGAACGCCTCCAGTTCCTTCTGGATCTTGGACTTGAGCGGCTTGGAGAAGTTGATGCCCCAGCGCAGTTGCGACCGGCTGCTTTCGGCGAAGTTGATCGGCCGCATGTCGATCCGGGTCAGCATTCCGGACGCATCGCGCGTGAAGCGGCTCGGGAACGCAGCCTCGATCGCCGCCGTCGCGGTCGGGAAGGCGGCGATCGGGTTCTCGGTCCGGCTGGTCACGTAGTTGGCGGTGAAGCTGATGTCCTTTTCCGACCAGGGCTTCAGGGTCAGGCCCAGCTTGGTGACATGGTTGTTGCTGGCGATCAGCCCGGTATTGCCGCCGGTCAGCGAGGTGATGTTGGCGGTGGTGCCCTGGATATAGTCGAACACGCGCACGTTCGGCGTCGTGATCACCGGATTGCCGAGCTGCTGAGCGCTCGGCGCCTGTTCCTGGTCGGTGTGCGACACGATGAAACGGATCGCGTCGATCGGCGTCCAGTTCGCGCCATAGCCCAGGGTCTGGAGCGTGCCGAAGTCAGAGAGATGATTCTCGGCGATATTGAAATTGGCCGAGAGCTTGCCGAGGAACGGCAGGAAATTGTTTGCCTTGCTCGCGATCGGTACGTCGAGATTGAGCTGGCCGCTGACCGTATCGCGCGACACCGAACCGATCTGGTCGCCGCTGAGTCGATAGGATCGGCTATCGAAGCTGCTCATATCGCCACCCACCCGGATGCTGGTCGAGATGTCGCCAGCGGGCAGCTTGAACAACGGCCCGTTGAACAGCGCGTCGAGCCCGGCGTCGTTGGAGATGGCATAGGCGCGGTTGGCCGGGCTCGCGCCGAACCTCTCCAGCGGACCGAACGGGTTGGCGGTGGGGTCCCCGGCGTTGATCCGCGCCTGGAAGTCGGAGATGTCCAGGCCGGTGTCGGTGAAGGTCCTTGTGTCGCTGTGATCATAGTTGCCGGTCAGCGACCAGCGCCATTTCGGGCCGATATTGCCGTTGAACGTGGTGCCCAGATGCGTCGTGAGCGTGGAGCTGCGCTGTGCGATCGGCAGGTACCCGTCCAGCACCCGGTCGACGACCACGTCGTTGGCGAAGGGCGAGAAGGGGTTGCCGGCGGGCAAGTCGAACGACGCAGTCGGCAGGCCGTTGAGCCGCACGCCGTCGGTATATTCCACCCGGCCGTTCAGCGTGGCCGAGACATTGCCGAAGATCGTTCGTGCGTAGACGCTGTTCGCGGAGAAATCGCGACTTGTCGGCAGCAGACTGCGATACGCGGCCTGATTGGTCGTGTTGGGGTTATTCGCGGTCGCGCCAAAGGCGCCAAGCGTCGGCACGCCGCCTGCGGCGCTGGCCGGCACGCCCGCGATCGTCACCGTGCTCCCGGCGAGGGCGCTCAACGCGGGATCGATCTCTCCGCCTTTGGGGCCGACGACATTGCCGCCGATCGCAAACGGGCTTGGCTGCTGCGTGATATCGCGCTGGCTTTCGGTCAGCCCGGTTTGCCCTTCATATTCCATATGCAGGGTGAAGCGGCCATTGCCGTGGAGGTTGAGCAGATCGAGCTTGCCGTCCGTATCGTTGTTCCCGCCGGCGGTCGGCATCTTGTTGGCCAGCTCGACGGTGGTCGCGCGGAAGCGGCGGCGCAGGACGATATTCACCACCTTCTGGTCGGCGGGATAGCCATATTTCAGCGCGACCTCCTCGGGCAGGATGTCGACGCGCGCGATCGCCTCGGTCGGCAGGTCGCGAATCTCCGAGAAGCTGGAAATGCGCTTGCCGTTGAGCAGCACCACCGGCGCGCCGCCGCTGCCACGGCCGCTGGTCGTCTGCGGTGTCAGTTCGGCCAGCAGGTCGGAAACCGAACTGACTCCGTAGGACCGGATGTCCGCCGGGCCGAGCTGCTCCTCGGGCTGGATGTCGCCGATCACCGCGCCGGGCAGGTTGCGCTGCCCCCGCACGATGATGTCCGGCTCGTCCGTGTCGGCCTGGTCGTCGGCCTGCCCGGCAGGGGCGGTGCCGGACGTCGGGGCCGGCGCTGCTCGCGGTGCTTTCTGGGCTGCGGCCAGCGCGGGGTTGCCGGCCGATGCCAGCAGGAACAGGATGCCGATACGCCGCATGGTCACTCCAACTCGAATCTCAGTCGGAGCCCTAGACTCCATTTGTCGCAAGAATGTGCCGGTCGGCACATTGACCTGTGATTGACAGTATTCCCGCCTGAAGAGGATAGCGTCCGCCATGACCAATCCCCTGATCGCCGGCATCGAACTTGGCGGGACCAAATGCATCTGCGTGCTCGGCACGGGACCGGACGATATCCGGGACGAAGTTCGCATAGCCACGACCGGGCCCGGGGAGACGCTGGCGGCGATCGAGGCGGTGCTGAGCCGCTGGTCAGGCTACCGGGCCCTGGGCATTGCCAGCTTCGGTCCGGTGTCGATTGATCCGGCGGGGGAGAATTACGGCTTCATCACCGCGACGACCAAGCCAGGCTGGTCCAACACCGATGTCGGCCACCGCCTGGCGCGTCACGCCGGTGTGCCGTTCGCTTTCAACAGCGATGTCGCCGGTGCGGCCCTGGGGGAAGGGCGGTGGGGCGCGGCGCGCGATGTCGCCGATCATGCCTATGTCACTGTGGGCACCGGCGTCGGCGTCGGACTGGTGCTGAACGGCATTCCGACGAACGGGCTGACTCATCCTGAGCTCGGCCATGTCCGCCCGGTCCGCATGGCCGGGGACGACTGGCCGGGCATCTGCTCCTTCCACGGGGATTGCGTCGAGGGCCTTGCTTCAGGACCGGCGATCGCCGCGCGCGCTGGCCGGCCCGCGCAGGAACTGGCGGCAGACGATCCCGCCTGGGACGGTGTCGCGCACACGCTGGCGCAGCTTGTCCATATGCTGGTGCTGACCGGCATCCCGCGCCGGGTCGTGATGGGCGGCGGCGTGATGACCGGCACGCCCGGTCTTTTTCCCCTGATCCGGACGAAGCTGCTGGAGAGCCTCGGCGGCTACGGCGCCACGCCCGAGATCGAGCCGGTCGAGGACTATGTCGTCCCGGCGGCGCTCGGCAATAATGCCGGGCCGCTTGGGGCGATCGAGCTGGGTGCAGCACTGGTTCGCGGGGACAGGGTGAGCCGGCCCGTGGTCAGTTGATCCACCCCACGCCCTTGAGGATGCCGGCGAGTTCCTGGAACCGCAATTCTTCCGTCGGCGAACGAGCGTTGTTCTTCGCCAGCACGCCATATTCGTAATAAAGGCCCGACAGGTTGGACGGTGCCTGCGTGACGCCGGTGAAGTTGAAGGTGCCGCTCGGTGCCGACTTGATCGAGGTCTCGGTCGATCCCGGGTAGAGTGCGTTGATCGTGCTGCTCGAATGCACGCCGCGCGTTTCCCAGGATTGGCCCTGCAACTGGCTCTGCAGCCTCGGGCTCAATGAGCCGAGTGGCACCGTGCCTTCGGAGGTGACGATATTCGATTGGTGCTGGGGCGTCAGCAACAGGCTGCTGTCGCTCAGGTCGAGCGCCTGGCGGCTCTTGGTGCTGGCATGCCATTGCCCGCCCGGCGATGTCGAGCCGCGCAGGTCGGGATGCTCGCCGATGTAGCTGTTGAGAAGGCTGTCGGCGGCGCGAAGATTGTCGGACAGGCTGTTGAGCTTGCCGAGCAGCGTATTCGCCGTCTTGGTCGATGGGTTGGCCATCATTGTCTGCGCAGCCTTTTCAATCCCCGTTGCTTCGCGTGTTCCCCCGATGCCGGCAGTCACGTTGAACAGCCATATGGTCAGGTCGCTATCCTTGTTCGGCGCGCTGCTGTTCAGATATTCGAGAATGGTTGCCTGGATGTCGTTGAACGCCAGGATATGGCAGCGGGCGAGTTGTTCCTTGACATAGTCGATCTTGCTCACGCTCGATCCCGTGGTAATTTTGAAGTCCTGCAGGATCGCCCGTTCCGCGGTGACCTGCCATTTCGGCCGCTCGCTGTCGGATGCGAAGCTGGGCGGTGGCGAGCCGTTGTCGACGATCATCCGCTGGACCGGTGCCGTTCCGGTGGATCGCGTGATCGGCTTGAGCTGTGCCGTCCCAGATCGAGGGGGCAGGCCGTTCCGGTCTCCGGACGGTGTCGCCATCGCGGCGAGGCGCTGCGCCGGCGGGGCAGCGTTGAGCATCGCGGACATGGCGGCCAATTGTGTCTGGCGCGGCCCGGCGATGCTCGCGCCTGGAAGGGGCGGGGCGGGATGAATCGCCTGACGCTGCTGCACGTCTCGTTGATGCATCGCGCTGTGCCCTTGCCGGTCGATCGGGACCGATCGACAGGGCGATGCTATTTCCTTCGTCCGGATACGGCAATCGGATCGCCCGAAATTGGGGCTATCTGTGCCTGCATCGCAGGGAGGAAGTGGAGATCAGGACGCGAGCGCGATCGATTCGAGATCGCTGAGGCACGGCATGCGAACGCTGGCGGTGCCGTCCGGGGCATCCGGCGCCTCGTCGTGGAGAATGCCGATCGCGACGACCAGGCGCCCCTCATGGGCTTCGCGTTCCACATCGCTGCGACGGGCATCCGGGCGCCAGGATGGTTCGAGCAGCACCGTCTCGCCATCGTCCAGTCGTATCGCGACATGGCCGGCATATTGCGGCGGCGGCTTGTAGAGTCGGCGCAGATCGATCGACGCATAAACGCCCTGCACCGCCACGCGCTCGCCCGCGTGCTTCGAGATATTCTTCCCGGAACGGATCAGCGGCAGCGCCATCAGGCGTCCCTTGGCTTGACGGTCATCGTCGTCGGCGCCTCGCCATGCGCGCCGATCACGTCGCGATTCTGTTCGTGGAACGTCTGCCCGCGCTTGCCGACGGCGTTGGACGCGGCACCGTACATCTGGAAAATCCAGTTCGTGTTGCGCGGCATAATGATATGTTCGGCTGAATTCTCCATCGTCACGGTGTCACCGCCACTCTTCATCAGCACGCCCGCCCAATGGACATTGTAGGTCGTCTGCACCGTGCCGTCGGTCCGCCTGACGGCCCTGCGCGCGCCGCCCGTTGAAATGGCGAACGCCTGACCCGGCTGGGGGTCGGCATAGCGGTTGATCTTGGCGCGCTGCTCGAAGGTGTTCTTCTCGTCGGGTGTCAGCTTTTCGTAGGAGGCGACGATCAGGTCGTCGATTTGCTTCAGCGTCGGAATGATGGTTGGCGATATCCGTCGGATCAGATCACTGATCTGGGTCACCTCGGTGGAAATCCTGGTCTCGGCCTGCTTGAAAGCCTGTTGCCGTGCGGCGAAACCCCCATCGTCGGGGTTCATGTCCTGCAATTGGCGTCGTTCTTCTAAAATCTCGGGAAGGTCGACGGTCCGAATCTCGGTCATTCGCTCCATGGCATGGCGGAACGCGTTGATCGGCCTGTCGAGTTGGCGCAATCTCGCAAGGTCGATCAGGTTGCGTTTGCTCGGGCCGACGCCGATGAAGCTGAATAAACTCGGGACGTCCTCGTTGCTCTTGGCCATGATGAACGGGAGCAGGATCTCCCGCTTCATCTGCGCTGGCCGGTCTTCCGCTGCCGTGGTGACGGCGGCGGCCAGGTTGATGGTGTTTCGGAACACAGCGACCATTTCGGTCTTCCCGTCGTCGTCATCCATCGCGCCGGTCAGTTCATGCGCCGCGGTGCCGCAATCGTCCGGCATCGTCATGTCCTCGCCCGATTCCCCCGTCGGGCCATAGCTTGGGACGACCTTGGTCAGGGTACGCGCATGGTTCCCGACGGGCGAGGTGCCGGAAAGCGTCGTGTCGCCGGCGGCGACGCGATAGCGTGAGCCCGACGTCTGCAGGCGCTCGTTGGTCGGCTCGATCATCCCGGCCTCGGCCCACAGGTCGTGCGAGCCATAGCCGTCGTCCTGGCCCACCGCGAGATTGCCGTCCTCGGACACGCGCACCGGCTTGCCGGCGTTCCATTGCTGATCGGTCTGCTCGCTTACCGGATACAGGCGATACAGCTGGGCAACGCGCTGCGTGGCCGACCCGCCGGCACCAGGCTCGGCCAGTGCCGTATTCGTGGCGGAGGCGGCCATGCCGGCCGCTCGCGAGCCCATCACATCGGCCTCGCGCTCGAGCCCGGCGTCGTCGTTGACCGGCGTCCCGCTCTTCATCTGCCGGGTCGGGGCGACTCGCCCCTGCGCCTGCTGGACGACATGCCATGCCTCGTGCGGCAAATGCCGTTCCTGCCCCGGGGCAAGGTGGATGTCGCTGCCCTGGGCATAGGCATGGGCGTTGAGCTGGGCGGGGCTGGCCGAATTATAATGGACCTTCACCCCATCCATCGAGATGCCCGACAACGCCTCGATACCGGATTTCAAATTGTCCGGCATGCCGGTGCGATTGCCCGCCGGATCTGCGGCACGCTGTGCCACGGACCCCGTATCAGCGAACTTGCCCTGCAGGACCGTGCGCATCGCGCTGCTCTTGTTGGCCAGTTTGTGCCCATCCTCGTCGAAATCGACCAGGTTGAGATACTGGTCGATCATCTCCGCGGGGTTCTCCCCATGTTCGGCCAGGGCCTCGCGCACCTTTTTCTGCGCCCGCTCCAGGGCCGCGGCGGCTTTGTCCTTCAGCGCGCCTCGGGCTCCTCCGGCGGATTCGAAATATTTCTCTGCCTGCGCCAGGTGTTCGACCTGGTCCCACAGCGGCGCATCGCTTTTGGTGCCGCCCAGTTGCGCGTTCAGGATGTTCTCGGAATGCGCGATGGTTTCATCGAGCGCACTCTCGGCTTCGGAGGGATCGGCCGAAACCAGGCCTTCGTCGAAATTCTCGGCATGTTGCACTTCATGGCGGATCGTCGACAACAGGGTGGCGACCCGCTCGTCCTTGGGCAGGGTGCCGACCTCCTCGACATAGCTCGACGAGAGGAGAATGGCGCCTCGGGCACCGCTGTCGCGAAGCGCGACGCCAGCCTCGGTCAATCCCGGCTGCCCGGGCGGCAGGTAGACCGCCTTGGAGCCCACCGGCGCCCGGTTCAGATAGGTGCCGAGGCTGCCGACCTGCAATTTCAGGCCCTGCGGCAGTGCTACATGATTGGACAACAGCCAGGCGACATGATCGTCCCAGCTGTCGAACGCCTGAATGTCGTAAAGCTGCGCCACCGCCGGATAGGCAATCCGGCCGCCGCGGTCCGGCGACGCCATCGGGGCGAGGCGCTGCACCGGCGGGGCTGCATTCAGCATGTCGGAAAAGGCGGCGAGCTGAGTCTGGCGCGGCCCGGCGACACGCGCGCCCACAGGCTGGGCGTCGGGACGGGAGGCCTGCCGCTGTTGAGCGCTCCGCTGGTCCATGGTCGGGATGCTATGTCCCGGCGCCGTGCGCGGCAACTGAATCAAGCACTGATAGTGAGGGCATCGAAACAGCGTTTACGGCGCCTTAACCGTGTCCGGTTACGCCATGGCAAGGGCGGACGGGCCCTCAATGACATTAACCACGGCGGTGCCCCAATGCGCATTCTGATCGTCGACGACGAACCTGCGATGCATGATTCCTACCGACGCAGTTTCGCGCCGACGGGACATGCCGACGCAGGCGCGCTCGACGCGATGGCGGCCGAGCTGTTCGGTGACGACGGTGACGCACCGGCCGATACGGCGCCAGCGATGGATTTCGCGCTCACCCACGCAATGCAGGGGCTGGACGGCGTCGCCGCGATCGAAAAGGCGATGATCGACGGGGATCCGTTTGCGGTCGCGTTCATCGACGTGCGCATGCCGCCGGGCATCGACGGCAAGGAAACCGCGACCCGTATCCGGGCGCTCGATCCGGACATCAACCTGGTGATCGTCACCGGCTATTCCGATTTCTCGCCGATCGAGATCAGCAAGGCGGCCGGACCGGCGGACAAGATCTTCTACATCGCCAAGCCGTTCGAGGTCGCCGAGGTCACCCAGACCGCGACCGCGCTGGGGCATCGCTGGCAGGTCGACCGCGAGCTGGCCGCGACTCGCGCCGCGCTGGCCGAAAAGATCCTGATCCTCGAGGAGCAGGGCCTGGAGCTCGCGGCGAACGAGAGCAAGGCGGTGCATATCGCCAATCACGATTCGCTGACCGAGGCGCCCAATCGCCTCGCCTTCCTGCGCACCCTGGCCGAAAAGGCCCGCGGAAACGACAGCTTCACCACTGCGATGGTCGATCTCGATCGCTTCAAGCTGGTCAACGACACGCTCGGCCATCTCGCCGGCGACGATCTGATCCGTCAGATCTGCGCGGTGCTTCAGTCTTCCATCCCCGAAGGCGGCATGGTCGCACGGCTCGGCGGCGACGAATTCGGCCTGCTGTTCGATTCGCCTGGCGAACAGGCCGCCTGCATGGCCTGCGAGCGCCTGATCAAGGCCTGCTCGGCCACCTTCAAGATCTTCGGCCATTCGGTCCAGTGCGGCGCCTCGGCCGGTTTCGTCTTCGTCGAGGCGGGGGAGAAGCACGATCCGGTCGACGTGATGCGCCGAGCCGATCTCGCGCTCAACGATGCCAAGCATAGCGGCCGTGGTGTCGTCCGCGTGTTCGACGACAGCATGGACGAATCGATCCGCTTCCGCCGGCGCATCGAGGGCGGGCTCGGCAAGTCGATCGAGAAGGGCGAGCTGAGCCTCGTCTATCAGCCGATCGTCGCCCGCGAGGGCCTGGAAGTCATTGGCTTCGAGGCGCTGCTGCGA
The DNA here is from genome assembly GCA_040388155.1 of Pseudomonadota bacterium. Classification (GTDB taxonomy): domain Bacteria; phylum Pseudomonadota; class Alphaproteobacteria; order Sphingomonadales; family Sphingomonadaceae; genus Sphingomonas. The sequence goes on from JAZKCJ010000003.1 coordinate 65,727, forward strand.
TGGAACACCGAGGAATTCGGTCCGGTCTCGCCATCGATGTTCATCCCGATCGCCGAGGAATCGAACCTGATCCACGAACTCGGCAACTGGGTGCTGAGCGAGGCGCTCAAGGAACTGAAGGACTGGCCGGGCCAATATGTCTCGGTCAATTTCAGCCCGCGCCAGTTTCGCCGCCCCAATTTCATCGGCCATATCCTTGAATGCGTGCAGCGCGCCGGGGTCGAGCCCAACCGGGTGCAGATCGAGATCACTGAAACGGCGATCTTCGATGACGCAGATCGCGCGGCTGAGACGCTTTATCGCCTGCGCCAGATGGGCTTCCGCATCGCGCTCGACGATTTCGGTACCGGCTATTCAAGCCTCTACAACATCCGCAAGTTCGCGCTCGATTGCCTCAAGATCGATCGCAGCTTCATCGACGGCATGGGCCGAGAGCGCGAGAGCGCAGCGATCGTCCATTCGATCATCCATCTCGGCCGCGCGCTTGGTCTTGGCGTGATCGCTGAAGGCGTCGAGACCGAAGCGCAGGTCATGGCGCTCCGTGCCGCCGGGGCCTCGCATCTCCAGGGTTATTATTTCTCCCGGCCGGTCGACGCCGATATCGCGCGCGATATGGCCCTGGCGCGCTTCATCCCGGATCCGTCGGGGATCGAGGAGGAATATCTCGAACCTGAACTGGGTAACGGGACTCGCGGCTGATGGCCCATTTCCTCCGCGCCGCTAGCGGCCGGATCGGGGCCCTGCGCAATCCGAAGTCGCTCGGCGCAAAGCTCGTCCTGATCCTGACCGTGGTGGGGCTGATCGGCTCCGCCGCGATCACCCTGCTGCTCGCCAGCGTCATCGTCCCAAGCTTCAATCAGCTCGAATCCCGGTCGGTCGAGGCGCATGTCGAACGCACGCGCGTGACGCTGCGCGAATATGCGTCGAAGGTCGAAAGCGCGGTGCGCGACTATGGCGACTGGAATTCGAGCTACGACTACATGGCGCGCCAGACCGCTGCGTTCGAGGAGGAATCCTTTTCGCCCCTCGCGATGGAGAATCTCGGCGTCAACGGCATGGCCTATGTCGCCAATGACGGCCGTATCGTCATTGCCCGCTGGCGCAGCGCCAGGGGTGACGATCCGGCGATGCGCCAGGCGCTGATCGGGCAGATCCGAACCATCGACTTCCCCAGGATGCTCGGCGCGCGCAATTCGGCGAGCTTCTACGTGCGGCTTGGCCGTGTGATCGCGGCGGTCGGCGTCGCTCAGGTCCGCCGCAGCGACGGCAGCGGAACCCCGCGCGGCTATGTGCTGATGGCACGGCGGATCACGTCGGAACAGCTTTCCGGCCTGCTCCAGCTCAATGCCCGGCTCGATCTTGCCACCCTTGCCGATGAGGGACGAATCACCCCCGGCCGGGAGAAGATGCGGATCGCCGTGCCGATCCTCGGCCCCGGCGGCCATGCCGTGGCGAGCGCCGATTTCACCGTGCCGCGCGACGTTTCGGTGCTCGGCCGGCGCATGCTTCTCCTCGCCGTCGCGGGATCGACCCTGTTGCTGCTCGTGGTGCTGCTGATGTTGCGCCGGATGATCACGCGACTGGTGCTGCGTCCGCTCCGCCGCGTGGAGAACCATATGCAGGTCGTCCGCTCGTCGGGCGCGCTCGGCCTGCTGCCCGACGAAGCGGCGCGACAGGACGAGATCGGCTCGCTCGGCCGCAGCTTCAACGCGATGCTCCGCCAGTTGAAAGACCTGCGCGAGCAGCTCGAGGTGCAGAGCTTCGCGCTCGGCCGAAGCGAGAGCGCCGTCGCGGTGATGCACAATGTCCGCAACGCGCTGAATCCGATCAGCACGATCATCAGCCAGGGTATCGCTCAGCCGGCGCCGATGGATCGCGGCACGCTCGATCGTGCGGTGGCGGAATTGGCGAAGGACGACATTCCGAAAGCACGGCGTGACAAGCTCGTCGCGTTCGTCTCGGCCGCTATCGAGGCCGAGGCGAAGGATCGCGATGAACGCCGCCGCCAGCTCCAGGTTGGCCGGGAGGCGATGAGCCATGTGCTGGAGATCATCGGCGAGCAGCAGCAGGCGGCCAATGGCCGGCCCGAGCTTGAGCCATGCGACGTGACGGAGATCATTGCCAGGAACGCGACGATCGCGCGCTATTCGGGCGGGCTGTCGATCGCGTTCAGCTTCCCGGCGCGACCCCATCTGGCCATGGGCAGCCGCGTGATCCTGAGCCAGGTGATCGGCAATCTCTTCGCCAATGCGGCCGAGGCGATCGGTGCCCGGGGGATGGGCGGCGGCAGCATCGGCGTGACGATCGACGAGGAGAAAGGGCAGACCATCATCGCCATCCGCGATGACGGCGAAGGCTTCGCGATCGACCGTGCGCCCATCCTGTTCCAGCGCGGTTTCTCTACCCGCAAGCACAAGTCCGGCGGCCTTGGTCTCCACTGGTGCGCCAATTCCATGACGGCGATGCAGGGCTCGCTCCGGCTTGAGAGCGAAGGCGAGGGCAGGGGTGCCGTCGCGGTCCTGACCCTCGCGACGGCGGTTCCCGAGCGGCGGGAACTGGCGGCCTGACAGCCGCCAGTTCCTCTCAGGGGTGACGGGCCACTCAGCCGTCGATCAGCCGCCGCAGCTTGGCGAGGGCAGGCGCCTGGCCCTCATGGCCGTCAATGGTGGTGACGAACTCGCCCTTGCGCCCCATCAGGAACACTGACGCGCTATGGTCGATGGTATAGTCGCCGCCCGGTTGCGGCACCTTCTCGTAATAGACGTGATAGGCTTTCACGATCTGCGCGAGTTGCGCGGCATTCCCGCTCAGCCCGATGATCGGCGTCTCGAACAGCGTCAGATAGGTGCCGATATCGGCCGGCTTGTCATGTTCGGGATCGACTGAAACGAAGACGATGTCGAACTTGCCGCCGGCGTTCCCCAGTTCCTTGCGCAGCTGCGCCATGCGCGACAGCGTCGTCGGGCAGACATCGGGGCAGCGGGTGAAGCCGAAGAAGATCGCGAAGGGCCGGCCCCTCAGCGTCCTGTCGGTCACTGGCCTGCCCCTCTGGTCGATCATGGCGAAGGGCCCGCCGATGGCGTTCGCATAGGCCTCGGCATTGCCCGGCTGTGGTTTGGGCTTGTCCAGCAGCGCGAACGCACCAGCGCCGGTCGCCAGGGCGACCGCGCCCCATAGTGCGATCCGGACCCTGTTCAGCCGGGCCGGGGCGGCGGCGGGCTCGGTTGGCTCAATGCTGCTCATGATGGCTGCCTCCCGGTCCCTGCGCGGTGACTGGTTCGACCTTGAAGGCGATCCTGACCGTGCCGGCGCGCTCGAAGCTGAGCTCGGCCGGGATCATCACCCCGCGCTTCAGCGGCGCCTTCAGCCCGACGAACATGATGTGAAGGCCACCGGGCGCCATCGCGACCGTGGCGCCCGCCGGAATCGCCACGCCGCCGGTCAGGCGGCGCATGCGCATGACGCCGCGATCCATCGACATGCTGTGGATCTGCACCTCGCGCGCAGCCGGCGATGTGGCTGAAATCAGGCGATCCGGCTGCCTGCCATTGTTGGTCAGGCTCAGATATCCGCCGCCGACCGTCTGGGACGGCGCCGTTTCACGGACCCAGGGATGACTGATCCGGATCGTGCCCGCGTTGGCGTCGCGCGCGGCGGTCGGGGCGGCCAGGCACGCGATCGCGGCCGCCAGAATGGTTCTTGAATAACGCATCGAAGTTGCTCCTGCCGGACATGTCCGGACGAGAATGGGGTGCGCACGCCATCGGATGCGATGGCGGCGTCGGCTGCATTGCTGCAGGAAGAAGACCCTCGGACCCGGACATGCCGGGCAAGCGAAGGATCAGGCCGTGGCCGGCGGTCCTCGGAGCGGCGGGCGCAGATAGGATGGCGTCCTGCGTGGAATCGACAGCGGCACGCGAACGGCAAGCGCGAGGATGAAGAACAGGGCCAGCACCAGCAATGCCGGATCGGTTGCGCCCAGCGTGGGGGCTGACAGTGCCGAAAAGGCGCAGGGTGCCTCGGCCTTGCCCGGGTGGTCGTGCTGCGGCACCGGAACGCGCTCGACCGGTAGCGCCATGACGCGCTCCTGCGTGCTCCCGCCCGAGCAGATCTGGACCATGATCGTCCCGCCCGAAGCCGCGGGCATGAAACCGGCCGGCACCAGCAAACGCATCAGCAGCGCGGTGGCGACGATCGCTGCTGCCAGCAGAGGGTGGCGCGACAGATGAAGGCGTAACCCGGTCACGCGCTGCGGCTAGCGTCTTGCATTACGTTTGTCGATTTTGGGAATCGGGCCGCCCAATCGGGGACAGGGCCTCGCCCTCGCTCCGTCACGCCCGCTCCATCGCCGTGCCGAAGGGCAGGATTTCCTCGTAGCAGGCAAGCGGCGGCGCCCCGATCACCCTGGCGCCGCGCCGGATCATGAAGGCGTGCCGCACGATCTCGGCCTGTTGCTCGATGCCGTAGCGGTGCAGCGCCAGGCCGGGACGGATCGCATAGTCGTAACGGCAGAAGGGGTGCCGCGCGATCGGCAGGACGATGCCCTTCTGGTGCTGCCAGACATGAGTCATCTCATGGATGAACAGGCCCTGGTCCTCCAGCGAACCAGCCGCGAAGTCGTCGCGATAGTGTGTGCCCCGGGGATGGAAATGGATCGATCCGGTCGGCGCCATCACCGTCTCGCGCGGCTGGAAGAACGCCCATTTGCGCCGCTTGATGCGCACCGGCGCATAATCGACCGAGTCGCCGAACACGCTCAGCGCCAGGGCGATCTCGCCACCGGTCAGGGGGCGCTCGGTCGAATCGGCACTCAACTCCCCGGCGCTGCGTCGCCCGCACCGACCGCAGTCGCCTTGTAGGTGATGCGCTGGCCGTCAGCGAAGGTGAAGAGCAGTGGCACCGGGGCGCCGGGCTTGATGCCCGGGTTGACGTCGAACAGCATCACATGTTTGCCGCCCGGCGCGAAGACGATCTTGTCGCCTGCGGGTACCCGGACCTGTTCGATCGGTTTCATCGACGACATCGACCCCGACTTCATCGATTCGTGCATTTCCGCCCGGATCGAGACATCGCTCGAAACGCTGATCAGCGTCGCATCGGCGGGGCCGCCATGCAGCGTGAAATACGCTGCGGCCGGCCCGCGCGGCACCGCGGCCAGCCGTACCCAGGCGTTGCTGACATGCATTTCCTTCGGGCCGTCGCACCCGGCGAGCGCCAGCAGGAGGCAAAGAAGGGCACGGATACGCATCATATTCTCCCGCTTCGGGAATGTTGTCAGGCCTCTAGGGAGTCGAAAATCTTGCGGCAAGCGAAAGCCCCCCTATATCGCCAGCAGTAAGTGTCGCGTCGCCCAGTCAGGGGGCGCGGCCGAGAGGCAATTTTTTAGAAGACGGGGGCCGAAGAGGACCATGGCTAAAGTAATCGGTATCGATCTGGGCACTACCAACAGCTGCGTTTCCGTGATGGAAGGCGGCAAGCCCAAGGTCATTGAGAATGCGGAAGGCGCGCGCACCACGCCGTCGATCGTGGCGTTCGCCAAGGATGGCGAGCGGCTCATCGGTCAGCCGGCCAAGCGCCAGGCGGTGACCAACCCTGAGAACACGGTATTCGCGGTGAAGCGCCTGATCGGCCGCCGCTTCGACGATCCGGTGACCAAGAAGGACACTGAGCTGGTTCCCTATCACATCGTGAAGGGCCCGAACGGCGACGCATGGGTCCAGGCCGGCGGCAAGGATTATTCACCTGCGCAGATTTCCGCCTTCACGCTCCAGAAGATGAAGGAAACCGCTGAGGCCTATCTCGGCGAGACGGTGACCCAAGCGGTCGTGACGGTTCCTGCGTACTTCAACGACGCGCAGCGCCAGGCGACCAAGGACGCCGGCCAGATCGCCGGCCTCGAAGTGCTGCGCATCATCAACGAGCCGACCGCTGCGGCGCTTGCCTATGGCCTCGACAAGCAGGACGGCAAGACGATCGCGGTCTACGATCTCGGCGGCGGTACCTTCGACATCTCGGTGCTCGAGATCGGTGACGGCGTGTTCGAGGTGAAGGCCACCAACGGCGACACCTTCCTCGGCGGCGAGGATTTCGACGACAAGATCCTGCGTTTCCTCGCGGAAGATTTCCGCAAGGCCGAAGGCATCGACCTGACCAAGGACAAGCTTGCCCTGCAGCGCCTCAAGGAAGCTGCGGAAAAGGCGAAGATCGAGCTCAGCTCGGCTGCCACGACCGAGGTCAACCTGCCCTTCATCACCGCTGACCAGAACGGTCCGAAGCATCTGGTGAAGACGATCACCCGCGCCGATCTGGAGCGGCTGGTCGAGGACCTGATCCAGCGCACGCTCGAGCCGTGCCGCAAGGCGCTGCAGGACGCGGGCCTCAAGGCAGCCGACATCGCCGAAGTCGTCCTGGTGGGCGGCATGACGCGCATGCCCAAGGTTCGCCAGATCGTGAAGGACTTCTTCGGCAAGGAGCCGCATTCGGGCGTCAACCCTGACGAAGTCGTGGCGATGGGCGCTGCGATCCAGGCGGGCGTGCTGCAGGGCGACGTGAAGGACGTGCTGCTGCTCGACGTGACCCCGCTGTCGCTGGGCATCGAGACGCTGGGTGGCGTGTTCACCCGCATGATCGACCGCAACACCACGATCCCGACCAAGAAGTCGCAGGTCTATTCGACCGCTGACGACAATCAGCAGGCAGTCACGATCCGCGTCTTCCAGGGCGAGCGTGAAATGGCCGCCGACAACAAGATGCTCGGCCAGTTCGACCTGGTGGGTATCCCGTCGGCGCCGCGTGGCGTGCCGCAGATCGAGGTCACGTTCGACATCGACGCCAACGGCATCGTGAACGTGTCGGCCAAGGACAAGGGCACCGGCAAGGAGCAGCAGATCCGCATCCAGGCCTCGGGTGGCCTGTCGGATCGCGACATCGACCAGATGGTCCGCGATGCCGAGCAGTTCGCTGAAGAGGACAAGAAGCGCCGCGATGCGGCCGAGGCGAAGAACACGCTCGACAGCCTGATCCACACGACCGAGCGTCAGCTCGCCGACAATGGCGACAAGGTCGACGCCTCGCTCAAGTCCGAGATCGAGGGTGCCATCGCCACGGCCAAGACGGCAGTGGAAGGCGGCGATCCCGAGGCGATGCGCGAGCAGGCCAATGCCCTGCAGCAGGTCGCGATGAAGCTCGGCCAGGCGATCTACGAGAAGCAGGCCCAGTCCGAGGCTTCGCCGGCTGCCGCCGCCGAAGCGGCGCATGAGGCGCCTGCCGAGGACGTGGTCGACGCCGAATTCTCGGAAGTCGACGATACAAAGGCGTAACTTGTTGCGTTCCCCCCGTTATTCCTGCGATGCGATAGGCAGGGGTAACGGGGAGGGCGGGGGCCCAAGATGACCACCGAAGTCGATTTCTACGAATTGCTCGAATGTGAGCGCACCGCGAACGATGCGACGCTGAAGGCGTCCTATCGGAAGCTCGCGATGAAATATCACCCGGACAAGAATGACGGGTGCAAGGACAGCGAATCGCGCTTCAAGGCGATCAGCGAGGCCTATGATTGCCTCAAGGATCCGCAGAAACGCGCTGCCTATGACCGGTTCGGCCATGCGGCTTTCCGCAACGGTGCGGGTGCAGGCGGCGGCGGTGCGCAGGATTTCGGCGCGTTCAGCGACATCTTCGAAAATATCTTCGGCGAATTCATGGGCGGCGGCGGCCGTGCTCCGCGCGGTCAGCGCCGTGGTGCCGATCTCCGCTACGACATGGAGATCACGCTCGAGGACGCGTTCCGCGGCAAGTCGACCGAGATCACCGTCGACGTGTCGGCCGCGTGCGATTCGTGCCACGGCACCGGGGCCAATCCCGGCACCAGCGCCAAGGCGTGCGGCACCTGTGCCGGTCATGGCAAGGTGCGGGCGCAGCAGGGCTTCTTCGTGGTCGAGCGGACTTGCCCGAGCTGCCACGGCGCGGGCCAGGTCATCTCCGATCCCTGTGGCCATTGCCGGGGCGAGGGCCGGGTCGAAAAGACCAAGACGCTTACGGTCAATATCCCGCCGGGCGTGGACGAGGGTACTCGCGTCCGCCTGACCGGCGAGGGCGAGGCAGGCGCGCGCGGCGCGCCTCCGGGCGATCTCTATATCTTCCTGCACGTGCTGCGGCATGCGCTGTTCGAGCGCGAGGGCACGACCCTCTTCGCCCGCGCGCCGATCAGCTTCACCACCGCGTCCCTGGGCGGCGAGATCCGAATCCCCGGTCCCGATGGCGAGCGCCACACGATCAAGATTCCGGCTGGCACGCAGAGCGGCCGTGAACTGCGCCAGCGCGGTGCGGGCATGCCCGTCCTGCAAGGCCGGGGGCGCGGCGACCTGGTGATCCGCGTCGAGGTCGAGACTCCGACCAAGCTCACCGCGAAGCAGCGGGATCTGCTCGAACAGTTCCGGGCAACCGAAACCGGTGAAGAATGCCCCCAGACCATGGGGTTCTTCAAGAAGGTGAAGAGCGCGCTGGGTTGATCTTTCCCCCTCCCGCTTGCGGGAGGGGCAGGCGCTGACGCTTGAGAGGGCGACGAAGACGGATCGACATTCGGAACCGTCCGTCGGCGCAGGATGGTTCGCACCGAGGCGCAGAGGACGCTGAGAAGGTCCGGCCAGTGGCTCGGGCAGTTTGCAATGGCGAGCAGGTCCACAAGCAGGCAGCTTGCCGGCGCGATGCTCAGGTCCGGAAATGAACTCCGCAGTCTCCGCGCCGCTGCGCGAATCCTCCCCTTCGCTGTAACCGTGCCAGCGGAATGAACGTCGATCCGCCCTGGGCCTCAAGTCTAAGCGCCATGCGGATATTTCAGAGAGAGCCCAACTCCCCGCCACCCTGACCGCCCCTTTATGCAAGGGGCGGGCGGGCCGGCCGGTGGATCAGAGGCTGACGACCTCGACCACCAGCACAAGGGCCGTGAGTGCCAGCACGCTGCTGACCACGGTTTCCAGGAAAGGCATGGTTGGGTCTCCGATGCCGGAAAAGTCCGGCACGGGCCATGTGGGGATTGTTGCGTTGGCGCGCAATATTATTACACGCCTTCGCAGTTGCAGCAAATGCAATCGTTACGCGTCGATACCGAATACCCGAGCAAAGATCGTGTCGACATGCTTCAGATGATAACCAAGGTCGAACTTGTCATCGATCTCAGCGGTGGAGAGTGCCGCGGTCACTTCGGGATCGGCCTTGAGCAGTTCCTGCAGCGACAGTGCGCCGTCCGATTCCCACACCTTCATCGCGTTGCGCTGGACCAGGCGATAGGCATCCTCGCGGCTCACCCCGGCCTGGGTCAGCGCCAGCAGCACGCGCTGCGAATGGACGAGGCCGCCCATCTTGTTGAGGTTCTTCGCCATTCGCTCGGGATAGACGACAAGCTTGTCCATCACCCCGGTCAGTCGGGCGAGCGCGAAGTCGAGCGTGATCGTCGCGTCAGGCCCGATATAGCGCTCGACCGACGAGTGGCTGATGTCGCGCTCATGCCACAGCGCCACATTCTCCAGCGCCGGCGTCACATAGCCACGCACCATGCGGGCGAGGCCGGTCAAATTCTCGGTCAGGACCGGGTTGCGCTTGTGCGGCATCGCTGAAGAGCCCTTCTGGCCCGGCGAGAAATATTCCTCCGCCTCGAGCACCTCGGTGCGCTGCAGGTGGCGGATCTCGGTCGCGAGCCGTTCGATCGAGCTGGCGATCACGCCCAGCGTCGCGAAGAACATCGCATGGCGATCGCGCGGGATCACCTGGGTCGAGACTGGCTCGACGCTCAGCCCCAGCTTTTCGGCGACATGGGCTTCAACGAACGGGTCGATATTGGCGAAGGTGCCGACCGCGCCGGAAATCGCGCATGTCGCGACGTCTGCCCGCGCCGCTACCAGCCGCGCGCGGTTGCGGTCGAATTCGGCATAGGCCTGGGCCAGCTTGAGGCCGAAGGTCACCGGCTCGGCATGGATGCCGTGGCTGCGGCCGATCGTCGGGGTCAGCTTGTGTTCGATCGCACGGCGCTTCAGCACGACGAGCAGCGCGTCGATATCGGCGATCAGGATGTCGCTGGCTCGGGCGAGCTGCGCCGCCAGGCAGGTATCGAGCACGTCCGACGAGGTCATGCCCTGGTGCATGAAGCGGGCCTCGGGGCCGACATGCTCGGCGACATTGGTCAGGAACGCGATCACGTCATGCTTGGTCTCGCGCTCGATCTCGTCGATCCGGTCGACCTCGAAAGCGCCCTTTTCCCAGATCGCCTTGGCGGCTTCTTTCGGCACCACGCCCAGTTCCGCCAGTGCGTCGGTGGCATGTGCCTCGATCTCGAACCAGATGCGGAATCGGGCTTCGGGCGTCCAGATGGCGACCATGTCGGGGCGTGAGTAGCGTGGCACCATTGCAACGGTTCCTGAAATTCCGGTTTCTGTTCATCGCGAATCCTGAACGGACTCGCGATGAGGCGCGCGTTAGCAGGGACGAGGCGAAGCTTCAAATCGAGAAAAAATGAACCATCTCGATGGACGAGGGGTTCTACTATCAAGTGTTGGCCGGTTGTGAAACCAGTCATTCACGAATTCTTGAAGTAAAATCAACGGAGAGAATCATGCTTAGATATGTTATTCTTGCAAGCGCCATGACGATTTCGTTTCCTGTTCTTGCTCAGGATAAGCCCGCCGAGGCCCAGGCTGCGCCCGTTACGCAGGCGGTGCCCGCGCAGACTGCTTCACCGGTCGATCAGGCGATGAGTTCGGTGACGCCGGCGGCCGATCAGGCCGCGCCACAGGAGGCGCAGACCGCCCAGGCCACGCCGCAACCGGCTCCGGCCGATCCGACGGCGGTACCTGCCCAGACTGCAGCAGCGCAGCCGGTGACCAAGGCCGATCAGATCGCCCAGGTCGTAAGCACTGAGTTCCCCAGCTACGACAAGGACTCGAACGGTACGCTGAACGAGGCTGAGTTCGGCGCCTGGATGGTCGCCCTGAAGAAGGCGAGCGATCCGACCACGAAGACCGACAGCGCCGCTACCAAGGCCTGGGTCGACCAGGCGTTCGCCAGCGCCGACACCGACAAGAACAAGGCCTTGTCGAAGGCCGAGCTGACCGGGTTCCTCACCAAGGGCTCGTAACGATCCCGACGGGACACTCGGTCCCTCCGGGGCGGCCGCCGGACTTTCGGGTCCGGCGGCCGTTCGGCGTTCGGATCAGCCCCGGCTCACATCAGGCCCAGCGCACGCAGGCTCGAATGGCCGCTGGTACCCATGATGATGTGATCGTGCACCGCGATGCCCATGCGCTTGCCGGCTTCGGTGATATTGCGCGTCACCTCGATATCGGCGCGGCTGGGGGAGGGATCGCCACTGGGATGGTTGTGCACCTATCGGCGCCCTCGAAAAGTTTAATATTAATCAATATCTTATGATGGTGTTCTGCGGGGGTGGGGCGGCTAATTGGGGCATGTTAATCACGTCAACTAGAGGAAATTCCTGTGTGCCATATGCACTCCCGCGCAAACCCGGGCCGTCACGTTGGAGCATGACTTGAGTAGCCCATTGCCATCGCAGGAACAAAGGCTGACTTCCGGTGAGCCTGTCAACCGTAGCCGTCATGCTCCGAAAGCCAGCCCACATCTTAATCGGTTCCAGCCTCAAAATTATCCGTGGCGGACGACGGAATCGGTAGACGCCTACATGAGGTCAAGTTTGATCGATCCCATCGATCGAGCTCGTCAGCCGGATATAAGATCGTTTTGCCGATCTTGATGTAAGACGGCCCAATTCTCTTGGATCGCCAGTTTCGCAACGTACCGTCGCTGACCTTGTTGCGATAGCGTTCGACGACCTCTTCGCAGGTCAGATAAGCAGGATTAGGCACAGTGTCTCCGGACTAAAGGGGTAATTTGTGCAGCAGCCTGTTGCACAAATGCAGGTGTGGTACGCGGCGGGATGCCGCGTACGAAGCGCTCGCGATTCGATCGGCATCACTATGCCTTGCGGTGAACCTTGCCTGCTTGCCACACGGTGGGGCGTGCCGTTCGGTCGTTTGGATCGGACGTTGAGCTCACTGTCCTGGAATCTGCCCATTGCTGCAGATCGGGGATTGCATAGACGACCCGTTTACCGAGTTTGCGGTAGATCGGGCCTGTTCCATAGGTGCGATGCTTCTCGAGCGTTCGCGGCGACAGCCCAAGGAACAGTGCGGCCTCCTCTGTCCGTAGGTATCGCGGCGAGATGAGAGATGTTTGCATATTGGTGTCTCCTTTGTTGCGCATGCCGGGATGGCGTGCGGGCGAGGAGTTCTACGATTTCGCTGCGATGGACTATCCGTTGGCGACGCGAGGAAGTTGATGGCCGCGTTGGCGCGGCGCGCTTCGGTGTCCCTCGCTTGTGGGAGGGCGCACTTGGCAAAGCGTGGGTCTGGCCTGTCGGCGCAGGCGATCGAGGATGGGTTTGAAGCGGAGCGCCTATTCGGCAACGATGCCGATCGCGGCTTCACGCCGTCTAGGTGGTACTAGCCGGCAAGGACAACAGGTGCCCTACGGTTATGAACGGTGCTGCGGATGCTGCTTCGTTTCAGGGGCCGTGGATGAGGCATCGGAAGCCTCGTCGGTCTGCGGAGGGGGCAGGGTCGCACGCAACTCCTGGTATTGCTTCTCGATTTCCTTCTGCCGATCGAGCGGTAGGGCGGCTATCATCTCTCTAATCGTTCGGGGCATGGGTCTCTCTCGGCAATGCTCACCCCTTCTACCATTTTCGCGGTTTAAACACTTTGCTGAAAATGGGGCTCCTGGTGAAGGCGTGGTTGCTGACCCCGTGTGGTGTGGTAGATCCTGTGCCTAAGCTGGAATAACGATTTCTCGCCGCATGGCTCGGTGAATAGCTAGCGCAGTCTTCTCAGCAACGCCCGCTTGTTCTGCGAAGGCTAGCCAGTTTTCGACCTGCGTATGCATCTGGCGGATAATATCTTCGGCCTTTTTGGGCTTGAGGTCGCAGAAAACGCCGAACTGGATGAGATCGGACAGCTCGAAGTGATCGCGCTTACCGTTCAGGCTCATCTGATGCTGGTGAGTCCAGCTTCCATCCGGATTGTAGGCATAGCTGACGTCGAAGGCCGGTGACAGCCGCCACTCGCCCTTTCGATTCATGAGGAAAGCGATGTTCTTGACGTGGTCGTCCTGGTTTCGGACGAGAATGTTGAACACCGCTCGGCGAAACTGCTGCTCGATGTCGTAAGCGGGAAGGCCAAGGAGCCGGATCGTCTCGACCGCCTGCTCATAGGAATAGGCTCCCGCCGCGTTGAAATCATAATGGCGCAAGGCAGCGAGCGACTGCATGTGGAGCTTCTGGCCGCTGGCGGTGCGATCGAAGCGTTGCGTCATGAAATGCGATCGGCCGCCTTCGTGGTGGACGCGGCATTCGGTCATGTCGATGCCGGCGGCGCGGGCGAGGAGAAAGAAGCCATACTCGATGAGGCCGAAGCCCTGCGGATCGGCCAGCTCTTTGTCGCGGTTGTTGGAGATGCCGTCGAACTTCATGAGCCAGTAGGTGAAGCCTTCCCCGGCTTTGACCTGGCCGGATCGAAACTCGCCGGTCTTCTCGTTCCACGCGAGGATGGCCTTGGCGCGCGCGCCGCCTGCGGATGTCCCGACGCGAAGGATCTCCTGCAGGGCTTCGTGGTCATCATCGCCCTTGAGGACGCCTGCAAGGTTGGCGCGGTTGTTCAGGACCTCGTTGGCGAGTTTGGTCAGCGCATCGATCTCAAGGCGCTGGGATTTGCGCGGCCCTTTGAGGATCGTGGGGTGAAACTCGAGCGCACCCATGCCGCGCGTCCCGATATAGCAAAGACGTTCGACCGGATTGAAGCTGCCGGCCGATCGGCCCTGCGTCGCGAGCCACGTATCGATCAGAGCGTTGCCGAATTTGTCGGGGAGGGAGTCGGCGAGCATGCCGGGCAAACCCTTGAAGGCGTCACGCGGTAGACCGGGGAATTCGTAAGGGTCGGGGCGTAGCGGCATCATGATCGGTGCCAGCTCGATGCTGCTTTGGACGAACTCGGGCATGTATTGGAATACGCCGATCGCTCTGTCGTCGAGCCAGCTGACAGCGCCGATATCTCTACCCCACAGGCGGACGGTCGCGTCCGTCATTGATCTTCCTCCTCGCCCCACGCCCAGTCGCTGGCCTTCGGGGCTTCCGTCTGGGTTCGTGCGCGACGTCGCTCGTGGCCTTCATGTTGAACCCGCTCGACTGGTCGCACTTCTGGATTGGGAAGGATGTCGAGGATACGATCACCCAGGTTGAGTGCTCGCAGTACGCGAAGAAGGGTGTCCAGCGAGCTGTTCCGGCCAGCCTCAAGCCGCTTAATGCTCGGAAGCGAAGCTCCGGCTTCCTGCGCCAATCGTGCTTGGGTCAGGTTGCGACTGAGGCGAACTTTGGCCAGCCGCGCCCCTAGATCACGCATTGTCGTTTCGACGTTTCCTGCCCCTGGGATCGTGTTAGGAATCATATGTGACCCTTTATCGGCATTTTCGAGCCAATGGTGTCACATATGATCCGTTGTTTCAAGATGGCGCAGGAGAAACTACGGGATCTTCAGTGATCCCTAATCTCGCAAAAAGAGATACAGAGGATCTTATGTGACCCTTTATGTGGTTCACAATGGTTCTGACGATTCCCATATGTCGCAAGGGCGAACACGAGAGCAGGCATGTCGTTGCGCCCTGAGCGAGCGGTTAAACCGTGTTCCTGCCTAATGACCGACTACGCGGCATCATCCGGGCTCTCGGGATCGGAGCCAAAAATCTCGTTCAGCGTGCTAATTGCGGACCTTAGTTGCTCCCGCGCTGCCGTCATCTGAAGCGCTTTCACAAGATCCTCGTGGCCCGACCGCCGAAGCACCAGCTGCAACAGGATGGTGGAATGCCGCATCAATTCTACCAGACATTCGGCGTTGGGCCCATTCCGCCCATTGAACCAGTTCTTGACCGTCCTCTCGTTGCTGCCGGTCAGTCGTGCCACGATCTTGATCTTGCTCGGCGTGTCGCCGAACTCCGCCTTCAGGGCAGCGGCCACCGCGGTTGCAAAGGGCACGGTTTGATCTGAATCTGGAAAAAGATTTCCATTTTTGGCGCGAAACTTTCGCTCCTTCTTCGAAAACGACATACCGCCCCTCCTGGTCATAGAAGAGCACCATCATTGTATCATGGGGCCAGCCCCGCGACAGACGAGGTGCTGGTGAAGAAGAAAGGCAAACAGGACAGAAAGGCGGGATCGCGCGCTGCGCAATATGTCCGCATGTCGACGGACCATCAGAAGTATTCCACTGAAAATCAGGCTGACATCATCGCTCTCTATGCTGAGGAGAAGGAGCTCTCCATCGTCTGCACCTATGCCGACGAAGGTCGCAGCGGACTCAACATCGCAGGACGCGGCGCTCTCCAGCAATTGATCCAGGACGTGCAGTCAGGCGCGGCCGATTTCGACCATATACTCGTCTACGACATTTCCCGATGGGGACGCTTTCAGGATGCGGACGAAAGCGCCCACTACGAGTTCATCTGCCGTGAACGAGGCATCCAGGTCCACTACTGTGCCGAGCAGTTCGACAACGACGGTAGCTTCCAGGCGAACATGATCAAGACCGTCAAGCGCATGATGGCGGGCGAATACAGCCGGGAACTGTCTGCCAAGGTGTTCAAGGGACAGTGCCGCCTAATCACGCTCGGCTACCGGCAGGGCGGCCATGCTGGCTATGGTCTGCGCCGGCATTTGGTCAACGAACGCAACGAGATGAAGGCGCCGCTTGCCCGTGGCGAGCAAAAGAGCCTCCAGACGGATCGGGTCATCCTGGTGCTGGGGCCTCCAGAGGAAGTAGCCACGGTCCAGCGCATATACATGCTTTTCGTGGTCGAACACCGGTCGGAACGGGAAATCGCCGAGTTGCTGAACCGCGAAGGCATACGGACGGACCTCGATCGCCCCTGGAATCGTGCAGTCGTCCGGCAGATCCTCACCAACGAGAAGTATATCGGCAACAACGTCTACAACCGCGTTTCAGCAAAGCTGAAGCAGAAGCCAAAGGTCAATGAGCCCGAGGAATGGGTGAGGGGGGATGGAGCCTTCGAGGCCCTTGTCGATCCAAACATCTTCATTGTTGCCCAACGGATCATGGCTGAACGCGCGCGGCGGTTCAGTGACGAGGAACTGCTCTCCTTCCTGAACAACCTGCTGGCCAGCCGTGGCGCGCTCTCCGGCATGATGATCGACGAGATGGAGGAGATGCCGTCCAGTGCTGCATATCGCCATCGCTTCGGCAGCCTTACCCGGGCCTATAGGCTAATCGGATATGTCCCGGCGCGTGACTATCGGTTTCTGGAAACGAACAGGGTGCTGCGGCTGATGCACCCCAGAGTGTTGGAAGAAACACAAGCTGAAATCGAGCGGTTTGGTGGAACAGTTACCCTTGATCCGCGGACGGATTTGCTCATCGTGAACGGTGAACTGACGATCTCCATCGTCCTGGCACGATGCATGGTCACCCCGGCCGGTTCCTTCCGTTGGAAGATTCGCCTCGATTCCGGATTGAAGCCCGACATCACCGTCGTCGTTCGGCTGTCGCCGGGCAATAAACGCCCACGCGACTATTATCTGCTTCCTTGGCTTGACCTCGGCACGAGTCAAGGTGTCCGCCTCGCCGAGGACAATGGCGTCGATATCGACGCCTATCGATCAGACACCCTCGATCCGCTCTATCATCTCACCCGCCGTCATTCGCTTGTGAGGGCTTCATGACCGACAGTTCAGAAATCCAGTCGATCCCAATTGC
Source organism: Pseudomonadota bacterium (assembly GCA_040388155.1). Lineage (GTDB taxonomy): Bacteria > Pseudomonadota > Alphaproteobacteria > Sphingomonadales > Sphingomonadaceae > Sphingomonas. The sequence goes on from JAZKCJ010000003.1 coordinate 82,547, forward strand.
TAACATCGATATCCTCAATCCGCGTGCGCGAAACCGGAAGATATTCGACGAGCTGGTGGAGAGCATACGAGCGGTCGGTCTGAAACGACCTATTACTGTCCGCCAGGTACCGGACAGTAAGCGGTATGAACTCGTCTGCGGTCAGGGACGGATGGAGGCGTTCCTGAAGCTGCGCCAAGCGTGCATTCCAGCGATAATCATCAATGCTGACCGCGATGACTGCTATGTCATGAGTCTCGTCGAGAACATGGCCCGGAGGAATCTGACACCGCTCGAACTCGTCCGGGAAGTCGGCGCCATACGAGATCGGGGCTATACCTGTGCTGAGATTTCCAGGAAACTCGGGTTCAGCGACGAATATGTGTGGTTGATCTGCACGCTGCTCGACAATGGGGAAGAGCGCCTCCTTGACGCCGTAGAACGGGGGGTCATTCCTATGACCATCGCCGCAACGATCGCTCGCGCCAACGATCATGATGTGCAGCGCGCTTTGACCGAAGCCTATGAGACGAAGATGCTGCCCGGGAACCAGGTTGTCGCCATCCGGCGCATCGTTGATGAGCGCAACCTGATGGGCAAGGGTATTCATTCCCTAGGTCTGCAAAACAGGAAGGCGCATAAACCAACAGCGGCTTCGCTGGTCCGTGCCTATCAGCGGGAGGTCAATCGGCAAAAGGCGATGGTGAAGAAGGCTACGCTGACCCAGGGGCGCCTCCTCTTCGTCGTCAATGCCCTGAAGAAGTTGCTGGAAGAAGAGCATTTCGTCACGCTGCTGCGCGCCGAATCGATGGCGTCGCTTCCACTGCCGCTGGCCGAGCGATTGGGGATAGCTCATGGATGAAATCGACGAGATTCGAATCGCCTTTCAGCCGGAGGTCCTCATCATGAGGCTGGACGACCTCCTGCCTCTTCGGCAGATGACGCCTAATATCGCGGCATCCCGCAAATACGCGCGGATCAAGAGTTCGATCGGAACGGTAGGAATGATCGAGCCCCTGGCAGTGGCTCCACAGGAGACCGACGGTAGACGCATGCTGCTCGACGGCCACTTACGCTATCACGCGCTTCGCGAGCACGGCATCACGGAGGCGAAATGCATCGTCGCCGACGATGATGACAGCTTCACCTACAACAAGCGCGTTAATCGCCTCGCCACCGTGCAAGAGCACTACATGATCAACAAGGCGATCGAACGGGGTGTTCCCGAGGAGAAGATCGCCGCAGCGCTTGGGATCACCGCTCGTGCTCTTTACCGCCGCAAGGGATTGTTGACGGGGATAGCGCCAGAGGTCGCGGAACTGCTGAAGGACAAGAGCGTAAACACCATCACATTCGATGTGCTGCGGAAGATGAAGTTCATCCGTCAGGTCGAGGCAGCCGAACTCATGATATCGGTGAACAACTTCACGCTCAGCTATGCCAAGGCGATCCTTGCCGCGACGAAGCAGGGCGACCTCGCCAAGCCTGACCAGCCCAAGAAGATCAGTGGCATGACGCCCCAGCAGATGGCAAAGATGGAGCAGGAACTCGACAATCTCAACCGTGACTTCAAAGCGGTCGAGGACACCTATGGGGACGATGTCCTGCATCTCGTGCTGGCCTCTCGATATCTCGGCCGCCTGGTCGATAACGGGAATATCCATGACTATTTCGTCAAGAGACACCCGGAGATGCTGGCGGAATTCCAGATCATCATCGGGGCAGCCTCGTTGGAGCAGATGGGGTCGGTCGGCGAAAATCCCATGTAGCTGCCAGTACCGATCGACAATGCCGTCGAGATAGAGCTGGAGGGTGTGCGGAACCTCGATCTGTTCGCGAAGTGATTCGTGCAGAATCGGTCGGGGCATGCCGGCGCAGCGCCGCCCAGGACATCGGCGTAGTTTAGGCTGCAGCCGGCGGCGGTGTCCGTCGTCCGGACTGGTTTCAGACCGCGCGCTGTTCTAGCTTCGTTCGCATGAGCAACGACCGAATCGAAGACAAGGCGGATGAGCCTGCGGCCGAACGCCCGACGCCTGCGGGATTCATGCGCAGGCTGCGGCCGGAGTTGTATTCCGACACGGTGGACCGGCCGCTCTACGTCCTCGACCGCCCTATGCTCGAGTTCCAACTCGAGACGATGACTTCGCGCAACGAGCATCAGCGCTTCGAGATATTCTGCCGCAAGCTCTGTCAGCGGGTGATCTGTCCCAACATCCGTCCGCAGAGCGGCCCGGAGGGCGGTGGCGACGGCAAGGCCGACGCCGACACTTTCCCGGTAGCGGAGGCGATCGCCGACCTAACCTACATCGGCAGCCCGGGTCCCAGCCGGGACGACTGGGGCTTCGCCTTCAGCGCCATGAAGGACTGGAAGCGGAAAGTCGTGAAGGACGTCGCGGGGATCGCTGTCACAGGCCGCAAGCTCGAGCGCATCTACGTCGTCACGAGCCAGCCGGCGCGCGCGGCCGACCGCGCCCGCATCGAGGTCGAGCTCGAGCAGGCGCATGGCATCCCGGTGAAGATCCTTGACCGCGCTTGGATCGTCGAGGAGGTGATCGACCACGAGCGCAAGGACATCGCGCACGACTACCTTGGTGTTGGGCAGATGGTGTCCGACCCGATGCGTATGGGACCGGAGGACTATTCGAGGCGCCGCCGCCTCGAAGACATCGAGCGCGGGCTCGCGGATCCGTCCACGTTCGCGGGCATGGAGCGGCAGCTGGTGACCGAGGCGATGGTCGCCGCGCAGCTGTCACGCAACCTGGAACTGCCGCGCCACGAGACCGAGGGCCGGCACGCGCGGGCGATCCGCCTCGCGGTGAAGCATGGGTCGGCGCGCCAGCGGCTGGAGGCCCGCCACGACGCGCTGTGGACTGCCTTCTGGTGGTTCGACGATGCGGCTGCGGTGTCCGATGGGTACGGGACGATAGAGGCCGAGGCGCTGGGCGCGGACCACGCCCGCAATATCGAGTTCCTGGTCCAGCTGCACCAGCTGCTCGTGAACGGTGTGCTCTACCGCATGCTGCCGGCGGAGGAGGTGGACCTGTCGGCCCGGTCGGACCGGCTCGAAGCCGCCCTCGTGGCCATGACGCGCGACGATCACCGGCCCAACCACCGGCTGGAAGCGCGGACGTCGCTGGCGATCGTCAGGCTCGGACGCTACTTCGCCGAATGCCGGATGGACGAACTGCCGGGCGTCTGGTCGGAGTTGGGCTCGATCCTGGACGACGCGTCGGGGCTCGCGGAGTTCGACGCCGACCGGCTGGTACGGCTGATCGAGGTCGTGGCCCTGCCGGCGGGGCGCGACCCGACCTACCGCGCCGTCGCCGAGCGCCTTGCCGACTTTGTCGCCAAGCGGACATCGGATGCACAGGGCGCTCTCATTCTGCTCCGCCAGGCGCTCAGCCTCGATGGCGATGAGCAGTGCGAGCGCATCCGCCTCCTCGGCCGCGCGGCGGTACGGCTCGCCAAGCGCGAGCATGCCGGGCAGCTCATTGAGGCGCATCAGCACCTCGCCATCGCCTATCGCGGTGCCGACCTCCTGTGGGCTGCCCGCTCGTCCATCCTGATGGCGGCCGCTGGGCTCGCGGCCGAGGGAGAGGAATCAAGCGAGCTGCCGGTCGGATTCGTCCCCACGGTCAAGATCTGGGCGTGGATCGCGCTGCAGCTCCGCCTCGTGCCCGAACTGCTGCTGGCGGTTCGCCTCCTCAGGATGTCATTGGGGACATTGCCGTTGGACGAGGATTCGAAGGTCCGCGTCGCGGAGGGCCTGCAGGAAATCGACGTCGCCTTCGGGAGCAACATCCTCAATATGGACAATGGCGAACTCCGCGCGCTTTCTGCCCTTCCGGACGAGCTCGGCGCGGCGGGAATGCCGATGTCGCGGATCGCCCTGCTCTACGCTCTCGGCTATGAGGACACGTTGCGCGAGGACGGAAGCATCCCGGACGAGATGGCTGAGCGCGGTGCTGGGGAGTTCTTCGCGCTGATGAAGGCACAGTCCGTCTCCGGGCAGCTCTTCGGCCGTCTGATCCTGAACGCGCCCACTGGGCAGATTATCGAGACCTGCATCTGCGGGCTGACCGTTGAGGTCGCTGCGCTCGGGGATGATGCGGGGACCGTCACCGCCCAGGCCGTCGTGGCTGCGTTCGAGGCAATGCTGGCGACGATGATTGAGGACGGCGTCGGGCCGCACACTGAGCGGTTCCGCGTCGACATCGTCGAGACCGACGAGCCGGAACCGAGCGTCCGGACGGATCCCAAGGCGATGCGTTCGCTCGTCGCGTGGCCGCGTTCGCTCCCGGTTTCTGATTTCGCGCACCAGCCCGACATCGGGACGTTCCTGATGCGGGTGGTCGGCGAGGCGATGGCGGCGACCTTCGTGCTACCCCGGCTTGAGGACGCGATGGGGCGTCTGGTCGCGAAGGGCAGCGCGCATGATCGTGTGTCGAGCGTCCTGGCTTCCCTAAGTGCGCTGCACCGCATCGCCGGACGCCCGATCGTCCGCTTGGATGGCGCCTCCAAAGACTATCCGATGCGAGACCGTCCGGCGGTGGCCGACTTGGAGCTGCTGGCGGGCGGTGACGATGATGGGGACGTTCCCGCCGGGCCGAAGGTCGGCGACGAACGTCCGACCGTCGGCCGCCACCGCGGTATTAAGGTGCAGTCCGTGATCGACATCCACAGCTGGGATGAAGCTCGGTGGAAGGGCATCCTGTATGCGAGCTACGGCGATGACGTGCCACCGATCTTCGCACTGACGTTCACCAACGCCGCGGGCGCCCGCCGGATCTTCGAGCGATGGCGCGAGCGGTTCGGCACGAAGGACGTAAACCACGACATCAACATGTCGATCATCCGCAACCTTCCCGGTCACCCCACCTCGCACTACGCGATCCAGATCACGAGCCGACGGCCGGACGACGGTTCGTGGGAGCGCGGCGTGCTCTACCAGACCGTGAACCGCGTCCAGGTCATGGAACCGGCAGACGACACCAACCTCAAGACGTTCCTGGCCAAGCGCCGCGCTGTCGGCTGCTTTATGCTCGCGCCCGCCATCCTGTCGGCGGGGCAGCCGGACATCCTGACCGACCTCGTGATCCTGAAGCGTGACATCAACGTCGTCGACGCGGCCGATGTGGCCGAGCACGACGTCGAGAACGTGGCGCTCGAGATGATCGCGCGACGCGGCGACGGATGAGCTTCGATCATGCAATGTAAACTTGAACCGCTCGACCTCTCTCTAGGAGCCCTCGGCCGCGCGGCTGCTGATAGTGAATTGGAGGGAGCTGTTCCGCAACGCACGTCTCCCCCGCGACGATGATGCGGGAGGAGAATCCAAGGTGACTCCGGTGAAAGGGTTCTATGCTCGTTCGGCAGGTCGCTGCGATGGGCATTAAGATCGATGAACTCGGCGAAATCCATTCCCGCAGGCCCGGGATAACTGTCCGTGAAATCAAGGCTGGGGACATCGACCGCGAGGCCTTGCGGGCCGCCTCGATCGCCGAGGCGCTCACCGCCACCGGTGCGTTTCCGCGCCACCTCGAGCGGATCCGGGAGATCCTGCGCGCCTGCTTCCCGCCGCATGTCCTAGCGACGATTTCGAGCTGGAGCATGACGCACAAGACCGGTCCCGACGGCGTCGCCGTCGACGGGATCGTCGCCGGCCTGGAGCAGCACCATGTAGAGCTGCTGCAGGCGATCCTGCTGCGAATGGATCGCTGGGAATGGGGCGTCGAACGCGCGTCGTATCAGCAGATCGGCGAGGTGATGGGCGAGCTGAAGGCGCTGGCAACCGCGTTCCAGCGCCGTCGCGCGCTGGAGGTCGACAAGGTCAGCTCCGATCCCCAGCGTCTGGCGGTGACGCTCATCCAGGAACGGCTGCGCGACCAGACGCAGATGATCCGCAACTGGGGCCGTTACGACGAGATGGTCCGCATCGTGCGCGAGCTGCACGCCCCGCTGGACGACGGGTTCCGGTCGCACCACGGCTTCGGAGCGAGCGAACTCGTCGATGTCGCTTGCGGTCTTGTCGACATGATCCAGCGGCGTCTCTCCGCTCGGCTGGCCCTGCTGGACGGCATCATGCGAGGCCGCACCCGCAAGGCGATCCTCCACGCTTACTTCGAGCGATACGACGGAGTCGATGGCGACCCTGAGGAGTTCCGGGCCTCGCTGTCACCCAAGACGACGCTTCGGCAGCTGCGGATGATGTTGCACGAGCACGCATCGACCGGGTTAATGCTGGAGTTTGTAGTCGATCCCGGTGATCTCGCCGCGCGGATCGGCATGTCGACACAGGTGGTCGAGAGTGTGTTCGCCGCGATCGGCCTGGTCCCTGGCGTGCTCCGCTCGAAGGAGCCGGAGCACCTGTTCCTCGACAACCCCGTATGGAAGCGGCCGGCGATAAGGGACGGCGCAGAGTTCCTGCTTTTCCTTCCCCAAACTATTGTCGGGTTCCTGCCTGACCTGCTCAGGGAACTCGCCGTTGAGGCGGGGCTGGAGAAACGGCTCGAGCGACGGCGCGGGCGGTATCTGGAGGACGAGACGGCGCGTCTCATCTCCGTCGCGCTGCCCACAGCGCGCGTGTTGCCCAGCGTGAAGTGGTCGTGGAAGGGTGTGTCTTACGAGACGGATGTGATCGCCGTCGTCGACAAGGTGGTGGTGATCGCCGAGGCCAAGTCGGCGATCCTGACCGACGCCGCGCTCCGCGGCGCGGTGAACTCAGCGCGTAGGCACGTGAAGGACCTGCTTGTCGAACCCGCGGTCCAATCGGCGCGCCTCCAGGACATCCTGCAGGCCGCCGGCGAAGGCGACGCCGAGGCGATGGCGGTGGCGGCGTCGCTTGGCTTGGGGATCGACGCCGCCGACATCGAGCAAACCATCCGGCTGTCCGTCACGCTCGACGACTTCGCAACGCTAGCCTCCGCCCAAGCTGAGCTGAAGCATGCCGGCTGGTTCCCAAACGCGCTGGTGCAGCCGGCGACGATGACGCTCGCCGATCTGGGCACCTGCACCGACATCCTTGATCGTCCCCTGTTCTTCCTGCACTACCTGATCGGCCGCGAGCGCATCCAGCGGGCCGCGCCCGTATTTGGCGACGAGCTCGACTACCTCGGCACATATCTCAATTCGGGGCTCGATCTCGCCGAAGTGGTGGCCGGGACGCACAAGGGGATGTTCAGCCGGATGTCTATGGCGATCGATGCCTATCACCTTGCGCTTGGGATGGGGCGCGAAGTCGCCAAGCCGGGGCCGCGGGTGTCGCCATACGTCGCCGCGGTGCTGGATAAGCTCGAGGTCGGCCAGCGGCCCAGCTGGACGACGACCGGCCTTACCCTGCTGGATGCGGTCCCACCCGGCACCGGCGACGGGATCGAGGAAGCGCTGGAGGAGCTCGCTGCCGAGGTGGAGGATGGCGGAAAGGGGCCCGATCCCGGCGTTCTGCTCGCGTGCGCCGACAGCCGGCGGGCGGTTGCCGCCTTCCACGTCTTTGCCGCGCGGGACCGGGACGAGGTGCCCGAGCGCCTTCAGCTCCTCGGACAGTATGCGATGGAGACGACCGAGACTGACCGATGCGTCATGTTCGGGAGAATGCTGGAGCGGTGGGACCAGCCCTTCTCGATCGCGGGATGGGTGGAGGCCGAGGAAGCAGACACCTGACCTACGTGCCGGAAAAAATCGGTTACCACGTCGCCTGGTGCCGATTGTTTCAATGAGCAGGTTCGAAGCGAAGCCTCGCTCGTATAATGAAGCCGCAGTGGCCAAACAGTAAATTTCGGCTCTTGGCACAAGCCGGCATTTGGCGACGCCAGCGGGAACGACGGCTTCGTCGTACCCATACGGCGGTGGCCGCCTTGCTCGTGAGGGAACGGAGCGCTCCTATCGGATCAGACCGTGAGAGCGCCCCCTTGTAGCCCTTGATCGCGCTAGCGAGAACGCCGCTTTAGGTGGAAAGCTGGTCGTATTGGAATGCACATCCGGCAAGGACTTCGGTCGGTTGATAGTCTCCACTCCAGCCTCGGCTTCGACCACGCTCGGAGATCAGATGCAGGTTCTTTCTAGCCCGCGACGATACCACGTACACGAGCTTCTTCGCTGTCTCGACCTGATCTGGGTCGCTGAAATGTGGGACCATGCCTTCCAGCAGCCCATAGGCGATCACCGCGTCATATTCGGCGCCCTTGACCCCGTGGATCGTTGACACAGTAATACCAGTCCGGCCCGCAAAGACCTTCCTGAACATCGCCAACTCAGCGATCGCCTCGGAGCCCTCCTTGATTAGCCGGTCGATGCGCTTTTGCGAGCATTCGAAGAAGGCGTCGTGATGCTCCTTGAGCGATGCGCAGGCGTGGCGGTCGATGCCGAGAACGCCGCATAGCTGATCGAAAAACGTCCGAAGGAAGGCTAGGCCGTCGGTCTCGGTGATAGTGATGGCATTGCAGGCGCGAAGCAGTGCCTTGCGGTCCAAATCCGGAATGTCGATGCCCGCTTCGCTGAGGCCGGCGATAACCTCCCCCGCCCATCGCATCCGGCGCACATAGAGCTGCGGGGACGCCTCCGTCAGGATGATCCGGGCGAGCTTGTACCAGAAATTGTCAACGTCGCGCGCGAAGGGCACCATGCCAGGGCCGTCAAACGAATAGGCCGGAAGCGCTGCGACCAGCCGCCGCGTCATGCTCGCGAGATGAACCCACCAAGGGGCGACGATACAGACCTCGTGCGGGGCGATGCCGAGCGTTTCGACGTTGTATTTGATGAGCCGTACAAGCTCGTCCTCAAGCGCGTCCCTGTGGGTTTCCTGGTCGAACGACACCACGCTCGCATATTGCCTGTCCGCGCCCACCGCCTCGATCTTGGCGGGGAACACATTGTAATGGCCGAAATAGCTCACGATGCGAGACGACGACCGGTAATTGTCCGACAGGTCCATTTCCTTGAACGCAATTCCGCACCGCGTCCCGAAGTCCGCCGCCGTGATCGCATAGCCACCCAGCGAGCCATAGATCGCCTGATTGGGGTCTCCCACTACGAAGGCGGATGCATTGCCGTTCGACGCCTTCAGGATCGAAGCGAGGATCGCATATTGGATCTCCCGCGTGTCCTGAAACTCATCGACGAGCACGCATTCGAAGATCGACCCGAGCAGCACGCTGATCGAGGAGTGCTTCTCGATGAGTTGGTAGGCGTAGAAGAGGATCAGTTCGAAATCGACCTGCCGCTCGGTGCGAAGCGTCCGCCAATAGGTCTGGAGGACCCCCTTGATCGCCTCATGCTTGGCCGTCTTGTTGCAGGTCAAGATATAGCCGCTCGGCCTGAAATAATAAGTGCAGTCGAAGCTGGTGATCTTGGTGCCCTGCACTGCGCTGCACAGCTCCTCGTGCATACGTTCGGTGTCATGGGCGTTGATCACCCGAAACCCGTGCTTAAGCGCCGGGTGATAGATGCCGTAGGGCTTGAGGATCCACTCCAGGCAAAAAGAATGGATCGTGCCGATCCACAGTTGGCTCGTGTCGACGCCAAGCTGTTCGATCCGTTCGTGGATCTCGTCCGCTGCCCGGTGCGTGTAGGTGATCGCGACAACGCGCTTCTTGTCCGATTTGAGCTGCGATAGCAGACGGGCGATCTTGTAGGTAAGAGTCCTCGTCTTCCCGCTTCCTGGGCACGCTACGAGAAAGACGCTGCCGGGGTGTTCGATGGCCGCGACCTGGGCGTCGTTCAGGTCCTTCCTGTCCCAGACGAACATCTTAGAAGCTCGCTAGGATCGCGTTGATGCCGTCGGCCGGGAACGCCTGGAGCATCTCGGCCCGGACCCCGGGAAAGTCGATCTCGCCGCGGCGGTAGCGGGCAATCTGCGCACGCATTGCGGCGATGTCCGCCGGCGTGTTTAGCTGTGACGTTGAGAGGACCGACAGCCGATAGTCCAGCACGCTCGCCCACGTCTGGATCGAAACCGGGATATGCGCCTTGAAGATCGCGTCGAGGATGTAATTTGGAATGACGGTCCCCGGCGTAATCATGCGCCCGAGAATGATCGCGAACCAGCCTTTGCCAGCGTTACGCGCCATCGTCAGCACGCGTGTGCCGAAGAGCGCGATGTCGCCTGATTCCAGCTCTGTCTTTGACGTCGCGATGGTGGCTGCATCCTTGTAGACGTCGGCCAGCACTGCGACGATGATACTGACATTGCCGGCAGAGACGAAATCGACCTCGAAGGTGTGATCGGCGAAGTGCGCCGTCAGCCACGGATTTCCGTCACACAGCTGCTTGAGCGCCGCCTCTCGCCGAAGCCCTGCAACCTGTGACCCCAGCGCCTTTTTCTTCGCGGCGATCTCGTCGTCATTGTCGAGCATGTCCTCCGCCGTGTCGATGAACGCGCGGTCGAGATCAGTAATGATCGCGCAGTGTTTGCGGATGCGATCGTCATGGAAGAGGACCGCCACATTCTCGAAGCCGGTGCTGCGGATGTTGATCAGGCTGATCCCAAGCTCGTCCAGGCTCAGCCCGAAGACCTTCTTCACGAGGATTGGGATCAGGATTTCCTCGGCGTCGCCCTCGACCAGTATTATGCTCTTGGCGAAGAGCAGGTTGCTGCGGACCGCATCGAGGTAGCGCTGGATGTTGCCGATCTGCCCTGCGTCGAGTCCCGCGGCCGGCTGAAATACCTCACATCGTCCGCCCTGCCTTCCGAGGATGTTTATGTTCTCGACGTTGCTGACCTCGGAAATGTGCGTCGAGTGCGTCGAATAGATGACCTGAGTATCGTCATAATTCAACCGGTCGAACAAAGTCTTCTGAATATGGGTGTGGATGTGCGCCTCCGGCTCCTCGATCACGAGGAAGTTCGCGAAGGATTCCTTCTGCTTCTGATATTTGAACTCAAGCAGTTTCAGCGTCAGGTAGATGAGGTTCGCGCCGCCCAGGCTCAATTCATGGATCGCGCCCTCATATTGCTCCTCACTCTCGCCCACGAACAGCTTAAGCGACTGGAAGAGGCGATCGGCCTCGTCGGATAGGTCTGAGCGAATCGAAAGCGATCGCGGCGAATAGGTCCCGCCGGCCGCATCGGTGATTGTGTCGCGGATATCGGTGCGAATGGTGCCGACATCGGGCAGGCCCTCGATAGCATCGTTGAGCCCTTTGACGAGAGCGCTGATCGGCTCGAAGCTCTGCGGATCGATCTCACCGCTCCGGCCCTTGAGGAGGGTCAACAGCGGATTGGTGCGGTTGTTCTGGAAGTCGGCGACCACATCGCGCAGCGCCTGCACGAAGGTGAAGCACACCTCGCGCGAGATCGAGAGCATGCCCGGGATGACACCCCCGATAGCCGGGTTCGTCAGTTCTTGGGGGAACACCACTGCATCGAAGTCGCCGACCAGCTGCCTGTAAGCGTCGGGGGCGAGGAAGTCCATGGCGCTCTTGCCGGTGAAGATCGTTTCATAGTCCGCGATCGTGATCTTCGACCGAGCCTCGGCGAGGCCCGCAACATCGCCGGCAGCAAGGTCGGCCAGGCTCCGGCGGACTGCCGCCTTGGGCCGAAAGATCAGATTGTAGGTCGCCTTGCCGATCGCGCCGTCGGCGATGTTGCCGGTCCCATGCAGGAAGAGCGATTGGATCGCCTCGTCCTGCGATACCTCATCGAATTCGAGGCTGATGATCATCCAGTGACCGCGCCAATCGCCAAGGCCCCGGTGGAAGTCCTTTTCGTCGAGCCGGTATGCCGAGCGTAGCAGGGTGTCGTCGAGCAGGAGGCGCAGCGCCCGGAACAGGTTGGTCTTGCCCGATCCGTTCTCGCCGATGATCGTGTTCACGCCCTTGTTGAAGACGACATTCGCGCGCTCGAAATTCCGATAATTGACGAGCTGCAGCCTTGAAATATGCACGAATGACGTCCCCCGTTTGATCCGTAGCCTATTAGTTTTGCCTGTCCGAGAAGCGGTTATAGGCGTCCATCCGGTGCACGAGCAGCTCGACGTCGCGCAGATAGATCTCCTTCCTGAGGAAGCTGATCTCCGCTTCGCGCCGGGCATCGTCGACATCGACGTACCAGGCACGCGGATTGGGATTGCCTTCGCCGTTCCAGCGGTATCCGCGCGCTTTGAGCGCATCCTTAAGGTCATAGGGCGAATTCTCGGCCCAGATGCGCCAGGTGGGCTGGCGCGCCCGGTCGAGCAGGATTGCAAGCGCCGTTCTGTTCGACACCGGAAGGTCCGAGGCGAGCAGTTCGATCACGGCGCGGCAATCGTGCTCCGCCCGGTGCCGATCGTAGAAAAAGCCCGCGCCCGCCGCGAGATAATGGAGCTTAGTGCCTTCAAAGCCTTCGGCCGCCCAGTCGATCTGGGACATCGAGCACGCCCATGCCTTGGTGGTGAAAACGTCGCTCAGTCGCTCCGCAAAACGGCGATCGAACCCGGCGTTGTGGGCGATCACGAGTGCGGCCGGTCCGGCGAAGGCGGCGACCTCCGCCACGTCGATTGTATGGCCCGCCACCATGGCGTCGGTGATCCCCGTGATCCGGGTGATCTCAGGCGAGATTGGAGCACTGGGCTCCTGGAAGCGCTGGAATGTCTCGCCGATCTCGAAGACCCGACCGTCGAGCGAGTAAGTGAAAGCAATCATCGCCAGTTCGATGATCTCGTCCTTCTCGAGGTTGAGGCCGGTCGTCTCTACATCGATGAGGAGCGCGGTCTTGGTCGGCGTGCCGTCAGGCGGCGTGACCGTCGAGCGCGGCATGAGACGTCGCTGGACGCGATAGTCACCGCTCGCGCTAAGAAGGTCGGCCAAATCTGCCAGATTGGGGGCGGTGTCACTCATCAGGTCTGCCTTTACCAAGGCTATAAGCCTAAGGGCAGTACTTAGGTGGTGGGTGGCAACCTTTCGATGCTTCGATTTAGCGCTTCACTTAAGTGCACGCTTGGCGATCGTCTGAACGTCCAGTCTTGCCTATAGCGTTCGTACCGGGGCGGGACTGGGAGTGGCAATTTGTCCCAGCTCGCGACACGAGCAAGCGCTTCAACTCGCGCCCGCCACGGCAGGCAGCGCTAACTGCCTGACGGTTACCGTAACGAGGATTTTAGTCGCAACGGATTAAGTTATTGAATTATAATATAAAAGCATCGAAAGAGCTTTTCGCTGGAAACTGGTAATTTATCATCCCACTTTGGGACTGACGGACTCCTCTCAAGTTATTGAAACCAAGTATTTTCCGTGATTTTCTGGGACTGTGCGTGACCGTGAATGCCCGAGGGGTACCGAGCGGGATAGTTGTGGACCTATCGGCGTTCTCGAAAATCGGCATACTAATCAATGTGTTGCAACAAGACGCGGTGGGAGTGGAGCCGTTAATAGGCGTATGTAATTCGCCTCGACTAGTCGAAAATTCGGTGTGCCCGTGCCGATCCCGCAAGGGACCGGACCTACACGCTGATGCATGACTTTCATGACTCATCGCCACTGCAACAACAAGGGCTGACCTCCGATGAGCCTGCGGACCGCAGTCGTCAGGTTTCTGAGGCCAGCCCCCATCTCAATTAGTGTCGGCCTCAGATTGATCTGTGGCGGCAGACGCGAACGATATGCGCCTGCACGCGGTCAAGTTTGACCGATCCCATCGATCGAGCTCGTCTGTAGGATATAAGATCGCCTTGCCGATCTTGATATATGACGGCCCGATTCTCTTGCATCGCCAGTTTCGCAACGTGCCGTCGCTGACCTTGTTACGATAGCGTTCGACGACCTCTTCGCAGGTCAGATAAGCAGGGTCAGACACAGGATCTCCAAGCTAGAATGATAAATTGTGCAACAGCCTGTTGCACAAATGCAGGCACGATACGCATGGGCGCGGGCACTTCCACGATTCCGTCTAAAAGAGCGATCCGTCCGCAGTCGCTGAACTGTCCGGTCGAGCGCAAACTCTCGCCGCTATCGAGCCCGCGAGCTGATACTTGGCATTACTTAGACGATTGAAGTGCTGATTGATAAAAAAGAGTAGAAAATCACGGCCCGTTTGGCCGGCCATCTCGCAAAACGCAGCAATGCAACCTAACTTTGAGTCGATATGAAAGCTTCGAGCGAGAGGGGGGGATTATGGAGTTTGCGCCGGGCGATACGGTTCAGCTGAAATCGGGCGGACCGATCATGACGGTTGAGCAGGTCGGCGAGTATTGGTCGATCGAAGGCACCGCGGTTTGGTGCGTGTGGTTTGAGAAGGTTGGCAACAAGCAAGTCGCCTCGCGGGAGACATTCGCCGCTGTTGCGCTGGACAAAGCCGAGCGACCTGGTTTCGCGTCGTTTCAGGTGACGCGAGGCTGATCGATGATCCGGGGGGCGTTCATCGGCATCGATCGGCATGCGGATCCCTTTATCGGCGATCTGACGGGAGCTGCGCGTGACGCCACTGCCTTGTGGGCGGTGCTGTCGGATAGCATCGCCGACCTCGACGCACCCCTCATCACGGACGATGCGGCGACAGTGGTTGCGATGCGCGATGTTCTCGATGCGACGCTAGGCGCTGCGGATGAAGACGATGTGGTGATCCTCGGGTTCGCCGGACACGGCACGCAGGACCACCGTCTGGTTCTGCATGATACCAGCGTAGCCGATCTGCCGAACACGACGCTCGGCATGGACGAGCTGGCTCAGCGCTTTCGAGAGACCAGAGCGCGTGCAGTCATCCTCCTGCTGGATTGCTGCTTCAGTGGCGGTGCTCCGGCGCGCGTGATCGACGCCGGTCTGGTCCCCCGCGACGCGGTGGCTGTCCCGCTCGTCGAGGTGGCAGGTCAGGGACGTATCCTCTTCGCCGCATCCTCGGCCGATCAAGAGGCGCTCGAAGATCCCCAATCGCGCCACGGCCTCTTCACCAAGGCCGTCATTGACGTTTTGCTGGAGGCACACGTCCCACTCGGCGTGCTTGAGCTTGTCGATCGCGTTACTCGCCTTGTCACGGCGAACGCTGGGCGATTTGGCTATGTCCAATCACCGACCATGTTCGGCCAGACCGAGGGCGATCTTGTCCTGCCTCCCGGCCAGATTGGTGCCCGCTATCGCGAAGCCTTTCCGGAACGCGTCAATTTTCAGACGACAGGCGACATCCGCGAATTGGCCGCGGCAGGTATTCCGCAAGAAGCCGTCGACGCGTGGCATGAGCGCTTTCCTCAAGGGCTCAACGAGCTTCAGATCGAAGCAGTCAACGAAAAGGGGGTGTTGGATGGCAACTCGCTCATGGTCGTCGCGCCGACCAGCGCAGGAAAGACCTTCATCGGTGAGCTGGCGGCGCTCAAGGCCATTGCGGATGGCCGCAAGGCCGTGTTCCTGCTGCCGTACAAGGCGCTCGTAAACGAGAAGTTCGAGGACTTCTCGGCCCTCTACGGCGATCGTCTGGGGCTCCGAATCGCGCGATGCTCCGGCGATTGGCAGGATCAGGTCGGCACTGTTCTACGGGGCAAGTACGACATCGCGTTCTTCACCTACGAAAAATTCCTCAGCATGTCGGTCGCCTCCGCGCACATGCTCAATCAGATCGGCCTAGTCGTGCTCGACGAGGCGCAGTTCATCACCGAGCCAGGTCGCGGCATGGTGGTCGAACTGTTGCTCACCAACCTCGTGAGCGCCCGCCAGCGCGGCGTTGCTTCGCAGCTCATCACACTTAGCGCGGTTGTCGGCCACGCCAACCATTTCGACCGCTGGCTCGGTTGCGAGCTCTTGCAAACCGATCATCGGCCGGTTCCGCTTGTGGAAGGCGTACTCGACCGAACCGGCGCACTTACGCGCCTGGGGCCGGACGGTCCCGAAACCATTCAGCTGCTCGACCGCTTCGCGATCCGCCAGCGCGGGCAAAGGCAATCGTCGCAGGACGTGATCGTGCCGCTAGTCCGCCATCTCATTGACGCCGGCGAGAAGGTCATTATTTTCCGCAATGCGCGTGGTCCGGCGAGCGGCTGTGCGAACTATCTTGCGGCCGAGCTTGGCCTTCCTGCGGCGCAAGCGGTGATCGACGCACTTCCCCAAGGCGACCTTTCCCAGACCTCGGAGAGTCTCCGCCGATCGCTCGAGGGCGGCATCGCGTTTCACAATGGCGATCTCACCCGCGATGAGCGCGTCGCCGTGGAGCGCGGATTTCGCCGGGCGGATGGCCAGATCAGGGCCCTCGTCGCGACCAGCACGGTTGCCGCGGGCGTGAACACGCCCGCATCCACCGTTATCATCGCGGAGACTGATTTCCCCGGGCGGGAGCGGCAGCCCTATACGGTGGCTCAGTATAAGAACATGGCGGGCCGCGCCGGTCGGTTGGGGTTCGAGGCCGAGGGAAAGGCAATCCTGCTCGCCGATACCCCCATGGAGCGCAATCAGCTGTTCCGGCAGTATGTGCAAGGTCAGCCGGAGTTCATCCGGTCATCGTTCAATCCGAACCAGCCGGGAACCTGGGTGATCCGCTTGCTTACGCAGGTTAGAGATGTTCCGCGCGGTGCCGTCGTTGACCTGATCGCGAACACCTATGGAGGTTATCTCGCCGCCCTCCAGAATCCGGCATGGCGCGATCGCATGGTTCCTACACTGGAGCGGCTGTTGGACCGCATGATCGCGGATGGCCTGATCGAAGCAGACGCCGATAATCTCCGCCTGACCATGCTTGGGCGTGCCTGCGGCGAGTCTCCCCTCACACTCGAGTCCGCGATGCGCCTGGTTGAGCTGTTGCGTCGTGTTGATCCGGCCGACGCGACGCTAGAAGCCCTCCTTGTTCTCGTCGAATGTCTACCGGAGCGCGACGAGGACTACACACCGCAAACCCGCAATGGTGAGCCGCGGTGGCAGCAGGCCGCCCTTGGCCGCTTCGGACATGGCGTGGGTCGCGCGCTGCAGCATCGTGCCGAAAGCGATGTCGCGTTCTATGGCCGATGCAAGCGCGCGCTCATCGTGAGCGATTGGATTGCTGGCGAACCGACCAATGATATCGAGGCTCGGTACTCGTCTAATGCCTTTGTCAGGGTAGGGCATGGCGACATTCGTGGTTACGCGGATGGCTCTCGCTTCCTATTGGAGTCCGCGCTGCGCATAGCTGCGATCGTGCTGGAGCGGGCCGAGGAACAAGAGGCGGCAGCGCTATTGCTCACCCGGCTTGATCTCGGCCTTCCAGTCGAAGCGTTGCCCTTGAGCACGCTTGGCTTTCCGCTGACGCGGGGGGAAATTCTCGCACTATTTCATGCTGGTCATTTGAACCGAGAGGCCGTTGCCGCCTTACCCGCCGATGCTCTTGTTGAAATCATAGGCCGACGCGGACATGAGTTACATGAAGCGATTCAGCCCGTCATCGGAGCAATTTAATATCTCTCAGTAATATTAGGACATCTCACACATAGATGAGGGGACGTCGCCAAGCGGCTGCATTATCCGCTGCATGAGGACGATCCTGGCCGGGAAGCCGCAATCCGGCCAGATCTCATCGTTCACCGCGTCGGCCAGCGCGAAAATCTGCTCGTCGTCGAAGCAAAGAAGGCGGCAAACAACGACTTCGAAGGCGATATCTGGAAACTGAAGGGGATGACCGAACAGGCCGGCGCCTATGGCTATGCCGCAGGCCTCCATCTCGTTGTCGACATGCCGGCGGGTGTAGTTTTGCGCTGCGATGTTTATGTCGACTCAGCATTTCACGAAGGCTTGACCGACTGGCTGCGCGATCAGCTACCTGGCCCGGACTGAAATTTGGTGCCGGCCTCGACCAACTCTTTCAAGAGCTCAAGTGCGATACGGCGCCAGCGCCTAATCGCGGCTGTAAGGCCGTTATGATGGCTTAAAGAACTGTTTAATATAAGTAATATTGCAAAATTGGTGCGAAGCGACATCTGGGAGAGATCTCTTAATTTATCACCCCACTTCGGTCATTCTGACTCCTGCTAAGTCACTGAACGTTTGTTACATCTTGATTGTCCGGGATCATGCGTGACCGACAATGCCCGTCGGGTGCTGAGCGGGATAATTGTGCACCAGGATGATCGCCGCCGATCCCAGGTCCATCGCGCGCCGGATCACCTCGCGGACATAGACTGCCGCTTCGTCGATCGATCCCTCGCTCATCAGCTCGTCGCGGATCAGCATGTTCTTGGTGTTGAGGTGGAGTACGCGGACGCGCTCGTTGACGTGATGCGCCATGTCGGCACGGAGATAGTCGAGCAGCGCCTGCCAGTTTGACAGCACCGGGCGCTCGGCAACCTCGGCGCGCAGCAGGCGGAGCGCGATGGCATGGGCAACCTTGACCGCCGCGATCGATGTCTCGCCCATGCCGTTCACCCTAGTCAGCGCCTCATGGTCGGCGCTCAGCAGGCCACCGATCCCGCCGAACTCGGCCAGCAGAGCCTTGGCCAGCGGTTTGGTGTCCCGCCGGGGAATGGCCAGGGCGAGCAAATACTCGATCAGCTCGTGATCGAGCAGCGCATCCGATCCGCCCTCGTTGAGCCGCTTGCGCAGGCGGGCGCGGTGGCCGCTATTGTCTGGTTGGGGAACGCTCATCGCCGTTGGAGGATTAGTGCGGGGGGTGGCGACACGCAATTGCGCGTGCTTGCTGGTGCCCTATGATCGAAGCGCGCGTGCCTTGTGCCGCAACCGGGAGTGGCAAGCGGCGTGAGTCTGGACGAATCGGTTGAGGACAGGCCCCGCTGGCGGCGAAGTCGCCGGGTCGCGCTCGTCGTCGCGCTCGCGCTGCTGGGCGGGCTGATCGCGCTGTGGACTCAGCGCAAGCCGATTGCGTCGGGCTATATCGACAAGGCGCTGACTGGCTACGGCGTCCCCGCGCGCTACCGCATCGCCGATCTCGGCTTCGACCGCCAGCGGCTCACCGATGTGATGATCGGCGATCCGGCCCATCCCGATCTTGTTGCCGACTGGATCGAGTTGCGCACCAGCATCGGCTTGTCCGGTGCGGCCGTCACCGCGATCCGTGCCGGTCATGTCAGGATGAACGCGCGACTGGTCGGCGGTACATTGTCGCTCGGCGCACTCGACAGGCTGATGCCCGCCCCTTCGGGAAAGCCCTTCGCGCTGCCTGCCCTCGATGCCGATATGGAGGATGTGCGAGTCAGGCTTGTCGCGCCGCAGGGTGTGGTCGGGCTCAAGCTGAGCGGACGGGGGAGGCTCGACAACGGTTTTACCGGCCAGGTCGCGGCGATCGCCGAGCGGCTCGATCTCGGGGGCTGCGTCAGCGGTCCGGCGACCGCCGTGCTGGCGGTGCGAATCGCCGGCGCGGGGCCATCGTTGCGCGGACCAGTCCATGCCGCCGCGCTCGACTGTGCAGGCGCGAAGGTGACCGATGCCGGGGCTGATGTCGCGGTGACGCTCGATCGGGCACTTGATGGATGGCGCGGCACCGCAAGGCTTGCCCTAGCGAGGATCCGTCATCCTGCCGCCGAAATCCGTGCGCTTGGCGGCACGATCGATTTTGCCGGAAAGGCCGATGGCACGGCCGGCAAGCTTGACCTGAGATCGGGCGTCGCGGCGGTGCGCGGCGTTGCCGCCGACGCGGCGACGATCGCCGGGGCCTATCGCTTCGGGAAGGACGGCATCGGGTTCGACGGCAAGATCGGCGCGCGTCACGCGCTGATGGGCCGGCTGATGCGCGCCCGGCTCGCTTCCTATCGGGGCATGGGCGACGGCACGCCGGTCGCGCCGCTTGTCCGCAAGGCAGTCGATGCCTCGGTCGCCGCGGCGCAGTCTGTCGACCTCGATGCGACGATCGCCGTCTCGCTGAACGGCGGCCGTGGCGAGGCGAAGGTTTCGCGGCTGCAACTCGCCACCGCATCCGGTGCCTGGGCCACGATCGGGGAGGGGGCCGGCATCGGCTATGCCTGGCCGGCCGGGGGTGTTCGATTCGACGGTTCGGTCGACATCGGCGGCGGCAATCTGCCCGGCGCGACGGTCAGGATCATACAGGCGCGCGCGGGCGGGCCGGTGACCGGCACCGCGACCGTCCAGCCCTATGCCGCCGGCAATGCCCGCCTGGCGTTTGCGCCTGTCAGCTTCGCCGCCACGCCCGGCGGGGCCACCCGGCTCTCGACGCGCCTCACGCTGTCGGGCCCGCTCGGCGACGGCCATGTCGATAATCTCGTCATGCCGGTGACGGGCCTGTGGGACGGCCGAGACCGGCTCCAGATCAACCGCGCCTGCGCGCCGTTGTCGATCGGCGCGCTCGCCATATCGAGCTTCAGGCTGCGCCCGGCCGCCGTCACGCTTTGCCCGGTCGACGGTGCGATGTTCCGCCTCGATGGAGGGCGGGTCGGCGGCGGCGTGCAATCCGGCGCGCTGACCCTGTCGGGAGCGATCGGCAAATCGCCGCTCGCGCTGTCCTCGGGCAATCTGATGCTGCGGCTTCGTGATTCCCATATCGACCTGCGTGACCTCGATCTGCGCATCGGTGAGGCCGATCGGGTGACCCAGCTCGCCTTCGGGCGGGTCGAGGGCGGCCTTTCGGGCGGTGCCATGACGGGGACGATCGAGGCTGGCTCGGGCCGGATCGCGAATGTGCCGCTGCTGATGTCGGAGGCGGTCGGGCCCTGGACCTTCGCCAAGGGCGCGCTCGATCTGACTGGCGGCTCCCTCCATGTCGCCGATGCCGCCGCTTCGCCACGCTTCAATGGCCTTGCCGCCCGCGATGTCGCGCTCCGGCTCGCGGACAACCGAATCAGCGTTACCGGCCGGCTGGTCACGCCGGTCAAGGGCACCTTGATCAGCGGCGTTGCGATCGAACATGATCTGTCGACCGGCGGCGGCCATGCCGACCTGGCCGTGCCCGGCATCGCCTTTGGCGAGACGCTTCAGCCCGATCAGCTCACCCCGCTGACCTTCGGCGTGATCGCCAATGTCGTCGGCACCGTGTCGGGGGAGGGGCATATCCGCTGGAATGCTGACGGCGTGACCAGCGACGGCGTGTTCCGCACGCCGGGCACTGATCTCGCGGCCGCTTTCGGCCCGGTGACCGGCATCGCGGGCGAGATCCGCTTCACCGACCTGCTCAATCTTGAAACCGGGCCAGGCCAGATCGCGACGATCAAGACGATCAATCCCGGGATCGCCGTCAGTGACGGGACGATCCGCTACCGGTTGCTCGCCGGGACGAGGGTCGAGGTCGAGGAAGGGCGGTGGCCCTTTGCCGGCGGGGCGCTGGTGCTTGAGCCGACCATGCTCGACTTCGGGCAGAAGATCGCGCGCCGCATGACCTTCACCGTCACCAGCATGGATGCGGGCCAGTTCCTCCAGCAGTTCGACTTCAAGAATCTCAACGCCACCGGCATCTTCGACGGCACCTTGCCGATGGTGTTCGACGAGCAGGGCGGGCGGATTGACAATGGGCGGCTGACCGTGCGGGTCGGCGGCGGCACGCTCGCCTATGTCGGCGAGATCAGCCAGAAGGATGTCGGCATGTGGGGCAATCTCGCCTTCCAGGCGCTGAAATCGCTGCGCTACCGCTATCTGGAACTGGTGATGAACGGGCCGCTGGCGGGCGAGATGGTCACCGAGGTGCGCTTCGCCGGGATCGGCCAGGGCGAGGGGGCGAAGCGCAACTTCGTCATCGACCGGCTGCAGAAGCTGCCTTTCATCTTCAACGTCCGGATCAAGGCGCCCTTCCGCGGGCTGATCGATTCGGCCGCATCCTTCTACGACCCGAGGCGCCTCATCCAGCGCAATCTGCCCGCCCTGCTCGAGGAGCAGCGCAAGCGCGCCACGCCGCCGGCCACCACTCCGCCGCCCATCAAGCCCATTCAGCCTCCCGAAAGCGAGAAACTGCCATGACCGAAACAGGATTGACGAAACGAAAGTGGAGACCGACGAGGTACGGGATGAAGAGAATGCTATTGATCGTTGCCCTGGGCGCCAGCACCGCGACAAGCGGCTGCATCAACGTGACCGCCCCGGACAAGCCGATCGAGATCAATCTCAACATCAACGTGACGCAGGAAGTGGTCTATCGGCTCGATGGCGAGGCGAAGACGTTGATCCAGCAGAATCCGGGTATTTTCTGATGAAGAAGATGATGAAGCTCACGACGATCGCAGCGGTTCTTGGCATCGCGGGCCTTGCCACTGCTGCCTATGCGCAGCGCGATCCGGCCTATCAGGCCGCACGTTCCGGCGGCCAGGTCGGCGAGCAGCCCGACGGTTATCTCGGCGTCGTCGGCGCGGGTACGGCGGAACTGCGCGCGCTGGTCAACAACATCAACATCCAGCGCAAGGCGAAATACACCCAGAGCGCGGCCGCGGGGGCCACGGTCGAGCAGATGGCGTTCGTCAGCGGCTGCAACCTCATCCTGCAGACATCGCCCGGCGAGAAGTACAAGACTCCCTCGGGCAGCTGGGCAACCCGCGGCGCCGGGCCGCCGGAGCGCGATTCCCGCTGCGTGTGACGTCTTCCCTCTCCCGCCTGCGGGAGAGGGGCCACACCGGCCGCGCGCGATAAAGGCGGCTTTCATGGGCCCGTCGGCGGCTGTGTCACCAAGGTTGACTCAGGCCGACCCCTTTCCTAAACGGGCGCCGCAACGGGGGCCTGCCCCATGTTTATCCGTCGCCGTGCGCAAGCCCGGCGGCGTTTTCTTATCAGGATGCTTTCGCGTTGGCCGACGACCGCCAGAACGATGACCTTGAAAGCCGCATCGCGAAGGCGCGTGCGGTGGAAGAGGCGCGTACTGCCGGGAATAGCGCTGCGAAGCCTGCCAAGGGCTATGGTCAGGGATCGCGCGTGCTCGCGGAGATGATCGGCGTTCCGGCAGGCGGCGCGCTGCTCGGCTGGGCGCTTGATTCCTGGCTGGGCACCGGCCACTGGCTGCTGCTCATTTTCCTCGTGCTCGCCATCGTCGCGGCGGGCCGCAATATCTACAAGATCTCGAAGGAGCGCGCGGAATGACCGTCGCTTCCGACAGCAACGCACAAGGGTAAGGCGATCGTGGCCGGTAAAATAGACCCGATGGAACAGTTCATGGTCGAGCCCGTGCTCGGCCGTCATATCGACCTGTTCGGATACGATATTTCCTTCACGAACTCGGCGCTGTTCATGGTCGTCGTGTTCGCGCTGCTGTTCCTGTTCATGTGGGGCGGCATGAAGCGCCAGCTGGTGCCGGGCCGGTGGCAGGTCGCCGCTGAATCGGTCGTCGGCTTCATCGACAACATGATGCAGGTGAACATCGGGCCCGAAGGCAAGAAGTTCGCGCCCTATATCTTCTCGATCTTCATGTTCATCCTGTTCGCGAACCTGGTCGGCGTGCTGCCGCTGGCAATCGTTCCGGGCCTCCACACCTTCGCCGTGACCAGCCACATCACCGTCACCGCGGTGCTGGCGTTCCTGTCGTTCGGCATCGTGCTCGCGGTCGGCTTCTGGCGCCACGGCCTGCACTTCTTCTCGCTGTTCGTGCCGCACGGCGCGCCCGGCTGGCTGATGCCCGTCATCATCCCGGTCGAGTTCGTGTCGTTCATGGTCCGCCCGTTCAGCCTCGGCCTGCGACTGTTCGTCGCGATGACGGCCGGCCACATCCTGCTCGAAGTGTTCGGCAGCTTCGTGGTGCAGGGGCTGAACGCCGGCGGCGGCCTCGGCATCGTCGTCAGCATCCTCAGCTTCGTCATGATCGTCGGCGTCAGCGCGCTTGAGCTGCTGGTGTGCGCGATCCAGGCCTATGTGTTCGCGCTGCTGACCTCGCTTTACCTCAACGACGCGGTGCACCTGCACTAAGTCATCCGCATTTCGTCTCTTAATTATCGTATCCCTAAGGAGCTTATCATGACTGATCTTGGTGCAATGTACATCGGTGCCGGCCTCGCGGCGATCGGCGTTGGCCTGGCCGCGCTCGGCGTGGGCAACGTGTTCGGCTCGTTCCTCGAAGGCGCGCTGCGCAACCCGGGCGCGGCAGACGGCCAGCAGGGCCGCCTGTTCATCGGCTTCGCGGCATCCGAGCTGCTCGGCCTGATCGCGTTCGTCGTCGCGATCCTCATCCTCTTCGTCGTCAAGTAAGCGAAGAGCGACCTCAATGCCGCAGCTATCCCAAATCGGAGAGATCTACGCGTCGCAGCTGTTCTGGCTCGCGATCGTATTCGCCCTGATCTATTTCGGGATCGGCAAGGCGATGGTCCCGAAGATCGAGCGCACGATCGACGATCGTAACGCGAAGATCGGCGGAGACCTCGCCGCGGCTGAGGCCGCGGATGCCGCCGCCCGCGCGTCGGAGCTTGAGTATCAGACCGGGCTCGACTCGGCCCGGTCCCAGGCTCTGCGCTCGGTGACGGAGGCAAAGGCCAAGGCTTCGGCTACGGCCGAGACCAGGGTGAAGACGGGCGACGCGGCCATGGCCGAAGAACTCGTCAGCGCCACCGCGCGGATCGGCGCCGCCAAGACCACGGCCATGGCCGAGATCGAGACGGCGACCGTCGATGCGGTGCAGGATATCGTCGCCAAGCTTTCGGGCGTGGCGGTCGATCGCGCTGCGATCGAACAGCAAGTGAAGGCGGAACTGGCGCATGGCTGACGCGCATCACGAGAGTCTCACGATGGCCACTGGCACGACCGAGCTGCATCACGAGCCCACAGCTCTGGGCTTCATCACAGCGCCCGGTTTCGTCGCGCTGTCGATGCTGGTCGTCATCGCGATCATCGTCTGGAAAAAGGTGCCGGCGATGATCGCCGGCATGCTGGACGCGCGGATTGCCACGATCCGCACCCAGCTCGAAGAGGCGTCGCGCCTCCGTGCCGAGGCCGAGGCGCAGCTCGCCGAGGCGAAGAAGCGCAACGCGGCGAGCGCCGGCGATGCCGCCGCGATCATCGCCCATGCCGAGGCTGAGGCGAAGCAGATGATCGCCAAGGCCGAAAGCGATTCAGCCGACCTCGTCACCCGCCGCCGCAAGATGGCAGAGGACAAGATCGCCGCCGCCGAGCGCGCCGCGATCGCAGAAGTCCGCGCCACGGCGGCCGATGCCGCTACCCGGGCGGCTGCCGCGATCATTGCCGAAAGGCATGACGCCAAGGCTGACAAGCCCCTGGTCGATCAGACCATCGCAGGTCTCGGGCGCCTGAACTAATCCTGCCTTCGGGCAGCTCTCCTGTCGTTTCACGGTGTCTCGATCCGGGCTACATCCGGGCCGGGGCACCGAGTCGCGTGCCTCCACCCCCTGGAGAGAGAGTCCCATGAAGCTTGCCGCCCTTTCCGTTGCCCTGTTCGCCATCACGGCCACGCCCGCGCTGGCGCAGACTGCCCCTGCGGCGCCGGCCGCCGCACCGGCGGCAACGGCCGATGCCGCGCCTGCGGGAAAGTTCACGCTCGATACGCCGATCGAGACGATCGCCGCCGATCCTGCCGGCAAGGCAGTGCTCGACGCGAATTTCCCCGGCATAACCGGGCACCCGGCTTATGATCAGTTCAAGGGCCTGTCGCTCGCCGCTGTCCAGCCGCTGTCGAACGGCGCGATCACTGATGCGCAGATGGCCAAGATGAAGGCCGATCTTGCCGCGCTGAAATAAGCCGGCGCCGGATCAGTACCGGATCATCACCCGCCGTGCGATGGCGGGTGAGATATTATAGACGGCGTTGAGCAGGGCGGTCATGCCGACATTCGCCTGGTTCCGCCCGGCCTGCATCGCCGCCACGATCTGCCGCCCGCATTCGGGCGCCGGCATCTTGCTGTGGGGATTGGCCTCGGTCATCCGAGTCTCGACCACCGGCGGCAGCGCTTCGAGCACATGCACCCGCGTGCCGGCAAGCTGCGCGCGCAGCGCCATGGTGAAGCTCCTGAGACCGGCCTTGGTACCGCAATAGACCGGCCCCTTCGCGCTCGGCGCGATCGCCAGTCCCGAGGTGACGTTGACGATCATCGCCTCGGGCCGGACGCGCAATCCGTCGAGCAGGCCAGCGATCAGCCGGATCGGCGCGTTGAGGTTGAGATAGATGCAGCGGTCGATCTCGGCGAGGTCGAACGGCGCGTTCACGTCGAAGGTCGCGCCCATGCCCGCGTTGTTGACCAGGATGTCAATCGGCCGGCCCACCAGCGCCCCCACCAGCGCATCGCATCCCGCGGCATTCGACAGGTCGCCGGTGATCGTATCGAAACCTTCCCCCAGCGCCGCCGCCAGCCGCCCCGGATCGCGCCCGACGACGATCACCCCGGCGCCCGCCGCCTTCAGGTGCCGCGCGATCTCAAGGCCGATCCCGTCGCTGCCGCCGGTCACCACGGCCGTCTTCCCATCGATCCGCATATCCAGCTCCTTTGCCCCGATCGGGATATAGCCGTTGTTGCCGGCGCGCCGGAGTCCTAACTGGAGGGACGATGTCCACGCCCAATGCCCCCGATCGCTTCAACGAGGAGAAATCCACCTACACCCTCCGGGGCAGCGATGCGCCCGATCTGGAGACGGGCGTGGCGGCGATCCGCAACGTGCTGAAGACATTGCCCGCGCGTCCGGGCGTCTATCGCATGCAGGATGCCCGGGGCGACGTGCTCTATGTCGGCAAGGCCCGCGCGCTGAAGAGCCGGGTCAACAACTACACCCAGGTCGATCGCCTGCCGAAACGCCTCCAGCGCATGGTCGCGCAGACGCGCTCGATGACGATCGTGACGACCAACAACGAGGCCGAGGCGCTGCTGCTCGAGGCGCAACTCATCAAGCGCTATCGCCCCGCGTACAACGTCCTGCTGCGCGACGACAAAAGCTTCCCCTTCATCCTGCTGCGCGCCGATCATGATTTCCCGCGCATCCAGAAGCATCGCGGCGCGCGGCGGGCCAAGGGCAATTATTACGGCCCCTTCGCCAGCGCCGGTTCGGTCAACAACACGCTCAACGCGCTGCAGAAGCTGTTCTTGCTGCGGAGCTGCACCGACAGCTTCTTCAAGACGCGCGACCGGCCGTGCCTGCTCTACCAGATCAAGCGCTGCTCGGCGCCGTGCGTCGGCCGCGTGTCGAAGGAGGATTATGGCGAGCTGATCGCCGACGCGAAGGCGTTCCTCGCCGGCAAGTCGACTCAGGTGCAGACCAAGCTCGGCGGCCAGATGCAGGCTGCGGCCGAGAATATGGATTTCGAACTGGCGGCGATCATCCGCGACCGGCTGAAGGCGCTCACCTTCATCCAGGGCAGCCAGGCGATCAATGCGGAGGGGGTGGGGGACGCCGACATCTTCGCGCTCGCCAACAAGAACGGCGTGATGGGCATCCAGGCCTTCTTCATCCGCGGCGGCCAGAACTGGGGCCATCGCAGCTTCTTCCCCGCCCACACCAGCGACGTGCCCGAGGCCGAGGTGCTGGCGAGCTTCCTCACCCAGTTCTACGAGGAGGTCCCGCCGCCGCGCATCATCTTCGTCGATCGTGAGCTTGAGGAGACCGAACTGCTGCAGGAGGCGTTCGCCGAGCGGGCAGGGGCGAAGGTCGCCATCTCCATCCCCCAGCGCGGCACCCGTCGCCGCCTGCTCGACCAGGCGAAGCGCAATGCCGAGGAAGCGCTCGACCGCCGCCTCGCCGAAAGCACCACCCAGGCCAAGCTGCTGCGCGAGGTCGCCGACCTGTTCGACCTGGCCGAGCCACCCGACCGGATCGAGATCTACGACAACAGCCATATCCAGGGCACCAACGCCCTCGGCGCGATGGTCGTTGCCGGCCCGGAGGGGTTCCGCAAGGGCCAGTATCGCAAGTTCAACATCAAGGATGCGAAGACCATCCCCGGCGACGATTTCGGGATGATGCGGGAGGTGTTCAGCCGCCGCTTCGCCCGCGCCCAGGCCGAGGACCCCGATCGCGATGGCGGCGAGTGGCCCGATCTGGTGTTGATCGATGGCGGCCGCGGCCAGCTCAACGCGGCAAAGGGCGTGCTGGAGGAACTCGGCATCGAGGATGTCTGCCTGGTCGGCGTCGCCAAGGGCCCGCATCACGGGCGCGACGGGCGAGAGGTCTTCCACCTGATGGACGGCCGCGAGTTCATGCTGCCGGTCAACGCGCCGGTCCTGTTCTACCTCCAGCGCCTGCGCGACGAAGTCCACCGCTTCGCCATTGGCGCCCACCGGGCGAAGCGCGCCAAGGCGATCGGCGCGAGCCCGCTGGACGAGGTCCCGGGCATCGGCCCGGCGCGGAAAAAGGCGCTGCTGATGCATTTCGGCACCGGGCGGGCTGTGCGCAATGCGAGCCTGGAGGACCTGCAGAAGGCGCCGGGGGTTTCGGCGACCGTGGCGCGGCAGGTTTATGATTTTTATCACGGGCGGTAGGGGAGGGGGAGGCAGCGCTTTCCCCGATGAAGGCCAGAAGGCGCTACTCTACCCAGAAGAAGAATTTAAATAGATATCTCGTTTCACAGCGGCTGCATCGTCATTGCTGGCCGATCCGTACGGACATCGCATTCGTAATGCGGGGGCACAGGTTCGAGTCCCGTAAGCACGCCAGTCTTTTTAGACACTTAGCCTAAATTTCGGTTGATAGCTTAGTGCTATCGCTGCGCGGGCATCATATGAGCATCATCCGCTGCTTCGCTCGAAATGATTCGCCTCGTTGCCGATGACGCAATGGTTGCCCATACACCTCCAACCAACGTCACGGCGGGAAGAGGTGACTTAGCATGTACCTAAAGCAAGCCTTCATCGAAAATAGCGGCCCACTTCAGGCGTTCAATCTCGTGATGCCGTTCACTGATAGCGGCCTTCCAAAGCCGCTGACACTAGTGGGCGCAAACGGCGGAGGTAAAACCAACTTCTTGTCGCTTGTGACTGATGCACTGTTCGAAGCGGCGGCTGTTCATTACAACAACGTCCTACCCGGTCAGGCCGGTGGAGGGCGTTCGTGGTTTAGGATTGTCGGCGGAGCTACAACGAGAATAGGAAGCACCGGTAGTTTTAGCATCCTGCAATTCTCCGAAGATGCAGCAGACCTTATATATAGAGAAAAAGGTGGGATCGTAGATTCTGCCGAAGCTCAGCAACGGCTGCCTGATGCGATGAAAGCATCGGCGGATTGGCCGCTAAACGGTAATGCCATTAAAGAGTTCGCAATTGATGATGAGAAGTCCCGCGACGTATTTGCTCAGGGTGTTTACGCATATTTTCCGGCCAGCCGTTCAGAAGTTCCATATTGGTTAAATAGAGATGCAATCAATAATGAAGAGTTCGAGATGGACGGCAATTTCTCAAAACGGCTTGGAAAACCGATTTATGTCGAGCACGGGCTGCATCTATTCAAGCAATGGCTGCTCTCAGTAATACTTGAATCAAGAAGTCATATTGCGATAGCCGGGATTGAAGACGGTATCACTAAAATAAACCTGATTGGAAATTGGGCTGATATAATAGTTTCCGAGCGTGTGCTAGTTAAGTGCAACGAGGTTCTGCAGGCAATAATGGATGATGACAGTGTTAGGTTTGTATGGCTTGGCAGAAAATCCACAGAAAAAATAGGAATTGCAAGGGGAGGTGAGCTTGCATTTCCGAGTCTAAGTGGCTTATCGGGTGGGCAGTCTATTATATTGGCTCTATTTGGAACAATTCTCAGATACGCGGATCAATCGAAGCCCGGTTTCGATTTAGACATTAGCGGCACTACTGGCATCGTTGTGATCGACGAAATTGATGCACATATTCATATAGATTTGCAGCATCGTGTGTTACCTCGGCTCATTAAGATGTTTCCAGCGATACAATTTATTATGTCCAGTCATTCGCCGATATTCGTGCTCGGCATGGAAAGGCTATATGGTCCCGATTCGGCTTACGTGATCGAAATGCCTAGTGGTGTTGTTGTTTCTGCCGAAACATATAGCGAGTTTGGCAGGGCGCTTGAAGTAATGGCTGCTACTAGCGCATTCGCCGAAAGAGTCATGTCTGAGGGGGTGCAGCCGGGTAAGGCTCTTATATTTGTAGAGGGGGAAACGGATTCGCCATATTTGCTTAAGGCAGCGGAATTATTCGATCGGACGTCTATATTGCACGATTGCGAGATTGAGTGGATCGGTGCGAAGGACAGTTCAGGGCAGGGCTTTAATACCGGAAAGGGCGCGCTAGACAAAACGTTAGCGGTTTTGCGGGCAAACCCTGCGCTGCTGAATCGGCGGATAATGTTGCTATATGATAGTGACGCGAAAAAAGCCAATGCCGATTATGAAAAGATATTCGTTCGAAGTGTTCCGACTAATCCGAATAATAATAAGGTTAAGGCGGGCATAGAGAATCTTCTGGATGAAAGCGTTTTTCGGTCGGAAGATTATAAGACCACAAAGAGACTCAAGGATAATGGAGATATTGATTCTCACACATCGATCCGTAAGGCTGATCTTTGTAGGAGAATTTGTTCTCTGGGATTGCAGTCTGACTTTCTGGGGTTTGTACCGGTTCTCGATTTGATCGAGGAATTCGTGAAAAGTTGAGTAGATGATGCCCATTCGCTGCCCGGACCAATCAACGACCGCTTAGGCGATTTCTAATGTGTTAATTATGCAGAACAAAATCCATCATCCAGATGATCGTCCGTCGCACAAATGATGATACGGTCGGTTTCGGTGACGAAAAAATAGCCCCGGCGGGCACTAAGCGCCGGGGCTACTCTTCGTCACGCATTGCGGGGAGGGACCGCCCGCGGCGAAGCTGCTAAGGTCAAATCTCCCGCGCTTCCCCAAAGCGGGTTTGCTGGTCGCTAGGCATGTTGGGATCGACCGCCCCGGCGCGGGGCGCGTGGGGGAGCCGATCGCGAAGGCGGTAGCGCACGCCATCGGCCAAGCCAAAGAGCGGCACCGCCAGCACTGGCACGGCGTCTAAGTCGATCGCCAGCCCCGCCCGCTCCACGGCGGCGGCGATCGGCCCTGCCGGGTCGTCTAGCCCGACGATCGCGACCGGGGGTAGCTTGCCGTCTTCCGCCAGCCAAAGGATATGCTCGATTCGATCGGCAACGTCGTGTTGCGTATCGATCGCGTCGTTCATTACGGTGACAGTGCATTTAATTACTCACCCAAGCGCCGCCGCTCCGCTTGGCCGATCGATTGAATGCACACTGTCACCATTATCCCCGGGCTGCTCGACGCCGAGGCGCTTGCCGTCGGGCGCCAACAACATCGCGCGCGTGGATGCGGTGCCCTCGTCGAGGACCAGCAAAATCTCTCCCATAAGGAGAGGCTGGACCAGGACAGGGCGGAGCGGAACCCCGGGCGCCGCGCTCAATCCCGTGCGCGCTGCTCCGTCACCTGGATCGCGGTCTCGACCATGCAATTGTCGACGAAGTCGTTGAGGAACACCAGCAGGTGATCCGGCGGCAGCCGCTTGGCGGCGTTGGCGCGCAGCCAGGGATTGGTCGCCGCGTCCATCACCGGCTTGGTCGCGAGCAGGGGCGAAGAGGCGTCGCTCGACGTGACGACCGAGGCTGCGACGACCGCGCCGATCTTGGTCGCCGTCGCCTGCATCTGCATCACGACATGGTTGGCGCCCGCCGGCATGTCGCGCTTCATGCCTTCAAAGGCCTTGATGATGGGGGCGGGCCTCAACGTGGCATAGGCCCCGCTCCAGCTGTTGTAGAAGCGCGACCCGTTCTGGATCTCGTTCGAGAAGATCAGGCGGGTATTGTCGCGGATCAGCGCATCGTAGCTCCTGACGAGATCGACGGACATGCCGATGTCGATCCGCCGGGCCGGCTTGACCCTGTCGATCGCGGTAGTGAGCGCCTGCCGCTCGAAATAGGCAGTGGGCCTCATCGCATCGGCTGCAAAGCCCTGGGTGTTCGGGTTGACCACCACGATCTCGCCGGGATTGGCCTCGAGCCAGCGTAGCACGTCCACCAGGAAATCCACATAGGGATAGCCGGGGACCAGTCCGTGCTGATGGTAGAGCGTGTTCCCGAAGAAGGGGCGGATCGCGGGATGCATCCAGCCGGGGCGGAAATCGAAATAGCGGGTACCGATGTCCAGCTGCGCGCGGATATTGTCCTTCTGCGTCATCGCGAGATTGGCGATGGCGCGCGGCCCGAGCGCGGCGGCGGCCACGCCCATCGCCGCGCCGAGCGCGAGGACGAACGCGGGATTGTGCACCACCTTCCGTACCGCGCGCATGTCGAACATGCCGGCATCATGGGAGCCGGGCAACGCGAACCGGGCGAAGGGCCCGCGCGCGACACGCGGATTGCGCTTCGCGAGATCGCCCATCCAGCGGCGCTGATCGCGCGTCGCATAGACGTAGAACTGATGCTGGTTGGTCATCCCCGAGATCTTGCCCGATCCCGCGTCATAGAGGCCCCAGCAGACGGTCGGATTGCCGATCCGCGGTGGCGAGTTGAACATATTGTGCATCGTGCCGGTGTAGAGATTGCCGTCGAGCGAGCTGATGTTCTGCCAATGCCTGATCATCTCGTTGCCGCGATCGGTCGTGACCCATTCCAGCCTGCCGGTATAGTTGAGCGGATCGGGGATGTTGCCCGACTGGACCTGGAAGTTGTTGCGCTTGAAATTGGCCTCGGGGCCGTGTGAGCGATGAATCTGCGGCACGCCCAGATCGGTGCGGAGATCTTCCGAATCCGAGTAGAGATAATAATCGATTCCCTTCGCGACCATGATCTCCTCCTTTCGCCGATTCAGATCGTTTCGCACACGAAACTTGAACCCGGAAGTCGATTAGACGGTTATCGAAGAATTAT
This sequence comes from Pseudomonadota bacterium, assembly GCA_040388155.1. Lineage (GTDB taxonomy): Bacteria > Pseudomonadota > Alphaproteobacteria > Sphingomonadales > Sphingomonadaceae > Sphingomonas. Next base: position 115,121 of record JAZKCJ010000003.1, read on the forward strand.
TCTAGAAAGTGAAACAATCCTCGTGGCCGCGGTCGGGTTGACGACCGTTTCGGCTAGTTCGAGTCATTCATCATCTGTGTAACTGGAGGTGATATGAAGTTCCGTTGCGCATGCCGGCAGGGTATTCCGGGGGTACAATACTAAGTCATCAGGGGAACCACTTACCTATCATAATCACACCACTGCGCCTGATCGGATTCTCCCGCTCCAGCGCAATCCGCTTCGCAATCTCCCGGTTCAGCTCCGTGGGATGCTCGGCAAAGGCCCGCTGCGTCATCCCCGTGAAATGCTTGATTTCCCGCGTCACATGCGACTGGTCGTGGAATCCTCCTTCCAGCATCTCGTTGAACTCGGGGGCGCGACGCATCATCGTCACCGCCGCGCGCAGCGCCCGGTATTTGCGGGCCAGCCTTTGGCGGCGATCCGAAATACCATTTGCAGCCGCGTTGCACCTGCCGCAGCGACAGGCCGGTCAGTACCATCAGGTCGCTGATGTCGGGTGCGACGGCATGGCCTGGTCAATCACCGCCCTGGCTCACGAACACCACAGTTCCATGTTGCGCAGCTGCGGTTTTGCGCACGCACCCGGCGGCAGGGGAAGCGGCTGGCCGGGGCGCCACAGGCCAAGCCGTTGCTGGATGGCGGGCATCTCGGAATCGATGACGTGCAGCGGGTTGCCATCGCTGTACCGCGTTGCGCTACGATAGCGCAGCACCGGATGGTATGTAGCGGCCGGCCCCATGCGGTTGACCGTGACCCAGTATCCAAAGGGGGCATTCCCGGTCGGTTCGGCCGAAATGATCGCGCCGCGCAGGGGTCCGCTCGCCATGTAGCGGATTTCCTGGTTGTTATTGTGCCCGGTGAGGTGCCGATAGGCGTCGACGAAGCGATCACTCGCGCGATCATATTTCAGCACGCGCGTGCCGTTGATGCTGTCGCCGTCACCGCTGGGGAGGCTGGCGATCTGCAGGAGCAGGAACGGTCGCCCGCCTTCTCGCGGGTACACAATCTCCGCCTTGTCGAGATAATGCGGGTCCGAATACAGATTGATCTCGCCGCCGATCGATAATGCATGGCGGAAGTCGGCCCGGCATGTCTTGCCGCTGTCATTGGTCAGGCACAGCTTGATCTCGCCTGGCTGCATGTCGTTCGGATCGACTATCTCAATGTTTACGTCGCGGCCTTGTGTGGCGACGAAACGCCAGGGCGTTCGCGTCGCGAATGATTTCGCCAGGTCGATCGAGGCGATGACCTTGTCGGGCGCGGGCGCGTCGGTGGCAGCGGCAGCGGCGGCCAGCGCCGGCCATCCTGGGATGGGCACCGCAAAGATCTGCCTCCGGCAGGCTGTCCGTTCGCCCGAGCATTGGTGCTGGTCACCGCCACGCTCCACTTCGGCTCGTCGCACCCCGCGCCCGAACCACCCGCTCTGCATAGGGCCGCCCCAGTTCCGTTCATCTGCGGGAAAGCTTTACCCGAACACCCAAGGGTTATGGGCGGGGGCTGTGTTTAGAGGAGGTAGCCTCAATGCGTACCATTTCCAAAAGGCCGGATGTTCGCTTCCTGGCCGCCATGCTGGCCGTATCCGCATCGGGCGGCGTGTTCGCGCAGGAGCAGGGCGCGTCCAATCCCGATGTCGTCGTACAAGGTCCCGCCCCGGTGGCGATGACTGAAGGGCCCGAGGTCAGGGGCATCATCGCCGCGCGCCATGGCGACACGATGAAGGTCAGGACCGCGGACGGCACGATCACGACCATCGCCGTCAACGATGCGACCCGGATCAGGGCCGGCGGCGGGCTGTTTAGCGGCAATCAGAAGCTCGCCGCGGATTCGCTGCTCAACGGGCTGCCGGTCACCGTCAGGACGTTGCAGGCGCAGGATGGGCAGCCGGGCGGTGAACTGGTGGCGAGCCAGATCAGCCTTCGCAAGAATGATCTCAAGACCGCGACCATGATCCGCAACGGAACCGCCCAGGGCTTCGAGGAGCAGACCGCGGCGACCGAGGCGCTGCGCGGCCGTATGGGCGACATCGACAAATATAACATCAAGGGCACGACCAACGTTCACTTCGATGTCGGCCGGGCGGATCTCTCCGCTCGGGACAAGGCTGAGCTCTGCTCGACGGCAAGCTCGGCCCAGCAGACGGAAAACGCCCTGATGCTGGTGGTCGGCTACACCGATTCGACCGGAGACGACGAGTTCAATCAGGAGCTCAGCGAGAAGCGGGCCAATCGGGTCATCAACTATCTTCAGCAGGCCTGCGGCTGGAAGCCGTATCGCATGCTGACCCCGACCGGCATGGCCAAGGCCGACCCGCTGGCGAGCAACGACACGCCCCAGGGCAAGGCACAGAACCGCCGCGTCGCGGTGAATATCCTGGTCAGCAAGAGCGTCGACGGCCTGTGAGGTGCGGGGGGCGGGCCTTGCCCGCCCCTCGGTTGAAACGGGGCGGCTTGGCCCGCACAGCCACGCTCATTGATCCCAATCTTCTCCTCACCGTGCCGAACGGTGATCGTCCGATATGTGCCCTCCGGGATCGGCACTCGTGTCGGCTAGTGCCATCCGATCAGGCGATCCTCCGGCATGCCCGATCCGCCGCGCATTTTTTTCGACGGCCCCCGGGAGTGCCCGACCGGCCCCTGGCGAAGCGCAAGCCGGTCGGCGACTTGCCTTTCCCGGTCGAGCAGGCCGTTTGCCCTCCACCGCCTCCACGGTCGCGTCGCCCGATCCAATGGCTGCTTCCGCGGACACTGGGGGTCGCGGCTCAACCTGCGTGCACCCTCTATGGTCTCTTGAAATCGATTTCTTGCAGTAGGGCGGATTCGCTCTAAACATCATCCGGGGTCCGGAACGGACCGGGAGGAGAGGACGTCATGGGGGTACGGGCACGCGCGACGATCGCATTGATCTTGACCTATGCGGTGCTCGGTCTGCTGATGAACAGCGTCGGCGTCGTGATCCTTCAGTCGATCCGCCATTATGCCATCACCAAGACTCACGCGTCGTCGCTTGAGGCCTGCAAGGACCTTTCGGTGGTCGCCGCTTCCTTCCTACTGGCGACTCGCCTGCCGGCCTTCGGCTTCCGCCGCGCATTGATCGCGGTGATGCTGGTCGTCGGGGCCGGGGCGCTGCTGATGTCGGTCGCCAACGCCTTCTGGGCGACCCAGCTCTTCTTCGTGCTGACCGGCGTCTGCTTCGGCAGCGGGAAGGTGGCGACCTATGCGTCGATCGGCCTGTTGCGGCCTGATCGCGCCGGGCATGCAAGCCTCACCGGCTTGGTCGAGGGCGTTTTCATGATCGGCGTCCTGATCGGGGTCTGGATGTTTTCCTGGTTCATCGGGGCTGATTCGACCGGGACTGATTGGCTGCACGTCTATTGGGTGATTGCCGCGATCTGCGCCGTCACGGCGGGGCTGTGGGCCATCACGCCGTTGGACGAGAGCAGGGCCGCGCCGGAAAGCGTCGCGGCGCAGGCGCCGGGCTGGCGGCAGATGCTCCGGTTGCTCGCATTGCCCACCGCGATTGCTTTCCTGGTCTCGATCTTCCTCTATGTCCTGATCGAGCAGAGCATCGGCACCTGGCTGCCCACCTTCAACAACGAGATCCTCCACCTCCCGCCCGAGATGAGCGTCCAGGCGTCGAGCATCTTCGTCGCGTCGCTGGCGGTCGGGCGGCTTGGCGCCAGCGCGCTGCTGCGCCGGATTGCGTGGCTTCCGCTGATGCTCGGCTGCATCCTCTGCATCGCCGCGCTGGTGCTCGTCACCCTGCCGACGACTCAGGGCCTCACCTTGCGCCCCGATGTCGGCTGGTTCGACGCGCCGGTCGCCGCCTATGTCTTCCCGCTGATCGGGGTCTTCATGGCGCCGATCTATCCGACGCTCTGTTCGGTGATGCTCACCTCGCTCCCGCAGGAACGGCATGCGGCGATGGTCGGGCTGATGGTGATCTTCTCGGCGCTGGGCGGCACGATCGGGTCGTTCCTTACCGGCATGATCTTCCAGCATCTGTCGGGCCAGAACGCCTTCTACATGACGCTGGTCCCGCTTGCCCTGATCGCTGTGGCGCTGGTCCGGTTCAACCGGATGATCGACCGGGAAGAGGGCGTCGCGACGGTCCAGCCGGCCTGACGTTCAGGTTTCCGATAGGGGAGGGCGGCTCCCTCTCGATTGACCTCAAGCGCATCGCGCTCGCAATCCCGCCGGTTTCCGTTCGTGCCGAGTAGGGACCGAGTAGGCGAAGCCGTATCGAGGCCCCGTATCGAGGTACGGTGGTGCGCGAAACGCCTGACCCTCGACACGCCATCTCGACAGGCCTGTTCCGAGCGCGGTGATCCTCGGGGCCAGCAGGGGCGGTTTTGATGGAGCGCCCGGTGCCCTGGCACGTCGAAGGCCATCGCTGCGCGTCGTCAGGTGCCCAGCCCGGGCACGCACAAAAAATCACGCGGGACGATGTGTCCCGCGTGATCGATAGTGCAACGATGGTCGGCGGTATCAGAAGCCGTAGCCGACCGAGAACCTGAACGACCGGCCCAGGATCGGGCGGGCCAGGATCACGCCGGCGCCCTGCGATCCGATGATGCGCGGATTGCCCTCGGTAAGGCCGATCTGGTTGGTCAGATTGTCGGCGGTCACCTGCAGCTTCAGGTGATCGGCGATGCCGACCGAGATGCCCGCATCGAGCTTGTAGAAATGGGGCAGGAGCTGCTGGTTCTCGGGGTCGGAGAAACGGTCGCCGATATAGCTGAGCGTCGAGAAGACCGCGACCTTGGCGCTGCCGAAGTCATATTCGTACGATGGGGTCAGGCGCCATTGCCATTTCGGCTGGCGCTGTACCTGGAAGCCGCTCACGTCGATCGAGGTGAAGAAGTCGCGATATTTGGCGTCGAGATAGGTTGCACTCGCCGCCAGGCTCAGGCCGGTCACCGGGCGGACCTCGCCTTCGAACTCGACGCCCGTGGTGCGCGCGCCGCCGACTGAGACGACCGGCACGCCGTTGATGATCCTGCTGACGCCGAGGCCCTTGAAGTCGTTGTGGAACAGGGTCGCATAGGCGCTGACCAGCCCGGTGGAGACCTTCAGGCCGCCCTCATAGCTGTCGATCCTCGGCGCGATCCGGTTGCCGTCGCGAAGATTGTCGAAGAAGGGGAAGCTGTTGCCGCGGCTGTAGCGGACGAACACGCCGATCTTCCTAGTGAAATCATAGTTCGCGCCGGCTGTGTAGGAGAATTTGGAGTCGCCATAATTCAGGTTCGAGAAGGTGCCGTTCAGCACCGCGGTGTTGTTGTTGTACAGCGTCGCCGGATTATTGTCGGTGTCGACGCCGAAGGTGTTGTTCTCCAGCCGGCCGGTCACCTCGTGGCGCTGCCAGCGAATGCCGCCGTCGAGGCGTAGCTGCGGCGTGATCTGCAGTTCGTCGACGACATAGCCGGCATAGTCCTTGCCGTCATAATGGGCGTTGACGTTGAAGGTCGAACCCTGGACGAACCCCGCGCGTGTCGCCTGGCGCCCGTCGCCGAGCGTCAGGTTGAGGCGGCGGCCATGCTCCTCGGCCGTGAGCAGCTGGCCGTTGCCCAGGTTCCAGCGATCGTTCGACGAATAGGCAGCGAAATAGCCGCCGACGGTGAGCGTGTTGATCCCGCTCTTGAACTCGAGCGAGAGGTCGTTGACGAAGGATTCGATATCCTTGCGGACTTCCCAGATACCGGCCTGGATCACCTGGGTGCTGCCGGGCACCGCGCCGCCGCCGTTCACATAGGTCAGCGACCCGATCGTCGCGGCCGGGCCGCCCGGGATCGAATAGCTCGCGGCAAAGTCGGCGGCGCTCATCGGCGCGCCGTTGGGGACCAGTCCGACCGTGTCGGCGCTGCCCTTCATATAGCTGGCGCGCTCGCGGATCTTCAGCCCTTCGGCCAGCCGGTAGTCGAAGTTCAGGCCGCCATTGAAGATCTTCGCGCCGCGTCCGTCGGCCAGGTCGACGGTGCGGCCGGTGTTGATCGTCGAATAGCGCGTCTCCTTTCCGGCCAGCGCGCCGGTCTGCGCGTCGAAGCCGGGGAAGTCGCTGATCTTCGTGCCGTTCTGGGTCACCGGGATCGGCAGCAGCCACTGGCCATGGTCGTTGAGATAGCGGCCATAGACGAGCAGCGAGCCCTCGCCGAAATCATGCCGGATATTGGCGGTGATCTGGCCGCCCTTCTCCGCACGGAACTGCGGATCGCGGATGCCGTTCGACTGGGCGTAATAGCCGCCGATCATCGCGGTCGTATGCTCGCCGAGCGGGCCCGAGACCCAGGCGTCGCCGCGCACCTCGCCGAAATCGGTGGCGCTGATCTTGGCCGATCCCTTCAGCGTGCTGCTGCCTTCGCGCTGCACGAAATTGACCGTCAGCCCGGGCTGGCCCGAGGAGAACAGGGCGCCCGTGCCGCCGCGCACCGCCTCGACCCGGGCGATCGTGTCGTCGATGCGGAACAGCTGGGTGTTCTCGAGGAAAGACAAAGTGGGCGGCGGGAAGATCGGAACGCCGGAGGATTGGAGCGTCACGAATTCAGCGTCGCCGCCCGAGGGGAAGCCGCGTACGAAGATGTTGGCGCCGTTCTGGCCACCCGAGCTTTCGGCACTGACGCCGGGGACTGCATGGAGCAGGTCGGCGGTGCTCGACGGTGCGAGCCGGGTGATCGCGTCGGCATTGATCGAGGTCACCGCGAAGGAGGCGTCCTGGCGGCGCGTGCCGGCGCCGGCGGTGCCGACCACGATGATGTCGTTGCCGATATCGGTCGTGTCGGCCTCGGCCTGGGGATCCGGCTGGGCGGCGGCGGTCTGCGCATGGGCCGGCGCGCTGCAGGCGATCGCCAGCGCCACGGGTGCCGCGCCACGCAACAGGACATGATGGATTCGAAATGCCATTTCATCTTCCCCTTCCGGGCGCATCTGATGGCGCCTTGTTCCGGGCTTGTAACGGATCATGAAATGCATTTCAAGAATGTTCTGGCGATACCGCAAGGCGCGGCTTGCCCCGACCGAGTTGCCTGCCCTAGGGTGATTCCATGGCCAATGGAGCGAAGCGGAAGAACGACGGCGCGCAGGGCGCGGGCGGGGCGCTGACGATGAGCGACATTGCACGCCTCGCGAACGTCTCAAAGCCGACCGTCTCGCGCGTGCTGAACGGCAGCCCGCTGGTCACCGCCGAGACTCGCGACCGCGTGCTCGAGGTGGCCCGCGCCAATGGCTATGCGGTCAACCGCAACGCGCAGAAATTGCGCCAGTCGCGGGCCAATACGGTCACCGTCGTGCTCGATTTCGGCTCGCACCGCGCGGGCTCGATCGCCGATCCGTTCATCTTCGAGCTTCTCGCCGGGGTGTCGGAGGCCTTGTCGATCCGCGACCAGGATCTGCTGCTGTCGCCGCCGGGGCTGAGCGACGCCCGCTCGTTCCAGGACCTGTACCGCGCCCGCGCGACTGACGGCTTCATCGTCCTCGGCCAGGGCACGCGCCACGCGCTGCTGACGACGCTGGCCAAGGGCGGCCTGCCGCTGGTGGTATGGGGTGCGGTCGATCCGGGCGGTCCCTATTGCGCGGTCGGCAGCGACAATCTCACCGGCGGGCGGCTGGCGGGCGAGCGTTTCCTGTCGCGTGGTGCGAAGCGCTGGCTCTTCGTCGGCAATATCGAGCATGCCGAGATCGATCTTCGCTTCCAGGGCCTGCGCCAGGCCGCCAGGGACAGCGGCCAGGATATCAGGATCGACCGGCTGCCGATCGAATCCATGGCCTATTCGCACACCTTCCAGAGCGCCCAGAACTATATTCGCGACCATGACGCGCCCGACGCCGTCTTCGCCTTCTCCGATACCGCGGCCATGGCGGTGATTGGTGCGTTCCGCGCCGCCGGCCACCGCACGCCGGAGGATTATGCGCTGGTCGGCTACAACAACATCCCGCCCGCCGCGCATTTCACCCCGGCGATCACCACGATCGAGCAGGAGACGGGGATCGCCGGCGCGATCCTGGTCGAGAAGCTGATGCAGATGATCGACGGTACGCGGCCGAAATCGGTGATGCTGCCCACGCGGCTGATCGAGCGCGAGACCTGATCCGGTCGCTGTCGGCGTGCTTAGGCCGCCGGCAAAAGACAGGCAATTTCACTCCTGCCAACCCCGCGGGAGGGAAGGGGGCGATCTCAGGCACTCGCCGTCCGGGATGTTTTTCCTTGCGATTCCCCGATCCGGAAACCCATTGATGAAATCGATATCATCGCGCATAGGAAGCGCGAGCAGCGTCGGTTTCGGACGAGAACGGGTAGAGGGCAGGCATGAATTCGAAGGTGGAGCGGGCAGCTGGGGAGAGCGGTTCGCCTGTTCAGGTCGGCGATGAAGGCTGGGTGCTGACCAGCTTCGGCTCGAACCCCGGGCAGGAATCATGGGCCGAGACGATCTTCGCCCTCGCCAATGGCGCGATCGGGGTGCGCGGGTCGATCGACGAGTGCGGTGGCGGCGACGGCTCGACCTTTCTCGCTGCCGCCTATGAGGTCAGCCCGATCGCCTATCACGAGCGGTTCCGCGGCTTTGCCGAGACCACCGATACCCGGGTTCCCGTCGCCGAGGCGATGCTGGTGCGAATCGCGATCGATGGTGTCGCCGTCGATTTCTCGCGCGCCACGGCCGAGCGGACCTGCCGCCGGATCGATCTCCGGTCGGGCGTGCTCGCTCGAGAGACTCGCTGGATACTGGCCGACGGCCGGCGGCTGGACGTCGCGGCCGAACGGATCGTCCCGCTTGACGGTACCACCGGCTATGCACGACGGATCCGGGTCGCCCCGGTCGATTTTGCCGCGCTGGTCACGCTTGCCCCGCATGTCGCGCCTGCCCCCCGGGCGGCGGGCCAGGCTGACGACCCGCGCCTCGGCGTGAATCTCCACGCGCACGGCTTCATGCCTTTTGGCGAGCATGCGCCCGACCTCGTCGTCGAAAGGCTTCGCGGCAGCGGCATCGCTGTCGGCGCGGCGCAGGTGACGCGCGACGCGGGGAATGCTGATGGCGCTGCCCTGGTCGACATCTTCACCGGCTACGCTGTCGAGCCCGATGCCGATGACGCCGGGGCGATCGCCACCGCGGCAAGGTCCACCGCCGCGGCGCTGGCGGCAACCGGCTTCGATTCGCTCGTCGCCCGGCAGCATGCGTTGCTCGATGCCTTCTGGCGCAACGCGGTGATCGAGATCGACGGCGACGAGCCAGCGATGGCGGCGCTGCGCCTCAATCTCTTCCACCTCTTCCAGTCGGCCGGCCGCGACGGCCACAGCAGCGCCGCGGCCAAGGGGCTCACCGGCCAGGGCTATGAAGGCCATTATTTCTGGGACACCGAGGCGTTCATGCTCCCGGTGCTGGCGGTGACCGCGCCGGAGATCGCGCGCGCGATGCTTGCCTATCGCTACGCTACGCTCGACGCGGCGATCGCCAATGCGCGGGCGCTCAACCATGATCGCGGCGCGCTCTATGCGTGGCGCACCATCGCCGGGCGCGAATGCTCGGCGCATTATCCCAGCGGGTCGGCCGAATATCACATCAACGCGGCCGTCGCCTATGCGATCGGCTTCTACGACAAGGCGACCGGCGACACCGCTTTCCTGGTGGAGATGGGCGCCGAGATGCTGGTCCAGACCGCGCGCCTGTGGATCGATCTCGGCGCGCACGAGGCACGGACCGGGGAATTCTGCATCCGCGGCGTCACCGGCCCCGACGAATACACCGCGCTGATCGACAATAACTGGTACACCAACCGCATGGCCCAGGCGCATCTCCGCCTCGCGGTCGAGGTGGTAGCGCGGGTCGCTGAAGCCGCGCCGGAAAGCTGGTCGGCAACGGCGGCGCGGATCGGCTTCGATCCGGCCGAGACGATCGCCTGGACCAAAGCCGCCGACGCGATGCGCCTTCCCTATGACGAAGACCTCCGGATCGACGCGCAGGACGACAGCTTCCTGAAGAAGCCGCGCTGGGATCTCGCCGGCACCCCGGCCGACAGATTCCCGCTCCTGCTCCATTATCACCCGATGACGCTGTACCGGCATCAGGTCGCCAAGCAGGCGGATCTCGTGCTCGGCCTCGTCCTCGGTGGCGACGGCATCGATGTGGAGCGCAAGCGGCGCGCCTATGATCATTATGATTCGGTCACGGCGCATGATTCGACCCTGTCGGCCTGCAGCTTCAGCGTACTGGCCAGCGAGGTCGGCCGGTCGGCTGACGCGTGGCGGCATTTCCGCAGCACCAGCTTCGTCGATATCGAGGACCTGCACCACAATACCGATCACGGCGTCCATATGGCGGCGATGGCGGGAAGCTGGATGGCCTATGTCTGGGGTTTTGGTGGCTTCCGCCTGCGCGGGCCGCTGCCCGGCTTCGCCCCCGTGCTGCCCGACGCATGGCGCGCCTATGGCTTCGGCATGCTGTGGCGCGGCAGCAGGCTGCGCGTCGATGTCGATGCGAATGGCGTGACCTATCGCAACCTGGACGGCCCGCCGCTTTCCTTCGCCCATCGCGACATCCCGGTGGTCCTGGCCCCCGGCGAATCCCGGCATTTCGCGGCATGAGCGTCTTTCCCCGCCCGCTCGGCGCGATCCTGTTCGATCTCGACGGCGTGCTGACCGACACGGCCGAAGCCCATTATCGCGCCTGGAAGGCACTGGCCGACAGCATCGGCGTGCCCTTCGATCACGCCGCGAACGAGCGGCTGAAGGGCGTCGACCGCATGGGCTCGCTCGATCTCATCATCGGCGACCGTCCTGGGTTCGATGCCGCCCGCCGCGCCGAACTCGCCGCCCTGAAAAATGGCTGGTATCTTGAGGAGATCACCCATTTCACGCCGGAGGAACTGTTCCCGGGCGCCCGCACCGTCCTGGAGGAAGCGCGGGCGGCCGGGCTGAAGCTCGCCCTTGCCTCGGCCAGCCGCAACGCGCCGCTGCTGCTCGATCGCCTGGGGATCGCCGGCTTCTTCGATGCCGTGGCTGATCCGGCAGCGGTAGCCGCGGGCAAGCCAGCGCCCGACATCTTCCTCGCGGCGGCCGCCGCGACCGGCAGCTCCCCGGCGCTGTGCCTCGGCGTCGAGGATGCGGCTGCCGGGGTCGCGGCGATCCGGGCGGCGGGCATGGCATCGCTCGGTATCGGTTCGCCGGCGATCCTGCCGGCCGATCGCGTGATCCCGACGATCGGTGATTTCCGGCTGGGTGATTATCTCGCCGGCTGAGGCTCGGCCTTGGTGCTGGTGGGGCTTTCTCAAGGGCCGCTGGGTGAGCTGCCGCTATAGCTGACATTGGCCCGCGCGCGCTGTTCGGCGAAGGCCGTTGTGGCGCGCCACCGGAGCAGGTAGGACCACTGAATGAAGTCCGCTCCCTGTACCATCTGACCGCTTCCCGCGCTTGAGGGCGTGAGGAACAGCGAGGCGCGCCATCCCTGGCCGCGCCTGTGGATGCTGCATGGCTCGAACAGCCGCCGGCGCACTGCGCCGGTCTGTCATCGGACGGATTTCATGACCAATTATTTCGAAAGCCCCTTCAAGGGCATCACGCTCGACAAGCAAGTCACACACCCCAACATCCGGGTGGGGCGGTTCAGCTATTATTCGGGCTATTATCACGGCCACAGCTTCGATGATTGCGCCCGTTTCCTTCTGCCCGACGAGGGGGCTGACAAGCTGATCATCGGCAGCTTCTGCTCCATCGGGTCGGGCGCCGCCTTCATCATGGCGGGGAATCAGGGGCACCGGAACGACTGGATCAGCACTTTCCCCTTTTTCTGGATGCCCGAGGTGGCCGCATTCGAAGGCGCGCTGAACGGCTACCGGCCCGCAGGCGACACCGTCATCGGCAACGACGTCTGGATCGGTTCGGAAGCGATCGTGATGCCGGGGATCACCATCGGAGATGGCGCGGTCATCGGAACTCGATCAGTGGTCACGCGCGACGTAGCGCCCTACACGATCGTTGGCGGTAATCCGGCGAAGGCGATCCGACAACGGTTCGACGCTGACACGGTCGAGTTCCTCCTCGAATTACGCTGGTGGGATTGGCCAGACGGCCGATTGCGTGAAGCCATGCCGATCCTCTGCAGCGGCGACATCAAGCGCCTCCACCAATTATGGTCTCGACAGTAATAGGCTCAACGAAGGGGATGGAACGCGGCGCGGCTTCCATCCCTTTATATTGCCGGCCGTTGTTGGGCCGACTGCAGACTGGCAGGTTCAAGTCAACGAGGTTGGGATAGCTGTCTTTCATTCACGCGGAAACGTTGCGGCAGCTTCCGACCACTTCAAGCCATTCGTCGCCCAGCACGTGAACGTCCGGTCCTGCCAGCACCCGCCAATCGACTGCAGAATAGCCGCCAGTCCGCTGCGCGCTCCCATTGCGGACATCCGCGCCTAGAATATATTGGCCAGTAGCAGACAAAACCTGCAGCGCGGTCATAACACTATCGTCGTCGTTCTGATTCAAGGACAGAAAGTATGCGAAAGATGGCAATGGCTGCATGCATGCTGTTGGCCGCCGCAACCCAGGCGAGCGCTCATCCGGCGGCCCACAAGCAGATCCTGTCGGACCCGCATGCAACACAGATCGATTGGTGGAGAGTACAAATACTCTTTTCCGGTCTGGAATTGAGCGGACTTGCCGAGTGGATGACCGATGCCAATACCGGCGGCGTGGGGTCGACGCTTACCAAAGGCTTGGTCTCGCTGATCGGCGGAACGCCGGTGTCAGGCACGTTGAGGCTCAAGAGCGACGGGCTTCACTTCAGTGTCGATCCCATTGAAGCAGCGCTTACATTCAAGAATGTCACGGTCACCGAGATTTTCATCCCCAAGCGCGACATCGTCTCTGCGAAGGCGACCCCCTCTTTTTTTGGCATTAGTGCAGATTTGATAGGTCCCCATGTCCAGCTTCGGACGCGCAAGGGCGACCTCACCATCATGTCCCGGTGGAGCAGCGGCGGTATCGCCCGGTCGATCAGTACGTTTGTCGAGAAGCATTGAGCGGCTCGATTTAACGAAGCGAAGCAGGGCGCCTCCCCGTCGTCTATATCGGCGGATCGGTGTAGCTTCGCCTTTGCTATGACTTGGAGTGACGGCTTGAGAAAATCCACCGGCTTGCTGATCGGCGCGGGCGCGTCCTACGAACTGGGCATGCCGCTGGTTTGGGAGCTCACCACGGAGCTGAAGAACTGGCTGACGGCTGAAAAGCTGCGCGGGTTCAACGCCGGCTGGCGCCAGCAAGGCGGAGGCCACCCCGACGAGGTAATCGAGGATTTCGCCTCAGTCCTCGAACGCTCCGACCTGCATTACGAAGCCATGCTCGGCTATCTGGAGACCCAATGGCGGCGCCAGCGGTCGCTCGCACAGCATTACCACGGGATCTATTCGTGGCTCGTGCAGATGATTTACCATCTACTCTACGCCCGTCAGATCAACAACGCCGACTATCTGGCCAGACACCTGCCGCTTTTCGACGGCATCAAGAGCTTAACCGACGGCGGCAAGACTCTGCGGATCTTTTCATTGAACCACGACGTGATGATCGAGGCCATCGCCGCGCGTCTGCGGATTCCCCTGCACAGCGGTTTTGGTCCGGCCACGATCACACTGCCGCTGCGCGATGAGGCCGGAATTCTCAAGGGCAGGCTCAACGCCGCCGTCCTGGACGAGGCGACGATCGAGCGTGGGGCGATGCCGTTTCCCAATCCACCCGAGCCTGGCATTTATCTGCTGAAGATCCACGGTGCGCTCGACGTCTTCGCCTTCAACGACGGCAAAGACCTTCTCAAGCTCATGCCCGACGGTGATGGCCCTGAAGACGTCATCGCCGCTCTGCGGGCGGCCAATGAGGATCTGCGCTACATCCATCCAGGCCTTCCCCGCGGCCTTGGGGGCGCGGTCAACGAAATTGCCTACGCTGACGATGACGGGGTGATGCGGTTCCTGCGCCGCACCCTACTGGCCGGTGCCTTCAAGTTCGACGTCCGCCGCTCCCAGGTTCTCCCCGTCCGGATGCTCGAACACTTCCGCGCCAACTTGAACTTCGTCGATCGCCTGATCTGCATCGGATATGGCTTTGGCGATCTGCACATCAACACCGCCTTGCGTGAATGGCTCGACGCCTCGGCGCACCGTAGTCTGGAGATCGTCAATCCGGGGATCCGCGAAATCCCTTCCGGGCTGCTGCACTTGGCCCCTCAAATCACCCTTAGCCAGAGCGGCGCGGCCGACTGGTTCGATGGCGAAGCCGGTATCGAGCGCCCTCAAAACCAAATCTTGCTCAAACAGGTCTCGGCGGCGATGCGCAAGTTGGGACCCGTGCGTGGACAGAAGGCCAGCGCCGCGTATCTCGCCCAGCGACAGCAGAGCGCCATGGATCGCCTGATCGCGCATCTGCAAGCGCTGCCCAAAGTTGGCGGCAAACCTGATCTCGGGTCCATTAAGGATACCAAAGCTATCGCCCACAAGCTCGCCGCTGATCTCAAGACGACCGAGTACGAGATTATGACGGGTCTATTGGTTTACCTTGAAGCCGAGCTCCTGGCGCCGGCTCCATCGCAATGAAACGGACCTCGACCCAACACGACCTGATGGTCCGCGTACTGGAGGCCGCTGGCGGTCAAGCGATCGAGTCTCTCGTCCCTGCCGGCTACACGGGCTCGATCGCCGACATCCTTTTCGCAGAGGACGACGTCATCGTCGAGGTGAAGTCATTGACCACCGACCGGGCCAAGGATGAGGGCGCGATCGCCGAGGTGAAGGCCTTGCTGGCCGAGAACCGCCACCTAGGTGCCCCCGATCCCGAGACGACGGTGAGCTTCGGGCTTCGCGACATCCCCCAGGTCATCGCAGAGAAGGTGCTGCGCATCGTCGGGCGGCGAGTCCAGAACGAGGTCAAGAGCGCCAACAAGCAGATCAAGGCCACCAAGGCCGTACTCGGCCGCCCCGAAGCCCTGGGCGTTCTGGCCATCATCACCCAACCTTTCGGGCTGGACCGCCTGTCGGTCATCTGGCTCACCGGCGACCGCTTTCGCACCGGGAACTACAGAAGCGTCAACCTCGTGTTCCTGGTCGAGACGCCTCTGAAATCGCCGGCCGAGGCGGGCCCTCTTAAAAATAGCTTCCTATCGGCACACTCTCGGGACGGCCGGGAACTTCCGCAGCTAGTCTTGGAAGCGATCTTCAAGGCCTGGGGCGAGGTCACCGGCCAGGAGGGACGCGACGCCGACAGCGATGATTTCACCAAGTTCGGGGCCACTTCGTAGCCACCCGGCCTACCTACCGACGCTTGCCGATCAAAACCCACAACTCCAGGACCAGGACATAAACTGCGAACAGGTGGTCGAGGCGTTGCACGACGGCATGGCCTTGGCCGTCCGCGACTTCACACGGGCCTTCCTGTATTGGCGCGCTACGCCGAACCTAACTTCCGCTGACCGCCTAGCTTCTGTCGCTATGCGACGCCGCTCGGGCAAACGCTGAACGTCTGTTTCTGACAAGAGCCGCCGTTCAACCTGTGGCATGGGAACGGCAGGAAAGTCCCACCTGCCAACATAAGCCAGCCGCCCGTTGGTGCTGTCCGCCAAGGATTAACGAACGGAAGGTTTTGGGATTCGCGTTCGGCTCCCGGAACGACGACAACGAGGGTGGCAAGCCGAACGGCAGCCATTAAGACGCTGTCCCGATGACCCTCTGCTTATCTACTACCTGCTGAAGATGCGACGGCATGGCCCTTCGCGCCGACGCGGAATCGAAACAGGTACGCTGAAGCCCGATCGCTCAATGAATCACTACTCCTCCGCCCGCCGTATAACCGTCCGCCCGATATTCGGATCCCACACGATCTCGTCCGACCATTTCATGTCCGGTGCCTTGCCCCAGCCCGGCCGGTCCACGAACTTGCGCGTCGGCAGTTCAAGCGTGTTGTACAGCACCTGCTGGTCGCGCTTCTGCTGGGCCTCGGCTTCCTCGACCATCTCGATCCATTTGCGCTGCGCGATCCTGCTGCCCTTCAGCGCACGCTCTATCATCGCGCGGAACACCGCCCGGTTCGCGGCGATCTGCACTTCCTCCTCGCCGTCCCGCACGGTGATCGTCCGATACGCTTCCTCCAGGATCATCATCCGCGTCGGCTGGTCCGATCCGATCAGGCGATCGCCCGGCTTGCCCGTGCCGCCGCGCACTTTCGGCCTGCCTCGGGGGTTGCCCGACCGGCCCTTGGTGAAGCGTCGGCCAACCGGCGGTCTGCCTTTCCCGACGTCATAGCTGGCTGGCTCGGTGCCGGCGGGCTCCGCCACATCCCCATCCGCCGCATCTGCAACCGCGTCGCTCGATTCAAACCGCCGTTCCGCCATGTCACGCACTCGCTATGGATCATCCCGCCCTCACAAGACCCGATCCCGGCGCACAGTTGAATCGGGCAGGGGCATTTTCGGCGCTGATTCGTCGCGCGCAGCGGAATATGTCGCCGCGGATCGGCCCGGTTTTCCGCTGTTATGGCGTAACAGGGAAAGCGGGCATCTTGTCCTTGGAATCGCGCGTTTATTCCGGGGCCGAAATCCAACATAACAGCGGAAGAAAAAAGGAAAGCCGAAATCCCGCCGGCATGCGCCCCCGCGATCCGCCGCGCCTGCGGATGGACTGCACGCCATTTCCACATTGTTCGGGCGCCAAAAATCCTCTTCGCGCCCGCTTGTCGCCTCGCCGCGCCGCGCTAGAGTCGCGCAGGACAAGGGGTAACATCATGTATCGGCCGATCTTCTTCGCCTCGCTGCTCGCAGCCGGTTCTGTCGCTCATGCCGGCGACAAGCCGCTTTATGCGCCGGTGCCGGATTGGGTGAAGCCAGCGCCGCCGATCGACCCCGCCATGGTCAGGGACGATTCACCCGTCTTCCTGATCCTCGACAACCAGCAGCGGCTGAAGGACGGCGAGGTCACCGGCTATATGGAGACGGCCGCCCGCGTCGGCTCGACCCAGCTCCTCGACACGCTCGGCACCGTCAAGCTGGCCTGGTCGCCCGACAGGGGCGACCTGATCATCCATCGCGCCGAAATCATCCGCGGAACTGAGCATATCGATCTGCTCGCCACCGGGGAGCGTTTCTCGGTGCTCCGCCGCGAGGAACAGCTCGAACAGCGCATGCTCAACGGCACGCTCACCGCGACCAAGGCGGTCGAGGGGCTTCGCGTCGGCGACGTGCTGCACCTGAGCTATTCGATCACGGAGAAGGACCCGACCCTGAAGGGCAATGTGCAGGCCTTCGCCCAGCTTCCCGCTGAGCCCTTCCGCGTCCAGTTCGCCCGGAGCCGGCTGATCTGGCCGCAGGACGTCGATATCCGCTGGAAGGCCAATACCGGTACCGTCCAGCCGCAGGTGACGACCGCCGGCGGCTATCGCGAACTGACCATCGCGCTGCCGCTGCCCAAGCCGCCCGAGATGCCCGCCGATGCCCCGGCGCGCTTCCGTCGTCCGTCGGTGCTCGAGGCGACCAGCTTCGGCGGCTGGAACGCGATCTCGCAGGTGATGGCGCCGCTCTACGCCACTGACGGGCTGATCGCGCCGGGCAGCCCGCTCGCCGCCGAGGTCGCGCGGATCAAGGCCGCCGAGACAGATCCGCTGAAACGGACCCAGCTTGCGCTCGAACTGGTGCAGCAGAAGGTGCGCTATCTGTTCAAGGGCATGGATAACGGCAATTACGTGCCCCAGACGCCGGCCCAGACCTGGAACCTGCGCTACGGCGATTGCAAGGCGAAGACGCTGTTGCTGCTCGCCCTGCTTCACGACCTGGAGATCGAGGCCGAGCCCGTGCTGGCGAGCAGCCAGCTCGGCGATCTCTTGCAGGATCGGCTCCCGACGCCCGGCGCCTTCGATCATGTCTTCGTCCGCGCGACCGTCGCCGGGGAGAGTCTGTGGCTCGACGGCACTGATGGCGGCGCGCGGCTGGCGGATATCCACGATGCGCCGCCTTTCCATTTCGTCCTCCCGGTGCGCGTGGCGGGCGCCGGGCTGCTGCCGGTGCCGATGCGTCCGGGCGCCCGGCCCGAGCTGCGCGCGGAGATCGATCTTGACGAGACGGCGGGGGTGAATTTCCCCGCGCCGTTCAAGGTCGCGATCACGGTGCGCGGGTCGCTTGCCGAGCTGTTCCGCGCCGGGTCGATCCAGGCGAGCAAGGAACAGCTTGCCGAGATGGCCTCCAAGCTGATCGCGCCCTATCTCGATTCGCCGACGGTCATGACGCGCAGCATCAGCTTTGACGATGTCGCGGGCACTGCGACGCTCAACGCGGCGGGCGTTGCCTATCCCGACTGGGACAAGGAGAATGAGCGCTATCGCGCGACGCTCGATCGCGCGGTCGCCCGGCTGAAATTCCAGCCTGACCGCACCCGGCCGGCGTGGCGCGACATCCCGGTCGTGACGGACGATCCGCACCATTTCGTGATCCGTACCAGGATACGCCTGCCCGACGGCGGCACCGGCTTCACGCTCGAAGGCAACCAGACGCTGTCGGCCGAACTGGCTGGCACCAGGGTGGAACGCACCACGAGCCTTGGCGACGGCCTGATCACCACTGAGGACCGCGTCCTGTCGACCGGCGCCGAGATCGCTGTCGCCGATATCGCCGCAGAGCGCCAGCGGCTCGACCAGGCACGGCAGCATCTGCTGCGCGTGGTGGCGCCCGCGACCTATCCCGCGCCCTGGCAGGTCGTCGAGGCAGGCAAGAAGGCGAAGCGGTTCGATGCGATCCTGGCGCAGTACAGGCAGGGGATCGCCGATCAGCCGGGCAAGGCCGAGCCCTATAGCAACCGCGCCTGGTTCCTTGAGCGGATCTATGAACGCGGCCAGGCGATCGAGGACCTGACCCGCGCCATCGCGATCGATCCGAGCGTCGACAGCTATCTGACTCGCGCGCGCCTCTATGAGGAAATGGGCGACAGGACGAAGGCCCTCGGGGATGTGGCGGCCGCCCGCAAGGTCGATCCGGCGTCGGGCGCCGCGATCAACCAGCTCGCCTCGCTCCTGGCCGACAATGGCGAGAAGGATCGCGCGCTGACCCTGCTCGACCAGCGGATCGACGAGGGCGGCAAGGACAAGCCCGGTTTCATCGCGGTAAAGGCCGAGATCCTTGGGGAGAGCGGCGACAAGGACGGGGCGATTGCGACGATCGATGCCGCCATCACGGCGACGCCGGGCAGCCCGCTGCTGCTCAACGCGCGGTGCTGGATGAAGGGCACGCTCAACGTGATGCTCGATACCGCGCTCAAGGATTGCACCAAGGCGATCGAGCTGAGCGACGCGCCCCAGTCGATCCTCGACAGCCGGGCGATGGTCTATTTCCGGATGAATCGCTTCGAGGATGCGCTGGCCGATCTGAACGCTGCGCTCGATCTCGATCCGGGCCTGCCCGCCAGCATGTACATGCGCGGCGTGGTGCGCAAGCGGATGGGCGACGCCAGGGCAGGCGAGGGGGATATCGCCGCGGCGCGGATGATGACGCCGCAGATCGATCGCACCTACGCAAAATACGGTATTGCACCCTGATTTTCGGAAATCGTGTTTCTACTTTGTAAACGGCCCCCGCGTTGGGAGAATTTTCACCAGCGACCACTAATTCTGACCAGCGATGCCTACGCCCGTCTTCCTTACCGTCGATACCGAGCTGATGTGGCGCCACCATATCGACGGGCTCGACCGTGCGGCGATCTACGATCGCTCGATGGAGCCGGCCGGGGTCGGCGTCAGTTACCAGCTCGGGATGCTCGCCCGGCACGGGCTCAAGGCGTGCTTCTTCGTCGATCCGATGCCGGCGCTGATCTTCGGGCTCGAGCCGACCCGGCGCGTGGTGGAAACGATCCTCGATGCCGGCCAGGAGGTGCAGCTTCACCTCCACCCGCACTGGACCGGCGCGAAGCTCGGCGACGGCGGGACCAGCTTCGCCCGGTTCGAGATGGTCGATTATTCGCAGAGCGAGCAATATGACCTCATCGTCGGCGCCACCGAATTGCTCGTCGCGGCCGGCGCGCCGAACCCGATCGCGTTCCGCGCCGGCAGCTACGGAGCGAACGACGATACGCTGCGCGCGCTCGCCTCGCTCGGGTTCCTCTACGACAGCAGCCACAACGGCGCGGAGCACCCCTGGCCCAGCGCGATCGGCTTGCCGCCGGGCCATATCGCGCCGGTCGAGCGGGAGGGGCTGATCGAGGTGCCGGTGACGCTGATCGAGGATCGCCCCGGGGCCTTGCGCAACTTCCAGATCTGCGCCCTGTCGGCAGGCGAGCAGCGCGCGGCACTTGAGCACGCGACGATGGAGGATCATGCGGCGGTGACGATCGTCAGCCATGGCTTCGAGCTCGCCAATCGCTCGGGCACCCGCGCCAACGCAGTCCATGTCCGCCGCTTCGAGGCGCTGTGCGCGCTGCTGGCGGAGTGGAGCGATCTCCTGCCCACCGCCCATTTCGCTGATCGCCCGGCCTTGCGCCTCGGCCGGGACGATGCCGCGCTTGGCCCGAACTCGCTCCGTACCCGCTGGCGCCAGGCCGAGCAGCTCTGGTCGAACATGGTCGAGGAACGCGCTGCATGAACGCCGTGCCGATGCCGCTGCGCTTCCAGGTCGGCGCGCGCACGCTCGCCTCGATCCAGCGCCAGCTCGTCCGCGTGCCGCTGACGCTCGACGAGGCGTTGGGCGGCAGGCTGCCCGTGCTGCCGCCGCTCGACCGGAGCGCGCATGGCTATCAGATCACCTCGCTGCCGGAGGACCGGCGCGACGCCATGGTCCTTGCCGGCGGCGGGATGATCGCCTTTGTCAGGCAGCGCTACACGCGACGCTATGCCGATCTCACCATCGGCTTCGATGCCTGGCTCGACGCCATGTCGTCCAACGCGCGTTCGGGCCTGAAGCGCAAGGCAAAGAAGGTCGCAGCCGTCTCGGGCGGCAAGCTCGACATCCGCCGCTTCCGCACGCCGGAGGAGATGGCGGCGTTCCACGACATCGCGCGGCGCATCTCGATACGCACCTATCAGGAAAAGCTGCTCGGCGACGGCCTGCCCGACGATTCGGCCTTCCTTCACTCGATGTATCAGCTCGCGGCGGCGGATTCGGTGCGCGGCTGGCTGCTGTACATTGCCGGGGAACCCGCAGCCTATCTCTATTGCTCGATCGGCAGCGGCGTCGTCCGCTACGATCATGTCGGCCATGATCCGGCCTTTTCCGACCTTTCCCCCGGCGGCGTCCTCCACATGGAGGCGATGCGCGACCTCTTCGGGGAGGAGGGGCTGACCCGCTTCGACTTCACTGAAGGGGATGGCCAGCACAAACGCCAGTTCTCGACCGGCGGCATCGAGTGCCTCGACATGCTCCTTCTCCGGGCGAGCCTCGCGAACCGGCTGACGACCATGGCGCTGGGGACGTTCGACCGGACTGCGGCCTTCGGCAAGGAGGCCGTCGCAAGGCTGGGGTTGCAGAAGATCGCGAAGAAGATCCGGCGCGCCTGATTTCACCCTCTCCCCCTCGGGGAAGAGGGCGACTACACCCCGGGCATGCATCTCCGCGCCGAAGCCCTGGTCCTCGCGATCCGCCAGCATGGCGAACACGGTGCGATCGTGCGGGCGCTCACCGCCGATCACGGCCTGCAGCCCGGCTATGTCCGCGGTGGCCGGTCCCGCCACATCCGCCCGATCCTGCAACCGGCGAATCTCGTGCTGGGCGAATGGCGCTCCCGCACCGAGGACCAGCTCGCCGGCCTCACCGTCGAGCTCGTCCACAGCCGTGCTCCGCTCTTTGCCGAGCCGCTGCCCGCCGCCGCGCTCGAATGGGTGACCGCGTTGACCGCGACTGCCTTGCCCGAGGCGCAGCCCTATCCGCGCCTCCACGCCGCGCTCGATGGGGTGATCGGCGCGATCGAGGCGGCGCCCGCCGCACGTGGCTGGGCGGTGGCGCTTGCCCGGTACGAACTGCTGCTGCTCGCTGAGCTTGGCTACGGGCTGGAGCCAGATAGTCTGCCCGATATCCTGCGCACCGGCGGGGAGGCCGACTGGGCCGATATCCTTGCCGCGCTTCGCCTCACCG
Organism: Pseudomonadota bacterium; assembly: GCA_040388155.1. Classification (GTDB taxonomy): domain Bacteria; phylum Pseudomonadota; class Alphaproteobacteria; order Sphingomonadales; family Sphingomonadaceae; genus Sphingomonas. Next base: position 137,184 of record JAZKCJ010000003.1, read on the forward strand.
GCCAGGCATTGGAGAGCGATATCCTCACTGATCGCCGTGCGGAAACACTCGCTGCACGAGGGCGGCTGATCGACCGCCTCAAAAGGGCGGTTGCGTGATCCTCGGCTGGACGGCAAAGGCGGCGCACTCCGTTCGCCCCGCGCCTGGGGTGTCCTTCCCGCTGTCGAAGAAGAGCGGAGCTTCGACTGGCGCAGCCCGAATGGATTCCTCGTGCCCTTGATTGCAATCCTGCCCGGAGACGGCATCGGCCCCGAAGTCACCGCCGAGGCGCGTCGCGTGCTCGAGGCGCTCGATCTCGGCCTGTCGTTCGAGGAAGGCCTGGTCGGTGGAGCAGCCTATCACGCCACAGATCATCCGTTGCCGCCCGAGACGCTGGATCTCGCGAAGCGCGCTGATGCGATCCTGTTCGGGTCGGTTGGTGATCCGTCCTGCGACAATCTCGAACGCGGCCTGCGCCCCGAACAGGCGATCCTCGGCCTGCGCAAGGAACTGACGCTGTTCGCCAATCTGCGTCCCGCCAAGCTTTTCCCCGGCCTGGAGGACGCGTCCTCGCTCCGCCCCGAGATCGCGCGGAGGATCGACCTGCTGATCATCCGCGAGCTCAACGGCGACGTCTATTTCGGCGAAAAGGCCATGCGCACCACACCTGCGGGTCTGCGCGAAGGCTACGACATGATGAGCTATGACGAGAGCGAGGTCTCCCGCATCGCCCATTCGGGTTTCCAGGCGGCCCAACGGCGCGGCGGGAAGCTCTGCTCGATTGACAAGGCCAATGTGCTCGAAACGTCACAGCTCTGGCGCGATGTGGTGATCGAGACGGCGAAGCACTATCCCGATGTCGCGCTTAGCCACATGCTGGTGGACAATGCGGCGATGCAGCTGGTGCGCGATCCGGGCCAGTTCGACGTGATCGTCACCGGCAATCTTTTCGGCGACATCCTTTCCGACCTGGCGAGCATGTGCGTCGGCTCGATCGGGTTGCTCCCGTCTGCGGCGCTCGATGCGGCGGGCAAGGGCCTGTACGAGCCGATCCATGGCAGCGCGCCCGACATTGCCGGGCAGGGCAAGGCCAATCCGGCCGCCGCGATCCTGTCAGCGGCGATGATGCTGCGTTTCTCGCTGAACCAGCCCGAGGCCGCCGACCGGATCGAGGCTGCGGTCGCCACGGCACTGGCCAACGGCGCACGCACCGCCGATCTCGGCGGGTCGCTCTCGACCCGTGGCATGGCCGATGCGGTGCTGGCGGCGCTTGCATGAGCGGACCGTTGCTCGATCTCGCGATCGTCATTCCGACCTTCAACGAGGCGGGCAACGTGCCGCTGCTGATCGCCAAGCTCGACGCGGCGCTCGAGGGCCGTGTGTGGGAGGCGATCTTCGTCGACGACAACAGTCCGGACGGGACCGCCGGCGTCGCGCGCCAGATTGCCCGGCTCGACCGGCGCGTGCGGGTGATCCAGCGCATCGGGCGGCGCGGGCTGTCCTCGGCCTGCATCGAGGGCATGTGCGCCACCGCGGCGCCGATCGTCGCGGTGATCGACGGCGATCTCCAGCACGACGAGACGATCCTGCCGACAATGCTCGATCGGCTGCTGGAGGACGAGAATCTCGATCTCGTCATCGGCTCGCGCTTCGTCCAGGGCGGCGGCACCGGTGACTGGGATCATGACCGTGTCGCCAAGTCGGCCTTCGCGACCAAGCTGTCGCGCCAGGTGCTGAAGGCCGACCTGAACGATCCGATGAGCGGCTTCTTCATGATCCGGACCCAGATCGTGCGCGACGCCGCGCCGCATCTGTCGGCGATCGGTTTCAAGATCCTGCTCGACATCATGACGGCCAATCCCCGTCCGCTGAAGTTCGTCGAACTGCCCTATACCTTCCGCCTGCGTATCGAAGGCGAGAGCAAGCTCGATCACGTCGTCGCGATGGAATATCTCATAGCGATCTACGACCGGATGTTCGGGCGGGTCGTGCCGGTGCGTTTCGCCATGTTCGCGGCGATCGGTGCGTTGGGCGCTGGCGTGCATTTCCTTGTGCTGGGCCCGCTGTTCAAGGAACTGGCATTCGGCTTTCTCGTCTCGACCATCATCGCGACGATCGTGGCGATGACCTTCAACTTCTTCCTCAACAACGCGCTGACCTACCGCGACGGTCGCCTCAAGGGCGCGAAGCAGTTGTTCGAGGGATGGGTGTCGTTCTGTGCGGTTTGCGGCGTCGGTGCGATTGCCAATGTCGGTGTCGCCGCCTTTCTGTACGATGCACGGTCGGACACCTGGGCCTTTTCGGCGCTGGCAGGGATCATGGTTGGAGCTGTGTGGAACTACGCTCTGTCGTCGCGGTTCACATGGGGACGCTATTAGGGCTGGACGCTTAGCGCAGACGCGCCTCAGTGTATTGGCGTGCATTTTTCTTCGAGTTGTATTTCACCTGCTGCGCAGGCAAGAGTCGATGAATGCGGGGCGTATCGGCACTTCTCTTCCTGAATGCCGCCCGTGCACGGATCGCCACGAACGGCATTCGCGGGCTGAGCCTGCGCTCGGTGGCACAGGATGCGGGAACCTCGCTTGGCTCGCTCAATTACCGGATTGGCGACAAGGCGGCGCTGGTCGCCCATCTTGTCGAGGAAGAACGCCTGGAGCGTCAGGCAGTGCATGCAGCATGGCTGGCGCGAGTGGCTGGGCTCGACCTGGGAGTGCCGGCGGTCCTGGCGGCAATCATCACGGCCTATCTCGACCAGGCGGCGACGGTACGGCGCGACGCTGCCCTGACCGGATGCGAATTGCTGCTTGAAGCCGGACTTGATCCGGCGGGCTATCCCGGCATTGCCGACCTCCTAAAGGAAGAAGAGGATTTCTGGAGCGGGGCGCTGGTCCGCCGGCACGAGGCGAGAGCGGCGGTGTTCGGCCGGGCGATCGCTTGTTATTGCCGGGACGAACTGCCCTTCTCGATCGCGGCGGGACACGACCCCGATTATCGGCTGCTGCGCGCGGCGACGATCGGCCGGCTCGCCGCGGGGCTTGCGGGGAGGGGAGACGGGCTTTCCCTGCACTTCGAAACACTCGTCGCCGCTTGCGGCATCAGTCCGGCAACCGCGCCCTTGCCGGTCGATCTCCCCGCCGGATCGAAAAAGGCGGAGTTGGCCCGATATATTGCCGACGTGATCGTCGACCAGGGGGCGGCGAGCGTTACCCACCGGCTGGTCGCCGCACAGGCCGGTGTCCCCAATTCGAGCGTGGCGCATCACTTTCGCACCCGGGACGATCTGCTCGATGCCGGCATGGAGGCACTGATCCTCGAAATGCGGCGCGAATTGAACGGAGCAGGAGAGCCGGATTCCGCCCGGCGTTACGGCCCGGCCGTCATCCGTACGACTCACTCAATCGCACTGGCGGCGGCGCGGGATCAAGCGATGGTTCCGTTCGCGCTCGATATGCGTCGGCGCCGCGCCGAGAATGTACACAGGGCTGTCGGTGAGGCGATCGGTGGCGCGACGGGGCTTGACCGCGCGGCGAGCCAGGCGGCGGTGCTGATATTGGTCGGGGCCGGGCTGGCGGCGCTGGCCTGCGGCCGCAGCGAGCAGGATGTCGTCACACTCGATCAACTTGCCGCACTGCGGGCGGGTTTTGTGGCGTGCGACGGTAGCTGAGACGCGGGAACCGACGCCCGCGTTCACTGTCCCGACGCTTGCGCCAGTGAACGCGAAGGTCGCCGCCTCGCGGTTTCCGACAAAATGATGATCCCGCCGGCAAGCCCGCAGGCAAGGGCGACCAGGAGACCCAGCGACCAGAATTTGGCCGGATCGGTGTTGACGCTGGCGTCGCTGGCCCAAAGCCAGCCACCCACGAGGACGGCCGCGAGGCCGAGCGCGACCTTCATGCACATGGTGAACATGCCGAACGCTGCGGTGAAGCCAGGTCCGTCGGCGGAGGGGCGGTGGTCGATCGTTTCGGTCAGCACTGCCCAGCTCAACAGGGCGACGCCGCCGCCGGCCACCCCGAATAGAATCAGCAGGAACACCACGCTCAGGCCGGCAGCACCGGCAAGCCAGGGCAGGAGCAACGCCGCCGCGCCGCTTGCGGCATACGCCAGGCCAAGCGCCGTACGATTGCCGATCCGCAGCGCCACCGGCGACCATATCCAGATCGCGCCGAGCCGCCCCGTCGTTGCCAGCAGAAGGGCCGTGGGGCCGATCCCGTGGGCGACGAAATCGAGATGGAGCAGCGCTTTTCCGGTTGCGCCCAGTCCGGCCAGCCCAAGCATCGTGGCGCCGCAATAGATCCAGAGCGCACGATTGCCGAAGGGACCGGCTCTTTCGCCGATCGTCAGCTTGTCGCGGCTTTCGCGGTTGGCCGCGAGCAGGAAGGGCAGGGGCGCCATCAGGACGAGCGCGGCGAGCGCGATCCCGCCGGCAAGCAGAGCCACCATGGATCGGGTATTGTCGCTCGGGTTGAGCATGGCGACGCACACCAGCCCGATGACGAGGGCTGCGCTGGCCGAACCGATTGCCCGGATCCGTGCCGCCCGCAGGTGCTGCCCGTCCGCTGCGAGCAGGTGGGTGAGGCCGTTATGCGGCACGTCGGCAAGGCTGAAGCCGGTCCTGAACAGCAGGAGCAATGCCGTCACCCACCAGGCCGAGTGCTGCGCCGCCAGCGGCAGCACCGCGAAACCCAGCGCGCTGGCCAGGATTGCGGGCACCGACAGCAGCGGCATCCAGCGTCGCAACCATGCCGACCGGTGCAGGGCTACCCCGATCAGCCCGTCGCAGAGCGCGTTCCACAGGGCACTGGCGAGGAAGATCGCGCCCGCCAGCGCCGGCGGCAACGCGAGGAAACGCACCATGATATAGAGGGTGAGCGCATCTTCGCCGGCCCAGAGCAAGCTCTTGCCGAGATGGACGCAGCTATAGCCGAGCAGCATCGGCAAGCCGCGTGAACCGGGCGTAACGGGCAAGGCCATGCCTGCGCCGTTATCGCCCGGTGATGACAGCCCGGCGACTCTCCCCGCGATGCGGCCGGTGGTTATTTCACCGCCGGCGCCACGCGCGCGACGCTCCCGCCGGGCAGGCGGATGACGTAGGGCGTGCCATAGGCGTTTCCGGCCTTCTCGAAATCGGTCGACACGACCTGCGCGCCGCTGGCGAAGGTGGCGTTGGCGCGGGTCATGTCGTTGACCTTGGCCTCGTAGGTCTCGATGTCCGAGCGCGACCGCACGAGATAGCCCTTGCGGACTTCGTCGCTGATCTGGGCACCTCGTGCGAGCGCATTGTCGTCGAGGATGAAGGCAGCATAGGGCTGGCCCGGCTGAGAATCGAGAAAGGCAAGTCGGCCTTTCAGCCCCGGATGCCCGGCCAGATAGTCGGACGCACCATCGTGCCCGGTCGCGGTGATCAACTGGAAGATGATCTTGCCCCGTGCCTGGCCCAGCGTCGGCCAATGGCCCGCCAGCACCGCCTGTTCCAGTGTCGGATATTTCCCACGCACATCGTCCGGTGTGACCAGGCTGGCGCGGCCGATCACGTCGAGGATGGTGCGATCGATCTCGTCATAGGTCGCGGCGGTGAAGGGCGGAACCTTGGACGATCCGGGCAGGATCGGCATCGACTGCACCTTGGCCTCGATCATCACGAAGATCGGGACATGGCGGGGATGCGCATCCGACCAGGCCTTGATCTCGGCCAGGCAGCCGCGAAAGGTCGGGCAATGGCTGCGGAAGTCGATGTCCGCCATGTGAAGCACCTTGATTCCCGGCGCTTTCATCGGCGCGGGATCGAACGGCAGCAGATCGGTGATGCCCTGCGCGCGGAGCAGGCGATAGGCGGCGGGATCGGCATAGGCGCCGCCATCGGGATCGGCGTTGACGTCGATCTCGAGTCCACGCACGCCGAGGTCGAGCTGCTCGGTCAGGCTCGGGTGGCGATAGCTCAGCGCTTCCGAGAAGGTCACGTCGTTGGGATGCGCGACCTGGAACTCAGCGCGCTTGTCCGCCGGCATCGCGGTCAGCAGCTTGCCCATCGAGGGCAGCCGCTGATCGAGCAGCGCGAGCACGCGCGGATCGACCCCGGCTGAATAGCTGTTGTGGGTCCCGACCACCTGGATTCGGTTGATCGGGGTCGATTCGGGTATCTCGCTCGCCTCGGGCTTTTGCTGTCCGGCGGCAGCGGCGGTGAGGGCAATGGTGGCAGTCGCCAGCGCGGAGGCGAGGCGTAGGGAACGGCTGATCATGGGAAACATGCTCTCCTGAAGGCGCTGGCGGTCAGAACTTGACGTTGACGAATCCACCTACGGTCCGCCGCGCGGCGGGCGAGGTGTAGTGGAGCAGCCCGATCGCGCCGTAGATCTGCCAGCCGGTCGAGAAATAGGTGTCGAACAGGTTGCGGGCATAGACGCCGACTTCGATCCCGTTCTTGTCGCTGGCGAAACTCAGGCGCGTATTGGCCAGGCCGTAGCCAGGCACGAACGAGTAGGATGGCTGGCCCACCACCGTCCAATAACTGCTGCGATAGGCATAATCGGCGTGTGCGCGGACACGCAGGTCGGATGAGATCGCCCGGTCGTAATCGGCCGCCGCGGTCGCCGACCAGTCGGGTGAGTTGGGCAGGCGCGTGTTCGTGTAGTTGGTGGTCGCGTTATAGACATAGTCGGTGAAATGGGCGTCAGTGTAGGTGCCTGACGCGCTCAGGGAGAGCGACCGGCTCGGCTTGAGCGCGATCGACGCCTCGACGCCCTGGCTGCGCAGGCCGCCGGCATTGCCGATCGCGGTGGCGAGGAGGAAGCCGCCGCCGCCGTCCGGCACCTTGGTCAGGATGGTCGCCTGGAAGTTGGTGAAGTCCGACCGGAAGATGTCGATATTGAAGCGCAGCCGGCGTCCGAACCATTCGGACTTGAGGCCGAATTCCCAGGCCTTCACCGTTTCGGGCAGATACGGATCGTAATTATTGCCGACAAAGGCGATTCCGGCTGGTTTGTAGCCGGTCGTGAAAGTGCCGTAGATCATCGCGTCGGGCGTGATCTGGAACTCGGGCGAGACGCGGAACGAGAAATTGTCGCCCTTCACCCGGCCGAACGGATAGACCGGCGCGGCGCTGGTCGCGACGAAATTGGGCGTGAACCCGGTGATCGGCAGCGGATCAGTATAGATGTACGACAGGCTCTGCGAGTTGTTGTCGTGGGTGTAGCGTCCGCCCAGCGCGATCCGGAACTGTTTCGACAGATTGAGCTGCACCTGGCCAAACACCGCGCCGGTCTCGTTCACTGACTTGAACAGCGAGGTGTTGCCGCTCTTCCCGATTGCCCCGGTCAGGGCGTAAAGCGTCTTGATCGGTACGCCGTTGGTGAAGACAGGCGCCCCCAGCGTCGCCCATTGCAGCTGGGTCTGGGTTGCTTCGAGCCGGTTGTAGAAGCCACCGAGCAGATAGGTGATCAGCCCGCCCTCGGGCGAGGCGAGATGGATTTCCTGGCTGACCTTGTCGGTGTAGAGATGGCCATAATTGTAAGGAATATAAGCATATTTGTCGATCGGCGTCAGGTCGGCCGGCGTGTTGTTGTTGTAGAGGGTTGAGCGATAGGCGCTGATCGAGGTGAGGTCGTGACTGCCGATCTTCGCATGGACCCGTACCGATGCGCCCCATTCCTCGGTCTCGATCTCGCCGAACTGGCTGTCGGCGGTATCGGCACTGCGGGGGCCGGGATAGACGCCTAGCGAATTCAGGATCGCAGTGACGGCGGCGGGCTGGCCCGACACAGGGGTGCGGACGCTGCTGTCCCAATGATGCGCATAGTCGCCCGACACGGTCACGTCGAAGCCATCGCTGGGCTGGAGGAACAGCCGCGCCCGCCCGCCATATTCATGGGTCGAGCCGACCAGCCGGTTGAGCGTGACGTTGCGCCCGAAGCCATCCTGCCCCTGATCGAACGCTGAGACGCGCAATGCCGCCATCTCGCCCAGCGGCAGGTTGACCGTCGCGTTGATGATCCGGTCGTTATACTGGCCATAGCTCGCGCTGCCGCGGAACGACGTGACGCCGAGTTGCGGCTGGGTGGTCGCGACCGAGATCACGCCCGAGGTTGCATTCTTGCCGAACAGCGTGCCCTGCGGCCCCATCAGCACGTCGACGCGCGCGATATCCACCATGCCGATCAGGCCGTTGGCGCGCTGTCCGTCCATCACCACGTCATCGACCACGACGCTGACCGACTTGGCGTTGGAGAAGTCGAACGAGGTGGTGCCGACGCCGCGAATCTGGAACGCGGCGCCCTGGGTCGGGTCATATTGCAGGCCCGGGGTCAGATATTGGAGATCGGTCACCGAGGTGTAGCCGGCGTTGGTGATCGCGTCGCCGGTGATCGTCTGGATCGCCACGGGCACGCGCTGGCTGTTCTCGCTGCGGCGCTGGGCAGTGACGACGATGTCGGGCAGCGCATCAGTCTCTTCGGCCGGGGTTGCGGCAGTATCGGCCAGCGCCGTGGCGGAAGCGTTGGCCGTGGTTTCCGCGTTCGCAACGCCGGGTGACAGCATCGCGATGAGAAACGCGCCCGCCGACGCCGTGCAAAACAATCGTACGGTCGCCCTGGACTCGGTCACCATGGAAAATCCCCATCTGCTTCGTTGATGGAGAGGGCCTCTAGTGAAGGGCTGTTACGGAATTAAGTCGAGTGTATGGGGATTGATAACTAAGATATCCGTCACATGAGAACGATTGTACGGTTCTGTGAAGTCCTAGCTTAGCTGCTGAAACAGGGATGGCGAGCGCAGCGGGACACGCTCGTTCGACGTGATTCCTCGCGCGGCCGCATATAGGCTGCGTGTCGAAGGGGCTCTCAAAGATGCTGCCGAGTCATCGTTGGCTGAAATGATTCTGCGAAAGGATTCAGATGTCTCGCCGCCGCTCGGCGCGCCTCACGGCCAGGTTGGGAACCACATCCAATATCTGAAATTTTGCGGATCGCTCAACGGCATCGCGGAGATGATCGGGTAGAAATAGGCGAACAGGCAAAAGGCCAGCACGAGGAAACGCGAGTCCCAGCGCGCGTGCCTGCCTGTGCCGAAATGATGGAACGCTGCAGCCAGTGGCAGTGCGAGGAAGATGCTCGACAGATAATAATAATAGAAGAAGCCGATCGACTTCGGGATCACGATCCATATGGCATAAGAGGCAATCCATAGCCCCGCGACCGCCAGCATCCGGGCCGATCCGTCACGGAGCCAGGCGTAAAGGCACGCGGCTACCGCGATCAGCCCGCCCCAGAGGATCGCGGGGTTGCCGACGAAGAAAATGCCGCGCATCTCGCCGTCGACCGGTTCGTACAGGTACCAGATAGGACGGATCATCAACGGCCAGGTCGGCCAGTTCGACTGATAGGTATGCGGCGGCAGGACCTGGGTCTGCGATGCGTACATCTGCATCTGGAACTTGACGAAGCCGTCCGCCGTCAACGGAAAATGCGCATAGTAGAAGGCCGGCAGGAAGGTCAGGCTGTAGACGGAAACGCTCACCACGCCGAGCGCGAGGAGGGCCGGTACCACGGGAAGGCCGGGCCAATAGGTCTGGTTGCCCGGGTTGAGTGCTGCATAGATCGATCGCTTGCGCGCACGCCCGTCGCGCAGCCTGATCGCGACGAAGGCGACCGCTGCATAAGCGATGTACGGCGCCGCGGCCCATTTTGCCGCAACCCCCAGGCCGAGCAGCACGGCGCCCAGCAACCAGCGTCGCCAGGTCTTGCCGGGCGGCGCGCGCATCGCCCAGAGCAGCGCGGCAATGCCCGTGACGACGAACGCGGCCATGAAGCCGTCGAGCATGCCGATCCGCGCCTGGATGAATACGGTGATGTTGAGCAGCACGAACAGCGCGCCGAACGTCGCGGTCCGCACCCAGCCGAACAGCATCCACAGGATCGCGAAGATGCCGAGTACCACTGCGGTCGCGGCGAAGGTCGACATGATGCGCCAGCCAAGGCTGTTGTCGCCGAAGATCATCATGCCGAGCGCGATCAGTTCCTTGCCAAGCAAGGGGTGTTCGATGTTCGATGGCCCGCTCAATGTCATCAGCACCCTCGCGGCCGCGACATAATGCGTCTCGTCGAACACCAGCTTGTGCGGCGTGGTGAGTCGGAAGCTGAACAGCAATTGGGCGAGAAGGCCGATGATCGCGGCGGCGCGGTACGGGCGGGGCTGCGACTCGGCGGTCATTGCCCTGCCATTCCCACTTCGGCTGCCTCCTTTCAAGAGAAGTGAGGAGAGTCGCCCATTGACGCAGGGCAATGCGTCCCGGCAAAGCGTGCCGCATGAAACGCCGTACCGGACAAGACCGCTCGACCACCAGCCACTGGCGCCCCGCAACGCAAGCCGTGCGCGGTGGCACCGCGCGCTCCGAATGGGGCGAGACGTCGGAAGCGCTCTTCCTGACCTCGGGCTATGCCTATGATTGCGCGGGCGATGCCGCGGCGCGCTTCGCGGGCGAGCAGGTCGGCATGACCTATTCGCGCCTGCAGAACCCGACGGTGCAGATGCTCGAGGAGCGTATCGCCCTCCTTGAAGGTGCCGAAGCGTGCCGTTCGATGGCGACCGGCATGGCGGCGATGACGGCGGTGCTGCTCTGCCAGCTCCAGACCGGCGACCATATCGTCGCGGGCCGCGCCGCTTTTGGCTCGTGCCGCTGGCTTACCGATACGCTGCTGCCCAAGTTCGGCATCGGCGTCACCATCGTCGATGCGCGCGATCCGCAGCAATTCGCTGATGCGATCCGGCCCGAGACGAAGCTGTTCTTCTTCGAAACGCCGGCTAACCCGACGATGGACGTGGTCGACCTGAAGGCGGTTTGCGATATCGCGCGCAAGAACGGCGTCCTCAGCGTCGTCGACAATGCCTTCGCCACGCCCGCGTTGCAGCGGCCGCTCGAGTTCGGCGCTGACGTGACCGCCTATTCAGCCACCAAGATGATGGACGGGCAGGGCAGGGTGCTCGCCGGCGCCGTGTGCGGAACCGAGGATTTCATCAACAACACGTTGTTGCCCTTCACCCGCAACACCGGGCCGACGCTCAGTGCATTCAACGCCTGGGTGGTGCTCAAGGGCTTGGAGACGCTCGACCTGCGTATCCGCCGCCAGAGCGAGAACAGCCTGAAAGTCGGCGCCTTCCTTGAGACGCGCGTGCCGCGCATCCTCCACCCCGGCCTGCCGAGTCATCCGCAGCACAATCTCGCCAAGACGCAGATGGACGCATGCGGTCCGATCTTCGCCTTCGAGGTCGAGGACCGGAAGCAGGCGCATGGCCTGCTCGATGCGCTCACCCTGGTGGATATCTCGAACAATATCGGCGATTCGCGGTCGCTGATGACTCACCCTGCATCGACCACCCATTCGGGCGTGGCCGAGGACAAGAGGCTCGAGATGGGTGTCAGCGAGGGCATGCTTCGCCTCAATGTCGGCCTGGAGGATGCGCAGGACGTGATCGACGATCTCGACGGCGCGCTCCGGGCGGTGGGGCTGTGAAGGCGCTCTTCCCCAATGTGGCTGAAACGCGCGGCGTCATCGTGCGCGTCTCGGTCAGCTATCTTCCCGAACAGTCGGAGCCGGGACGCGGGCGCTGGTTCTGGGCCTATCATGTCCGGCTGGAGAATGAGGGGCCGATGGCGGTGCAATTGCTCACCCGTCACTGGATCATCACTGACGGACGTGGTGCGCGCCACACCGTCGAGGGCGAGGGCGTCGTCGGCGAACAGCCGCTGATCGCACCGGGCGGCAGCTTCGATTATGTCTCCGGCTGCCCGCTCGCGACCCCGACGGGCAGCATGAAGGGCACCTATCACATGCTCGGCGAGGACGGCTCGGCCTTCGACGTCGACATCCCCAAATTCGCGCTGCTCGCGCCGGCGGTGGGTGCATGAAGCGGACGCACCTTCCCCTCAACGGTCTGCGGGTACTCGACGCGGCCGCGCGGCATCTGTCCTTCACCCGCGCCGCCGATGAACTCGCCGTCACGCCGGCGGCGGTCGGCCAGCAGATTCGGGCGCTGGAGGATACGCTCGGCGTTGTGCTGTTTCGCCGCACCACCAAGGGTCTTGAACTGACGCCTGAGGGCGAGGCTGGCCTTGCCGCACTCCGCCACGGCTTCCTCCAGTTCGAAGAGGCGGTCCGCGCGATGCAGGCGGGGCAGACGTCGAAGTCGCTGACCATCGCCGCCCCGCGCGACCTGACCGAGAAATGGCTGATGCCGCGCCTGGCCGAGATTGCGCGTGCCGATGGCGAGCTTCGCTTCGTCCTCGTGTCCGCCGATGATGATGTCGATTTCACCGAGGCGAATCTCGATCTCGCGATCCGCTGGGGCGACGGCCCGGGGGAGCATGAGGGCGAGGCGCTCGAATCCGAGGGCATGGTGACGGTGGAGCGTCCCGGCGGCGGGATCGACACGCGCATCTCCTGGCCGGGTTGTCTCAACGATCCGGACGTCTCGCTTGTCCGTGTCGGCGACGCGGGTCTCGCGATAGACGCTGCCGCGCAAGGGCTGGGGCGCGCGACGGTGCCCGAGCTTCTTGCTACGGCGGATCTGGCGTCCGGCCGGGTTGTCCGGATCGGCGAACCGCGACCGTCGGCGCTGGGCTATTGGATCGTCGCCCCGCTGCCGCAATGGCGCCAGAAGAAGGTGCGCTCGCTGGTCGATGCGCTGACCGCGTGAGCGACAGCTTCGTCAGCGAGCGGCTCGCCATGCGACCGCAGCGTCTCGAGGATGCCGAGGCCCTGCACGAAGGGTATCGGGACGAGGCGCTCATGCGCTACTGGTCGAGCGCGCCGCATGCCAGCCTGGCGGAAACGTCCGACTATCTTGCCAAGGGTATCGAGGATACGGATTGGCGCGGTTGGGTGATCACGCTGCGGGAGAGCGGGGAAGTGATCGGCACGCTGGCAGCCATGCCGCACCGCGAGGGCGTGACCGAGGTCGGTTATCTGCTTCTGCGGCGGTTTTGGGGACATGGCTATGCCCGCGAGGCAGTCGCCCGGCTGCTCGATCTGCTCCTCCGGGAGGAAGGCGATCGCCGCGTGATGGCGGATGCCGATCCGGAGAATGATGCGTCCAATGCGCTGCTGAAGGATCTCGGCTTCACGCTCGAAGGCCGGCTGCGCGGCGAATGGGAAACCCATATCGGTGTCCGTGACAGCCTGATCTGGGGCCTGCTGGCCGAGGAGTGGAAGGCCCGATGACCAAGCCCGACCTGAACGATCCCGCTCAGCGGGCCGCGTACCGACGCGAACTGCAGGGCGTCGCCAAGCCCCTGCGCTATACCGGTGTGGCTTTTGCGCTGCTTGGCGCGGTACTGGCCATCGTCCGCAGCAAATGGGCGCCGCAGATGCCGTCGGCGATCCCGGTGGCCGCATTGGCGCTCGGCGTGCTCAACATGCTGGCGGCGATCGCGCTCCGCACGCGTTACCACCAGCAACGCATGCGGGACTAGGTCTCAGCGGGCCTTCTTATAGTCCGGTTGAATACCGGACTGGGCCCAGTATCGCGTCAGGCCGATCTCGGTTGCGAGCCGCTCGAAACGCGGATCGGCGCGCATCGCCCCGGTGGTGGGCATGAAGAGCGGGACGGTGCGGCGATCGGCGGGACGGGTATAGCCACCCTGCTGCTCCGTGAAGCGCACATCGCCCACCCGGAATCCGCGACCGAAGAAATAGGCGTCGGCCAGGGCGAAGGCATCATCGAGTCGTCCGACCGCGCCGGCGAACTGGATCGTGTTCTCCGCCTGGCCTGCTGCCCTGCGCGCCGCCGCCATGTTCATCGCTATCGCGGCGTCGATATCGGTCCTGGCGCCGCTCGCAATGGCCCGGGCGCTGGCAAGCACCAGGTCGAAATTGCCCTCGGGAATGCCGGTCGGGCGCCCGCCGCGTTCCTCGCCAAAGGCGATCGCCTCTCGCGCGCGGCCGGTATAGGTCAGCAGCTGAAAGCGTGTGAACCAGACCGCATAGTGCATTGGGTATAGCGCGAAGGCATCGTCCATCGCGCGATCGGCCTCCTCGAGCCGCCCCGCCGCCCATAACAGCTGAACGCGCGAATAGCTGAACCCGGGCGACGGTGCCGCGATCCTGGCAATCCGATCTGACAGGACAGCGGCCTCAGCCATGCGCCCCACAGAGGAAAGGAGGCTCGACAGCGTGCCCATGAACACTTCGCTATCCGGGTGATCGGTCATTGCCTGCCTCAGCACCTGTTCGGCGGACTGCCAGTTGCCGATGCGCGGCTTGAGCGCGATCAAGGCAACCTTGGCATAGGCATTGCTGGGGTCGAGCGCGAACGCGCGCCCGGCAGCGGCGCGGGCGCGTTCTTCCATGCTGGCGATATATTCCGAGGGCCGCGTTCGCGCCGCGGCTGCATAGGCGCCTGCCAGGGCGCCCCAACCATCGGCATAATCGGGTTGTATCTCGACTGCCCGGCGAAACAGGCCGATTGCCTGGGTGACCCCTTCGGGATCGCCGTGGCTCATCGCCATGTTCGCCTGCTGCATGAACGGCGCGACGATGGCCGGGACGGCAGCACCGGACGCTCCCTGGCGCCACCACAGGATACCGCCTGCGGCCGCGACAGAGACACCTGCCACGCTGGCGATGATCGCGCGTCGCGTCGGCAATCGAGGGCTCGACGGCCGGGGCCCCTCCATTGCGGGCACCGACAGGCTTTCAGGGCGTGCGCCTTCAACGATCAGGCGATAACCGACCTTGGTCACGGTCTCGATGCGGAAGCGGCCGCCACCGATGCCTTCGGCAAGGCGTCGCAGCCGGGAGATCACCCGGTTGATCGCATCTTCGCCCACGATGCGTCCGTCCCAGCAGCTCCGGGTCAGGTCGTCACGCGAGAGTGTGGCTCCCTTCGCCCGGGTGAGGGCGACGAGCACCTGCATCACGCGGGGCTCGACCACCTCGCGTGTGCCGTCAGTTCCCACGATCTCGCGCGTGCCCGGCTCGACGGAAAGAGCGCCGAGCGCAAATGCGGGCTCATGTGCCAGGTCAATTCGATCGGCTGAAACCAAGCTTCTCCCCCGTCATCGGTATTTCATCGGCGGATGATCAGGCCTTCATCACCTGCTCATCCTCCCGATCAGACCTGCTTCCTGTCACGTGTCGGGCATCGAGGCGGCTCGGTCTCGCCAGCCGCCATCCGAACGGAAGCCATCATGCACAAGCTCTTTATCGCCGCCAGCGCTGCCTTTGCCACCTATGCTCCCGGTCCCGCCAATGCAGGCGGGGGAAGCTGGAAGGTCGGCAACTACCAGTATCACCTCTATTATGGCGACCTCGACATGAACAGTGCTGCGGGTCGGGCGGCGATGCTCGGGCGGGTCGCCAGGGCGGCCGGCAAGCTCTGTGCCGAACGGCTCGACCGCGACGAATGCGTTGCCGCGACGATCGAGCAGGCAACTCGCGCAAAGGGCGGCGGCTCGGTGAGACTCGCCCTGAGCGAACGCAGCGCGGTGCGCTACGCCGCGCGCTGATCACCTTATCCGAAAAGGAGGATGGCGGGTCATTTACCCTTTGAGGCGCCGTCCTCCCGAACCTCCCTCCCCGCAAGGGGAGGGTTTTTTCTTCAGCCGGGTATGGATCGCCGGGGATCAGGCGTCGATCGCGTCCTCGTCCATCCGTGCGGCGTTTTCCTGGATGAAGGCGAAGCGGTGCGCCGGGTTGTTGCCCATCAGCCGGTCGACCAGATCCTTCACGACCGCGCGTTCCTCATATTCCTGGGGAAGGGTGATGCGCAGCATGCCGCGGGTCTTCGGGTCCATCGTCGTTTCGCGCAGCTGCATCGGGTTCATTTCGCCAAGGCCCTTGAAGCGCGCGACATCGACCTTCTTGCCCTTGAACTCCTTCGCCTCGATCGCTGCGCGGTGCGCGTCGTCCATCGCGTAGAGGCTCTTGGTGCCGGCCGTCAGACGATAGAGCGGCGGCTGGGCGAGGTAGAGGTGCCCGCGCCTGACGAGCTCGGGCATCTCCTGGAAGAAGAAGGTCATCAGCAAGGTCGCGATATGCGCCCCGTCGACATCGGCGTCAGTCATGATGACGATGCGCTCGTAACGCAGATTGTCCGGAATGCAGTCCTTGCGCGTGCCGCAGCCAAGCGCCTGGATCAGGTCGGCGATCTCCTGATTGGCGAGGATCTTGGCCGAGGTTGCCGAGGCGACGTTCAGGATCTTGCCGCGGATCGGCAGGATCGCCTGGGTCTTGCGGTCGCGCGCCTGCTTGGCCGAGCCGCCGGCCGAATCGCCTTCGACGATGAAGATCTCGGTACCCTTGGGATCGTCGGCCGAACAGTCGGTCAGCTTGCCGGGCAGACGCAGCTTGCGTGCTGAGGTGGCGGTCTTGCGCTTGACCTCGCGCTCCTGCTTGCGGCGCAGGCGCTCATCCATCCGCTCGAGCACATAGCCGAGCAGGGCCTTGCCCCGCTCCATATTGTTGCTGAGGAAATGGTCGAAATGGTCGCGCACTGCCTTTTCGACGAGCACGGCCGCCTCCGGCGAGGTGAGCCGGTCCTTGGTCTGGCTCTGGAATTGCGGCTCCCGGATGAAGACGGAGAGCATCAGCTCACTGCCGGTCATCACATCCTCGGCCGCGATCTCCTTTGCCTTCTTCTGCCCGACCAGATCGCCAAAAGCCCGAATACCCTTGACCAGCGCCGCACGCAGGCCAGCCTCGTGCGTGCCGCCGTCTGGCGTCGGGATGGTGTTGCAATACCAGCTATAGGAGCCGTCGCTCCACAGCGGCCAGGCGACGGCCCATTCGACCCGGCCTTTCGAGTCGGCGAATTCCTGGTTGCCGGTGAAGAAATCGGTCGTGGCGCATTCGCGCCCGCCGATCTGTTCACGCAGATGATCGGCAAGGCCGCCGGGGAATTGGAACACCGCCTCGGGCGGCGTATCGTCCGAAATCAGTTCGGGCGCGCATTTCCAGCGGATTTCGACGCCGGCGAACAGATAGGCCTTGGAGCGCGCCAGCTTGTAGAGTCGCGCCGGCTTGAAGAGCAGTTCCGGGCCGAAGATCTCGTCGTCCGGCACGAAGCTGACCGAGGTGCCGCGCCGGTTGGGCGTGCCACCGAGCGATTCGAGCGGACCGAGCGTGACGCCGCGGGAGAATCGCTGGCGGAACAGTTCCTTGTTGCGGGCGACTTCGACGGTCGTGTCGGACGACAAGGCGTTGACGACGCTGACGCCGACACCGTGCAGGCCGCCCGAGGTAGCATAGGCCTTGCCGTCGAACTTGCCGCCCGAATGCAGCATCGACATGATCACTTCGAGCGCTGACTTGTCCGGAAATTTCGGATGCGGATCGACCGGCATGCCGCGGCCGTTGTCGACGATAGTCAGCCGGTTGCCGGATTCAAGCGATACTTCGATCCGTGTGGCATGCCCTGCAACCGCTTCGTCCATCGCGTTGTCGAGCACTTCGGCTGCGAGATGATGCAGCGCCCGCTCGTCAGTGCCGCCGATATACATGCCGGGCCGCCGCCGGACAGGCTCAAGCCCCTCCAGCACCTCGATCGAGGAGGCGTCGTAGTCGGTGGTCGTCTTGGATGAGGAAGCGAAAAGGTCTTCGGCCATGGAAGAGCTATAGGGTCCGGTGAGTCACCAGCGCAAGAATCCTTCTCCCGCTGGAAGAAGGGCGGCGCCATCCCTCTCCCACATGGGAAGAGGGGGCTGAATCAACGAACCCGTGGGCCGCCGAAGGGCAGGGGTGGCGGGGGGCGGCGATCGCGGCGTGGCAACTGCGCCTGATAGGCATGGCCGCAATGCGCGACGCAATAGGGGAAGCCCGGGTTCACCTTGTCGCCGCAGAAGTGGAAATCGGGCTCGCCTGGATGGCCGAGCGGCCATTTGCAGATCTTGTCGTTGAGATCGAGCAGGGTCGTCTTGCCCGCCATGTCGGCCGAGGGCTTGGCGGGAACGAGACGGCGTGGAGGAGCCGGGGTGATCGGGGCCTGCTGCTCGCCAGGGGCCTGGCGCAGGAATCCGCCAGGGCCGACCGAGCGCATGATGGGCTGCGGAGCAGCGGCCACGGGTGCCGCGACGACTTCGACCTCGCTGTCGGTATCGTCGTCATCCTCTTCCTCGTCGATCTCGACCTTGGCGGCGATCGGCGTCGGTGCGGGAGCAGGCTGCGCGGCGCGCTCCGGCGCCTTGGGCGGAGCGGGCTTGGGTTCCGGCGCAGCAGTGGCTGCAGCAGCCTTGGCATCGGGCTCGTTCGGCTTCACCGGCGACGGGCGCGACTGCAGGCCGAGACGATGCGCCTTGCCGATCACCGCGTTGCGGCTGACGCCGCCGAGTTCCTCGGCAATCTGGCTGGCCGTCTGGCCGGCTTCCCACATCTTCCTAAGCGTATCGATTCGCTCGTCGGTCCAGGCCATCTTTATTCCTCAAGTCGCATTGCCGGGTTGCGGGCGGCGGCGGCAGCTATTAGCGCGTCCGCAATGAGCAGCCAGCCCCCAATCGGCGAAATCCAGTCGTCGGTGATGAACGCCCCTGGCGTTCCCGTGATCAGGAACGTCAATTGGGGCGGTCTTCGCACGCTCTATATCAAGGAGGTGCGTCGTTTCTTCAAGGTGCAGCTTCAAACGATATGGGCGCCGGCGATCACGACGCTCCTCTTTCTGATCATTTTCACCGTCGCGACGGGCGGAAAGCGCCCGGTGCATGTCGGCGGAGTCGATGTGCCCTTCGCCGATTTCATCGCGCCGGGGCTGATCGTGATGGGCATGCTGCAGAACGCGTTCGCCAATGCGAGCTTCTCGCTGCTGGTCGGCAAGATCCAGGGAACGATCGTCGATTATCTCATGCCGCCCCTGTCGACTGCCGAGCTGCTGGTGGCGATGGTTGGCGGCGCGGTGACACGGGCTTTGTGCGTGGGGCTGACAGTCTGGCTGGCGATGGCGCTATGGCCGGGCGTTCATGTCACGCCGACGCATCCGATCGCGATTCTCTGGTTCGGGCTGCTCGGCGCCGTATTCCTTGCGCTGATTGGTATCCTCACCTCGATCTGGGCGGAAAAATTCGATCATGCGGCGGCGGTGCAGAATTTCTTCATCGCGCCGCTGACGTTGCTCTCCGGCACCTTCTATTCGGTCGATCATCTGGCGCCGGCGTTCCGCATCTTCAGCCATATCAACCCGTTCTTCTATGTCATTTCGGGTTTCCGCTATGGTTTCCTCGGCACCGCCGATTCACCGGTGATGCTTGGCGGCATCGTCATCCTGATGCTTGACGTGGTGCTCGGCCTGCTGTGCTACAGCCTGTTGCGGAGCGGCTGGAAGCTGAAGAACTAGGGCCTAGACCCAGCCCTCGAGTACCTGGTCCGGCGGGCGATGTCCGTCGGCCCACATCCGGATGTTGGCAATTACCTTCTCGCCCATCGCCATCCGGCCCTCATAAGTCGCCGATCCCATATGCGGGATCATCATGA
Organism: Pseudomonadota bacterium; assembly: GCA_040388155.1. Taxonomy (GTDB): domain Bacteria; phylum Pseudomonadota; class Alphaproteobacteria; order Sphingomonadales; family Sphingomonadaceae; genus Sphingomonas. Next base: position 156,611 of record JAZKCJ010000003.1, read on the forward strand.
CATTGGGCAGCGCGAGCAGCCGGGGATCGATTTCCGGCTCGAATTTCCATACGTCGAGCCCCGCCCCTGCAAGCCGGCCATTCTCCAGCGCTTCGATCAGCGCGTCCTCGTCGACGATGCCGCCGCGCGCCGTGTTGATGATGCAGGCAGTCGGCCGCATCAGTGCCAGCCGGCGGGCATCGATCATGTTTTCGCTGTCGGCGTTGCGCGGCGTATGGATCGTCAGAATATCGGTCGCCTGGAGCAAGCCGTCGAGCGTGTCGTGCCAGGTCGCGCCGAACTCGGCTTCGACCGTCTCGGGCAGGCGGTGGCGGTTATGGTAATGGATCGACAGGCCAAAGGCGCGCGCGCGTCGGGCAACGGCCCGGCCGATGCGGCCCATGCCGGCGATGCCAAGTGCCTTGCCGCCAATGCGATGCCCGAGCATCCCGCTTGGCGCCCAGCCCTTCCAGGCACCGTCACGCACCAGCTTCTCGCCCTCGCCAAGGCGACGCGGCACGGACAGGATCAGCGCCATGGTGATGTCGGCGGTATCCTCGGTCAGAACACCCGGCGTGTTGGTGACGACGATGCCGCGCGCCCGCGCCGCCTTCAGGTCGATATGATTCACGCCTGCGCCGAAATTGGCGATCAGCTTCAACCGCGCGCCCGCCCCCTCGATCAACGCCGCATCAATCGTGTCGGTGACGGTTGGCACGAACACATCGCAATCCGCCATCGCGTCGGCGAGGCGCGCGCGGTCCATCGGCACGTCGCCACGATTGTTCGTCGTGTCGAACAATTGCTCCATCCGCTCCATCACCGTATCGGCGAGCTCGCGGGTGACGATCACCCGGGGCGTTGGCACTTTCGGATTCGGGGCGCGTCTCATTTCGGGCATGAATAAGGCTTGGCGAAGCCTTCCGCCCTCGTCAACGGTGGTTGAAGCCAGCCCGACGAACAGGGTAAACCAAATCCGATCGGAGGAAGAACAAATATGCGTTTCGGGACGACTATCGTGCTTGCGGCAGCGGCCGCCAGCCTGGCCGCGACCGCCGTCGCGCCCGCGCTCGCTGCACTCGTCCAGAAGAAGACGCCCTATTTCGCTTCGATCTCCGCGAGCAAGGCACGGATGCGCACCGGGCCGGGCAGGACCTATCCGGCGAGCTGGCTCTATCAGCGCGCCGACCTGCCGGTGAAGGTGATCGATATCTACGATCGCGGCGCCTGGATAAAGGTGGAGGACCCGGGCGGAACCCAGGGCTGGATGATGGGCAAGCTGATCAGCGATACCCGAACCGGGCTCGTGATGGGTACCATCGCCGAACTGCGCGATTCGCCGCGTTATGGTGGCCGGGTGATGTGGCGGGTCGAGCCCGGCGTGGTCGGCCGGTTGAGCAAATGCGCGCGGGGCTGGTGCCATTTCGACGTGCGCGGGCGTGGCGGCTATGTCGAGGCGAACCATTTATGGGGCGTGGCGACGGACGAGACGCTGGGCTGATTTACGCCATGCAGATCATTCGTGACGATGTGACTCATCTGGACGTCATCGCGCTGCTCGAATTCCACCTGCGCGCCGCCTTCGAGAATTCGCCGCCCGGGAGCGTTTTTGCGTTGGACCTGACCGGTCTGCGCCATCCCTCCATTACCTTGTGGTCGGCATGGGACGGCGCGGCTCTGCTTGGCCTCGGCGCCCTCAAGCAGCTCGATACGGCGCATGGCGAACTGAAATCGATGCGCACCGCGCCCGCCCATCTGCGCCGCGGCGTAGCGGCGACGATGCTTGATCACTTGATCGAGGAAGGCCGGGCGCGCGGCTACAAGCGATTGAGCCTGGAGACCGGATCGAACCCGCCCTTCGCGCCGGCAAGGGCGTTGTATGAGCGGGCCGGGTTCGCCCCGTGCGGACCGTTCGCGGATTACGTCGATACGGATTTCAGTCGCTACTATGCGCTGAGGCTCTGACTTTCCCTTTCGGGTAGGCTCAGTTCATCAATTCCACTGCCATCGCGGTCGCCTCGCCACCGCCGATACACAGCGACGCGATGCCGCGCTTGCCGCCCGTCGTCTGCAGCGCCGAAAGCAGGGTTGCGAGGACTCGCGCGCCCGAAGCGCCGATCGGATGACCGAGCGCGCAGGCGCCGCCATGGATGTTCAGCCGGTCATGGCTGATCCCGAGGTCGCGCATCGCGATCATCGCGACGACGGCGAAAGCTTCGTTGACCTCGAACAGGTCGACTTCGTCCGCCGACCAGCCGGCCTTCTCCAGCGTCTTGCGCATCGCGAAGACGGGCGCAGTGGTGAACAGTGACGGCGCATGAGCATGGCCACCATGCGCGACGATGCGGGCGATCGGATCGAGGCCAAGCTTCTCCGCGATCGATGCGCGTGTCAGCACCAGAGCGGCGGCGCCGTCCGAGATCGAGGACGCGTTAGCCGCGGTGATCGTGCCGTCCTTCGAGAAAGCGGGCTTCAGCGTGGGAATCTTCGAAGCATCGCCCTTGGCCGGCTGTTCGTCCTGGGTCACTTGGGTAGGGCCCTTGCGGCCGGCGATCTCGATAGGGACGATTTCCCGGTCGAACGCGCCAGACTTCTGGGCCTTCTGCGCGCGCTCAAGCGAGGCAATCGCGAAATCGTCCATCTGGGCGCGGGTGAACTGGTAATCGGCCGCAGTGTCCTCGGCGAAATTGCCCATCAGCTTGCCCGGCTCGTACGCGTCCTCGAGGCCGTCGAGATACATGTGGTCCATCAGCCGGTCATGACCGATCCGGGCGCCGCCGCGATGCCGCATCGACAGATAAGGCGCGTTGGTCATGCTCTCCATGCCGCCCGCGACGATCAGGTCAGCCGAACCCGCCGCCAGCGCATCCGCTGCCATGATCGCTGCCTGCATGCCCGATCCGCACATCTTGTTGACCGTCGTCGCCTCGATATGGTTCGGCAGCCCGGCCTTCAGTGCCGCCTGGCGGGCGGGTGCCTGGCCGAGGCCGGCCGGCAGCACGCAACCCATATAGATCCGCTCGATCGCCTCGCCCGAAAGCCCGGCGCGCTCGACCGCGCCGCCCACTGCAGTCGCACCGAGTTCGGTCGCCGTCGCGCCGGCGAGCGATCCCTGGAAGCTGCCCATCGGCGTGCGGGCATAGGACAGGATGACGATCGGATCGGCGGACATGCTTTTGCTCCGGTTGGGAGAAGATGCCGGCGATCTAGACGCGTGCGCGCGCGATTACAAACCGGCGCGGTGCAGCACGGCACTGCGGTTTTGCAGGGCGGCAGTTGCCGGTGTTCGAAGAAATATCATGGGTTCCCCGACGAAGGCGGGAGGGCAACCAGGGAACGATCATGATGGGCGTTGTGCGCCGTGACATCCACCTTTCCAACTGGGCCCTGGCCTTCGCCGGGGAAGAGGAAAGTTTGAGCGGGGTGGTTCTGCTCAGTCCTTGAAGAAACGCTCGATCACGCTGTGTGCGATGCGTGCCGGGCGCAGCGTTTCGGCGTCAATGCAGCACCAGCTCGACTTCACCTCGGCCAGCACCTCTTCGCCGCGCTTGATGATCGTCTCGTAGAAAGCGCGGGCGCCCTGGACCTTTTCGAGCAGGACGGTGGCGATGACGTCGTCGTCGAGAAAGGTCGGCTTGCGATAGGTGATCTCGTGCTTCAGCGCGACCCAGAGGTGGCTGGCGACCGCGTCAGCCGGGGCGAAACGCTGCCAATGGTTGATCACCGCTTCCTGAACCCATTTCAGATAGCTCGCATTATTTACATGCCCCATGAAATCGATGTCGGCCGCATCGATCGCGATGGCATAGCTGTGCGAGGCATATTCGGGTTCGACCATGTTTTACCTTAACGTGAACGGCAAGTTTTGGCGAGAGCGAAGCGCTGGTGTTAACTGCATTCCGTCGCGTCGCAACTTCGGCATGACGCGAGCGGGGCGGCAGCGTATCGCAGCGGCATGGAGATATTGGTCACCAGTCTCAAATGGTTTGCCTCCGGCAGCGGGATGATCGCGGCGGCGATGGTGTCGCTCGATCTCGGGCGAAAAGTTACCGGCTGGGGCTTCGTGCTCTTCCTAGCCTCGTCGATCGCCTGGATCGCTGGCTCGGTGCTGACGAAGGATTTCGCGCTAGGCACCCAGAATATCGTGCTGTTCGGCATCAACCTGTTCGGTGTCTATCGCTATCTCATCCGCAAGAAGCCCAATGGTTGATCCCTGGGTCTGGCCAGTCGCGCTGGGTATCCTGGGCGCGGTGATCGGCAGCTTCCTCGCCACCCTGGTGATGCGCTGGCCGCAGGACCGGTCGGTCCTGAAGGGACGGTCGCATTGCGATGGCTGCGATGTCGTCCTCGCCTCGCGCGATCTGATCCCGCTGTTCAGCGCAGCGCTGGCGCGCGGGCGATGCCGCCATTGCGCCGCGCCGATCGATCCGCTCCACTGGCAGATAGAATTCGCCGCGCTCGGTATCGGGGTGGTCGCCGGACTGGTCGTGCCCGGTCCCGCTGCCCTGGCAGGGTCGGCGTTCGGCTGGCTGCTTCTCACGCTCGCCGCGCTTGATGTCACTGAGTTCTGGTTGCCCGATCGGCTCACCCTCACGCTCGCGCTTGCCGGGCTGGTGGCAGGGACCGTCGGGGTCGAGCCTGCGCTGGCCGACCGGTTGACTGGGGGTGTCGGTGGCTTCGGGGCGCTCTGGCTGATCGGCTTCGCCTACAAGCGGCTTCGCGGCCGGGAAGGGCTAGGCGGGGGCGATCCCAAGCTGCTGGGCGCGATCGGCCTGTGGCTCGGCTGGCGAATGCTGCCGGCGGTCCTGCTTCTGGCCGCGTTGACCGGGCTGGCGCTGGTCCTGGTTGGGATGGTCCGCGGCCGTGCTGCGAAGCTGGATGATCGGGTGCCGTTCGGTGCGCTGCTTGCGATCGCTGCTTACCCGGCCTGGCTGTTCCTGATAGGATCGGCCGGATGATGCGTTTCGCGATCCTGCCGTTGCTGCTCGCCGGAGCCGCTTCCGCACAGACTCCGCCACCGGCTTCGATCGATGGTCTGCCGATCGGTGCGATCCCGGCCCAGGCTCTCCCCGCAACCGGCTGCGCCGCGTTCCTGTGGACCGCGACTGGCAGCCGGGCCCTGGTCGCGATGGCGGGCGCCGATTCCGCGCAACTGCGCGTGTCGATCGGCGGGGCGCTAACTGACCTGCCGCGCACGGAGCAGCATGATGCCGGCGGCTTCGGCTTTGCCGGCGTGACTCACTATCAGGCGGGCGACGTAACTGCGATTCTGACTATGTCGATCGAGACGCGCGGCGACCTGAAGGACGGTGCTTCCGTGCCGGAGGCAACGCTCAGGATCGACCGCACGGGGCAGGACAGCATCGTGGTGCCGCTGGCGGGACTTGTCGGTTGCGCGACATAGCATAGCCTGCGCTATATTGATCGGCGGGCAGGGGAGAGAAACGATGGCGACGATGCAGGACATCCTGGCGGAGCAGCGCGCCGCGTTCATGGCCGAACTGCCGGTGTCGATTGCCGTCCGGAAGGACCGGCTGAAGCGGGCCGCCGCGATGATCGCCGACAACGCCGATGCCTTTTGCGATGCGCTGAGCGAGGATTTCGGCCACCGCAGCCGCGAGCAATCGATGCTGACCGACATCGCGAGTTCGATCGCGCCGATCAACCACGCGCTCAAATCGGTCGAGAAATGGGCGCGGCGGGAAAAACGTCCGGTGCTTTTCCCCCTCGGACTACTCGGCGCGAAAGCGTGGATCGAATATCAGCCCAAGGGCGTGGTGGGCGTGATCGCGCCGTGGAATTTTCCGGTCAATTTGGTCATGTCGCCGCTTGCGGGGGTGCTGGCGGCGGGCAACCGCGCGATGGTGAAGACCAGCGAATATACCCCGCGCGTCGCCGCCCTTTTCGAGGAGGTGGTCGGCAGATATTTCGCGGCGGACGAACTGGCCTTCGTCTCGGGCGGAGCCGATGTCGGCAAGGCCTTCGCTGAACTCCCCTTCGATCATCTCATCTTCACGGGCGCTACCGCGGTCGGGCGGCATATCTTGCATGCGGCCGCAGACAACCTGACGCCTGTCACGCTCGAACTCGGCGGAAAATCGCCGGTGATCGTCGGCACCTCGGCGGATATCACCAAGGCGACCGAGCGCGTGGCTTTGGGCAAGATGCTGAATGCCGGGCAGATCTGCCTCGCGCCCGACTATATGCTGGTCGAAGCCCGGCAGGAGGCGGAGGTAGTCAGCGGGCTGAAGGCTGCCGCAGCGGCGATGTACCCGACGCTGCTCGCCAATCCCGATTACACCTCGGTGATCAACGACCGGCATTTCGCCCGCCTCAACGGTCTGCTCGACGATGCCCGGGCAAAGGGAGCGAAGGTCGAGGCGGTCAATCCGGCGAACGAGGATTTCGGCGCTTCCAACGCACGCAAGATGCCACTCCATATCGTCACCGACGTGACTGACGACATGGCGGTGATGCAGGAGGAGATTTTCGGGCCGATCCTGCCGATACGCCGCTATGACGGGATCGGCGATGCGATCGCTCAGGTGAACCGGCGCGACCGTCCGCTTGGCCTCTATTATTTCGGCAGCGACGAGGGCGAACGCCGACAGGTGCTCGATCGGACGATCGCGGGTGGCGTGACGCTTGACGACGTGATCTTCCACATCAGCATGGAGGACCTGCCGTTCGGTGGGGTGGGGCCATCGGGCATGGGCGCTTATCACGGCCTTGATGGCTTCAGGACCTTCAGCCATGCCAAGAGCGTGTACAGGCAGGTAAAGCTCGACGTCGCGAAGATCGCGGGTCTCAAGCCGCCTTATGGCAAGGCCACGATGAAGGCAGTCGCCCGGCAGATGAAGGGATAGGTTCCCCCGTCCGTTGTGCCTGACTCGTTCCGGCATCGACCCCCGCTTTCGAATGTGCGGCACCGTGAAAGCGGTACGGTCAGTCCTCCAGCGCCGCGCGTCGGCTCTCCAGCCATGAGCGTTCGGCTCGCTCCGGGCTGAGCTTCAGCGCAGCATCGTACGCCTCGCGCGCGGCCTGGGTCAGACCGACCCGCGCCAGCAGGTCGGCACGAACGGCATGATAGGGCAAGAAATCCGCCAGTCCCGGCGCATCCAGCGCATCGACTTCCTCAAGCGCCATCTGCGGCCCGGCGACCTGGGCCAGCGCTACGGCACGATTCAGCCGGACGATGGCATCGTCGCGCAACGCGAGCAGCGCGTCGTACAGCACGAGTACCGACCGCCAGGGTGCTGGCTCATCGAGCGAAGCGCGGACGCACCATTCCGCATGGATCAACGCTTGCAGGGTGCGCCTGCTCGGTGGTCCGGCGCCGAGTGCCCGGGCGAGAAAGGGCCGAGCCTCCGCGATCAACGCCGCGTCCCATCTCGCCGGGTCTTGCTGGTCGAGCGACACCATCACGCCTTCCGTATCGACCCGTGCCGGGCGCCGCGCTTCGGCGAATCGCACTGTCGCCGCTAGCGCCAGCACTTCCGGCTCGCCGGGAGCCAGCGTGGCGAGCGTCGCGGTGATGCCGAGCATTTCGTGCGCGTAGCCAGCATGACGGCCGCTGCCGCCGCCGTCCTCGTGCGCTTTGGCATAGGCGATCTCGATCGTGCTCAGCACCGCGTCGAGCCGTTCCGGCCATGCATCGCGACCCGGGACCTCGAAGGGCACGCCGGCACGGGCGATCTTGTGCTTCGCGCGCACCAGCCGTTGAGCGAGCGTCGGTTCGGGAAGGAGGAAGGCCCGCGCAATCTCCGGCGTCGAAAGTCCGCAGACCAGCTTGAGCGTCAATGCAGCGCGGGCCTCCGGATGGATCGCGGGATGGCAGCAGATGAAGATCAGCTTCAGCCGCTCGTCCGGGATCAGCCTGGTATCGGCCATCAGTTCCTCCTCCGGGCTGAGGGGCGGTTCGGGATCGGGCGGCGAGGCGCCCGATCGCACCGCGCGCCGCCGAACCATGTCGAGCGCGGCGCGCTCCGCGACACGATAGAGCCATGCCGCAGGATCGCGTGGCGCCTCGATTGCCCATGCGGTGACTGCCCGTGCACATGCCTCGGCGAACGAATCCTCGGCGATGTCGAGATCGCGGAACCGGGCCGCGAGCGCAGCACGAACGCGCGCGCCGTGGTCGCGCGCGGCCCGGTCCAGGGCCGGACTCAATCGGTATCGCCGAGCACCGGCCGGATCTCGATCGATCCGTCGGCGTGGAGCGGGAGCTTCTTCGCGATGGCGATCGCGGCATCCAGATCGGGCGCTTCAATCAGATAGAAGCCGCCAAGCTGTTCCCTGGTCTCGGCGAACGGACCGTCATGGATTGTCTGCGCGCCGGACCGGGTCACGACGGTGGTGGCCATGCTGGTCGGCAACAGGCCGGCGCCGCCGTGCCGTGCCGCGCCGATGTCGTCGCCGAACGCGATATGGCGCTGGATGATGTCCGTGACGGCAGGGCTGTCGGGCTCCTCGCCATAGACGCTCTCGTCTTCATAGATCAGGAGCATATATTGCATCGGTCGGTCCTCCATGTGCGATCGCGGGGTGCGATCGTACCGGGGAGACGCGCGGACGACAGTGGATTCGACAGGACCGGGATGTTTATTTTTGATGGGTTGCCGGGGGCGTTCCTTCAGTTTCCCCGGCGAACACCCGCCCGACATGCGCCTCGCCCCGGTCTTCCGCCAGGCGCTCCTGGCGATGCCGCTCGGCATAGCCGGCACGCTGCTCCTCGTTGCGCGAATCGTGGCACGCGGGGCAGCTCACGCCTTCGACATAGAGCGGTGAAGCGCGGTCTTCCGGGCTGACCGGCATGCGGCAGGCGTGGCACAGCGCATGCGTCCCGATCTCCAGCCCGTGCGTGACCGCCACGCGCTGGTCGAAGACGAAACATTCGCCCTCCCAGCGGCTCTGTTCGGTGGGTACTTCCTCAAGATATTTCAGGATGCCGCCTTCGAGGTGATAGACCTCGTCCAGCCCTTCGGCCTTGAGGAAAGCGGTCGCTTTCTCGCAACGGATGCCGCCGGTGCAGAACATTGCGATTTTGGGCGCGGTAGCGAGTTCGTCGCGATGCGCGCGAAACCAGGCGGGGAAATCGCGGAAGCTGTGCGTCTTCGGGTCGATCGCGCCCGTGAAGCTGCCGATCGCGACTTCGTAATCATTGCGCGTGTCGATCAGGATCGTGCCCGGCGCGTCGATCAGTTCGTTCCAGTCGGTGGGCGCGACATAGTGGCCGACCTCCTGTAGCGGGTCGATGTCAGGCTCGCCCATCGTCACGATCTCGCGCTTGAGGCGGACCTTCATTCGGTGGAACGGCATCTTCGCGGCTTGCGAATCCTTCACCTCGATATCCGCGCAGCCGGGCAGGGTGCGGATATGGTCGAGCACGCGCTCGATCGCGTCGGGTGTGCCAGCGATGGTGCCGTTGATGCCTTCAGCGGCGAGCAGGATCGTGCCGCGTATCCCGTTCTCCTCGCAGAGATGTGCAAGCGGTGCCCGCAATGCCGCCGGATCGCCGAACCTGGCAAAGCGGTAGAGCGCTGCGACGCGAAGAGGGACGGGGCGATCGGTCATGCCGGGTCCGCTAGAGTATCCCGGGGCCTCGCGTCAAAATCCGGCATTGCCCCTATTGCGCGCTGCTGCCTTGCTCACCACTCTCCCGCGTCCCGGGATAATGCTCATGACGAAGGACAATGGATGCAGGATGATCTCCCGGAGGGTGGCCGCGACCGGACGTTGAATCGACTCGTCGCGATGACGGTCGTCATCCTCTCAGTCTTCATGGCGGTCGCGAACATCAAGGACGACAATCTGGTTCAGGCGATGCAACTCGCGAAGAGCGATGCAATCGATACCTGGTCCGAATATCAGGCGACTCGCACCAAGGCGCACATCGTCGAGACGGCGAAGGCCCAGATGGTGCTGATCGCCGGGCCGTCTCCTTCGGCCGCCGCCCGGACGGCTTTCGTGTCGATGGATGCGGAAGCGGCGAAATATGCTGCCGAGTCGCCGCGGCTGAAGGCAAAGGCCGAGGCGGACGGCGCGCAATATGACGCGCTCAACCTGCATGACGACCAGTTCGACATGTGCGATGCCTTCATCTCGATCGCGATATCGCTGGCAGCCGTCGCCGCCCTGGCCGAAACGCGGTGGCTGTTGTTCGCCGCCTGGGGCTTCGGCGGATTCGGACTGCTGATGGGGATCGCCGGTTTTGCCGGCTGGACGATTCATCCGAACGCGCTGGCGAGTTTCCTCAGTTAAGCTCAGCCCAGCGATCAGCGAAGGCGGACCGCTCCGCATCGGTCAGGTGGAGGCCGATCTTGCTTCGGCGAATCAGCGCGTCTTCCGGGGTGCGCGCCCATTCGCGACTCTTCATCCAGCGCGCCTCGATCTCGGTCAGGCCGCCGCCAAGGTCGGCGCCCATGCCTGCCGCATCCTTCACGTCGGCCAGCATCTCGGCCAGCATCGTGCCATAGGCATGGGCCATGCGCCGGGAGCGTTCTTCGCCGAGGAACGGCCAGGTCTGGCGGACCTGCGCCAGGAAGAGAGCGAAATCGGGGATGGCGCCGCCGGGAAAGACCCGGGCCCGAGTCACCGGATGAGCAGTCAGCCCCAGCGGGGCGGCAAGCCTGCCGAGCGCTTCTTCGGCAAGATGCCGCGCGGTGGTGATCTTGCCCCCGAACACGCTGAGCAGGGCAGGGCCGCTCGTGTCGAGTTCAAGCACATAGTCACGCGTGACCGCCTTCGCCTCGCTCGCGCCGTCGTCGTAGAGCGGGCGGACGCCTGACCAGCTCGAGGTGACGTCGGCGGGCGTGATCTGCTTCGCGAAATGGCTGTTGGCCGCCTTGCAGAGATAGGCGATCTCGTCGGCGCTGATCTTCGCGTCCTCGGGACGGTCTACCGGGATATCCGTCGTACCAATTTCGGTGAACGCCCCCTGATAGGGGATCGCGAAGACGATTCGGCGATCGGGCAGCTGCAGGATGTAGGCGTGGTCGCCGTCATAGAGCTTCGGCACGACGATGTGGCTGCCCTTGACCAGCCGGACGCCGCTCTTCGCGGTGACACCGAGCGAGTCGAGCATCTGATGCACCCAGGGCCCGGCTGCGTTGACGATCGCACGGGCCGAAACCTGCCGTCCGTCCGAAAGGCTGGCGTGCCACACATCGCCCTCTCGCCGCGCCGATTCGAGCGCGACGCCAACCGCAATCTCGGCGCCGTTGCTCGCCGCTTCGACGGCATTGAGAACGGTCAGCCGGGCATCGTCGACGAACGCGTCGGAATAGACGAAGCCCCGGCTGCCGCCCTTGAGCGGTGCCGAATAGGCTCTGTCGCTCGCCCGCAGGCCACGTGAGCGGGGCAGGGACATCTTCCCGCCGAGCATGTCATAGAGATAGAGGCCAAGCCGGATCATCCACCACGGGCGCACCGAGTTTTCCTGCGGCAGGACGAACAGCAGCGGGCGGATGATATGCGGGGCTGCGTGAATCAGCCGTTCGCGCTCGCGCAGCGCCTCGGCCACCAGCTTGAACTCGTAATATTCGAGATAGCGCAGCCCGCCGTGGATCAGCTTGGTCGAGGCTGACGAGGTATGACCGGCAAGATCGTCGCGTTCGACGAGCAGCACCTTGAGGCCGAGCAGCGATGCCTCGCGCGCGATCGCGCAGCCATTGATGCCGCCACCGATGATGAGGAGATCATGGGCCGTCGTATCTCTCACCACCTTATTGCCTCACTTCCGTTAGTCCCGACGTGCCATGCAGCCTGTCGGGAACGCCTATCGAGGGACGGGCGTCTCGTACATTGCCCGTGCTTCGATCCCGGCTCTCGACGGGTTCGATCTCTACCCAGCACGAACGGCAGGGAGAACCAGAATTTCTCTATGCAGCCGTGCCATTGACCACCCCCGAGTCGGCTTGTATAGGCGCCGCTGCTCCGACGGGACCGTACCTGTCGGGACAAGCTTGAACATTGCTGGATGCATTCCAGGGCCCGGGGGGTCGAAAGTCCACCCAGTGGTCCTTTTTGTATTCCCGAGCGTCATGGCTCCAGCAAAGTAACCACGTATCCAAGGTGAAGAGATTCATGCCGACGATCAACCAGCTGGTCCGCAAGGGCCGCGACCCGCAGAAGGCCAAGTCGAAGGTCCCTGCAATGGAGCAGAACCCGCAGAAGCGCGGCGTCTGCACCCGCGTCTATACGACGACTCCGAAGAAGCCGAACTCGGCTCTGCGCAAGGTTGCCAAGGTCCGCCTGACCAATCAGCGCGAAGTCATCAGCTACATCCCCGGCGAGGGGCACAACCTCCAGGAGCATTCCGTGGTGCTGATCCGTGGCGGGCGCGTTCGCGACCTTCCCGGCGTCCGCTATCACGTTCTCCGCGGCGTGCTCGATACGCAGGGTGTGAAGGATCGCCGCCAGTCGCGTTCCAAGTACGGCGCAAAGCGTCCGAAGTAAGCCGGTCGGCTCCACCCTGCGACAGCGGGTGCTGGAGCTTCCGACCCCCATGGCTGAAGTTTAGAAGGAAATTGAAATGGCACGTCGTCGTCGTCCCGAAAAGCGGGTCATCCTGCCTGATCCCCAGTACGGGGATGAGGTTCTCTCCAAGTTCATGAACAGCGTCATGCTGGACGGCAAGAAGTCCGTCGCCGAACTGATCGTCTATGGCGCCCTCGCAACCGTCGAGCAGCGCGCGAAGAAGGATCCGATCGGCGTGTTTCACGAGGCGCTCGCCAATGTGAAGCCGGGCATCGAGGTCCGTTCGCGCCGCGTCGGTGGTGCGACCTACCAGGTCCCCGTCGAAGTGCGCCCCGAGCGCGCCCAGGCGCTGGCGATCCGCTGGCTGATCTCTGCCGCGCGTGCGCGTTCGGAGAACACCATGTCGGCACGCCTGTCGGGCGAGCTGATGGATGCCGCCAACAACCGCGGCAACGCGGTTAAGAAGCGCGAAGACACCCATCGTATGGCCGAGGCGAACCGCGCCTTCAGCCACTACCGCTGGTAATAAAACCTCCTATATTGTGAAGGCCGGGGACGATCCCCGGCCTCCTACATCGCTAAGGAAAATCCGATCATGGCCCGCAGCCATCCGCTCGAGAAGTATCGTAACATCGGCATCATGGCGCACATCGACGCCGGCAAGACGACGACGACCGAGCGCATCCTCTATTACACCGGCAAGTCCTACAAGATCGGCGAAGTGCATGAAGGCACCGCGACGATGGACTGGATGGAGCAGGAGCAGGAGCGCGGGATCACGATCACGTCGGCTGCCACGACGTGCTTCTGGAACGATCACCGCATCAACATCATCGACACCCCCGGCCACGTCGACTTCACGATTGAAGTCGAGCGTTCGCTGCGCGTGCTCGACGGCGCGGTCGCGTGCTTCGACGGCGTTGCCGGCGTTGAGCCGCAGTCCGAGACGGTGTGGCGCCAGGCAGAGAAGTATCACGTCCCGCGGATGTGCTTCGTCAACAAGCTCGACCGTACCGGTGCGAACTTCAACCGCTGCGTCGAGATGATCAAGGATCGCCTGGGCGCCCGTCCGGCGGTGCTGTATCTTCCGATCGGCCTCGAGAGTGATTTCAAGGGTCTCGTCGACCTCGTCGAGAACCGCGCGATCGTCTGGCTCGAAGAGTCGCTGGGCGCGAAGTTCGAATATCGCGACATCCCCGAGGATCTGGCCGATCTCGCCGCGACCGCTCGTTCCGAGCTGATCGAAATGGCGGTCGAGCAGGACGACGACGTGATGGAGCAGTATCTCGAGGGCAACGAGCCTGACGTCGCGACGCTGAAGCGCCTGATCCGCAAGGGCACGCTGAACTTCTCGTTCGTGCCGGTGCTGTGCGGCTCCGCGTTCAAGAACAAGGGCGTTCAGCCGCTGCTCGATGCAGTCGTCGACTATCTGCCGTCGCCGCTGGACATCAAGGACGTCGAGGGTCTGAAGCTCGATGGCGAGACGCCCGATACGCGTCCGCCGGCCGACGATGCCCCGTTCTCCGCGCTCGCGTTCAAGATCATGAACGATCCGTTCGTCGGCACGCTGACCTTCGCGCGCATCTATTCGGGCAAGCTCGAAGCCGCCTCCGTCGTCACCAACTCGGTGAAGGACAAGAAGGAGAAGGTCGGCCGCATGCTGCTGATGCACGCGAACAGCCGTGAGGACATCCAGGAAGCATTCGCCGGCGACATCGTCGCTCTGGCAGGCCTCAAGGACACCACGACCGGTGACACGCTCTGCGCGCAGAACGCCCCGATCATCCTCGAGCGCATGGAATTCCCGGACCCCGTCATCGAGGTTGCGGTGGAGCCGAAGACGAAGGCTGACCAGGAGAAGATGGGCATCGCGCTCAATCGTCTCGCTCGCGAGGATCCGTCGTTCCGCGTCACCTCGGACATCGAGAGTGGCCAGACCATCATCAAGGGCATGGGCGAGCTCCATCTCGAGATCCTGGTCGATCGCATGAAGCGCGAGTTCAAGGTCGAGGCGAATGTCGGCGCGCCGCAGGTGGCGTATCGCGAATATCTCGCCAAGCCGGTCGAGCTGACCTACACCCACAAGAAGCAGTCGGGTGGTTCGGGGCAGTTCGGTGAGGTCAAGGTCAAGCTGACCCCGGGTGAGCGCGGCACTGGCTTCGTGTTCATCGACTCGATCAAGGGCGGCAATATTCCTCGCGAATATATCCCGTCGGTCGAGAAGGGCATGCGCGAGACGGCGGAGACCGGATCGCTGATCGGCTTCCCGATCATCGATTTCTCGGTGGAACTGCTCGACGGCAAATACCATGACGTCGACTCGTCGGCGCTGGCATTCGAAATCTGCGCGCGCGGCGCGATGCGTGAAGGGGCCCAGAAGGCCGGCATCAAGCTGCTCGAGCCGATCATGAAGGTCGAGGTCGTGACGCCCGAGGATTATCTCGGCGACGTGATCGGCGATCTGAACAGCCGCCGTGGCCAGATCCAGGGCACCGACAGCCGCGGCAACGCGACTGCGGTGGACGCGATCGTGCCGCTGGCGAACATGTTCGGCTATGTGAACCAGCTCCGCTCGTTCAGCCAGGGCCGCGCGCAGTACACGATGCAGTTCTCGCATTATGACGAGGTTCCTGCCAACGTCGCCGACGAAGTGAAGGCGAAGCTGGCGTAATCCAAAATCAGTCGCTAAAGGGCCGCGTCCGCGCGGCTCCGCAGCGACCCCGGAATTTGAATAAGAAGAGGCGAAAATGGCAAAAGCAAAGTTTGAGCGGACGAAGCCGCATCTCAACATCGGCACCATCGGTCACGTCGACCATGGCAAGACGTCGCTGACGGCCGCGATCACCAAGGTGCTCGCCGAGACCGGTGGCGCCACCTTCACGAGCTACGACAACATCGACAAGGCGCCGGAAGAGCGCGAGCGCGGCATCACCATCTCGACCGCGCACGTCGAGTATGAGACCGAGAAGCGCCACTATGCGCACGTCGATTGCCCGGGCCACGCCGATTATGTGAAGAACATGATCACCGGCGCAGCCCAGATGGACGGCGCGATCCTGGTCGTGTCCGCCACCGACGGCCCGATGCCGCAGACCCGCGAGCACATCCTGCTCGCACGTCAGGTCGGCGTGCCGGCGATGGTCGTGTTCATGAACAAGGTCGACCTGGTCGACGACGCCGAGATCCTCGAGCTGGTCGAGCTGGAAATCCGCGAGCTGCTCAGCTCGTACGACTTCCCGGGCGACGACATCCCCGTGATCCCGGGTTCGGCCGTTGCCGCGCTGACCGACAAGACGCCTGAGATCGGCCATGACGCCGTGCTCAAGCTGATGGCAGCCGTCGACGAGTACATCCCGCAGCCCGAGCGTCCGCTCGACAAGCCGTTCATGATGCCGATCGAAGACGTGTTCTCGATCTCGGGTCGCGGCACGGTCGTCACCGGCCGCGTCGAGACCGGCATCGTCAAGGTTGGCGAGGAAGTCGAGATCGTCGGCATCCACGACACCCGCAAGACCACGGTCACTGGCGTCGAGATGTTCCGCAAGCTGCTCGACCAGGGCCAGGCCGGCGACAATGTCGGCGCGCTGATCCGTGGCGTTGCGCGCGACGAAGTCGAGCGTGGCCAGGTTCTCTGCAAGCCGGGCTCGATCAAGCCGCACACCGACTTCCAGTCGGAAGTGTACGTGCTGTCGAAGGACGAAGGTGGCCGTCACACGCCGTTCTTCGCCAACTATCGTCCGCAGTTCTATTTCCGTACCACGGACGTGACCGGCACCGTCGAGCTGCCTGAAGGCACCGAGATGGTCATGCCGGGCGACAACGTCGCGCTGGGCGTCAAGCTCATCGCGCCGATCGCCATGGACGTCGGCCAGCGCTTCACCATTCGCGAAGGCGGTCGTACCGTCGGCGCAGGGGTTGTCAGCGGCATCTCGAAGTAATATAGACGCGCCACCGCCCGATTACCTGTGGGAGTCGGGCGGTTGCTATTTCAGTGAACAATGGTTCGGTTGTCCTCGGGCAACCCGCTCTTTCGCATCGGTAGGGTTATGGAAACGCAGAATATTCGGATTCGTCTGAAGGCATTCGATCATCGTGTGCTCGATCAGGCCACCGGCGACATCGCCGACACGGCGCGCCGCACCGGCGCACTCATCCGCGGTCCCATTCCCCTCCCGACGCGCATCGAGAAGTTCACGGTGAACCGCGGACCGCACATCGACAAGAAGTCGCGTGAGCAGTTCGAGGTCCGTACCTACAAGCGGATGCTGGACATTGTTCAGCCGACCCCGCAGACGGTGGACGCGCTGATGAAGCTCGATCTCGCCGCGGGCGTAGACGTGGAGATCAAGCTGGCCTAAAGGCCGCGCTCCAATAAGAGATTCGGTTCCGCCACGGCGGAGCCTGATAGGGATACCGCCCGGCTTGCCGGGGTCTGCGTCCCCCGTCACGCCTGATCCTCTTTTCGAAGAGGGGCGGGCACCAGCCCGGGACGGGGCACGCATTATATTTTGGGCTGACACGCCCGTCGGAAATGGTTCCGGCGGGCCTCTGTAATGGGAGCAAGGATCATGCGCACTGGCGTGATCGCGAAGAAAATGGGGATGACCCGCTTGTTCCAGGACGATGGGCGCCATGTGCCCGTGACCGTTCTGGCTCTGGAAAATCTGCAGGTAGTGGCCGTTCGCGAGGCCGACCGTGATGGTTATACCGCTGTCCAGCTTGGTGCTGGCACCGCCAAGGCGAAGAATGTCGCCAAGCCGCAGCGGGGCCACTTCGGCAAGGCCGAAGTCGAGCTCAAGGCGAAGCTGGCTGAATTCCGCGTCGCTGACGACGCAGTGCTCGAAGTGGGCGCCGAGATTTCGGCCGACCATTATGTCGCTGGCCAGATCGTTGATATCCAGGGCGTGACCCAGGGTAAGGGCTTCGCGGGCGGCATGAAGCGTTGGGGCTTCGGCGGTCTGCGCGCCACCCACGGCGTTTCCGTCTCGCACCGTTCGCTCGGTTCGACCGGTCAGCGTCAGGATCCCGGCAAGGTCTTCAAGAACAAGAAGATGGCTGGCCAGATGGGTGACAAGAACCGCACCCAGCAGAATCTCGAAATCGTATCGACCGACGCCGAGCGCGGCCTGATCTTCGTCAAGGGCTCGGTGCCTGGCTCGAAGGGCGGCTGGCTGCTCGTCAAGGACGCCGTCAAGGTCGCGCGTCACGCCGATGCGCCGTACCCGGCCGGCCTGAAGGCCGCTGCCAACAGCAACACCGCTCCCGCCGAGACGCCCGCCGAAGAGACGGCTGCTCCGGAAGCGACCGAAGGCCAGGAGGGCTGAACATGAAGGTCACTATTCAGTCCTTCGACGCAGCGGCGAAAGCCGGCGATATCGAGCTCAACGATGAGGTCTTCGGCCTCGATCCGCGCGCCGACATCCTGCACCGCGTCGTCACCTGGCAGCTCGAGAAGCGTCGTGCCACCGCGCGCGGCACTCGTGAGCGCGCCGACGTTGCCCGTACCGGCAAGAAGTTCGGTCGCCAGAAGGGTGGCGGTACCGCTCGTCATGGCGATCGTCGCGCACCGACTTTCGTTGGTGGTGGTAAGGCTCACGGCGCCCGCGTCCGTGATTTCAATCCGTCGCTGAACAAGAAGATCCGCGCTCTCGGTCTGCGCATGGCGCTTTCGAGCCACGCCAAGGCCGGCTCGCTGATCGTCATGGACAGCCTGACCGTCAAGGACAGCAAGACCAAGGCGCTGACCGCCGATCTGACGAAGCTCGGCTTCGGCAAGACCGCGCTGGTGATCGACGGCGATGCAGTCGAGACGAGCTTCGCGCTCGCTGCCGGCAACCTCCGTCAGATCAACGTTCTGCCGGCGGCCGGTGCCAACGTCTACGACATCCTGAAGCATGACACGCTGGTGCTGACGCGCGCTGCTGTCGAAAAGCTGGAGGCGCGCTTCAATGGCTAAGAAGCAAAAAGGCGAGATCGACGTCCGTCATTATGACGTGATTGTCGCGCCGCACATCACCGAGAAGGCGACCCTGCTCAGCGAGCAGAACGCCGTCGTGTTCAAGGTCGCCGGCGATGCGACCAAGCCCGAGATCAAGGCGGCCGTCGAGGCGCTGTTCTCGGTCAAGGTCACCGGCGTGAACACGATTGTCCAGAAGGGCAAGACGAAGAAGTGGAAGGGCGTTCCCTATACGCGCTCCGACATGAAGAAGGCGATTGTGACGCTGGCTGACGGCCAGTCGATCGACGTGACGACGGGGATCCAGTAATGGCACTTAAGCATTACAACCCGACCAGCCCGGCACGACGTGGTCTTATCCTCGTCGACCGCAGCGGTCTGCACAAGGGCGGCCCGATCAAGGCGCTGACCGAAGGCAAGCGCAAGACTGGCGGCCGCAACAACAAGGGTCACGTGACCTCGCGCGGCATCGCCGGCGGCCACAAGCAGCGCTATCGTCTGATCGACTTCAAGCGTCGCAAGTGGGACGTGGACGGCACGGTCGAGCGGATCGAATATGATCCCAACCGCACCGCCTTCATCGCCCTGATCAAGTATCCGGACGAAGAGCTTGCCTACATCATCGCGCCGCAGCGCCTCGCCGTCGGCGACAAGGTCGTTGCCGGCAAGAAGACCGACGTGAAGCCTGGCAATGCCATGGAGCTCGGTCAGATGCCGGTTGGCACGATCGTCCACAACGTCGAGATGAAGCCCGGCAAGGGCGGTCAGCTCGCACGTTCGGCCGGCACCTATGTGCAGGTCGTGGGTCGCGACAAGGGCATGGTGATGGTTCGCCTCAACTCGGGCGAGCAGCGCTATATCCATTCGAACTGCATGGCGACCGTCGGTGCGGTGTCCAATCCGGACAACGGCAACACCAACCTCGCCAAGGCCGGCCGCAACCGTTGGCTGGGCAAGCGCCCGCTGACCCGCGGCGTCGCCAAGAACCCGGTCGACCATCCGCACGGCGGTGGTGAAGGCCGGACCTCGGGCGGCCGTCATCCGGTCACCCCGTGGGGCAAGCCGACCAAGGGTGCACGCACCCGTCACAACAAGGCGACCGACAAGATGATCATCCGGTCGCGTCACGCGAAGAAGAAGGGCTAACCGCAATGGCTCGTTCCGTCTGGAAAGGTCCGTTTGTGGATCTTCACCTGCTCAAGAAGGCAGAGACCGCGCAGGAAACCAACGCGCGTGCGCCGATCAAGACCTGGTCGCGCCGCTCCACGATCCTGCCGCAGTTCGTTGGCCTGACCTTCACCGTCTATAACGGTCGCAAGTTCGTGCCCGTGTCCGTCAACGAGGACATGGTCGGGATGAAGCTCGGCGAGTTCGCGCCGACGCGCTACTTCCCGGGCCACGCCGCCGACAAGAAGGGCAAGCGCTGATGTCGAAGGCAAAATCCCCCCGCAAGGTCGGTGAGAAGGAAGCTCTCTCGGTCGGTACGCAGATTCGCGGCTCGGCTCAGAAGCTCGGTCTCGTCGCTGCGCTGATCCGCAACAAGAAGGCCGGCGATGCGATGAACATCCTCGCCTTCTCGACCAAGGCAATGGCAGTCGATGCCCGCAAGGTTCTCGCCTCGGCGATCGCCAATGCGGAGAACAACCACAACCTCGATGTCGACGCGCTCGTCGTGTCGGAGGCTTCGGTTGGCAAGTCGATCGTCATGAAGCGTTTCGCGACCCGCGGTCGCGGCAAGTCCACGCGCATTCTCAAGCCGTTCTCACGGCTACGGATCGTCGTGCGTGAGCAGGAAGAAGCATAATGGGTCAGAAGAGCAATCCGATCGGTCTGCGTCTCCAGATCAACCGCACCTGGGATAGCCGCTGGTATGCGGAAGGCGCCGACTATGGCCGTCTTCTCCTCGAGGATCTGAAGATCCGCGCGTACATCATGAAGACGCTGCCTCAGGCTGCGATCTCCAAGGTTGTGATCGAGCGTCCGGCCAAGCTGTGCCGCGTGTCCATCTATGCCGCACGCCCCGGCGTGATCATCGGCAAGAAGGGTGCGGACATCGAGAAGCTTCGCCGTCTCCTCGGCAAGATGACTTCGTCCGACGTGTCGCTGAACATCGTCGAGATCCGCAAGCCTGAAGTCGACGCCAAGCTCGTCGCCCAGGGCATCGCCGATCAGCTCGAGCGTCGTATCGCTTTCCGTCGCGCCATGAAGCGCGCGGTGCAGTCGGCGATGCGTCTGGGCGCTGAAGGCATCCGGATCAATTGCGGCGGCCGCCTCGGCGGCGCCGAGATCGCCCGGTCCGAATGGTATCGCGAAGGCCGCGTTCCGCTGCACACGCTGCGCGCGAACGTCGACTATGCCGAAGCGCAGGCACACACCGCTTATGGCGTGTGCGGCGTGAAGGTCTGGATCTTCAAGGGCGAAATCCTGGGCCATGACCCGATGGCGCAGGACCGGATCATGATGGAGGCTCAAACCTCCGGCGTCCGTCCGGCGCGCTAAGGAACAAGAGCAATGCTGCAACCGAAAAAGACCAAGTTCCGCAAGGCCTTCAAGGGCCGGATCCATGGCGATGCCAAGGGCGGCACGACCCTCAACTTCGGCTCTTACGGGCTGAAGGCGATGGAGCCGGAGCGGATCACCGCACGCCAGATCGAGGCGGCACGCCGCGCGATCACGCGTCACATCAAGCGCCAGGGGCGTTTGTGGATCCGCGTGTTCCCGGACGTTCCGGTCACGTCGAAGCCCGCCGAAGTCCGCATGGGCAAGGGCAAGGGCTCGCCCGAATATTGGGCCGCCCGGGTCAAGCCCGGCCGGATCCTGTTCGAGCTGGACGGGGTTCCTGGCGATATCGCGGCGGTGGCGTTCAGCCGCGCGGCGATGAAGCTGCCGATCAAGGTGAAGGTCGTTGCCCGTCTCGGCGACACCTCGCATCTGGGAGTTGCATAAGATGAGCACGATCGACACCCGTCGCTCCGATCTCAAGGCGAAGACCGAGGACCAGCTCGACGAAGAGCTCGGCAACCTGAAGCGCGAGGCGTTCAACCTCCGTTTCCAGGCAGCCACGAACCAGCTCGAAAAGCCGAGCCGGGTGCGTGAGGTCCGCCGCGACATCGCTCGCATCAAGACCCTGCAGAGCCAGCGCGTGCGCTCGGCCGAAGCCAAGTAAGGAAGAACGACATGCCGAAGCGCGTGCTGACCGGGGTGATCGTCTCGGACAAGACCGACAAGACGGTGGTGGTGAACGTTGAGCGTAAGGTGAAGCACCCGCTCTACGGCAAGATCATCCGTCGTACGAAGAAGTACCATGCCCATGACGAGGGCAACGAGTTCAAGCAGGGCGAAACCGTGCGGATCGAAGAGACCGCGCCGATCTCCAAGCTGAAGTCCTGGAAGGTGATCGAGCGGGTCAACACCCACGCGACCCCCGAGCGGGCAACCATCGACGGCTAACGCCGACAGTTGAGGCGGGGTCCGGTCGGTATCGGCCCCAGAGTGAGAAGGAACCGGATCGATGATCCAGATGCAATCCAATCTCGACGTCGCTGACAACAGCGGCGCGAAGCGGGTGCAGTGCATCAAGGTGCTTGGCGGATCCAAGCGCCGGACGGCAGGCGTCGGCGACATCATCGTCGTCAGCGTGAAGGAAGCGGCGCCGCGCGCCCGCGTGAAGAAGGGCGACGTGCACCGTGCCGTCATCGTGCGTACGGCGAAGGACATTCGCCGCGCCGACGGCACCGTGATCCGCTTCGATTCGAACGCGGCTGTGCTGGTCAACAAGAACGAGGAGCCGATCGGCACCCGTATCTTTGGCCCGGTGGTGC
Organism: Pseudomonadota bacterium; assembly: GCA_040388155.1. GTDB lineage: Bacteria > Pseudomonadota > Alphaproteobacteria > Sphingomonadales > Sphingomonadaceae > Sphingomonas. The sequence goes on from JAZKCJ010000003.1 coordinate 178,844, forward strand.
GCGAGCTCCGCGGTAAGAAGCACATGAAGATCATCAGCCTGGCGCCGGAGGTTCTGTAATGGCCGCTGCGAAGATCAAGAAGGGTGACCGCGTCATCGTCCTGTCCGGCAAGGACAAGGGCAAGACCGGTGAAGTCACCCAGGCCCTGCCCAAGGACGGCAAGGTCATCGTGTCGGGCGTGAACATCGCGATCCGCCACACCAAGCCGAGCCAGGGCGACCCGCAGGGTGGCCTGAAGCGCGCCGAAGCACCGCTGCACGTTTCGAAGGTCGCTCACGTGACCGCCGACGGCAAGCCGACGCGCGTCCGCTTTGAAACGAAGGACGGCAAGAAGGTCCGCGTGGCCGTGAAGTCCGGGGAGACGATCAGTGGCTGATGCAAATCAGAAGGCGGCGCACAAGCCGCGGATGAAGGCGATCTATGACGATCGCATCATCAAGGCGATGACCGAGAAGTTCGGTTACAAGAACGTGATGGAGGTCCCGCGCCTCGACAAGATCGTCCTGAACATGGGCGTTGGCGAAGCGACGCAGGACAAGAAGAAGGTCGAGCAGGCCGCCGGTGAGATGGAACTGATCGCTGGTCAGAAGCCCGTCGTCACCAAGGCGAAGAAGTCGATCGCGCAGTTCAAGCTGCGTGAAGGCATGCCGATCGGCGTGAAGGTCACTCTTCGCCGCGAGCGCATGTACGAGTTCCTCGACCGCTTCATCACGATCGCGCTGCCGCGCGTTCGCGATTTCCGCGGGCTGAACCCGAAGAGCTTCGATGGTCGCGGCAACTATGCCTGCGGTCTGAAGGAGCAGCTGATCTTCCCGGAAATCAGCTACGACAAGGTCGATAAGATCCGCGGCATGGACGTGATCGTGACGACCACGGCGAAGACCGATGACGAGGCACGCGAGCTGCTTCGCCTGTTCGGCTTCCCGTTCCCGATCGAAGCTGACGAAGAAAAGAAGGCAGCGTAAGATGGCTAAGAAGAGTTCTGTGAACAAGAACGAGCGTCGCAAGCTGCTGGTGAAGAAATACGCCGGCGCCTATGCGAAGCTGAAGGCGATCGCGGCGGACAAGTCGCTCGACGACGGCGATCGTCTGATCGCTCGCCTGAAGATGGCCGAGATTCCCCGCAACGGGAACCCGACGCGCATCCGCAACCGGTGCGAGACGACGGGTCGTCCCCGCGCTTATTACCGCAAGTTCCGCCTCTGCCGTATTCAGCTGCGCGATTTGGCCAACAAGGGCCTGATCCCGGGCGTTACGAAGTCGAGCTGGTAAGGATCACGAGATGGCATTGACCGATCCCCTGGGTGATATGCTCACCCGCATCCGCAACGGCCAGCGCGCGCGGAAGGACTCCGTCCTGTCGCCTGCGTCGAAGCTGCGGGCCCGTGTGCTCGACGTGCTTCAGCGCGAAGGCTATATCCGCGGCTACAGCGAAGAAGAGATGGGGCCTGCCAAGGGCATCCGCATCGAGCTGAAATATTTCGAGGGCCAGCCGGCGATCAAGCATGTTGCACGCGTCTCGAAGCCTGGTCGCCGCGTCTATTCGGGCGCAACTGAACTGCCCCGCGTCATGAATGGCCTGGGCATCACGATCGTCTCGACGCCTCGCGGCGTTCTGTCCGACGCGGAAGCGCGCGAGCAGAATGTCGGCGGCGAAGTGCTGGCGGAGGTATTCTGATGAGCCGCATCGGTAAGAAGCCGGTCGCGATCCCGAGCGGCGTGACCGCGACGATCGACGGCGGGCAGCTGAGCGTGAAGGGCCCCAAGGGAACCCTCGCCATGCCGCTCCGCGACGAGATCAGCTATGTCCTCGAGGACGGCGGTATCTCGGTGAACCCGGCGAACGAGACCAAGCGCGCCCGTGCCTTCTGGGGCATGCAGCGCACCCTGGTGCAGAACCTGATCACCGGCGTGTCGGACGGCTTCACCAAGAAGCTGCTGATCAACGGCGTCGGTTATCGTGCTGACGCCAAGGGCCGGGTGCTGAACCTGAAGCTCGGCTACAGCCACGACGTCAACATCGATGTGCCGGAAGGCCTTGAGGTGAAGACGCCGGACAACACGACCGTCGAGATTTCGGGGTCGGACAAGCAGAAGGTCGGTCAGCTGGCCGCGGAGATTCGTCGTTGGCGCAAGCCCGAGCCGTACAAGGGCAAGGGCATCAAGTACGACGGTGAGTTCATCTTCCGCAAGGAAGGGAAAAAGAAGTAATGAGCACCAAAGGTCTCTCCCTTTTTGCGAAGCGCCGTCTTCGCAACCGTACCGCGCTCCGCGGTCGTGCTGCCGGCCGTCCGCGGCTGTCGGTGCACCGTTCGGGCAAGCACATCTATGCTCAGGTGATCGACGACGCCCAGGGCAAGACGGTCGCTGCCGCCTCCACGCTGGAGAAGGACGTGCGTGGCACGTCCGGCGCGAACATCGATGCAGCCGTCCTGGTCGGCAAGCGCGTCGCCGAAGCGGCGAAGCAGGCGGGCGTCACCAAGGTCGTGTTCGATCGCGGTGGCTTCCTGTTCCACGGTCGCGTGAAGGCGTTGGCGGAAGCCGCGCGTGAAGCCGGATTGGAGTTCTAAGAATGGCCGACGAAATCAACCCGACGGACGTCGTCGCTGGTGCCGAGGGCGCTCCGCAGGACGCGCCGCAGGGCCGTGGTCCGCGTGGCGGCCGTGGTCGTGGCGGCCCCGGTGGCGGTGGCCAGAATCGTGGCGGCCGTGACGGCAACCGTGGTCGTCGCGACGATCGCCGCGGTGGCCCGGGCAGCGACGATGGCGGCGAAGAGCTGATCGAGAAGCTGGTCCACATCAACCGCGTTTCGAAGACGGTCAAGGGCGGCAAGCGCTTCGGCTTCGCGGCGCTTGTCGTCGTCGGCGACGGCAAGGGCCGGGTCGGCTTCGGTCATGGCAAGGCGCGCGAAGTGCCGGAAGCCATTTCCAAGGCGACGGCAGCTGCCAAGAAGGCGATGGTTCGCGTTCCGCTTCGTGAGGGTCGCACGCTGCATCATGACGGCAAGGGCCATTTCGGCGCCGGCCTCGTGACCGTCCGTTCGGCGCCGCAGGGCACCGGCATCATCGCAGGCGGCCCGATGCGCGCTGTCTTCGAGAGCCTTGGCGTGGCCGATGTGGTGACCAAGTCGGTCGGCACCTCGAACCCGTACAACATGATCCGTGCGACCTTTGAGGCGCTGACCACCCAGGTCAGCCCGAAGTCGGTCGCGCAGCGTCGCGGCAAGAAGATCGCCGACCTGCTCGGCCGTGGTGGCTCGCAGGCCGCCGAGGCCGAAGCCGCAGCGATCGCGGAGTAAGACAGATGGCGAAGAAGAACGAAGCCGCTAGCGGCACGATCAAGGTGACCCAGACGGGGTCGCCGATCCGCCGCGAGAAGGATCAGCGCGCGACGCTGATCGGTCTCGGCCTCAACAAGATGCACAAGACGCGCGAACTGCAGGACAGCCCCGAAGTTCGGGGCATGATCCGCAAGGTCGCGCACATGGTATCGGTCGAGGGTTGACCTGAACGATCCTCCCCGTAAGGGGAGGATGAAGGGCGGGACGGCTCGAACGCAGGTTCGGGTGTCCCGCCCTCAGCCTTTTTTATCAGCGCGACAAAAGCGAAAGCGAGTGCACGACATGAAACTGAACGAACTCCGCGACAATGATGGCGCCCGTAAGTCCCGCATGCGGGTCGGCCGTGGTATCGGTTCCGGCAAGGGCAAGACCGGCGGTCGTGGCATCAAGGGCCAGAAGAGCCGTGAGGGCGTGTCCATCGCCGGCTTCGAAGGCGGCCAGATGCCGCTCCACATGCGTTTGCCGAAGCGCGGCTTCAACAACATCTTCGCCAAGGATTATGCCGAGGTGAACCTGGGCGCGATCCAGAAGGCGGTCGACGCCGGCAAGATCGAGGCGGGTGCATCGCTCGATCATGACGCGCTGAAGGCTGCTGGCCTGGCGCGCGGCGGCAAGGACGGCGTCCGCCTGCTCGGCAAGGGCGATTTCAGTGCAAAGCTGAACTTCACGGTTGCCGGCGCGTCGAAGGGCGCGATCGAAGCAGTCGAGAAGGCCGGCGGCAAGGTCGACGTGATCGTCGTCGTGCCGGCTGCCGAGAAGGCCAAGGCGAAGAAGGGCGTTGCCCGCCTCGAGCGCATCGCGCACAAGGCGTCGTTCAAGGCGTAACTGGTTGCGGCTCCGGCGAAAGCCGGACGCCGCACCGGGTTTTTCAGGCCTGTTCCGCGCTTCGTCGTGGGTCAAGTCGTCAAAGACCTTAGACAAGCCCGATCGGGCCCCTATATGAGCGGCGGGGCGGTCAAACGTTTCCCGCCGCTTTTGTTTCCCCCCAGGTTATTTTGGGACGATCAGATTTATGGCATCCGCAGCCGACTCGATGGCATCCGGCATCAGCCTGTCGAAGTTTTCCCAGGCGACTGACCTCAAGAAGCGCCTGTGGTTCACGATCGGCGCGCTGATCGTTTTCCGCATGCTCAGCTATGTGCCACTGCCGGGTATCGATCCGACCGTGCTGGCGCAGCTTTCGCAGCATACGTCGGGCGGCGTGCTTGATTTCTTCAATGCCTTTTCGGGCGGCTCGCTGAGCCGGATGAGCCTGATCGCGCTCGGCGTGATGCCCTACATCACCGCGTCGATCGTCGTGCAGCTCGCGACCTCGCTGTCGCCGACGCTCGCCGCGATCAAGAAGGAAGGCGAGAGCGGCCGCAAGCGGCTCAACCAGTATACCCGCTACGGCACGGTCGGCCTGACCGCAGTGCAGGGCTATTTCATCGCCGTCGGCCTTGAGGCGCTGGGTGCCAGCAATGGCCTGCAGGCGGTGATCGAGCCGGGCATGCTGTTCCGTGTCGGCGCGGTGATCAGCCTGGTCGGCGGTACCATGTTCCTGATGTGGGTCGGTGAGCAGATCACCAGCCGTGGCATCGGCAACGGCATGTCGCTCATCATCATGGCCGGCATCGTCGCCAGCCTGCCGCGGACGCTCTACAACCTGTTCGAGGGCGGCCGTTCCGGCTCGCTCGATCCCGTGCGCTTCATCGGCATCGTCGTCGCGGTGATCCTGCTCGTGCTCTTCATCTGCTTCATGGAGCGCGCCCAGCGCCGCATCCTGATCCAGTATCCGAAGCGACAGACCCAGCGCGGCATGCAGGCCGATCGCAGCCATCTGCCGCTGAAGCTCAACACCGCGGGCGTGATCCCTCCGATCTTCGCCTCGTCGTTGCTGTTGATGCCGCTGACCATCACCCAGTTCGCCGGCAACCGCGTCGCTGGCGAGAGCAGGTGGGGCGATTTCATCATCAGCCTCAACCAGTATCTCCAGCACGGTTCGCCGGTGTACATGGCGCTCTACGGTGCCGGCATCATCTTCTTCTCGTTCTTCTACACCGCGGTGGTGTTCAATCCCGAGGAGACTGCGGACAATCTGAAGCGCTATGGCGGCTTCATTCCGGGCATTCGCCCCGGCAAGAACACCGAGAATTATTTCGATTATGTGCTGACGCGCATCACCGTGATCGGTGCCGCCTATCTGACGATCATCTGCCTGCTGCCGGAATATCTGGTATCGGCGCTGAGCATCCCGTTCTATCTCGGCGGCACCAGCCTGCTGATCGTCGTCAACGTGACGATGGACACGGTGACTCAGATCCAGAGCCACTTGCTGGCGCATCAATATGGCGATCTGATCAAGAAGGCTAAGTTGAAGGGTGGCCGTCTCCGTTGAGAGCGACGACACCGATGAGAGGGGAACGGCCTTGAATATCATTCTCCTGGGTCCGCCGGGAGCGGGCAAGGGTACCCAGGCGAGCCGCTTGATGGCGGACCGGGGGATGGTCCAGCTTTCGACTGGCGACATGCTGCGTGCTGCCGTCAAGTCCGGCAGCCCGGTCGGCCTGAAGGCCAAATCGGTGATGGAGGCGGGGGAGCTCGTCTCCGACGAGATCGTCTCGGGTATCATCGGCGAACGGCTGGATATGCCCGACACCGCCAATGGCGTGATCTTCGACGGCTATCCCCGTACGGAGGCCCAGGCTGAACAGCTCGATGAATTGCTCGAGGCCCGCGGTCGGATGCTGGACCACGTGATCGAGCTGAGCGTTGACGAAGATGCACTCGTCGACCGTATCGTCGGCCGCTACACCTGCGCCAAATGCGGCGAGGGCTATCACGACCATTACAAGCAGCCGAAGGTTGCGGGCGTGTGTGACGTGTGCGGCTCGACCGAGTTCAAGCGCCGTCCCGACGACAATGCGGAGACCGTGCGGACCCGTATGGTCGAATATCGCGCCAAGACGGCGCCGATCCTGCCGATCTACGAAGCGCGCGGACTGGTGGCGCGAGTCGATGGCATGGCCGATATCGACCAGGTGACCCAGGCGATCGAAGCGATCCTGGACGGCAAGTAACCCGCCTCGCTTGCCGTTCGGCGCGCAACGCATATGATGCGCGCGGGTCACCGGGGAGGGCGTCGATGAAGTCTGTCGGTCTTTTGGGGGCTGTCATAGCCTGCGCGCTTGCCACCCCGGCTGCCGCGGAGGTCGTCTCCGCCACGCCTTCAACGATGGAGATCAGCCAGGTCGTCACCGTCGACGCGCCGATCGCGCGTGTCTGGGATACGCTGCGCTCGCCGCAGCGCTGGTGGAGCAAGGAGCACACCTACACCGACGATTCGGCCAACCTCTATATGGACGGCCAGGCGACAGGTTGTTTCTGCGAGCGGTTTCCGGATCGCCGGGGCAGCGTCGAACACGCCCGCATCCTCTATATCCAGCCGCCGCAGATGATTCGCCTTTCCGGCGCGCTCGGGCCGCTCCAGGCTGAGGCAGTCATCGGCACGCTGACGTTCAGGCTGACGCCGGAAGGGTCGAATGCGACCCGGCTGACGCTCAGCTATGTTGTCAGCGGCTTTGTTCGGGCAGGCGCGGATACGCTTGCCCCCAAGGTCGACGAGGTGCTGGCGCTTCAGGTGCTGAACCTGAAGTCCGCCGCTGAAGGCCCATTGCCGCCCGCGCCGACGCCGCAGCGATAGGCGCCGCGCCGGCTTGCCGGCGCTTCATGACAAATTCTTCATGGTGCCTTCATCGGACCGCTCGACGGCGGCCGCTATTCAGAGGGCACGCCCAGCGCGCGGGCAACAGACTTCTTGAATCGGCGTCCGCACTCCCGGGGGCGTCGTGGCCGACGGAAGGTTCGCTTTCCGTCGGCCAATTTTGCTGTAAAGGCAGAAAGGCACCGCCCGGAATGCCGCCGATGACCCGCAAGATCCTGATCGTCGAAGACGACGCCGCGACCGCCGGCTATCTGGCCAAAGGCTTGGGCGAGGCGGGGTTCGCGGTCGAGACCTGTGGCGACGGCCGTGACGGCCTGTTCCTCGCCAGCGAGGGCATTTTCGATCTCATCATCGCCGACCGCATGCTTCCGGGCCTGAACGGGCTGGCGATGATCGGCGCGATCCGCGCCGCCGGCATCCGCACGCCGGCGCTGATCCTGTCGGCCCTGGCGACGGTCGACGATCGTGTCGACGGCCTGCACGCGGGCGCGGACGATTATCTGGTCAAACCCTTTTCCTTCGCGGAGCTTTCAGCCCGGATCGAGGCGCTGCTCCGCCGGGCCGATCGAATTGCTGGCGAAACCCAGACGACCCGTCTGGTCGTCGGCGACCTTGAAATCGACCTGCTCGCCCGCACGGTCGCGCGGGAAGGCCGGCCGATCGCGCTTGGTGCGCGCGAATTCAATCTACTCGAATTCCTCGCACGCCATGCCGGTCAGGTCGTCACGCGCACGATGATGCTCGAGAAGATCTGGAACTATCATTTCGATCCCGGATCGAACGTCGTAGACGTCCATATCGGCCGGTTGCGGCGCAAGATCGAGGAAGGCTTTGCCAGCCCGATCCTCCACACGGTGCGCGGCGCAGGGTACCGGCTCTCGGCTGAGATCTGATGCGATTGTCGGTTACGGCGCGTATCGCCCTGCTTGCGATCGCGCTGGCGCTGGTCTCCAATCTCGTGCTCGTCGCCTTCATCTGGCGCCAGGTGCATGATGACGCGATCGATTCGCTTCGCCGAGACACTGCCGAACAGGCCGATGCTCTTGTCTCGGTCTGGCGTGCCGGTGGAATGCGGGCGCTCGACCAGACGATCGAGGAAGCGCGTGCGCCCGGCGACCTCTCGCTGATCATCGCGGTGATCGACGCCCGGGGACGGCGCGTGGTGGGGCTGGGGCCGCCGGTCGCGAATATCGGCCCATCGAGTTCGGTCGAATTCCATATCGGCCGGATCGGCACTTCGCCGCCCTGGTCGCTGCGCGACGCCGGCTATTCGGTGCGGAGGATCGGGCCGCTCCGTCTCGTCAGCGGGCGGATGCTCGATGACTGGGAGCAGGTGCAGCGCGGAATCGAGCGGGCGCTGGTCCTCGCGATGCTCTTGTCTCTCGGGCTTGGGATAGTCGGGGGCCTCGTCGTGACCCGCTATGTCGGGCGCCGCCTGAACCGGGTCGCCGATGTGATCGAGGGAGTGGCAGGCGGGGACCTGTCGCGCCGCGTGGTGAGCGCTTCCGGCGGAGACGATGCTTTCGACCGGCTCGCTACCCGGCTCAACACGATGCTCGACAAGGTCGAACGGCTGATGATCGAGCTCCGGCTCGTCACTGACAGCCTGGCGCACGATCTCCGCTCCCCGCTGGCAAGGCTGCGGACCAAGACCGAGAATGCGGTGCTGCTCGCCGATCCGACGCAACGCGAAGCGGCGCTGGGCGGCTTGCTGGTGGAGACCGATCTGGTGATGCGGATGCTCACCATGCTGATCGAGATCAGCCGTTCCGAATCGGTTTCGCGCGATCGCTTCGCCAGCATCGACCCGGCGGCGCTGATCGAGGAGATTGCCGAACTCTACGCACCCGTCGCGGAAGATGCCGGTTTGCGCTTCATGACCGTGATGGAATCGCATCCGCCCCGACTCATCCTCCATCGCGAGCTGGTGACTCAGGCGATCGCCAATCTGGTCGACAATGCGCTGCGTCACGGTGCCGGCGGCGGCGAGGTGACGCTGCGGCTGGCAGGGCAGGGGGGAGAAATACGTTTTCAGGTGGAGGACCGTGGCCCCGGCATCGCCGCGGAGGATCGCGAACAGGCGCTGCGCCGCTTTGGCCGGCTGGACAATGCGCGCAGTACGCCGGGCGCCGGTCTCGGCCTGTCGCTGATCGAGGCGGTTGCCCGGCTCCACGGTGGACGCCTGGAACTGGGCGACAATGCGCCGGGGCTGATCGCCGCGATCGTCGTGCCGGCGTGACCGGAACTGAAGGACATCGTCCATGAGCTGGGCGCTCAAGGCGATCCACACTCATGCCTGGGATTTCTGGTTCGCGCGGGCGTCGGTCGCGTTGGTGGCCGGGCTCCAGTTGCTCATGTTCAACGATTTGACGATCGGCCCGCGCTGGCTTGCGCCCGGGCTTGAAATCGCGCTGCTTCTGCCACTGTCGGCCGCGACCGCCTGGACCCAGGCAAGCGCACGCGAGGCGCGGACCGATCATCACTGGCGGCGTGTGGCGTGGGAACGGCGGATGATCCGCCGCGCTGCGCTCGCGCTGACCGCGTTGATCACCGTCATCAACCTCGGCGCGCTGGTAGCGCTGATTCATGCATTGCTTGCCGGGAGTGCGACGAAGATCGGCCAGACGCTGCTGCTCGATGCGCTCAACATCTGGGCGACCAATGTCATCGTCTTCGCCTTGTGGTTCTGGAGCATCGATCACGGCGGTCCGGCAGCGCGCGGCCTGATCGAGACCGAGAAATGCGATTTCCTCTATCCCCAGATGACGATTGGCCAACCGCGCGAGCCGTGCACCTGGTCGCCGGGGTTCGTCGATTATCTCTATCTGTCGTTCACCAACGCCACTGCCTTCTCGCCGACCGACACGATGCCGTTGTCCCGCCGCGCCAAGATGCTGATGATGATCGAATCCGCCATCTCGCTTTTGACGATCGCGCTCGTCGCGGCGCGAGCGGTGAACATCCTTGCCTGATCCGTCGCGATGCCGACGGTGGTGGGCGGACGTCGACTACGGTTTGCGAACCAGCTCAGGCTATGCCTGACAGGTTTTCTTCGCCGACGCGTGCAATCGAAACACGCCCGCTGGCATTCGCTGCCCGCTGGGATATATGATGTGGCGGCGATGACGTTCATCGTCCTGAGCTACCCCAGGTTTCTCGCCGTTTCGGTCGAGCGACCTTGACAGCGCCGACTCGCGCTTCTATCTGCTCGATATTCCGAAACACCGGGTCCCGGCGGCGCTTGTTTGCGCTCGCCGTTGTCTTGCGTTTCAGATAGCAACGCGATGAGATGGGGTGGCTGCAGCCATGCACGCCCCGTGGAGCAGGAGAACAAATTTCATGGCTCGTATTGCGGGTGTCAACATCCCGACCAACAAGCGCGTTGTTATCGCGCTGACCTATATCCATGGCATTGGCGACACCAAGGCCAAGGAAATCACTGCCAAGCTGGGTATCACTCCCGAGCGCCGGGTGCAGGACCTGACCGATCAGGAAGTGCTGCAGATTCGCGAAACGATCGACGCCGATCACACCGTCGAGGGTGATCTCCGCCGTCAGACCGCGATGAACATCAAGCGGCTGATGGATCTGGCCTGCTATCGCGGCCTTCGCCATCGCAAGGGCCTTCCGGTCCGCGGCCAGCGCACGCATACCAATGCGCGCACCCGCAAGGGCAAGGCCAAGCCGATCGCCGGCAAGAAGAAGTGATGCGCTGAGCCGTTCCTATGGGGCGGCTCGCCTTCCAGCTACAGGGTTAGGATTTCAACATGGCACGCGAACCTCAGCGCATTAAGCGGCGTGAGCGCAAGAACATCACCTCTGGCGTCGCGCACGTGAACGCCAGCTTCAACAACACGATGATCACGATCACCGATGCCCAGGGCAACGCGATCTCGTGGTCGTCGGCCGGCATGATGGGCTTCAAGGGAAGCCGCAAGTCGACTCCGTACGCGGCGCAGGTCGCTGCAGAGGATGCCGGCAAGAAGGCCGCCGAGCACGGCGTCCGCACGCTCGAAGTGGAAGTGAAGGGTCCGGGTTCGGGCCGTGAGTCGGCGCTTCGCGCGCTGCAGGCGGTCGGCTTCCAGATCACTTCGATTCGCGACGTGACCTCGATCCCGCACAATGGCGTCCGGCCCTCGAAGCGCCGCCGCGTCTGATTTCGTCTCGTCCGCGCGCGGTTGATCGCGCCGCGCGGACGATTCCCACATGGCCGGAGTGTCCCCCGCTCCCGCCCAAAACCAAGGGGAAGCCCGTGTCCGTCAATGCTAAGAACTGGCAGGAACTGAAGAAGCCCAATGGCCTCGAAAAGAAGCCGGGCGGCGATCCCAAGCGCAAGGCGACCTTTGTGGCCGAACCGCTCGAGCGTGGCTTCGGCCTGACGCTCGGCAACGCGCTGCGTCGCGTATTGCTGTCGTCGCTTCAGGGCGCTGCCGTTACCTCGATCAAGATCGAGAATGTGCTCCACGAATTCTCGTCGCTGACCGGCGTCCGGGAAGACGTGACCGACATCGTCCTGAACGTGAAGCAGATCGCGCTGCGCATGCAGGGCGAGGGGCCGAAGCGTCTCCAGCTTTCCGCAACCGGCCCGGCCGATGTGAAGGCCGGCGACATCGCGGTTTCGGGCGACATCGAGGTGATGAACCCCGATCTGGTGATCTGCCACCTCGACGAAGGCGCGACGCTCAACATGGAGCTGACCGCTGACGTGGGTAAGGGCTATGTCGCGGCGGTTGCGAACCGCCCGGCGGATGCGCCGATCGGCCTGATCCCGGTCGACGCGCTCTATTCGCCGGTCCGGCAGGTGTCGTACAAGGTCGAGAACACCCGCGTCGGGCAGGAACTCGATTACGACAAGCTGACGCTGACCATCGAAACCGACGGCACGATCACGCCTGAAGACGCAGTCGGTTATGCCGGCCGCATCCTGCAGGACCAACTCGCGCTGTTCGTCCACTTCGACGATTCGTCGGTTCGTCCGTCGGCACCGATCGGCCATGCCGCGCCGTCTTCGGCCGGCGAGGTTTCGGGCGACACCCAGCAGATCAACCGTTACCTTCTCAAGAAGGTCGACGAGCTCGAACTGTCGGTGCGTTCGGCCAACTGCCTCAAGAACGATAACATCATCTATATCGGCGATCTGGTCCAGAAGACCGAAGCCGAGATGCTGCGCACCCCGAATTTCGGCCGCAAGTCGCTGAACGAGATCAAGGAAGTGCTGTCGTCGATGGGTCTCCGGCTGGGCATGGAAATCCCGGGCTGGCCGCCTGAGAACATCGAAGAGATGGCCAAGAAGCTTGAGCAGGAAATAATGGGGTAACGAGCTCGGGCCGGGGCAAATGCTCCGGCCCGGTTCGCCCATCGGGCGATTGGCGGTGGCCCTTAACACCGCCTGGTCTGGGGTTCCGTCAAACGGCCCTTTAACGAACGAAGGAAAGATACCATGCGCCATCGCGTAGGCGGCCGTAAGCTTCAGCGGACCTCGGCCCACCGCACAGCCCTGTTCCGCAACATGTCGGCAGCGCTCATCAAGCACGAGCAGATCACCACCACGACCGCCAAGGCGAAGGAACTTCGCCCCTATGTCGAGAAGCTGATCACGCTCGCCAAGAAGGGTGGCCTGTCCAATCGCCGTCTGGCGCATGCCCGCTTGCTCGACGACGCGCAGCTGGTGAAGCTGTTCGACGTGCTGGCATCGCGTTACGCCGATCGTAACGGCGGCTATACCCGCATCATCAAGGCCGGCATCCGTGCTTCGGACGCGTCGCCGATGGCGATCATCGAGTTCGTCGACCGCGACGTCAGCGCCAAGGGCCAGGATTCGGGCCCCGTGATGGGCGACGAGGACTTCGACCAGGCTGCATAAATCGCGCCTGTTCAGGGAGTTGAGAAAGGAGTCGTACCTGATAGGGTGCGACTCCTTTTTCGTATCCGAAAGTCGCCGATGCGCCACGCCCTCCCGCTGATCGCTCTCCTGCTGGCTGCTCCTGCGGCCGCCCAGACCAAGGCCCCCGGCATGAACTACCCACAGACGACGCGCGGCAGCACGGTGGACGAACAGTTCGGCGTGAAGGTTGCCGATCCCTATCGCTGGCTTGAGAATGACGTGCGCACCGACGCCGCCGTCGCGAAATGGGTCGCTGACGAGAATGCGGTCACCAACGCTTATCTCGCGAGCTTGCCCGGTCGTGCCATCTTCGCGGCGCGGATGAAGCAACTGCTCGATTATGAGCGTTTCGGCGTGCCGGTGAAGAAGGGCGGCCGGTATTTCTACACCCGCAACAGCGGCCTGCAGAATCAGGCAGTGCTGTACGTGCGCGATTCGATCGATGGTGCGGGCCGTGTGCTGATCGACCCGAATGCCTGGGCAAAGGATGGTGCGACTGCGCTCGGCGAATGGGTCCCGTCCGAGGATGGCCGTCATATCCTTTATTCGGTCCAGGACGGCGGCACCGACTGGCGCACGGTCAAGGTGCTCGACGTCGCGACCGGCGCGATCACCGCCGATATCGTCGAATGGGTCAAATTCTCCCATCTGTCCTGGGCGAAGGATGGCTCCGGCTTCTATTATTCGCGCTTCGCCGCACCGGCGGACGGCGCGAAATTCCAGGCGCTGAACGAGAACCAGCAGGTCTATTTCCACAAGCTGGGCACTGCTCAGGCTGCCGACCGCCTGATCTACGCCACGCCCGACGCGCCGAAGCGCGGGCACAATGCGCAGGTCACCGAGGACGGCAAGTGGCTGGTCATCACGACCACCGAAGGTACCGACAACCGCTACGAGATCACCGTCCTCGACCTGACCGATCAGGGCGCGAAGCCGCGCACGATCGTGAAAGGCCTTGAGAATGAATGGTCGCTCGCCGGCAATGTCGGATCGACCTTCTACTGGACGACCGACAAGGATGCGCCGCGCCTGCGGATCGTATCGATGGATGTGCGCGAGGCGACGCCCGCGATCCGCGAGGTGGTGCCGCAGGACAAGGCGGTGCTTGAGGGCGCCGGGATCGTGGGGGGCAAGCTGGTCGCTTCCTATCTCGTTGACGTGAAGTCGGAGCTTCGACGCTACGATCTGGACGGCAAGCCCGATGGGGTGGTGGCGCTTCCCGGCATCGGCAGCGTCGCCGCCACCAGCGGCGCTGAGGACGATAGCGAGATGTTCTACGCGTTCACCAGCTTCGCCACGCCGACGACCATCTATCGCTATGATCTGAAGACCGGCAACGCCACGCCCTGGGCCATGCCCAAGGTCGCGTTCGATCCGGGCCTGTACGATGTCTCACAGCGTTTCTACGCGTCGAAGGACGGTACGAAGGTTCCGATGTTTATCGTCCGTCGCAAGGATCTGCCGGCGGGCCCGGCACCGACCCTGCTATACGCTTATGGCGGCTTCAACGTTTCGATGAATCCAGCCTTTTCAGCAACGCGGATCGCGTGGCTTGAGCAGGGCGGGGTGCTGGCAGTGGCCAACATCCGGGGCGGCGGTGAATATGGCAAGGCCTGGCACGATGGCGGCCGCCTCGCCAACAAGCAGAATGTGTTCGACGATTTCATCGCGGCCGGCGAGGATCTGATCGCCCGGGGCATTACCTCGAAGGACAAGCTCGCCATTCAGGGAGGTTCCAACGGCGGGCTGCTGATCGGCGCAGTGGTCAACCAGCGGCCCGATCTCTTTGCCGCTGCGCTGCCGCAGGTCGGCGTGATGGACATGCTCCGCTTCGACCGCTTCACTGCGGGCCGCTATTGGGTCGATGATTATGGCTATCCCGCGAAGGAAGCCGATTTCCGCGTGCTCTACGCCTATTCGCCCTATCACAATATCAGGAGCGGACGGGACTATCCGGCGATCATGGTGACGACGGCGGATACGGACGACCGGGTCGTGCCGGGTCACAGCTTCAAATATACCGCTGCGCTCCAGGCGGCGCAGATCGGCCCGAAGCCGCATCTGATCCGCATCGAGACCCGTGCCGGGCACGGTTCGGGCAAGCCGACGGACAAGGTCATCGCCGAAGCCGCCGACAGCTGGGCCTTCGTCGCGGCGTGGACCGGGATGACGGTCAGGGACGTTGCCGCTACACAGAAGCTGGCGAAATAGCCGGATAGTCGAGGGGCAGGGAAGGCCGACGCGCTGCGTGACGTGGGCGCGATCGGCCGGATTGCCTGGCTGGCTGCTAGAGGTCTGCCCCGATCATCTGCTCATCCACCCAGATGCGCACCGCATGGCCGTCATGCGCGCCGTACACGCGGATGACCGTTCCCTCGGGCGGCACGATCTCGCGCCCGAACGGCACGAACAGGGCAGCCCAGTTGGACATGGTCTCGGGCTTCGGCCGGTTCTCGTAGGTGCTGTGGGCGTCGACTTTCAGCCTGATCCACTGAATCACGCCGTTGATGTAATTGCCATCCGCGATCAGTTCCACGCTGTGCTGCTGGTCGGGCCACGGGCCACCGCTGGTGAAGTCGAAATCGAACAGGTCGACCGGCTCGCCCCGCAACTCGATTCCCCTGTCGCCCACCTTCAGCCGCAGCGGACGTTGCTCGAGCCGGTTGAACGGCCGCATGTCGAACCCTGCCACATCTTCCATGCCGTCGCGCCCATGGCCGTCCCAATCGGCCAGCGAGACGACGATCTGTCCGGATTCGGGGATCATTCGGCCGCCGGGCGCCAGCAGGCGCGACACCGCGTCTGCCATGGTCGGAAGCACATCCTCCGCCAGCAGGTTGTTGGAGACGATCTCCGAGACGATCAGGTTGACCCGTCCGCCGAGATCGGTCTCGGCGTCCAGGCTCGCCGATTTGGCGGCGATCACGCGGACGCGGTCGGCAAAGCCGTTCAGCGCAACGATCTCGGTCGCCACGTCGGCAATCGCCGGGTTCATCTCGCAACTCACCACTGATCCTGCCCCGGCGCGCGCGGCCATCATCGCGAGCAGGCCGGTACCCGAGCCGATATCCAGCACGTGGCTGTCAGGCCCGACCGAGCGCTTGATCGCAGCTTCGAACGCCCGGTTCCGCGCCTCGTCGAGCACCATGTAGAAATGCCAGCCCGGGACATCCCCGGCGATCAGTTCGCTTGTCATGCTGGCGACATCGGCATCATGAGGGGCAAGTATCTGCGCCTCGCGCGCCAGCGGATAGGCGCGGGGCTTCAGCCCGATCCGGCTGGCCGTCACCGCAAGTGCCGCCAGTTTCTGTGCGTCGCCCTTCGCCGCCGCCACGCGTTCGTCGAATCCGGATCGTTCCATTTCGTTTATTATGCTGTTATCTGTCATCCCGAGCCTGTGGCATGCTGGGACCGTGCTGTCCAAGTAAGGTGGTTCATCGTTGCGACAGCACGACTCACCTATCGATACGGCATCGAATCGAAAGGGGACAGGGCATGACGATTTTCGGCAAGGCAGTTGCAGCTACCACGCTCCTGGCGATGAGCGTCACCGCTGTCCCCGCCCAGGCGGAGCGGTGGGGATCGCATCACCGTGGCGGCGACAAGATCGATGGCGGTGACGTGCTGCTCGGCGCGGTGCTTGCCGGCGGCCTGTTCGCGATCCTGTCGAGTGTCGGCAAGAAAAAGGCGCCGCCTCCGCGTCAGGCGGTCGCTGCTGAAGAAGCCGCTCCCGTCGTGGGCCCGGAAGAGGGCAATCGTACCGTCTCGATTTCCCGATCCGATCAGGAAGCCGCCGTCGACGCCTGCGTCTCCTCGGCCGAATCGGAAGGTCGCCGTTACGCCCGCATCGCCACGATCGATAAGGTCACGATCGTCGATCCGGTCGCGTCGGACCTGATCGTTCGCGGTACGCTCGGCCTGCGCGATGATTACAGGGCGACGGCAACCGACCATCGCGGTTTTACCTGTCGTATCGGTGAGCAGGGCGTTGAGCAGGTGACGATCGACGGCCCGGTGGTCGCGGCAAACTAAAGCTGCATTGCCGCCCCACCGGGGCTTCCCCACCGGGCCGCATCTGCTATCTGGCCGCATGACACAGCCCAGCGACTCGATCCTCATCGTCGATTTCGGCAGCCAGGTGACTCAGCTCATCGCCCGCCGCGTCCGTGAAGCGGGGGTCTATAGCGAGATCGCCCCCTTCAATTCCGCCTCCGAGGCGTTCGCCCGGATGCAGCCCAAGGGCATCATCCTCTCCGGCAGCCCCGCATCGGTGCTTGAAGAGGGAAGCCCGCGCATTCCGCAGGAAATCCTCGACAGCGGCCTGCCGATCATGGGCATCTGCTACGGCCAGCAGGTGCTGATGGCGCAGCTTGGCGGCACGGTCACCCTGGGCGACAGCGGCGAGTTCGGTAGCGCGGTGATCGAGGTCACTGACAGCTGCGCATTGTTCGACGGGCTGTGGAGCGAGGGCGAGAACCACCAGGTCTGGATGAGCCATGGCGACAAGGTCACGGCGCTCGCTCCCGGGTTCCGTGCCGTCGCCGCGAGCAAGGGCGCGCCCTATGCGATCATCGCCGATGACGAGCGCCATTATTACGCGATGCAGTTCCACCCCGAGGTCGTGCACACGCCGGACGGCGCGAAGTTGATCGCCAATTTCGCCCGCCATGTCTGTGGCCTTTCCGGCGAATGGACCATGGCCGAATTCCGCGCCGCCAAGATCGCAGATATCCGCGCCCAGGTCGGCAAGGGCAAAGTGATCTGCGGCCTGTCGGGCGGCGTCGATTCAGCGGTGGCCGCGGTGCTGATCCATGAGGCGATCGGCGAGCAGCTCACCTGCGTCTTCGTCGATCACGGCCTGATGCGCACCGGCGAGGCCGATCAGGTCGTCACCCTGTTCCGCAACCACTATAATATTCCGCTCGTCCATGTGAACGCTGAGGAGCAGTTCCTCGGCGGGCTCGCGGGCCTCACCGATCCCGAGAAGAAGCGCAAGTTCATCGGTGGCGCGTTCATCGACCTGTTCGAGGAGGAGGCGCGCAAGATCGGCGGCGCCGATTTCCTCGCCCAGGGTACGCTCTACCCCGACGTCATCGAAAGCGTCAGCTTCACCGGCGGCCCTTCGGTGACGATCAAGAGCCACCACAATGTCGGCGGCCTGCCCGAACGCATGAACATGAAGCTGGTCGAGCCGCTGCGCGAACTGTTCAAGGACGAAGTCCGCGCGCTCGGCCGGGAACTCGGCTTGCCCGAAATCTTTGTCGGCCGGCACCCGTTCCCCGGCCCCGGCCTCGCCATCCGTATTCCCGGCGAGGTGACCAAGGAACGCTGCGACATTTTGCGCAAGGCCGACGCCATCTATCTCGAGGAAATCCGCAATGCGGGCCTCTACGACACGATCTGGCAGGCCTTTGCGGTGCTGCTGCCGGTGCGCAGCGTTGGGGTGATGGGCGACGGCCGGACGTACGACAATGTCCTCGCGCTCCGGGCGGTGACCTCAACCGACGGGATGACCGCGGTCGCCTTCCAGTTCCCCGGCGACTTCCTCCCCCGCGTCGCGACCCGGATCGTGAACGAGGTGAAGGGCATCAACCGCGTGACCTATGACTATACGTCGAAGCCGCCTGGCACGATCGAATGGGAGTGAGGGGTGGAGCAACTATCGGCCCGAGCAGCATACTCGACCGGCGGCACTCGCCGGATCTTGAGCGTGACGATCTGATCGACAGTTGAGCCGATCGTGATCGGCCGGGGCTGTTCGGTCGGCGCGGCGCCGACCATATGGCTCTCATAACCGTCTGCCGGATGATGATCCGGCATTCGAGTATCTAACGCGTGCCCGTCATTCGTCGCTTTTCGTCAATCCAGGGTGCGTGGCGGCGGGCGTTCGGCATGTGCATTTTCTGTACGCCGGGGAAGAATACGATGCGCGATTGCGGCGGAAGGTCCGGCACGCAATCCCGCACGAAATGCATCACGCCGTCCTTGGCGGTCCAGACCGCCTCGCCGGATCCCAGGACATGGCCAAACCAGGCCTGGTCGGTGCCGTTGAGTCCCGCCGCCCGGGTGATCTCGGGTGATCGCTGTGCGTCGAAATCGCGCCACACCTGCGGTCGCGCACCTGCCGTCATCAACAGCATCGAGCCGTTGTACGGCGTGCCTTCGATAGAATTCGAGCGATAGAGCACGATGTCCTCAGTCCGCGAAAGGATTGCGTCCATCGAGCCCAGGATGGTGCTGTCGAGGTCGATCCAGGCGAAGCGCGGGCCGATCAGTTCCGCCATGTCGGGCACGAAGGCGCGCAGCCGCCGCCAGCAGCCGCCGAGCGCGGCGGCATCGTCCCACAACGGTAGAACACGGATTCCGCTATCGATCCCGTTCGGATCGTCCGTGATGCACACCACATCATGCGGGATCGTCAGATGTTCGGCCAGCTCATGCCTGAGGCGGTTCACCGCTTCTGCCGAATAGTCGAACAGTACGTGCAGTTTGCGGGGATGGCGCCATTTCCACAGGACAATTTGCAGGCGCGCCGCCGGGTCGGACATCGGGTTTCCTTGTTGTAGTCGGGTTCAGCTGGTCTTGCGAAACAGGGCGAACCGTTCCTCGCGCGGTTCGAGTACGCGGCGATCGTTCCGGTCGTAACGCCGCGATGGTTCGAGCGAAAGCGGATCGACCAGGAACAGCGGTTCGTAGCGTGGCGCTACCGAGGTTTCGAGAAAACGGAAGACCGTATGGTACAGGAGGAGCAAGCCCCGGGTGGCGAGGTGGCGATCGAAATCTAGCACCGCGCGCTCGAACTGCGCGAAGCTGAGGTGCGGGGTCGGATCGGCTGGCCAGTCATGCACCAGTTCGCGCCGATGCAGCACGCTGAGGCAGACGATCGCGTCAAAGTTTCCCCCACCCGCCGCTTCGATGCTGTGGGCAGCAACCAAGGAGACCCCGGGATCGGCGAGGCCTCGCCGGGCGCGGCGCAGGCGGGCGCGGTTGATGTCGATTCCGCTCAGGCGCGCCTTTGGCAGGTAATGGCGGAGCGTCTGCAACTCCTCTCCGGTCGAGCAGCCGAACGACAGGATGTGAGGTGCCGGATGGTCATGCAACTGATCGCGCAAGGCGGCGAAGAGATCGGGATAGCGGTCGATCGCGCTACGGCCGCCCTGCTGGAAAAGGTCGTCGGCGCGGTCACGGACCAGCCGTCGTTCCTCACGCAGCGCGCTGTCGGTCGCCATGCGGAGAAGGCCGGCGAGTGGTTGGACGCCAGGCACTCGTTTCGCCAGCGCGCGGACAGTGCTGATACCGGTCGTCAGCGGTCTCACGGTATCGTCTCGGTGACACGCCAGAGAGCGGCCTGCTCGCTCAACCGCCCATCCGCCAGCAGCAATATCCGGTCGGCATGCGCCGCGGTGGCGGGCCGGTGAGTTACCAACAGTACCGCCAGCATCGGACGTGTCCGGCGCAGTGCCTCGAACAGCCGCCGTTCGACATCCAGATCGAGCGCGGCGGTGGCTTCGTCGAGGATCAGCAGCCGGTCGGCGCGCAGGATCGCTCGCGCCAGTCCGATGCGTTGACGCTCGCCTTGCGACAGGGTGTCGACCACCGCGAGCATCGGTTGGTCTAACCCCATCGGTAGCCGCGCCACGATCTCGTCGGCCTGGGCGATCGCAAGAGCTTCGTGCAACGCGTTTTCGTCAAAGATGACAGCATCGGGAAAGGCGATATTGTCGCGCAGCGTCGCGTCGATCAGCGTGACCGGTGAGGCCGCATAGCCCGTTCCATCGCGTGTCCCGCCGGCCCAGCCGATCTCTCCCGTATCCGG
Source organism: Pseudomonadota bacterium (assembly GCA_040388155.1). Taxonomy (GTDB): domain Bacteria; phylum Pseudomonadota; class Alphaproteobacteria; order Sphingomonadales; family Sphingomonadaceae; genus Sphingomonas. The sequence goes on from JAZKCJ010000003.1 coordinate 199,587, forward strand.
CACGATACGGCCGAGGAGAATGTCGACCAGCGTCGATTTCCCGGTGCCGGAACGACCCGTCAGAGCGGTCCAGACCGATAGCGAGAGCGTCAGCTCAACCGAGTCGAGTTGCTGGGGTGCGGTGTGTGTCTCGTCGCGCGCACTATGGCGGTAGGACACGTTTGAGAGGGTGACGATCGGACCGTGCCGTGCCGTGGCGAGCGGCGCAGGCTTCGGCGTCGGCGCCGCCAGTGCCGCTATCACGGTATCGAGGTCGGACTGGAAGAAGCTGCGGGTGTGCAATACCGAGGCGAGGCGTCTCAGGCTCGGCAGCAGGCGGACGCTCACCGCCAGTCCGGTCATCAGCCTTGCGGGCTCGACATGCCCGCTCAGCAACTCGACCGCGACCAACAGCAGCAGGCCGATCACGCCCGCGGTTTCGGCCATCGGCAGCATCAGCTCCTGCGACTGGTTCTGCCGGTCAAGCGCGGTGGCCAGTCCCTTCGCGAGTTCGGCATAGCGCGTTCCGAATGCGTCACCACTGCGATAGAGCGCGATTTCCCGGCTGGTGGCGCTGCTGTCGCGCATCCAGCGTTGCAGCGCGGCGATTCGGTCGAGCCGCAACCGCGAATAGAAGGAGGCGTTGCGGGTGAGCAGGCGATGGCCGAGCCAGATCAGCATCGCCGGCACGGCCATGGCGAGTAACGGCCATGGCCCGGCCACCCAGGCGAACAATGCCAGCAGCGCGGCGACCACGCAGATTTCGCCCACGCCGTCGGCGACGGCCAGCAGATAGGTGTTGACCACGCGCACCGCGCTGTCGGTCGCGCGGATTGATCCCGCCACTGGATCGTGATCGGCCTTGCGATCCATCGCTTCGGCCAGGTGCTGGCCATAGAGTTGCCGGGCCAGCGCACCGAGCCAGCCGCGCGCGAAACGAGAGCGCATCCGCGCGATCGTCCAGTGCAGGGCGTTCTTGACGATCATCAGCGCCACGATCAGCGCACCGAGTGCCATCAGCCGATGGCCGACGGGCATGGCGCCGAGCCATCGGGTCAGCGCTGGCAGGCGCACCTGCAGCGTGCTTATCTCTGCGTTGGCGGCCGCGACGACGAGCAGCACCAGGGCGCTTAGCGACACCGCTTCGAGCAGGCCGCGCACCGCCATCAGCACCGGCAGAGCCGCCAGAGACCATAGCGATCGTCCCTGTTGCAGCGTGCGCACGAGATGCGTGAGCCGCCCGATATCGGCCCAGGCGCCCCCCAACGATCCCATCACGCGACGCGCTCCAGGGCGCTGTCATCCCTGCGGCCAGAGGCGACGCACCACGCCGATCCTGCGGCGGCGTCATCGGCGTCGAGCAGCGCGGCGTCGACCGCCACCATCAGGTTGCCGGTGCCTTGCTCGCAACCAAGGCCTTGCGCGGCGAGCGCCCGTGCCGCGCGGCGCGACGGCACCTGGAAGCGCAGCGTCCCGGCCTGCACCCATTCGGCATCGCGCATCAGGCTGGCGTGCGCCAGCGGATGCCACTGCCGCCAGCCGGGCATGCTGAGCAGCATCACGTGGAATCCGCTGGGGGACTGTAGCCAGAGGCTTGCGACCGGGTGAAACGGCAAGTGGCGCGCGCGCCAGCCGGTGCGCCGGATGCGATAGCCCTTGGCCTGCAACGCCGCCGCGATCGGCATCAGTCTGGTGCCCGCCCTTAGCATCAGCGTCTGCAGCCCGGTATGACGGCATGCCGGATCGGGATAGAGTGTCTCGCCCAATGCCAGCCCTCCGATCGCAAGCGGCTCTCCCGGCGCCAATGCCGGCTCAGCAATCACTTCGGCGACTGTCTCCCGAACGGCCGCGAGGCGCCGTTCCTCAAGCACCCATGCAGTGCGCAGGCGGCGCAACAGCCAGGTCGGTCCGTCCAGTCCAAGTTCGCGCTGCCGCCACGCCGCCATCGGCAATAGATCCCGCCAGTACGCGGGATAGGCAGGCTCGCCGTCCACCAGCAGGTCGGGCATCGCGTCGAGCCACGTTCGCCACGCCGCCCGGATCTCGCCGGATGGTCCGGCGCAGAGCCGCAGCAGTGCCGCGTCGCCCGAAAGCGTCGTAGCATCCGGCTGCGTCACGGCCGTTCCTGTCGTATCCCGCGTGCGCGCCGCTCGCGCAGGAACGTCGGTTCACGCCAGCGCCGGATGATTGCCCGGGCAAAGGCGTTTGGCGAACCAGCACCCCATCGGCGCGCCAGCAAGGTGATGAAGGGCAGGGGCGTGTGAAACGCCTTGCCGGCCTGGCGCTGGCAAGCATTCCAGGCGAGCCGTAGCCGGAGCGATCGATTTGAGGAATGCGAGAGCCGCGCAGATTGCCGGAAATAGGCGCGGTCGAAACCGGCCATCGGCAGTGCGGCGAGGCGGGCCAGAGTCGCGGTTGGTACCGGGCTGGCGAGATGGTCGGCCAGATAGCCGAGTGCCGCCGCGACCAGCGGCCCGCAACGGTGCCGCTCGGCCTCGGCTTCGAGCAGCGCCCAGCGGAAATCCCGGCCCTGCCGCTTCAGGATGAGATCCGCGTCGAGCATCCAGCGCACCGAAAGCTGATGGATGCTGCGGCCGTAACCATGAACGCAGGCGTGCAGCACATGATGTTCGGGCGCCAGCGTGAGTGCCGCCCCGGCACCCAGCGCCTCAAACGGGTGTGCCGCTGCCCAGAGGCCGTGGTCCGCGCCGTTCCACAGCGACGCGGCAAACACATGGTGATGCAGGTCGACGCTGACACGGAGATCGGGCTGGTGGAAGGCCATCGCGTGGATATTGACCCCCGGAATTGCTCTGCCTTGCGCTTCCTCGCCGCGTGGCACGAAGCCGAGCTTCAGCAGCAGGGCTTCGGCCGCGGGATAATCGGCCGGCGCCACCGCGATGTCGAGGTCACTCATCGGTCGGCATGCGGGAGATGCATAGAATGTCGTCGCCAGCGGAAAACCTTTGAGGAACAACGGGGTAATACGTTCGTCTTGCAAGACTCTACTGATCTGTCGTGCAACGTGCTGGAACAGCATGTAGCGTGCTGCTGTCCGCCGATATCGGATTTCCATGTCGGTTCGGATGGTCTCGGAAAGCTCTTCCGTGCAGCGCTTGCCTCGCAGCGCCGGCAGGAGGCGCAGGATCCCGGCATCGGCAGTCCGGGCTGTCGCCTTGGCGAGCAGGTCGATCGCGCCGGGCGTCAGAGGGGCATCGAGCGCGATCGCGCGCAGGAGGTCGCGCAGTGCCGGCGCTGGTTCGTCGCCGAAATCGCGCAATCGCGGGCGATCGGTCACCGCAGCGAATCCGCCAGATCGAACAGCAGGTCTGGCACGCCGGCTACGCCGTCACCGAGTTCCAGGCGATAGCTCGGCAGGTCGTGCACCAGTGCGGTGAGCGCATCATATTGCGCACGGCGGTCCTCCGGGGCGAGATGCCGCATGAAACGCAGCCCCGGCATGAACCGGCGGAGCGTCTCGGCGGTGCCGGCCCGCGCCAGCCGCGGTCGACCACTTTCCCCCAGAACCGGAAGCACCAGCGCCCGGATTGGCGCGGTGCGCAGCATCATGTCGCTGTTTGCCGAGCAGGGCAGCAGCATCACGCCCTTGGCATCAGTTGGCGCACCGAGTGGCCGGCGCACGTCGCCGGGGAGATGCCGGAACATCGCCTGCGACTGCACGGTCAGGCAGCAGCTGCGATACATTGAATGACCTTCATGCAGCGCGCCGTTGCGCGTCACGGCCAGGCAGTCTTCGCCCACCAGGCGGAAACCCGCTAGCAGTGCCGCGAGACATGTCGTGGATTTGCCGCTGCCGTTCGGGCCGACCAGCAACAGTCCCGGTTCGCCCGGCCCGCGGGCGATCACTCCGCCATGCACTGCCGGACGTCCCAGCCGCGCCAGTAGGGGTAGCAGTCCGGCCTGGAACGGGCGCGCCATGCTGAGCCGGGTAAGCGAATCGACGCCCGGGAAAGCGCAGACCAGGCGCCGCCGTGTGGTGTCGCTCTCTTCGAGAAGCTGCCCGGGAGGAAGGGGGACGCCGGTCTCGTCGATGCCCCAGGCGTCAATGTCGATCGTCACCTCGGCGTTGCTGCAGGTTGATGCGATATGACGCACCGGTTCGAACAGCCGCGCGGCGAGGGCAGGGCCAGCGACGCGGATCTGGATGGCGACACCCGCTACGACGACAGCTAGCGTCTCCGGCGGGACGCGGGCACAGGCGGCGGCGAAAGCGGCGCCGGGATCGGCGGTCATGTCGACCAGTGACGCACGGGGCGCAACGCGCCTTCGTTGCGTCGGCGGTCGAGGTTTCGTTTTGCGATGATCAGGAAATCGTCAATGACCTGACCTGCATTGGCCAGGCTGTGGTTGGATCCGTGAATCCGCCGCAACACCAGCACCTTCTCGATGATCGCTGGTCTGAGCCCCAACGCGTCGGCGCGCAGGAACCAGTCCTGGTCAGCGCGGGTGAGCGTGCCGGTGTCGAATGGGCCGACGCGGTCGAAAGCAGCGCGGCGCACGAGGAGACATTGCATCAGACGCCCGAGCCGCGAGCCATCGTCGAGTGGTCCCGCCTTTTCCCCGTCCATGGCGACGTGGCGCACCAGGGTCAGGCTGTAATCGGCTGCCGGATCAGCGTCGAGCGCCGCAAGTTGGGCCGAGATCTTGCCGGGCAGCCACAGGTCGTCCGCATCGAGAAAGGCGATAAAATCCCCACGCGCCAGCGCGACGCCGGCATTGCGCGCAGCCGCCACGCCCGCCTGCGCTTGCCGGTACACACGAACCCCATCGAAGCCGGCAGCGATGTCGGCCGACGCATCCGACGATCCGTCATCCACGACGATGACGTCGAGCTCGGCCCCGCGCTGGTGCAGAATGCTGGCCAGTGCCTGCGCCAGGAAAGCCGCGCCGTCATGCACCGGAATGATGCAGGAAACGCGCGCGCTCGGAGTGCGATCAGTCACCACGCTATCCTGAGCCCGTCCGGGTCAGGCCCGTAGTGGCGGATCGAGGGCAAAGGCCTGTTCCATGTCGTCGAAGGCGAGGAGGCTAGGCGGCGCATAAGTCGCGAAACCGGGCGCACGCACCGTTGGGACTCGCGATGGAGTTGCCTCGCCGGCTTGCTCCAGCAGGCCGATCTCGATCAGATGTGCAATGAAGGTGTGGACATCGTTGGCGACATCTTCTTCCAATGCATCGCAGTTTGCAGCAATGTTCCTGACGATCGTATCAGGAATATCTCCATCTGTAATGGCTTCCCAGATGAAGGCGCCCACTTCATTGGAAGAATAATAGAGCCCGTTCTGCAGGTTGATGACGACTAACTCTCCATCCATTACCTTTCCGGCTACGTGGGGCGCTATGAAGACTTGGCCGAATTGCACCTGCGGTCTTTCAAAATTTAAGGGATGGATGTTGCTTGGAAAGCTGTTCGCTTCCCTACGAATCGAAGGCGCGAAAGTCAATTCGACGGGGTGCCCTTGAGGGTCGCCCCGTCGACCGGCGGGGCGGGGCGGGGCGTAGGGCAGGTCGGCAGGGCGTGGCGAGATGGCTATACGAGCCGATCGCAGCAAGTGGCGCTATTTGCTCACCCTGCTGCGCAGATGCTCGGCCAGCCGAATCGAAAGCGTGATGATCGTGAAGGTCGGATTGGAGATTCCGGTCGACGGAAAGACGGAGGACCCGGCGACATAGAGATTGTCGAGCGAGTGCACCTTGAGGTTCGCGTCGACCACGCCCTTGGTTGGGTCGGCCGACATGCGCGTCGTTCCGATATGGTGGCCGTTGACGATCAACTGTCCCTTCACGCTTTCCCATGAGGGGTAGGACACATCGCCGCTCAGGCCGTTGACCGCGGTTTTGAACAACTGGGTCGACTGGGTGTAGGTCGTCTCGTCCCTTTGGCTGAGCTGCCATGTGATCCGGGTCTGTCGCTGGCCGAAGACCGGGTCGAGCGTATCGGCAAGCGTGACGCGGCTGTCGGGATTCGGGGCCATTTCGAAATAATATTGCCCACCACCGGCCCAGAACCAGCAACTGCCGATGCCCAGCGCCCGTTGCTGATCGGCGGTGGGGGAGAATCTGCCCGTCACCGTGACCCCATTCTGGTCCTGCCACCTGACCGGGCGTGCGCCGGAGAGGGTGTCGCCGTTCATCAGCCTTGTCTGGCCTGCTGTGAGATAGGGTTGCGTGATAGAGACAACGCCATTGGCGGAGAGCGGGTGGCACATGAAATAGCGACCGACTTGGTCATGTTCGTTACCGGCATTGGAGAGCAGGAGTTGGCGGGCGTTGGCGACCGCGCCGCATGCCAGCACGAAGACATCGGCCTTGATCGTGAATTCGGTCGCCTTTTGCGGGGTCGTCCTGACGTTCATGCTGGCCACGCGAACTGACTGCACAGCGCCCCGGCTATGATCGATATCGAGCAGGCTGGCGTTCAGGATCACGTCGGCCGCACTTTCCCCGATCGTGATGCCGTCGAACGTCCGCGTGGAGAAATTCAGATAATTCGGGCCCATGAACTGGTACATTTCGGTATCGAAACCGGCGAGGTCGGGAATTTCCGCCCCCAGGATTTCGGCCCAATATTCCGCGCTGAAATTATCGCCGTGGAGGACGCAGAAGGCGGCTGTCTTGGCATAATAGGAGTCGAGGTCGGCGCGGCTGATCGGCCAGCCGGGAAAGCCCGGGCGCGCCTCGAAGTCGATCGGGTCGAGTGGCCGGGACTGGCCGCCCCAATGCGCGGAGGTGCCGCCATAGATTCGCTCGCGTTCCCAGGCGCTGTTGGTCTGTCCCGAATAAGGCTGGATCAGGAAATGAGGCTCGTTCGACGTGAACAGGCCATCGGATATCCCGTCGTAGAGCAGGGTCTTGTCCGGCCAGCTCGCCTGAAAATTGTCACCGGCAGCACGATAGTCGCGGCTTCCCTCGATTAGGGTGACTTTCAGTCCTGCCTTTTGCAGATGCCATGCAGCGGTGATCCCCGCCGGGCCTGAACCGATAATGCACACCTGAGTCGAAATCACGGTGCCGTTGGCGATATCCCTGCCGTCTCTGATCATGTTGCCTCACCCCAAGATGTCATGAAGATAGTGCACTGCGCAAAGGCTTATCGATTTTCAGGCCATTTCTAACATTCTGGAGAGAAGATGTATTTACGGAGTTGCAGCCGAACTGGCTCCTTCGATTGAAATGTTTTCCCTGGTGAAAGTCTTGAAAAGAAAGTGAAGGTAAAGTTCTATCTTTGCATTGGGGCTGGGCTGGCAGCAGGTCCTGATGGAGTCTCAGCGTTCGTCGATTGTTCGGTCGCGGAGCATGGGGATATGCTCGACGTTGCTTTCTGCTGCGCCTGACCGGAACGGCGTGGGGACCAATGTGGCGCCCGTCGCGAATTCCTGTTTGACGATCGTTCAACAACCGGGGACAACGACCGGGTCGATGAAGATCGGGAGGGAATGATGGCGTCCGGGTTGATTGCGCGCATCTTCGGTATGGCGGCGTCGGCCGTACTGGCGGCATCGCCCGTCATGGCCGAGACGCTCTACGTCCGTGCCGGAAAGCTGATCGACACCGAAAAGGGGCTGGTCCTCGCCGACCGACTGGTTCGTATCGACGATGGCCGCGTAACAGCCGTGACGCTTTGGGCGCCACCACCGGCAGGGGCGGCGGTGACCGACTGGAGCGACTACACCGTACTGCCCGGCCTGATCGACATGCACACCCATCTCGTCGACACGGAGCAGTCGGCCAATGTCGCCGAGCCTCTGCTCCATTCGGGGGCCGATATCGCGCTGCTCGGCGCGAAGCATGCCCGCGATACGCTCGCGGCCGGTTTCACCAGTGTCCGCGACGTCGGCACGTTTCGCGCGTTCGGTGATGTCTCGCTGCGCAACGCGATCGATGCCGGGCTGGTGGAAGGGCCACGGATGAGCGTCGCCGGCGCCTATCTCACCGTTCCCGGTGGGGGCGGTGAGGTCACCGGCATGGCCCCGGATGTCGAGGTCCCGGCGATCATGCGCATGGGTGTGGTCACCGGCCCTGCCGACATGACGGTCAAGGCGCGCCGTCTCTTCCAGAATGGCGCCGATTTCCTGAAGCTGATCGCGACCGGTGCCGTACTCGCCGCCGGCACCGAGCCCGGCGCACCCGAACTGACCGAGGAGGAGATGCATGCCGCCGTCGCCGAGGCTGCCCGCAACGGCAGCTACGCGACTGCCCATGCCCATGGTGCGGAGGGCATCAAGCTGGCGATCCGCGCCGGCGTTCGCTCGATCGAACATGCCTCGCTGATCGACGACGAGGGTCTCGCGCTGGCGAAAGCAAAAGGCGTCTGGCTGGTGATGGATATCTATAATGGTGACTATATCGATCAGGTCGGCAGGCGCGACGGATGGTCGGCCGAGATCCTGCGCAAGAATACCGAAACGACCGACGCCCAGCGCGAGGGTTTCCGTAAGGCGGTGCGGGCGGGTGTGAAGATCGCCTATGGGACCGATGCAGGAGTTTACCCGCACGGTCTGAACGCGCGGCAGTTCAGCTACATGGTCCGTTTCGGCATGACGCCGATGCAGGCGATCCAGTCCGCGACGACCAGCGCCGCGGCGTTGATGGGCAAGTCGGCTGACGTCGGTGCCATCTCGCCCGGCCATTACGCCGACATGGTCGCGGTGAAGGGTGATCCGCTTGCTGATATCGCGCTTCTCGAAAAGGTCGATCATGTCATGAAGGGCGGCAAGCTGGTCAGATAGCCTCTTCGTTCCGGCGCCTTTTCCGAAGCGCGCCTCCGTGAATTCGATCATGTCGGACTCATCCCGGCATCCACTCTTCCCAGACAATATGAGTGTGTGGACTACGGCAGATGCATTAGCATTGACTAATGCATTAGTGGTAGCTAATGTTTTTCCATGCTCGAAGCCGTCGCCATCACCACCGTCATGCGCACGCTCGCTGATCCGACGCGGCGCGGTATCTTCGAACGTGTCGTCAATGCGAAAGAGATCACCGTCGCCGACCTGACCAAGGGCAGTGGCGTCACCCAGGGTGCCATTTCCCAGCACCTGAAGTCGCTCAAGCAGGCCGGTCTCGTCGCCGAGCGTCCCGAGGGGCGCAATGTCTACTATCGCGCCCGGCCCGATGGCCTTGCCCCGCTGGTCGACTGGATGGACCATTACGGTGTCTTCTGGCGCGACCGCTTCGCTGATCTCCGCTCCCTCCTGAAGGAAATCGATCCATGAATCAGGTTGTCCCGAAGGCTCCGGAATCCCGGGCCGAAACCTATGATATCGTTGTCGATGAGGTCTTTCCCCATGCGCCGGAGACGATCTGGAAAACGCTGACTGACGGCACCGCCATGGGCCGCTGGCTGATGGCACCGACCGGGTTCGACCCGGTGGAGGGCGCCCGCTTCACCTTCCGGACCACCCCTGCTGGCGAATGGGACGGCGTCATCAATTGCCAGGTGCTCGAGGTCGTGGAGAATCAACGCCTCGCCTTCGCCTGGAAGGGAGGGCACGCGGGCAATGCGGGCTATGGCTCGCCACTCGACACGATCGTCACCTGGACGCTCACCCCGGCTGGGGACGGCACCCGGGTCCGCATGGTTCATTCGGGCTTCGAGCTACCGAAGAACGAGCGCGCCTTCTCCACGATGAGCCAGGGCTGGAAGAAGGTGGTGCCGACCATGGCCCAGCTCGCCGGTGACGCGGACTCGTGAAGGGACGGATCGGGCCGACAGCTTCCGCTGGATGAGAAAGAAGATCGCGCGCTTCCAACCTTCACCATGATGTCGCCGCTGGAGGGCAGGGTTAGCCGAACCGATACGGATCGAAGCATTCCGCATCCGGGTCGGCCGCCCCGGAAAGTGCCGCCGCGATCAGTTCCGTTCCCAGCGCGGCGAAGCTCACCCCGTTCCCGCCGAACCCGCTCGCCAGCCAGAGATTGTCATGATTCCGCGCCCGACCGATTGCCGGCAGCCCGTCCGGCGATGATCCGAACGCTGCCGCCCATGCGCAGTCCACCGTGATGTCATCGACCGCGATCATCGCCGCCAGCTTTGCGCTGATCGTGCCCCGCTTGGCTTTGATCAGCGCATCGCGTTGCCGGGCGTCGTCGAAATCCTCATCCTCGCCGCCGGCGATCACCCGGCCGTCCGCAGTCGCTCGTGCGTAGAGATAGGGCGACGATGCTTCCCAGATCATCGCATTCTCCCGCCAGAGCGGCGCATGTCCGGCCGGCGTCGCGATCGCGTAGCTCGATCCGACGGTGAAGGCTGAGGGCAGGAACCAGACGGCGCGCTCATATCCCGATGCGAGGATCACGGTTTCCGCCTCAATCCGTCGCCCATCGGCGCCATGCAACATTGATCCACCGCCTGTCTGCTCGATGCGTGTCACGTCGAACGGAAAGCAGGCCGTCGCGCCCCGCGCCCGCGCCCTGGCAAGCAGGCCGAGCGTCAGCCGCACCGGATCGACCTCATAGCTTCCGGCCGAGAGCAGCGCGGCGCGGGGGGCGATATCGAACCGCGATGCGACCGTCGCAGCATCGAGATAGTCGGATGGCAAGCCTGCGGCCTGCCGCGCCTCGGCTTCAGCCTGTAGTGCCTCTTCATCGAGCAAGGTTCCAGCCAGATACAATTCGGGTCGGTGGATCCGTCCACACTCAATCTCCGCACCGTCGATATGTGCTGCCAGCCTGTCCACCGCCGCGAACACGCGCCGCCAGCGTCGTGCGGCTTCTGCCATGCCGATCGTTTCGGCCAACTGGGTCAGGGGGACATCGGCACCCCACATCACCAGCGCGGTGGAGGCAGCGGTGCTGCCATGGGCCGGCGGGCGGCGGTCAAGCAGCAGCACGCGATGGCCTTCGGCTGACAGTCGCTCTCCCAGCATCGCGCCCATCACACCCGCGCCGACGATCGCGATGTCGACGCTGCCTGCGGGAATCGGGTCGGAGGCGAGAGTGTTCTCGTCGCTCGCCACCCAGCATGGAAGGCCGCCACGAAGATCCCGGTGTTCGGTCAGGTCCACAGGTATCTCCGAAAAATCGCATCGTCAGATGGCGGGGTAAGCGGGGCGGGCAGTATCAGCGGCGACAGCGCGATCGCTGGGTCACGACGTCAATGAGTCCGAACTACCGGAACGGTGAATTGGCTCCATGAACTCATCATCGGAAAGGCGGCGCTGCAATTCGGGCGCTGTCCGTTTCGGGCGAAGTCGGAAGATGTGCCTGCGATCGGGCATAGGTTCGATCCGCCGTCGATTTTAGCGGCCCGGGGATTGCATCACACGATTTAACCGGGAAGAAATGCCGTCATTCGCACAACATGGGAGTTCTTCGTGACCAATAAGCCTCTCGCGCTTGTTCTTGCCGCCGGCGTCATCCTCGCTCCTGCCGCGGGCGCCGCGCAGGACAGTCCTGCGCGCGACAAGAGCGCAGCCACATCCAATGCCGACAAGATGAAGAACGAAGCGGAGGCAGCCTGGGCCAACGCGCCGATCGCCGAAACAGAGACGACGCATCGCGACGCCGTCACGATTGACGGGCGTCGCTACGCTTATACCGCCTCGGCCGGTACTCTGACGATCCGCGATATCGAGGGGAAACCGACCGCCTCGATGTTCTATACCGCCTATACGCTCGACGGGGTGAAGCCGGGGACGAAGCGGCCGGTCACCTTCCTCTACAATGGTGGGCCGGGCAGCCCCTCCTTCTGGCTTCGCATGGGTTCATTCGCGCCGATCCGTCTTCGTACGACCAACCCCGAATTCATCCGGCCTGCGCCCTATGATGTCGGCCCCAATCCGGATTCGCTGCTCGACAAGACCGATCTCGTTTTTCTGGATGCGATCGGCACCGGCTATTCGCGCCCGCTGGGCGATATGAAGCCTGCCCAGTTCTATGGTGTCGACGAGGACGTCGATGCCTTTGCGAAGGGCATCATTCGCTACGTCACCAAATATGGCCGCTGGATGAGCCCGAAATTCCTGCTCGGTGAAAGCTATGGGACGTTGCGGTCGGGCGCGCTCGCCTATCAGTTGCAGGATCGCGGCATGGCATTGAACGGCGTGGTGCTGCTGTCGTCGATCATGAACTATGGTTATCGCCAGCCGGGGCTCGATCAGGTCTATCTCAATTACCTGCCCAGCTATGCCGCCACCGCCTGGTATCACAACCGGCTGCAGAACCGGCCGGCGGACGTCGCCACGATCGTTGCACGGGCGCGGGCCTTTGCCACCGGACCCTATATGTCAGCGCTCGCCAAGGGGCAGTCGATCCCGGATGCCGAGCGGGATCAGGTCGCCGACCAGATGAGCCAGCTGATCGGCCTGTCTCCCGAATTCATCAAGCGCGCGAACCTTCGGATCGATCTGGCTCGGTTCCAGAAGGAATTGCTGCGCGGGGAGGCGCGGACGGTTGGTCGCTTCGACTCGCGTTACACCGGTATCGATACCGACGCGGCGGGCGAGCGGCCGGAGACTGATGCGTCGTCCGACGCGATCTCGGGTGCGTATATCGCCTCATTCCACGATTATCTCTCGACCACGCTCGGCTATAAGACCGACTTGCCCTATCGTCTCTCCGCGCGCGATGCGGCTGGTTTCACCTGGAACTGGAAGCACGAGGGCCCCGGCCGTGGCCAGGGCCAGAACAATCCCAATACCGCCGTCGACCTGGGTGCCGCGATGCGCAGTAATCCGTACCTGAAAGTGCTGTCGATGAACGGCTATTACGACATGGCGACGCCCTTTTTCGGGACCGAAAACGACCTGGGGCACATGATGCTTGAAAGGTCGCAACAGGCGAACCTGCAATTCACATATTATCCCGCCGGCCACATGACCTATCTGAATCCGGCTGCGTTGCGCCAGATGAAGATCGATCTGTCGCGCTGGTACGACGAGGCGGTCAGCGACGCCCGCTCCGCGACCCCGCCCGTTCCGCCGATGAGCAGCGCGGCGGAAACGAGCCCGACGGCGAATTGAACCCGTGGCGGCGGGGTGACGCGCTGGCTTTGCAGCGTATCACTTCGCCGTCCGGCATCCCTTGAAAGCTTGCGCGACGTTGCCGGCTGAGCGACAGCGCGATCATGTCGGAACGCCTCGAACTCACCCTGCGCGAAGCTATCCCCACGGACGCGCCCGCAATCATCGCGCTTTGGCAAGCTTGTGGCCTCACCCGCCCATGGAACGACCCGCAGGCGGATTTCGCTCAGGCGATCGCCGGCCCGACCTCGACGGTCCTGGTGGTGGAGCAGGAACAGGCCTTTGCCGGCTCGGTCATGGTGGGTTTCGACGGACATCGTGGCTGGGTCTATTATCTGGCGGTGGCGCCTGTTCATCGCCGGAACGGTCTGGGGCGCACCTTGATGGATTCGGCGGAGGTCTGGCTTCGCGCTCGGGGCGCTCCCAAGATCCAGCTCATGGTACGCGACGACAATCACGCCGCGCTCGGTTTTTACGAAGCGCTCGGGCTCGAACGGCAAAAGGTCGTGACGCTCGGCAAATTCTTGAAGGATTGAAGGCAATGGCGGCGACGCTCTACGGTATCAAGAATTGCGACACGATGAAGAAGGCCTGGACCTGGCTCGATGCGCATGGTGTCGCTTATGATTTTCACGACTATAAAAAAGCAGGGATCGACGAGGCGACCGTGCGCCGCTGGGCAGGGCAGGTGGGCTGGGAGGTGCTGCTCAATCGCGCCGGGACCACTTTTCGCGCGCTCTCCGACGCTGACAAGGCGGATATCGGGGAAGACAAGGCGATCGCGCTGATGCTGGCCAACCCGTCGATGATCAAGCGCCCGGTGCTCGATACCGGCAGCAAGCTGCTGGTCGGGTTCAAGCCGGACATCTATGATATGGCCGGGCTTGGATAGCCAGGAGGACCGATCATGCCGATTGCGCGCTGGAACGGGGCCGTCATCGCCGAATCCGACGATACGGTGGTGGTCGAGGGCAATCACTATTTCCCGCCCGAAAGCGTCAATGAAGCGCTGCTCGAGGCAAGCGCATCGCATACTCGTTGCCCATGGAAGGGGGAGGCGAGCTACAAGTCGATCGTCGTCGATGGAAAGCGCAATCCGGACGCGGTCTGGTTCTATCCCGATCCCTTGCCCGCGGCTGCCGAGATAAGGGGACGGTTCGCGTTCTGGAAGGGTGTGACGGTCGAATAAGGAAATATCGTGCTCGCTTGTCCTTCCCGGGAAGGGTTGCGAAGCTTTCCGGACGCCTCTTCAACTAGGTCCGATTCAGTTCAAAATATTGCCATTTCAGCATAAAAGGCGCACCATCTCCTTCTCACCAATGGAGGGGAGCAGGTCATGACAGAAGACGGCGAACAGCCACCTGTTTGGTACTATGTCGTTGGCGGCGTACTTGCACTGTGGAACGCGATCGGCTGCTATTTTTGCTATATGCAATTCATCCACGGCCCCGAAGCGATGGGTCCGGCGACAGAATATGACCTCGCACTCTATGCGAGCCTGCCGGGTTGGTACAACTATGTCTTCGCCATGGCGGTTATCACTGGCCTGCTCGGTGCGATTGGCCTGTTGACCCGCTCGCGCGCGGTCCGGATCCTCTTCATCGTCTCGCTGGTCGCGGCGGTCATCCAGTTCGGCTATCTCTTCGCCACGACCGACATCATCGCGCACAAGGGTGCCGGCACGGTGTTGCCCTTCCCGATCCTGATCCTCGCCATCGGCGTCTTCTCGATCTGGTTCGCCGGGCTGGCGAGGAAGCGCGAGTATCTGCGTCCCTGAAGACTGTGCCCGGTGGGAAGATCACTCCTCCCACTGGAACACCTCGTCGAGCGGCTTGCCGAATACCCGGGCGATACGGAATGCAGCCTCGAGCGACGGGGAGTATTTTCCCGCCTCGATCGCGGCGATCGTCTGTCGCGTCATCCCGATGCGTGCGCCGAGATCGGCCTGGGTCATCTCCCCCGCCATGAAGCGCAGGGTGCGGATCTGGTTGGCGATCGGGGTGCTAGCCATGCTGGTCCTGGCGACGGGCAAGGTTGCGGGCAAAGTTGACGGCGCCGTGCCGCAGCACCACGCCCGCGCCGTTCATGCTCGATTGCCTCGTCATCTCAACTCCCCCGGCGATAGAGAAACAGCAAGGTGCCGGCACGCACCAGTTCAGCGAGCACGAGCGCCAGCAGCAGCACGTTGCTGATCACGATCGGTACCAGCGTGTCCGGCTTGCCGGCCAGCCAGGCCGGGGCGGTGGCAATGGTCAGCGGCGCGACCACGGTAAGGGTCGCCACCAGCGCGCTCAGCGTGATGAAGGCAGGTCGATAGGCCAGCAGCGCGAATTCTCGGTCCCGGTCGTCCGCCGACGCGCCGGCCTCTTTCGGCGATATGATCGACAATATGATGGCCACCACGATCTGGACCACGGTCAGCGCGATCACCGCGAGGATGAAATTACCCAACTCGGTGCCGACGTTGAAGCTCGGTCCTTCGATCGCCCGCACGAATCCCCGGAAATACCAGCCCCAGATCACGACCGTCGCCATGACCGATCCCCACATCATCCTTTCCCGAAACGCCATCTGATCCTCCAGCGTCAAATCAATGTAACATAATGTACAGAATATTTGACATTGAGTCAAGCTAGGCAAACATCGGGCTGGCACGGGAACATGCGGTGGCTGGCTTCCCCGATGTTGCGGCGCTAACAGCGGCGCATGTCCACGACCTTCACGATCGATACCTCGACCAGCCGCGCGAATCCCACGCCGGCGCCGATGAAGCGGCTCACCATCCCGGCCTTGCGCAAGGCCAAGGGCAGCACGCCCCTGGTGATGCTCACCGCCTACACGGTGCGCACCGCCCAGCTGCTCGATCCGCATTGCGATCTGCTGCTGGTCGGGGACAGCCTCGGCCAGGTCGTCTACGGCCTGCCATCAACGGTGCCCGTCACGCTTGACATGATGGCGGCGCACGGTGCCGCGGTGGTGCGCGGCAGCTATCACTCGGTCGTCATCATCGACATGCCGTTCGGCAGCTATGAGGCATCCCCTGAAAAGGCGTTCGAAAACGCCGCCTGGCTGCTCAAGCAGACCGGCGCTGCCGGCGTGAAGATGGAAGGGGGCGAGGCGATGGCGCCGACGGTCCGTTTCCTCGTCGAGCGCGGCATCCCGGTGATGGGCCATGTCGGCCTAACGCCCCAGGCGGTGAACGTGCTCGGCGGCTATGGTGCGCGTGGCCGCACGCCTGAGGAAGCCGCGAAGATCGTCGCCGATGCAGTCGCGATCGCCGATGCAGGCGCCTTCTCCATCGTGATCGAGGGGGTGGTCGAACCGATCGCGATCGAGATCACGCGGAAGGTGGCGTGCCCGACCATCGGCATCGGGGCTTCGGCGCTGTGCGATGGACAGGTGCTCGTGGCTGAGGACATGCTCGGTATGTTCGAGCGCACGGCGCGTTTCGTGAAGCGCTTCGACGACCTGTCCGGCCGCATTTCCGCCGCGGTTGAAACCTATGCCGCTGATGTCAGATCCCGCAGCTTTCCGGGTCCGGAGCAGACTTACGCACCCAAGGATTGATCCTTCCGTTTGTACGCGGCCATCGCTAAGGTCCGCCCCTTTCCAGCCTTCGCCCCATGGAGCATCCCTTGGCCGTTAAGCCGAATACCGACGAAGCATTTCTGCGTGAGGTGGACGAGGAGCTTCGCCGCGATCAGCTCGCGAGCATGTGGACGCGTTACGGGCGCTGGCTGATCGTCGCGATCGTCGCCGGGCTCGCCGCGTTTGGCGGTTTCCTTTATTGGGAATATCACAGCGCGCAGGTTGCCGGTGAGCAGGGCGAGAAGCTTCAGGTCGTCTATGACGAGCTGGCCGCGCAGAAGGTCGGCAGCGCTGAGAAGGGCCTGGTGGAGCTCGCCGGCTCGGGTGTTGGGGGATATCGCGCGCTGGCGCTGTTCACTCAGGCGGACCTGCTGCTGCAGAAGGAAGATCTGAAGGGCGCCGCGGCCAAGTTCGCCGCAGTCGCGGGAGACAGCTCGGTCGGTCAGCCGCTGCGCGATCTGGCATTGGTCCGCCAGACCGCAGCCGAGTTCGATACGCTCAAGCCCGATGTCGTCGTCAACCGGCTGCGGCCGCTGGCGGTAAAGGGCAATCCCTGGTTCGGCAGCGCGGGCGAGCTCGTCGGCGCTGCCTATCTTCAAATGAACAAGCCCGATCTCGCGGCACCGCTTTTCGGGCAGATCGCCCGGGATGAGACGGTCCCCGACACGATCCGTCAACGCGCGGTTCAGATCGCTGGCACCATGGGCATCGACGCAGTCGGCCCGGTTGAGGAAAAGAAAGCGCAATGATGTACAAGAACCGGGCGGTGCTGGCGTGCGCCGCGCTCCTCGCGCTCAGCGGCTGCGGGATATTCAAGGGCGGCGGCAAGAAGACGCCGGTGTTGGGCGATCGCGTGCCGATCCTCATGTCCGAGAGCGAAGTGACGTCCGACAAGTCGCTGGCAGACGTGCAGGTCCTGCTGCCAGCACCCGAAGTCAATGAAAACTGGGCGCAACCCGGCGGCAGCGCCGACAAGTCGATGGGACAGCTCGCGCTGGGCGCCACGCTGACTCGGGCATGGACCGCCTCGGTCGATGGTGGCTCAAACCGCCAGCGGCTCGGCGCGGCACCGGTGATCGCCGATGGCAGGCTCTACGCGATGGACGTGGACGCCAATGTCCACGCCTTCACCGCTGACACGGGCTCGCAGGTCTGGACGACCAACATCTCCAAGAACGAGAAGAAGACTCGCAGCGCTCGTTTTGGCGGCGGTGTCAGCTACGACAACGGCAAGGTCTATGCGACCGACGGCCTGGGCGACGTGGTGGCGCTCGATGCGAAGACCGGCGCTGAAGTCTGGCGGGTCAAGCCGGGCGGCCCGCTGCGCGGCTCCCCGACGATCGACAATGACAACCTTTATGTGCTGACCCAGGACAATCAGCTGTTCGCGCTGTCCAAGGCCAATGGCTCCGTCGCCTGGACCCAGTCGGGCTCGCTTGAGACGCAGGGCGTGTTCGGTGTCGCGGCGCCGGCGGTAGGGCAGGGTACGGTCATTGCCGGCTTCTCCTCGGGCGAGCTCAACGCCTATCGCTACGAGAATGGCCGCACGCTGTGGCAGGACGCGCTGTCGCGCTCAAGCATCTCCACCTCGGTGTCGTCGCTTGCCGATATCGACGCATCGCCGGTCATCGATCGCGGCCTTGTCTTCGCGGTAGGCCAGGGTGGCCGCACCGTTGCGCTCGAGATCGTCTCCGGCCAGCGTATCTGGGAACAGAATTTCGCGGGCATCTCGACCCCCTGGGTCGCGGGCGAATGGTTGTTCCTGGTCACTGACGACGCCCGGCTCGTCTGCCTTGCCCGCGCGACCGGCAAGGTGCGCTGGATCCAGCAGCTCCGCCACTTTGGCAGCGAGAAGAAGAAAAAGAACCCGATCACCTGGTATGGTCCGGTGCTCGCAGGCAACCGCCTGATCCTCACCAACTCGCGCGGGGAGATCGTCTCCGCGTCGCCCGATAGCGGCGAAGTCGGCACGGTGATCGAAGGGGGCAAGGCCTATAACCTGCCGCCGGTCGTGGCCAATTCCACCCTGTATGTGCTCGATCAGAAGGGTCGAATCTCGGCCTATCGCTGATCGTGACGCCTGCTTCGTCGCCCCGGCACGACTCCGGGGTGACGAACGCGGCATAGCAGGGTAAGGCGCGCCATGCCCAATCTTCCCGTGGTCGCGATCATCGGCCGGCCCAACGTCGGCAAATCGACACTGTTCAACCGCCTCGTCGGCAAGAAGCTCGCGCTGGTCGACGATCGTCCTGGCGTCACGCGCGACCGGCGGGAGGGGGATGCGACCTTGGTCGGCCTCGAATTCCGGGTCATCGATACCGCCGGTTATGAAGACCAGGATGCGGCATCCTTGCCCGGCCGGATGCGTGCCCAGACCGAGGCCGCCGTGGCCCAGGCCGATGTCGCGCTGTTCCTGATCGATGCCCGCGCCGGCCTCGTCCCGCTCGACGAGGAAATCGCGCGCTGGCTGCGCGGCTCGAAGACCCCTGTCATCCTCGTCGCCAACAAGGCCGAGGGCCGCGCCGGCGAAAGCGGCATCCTCGAATCTCTGTCGCTCGGGTTCGGTGACCCCGTCGTGCTCTCGGCCGAGCATGGCGAAGGGTTGGTCGAACTGTTCGAAGCGCTGCTTCCCCATGTCGAGCGTGACGAGGAGGCCGAGGCTGCCGAGGAGGAAGAAGACAGCCTCGACGCGCCGCTGAAGCTTGCCATCATCGGCCGGCCGAATGCCGGAAAGTCGACGCTGATCAATCGCATGCTTGGCGAGGAACGGCTCATCACCGGCCCCGAGGCTGGGATCACCCGTGACTCCATCGCGATCGACTGGACCTGGCACGATCCTGAAGGCGAGCCCCGCGCCGTCCGGCTGATCGACACCGCTGGCATGCGCAAGCGTGCCAATGTGCAGGACAAGCTGGAAAAACTGTCGGTCGCCGATGCGCTCCACGCGATCGACTTTGCCGAAGTGGTGGTGCTGCTGCTCGATGCGACACGCGGGCTGGAAGCGCAGGACCTGCGTATCGCGGACGCAGCGCTGCAGGAAGGCCGCGCGCTGGTCGTCGCGATCAACAAATGGGATGTGGCGGAGAATGCCAGCAGCCTGTTCAACGGCATTCGCGGGGCGCTGGAAGAAGGGCTGTCGCAGGTGAAGGGCATCCCGGTGCTCACTGTCTCGGCAGCGACCGGCAAGGGCATCGACACACTGGTGAAAGTCGCATTCGAGACGCGTGAGGCATGGTCGCGCCGTATCGGTACCGGTGAGCTCAATCGCTGGTTCGAGAAAGCGATCGAGGCCAATCCGCCGCCAGCGCCCGGTGGCAAGCGCATCAAGCTGCGCTACCTCACTCAGGCCAAGACCCGCCCGCCGGGCTTCGTGCTGTTCGGCACGCGCGTCGACCAGTTGCCGGCCAGTTATCAGCGTTACCTGATCAACGGTATCCGGCGCGATCTCGGCTTCGGTGCGGTACCCGTACGGCTGACCTTGCGCGCGCCAAAGAATCCGTTCGACCGCTAGAGGCAGTCGAGTCGCCCGCAACTGGATTAAACAAGGATTTACCGAGCCTTTCGGTCGATTGGCCGGGGGTGCGTCAACTCATCCTTTACCTCGTTTGTCTAATAGCGGGGGACATCTTCGCGGCCTTGGTGGCCCCGAAGTAGGAGAATGCGGTGTCTGTCGAAGATCGCGGCCTGGTTGACTGGACGATGTTTTCGCAAGCTCGCACCGAGCTTGGCGCAGGCTTCGTGCGCATCCTCGGATACTTCCGGGAGGATGGCGTGAAATCGGTCGCCGCGATCGAAGCGGCCATGCGAGCACTCAATGCCGCGGCGATGGTCATCCCGGCGCACACGCTGAAGGGGGAAGCCCGGCAGTTCGGGGCGGAACCGCTCGGCGCGCTGGCCGAGAAGATCGAGACGATCGCCCGCGACTGCGTCGAGAATCGGGACACGCCGGATGAGGCGCTTCAATCGGTCGTCGAGCTCCGACCGCTGTTCGAAAGCACTCTGGAAATGCTCGAGCGCGAATCGAACCCGCTGGTCGAACGCCGGCCCGCCTTCGGCCGCCGCGCGCTCTGATCCGCCAGGGCATCGATACGGTTCCTCGATGCTGCTTCGCCTGTTTTCGGTCGCTGCTCGCTGAACGGAAACGGCTGCGGGTGGGTCAGGTCGGATCCGCATTCATGTCACGGGTGCGGTTACAGCAAAGGGAGTGTTCGCGCGGAGGGCGCAGAGAACGCTGAGCTGAACTGAATTCGATAAGTCGCCTGTTGGGGGGGCAGGCTGGTCGTCAGAGGCCGGCTACGCCGTCCGCCCTAGTTTCTCAGCCGTTCGATCGCCTGGGCGAGTGCGACGTAGAGCTTGCCCATGTCCGACGACAGCAATGTCACGCCGAGCGGCGATCCGTCGCGCTGCGCCAGGATCGCACGCAGCATCGCCTCGAAATCGTGGATGTAGCGGTTGACCTGTTCGCGGAACGCCGCGTCCTCGTCGTAGAGCCGCACGATCTCGCGCGCTTCGCCGGTGTCGATCAGGCGTACCGCGCGGCGGGTGAACACGCCGCGATCACCCTTGAGATAGGCCGACCATGCGCTGTCCGATACCTCGGCGGAGAAGGATTTGGTGATGTCGATCGACGCCGAGTTGAGCGATTCGATCAGCAGGGAAACCCGGCGGGCGAACGTGTCCTTGTCGGCATTCTCGCGCTCGGTGCGGGCGTCCGCGATCCGGCTTTCGACCGTGGCGGTCGAATCGGCGATGGCGAGCATCTGACGGGTCAGCCGCTCAGAGGTGCGCTGGGCCGCTTCGGCCGCTGCCTCGCCGGCCTCGACGATCGCGGCGATCTGGTGTTCCAGGGCAGTCGAGGAGGCACGACGCATCGCGTCGGCGCTGGCGTTCTCCAGGGCCATTGCCGCCTCGGGAATCACCGTGGCAAGCGTCTCGCGCGCCCGGTCAGCTGCCGCACTGGCGGTATCGCGGACACGCAGCAATGCCTCGACCAGTCGGGGCGCCGCTTCCTCGGCGAAGCGATGGGTGCGGCCGATCGTCTCCTCCACCATGTCGCCAAGCGCGTCGGCCTTGGTGCGGCCGCTGTTGAGCGTTTCGATCAGCTTGCTCGACAGCTTGTCGAGCGTGTCGCGCTGTCCGGCGATGACATGGGCGATCGCCTCGATCGCGTCATGAGTGCTTTCTGCGGCAGTGACGAGCGCGAGCAGTTCCGGTTTCGCGTCGCCGACCACACGCCGGCTGTCGGCAATCCGGCCGTCGAGCCGGGCCAGCGCATCGGGAAGGGTCTCGTCGATCTCGCGTGCGGCTGCGTCGAGTGCGATCAGCAGGTTCTCGGTGGTGCTGATCGCCGATGTCGCCATGGCATCGCCCGTCTTCAACGCCTCGGTCATCGCATCGGCCGAACCGCCCAGCGCGCTGATCGACGCGGCGAGGGTCTGGGTACGGTCGACCCCCTGGGCGTGTAGCGCGTCGAGCTGCCGCGAGACGCGGGTGAGGCCGGTATCGAGCTCGCCGATCACCATCTCGCTGGCGGAACGCTGTTCGCCGAGTCGTGCGCCGATTCGATCGATGATCTCCTCGATGGCGGCAATGCGTGCGGCGAGAGCCTCGGCGCTGTCGCGGCTGATCCGGTCGAGCGCCGCCTGGTTGGTGCCCAGCATCGCCAGCATCGCTTCGCCCTGCGTGGCGATGCCCTTGCGCGCTTCGTCGACCGCGCCGGCGGTGCGTCCGAGCAATCCGTCCACCGCAGCCGACATCTCGCCCGTGACCGTTTCGAGGCGCGCACCGGCGGTTTCGCTGGTCGCTTCCATGCGCGTGATATGCGCGGCGAGCTTCTGGGCTGCGCCGCCCGCGACAGCATCAGCCTCGCGCCCACGCTCGGCCAGGGCGACGAGCTGCGCATCAAGCGCGCTGGCATATTTGCCCGCGGAAATCCCCGTCTGTTCGAGGAGCCTGGCCAGATCCTCGGTTTCGCCGTGCGCCTTGGGCAAGGTGGCAAGCAACACGCCAAGACTGTTTTCAGTAGCGGCGGCGGCGGCGGCCAGCCTGTGGGCCCGATCGTCGGCGAGGTTGACCTGCTCCGCGATGCCGGTCCCGACGGTGGCAAGCTTTGCGACCGCGCCATCTCCCATGGCCATCAGGCTGCTGGTCTGTTCAGCGAGCTTCGCGCGATTCGCGTCGATCGTTTGAGAGAGCGCGGCGACCGTGCGCTCCAGACTTGCCGCTTCGGCGCGCATGGCACTGGCGGTACGGCCGAAGCGCTCGGCCTCCGCTGTGCTGGTGCGTAGCGCGAGCAGCATCAGGATGCCGATCAGCGCTGGCGGAACGCACAGGGCGGCGATGAATCCGGCAAGTTCGATCGGCAGCGCGCGCTGCAGGCTTGGCCAGGCAAACCACAGCATGCCGGCGATCCAGCCGAGCGAAACCAGCACGGCCAGCGTGGGAACGATCCAGCGGCCGCGTTGCGGCTCCGGCTCGTCTTCGGCATCCTCGATGGCCTGGCGGAGCTCCAGTGGTTCGAGCGTGGCGGGCGCTGGCGCCGACACGTCCTCGACAGGCGCGGCGGGGCCTTGCCCTGGCCGAAGATCGATGATGCGCGAACCCCCGTTCATATCAGCTGTTTACCATGATTTCCGCCTTCGGGAAGCGAATAGCGAAACCTTCCTTTAAGCGCTTCCCTGTAGAAATACAGGCATGGCCTATGATCCTGGTGCAATCGATGCGACTCTGGCGGCAGCGGTGGGCGACGAGCCCCAGCTGATTGCGGAGCTGCGTGAAGCCTTTCTCGACGGCGTCCAGCGCGGTCTCGGCAACCTCGAGCGCGCGCGGAGCGGGGACGAATGGCGCAGCGCCGCGGCACGCCTCAAGGGCCTTGCCGCGAGCTTCGGGGCAATCCGCCTCATGGCGATCGCATCCGAGGCGGCCGATGCCGAACCGCAGGATGTCAACCTGCTTCGCCGTCTGCGCCGGGCCGCCGAACGTCTCTGAATCGCCGCGGTTTTCCGACACCTTTGCCATTGGCGGTTGTTCCGCCTAACAGCCCAGCATGTTGGCCGGGCTGATTTTCGCGACCGAGGATGCCGATGACCGGCCCGGTACGCTTGCCGCGACCCTGCCGTTCGGCGGGTTGACCCTGATCGAGTTCCAGGCGCGACTGCTCGTCGCGGCCGGGGCATCGCAAATCGTCCTCGTCATTGCACGCCTGACGCCGGAGCTGTTGGGGGCGATCAACCGGATCGGACGGCGCGGCGCGTCGGTCGACGCGGTCCGCACGGCAGCGGAGGCGATGGAGAAGCTGCATCCGCTATCACGGGTCCTTGTCGTCGCCGATGGGGTGATGACGACCGGCGAGGTGGTGTCCTCGCTTGCGGCCGAAACCGGCGAAGCGCTGATGGTTACCGACGACCAGGGCAACGGCAGTCCGTTCGAGCGGGTCGGCGCGCTGACCGCCTGGGCAGGGCTGGCCCTGCTCGATCCGAAGCGGATCGCCGAAGTGGCGGCGATGCCCAAGGATTATGATTTCCAGTCGACCCTGCTGCGCGTGGCGGCGCAGGCTGGCCCCGCGAACATCCGCCTGCCGGCCGGCGCGGCGGGTGGGGCGCACGGCATCGAACGCGATTCGCGCCGCCTGGCCGAACGGGGCAGGGCGATTCTTTCTGCTCTTGCGCCGGTGCCGGTCCCCTGGGCGGACCGGTTCCTGCTGGCGCCGCTCGCCCGGCTCGCGCTGCCGCACCTGGTCGGGCGGAGCGTGCCAAGCATCGCGGTCACGGCGCTCGGTTTCGTTCTGGCGCTGGCCGGGTTCGCTGCGCTGCATTTCGCCTGGCCGCTTACTGGTCTTGCGCTGACTATCGTCGCGATGGTCGCGCTTGCGATCGGGGTGACCGCTTCGGCGCTGCGCGACGAGACGATCCAGCTACGAATCCAGCAAGGTGCCATGCTGGGCATACCAGCGCTGTCCGCATTGATCCTGGGGGGCGATTCGGCTGCAGGTCTGGTCGCGGCCGGAAGCGCCATTGTCGCGGCGGGGCTTGTCGAGCGGGCCGGCAGCGCGCGAATCCGCCGCCGCTGGTGGGCGAGCCCGGTCGCCTATCCGATGCTGATGTTGCCCCTTGTCGTCGCGGGACAGCCGCTTGCCGCCCTGATCGCTGCGGGAATCTATGCCTTCACGACACTTGGCGGCGCCATTGAGGCGTTTCGCGAAAAGCCTTAGGCTCGTCTTAACGACAAATCCCGTAGCAGAGGCACATGTCGAGGGATGTTGGCGACATGGATGATGGCACTCAATGGGGTGCCGGCCGGCTGCTCGCTCGCGCGGCGGCCGCGGACCTGTGCGCTGATGAAAGATTGGCGGTCGCCATCGACGATCTTTTCCTTCCCGCCGAATCGCGGCTTGACGAGCGATCGCGCTCGGCGCTCGGCGGGACGCTTGCCGGCCTCGTGTCGGCCGTCGAAAACGCCGTGCGACAGCACGCCGCGCGCTTGCTTGCCGCGCGGGGCGAACCGGTTCTCGCCGAAGCATTGGCGACGGGAGGGCCTCTCGTCCAGGACCGGCTGATCTCCGCCGGACAGTTGCGGGATGTCGAGCTGATGCGTGAACTGGTCGGCCGCGCGCGCCAGGACGTGCTTGCCGGCGCCCTGCCTGTGTCCGCACCGGAGGACCCCGATCGCGCCAGCCTGCTTGCGCGGCTGATCCAGAATCCCGACGGGGTGGTCGCCGGAGCGGCGATGGCGCTGCTTGCCGCCGAAAGCCGGCGGCACGGCGACCCGGAGGCGATGGCCACGCGTACCGATCTTCCCGCCGAACTTCATCACCGCCTGACCTGGTTGACGGCGGCGGCGCTCCGCGAGCATTTCACCGATGGTGCGGGCGACAGCCTGACGGTGCTCGATCGGGCGCTCATCGACGCGGCGCTACGCAGCGTTTCATCCCATGACGAGGGGGATCGGCTCGAAGCGGTGGCGATGCGTCTTGCGGCGGCCCTTGATGCGCGCGCCGACGAACTGGCGCCGCTGCTGGTCGAAAC
Source organism: Pseudomonadota bacterium (assembly GCA_040388155.1). GTDB lineage: Bacteria > Pseudomonadota > Alphaproteobacteria > Sphingomonadales > Sphingomonadaceae > Sphingomonas. The sequence goes on from JAZKCJ010000003.1 coordinate 225,160, forward strand.
CCTGGCTGATCGCCGTCTCTCCCTGTTCGTGGCGCTGATCGCCCATGCGCTTGGCCTCGACTATGCCGACGCGCGCGAGATCGTGCTCGATCCGGCGGCGGATCGCCTGTGGCTGGTGCTGCGCGCTCTCGAACTTGATCGTGAATCGATCGCGCGGATCGGGCTGGCGTTGAGCGAGGCCGATCCCCGGCGCGATCTCGACAGTTTTGCCGAGGGTCTCGACGGCATTGCAGCGACGCCATCGACAACAGCGCGTGCAGCGCTCATGCCGTTGCTGCTGCATCCCGATTATCGCGCGGCCCTGCTCGCGCTGGGGCGGAGGGCACGGCCATGAACGTGACCGATCCGATGTTGCCGCCCGTGCGCGGGCTGGTCGATCGTGCCGGCCGGCTGGTCGAGGCTGACCAGCGCCTGATGGATCTCAACCTGCGCGCCGGCGGTGGTATCGGCCAGCCGGTCGCGATCCCGCAGATCGCGACGCTGGCCCGGCTCGCGCAACGGCTCGGCATCCTCGTCTCGCGCGGCGTGGTCGCGGCGGATGGCGACGACGATGTCGAATTATGGGTCCGCGCCGAACCCGAGGCGCGGGGCGTTCACCTGATGATAACCGGCTGGCGTAGCCGCGCCGCCTGGTATCCGGAGGCGATGCAGGGCGAGCGCGAGGGTGATTTCCTGCGCAGTGCGGCCGACTGGTCGTGGGAAACGGATTCGGCGCTGCGCGTCACCTTCCTGTCGATCAGTGCCGGCACGAAGCACGGGTTCGATGCCGCGGCGATGCTCGGCCAGCCGCTGACACGCCTGTTCGCGCTCGGCGAGGACCATGAAGGTTCTTTCCCGATCCTGGGTGGGCTCGCAATGCATCAGCGGTTCGACGGGCAGAGCGCGACGCTTCGTGCGACAGGACGTCCGCTCCGCCTCTCAGCCACCCCGCGCACTGATGCCGGCGGCGCCTTTGCCGGTTTCATCGGTGCGGCGCACATGATCGACGACGTGACTGACGGAGCGCCGGTCGCCGCGCACCGGCCCGAACCCGAGGCGGTTCCCGAGGACCTGACCGATGCCTTCGCGGCGCGGCTCGACCAGGCGTTGCGCAGCCCGCTCGGCCGCATCATCGCCAATGCCGACAGCATCAACGCGCAGTCGGAAGGGCCGCTGCGCCAGGACTATGCGGATTACGCCGCCGATATCGCGAGTGCCGGACGGCACCTGATGGGGCTTGTCGACGATCTCGTCGATCTCCAGGCGATCGAGCGCTCCGATTTCGTCGTGGCGAAGGAGCCGGTCGACCTCGCCGACGTCGCGCGGCGTGCTGCCGGCCTGCTCGGTGTGCGGGCGTCGGAAGCGCAGGTCCGTATCGACAAGCCCGCGCCGCAGGACATGCTGCCCGCGACGGGCGAGTTCCGCCGTGCGCTCCAGGTGCTGGTGAACCTGATCGGCAATGCGGTGCGCTATTCGCCGCGCGAAGGCATGGTGTGGATCCGCACCGAGCGTGAGAACGGTGTCGCGGCGGTGATCGTGGCTGATCAGGGCAAGGGTATCGCGCCCGCCGACCAGGTGCGCATCTTCGAGAAGTTCGAGCGGGTCGACCCGCGCGAGCCGGGTGGTTCGGGCCTAGGCCTCTACATCGCGCGCAGGCTCGCGCGGGCAATGGGCGGCGACGTGACGGTCGACAGCGCGCCGGGGCAGGGCGCGCGGTTCGTCTTCACGCTGCCCTATCGGGACTGATCGTGGCACCGGATTTCCCTGTTCCTGGGGCGGTAACAGGGAAATAACAGGGAATGTACTGTATTCCCGGCCCACGGGCGCGGTTCTGATCGGAAATCTGTGTGAAGCCACCGTCACTTACACGTGAATTCCCTGTTATCGGATAACAGGGAATTTCGTCCGGATAACAGGGAAAACTCCCGCCCGAACAGGGAAATTCATTGCTGCGACTGTGAGAAAGAGCGCGGTGCGGTGCTCGAGAGTTCCGTCCAGCGCCATCCTGCGGCGAATTCCATCTCAGTTGAATCGACGGGAACCATTGGGGAAAGCGAGGGGCCGGCCTCGTTTCCCCAGAAGAAAAGAGCGAGGCTTCGAGAGCCCCCGATCAAGTCCGGGGCGAACGGGAGGGGCCGCCCAATCGAACTGACGCTACCGCCGCCCGATCCCGATCAGCACGATCCCGGCCATCCCGAGCAGCCCGCCCCACAGCGCCCAGATGCGCTGGTCGATCATGAAGCTGGATGCCGGCCACTGGATGTAGCCGGTACCCTGGCCGATCCACAGCAGCCCCATCAACAGCACCAAAATGCCGAGGATGGTGACTGCTGCGCGCATCAGCGTTGGTCGACGGGGAGGTAATCGCGCTGCGTCGGCCCGGTGTAGAGCTGGCGCGGGCGACCGATCTTCTGGGCCGGATCGGAGATCATCTCGTTCCACTGCGCGACCCAGCCCACGGTGCGGGCGAGGGCGAACAGGGCGGTGAACATCGTCGTCGGGAAACCGATCGCCGACAGGATCACGCCCGAATAGAAATCGACGTTCGGGAACAGCTTCTTCTCGATGAAGTATGGATCGTTGAGCGCCATTTCCTCAAGGTGAAGTGCCACGTCGAACACGGGATCGTTGACGCCCAGTGCGCCGAGCACTTCGCGCACGGTCTGCTGCATCACCGTCGCGCGCGGATCGTAGTTCTTGTAGACGCGGTGGCCGAAGCCCATCAGGCGGAACGGATCGTTCTTGTCCTTGGCGCGCTCGATATAATGCGGGATGCGATCGACGGTGCCGATCTCGCGCAGCATGTTGAGCGCCGCTTCGTTCGCGCCGCCATGCGCCGGGCCCCACAGGCAGGCGATGCCCGCCGCGATGCAGGCAAAGGGGTTCGCGCCCGACGAGCCGGCGAGCCGGACGGTCGAGGTCGACGCGTTCTGCTCATGATCGGCATGGAGGATGAAGATGCGATCGAGCGCCTTCTCCACGATCGGGTTGACGACATATTCCTCGGCCGGAACACCGAAGGTCATGCGCAGGAAATTGCCCGTGTAGGACAGGCGGTTGTCGGGGTAGAGGAAGGGCTGGCCGACCGAATATTTATACGCCATCGCCGCGATCGTCGGCATCTTCGCGATCAGCCGGTGGCTGGCGATCATGCGCTGGTGCGGATCGGTGATATCGGCCGAATCGTGATAGAAAGCGGACAATGCGCCGACCACGCCGCACATGACGGCCATCGGATGGGCGTCACGCCGGAAACCGCGATAGAAGGTCGCAAGCTGCTCGTGCAGCATGGTGTGACGGGTGATCGTGTAGGTGAAGTGGTTCAGCTCGTCCTTGGACGGCAGCTCGCCGTTCAGCAGCAGGTACGACACTTCCATGAAGCTCGAACTCTCGGCGAGCTGGCCGATCGGGTAGCCGCGGTGAAGCAGCACGCCCTCGTCACCGTCGATATAGGTTAGCGCTGATTCGCAGCTTGCCGTCGAGGTGAAGCCGGGATCGTAGGTGAACATCCCGGTATCGGCGTAGAGCTTGCGGATATCGACGACATCCGGGCCCGTACTGCCGGACATCACCGCATAGTCGTGTGCAGTGCCTGCCACGTCCAGCTTCGCGGTTTTGCTCATCGATATGTCCTTTCTCGAACTCTCAGGCAGCCATCCGGTCGGCGATGCGGCCCAGGCTTTCCTCGCGCCCGAGCAACTCGAGCACATCGAAAATCCCGGGGGAAGTCTTGCGCCCTGTCAGCGCCGCCCTCAACGGCTGCGCGACCTGACCAAGCTTCACCCCCGCATCGTCCGCAACCCGGCGGACCGCGTCTTCGAGAGCCTGTGCATCCCAGTTGCCAACCGCGTCAAGGGCGGCGTGCAGTCGTGTCAGCAGTGCAGGGGCGTCGCCCGAGAGGAGAGATGCTGCATCGCCGTCCATTTCCAGTGGGCGAGTGCGAAAAAGAAAGGCCGCCCCGGACGTAAGATCGTTGAGATTCGCCGCACGGGGCTTCAGCGATTCCATGCTGCGCTGAAGCAATTCGGCCTGCGATTCGCTGATTTCGAAACCGAGTCGCGGGATTACCAGCTGGGCCAGCCGGGCATTGCCGGTGCTGCGGATATAATGACCGTTCAGGTTCTCGAGCTTCTTGAGATCGAACCTGCTTGGTGATTTTCCGACATCGGCCAGATCGAACCACTCAGTCGCCTGCTCGCGGCTGATGATCTCGTCGTCGCCGTGCCCCCAACCGAGCCGGAGCAGATAGTTGCTCAGCGCCTCGGGCAGGATGCCGAGCTCGTCGCGGTAATATTCAACGCCGACCGCGCCGTGACGCTTCGACATCTTGCCGCCGTCGCTGCCGTGGATCATCGGGATATGCGCGTAGACCGGCACCGGCCAGCCCATCGCCTTGATGATCGGCAACTGCCGGAACGCGTTGTTGAGATGGTCGTCGCCGCGGATGACATGAGTCACGCCCATGTCGTGGTCGTCGACCACGACCGCGAGCATATAGGTCGGCGTGCCGTCGGAGCGCAGCAGGACGAGATCGTCGATCTCCTCGTTCTGGACGGTGACCGAACCCTGGACCTTGTCCTCGATCGTCGTCGCGCCTTCCTTCGGCGCCTTGAGCCGGACGACGAAGGGGGCGCCCTCGGGCGCCTCGGCCGGATCGCGATCGCGCCAGCGGCCGTCATACCGCATCGGCTTGCCGGCGGCCTTCTGGCTCTCGCGTAGCGCGGTCAGCTCGTCGGGCGTGGCGTAGCATCTGTACGCATTGCCCTGGTCGAGCATCTGATAGGCGACTTCGGCATGGCGCTTCGCGCGCTCGAACTGGAACACGGCGTCGCCGTCCCAGTCGAGGCCAAGCCACTTCATCGAGCTGATGATCGCGTCGATTGCCGGCTGGGTCGAGCGGGCGCGATCGGTGTCCTCGATGCGCAGCAGGAACTTGCCGCCGTGGTGGCGCGCGAACAGCCAGTTGAACAACGCGGTGCGCGCGCCGCCAATGTGCAGATAGCCGGTGGGCGACGGCGCGAAGCGCGTCACCACTGCGGATGTGTCGGGCGTGCCGGTATCGGCCGCCGCGGTATCAGACCTTGCGCCCAAACGCGCTTGCTCCCAGACTTGAAAATCGATGGCCAGTACAGCCGCCGAGGCCCCTAGCACGCGACCCCGACGGCTTCAAATCGCGGCCGGAGAAAGACTGCGTGCGTGGAAGACGGCGCTTGAGCTGTGGCTCGAGGCCGAGCGCGATCAGCTGTTCCTGTGGGTGCCGGTGTCGTTCGGCGCCGGAATCGCCGCATGGTTCGTGCTGCCCGATTCTGCCTGGTGGTGGATGTCAGTCCTGGCGCTCGCCGGCGTAGCGCTGTTCGCGATGGCGGTCGGGCGTGGCGGACGGGCCGGGCGCGTGGTGGCGCTGGCGGCGTTGCTCGCTTCAGCGGGACTGGCGCTGATCTGGTGGCAGTCCGAGAGCTCGGCCGGACAGGTGCTGGCAAGGCCAGTGATCGCCACCTTCGAGGCACGCGTCGAGCGGATCGAGCCGCTGCCGTCGCGCGATCTGGTCAGGCTCAGGCTGGCGCCGGTCCGGGTCGTGTCCGTTCCTTCACGTCCCGGAAGGTCGGGCCCCAAACGGGATCTTCCAGCACTTCCCGCGCATGTCCGTGTCAACCTGGCCGAGGGGGATGTGCCGGCGGGGCTTTCGCGCGGCGCGACGATCCGGCTCGGTGCTCGGTTGATGCCGCCGCCGCAGCCGGCGGTGCCCGGGGCCTATGATTATGCCCGTGTCGCCTGGTTCGACGGGATCGGCGGTACGGGGCGCGGGTTCGGACCGGTCGCTGTCGTCAGTCCGGGATCATCGAGCGGGGCCGGGCTGCGCGAGAGGCTGTCGCGGCATATCCGGGAGAGTGCGCCGGGTGGGGCCGGGGCGATCGCGGCGGCGCTGGCGACCGGGGACCAGGGCGGCATTTCGGAGGAGGATGCCGAGGCGATGCGGCGGTCGGGGCTGGCGCATCTCCTCTCGGTCAGCGGGCTGCACATCACGGCGGTGGTCGGCGCGGTGATGCTGCTGGTGCTTCGGCTGCTCGCGCTGAGCCCGTGGCTCGCGCTGAGTTTTCGCTTGCCGCTGGTCGCTGCCGGGGCGGGCGCCGCCGCAGCCATCGGCTATACGCTGCTCACCGGTGCAGAGGTGCCGACGATCAGGTCATGCGTGGCGGCGCTGCTGGTGCTGGTCGCGATGGCGATGGGACGGGAGGCGATCACCTTGCGGCTGGTGGCGGCCGGCGCCTTCATCGTGCTGCTGCTCTATCCGCAGTCGCTGGCCGGGCCGAGCTTCCAGCTCTCCTTCGCGGCGGTTGCGGCGATCGTCGCGTTGCATGAACATCCGCGGGTGAAGAGGTGGTTCGCGCCGCGCGAGCAGCCCTGGTGGCACAAGCTCGGCCGCACGCTGCTGTCGCTGTTGCTGACCGGCATCGTCGTCGAACTTTCGCTGATCCCGATCGCGCTGTTCCACTTCCACAAGGCGGGGATTTATGGTGCGATCGCCAATATCGTGGCGATTCCGCTGACGACCTTCATCACCATGCCGCTCGAGGCGCTGGCGTTGCTGTTCGACCTGATCGGCCTCGGTGCGCCCTTGTGGTGGCTGACCGCGCGATCGCTCGATCTGCTGCTGTGGATCGCGCATGCGACCGCGAGCATTCCCGGATCGATCGCGGCGCTTCCGGCGATGCCGGGCGGGGCGTTCGGGCTGATGGCGGTCGGCGGGCTGTGGATCGCGCTGTGGCGGACGCGGTGGAGACGGCTTGGCGCCGTGCCGCTCGCCATGGGCGCTGCATGGGCGCTGTCGACTCCGGCGCCTGACCTGCTCGTCACCGGCGACGGCAGGCATGTCGCCATCCGCACCGCGCGCGGCGGACTGGCGCTGCTGCGCGAGCGTGTCGGCGACTACACCTCCGATATGCTGTCGGAGAATAGCGGCGTGGACGGCGAGCCCCTGTTCCTTTCCGACCAGCCCGAGGCGCGGTGCAGCCGGGATCTGTGTCTGGTCGAACAGAAGGCAGGCGACCGGACCTGGCGGATCCTTGCGACGCGGAGCGCCTATCTCGTACCGGCGGGCGAGCTCATCTCCGCGTGCCGTACCGCTGATATCGTGGTCAGCGAGCGGTGGTTGCCCGACGCGTGCACGCCGCGCTGGCTCAGGCTCGACCGGGACATGCTGGCGAAGACCGGCGGCGTCGCCGTCACGCTCCGCACCGGTCGGGTCACCACCGTGCTTCAGCCGGGCGACCGCCATCCGTGGCGGGTGGCGGCGCCCGTACCGATCAGACGTAGCGGCGGAGAAGGCCGGCGAGCTTACCCTGGACGCGGACCTGATCGGGGGAATAACGCTGCGGATCATAAGCGCGGTTCGCCGGATCGAGGCGGATCATCGCGCCCTCCCGGCGGAAATATTTGAGCGTCGCCTCGCTGTCCTCGATCAGCGCCACGACGATCTCGCCGTCGCGCGCGGTATCGGCGCGGCGGATCAGGGCGTAGTCGCCGTCGAGGATGCCGGCATCGACCATCGAGTCACCGGAGACCTCAAGCGCATAATGATCACCGCCGCCGAGCAATGCTGCGGGCACCGCGAGCATCGACTGGCCCTCGAACGCCTCGATCGGCACGCCTGCCGCGATCCGGCCGTGCAGCGGGATTTCGATCACGTCGTTCGCGGGTTCGGGGATCTTCTTCACATTGCCGGCTGGCGCAGCAGCGGCGGTCGCCGTCTTGCGGATCGTTTCCGGACGTTCCGGCATGCGCAGCACTTCGAGCGCACGGGCGCGGTTGGGCAGGCGGCGAATGAACTTTCGTTCCTCGAGCGCGCTGATCAAACGGTGGACGCCCGATTTGGACTTGAGGTCGAGCGCCTCCTTCATTTCCTCGAACGAGGGCGAAACGCCGCTCGCCTCGAGGCGATCGTTGATGAAGCAGATCAGCTCATGCTGCTTGCGGGTAAGCATCCCAATTCCTCCGTCGGAACAGACTGGGAACGTTTATGCAATGTTCCTGTCCGCTGTCAAGCGAATGGAAGGATTTCCACTGCTTCTCCCGCACCGAGCGCCGGAGCATGGGGCGCGCGGACGATCAGGCAGTCGGCGCGGGCAAGGGTGAGGAGCATCGAACTGTCCTGCACGCCCGCCGCGAAGACGCGGCCGTCGCGGGTGACAGCACGCAGATAGTCCTGACGGCGATCGTTCGCGGGAAGATCCTCGCCGAGGATCGCGGTCGTCGTCCGGGGGAACGGATCGAGCGCGCCGGACATGGTGGCGATCAGCGGACGCAGGAAGAGGAAGGCGGTGACGAAGGCCGAGACCGGATTGCCCGGCAGGCCGAGCACGACAGCGCCGTTCAGCCGCCCCGCCATCATCGGCTTGCCCGGGCGGAGCGCGATCCGCCAGAAGTCGATGCTGCCGCCTGCCGCCTCCAGCGCCGGCCTCACGAGATCGTGGTCGCCGACCGAGGCGCCGCCGGTGGTGACGAGAATGTCGGCGTCCACCGCGGCGAAGGCGGCGATGGTCGTGTCGAGCCGGTCGGGCAGGATGCCGAGATCGAGCACGTCCACGGGCAGGTCGGCGAGCATCGCGGCGAGCATCGCGCCGTTCGATTCCGGCAATGCGCCGAGCTCAAGGGGCGCGCCGGGAGCGACCAGCTCATCGCCGGTCGCGACGATCGCGACGCGCAACCGGCGCGTGACGGGCAGGGCGCCGTGGCCGGCGGTCGCCGCCACTGCGATGCGCGCAGGCGTGAGGCGCTGGCCCTTGCCGATCAGGAGATCGCCTGTAGCGAAGTCGAGGCCCTTGCGGCGGACGTTGCCGCCCTGGGCCCGAGGGCCTTCGCCTGAAAGCAGCACCCGCTCGCCTTCCCGCGCCGCTTCTTCCTGGATCAGCACGGCGTCAGCGCCGTCGGGCATTGCCGCGCCGGTGAAGATGCGGACTGTCTCCCTCGTGCCGATGGCGCCGGGGAAGGGGCGGCCGGCCGCGCTCTCGCCGGTCAGGGTGAACGGGCCGGGCAGGTCGGCGAAGCGGATCGCATAGCCGTCCATCGCCGAAAGATCGGTCGCTGGCTGGGTCCGCAGCGCGAGAATGTCCCCGGCGACCCAGCGGCCGGCGGCTTCGCGCAGGGGCACCATTTCCGCTGCCATGGGAAGGGCGAGCGCGAACAGGCGGGTCTGGGCTTCGGCTACCGGGATCAGTGCGCTGTTCATGATGCCTTCCCTATCCACCCCGCCGGCACTGGTCGAGACGCGCCCGATCGGGCCGGAAAATCAGTTACCGCTATCATCTTCCCACGGGTCGATCAGTGTCGTAGCAATCATGCAGTAGCAGATCCGCCGAGATCAAGCCGGTGGAGTGCTTCGCGCAACAATGGTTGCGGTCACGGGGGATGATGCATGACGGACTCACCGGCGCCTGACGCCTATAATCGTACAGCCTTGTTCTGGATCTGCGTGCTGGCGCTGTTCACCGCCGCGGTCGCCTTTTCGATGCGGACGGCCGCGTCGGATGCGATCCGCCAGGCGGTGTTCGATCCGATCGACCCGGCCAATTCGGGCAGGATGATCGGCGGCGCGCTTGGCGCTGCGTTCAGCGGCTTCGCCTTCTCGCTGCTGGTGCTGAGCCCGTTCCTCGACGTGATCGGAGCGAAACGGGTGCTGCTGCTGGCGGCGTGCAGCTTCGTCGGTGGATCAGTGCTGATGGTGCTGGCGCCGACGCTGGGCAGCGGCGCAGGCGTCGGCACCTTCGTCATCCTTGGCATGGCGCTGACCGGCATAGGCTGGGGGTGCACCGAGGCATCGATCAACCCGATGACCGCGGCGCTCTATCCCGCCGACAAGACCCACAGGCTCAACGTGCTTCATGCCTGGTGGCCGGCCGGGATCGTCGTCGGGGGGCTGGCGAGCATCGGCGTGGGACAGCTGGGGCTCGACTGGCGCTGGGACATCGCCCTGATCGCGGTGCCCGGCATCGCCTTCGGGCTGTGGACGCTCACCCAGAAATTTCCGAAGACCGAGAGCGCCGCGCTGGGCGTCGGCTTCGGCGAGATGATCGCGGTGCCGTTCAATCGCCCGACCTTCTGGATCTTCTGCGCGATCATGTTCCTGACCGCCTCGGCCGAACTGGCGCCGGGATCCTGGGTGGACGTCGCGCTGACACACACAGTGGGCATGAAGGGCATCCTGCTGCTCGTCTATGTCTCGGCGATCATGTTCGTGATGCGCCACTTCGCCGGCATGCTGTCGCATCGCTTCTCCGACATGGGGCTGTTGTGGCTCTGCACGGTGCCGGCGGCGCTTGGCCTGTACCTGCTCAGTGTCGCCTCATCGCCGGTAACGGCGCTGGTCGCGGCGACGGTATGGGCAGTGGGTGTCGCCTTCATGTGGCCGACGATGCTGGCGGCTGTATCGCACCGCTATCCGCGCGGCGGCCCCTGGACGATCGGGCTGGTCGGCTTTGCCGGGGCGATGGCGATCCAGCTGGTGCTGCCGAAACTCGGTGCGATCTACGACAAGGCCAAGCTGGAACGGGCAGGGGGCGAAGCCGCCTTCGCCGCATTGCAGCCAGGGCCGGTGCTGAACGATGTGCTGGCCTATGCCGCGACTCGCTCGTTCCAGGTCGTGGCGCTCATTCCGGTCGTGCTGTTCGTGATCTTCGGCGCGGTGCGGATCATCGAGCGGAAACGGCGTCTCGGCGGGGCGGACTGATCCCGCGTTACCCAAGCGCCATGCGGGTGCTATGCTCTAGCCAGGCTTTGGTAATAAGCGGGTGAAAGCATGCGGTTCCTGAGCGGTCTTGGCCTTTGGGCGCTGTCGTTGCTGGCGATCGGGCCGGTTCATGCCGAGACGATCGCCTTCACCGGCGCGCGGGTGATCGATGGCACGGGCAGGGCGCCGATCGCGAACGGCGTCGTGGTGGTGGCCGACGGCAAGATCACCGCGGTGGGCACCCGGGCGCACACCCCGATTCCTGCGGGCGCCACGCGGATCGACGTGACGGGCAAGACGATCATGCCCGGGATCGTCAACGCGCATGGCCATTTGTTCTTCGACGCGAAGTCGGCGATCCCGCCGCGCACCCAGCTTGCCGACCAGCTTGCGCTCTACGCCCGCTACGGCGTCACCACGGTCTACAGCCTCGGCGATGACGGGGTAGAGACGGTGAAGCTCCGCGACGAACTGCGCACCGCGCCGTTCGGCCCGGGCATGGCGCGGCTCTACGTCTCCGGCCCGGTGCTCACTGCCACGACCCCGGACGAGGGCCGCGCCGCCGTGACGGCCAATGCCGCGCGGGGCGTCGACATCATCAAGATCAGGCTCGAGGGGGCGCCCGATGCCCCGATCCGCACCCCGGCCGTCTATGGCGCGATGATCGACCAGGCGCATATCGATAAACTGCGCATCGCCGCGCACATGTTCACCGCGGACGAGACCAAGGGACTGGTCGATGCCGGCGTCGACATCCTCGCCCACAGTATTCGCGACCGCGACGTGGATCCTGCGTTGATCGCCGAGATCAAGGCGAAGGGCGTCGGCTATATCCCGACATTGACGCGCGACCTGTCGGTATTCGTCTATGAATCGACCCCCGATTTCGTGAGCGATCCGTTCTTCACCAGGGAAGAGGTCTATCGCCTGCCGCTTGCCGCGTTGCTGGAGCCGGAGGCGCAGGCCAGGGTGAAGGCGAGTGCCGCCGCCCAGGCGATCAAGCCGGCGCTCGACCAGGCCAGGCGCAACCTGAAACTGCTGTCGGATGCCGGTGTCGCGATCGCGATGGGTACGGATACCGGTGCGCCAACCGGCCGTTGGCAGGGTTATTTCGAGCATCTCGAAATGCGGATGATGGTCGAGGCCGGGCTGACCCCGATGAAGGTGCTTGTCGCCGCGACCGGCGGCGCTGCGAAGGTGATGCGGATCGACGACACGGTCGGCACCTTGCGGCCCGGGCGGCAGGCTGACCTGCTGGTGCTCGGCGCCAATCCGCTGGCCGATATCCGCAACACCCATAGCCTCGAACAGGTCTGGATCGCCGGCCGCAAGCTGGATTGAAACGGGGCTCCACGACGGGCCGAATTTCCTCTGTTATCGCGACAACAGCGCGGCTGTTTTTTTCACCGCTGTTATGTTGGAATTTTGGCTGGATTTTATCAATTATTCTCAAGGGGTTGCAGTGCGTTACCGCTGTTATTGATAACAGCGGTAAAAATGTCGGAAAATGGCGCGAAAATACGACACTTCACCCCCGAAAAAGCGGCGCGGAACGCCTCATCATGTGTCGGTCATGAGAAAGGGCGGGTCAGGTCCGGTCGATTCCCGACCGCTCGACGCTGGCACGGGCCGCGCCGGAAATGAATCGATCCGTGCCCTGCTGGACGAAGCGTTCTCCCGTCCGGACTCCCCGAAACGGAATGCTACGTCGTGCCCCGAGCACGATTAATCCCGCACGCGAAGATGGGACATCTGGCAGCAATGTTCGCGGTGTAGATGCCCGTGCGTGGGGCGACGAAAGGCGAGAAATGACCGATCACGAAACCCGCTATCTGCTAACCCGGGCGAAGCAGGAAGCGACGATGGCGGCCCGCGCCGAGCATCCCTCGGCGGCCGCGGCGCATCGCACGCTTTCCCTGCGGTACTCGACCAAGGCGGTGATAGGCCTGAGCGAAGAGACCGATCGCCCGTCGGTTGACGCCACGGCACGATAACAGACACTGCCTTGCCCCGGCGAGGGGGGCGACGGCGGCACCGGGTTGCCCGTGGCAGGGCTTCGGGGCTCTTGCATGCGGCTTCCCCTCGGACCGATATCTGGTGCCATCCTTTTTCCGGCGACTCGACGGTCGACGGGCAGATGGAGGGCGAGATGGCAGGCACTGATCCCCGAGGCGTGAAGCCCTATGCCGGCCCGGCCGGCGGCTGGGGAGCGTTGAAGGCGGTTGCCCGGGCCGTTCGCGACCAGATGGGCGCCAGCGCCGATACCCGCGCGCTGCTGCAGATGAACCAGCCTGACGGCTTCGATTGTCCCGGCTGCGCCTGGCCCGACCCCAAGCACACGTCATCCTTCGAGTTCTGCGAGAACGGTGCCAAGGCGGTGACCTGGGAGGCGACGGTCAAGCGCGTCGACCCGGACTTTTTCGCGAATCACAGCGTGACCGAATTGCTCGGCTGGAGCGACCATGCGCTCGAGGATGCCGGACGGCTGACCCATCCGTTGCGCTACGACCCGCTTACCGACCATTTCGTGCCCGTCGCGTGGGAAGACGCGTTCGCGCGCATCGGGCAGGCGATGCGCGGGTTCGATACGCCCGACCGGATGGAATTCTACACCTCGGGCCGCGCGTCGAACGAGGCCGCTTTCCTCTACCAGCTTCTGGCGCGCGAGTACGGGACCAACAATTTCCCCGACTGCTCCAACATGTGCCACGAGGCGACGAGCGTCGGGCTGCCCAAGTCGATCGGGGTCGGCAAGGGGACCGTGACGCTGGAGGATTTCGACCTCGCCGATGCGCTGTTCTGCATCGGCCACAATCCCGGCACCAACCATCCGCGCATGCTCACGACGCTGCGCGACTGTGCCCGCCGTGGCGTCCCGATCGTCGTCGCCAATCCGTTGCGGGAGCGCGGGCTCGAGCGTTTCGAGGCGCCGCAGGATCCCGTGGAAATGCTGACGCTCGGTGCAACCCCGCTCGCGTCGACCTATCATCAGGTGAAGGTCGGCGGCGATGTGGCGATGCTCAAGGGGATGGTGAAGGCCCTGTTCGAGGCCGACGCGATGAACCTTGCCACAGGCGGCGACGGCCTTCTCGACCGGGCCTTCATCGCCGGGCAAACGACCGGCTTCGACGCGCTTCGCGCCGATATCGAGGCCACCGACTGGGAAGAGGTCGAGCGCCGCTCCGGCCTGACCCGTGCCGCGATCGAGGAGATGGCGCGAGTCTATTACGAGTCAGACCGCGTCATCATCTGCTACGGCATGGGGCTGACCCAGCATCGACACGGCACCGAAAATGTCCAGCAACTCGCCAATTTGTTGTTGTTGCGTGGGAATATCGGCAAGCCCGGCGCCGGGATCTGCCCCTTGCGCGGCCACAGCAACGTGCAGGGCGACCGCACCGTCGGCATCACCGAGATCCCGACCGAAGCGTTCCTGGCGCGGCTGGACAAGGCGTTCGGGATTTCCGCGCCGCGCAAGCACGGCCATAGCGCCGTCGAGGCCGTGGCCGCGATGCGCGACGGAGCGGCCAGGGGCTTTATCGGCCTTGGCGGCAATCTTGCGGTGGCGATGAGCGATCCGGAGGCTGCTTTTCGGGCCTTTCAGGGCCTCGATCTGTCGGTCCAAATCTGCACCAAGCTCAATCGCACCTGCCTGCTCGCCGCCAGGGAGAGCTTCATCCTGCCCTGCCTCGGCCGCACCGAGCAGGACGTGCAGGCAACGGGCCCGCAGGCGGTGACGGTGGAGGATTCGATGTCGATGGTCCACGCCTCCCGCGGCCGGCTCAAGCCGGCGTCGGCGACGTTGCGGTCGGAACCGGCGATCATCGCGGGGATCGCCAGGTCGGCGATGCCGCATACAAAAGTCGACTGGAATGGCCTCGTCGCCGACTATGACCGTATCCGCGACAAGATCGAGGAGGTCTTTCCCGACTTCTTCGATTTCAATGCGCGAATCCGTACGCCGGGCGGCTTCCGCCTGCGCGTCGGCGCCTCGAACCGCGAATGGGACACGCCGGACGGCAAGGCCCATTTCGCGGTGTTTCCCGGCACCGACGAAGACGAGGGCCGGGACGATGGCCGCCTGACACTCACCACGATCCGCAGCCACGATCAGTATAATACCACCATCTATGGCCTGAACGATCGCTATCGCGGCATTACGGGGCGTCGCGACGTCGTCTTTGTCCATGCTGACGATCTCGCCGCGCAAGGCCTCGCCCATGGCGACAGGATCGATATCGTCGCCGGTGACCGTGTGCTCGCAGGCCAGACGGCGGTCGCGTATGGCATCGCCCGGGGATCGGTCGCAGCCTATTATCCGGAAGCGAACCGGCTGATCGCGCTCGACGACTATGACCGGAAGAGCGGCACGCCCTCCTACAAATCCATCGCCGTCACCCTGCGCGCCGCAACCTGACTGCCGCCGGGAAGGCGCGCATCCTCCGGAGCCGCCACGGAAACGGGTGCGGGAGGTCGTTCCGCTGGGGAAACGATCCTGTCATTCCACGGACTTATTCGGCGCCTAACGGGCGCCCTGTGGGGCTCGCTCAGCGAAATCGATAAACGATTCGTGGGGACCGAGACGTTCGTCCGGTCCCAGGCAAGTTGCGCATATCTAGTTGTTTCAGTTATATTTTAGGGGTTCCCGTGTCCAAATCGACCGTCGCTAAATCGTCCCTTCTGTTCGGCGCAGCCATCGGCGCGCTGTTCTGTTCAGCCGGCGCCTTCGCGCAGGATGCAGCCGCATCGTCGGCGCAGCAGGGAGAAGAAGCGCCGCTCGGCGACATCGTCGTGACGGCGGAACGGCGCCCCGAATCGCTGCAGAAGGTGCCGCTCTCGGTTGCCGTGGTCAGCGGTGACGCGCTGCGGTCGTATCAGACCGGCGGCGACGACATCCTGTCGCTGGCGGGCCGGGTACCCGGCCTCTACGCCGAAACGACGACCGGCCGAATCTTCCCGCGCTTCTACATCCGCGGCCTGGGCAATATCGATTTCTATCTCGGCGCATCGCAGCCAGTGTCGATCATCCAGGACGATGTCGTGCTGGAGCATGTCGTACTGAAGTCGAACCCGGTGTTCGACGTGGCGCAGACCGAAGTGTTGCGCGGGCCGCAGGGTTCGCTGTTCGGCCGCAATACCACGGCGGGCATCATCAAGTTCGACACGATCAAGCCGACCCAGGAGCTCGAGGGTCGCGGCCAGTTCTCCTATGGCAGCTACAACACGGTGACGGCTGACGCCGGCGTCGGCGGCCCGATCGTCAAGGACCTGCTCGCGTTCCGCGTGTCGGCGCTCTACCAGCACCGCGACAACTGGGTCGACAACACCTTCACCGGCACCAGCGCCGACGGCACCGTTGCGCCGAAGAAGGACGCGATGGGCGGCTTCGACGAGCGCGATATCCGCCTCCAGCTGCTGTTCACCCCGGGCGACCGCTTCTCCGTCAACGTTTCGGCGCACGCGCGCGATTATCGGGGTACGTCGACCCTGTTCCATCGCGCCGCGCTGAAGAAGGGCTCGAACGACGTGAGCGCCGAGCCGCGCGACAAGGTCGCGTTCGACGAGGCGATGAACAACCCGCAGGCGTACAAGACCTACGGCGAGTCGGTGCGGGCCGCCTATGATTTCGGCGGCGTCGTGCTGACCTCGATCAGCGCCTATGAAACCACCTCCGGGTATAGCCGGGGCGACACCGATGGCGGTGCCGCGGCCAATTTCGGCGGTATCGGCTTCGGCGAGTCGCAGGGCAATGTCCGCAAGCTCGACCAGTTCACCCAGGAAGTCCGGCTGGCGAGCGACGGCGACAGCCGCTTCAAGTGGCAGATCGGCGGCATGTATTTCGATTCGCGCGACATCACCGAATTCTACCAGCGCGCCTATTTCCTGAACCCGCCCGCGCGCAACCCGAACAACTGGGTGCGGCTGCATGATGTGAACACGTCCTGGGCGGCGTTCGGTCAGGTCAGCTACGAGATCCTGCCGAGCCTGACGATCACCGCAGGCGGCCGCGTGACCGAGGACAAGAAGACCACGCAGCTGCTGAAGACGGCAAATACCGCGGCGAATGCGGTGACCTATACCGGTCGCCGTTTCGTCGAGCTCAAGGATACCCAGCCGAGCTGGGACGTGAGCGCGCTGTACCAGATCAATCCTGACGTCAGCCTTTATGCCCGCGTCGCTCGCGGTTTCCGCGGCCCGACCATCCAGGGCCGTTCGGCTGTGTTCAATTCGGACTTCACCACGGCGAATTCCGAAACGATCCTGTCTTGGGAAGCCGGGTTCAAGAGCAACCTGTTCAACAACCATCTTCGCCTGAATGCGACGGCGTTCACCTACACGGTCAACGACATCCAGCTGAACGGCAACGATTCCAACGGTAACGGCGTGCTGTTCAACGCCGACAAGGCCAAGGCGTACGGCATGGAAGCGGAGGCCGAATGGCGTCCGACCTCGAACCTGAGCCTGGGCCTTGGGCTCAGCCTGCTGCACAGCGAGATCAAGGACAAGCGAGTCTATGCGCAGGTCTGCGCGCTGAGCGGTGTGGTCGTCTGCACCGTGCAGAACCCGACGATCACGGTGCCGGTGTTCGGATCGCCGGCGGTGTTCGCCCAGATCGACGGCCAGCCTCTGCCGAACGCGCCGGAATATACGGTGAACTTCAACGGCCGGTACGACCTGCCGCTGGGCAATGGCGGCAAGGCGTTCATTTCGACCGACTGGAACCTGCAGGGCTATACGAACTTCGTGCTCTACAAGACCAAGGAGTTCTATTCGAACGGCACCTTCGAAGGCGGCCTGAAGATCGGCTACAGCGCGCCGGGTGGTGCTTATGAGGTTGCCCTGTTCGGCCGGAACATCACCAACGAGAAGAACCTGAAGGGCGTGATCGAGAACTACATGGCGGCGGTGTTCAACGAACCGCGCGTCATCGGCATCTCGGTCAGCGGCAAGTTCCGCTAAAGGCCAATCGACATTCAGCCCATGCGGGCCTGAACTGAATGTCGACCGGCCTTTGGCCACCTGATCGCCGCCCGTCACCCTTTCGAGGGTGACGGGCGGTGGATCGGGATTTCGTCAGGCGGCCGTCATTCGGGCAAGCTCCTCGCCCAGCTTGTCGAGCGTCTGGCTCCAGCCCATCGAGGCGCCCTGGACCATCATCGGCGCCAGGGTGAGATCGGCGAAGACATAGGTCTGCACGACATCAATCCGCGTGCCGCCGGCCTCGTCCGAAAAAGTCACGTCGGTCCAGGCGGTGAACAGCAATTTGCCGTCCCCAGTCTCCGCCCGCAGGTCGAGCACCAGCCGTTCGTTCGGCACGAACTCAGCAACCGTCCCACGCGTCCAGTTTTCCTTGCCGTCGGGTGCGCGCATGCAGACGTCGAAGCTGCCGCCGACCCGCATGTCCACCCTTGCGTCGGGCGTCGTATAGGTCGCCGGCGAGAACCATTGCTTGACATGCTCGGCCGTGCTCCACGCCTCGAACACGATCGGGCGCGGCACCGGATAGACGCGCGAGATTCGCAGGGGTTCGATCGCTTCAGCCTTTTGTGCCATCATTGTCTCCTTTGGTCATGAGTGCTTCGAGATAGGTGCCGAGCCGGTCGAGGCGGTGATCCCATTCCACGCGGCGTTGCTGGATCCATTGCTCGGCCTGGCCGAGCGCTTCGGTATCGAGGCTGCAGGTGCGTACGCGCCCGATCTTCTCAGACCTGACCAGCCCGGAGCTTTCGAGCAGCGCGATGTGCTGCATCACGGCGGGCAGCGACATGGCGAGCGGACGGGCGAGTTCGCTAACCGAAGCCTCGCCGCGCGACAGTCGCTCGACGATCGACCGGCGGGTGCGGTCGGCGAGGGCATTGAAGGCGAGATCGAGCGAATCGGGTTGGTTAAGCATATACCTAACTATCGCGGCGATAATAGTTAGGCAATAGCTTTAGTATCTGCCCGTATAGGGGGCTCAGGCTTTCCAGTCGCCTGATTTGCCGCCGGTCTTGGCCAGCAGGCGGACACCACCGATCGTCATGGCTTTGTCGATCGCCTTGGCCATGTCGTAGATGGTCAGCAAGGTGACCGAGACGGCGGTGAGGGCTTCCATCTCGATGCCGGTCTTGCCTTCAGTCGCTGCGGTGGCGGTGGCGGTTACGCCGGCATCGTCCACGGTGAGGTCGATGGCGACGCGGGTCAGGGGCAGGGGGTGGCAGAGCGGAATCAGGTCGCTGGTGCGTTTGGCTGCCATGATGCCCGCGACGCGGGCAACGGCGAGGACGTCGCCTTTCAGCACGGTGCCGTCACGGATCGCACGGGCGGCTTCGGGGGACATGTCGATTCGGCCGGTGGCGATTGCCTCGCGGGCGGTGACCGGCTTGCCGGAGACGTCCACCATGTGCGCGGCGCCGGTGTCGTCGAGGTGCGTAAGATCGTTCATCATCCACCGTTCGTTTCGAGCACGGGCCGAGAAACTGCCGACTGCGCCTTGAGCCTGTTTCTCGACTAGGCTCGAAATGAACGGAAGGAAATTATCCGACCAGCGCTCGCGTCGCCGCTTCCACGTCATGCTGGCGCATGAGCGCCTCGCCGATCAGGAAGCAGTGCACGCCATGCTCGGCCATCTGGTCGAGATCGGCGCGGATAGTGAGGCCGCTTTCGGCGACGAAGGTGCAGTCGGCCGGCGCCTTGCCGACCAGGCGATAGCTGTTCTCGAAGTCGATCGTGAAATCGCGCAGGTTGCGGTTGTTGACGCCGATCAGGCGCGATTTGAGCTTCAGCGCGCGCTCCAGTTCCTTCGCGTCATGCACCTCGACCAGCACGTCCATGCCGCAGTCGATCGCGCTCGCCTCGATCTCGGCGAGCAGGCCGTCGTCAAGCGCGGCCATGATCAGCAGGATCGCGTCGGCCCCGATCGCCCGGGATTCGGGCACCTGCCAGGGATCGACCATGAAATCCTTGCGCAGGACGGGCAGGCTGCAGGCATTGCGGGCTTCGGTGAGATAGGAATCGGCGCCCTGGAACCAGGGCTCGTCCGTCAGGACCGAAAGGCAGGCCGCGCCGCCGGCCTCATAGGCGCGGGCATGGGCAGGTGGGTCGAAATCGGCGCGGATCAGGCCCTTTGACGGGCTTGCCTTCTTGATCTCGGCGATCAGTGCGTGGCCGGTCTTCGCCTTTGCGTCGAGCGCTGCGCGGAAACCGCGCGGCTTCGTTTGCCGCTCGATAGAGGCATCGAGCTCCGACAGCGGCATGGTGGCCTTCCGTGCGGCCACCTCGGCGCGCTTGGTTTCGAGGATCCGTTCGAGAATGTCAGTCATGAATAGGCGATCCAGCGATCGAGCAGGGCCCGGGCCGCGCCGGAATCGATCGCTTCGGCAGCGATGTGAGCGCCCTCGGGAAGGCCGGCGGCCTTGCCAGCGACCATCAGCGCGGCGGCAGAGTTGAGAAGGACGGCATCGCGATATCCGCCATGCTCGCCGGCGAGCAGGCGGCGCAGCGCCGCGGCGTTATAATCGGGGTCGCCGCCGCGGATGGCGGCGATGCCGTGGCGGGGCAGGTTGGCATCTTCGGGGGCGATACGGGCCGGCATCGACAGGCTGCCGACGCTGACCGTGATCGTCGGGCCTGCGCCCGATACCTCGTCGAGCCCTTCCTCGCCCGAGACGACCAGCGCGGCTTCGGTGCCGAGCTGCTCGAGCGCCTGGGCATAGGGTGCCGCATAATCCGGGCGGGCGATGCCGATGAGCTGGCGAGTCACACGGGCCGGATTGGCGAGGGGGCCCATCAGGTTGAAGATGGTGCGACGACCGATGTGCCGGCGGATCGGGGTGATTCGCTTCATCACCGGATGGTGGTTGGCGGCGAACAGGAAGGCGATGCCGATATCGCGCAACGAAGCCTCGGCATTGCGACCGGCGCGTTCCATGTCGAGGCCCAATGCCTCGAGGGTGTCGGCCGCGCCCGCCTTGCTAGAGGCGGCGCGGTTGCCGTGCTTGGCGACCGGCACGCCACAGGCCGCGACGATGATCGAGACCGCGGTGGAGACGTTGAGCGTGTGGTGGCCGTCGCCGCCGGTGCCGCACACGTCGATGGCGCCGTGCGGTGCCTCGATCGGGATCAGCCGGGCACGGAGCGCCTTGGCTGCCTCGGCGATCTCGACGCTGGTCTCGCCCCGGTCGCTGAGCGCGATGAGGAATTCGGCGACTGCCTCTTCCGAGGTCCTCGCGTCGAGAATGTCGGCGAAAGCCTGGGCTGCGCTCTCGCTTGAAAGCGGGGCCGAGGGGTTGGGGAGGGAGGTGAAGCTGGTCATTTTATAGTCCCCCTCCCGCTTGCGGGAGGGGGTAGGCTCGCGCTCACCAGAATCGTTTCCGCCTGTGGTAGGCCGGGAGCCCACTCCCGGCCCCTCCCGTAAACGGGAGGGGTGAATGTCGCTATTGTCCTTCACGCCAGCGCCTTCACGTCGATGCCGGCGAGCCGCACGAAATTGGCGAGCAGGGCGTGGCCATGTTCGGTCGCGATGCTTTCCGGGTGGAACTGAACGCCGTGGATCGGCAGGGTCGCGTGACGGAAGCCCATCACCGAGCCGTCGTCGGCAGTCGCGTTGACGATCAGGCCCGCGGGAATGTCCTCGACGATGAGCGAGTGATAGCGCGTCGCGGTGAAGGGCGAGGGCAGGCCTTCGAACAGGCCGGTGCCGTCATGGACGACGGGCGACGTCTTGCCGTGCATCAGCCCGCCGCGCACGACATGGCCGCCGAAATGCTGGCCGATCGCCTGATGGCCGAGGCACACGCCGAGCAGCGGTTTCTCCGCATCGGCGCAGGCAGCGACGAGATCCAGGCTGATGCCCGCCTCGTTCGGGGTGCAGGGCCCGGGCGAGATCAGGAAACCCTGCGCGTTGGATTCGATCGCCTCGCGCGCGGTGAGCGAATCGTTGCGGACGACCTTCACTTCCGCGCCCAGCTCCATCAGATAATGGACCAGGTTCCAGGTGAAGCTGTCATAATTGTCGATGACGAGGATCATGCGCGCCGCCATAACCGATGCACGCGCTTGCGCAACCACGCCACGATCACGACATGGTTTGGGCAGGCTCCCGCTTCATTCAGGGTGGAGCAATCGTTAGACGCGGACGTTGATGCCGCCCAGGAGGTCGCTCTTATGTTTCGTACCATCGCAGCCATCGCTCTGTTGTCGCTTTCCGGCGTGGCGGCCGCGCAGGACCAGCAGGCGGAAAGCGGCAAGCCGCCGGAGCGAATCCGCAACGTGACGCTGACCGGGACCCAGAAATGTCCGCCAGCGGTGAACGGCGAGGTCGTGGTGTGCAGCAAGCTCGAGGATCCCTATCGCATCCCCAAGGCGCTGCGCGAGACCAAGAAGAGCGCGGCGACCAATAGCTGGGTGAACCGGGCGGCGACGCTCGACGAGATCGGGCGCGAGGCGGGCGGGTTGCCCGATACCTGCTCCCCGGTCGGTTCGGGTGGCCAGACCGGCTGTGCGCTGAAGATGAACCAGCAGTTCGCAGCGGAGCGCGCCGAGAAGAAGCGCGAGCAGAGCGCCATCCCCTGATTCCTTCCCGGCTCGGGCGGGGAAGGGTGACGGTAATTTACTGACCGAACCCGCTTTCGGAGGCCCGGGCTACCGCCTCGCGCGCTGCGGCGAGCAGCGCGCCAGCCTTTGCCTCGCATTCGCGCTGTTCATAGGCCGGGTTGCTGTCGGCGACGATGCCGGCGCCGGCCTGGACGTGCATGACGCCGTCCTTCACCACCGCGGTGCGCAGGACGATGCATGAATCCATCGAGCCGTCGGGCGAGAAATAGCCGACGCCGCCGGCATAGGCGCCGCGCACCTCCTGCTCCAGCTCGGCAATGACGCCGCAGGCACGGACTTTCGGCGCGCCGCTGACGGTGCCGGCGGGGAAGCCCGCAAAGAGCGCGTCGAGCGCGTCATGATTCTTGTCCAGCCGCCCGACCACGTTCGAGACGATATGCATGACATGGCTGTAGAGTTCGGTGGTGTAGCTGGCCGTCACCTTGACCGTGCCGGCCTCGGCGACCCGGCCGACATCGTTGCGGCCGAGATCGAGCAGCATCAGATGCTCGGCGCGCTCCTTCGGGTCGGCGAGCAGGCTCTGCCGGTTCGCCTCGTCCTCGGCCGCTGTCTTGCCGCGCGGGCGGGTGCCGGCGATCGGGCGGATGGTGATCTCCCCGTCGCGTACGCGGACCAGGATTTCCGGGCTCGACCCGGTCAGCGCGAAGCCCGGCAGGTCGAGATGATAGAGGAAGGGTGACGGATTGATCCGGCGCAGCGCCCGGTAAAGCTCGAACGCGGGCAGGGCGAAGGGCGCGGTGAAGCGCTGGGCGAGCACGACCTGGAAGATGTCGCCGGCGACGATATACTCCTTGGCCCGGGCGACCATCTCGCCATAGCGCCCTTCGGGCAGGACCGGCGTCAGGCTGATATCCGCCAGGTCGGTCGCGCGCACCGGCGCAGGGAGCGGCGCGGTCGCGAGGCGCGCGGCGACAGCGTCGATCCGGTCCTGCGCCTCGGCGACGATCGCGGCGGACTGGCGGGCAGTATCGGGCCAGACGGGCGCGACCAGGAACAGGGCATCGGCCAGCCGGTCGAAGATGAGCACGACCGTCGGCCGAACGAACATCATGTCGGGCAGGCCGAGCGGATCGTTTGACGGGCGATCGAGCTTTTCGACCAGGCCGACCGTCTCATAGCCGAAATAGCCGACCAGGCAGGCGAGCGCGGGCGGCAGTTCCGACGGCACATCCATGCGGCAGGAGGCGACGAGCGCGCGCAGTGCGTCAAGCGTCGGCGCCTCGCAGGGTTCGAAGGCTGCCTTGTCGGTCAGCCAGTGGCGGTTGACCTCGGCGCGAGGGCCGGCCGCGCGGAACACCAGATCGGGGGCAAGGCCGATCAGGCTGTGCCGCCCGCGAGTCGCGCCGCCCTCGACCGATTCGAGCAGGAAATCGCCGCGTCCCGGCTCGATCAGCTTGAGCGCCGCCGCCACCGGTGTCTCGGTGTCGGCGATCTGGCGACGCCAGACCAGGGCCGGCCGTCCCGCATCGAGGGCGGAGACGGCGGCGTCGGTCATCCCGGGAACGGCAGGATTAATTGGAACCGCCCTGGCCGGTGAGCGCGGCCCGGACCTCGCCGATCGCCTTCTCGTTCTTCTTCACGCCGACCGAGCGGCGCACCGCCTCGGTGAACTGCTGGACATATTCGCGGCCGACCACCTGGCCGATCCGCGCGCGCGCGCGGTCGATCACCAGCTTCTGGCCCGCGGCATTGCCGCGCTCGATATGGTTCAGATAGACGATGAACCAGCCGGCCTTGTTCGGCGCCTCGATCATCCGCGCCTTCTTCTCGGTCATGCTGAACATCAGCGTGATGGCGGGCGGTACCTGGCCGCGCGCATTCTCGATCTGCTCGCGCGCAACGGGCGGGACCGGCTGCGGGCCGGGGATGCCAAGCTTGGTTTCCGTCATCGACTGGGCGAGCGACATGCCCTTGTTGACGCGCGCGACGACATCGACCGCCGCCTGGCGTGCCAGGCGCTGGGCCCGGTCGATCACGAAATCGCTCGCGACCTTTTCACGAATCTCGGCGAGCGGACGCGGCGCGGCGGGGATGATGCGGGCCAGCGAGACAAGCGAGAAGCTGCCATCCTGCCCGATCGGGACGAGCTGGGGATCGTCGCCCTGCTCGGCGGCGAAGGCGGCGACCACTGCCTGGGCAAAGGCAGGGTCGGGCTTCGACGCGGGATCGTCCGGGTTGATCCCGGCGGTGGTGAGCGGCGGGGTATTGGCGGCCGTCAGCTTCCGGTCGGCGACGATCTCGTCGAAGGTGGCGTTGCTGCCGATCGAATTGTCGATCGCGTCGCGCGTCGCCTGCATCGCTACCACCGCCTTTTCGGCGCTGAGCTGGGTCACCAGTTCGGGACGGGCCTGTTCGAGCGACTTGGCCGCGACATTCTCGATGCCGTCGACCCGGAGCACGGTATAGCCGAGCGCGGTACGGAACGGGCCAAGCACCGCGCCCTTCGCCGCGCTGAACGCGGCATTGGCGATCTCCGGCGAATTCGCGGTGGTGTAGGCCGGTTTCTCCACGCCCTTCAGCGTGTTGGGCTCGAGCCCGGCGGCGCGGGCTGCTTCTGCCAGCGTGCCGGCCTTGGCCTTGGCGACGAGCGCGTTCGCCGCCGCCTGGTCGGGGACGACGACCTGGACGATATCGCGCTTCTCGGTCGCCTGGAATTTCGCCTTCTGGAGCTGATAGCCCTTGGCGATTTCCGCCTCGGTCGGAATGGCGGTTGCCTTGACGCCTTCCAGGGTGACGGTCGCGTAGCGGATGACCCGGCGTTCCGGCACGGTATAACGGGCCAGGTTGCGCTTGTAGAAGGCAGCGAGCTCGGCGTCGCTCGGCGGGGTGCCCTTGCCCATGGCGGGCGTCGGAATGAAGCCGACCTGGCCATCGCGCTTTTCGAGGAGCAGCGACGCGAAGGGCAGGGCTACCTTGACCGGGACCTGCGTCGCGCCCGAGGTCGGCACGATGAGCTGCTGAGTCAGCGTATCGTTCAGGATCTCGGAGCGGAGCTGCTTGTCGGAAAGGCGGATGCGGGCGAGAAACTGCTCATAGGAGCTCTGGCTGAACTTGCCGTCGATGCCCTGCACCGCGGGGAGGCTGGCGATACGGCCGTCGATCAGCCGCTTCGACGCCACGAGGCCCTGTTGCTGCGCGAACTCGGTCAGCGCCAGGGCGTTGATGGTTCCTTCGAGCGTGCTGTCGACGCCGCCCTGGTTGACGAACTGGACGATATCGAGCGTCGGCTGATCGCGGCGCAGGCCCTCCAGCTGGTTCTGCACGCGCTGGCGCAGGTCGATCTCGCTGATCTTCGTCTTGCCGATGCTGGCGACCGAGGTGCCGGAAAGCTTCGCGCTGCCACCCAGGCCGGTGATGTCGCCCATGCCGAACATGAGGGCAATCACGGCGAGCACGCCGAGGGTGATGACGACGCCCACCTTCGAGTTTACGGCGCGGCGGATGAGACTGAGCATGGTCGAGACGAGCCGATCTGATGGAGGCTGAAAAGGGACGAACTGCGACGCTTTAAGGGGACCGACCCGCTCCTTCAAGCTTGTGCGATCGTGAAGGCCCGTTAATCGGCTGATCGCAGAACAGGGAGATGGCGCTTTGGCACGACGCAAGCTGATTGCAGGGAATTGGAAGATGAACGGCAGCCTGGCTGCCCTGGCCGAGCTGGACGGGATCGCCGCGGCGGCCATGGCCGCGCCGGGCGTTGACGTCGCGATCGCGGTGCCGGCGACCCTGATCGCGCCCGCCGTCGCGCGCGTGCCGCGCCTGGCGATCGGGGCGGAGGACGTTCATCCGGCGGAGAAGGGCGCACATACCGGCTGCATCTCGGTCGGCATGGTGAAGGAGGCGGGGGCCGTTTTCTCGATCGTCGGCCATAGCGAGCGGCGCGCCGATTGCCACGAGACCGACCTGCAGGTGAAGGCCAAGGCCGAGGCGCTGCGCCGGGGTGGGCTGACGGCAATCCTGTGCGTCGGCGAAACGCTTGACGAGCGCGATGGCGGGCGTGCCGAGACCGTTGTCACCGGACAGCTCGCGGCGTCCCTGCCGGAGGGTGCGGCGGCGGACTGGCTGTCGATCGCCTATGAGCCGGTCTGGGCGATCGGTACCGGACGCACGCCGACCGTCGCCGATGTGGCGGCGATGCACGGCGCCATCCGCGCACGGCTGCGCGAACTGATCGGGCAGGAGGCGGACGCGGTGCGAATCCTGTATGGCGGATCGGTGACCGGGGACAATGCGGCCGAGCTGCTGGGCGCGGGCGATGTCGACGGCGCGCTGGTAGGCGGGGCGAGCCTGACCGCGGCGAAGTTCGTGCCGATCGTGGAGGCCGGCGCGGCGCTGGCCTGACTGGCTGGCCGCAGCGCAGCTTCCCCCGAGGCCGGCCGAAACATCGGGACCTCGGGGTAGCGCCGTTTGCCTGCGGTCACCTCATATTATTGCTGCATCACCTCCAAACCGGCAAAATAAATAGCCGGAATGACATGATTTTGTGTCGAAACGGCAACATTGTCGCAACAATCCGCGCTGCGTCGCGGCAGAACCGATCCGGTCCCATTGCCACCACCGGCCCCTTGGCACAGCCTCGTGCATGGCAATGGGGAGACACGAAATGACACTCAAGACGATGTTGCGGTGTGGCGTGGTGATGGCCGTACTGGTTCCTTTTCCCTCGGGTGCGCTGGCGCAGTCGGTGACGAGCGGCGTGCCTGCCACGCAGCAGGCCGAAGCCGATGGCGGCGACATCATCGTGACGGGATCGCGCATCCGCCGCGATCCGCTGGAGCAGGACTCGCCGGTCATCACCGTCGATCAGACCTCGCTGGCGCGCACCGGCCTGTCGTCAGTCGCCGATGTGCTGCAACGCCTGCCGAGCGCGAGCGGCGGCCTGAACAGCAAGGTCAACAACAGCGGCAATATCGGCAATCCGCCCGATGGCGGCGGCGTTGGCGCGGGGTCGGCGGAGATCGACCTGCGGTATCTCACCGCCAAGCGCACGCTCGTGCTCGTCGACGGCCTTCGCTACGTCAACGGCGCCTCGGCCAGCGGCATTCCCTCGACGGTCGACCTCAACACCATCGCGGTGAGCTCGATCGACCGGATCGAGGTGCTCCAGTCCGGCCAGTCGCCGCTCTACGGATCGGACGCGCTGGCGGGCGTGGTCAACATCATCACGAAATCGCAGCAACAGGGTCTTCAGGCATCGGCACAGTTCGGCACGTTCCGGCAGGGCGACGGGCATACCCAGGACTATAATATCAGCTACGGGATCAACGGGCCGACCACCCATGTCGTGTTCGGCGGCAGCTATGTGAAGCAGGAAGCGGTCAGCACGCGGGATCGAAGCATCTCGCAATTCCCGAACCCGGGCCAGACGAGCTGCACCGACCCGATCGGCGGGTGCAGCAGCGCGACGCTCAACGGCTTCATCCAGCTTGTCGGCGGCGGTCCCGTCTACACGCCGAAGAATCCGCCGATCACCGGCCGCCCGCGCTTCGACCCGCTGAACCCGACCGGGCCGAACAGCGATTTCCGGCTGCTGACCACCAGCGACCGCTTCAACTTCTCGCCCTACAACTACTTCCTGACGCCGTCCGAGCGGTACGGCTTCTTCGTCAGCGCGAAGCAGGAACTGACCGACAGCATCAACCTGCGCGTCAAGATGAACTATATGAAGCGCAATTCGCAGAACCAGGCTGCGTTCCTGCCGCTGTTCGTCGGCCCCGACGCGGGCAACGGCAACCTGCTCGATACGATCTCGATCGACGCGACCAACCCGTACAATCCGTTCGGCTATACCCTGTCAGCCGGCGGCGCCGGCAATCCGCCCGCCAATTATTCGACGGTGCGCCGGCGCCTCGTCGAGGCCGGGCAGCGCACCTATACCCAGCATGTCGAGACCATGACGGTCACCGGCACGCTCGACGGGTCGTTCAATGTGGGCAGCCACAAATTCTACTGGGACGTGAACGCCGTGTTCGGCTTCAACGATGCCAAGCAGACCTTCACCGGCAACATCAATGCGGCGAAGCTGGCACAGGCGCTCGGGCCGGTGGCGAACTGCACCGGCGCGTGCGTGCCGTTCAACATCTTCGGTGGTGCCGGATCGGTCACCCCGGCGATGCTGGCGTTCGTCGGCTTCACCGAACTGGATCGCAGCTCGCAGAGCGTCAACGATTACACCGCAAACCTGAGCGGCGAGCTGTTCGACCTGCCGGCCGGGCCGGTCGGCATCGCCGTCGGTTATGAGCACCGCTATCAGGTGGGTGATTTCACGCCGGATCCCATCATCACGGCCGGGCTCGGCGCCGACATCCCGGCGCAGCCGGCGCATGGCAGCTATAACTCGGACGAATTCTATGCCGAGTTGCGCGTGCCGATCCTGAAGGACGTGCCGTTCTTCCAGTCGCTCGAATTCGACGGCGCGGTGCGCCATTCGAACTTCGCGCCGGGCGGCAGCAACACCACCTATACGGCGAGCGGGCTGTGGAAACCGGTGAAGGACCTGCTGCTGCGCGGATCCTATGCGCAGGGTTTCCGGGCGCCGAGCATCGGCGAGCTGTTCGGTGCCGAATCCCGCTCCGACGCGCCGATCGACGACCCGTGCACCAACGTGCCGGGATCGCCCTATCAGTCGTCGGCCACGGTGCGGGCCAATTGCACCGCGAACGGCGTGCCGGCGAACGGGAGCTACCAGGAGCCGACCGGCGGGCAGTTGGGCGTGCTGACCGGCGGCAACACGGCGTTGAGGCCGGAAACATCGCGGACCTGGCTGTTCGGCGGCGTCTATTCCCCGGCCTGGGCGCGCAATAGCGGGTTTGCCAGCAGCCTGAGCGTCGAGGTGAATTATTACGACATCAAGGTCGAGAACGCGATCGCGCCGGTCGATGCTCAACTGACGCTCAGCCGCTGCGCCCTGAGCGCCGATGCGCTGAGCTGCGCCGCGATCAAGCGCACGCCGAGCGGCCTGATCTCGCGGATCAACGCCCAGTTGCAGAATATCGGCGGCATCCGCACCCGCGGCATCGACGTGACCGCCAACTACCGTACGCCGCAGACCGGTGTCGGCACCTTCGGCCTGTCGCTCAACGGCAATTTCCTGCTGAAATACACCGAGACCTTCCCGGCCGCGGTCGGCTTCACCACGACTGACTATCGCGGCAAGACCCGGGGCTTCCCCGACCAGTCCTATCCCGAATTCAAGGGCAATGGCGTGGTCGACTGGCAGTTCGGCCCTTTCGGCGCATCCTTCACCGGCCGCTATATCAAGAGCGTCGTCGAAGCGGACGGCAGCCGGCTCGGCAGCCGGCTCTATGGCGACGTCCAGGTCAGCTACACCCCGGCCTTCATGAAGGATCGGGTCACCCTGACGCTCGGCGTCAACAATGTCTTCAACCAGGACCCGCCGGGCTGCACGAGCTGCACCGGACCCAATTACGATCCGACGACCTACGACGTGCCGGGTCAGTTCGGGTACGCCCGGCTGTCCTACAAGATGTAGGGTTTAAATGGCGAATGGGGCCGGCGCCGATCAGCGCCGGCCCCATTCGGTCTTTCTGCGCGCGAGGATAGGGCGTATCATCACTTTCCGGGGTTTCGGCACGGAAAGGCATGAAATGACTCGCGTCGTCCTGGTCGCCCTGGCGCTATTGGCTTTCGCTGGCCCCGCCGCGGCGCAATCGCCCGAGCGGATCGAGATCGACCTGTCGAACTTCAAGTTCACGCCGTCGACCATCACGCTGCGACATGGCCAGCCTTATGTCCTGCACTTCGTCAACACCGCGAAGGGCGGGCATGATTTCTCGGCTAAGGCATTCTTCGATGCCGCATCGATGGAGGCACGGGATCGCGCCGTCGTCGCCGGGGGCGAGATCGAACTGCGTGGTGGCCAGACGGCCGACGTGCGCCTGACCGCACCGGCGCCCGGAACCTATGACGTGCATTGCTCGCACTTCATGCATTCGACCTTCGGGATGACCGGAAAGATCGTGGTCAAATAAGCGCGGGCAGTCCGTCAGCGGCGATTTCGGCGCGCTGACGAGGACGCCTGCGGCAATCCTGTCGCCGTACCGTTCCGACGCACAGAGCCCGCCGTGCCGCAGCCAAGGGTATGGCGGCCAGGGCTGGTCGAGAATGCCCCCAAAATTCGCCTTCCGTTAGCGGTGATCGTCCACGCAGCCATCGGTACGACCTCGGTCCCGACGGTGTCAGCTGACCCGGCGCATCATCGTCATTAAATGATAATGCTAGTGACTCGCATTAGTCTTCGGCTATCGGGGCGCGGCGAATCATAAAAGGGATCTTGGTATGCGTTTCTTCAGTCTCCTGCTCGCCGGCTGCACATTGACCGGCGGCGCTGCCCCGGCGCTGGCAAGCGAAGAGACGACCGGCGCGACGTCGGAGGACGAGGCGGGCCAGCGTGAAGGCGACGTCGTCGTTTTCGGGAAGAGCTATGGCCGGGAAGTCGGCAAGACGGTGACTCCGCTCAAGGACGTACCGAACACCGTCACGGTGATCGAGCGGGACCAGATCGAGGCGCAGAACCTCTTCACGCTGGAAGATGCGCTGACCGTGACGAACGGCATCACCGTGAATGGCGTTGGCAGCGAAGACCCTTCCTTCCTGTCGCGCGGCTTTGCGATCAGCAATTACCTGGTCGATGGCGTGCCGACGATGGCGTTCGGCTTTCCCGCCGTGGTGCCTGACCTGTTTTTCTACGACCGGCTCGAGGTGCTGCGCGGCCCGGCAGGGTTGTTCAGCGGATCGGGCAACCCGGCGGGCAGCATCAACCTGGTGCGGAAAAGGCCGCTGGACGCGCTGCGCGTCCAGGCGTCCGCAGGCGGCGGCAGCTACGGCAATGTCCGGCTCGAACTGGATGCATCGACGCCGCTCGGCGACCGGGCCGGCCTGCGCGTCGGCGCGATGTTGCAGGACCAGGACCAGTTCTTCAAGGTCGCGCACCGCAATCGTGTCGGCGCCTTCGCGGTCGGATCGATCGAGATCGGCGATCGCACGACGGTGACTGTCGGCGGCAATTACGACCGGTTCAAGCCGGCGATCCAGTCGGGGTTACCAGGCCTGATCGGCGGTGCCGACGGCAGCGACGGGCAGTTGCTGAAGATCGACCGGTCGACCTATCTCGGTGCCGACTGGAACCGTTTCCGCTCCGAAAGCTGGCAGGGTTTCGTCGAAGTAGTCCACCGGGTGAGCGATCGCTGGACGCTGCGGGCGACCGGCCTTGCCACCGGCGTCGATCGAATCGACATCTACAGCTATATCGGCAACCAGCCGGTCACCCCGGCCAATGGCGGCACGACCAGCCACATCGCCTATCGCGGCGACAGCTTCCAGACCACGCGGTCATTCGATTTCAACGGCATCGGCAGCTTCCCGCTGTTCGGCCGCGACCAGACGCTGATCCTGGGCGCCGACTATCAGGCGCAGTCCTATGATTCCTATTATACGCGGCTGTCGAACTACGCGACGATCAACGTGTTCAATCCCGTCTCGCCGGCCGAGCCCGCGCTGAACCCCTATGGTCCGTCGCCCGCCTATCCCGGGCCCGCCGGGCCGATGACGCAGAATTACGGCGGCACGCGGACCCAGATCGAGCAATATGGTCTCTACGGTCAGGTCCGCCTCAGCCCGCTTGCCGGGCTGACGCTGGTGGGCGGCGGGCGGCTGACCTGGTGGGACAGCCACGGCAGGACATTGGTGTCGATGCAGGCCACGCTGCCGCCCCCGACAAGCTATGGTGTCGACAATCGTTTCACGCCCTATGCCGGCCTGGTATGGGACGTCACGTCCAAGTGGAACGTCTATGGCAGCTATGCCGACAGCTTCACGCCGCAGGCGGCCCCGGCAGGGCGCCGCCGGCCTGACGGCCAGCAGATCGACCCGCTGATCGGCAACCAGTTCGAAGCGGGCACCAAACTGTCGCTGATGAAGGACAGGCTGCTCCTGTCGCTCGCCGCCTATCAGATCACCCAGACCAACCGCCTGTTCAACGACCCCAATCTGGCTGACATCGTCCTCCAGATCGGAAAGGTACGCGCACGCGGGATCGAGGCGGAGGCGAGCGGGGAGATCCTGCCCGGCTGGCGGATCAATGGCGGCTACAGCTTCACGCGCACCAAATATCTCAAGGACGCGAACCCGGTGTTCGAGGGCCTGTCGCTGCTGCCCGTCATCCCGGCGCACATGGCGAAGCTGTTCACCAACTATGCCCCCAAGGACGGTCCCCTGGCCGGGGCCAGCATCGGTGGCGGGGTGACCTGGTTCAGCTCGACCTTCAGCGGCAATCCGGCGGTGTTCAGGGCGGATGGGTCGGTGCTGACCCGATCGACGATCGTCCGCCAGGGCAGCTATGCCGTGCTCGACCTGCGCGCCGGGTACAAGCTGACCGAACGGCTCGCCCTGTCGGTCAACGTCAACAACGTGCTCGACCGCAATTATTACGCGCGAATCTCGTCGACTGGGCGCGGCAATTACTATGGCAGCCCGCGCACCGTGTTCGCCACCGCCCGGTACACTTTCCAGTGAGTGCCGCCGGTCGAGTCGAGCGCGGGGGCGGGTGGCGGCGGCGGGGCGATGTGCTGCTGCGCGTCATCGCCGCCGTCCCGCTCGGTTATGCGGTGGGGAGCCTGTGGGCGATGGCGCTGGCGCGATTGCTGCCGGGCGACCGGTCCGAAGCCACGATCATTGCGACGCTTGTCGCGTTCGCGCTGTGCGCCTTCGCCGCGATCTGGGCGTTCGCCGCGCGCAGCGGCTGGCGGGCGGTCTGGACGCTGGCCAGCGTTGGGGCGGTCGCGGGGGCGATCACTTGGGTCTCGATCGACCTGACGGGGCGGCTATGAGCAAGGGGTTCCGTCAATCGCAGGCGTTCCTCCACACTTGGTCCGGGATGCTGCTTGGGTGGGTGTTGTTCCTGGTGTTCGTCGCCGGCACGATCGCTTTCTGGCGCGAGGGGATGAACCGATGGATGCGCCCGGAACTGGCGCGGATCGAACAGCCGATGCGGGTCCTTGCGGGGGCGCAGCGGTTCCTCGAGCGCAAGGCGCCCGACGCTGAAAGCTGGTTCATCACGATGGCAAGCGAGCATTCGCCGGGTGCCGACCTGTTCTGGCAGCCCCAGCAGAAGAAGGGCGAGGGTCAGCGTCGCCGCGGGCGGCGGAACAACCAGGCGCTGATCGGCGCTGACGGGCAGCCGGCTGTCGCTCGCGAGACGCGCGGCGGCGAGTTCTTCTACCGTTTCCATTTCGACCTTCACTACATGCCGGTGATCTGGGCGCGCTGGCTGGTCGGCTTCGCGACGATGATGATGCTGGTGGCGATCCTGAGCGGGATCGTGACTCACAAGAAGATCTTCCGCGACTTCTTCACGCTTCGGCGCGCCAAGGGGCAACGATCATGGCTTGACGGTCACAACGCATCGGCAGTGCTCGCGCTGCCGTTCCACCTGATGATCACCTATACCGGCCTCGTCACGCTGATGGCGATGCTGATGCCCTGGGCGGTCGTCGCGAATTACAGCGACCAGGCGAAGATGTTCGAGGTCCTGTTTCCCGAGGCCGCCGCGGTCGAGCGGACCGACCGGCGGGTGCCGCTCGCCGAGCTGACCACGATCGTGACGGATGCGGAGCGCCGGTTCGGTGGCCCGGCCGGTTTCATCGAGGTGAACATGCCTGGCGACGCCGCGTCGCGGGTCACGGTAAGCCGGAGCCCCGCGTCGATGCTGTCGTCGCGCACCCCGCGCCTGACCTATGAAGGCAGCAGCGGCAGGCTCATCTGGCAGGCGCCGCAACCCGGCGGAGCGGCCGTGACCGCTGGCGCCATGATCGGTCTCCATACCGGGCGATATGCCGATGCCGGCCTTCGCTTCATCTACTTCCTGTGCGGCGTTGCCGGAGCGGTGATGGTCGCGAGCGGTCTCGTCCTGTGGACCGTCAAGCGTCGAGAGAAGCTGGCGGATCCGCAGCGGCCGCATCTTGGCTTCCGGATCGTCGAGCGGCTGAATGTCGCGGTGATCGGCGGATTTCCGGTGGGAATCGCCTGCATGTTCTGGGCGAACCGGCTGCTGCCCGTCGGGCTCGCCGGGCGCGCTGAATGGGAAGTCAATGCGCTGTTCATCGCCTGGGCGGGGGCCTCGGTGCTGGCGGTCGTGCGGCGTCCGGCGGCAAGCTGGGCCCTGTTGTTCGGCACGACGGGCGTGCTGCTCGGCATGCTGCCCTTCTATAATATCCTCGCCACCGAACGCGGGCTGCCCGCCTCGATCATGGCGGGCGATATGATGCTGGCCGGGATCGATGCGATGTTGTTGGTCTTCGCAGGCAGCTTCATCGCGATCGCGCGCCGCGTCGCCAGACACCGCCCGGCGATACGCCGGCCAAGGGCGAGTGCTGCCCGACCGATGGAATCGCGCTCGTCGCCTCCAGTGCTGGAGCCTGCCGAATGAGTATCCTTGCCGCCCTGTGCACGATCCTTGCCTTTACGTTGTTCGGCCTGGTCACCGACGACCATCATCGCCGGTTCATCGGTACGCGCCCTTCGCCGCACGCGAAGCGACGCCTCCGCGCCGGCGCGTGGATTGCCCTGGCCGCCGGCTTCCCGCCGGCGATTGCGGCGAGCGGCTGGGTGTTCGGTCCGATCCTGTGGATCGGGCTGACGATGCTCGGCGCGGGCATCGTTTTCCTGACGATGAACCTGATGCCGAAGTCCCGGGGCGATACCGGGCCTCGCCCGCGCTGATGGCCCACCCTTCGATCACAAGGAGTATGACGATGAGGAAGATATTGTGGTTTGCCCTGATGCTCGGTTCCTCGGGTATGGCGCAGGCGCATGAAGTGTGGATCGAACGCGACGGAAACGGCCCGGCGCGGATGTACCTGGGCGAGCCGGCCGAGGTGCTTCCGCCAGGCGGCGATCCGGAATTCGCGAAGCTCAAGGCGCCGCGCCTGCTGTCGGGCGTGGATGTCAGGCCTGTCCGCAAGGAAGGCTTTATCGAGGTGGCCGTGCCGGCTGGTGACGTGCGGGCGTGGGACGACAATGTCTTCGATCCGTGGGGGCCAGACGACAAGAAGGAGGGCGTCGTCTATTATGCGCGCGCCGGGCGGAGCGAGGCGACCGCGACAATGCCGCTGGAGATCATACCCGTGACGCCCGGCGGGACCCGCTTCGCGCTCATCCGCGACGGCAAGCCGCTGGCCGGCGTTGCGATCACGATCGTGAGCCCGGACAAATGGTCGAAGAGCGTCATCACCGACGCGAACGGCCGGGCCGACATCCCGATGCGCGAACGGGGGCGCTATCTGCTGGCTGCGTCCATCAAGGACGCAGGGCCGGCGACCATCGCCGGCGGAACGGTTTCGACAGTGCACCGAATAGCAACGACGACATTCGTCGCGCCCTGAACAGGGCGCTTCCCCAAAGCGCCAGAGCGCCGAGCATCAAGTCCGAACGATCACCGTTCGCCTCGAATAGCCATCGAGGTACAGGTGCCTCGCGCGCCACCTGTACCTCGATACGGCTTCGCCCACTCGGTCCCGCTCGGTACGAACGGAAACGGGTGGCGGCGATTTCAAGCACGATGCTCTAGCTATAGCGCGCCTTCAGCATCGCCCAGGTGGCGCGCAGGCCGAGCGCGTCGCCGCCCTTGGGACGGCCCGGCTTGCCGGCGGGGCGCCAGGCGAAGGTGTCGAGATGAGCCCAGGGCGTGCCTTCCGGCACGAAACGGCGCAGGAACAAGGCAGCCGTCACGGCGCCGGCAAAGCCACTGTCGGCCGCATTGATCATATCGGCGATGTCTGACTTCAGCATCTCGTCATAGCCGTCCCACAGGGGCATGCGCCAAAGCGGGTCGTCCACCTCGCCCGCGGCGGCGAACAGCGCCCCGGCCAGCGGCTCGTCATTGACGAAGGTGGCGGGCAGATCGGGGCCGACCGCGACGCGCGCCGCGCCGGTGAGGGTCGCGAAATCGACGATCAGCGTCGGCTTGTCCTCGCCCGCGCGGGTGAGCGCGTCGCCCAGGATCAGCCGCCCCTCGGCGTCGGTATTGGTGTTCTCGACCGTCAGGCCCTTGCGTGTCCTGAGCACGTCGCCCGGCCTGAAAGCGTTGCCCGAGACGGCATTTTCGACTGCGGGGATCAGGAGGTGAAGGCGGACCTTGAGCCGGGCCGCCATGACCAGCCCGGCCAGCGCCAGCGCGTGCGCCGCGCCGCCCATGTCCTTCTTCATCAGCCGCATGCCGGCGCTGGGCTTGATGTCGAGCCCGCCGGAATCGAAGCACACGCCCTTGCCGACGAGGGCGATGCGCGGATTCTTCGGATCGCCCCATTCGAGCTCGATCAGGCGCGGCTCGCGGCCCTTGGCGGCGGCCTGGCCGACTGCGTGGACCATCGGATAGCCCTTCACCAGCGCCTCGCCCCGGGTGACGTTGAGCGTGGCGCCGTGAGCCTCGGCGAGCGCGGACACTTCAGCTTCCAGCTCGGCAGGGCCGAAATCCGATGCGCCGGTATTGACGAGGTCGCGTACCTTGGCGGTGGCGGCGGCGATCCGGACCGTCTCCTCGATCAGCGCCGGCTGCCCCGACAGCAGCACGCGCGGGCCTTCACCCTCGGACTTGCGATAGCGGTCGAAGCGGTACTGGCCGAGCACCCAACCGAGCATCGCCGCGCCCGCCTCTCGCGAGGGGCGATAGGTGCCTTCGGGAAGTGTTTCAGCGAGCCTGGCGAGGTCCCAGGCGCCGAGATCGCCTTTTTCGACGATCAGCACGGCCGACCAGTCGTCGGCGTCGCCGGGCAGGATCGCGCTGCCCCCCGCTTTGGCGCCACCCTTGCCGGTGAGCTTCTGCGCCGAGACCGCCGCACGGACGCGCGGGGGCTGGACGTTGAGCCAGGTCTGGAAGCCGGCGGCCTCGACGATCTCGATCGAACGGGCAGGCTGGCCGCGATCGGGCTGGAGCAGGGCGGCGCTCATCAGCGTTTCGCCGGCGCGACGAGGAATTGTTCGATCTTGCCGCTTCGGTCGGCATAGGTGCTGATCGCCAGCGCCCTGGTGCCATAGGTGACCCGGAAGCTGCGGCCGATGAACCCGCCGCGCAGCCGGGCGGTACCGGTCTGGGCGAAGGTCACCGGATCGCCGAGCGGTGCCAGGCTGGTCCTGAAATCGGCGAGGGTGACCGGCGTGAAATAGTAATTGGCGTTCTCGGTCAGCAGGGTGCGATCGAGCGTGCCCGTGCGAAGCTGGTCGAACACCAGCCGTGCCCTGGCGAGCGCCGGACCGTCGGCAGGTGGCGGGGCGGGGAGCAGGGTGCGCGCCAGGCCCTGGCCGATCGTGACGAAGGCGTCGCTCGACCAGCTGTTGGTGAGCACGACGATCGCGGCGCGCTCGTCCGGGAAGACGATGTTGTAGGAAAGGAAGCCGACCGCCTCGCCGGTATGCTCGATATAGCGGCGGCCATTGGCAGCGCCGATCGAGACGCCGAGGCCATAGCCGGTCGAGGTGCCGTCCGCGAGCTTCACCGGGGTTTCCTGCAGCATCCAGTCGTCGGCATTGAGAATCTTGCGGTTGAGCCGGGCGACATCCCATTTGGCGAGGTCTCGCGCGCTCATCGCCAGTTCGCCGGCGGCGAACAGCCAGCCACGCGCGGCCGGGGTGACGACGCGCAGCGGGCCCATCGCGGCACGGCCATAGCCCTGCGGAAAGCCCTTGCCGACCGCGAGATCCTGATCATAGGCGGTGATGCCGAGCGGCGCGAAGACGCGCAGCTTGAGGAAAGCGAGCAGCGGGATGCCGGCGACCTTCTCGACTATCATGCCGGCGACGACATAGCCGGTGTTCGAATATTGCCACTGGGTGCCGGGCACGAAATCGAGCGGCTTCTTCGCCCAGCGATCGACGATGCCCTGAGGCGTGACGGGAGTGGCCATCGCCTTGAAGCTGTAATCCTGCGGCCAGTAGTCCTGCAGGCCCGAGGTGTGGCTGAGCAGCTGCCGGATGCTGATCTTGTCGCCGTCGGTGATGTCAGGAATGTATCTGGCGACCTTGTCGTCGAGGCTGAGCTTGCCGTCCTCGGCGAGCAGCAGGATCGCGGCGGCAGTGAACTGTTTCGAGACCGAGGCGATCTGGTAGGGCGCTTCCTCGCGCGCGACCGGCATGTGCTCGGCCTGCTTGCCATAGGCCCTGGCGAAGACGATCTCGCCGCCGCGAACCACTGCGATCGAGGCGGAAGGGACTTCGGTGGCGGCCAGTGTCTCGGTGACGATCCGGTCGACCTGAGTGCGTTCTTCCGCCGTGAGCGCCTGGGAGAAGGCCGGTGTCGCGGCGAACAGCGCAACTATCGTCAACGTCGAACGGATCAGCATCGTGAGTTGGTCACCATCAAGGGGGGGGGCTGCTGTCTTTTCATCTTCGACGGCCAAAGGAAAGGGGGCGGGCATGACGAATCTTTCATGGGAACATGCACCGGTCTCGCCGGTTGAATGCCTTTCGGGGCATCGAAAAGGGGACTTGCCGTGCAATCTCGCCGCAGTTGGGCCGCTATCGTCGTCGGTATCGTCCTCGCCCTGATCGGGCTCGTCCTCGCCATCGGCGGCTTCTGGCTGATGATCCTGGGCGGATCGATCTATTATGTCGTGACCGGCATCGCGATGGTCGCGGCCGGCGTGCTGCTGTTCAGGCAGCGGTTGCTCGGCGGCTGGATCTATATCGCGATCGTCGCGCTCACCATTCTCTGGGCATTCGGCGAGGCGGGGACGAATGTCTGGGCGCTCGTCCCGCGCATCGTTGCCCCGGTCGTGCTGCTGGTCGCCGTGCTGGCGGCGATGCCGACTCTGTCCAGGGCGCGGAACCGGTGGCGTGCCGGGCTGGGCGCGATCGCGGCGGTGCTGGCCGCGACCATCCTGCTGTTCGCGGTCCTCGGCCTGCGCGACGATGTCGCGGTGGCTACCTTGCCCGCGCCGCAGGCACCGGGGTTCGCCGATCCTTCGGGGCAGGCTACCGGCCCCGACTGGCCTGCCTATGGCGGCACCTACAGCGCGCGCCGCTTTTCCCCGCTGACCCAGATCAATGCCGGCAATGTCGGCAAGCTGAAGCGCGCCTGGCTGGTGCATACCGGCGACATCCCGTCGAGTCCGGCGATCGCCAAGACCTATGGTGCTGAGACCACGCCGCTGAAGATCGGCGACAGCCTGTATCTCTGCACGCCCAAGAACCTGGTGATCGCGCTCGAGGCATCGAGCGGCACGGAGCGCTGGCGGTTCGACCCCAAGGTGTCGGACGAGGCGATCCCCTATACGGCGGCATGCCGGGGCGTGAGCTATTACGCGGTGCCGGGCGCGGCGGCCGGATCGGCCTGTGCCGCGCGGATCATCGAGGGCACGCTCGACGGACGGATCTTCGCGCTCGATGCGGCGACGGGCAAGCCCTGCGCCGATTTCGGCACTGGCGGGCAGGTCGACATCAAGCTCGGCATGGGCGCGGTGCCGCCGGGCTATGTCTCGATCAATTCGGCGCCGACGATCGTGCGCGGCGTGATCGTCACCGGCCATCAGGTGCTGGACGGACAGGATCGCTGGGAACCGTCAGGCGTGATCCAGGCCTATGACGCGGTGACGGGCAAGCTGCGCTGGGCATGGGACATGATGCGCCCCGACATCACCGGCCTGCCGCCGGCGGGACAGACCTATACGCGCGGCACGCCGAACATGTGGACGACCGCGTCGGGCGACGAGCAGCTCGGGCTGGTCTATCTGCCGATGGGCAATTCCACCGCTGACTATTATTCAGGCCTGCGCCGGCCGGCGGAGCATTTCTTCGCCACCTCGCTGGTCGCGATCGACGTGACCACGGGCAAGCCGCGCTGGCGCTTCCAGGCGGTGAAGAAGGATGTGTGGGATTACGACCTGGGCAGCCAGGCGACGCTGATCGACTACAAGGGCGCGCCCGCGCTGGTGCTGCCGTCGAAGCAGGGCGATCTCTATGTGCTCGATCGCCGCACCGGCCAGCCGCTGACGCCGGTCGGGACGATCCAGGCGCCGCGCGGCGGGGTTGAGCCGGAACAGCGCTCGCCCACGCAGATCGTCTCGCTGTGGCAGACATTGCGCAAGCCCGTCATCACCGAGC
This sequence comes from Pseudomonadota bacterium, assembly GCA_040388155.1. Lineage (GTDB taxonomy): Bacteria > Pseudomonadota > Alphaproteobacteria > Sphingomonadales > Sphingomonadaceae > Sphingomonas. Next base: position 265,568 of record JAZKCJ010000003.1, read on the forward strand.
GGGACATGTGGGGCATGTCGCCGATCGACCAGATGATCTGCCGGATCCAGTTCCACCGCGCGAGCTACAAGGGCTTCTATACGCCACCGGAGGCAGACCGGCCCTCGATCCAGTATCCGGGTTATAATGGCGGCAGCGACTGGGGGGGCGTCGCGGTCGATCCGCAGCGCGGGGTGATCGTCGCCAATTACAATGACATGCCGAATTATGTGCGGCTGGTGCCGCGGGCCGAGGCGAACAAGCGCGGCTGGGCACCGCGCGACCAGGCGCGCGGCAAGATCGGCGGCGCTGAAGGCGCGGGCGACCCGCAGGCGAACACGCCCTATGCGGTCAACGTCAATGCCGGCTGGCGGATGCCGTTCACCGGCCTGTTGTGCAAGCAGCCGCCTTACGGCGGAATCCGCGCGATCGACATCGCGACCGGCAAGACCCTGTGGGACCGGCCGCTCGGCACCGCGCGGACCAACGGGCCGTTCGGCATCCCCTCGATGCTGCCCTTCCATATCGGCACGCCCAACAACGGCGGCGCGGTGGTGACGGCGGGCGGGCTTGTGTTCGTCGCGGCAGCGACCGACAATCTGATCCGCGCGATCGACCTGCGCACGGGCAAGACCCTGTGGTCCGACGTGCTGCCGGCGGGCGGGCAGGCGACCCCGATGGTCTATGAGCAGGGCGGACGCGAATATCTGGTCATCATGACCGGCGGGCACCATTTCATGGAGACGCCGATCGGGGACCAGGTGATCGCCTATGCGCTGCCGCAGCACGGATAGAATCTGGGGCCCGATAGGGCCGGAACGCCTCTTGACATGGACAGGCGCCCCCCGTCGAATGCTGCAGTTCAAACGGGAGAAGCGGCATGTGTGACAGCGAGATCCATCAGGGACTGGTCGAGACCTCCGAACTGTCCCGCAGGGCATTCGTGATGGCGGGCGTGGCAGCGGCCGGGCTAGCGACCTCTGCCTTTGCCGAAAATGTCGTCGAGATCGACGTGACCGTGAAGACGCCGGACGGCGATGCCGACGCGGCGCTGTTCCATCCCAAGGGCAAGGGGCCCTGGCCGGCGGTGCTGATCTGGCCCGACATCCTGGGCCTGCGCCCGGTGTTTCGCGAGATGGGGCGCCGGCTGTCCAACGAGGGCTATGTCGTGCTGGTGCCGAACCCCTTCTATCGCAGCAAGCGGGCGCCGGTGGTCGACGGTGCGTTCGATTTCAACAAGCCGGAGGACCGGGCCAAGGTCATGGGTTTCCGCCAGGCGATGACCGATCCGGGCGTCGACAAGGATGCGACCGCCTATCTCGCCTTTCTCGACCGTCAGCCGCAGACCAACAAAAGGAAGAAGGCGGGCGTGCAGGGATATTGCATGGGCGGGCCGCTGTCCTTCCGCACGGCCGCTGCAGTGCCGGGCCGTATCGGCGCGGTGGGCAGCTTCCATGGCGGCGGGCTGGTCACCGCTGAACAGTCAAGCCCGCATTTGCTGATCCCGAAGACCAGGGCTGCCTATCTGGTCGCGGTCGCCCAGAATGACGATGCGCGCCAGCCCGAAGCCAAGGACGTGCTGAAAAAGGCGTTCGAGACGGCAGGGCGCCCGGCAACGGTGGAAGTCTATCCGGCCGATCATGGATGGTGCGTCCCCGGCAGCCAGTCCTATAACGAGGCGGCTGCGGAGAAAGCCTGGGGCGAGTTGCTCAAGCTCTACAAGGCGAACCTGACCTAGGCTTCGGTGCGCTTGGCTGGGCGTGCGATCGGGGCTAGCCTTCGCAAAAGAGCGGAGGGAGGGCGATGCAGCGGACCGGGCCGCGCCAATGGGCGATCGCACTCGCGCTGACCGCGCTTGCCGCCCTCGGCATCATCTTGCTGCTCCTGGCGTTCGGCCCCGGCTGGAGCGTCTATGCGCCCGCGAGCTGCACTGCGACGCGGTGCTTCTGCGAGATGCCGCGGATCGGCGCGCTGATCCTTCAGCCGGCGAACAGCTGGTCGTCGCTTGGCTTCGTCTTCGCCGGTTTCCTGATGATCCTGCTGGCGCGCGGGCCGGGATGGCATTCGGCGATGGCGCCGGTCTCGGCGACCGCGTTCGGAATCACGGCGATCGTCGTCGGGCTGGGATCGGTGCTGCTGCACGCGACGCTGACCCTGTGGGGCCAGTTCTTCGACGTGCTCGGCATGTATCTGGTCGGGGCCTTCCTGCTCGTGAGCGCGCTGGGTCGCTGGCTGGGCATTCCGGACGGGCGTGCGATCCTGCTCTATGCCATTCTGTGCGCCGGACTGGTCGAGTTGCTGGTCGCGTTTCCGGAGGCGCGGCGCTGGCTGTTCGCGGTCCTGCTGGTCCTGGCGATCGTCGTCGAACTCGCCTGCGCGCGGCCACGCCGGCCGACTGTGGTGGTGCGCTTCTACCTGCTGGGCATTGTGGTCAACGCCGTCGCTTTCGCGATCTGGAACCTCGACCAGCACGGCTTCATCTGCGTGCCGTCGAGCCTGATCCAGGGGCATGCGGCATGGCACCTGCTTGGTGCCGTCGCGCTGTGGCTGACCTTCGCTTATTATCGCAGCGAGCAGCCCGCAGCGGAGAGCTGACCTAGGAACTCCGTTTGCTGTGGCGGATCGTCTGCTTGCCGAGCTGTAGCGTCTGGGCCTGGCACATCGCGCCGTCGCCCCCGGAGGTCGAGCAATAGCTGGTGCCGGGCCCCACGCCGCTGACCGCCCCTGTTTCGTTGACGGCGACAGTCGCGGTTGCGGGGCTGGCGTTGCCGTCGAAGCGGAAGACGCATTGGCCGCTCGACGATTTCCTGCAGGTGAAGAGCGCGACGCGCTGATCCCCGTCGACATCGACCGAGTAGGAGAGCTCGTCGAACCGGGCGGGGCCGCAGGCGGCGAGGGTGGCCGCGAGTGTCGCGATCAGGGCCATTGCCTTGAACATTCCCGTCCTCCTCCCGAGTCAGGGCTTCTGTGTATTACTTGGGCAATACACAGTCAATGCACCGGCATTTCCAGCAGCGTCGCGCTTTACGCGACCGGCACGCCGAACAGGTCGTGCTCGTCAGCGTCCTCGATCTCGACCCGGACGATATCGCCCTGGCTGAGATGGCCGGCGTCGCGAAGATGGACCTCGCCGTCGATCTCAGGGGCATCGGCCTTGGAGCGGCCGGTGGCGCCATCTCCTTCGACCGCGTCGATGATCACATCGAGCGTCCGGCCGACTTTCGCCTCGAGCTTCTCGGCGGAGATTCGCGCGGTCAGCTCCATCAGGCGGGCATAGCGCTCTTCCTTGATCTCTTCCGGAACAGCGCCGGGCAAATCATTGGCGGCTGCGCCCTCGACCGGCTCGAAGCGGAAGGCGCCGACCCGGTCGAGCCGCGCTTCCTCGAGCCAGTCCATCAGATATTTGAAATCGTCCTCGGTCTCGCCGGGGAAGCCGACGACGAAGGTCGAGCGGATCGCGATGTCCGGCTCGATGGTGCGCCAGTTCCTGATCCGCTCCAGCACTTTCGCCTCGTTGGCCGGGCGGCGCATCGCCTTGAGCACAGCGCGCGACGCATGCTGGAACGGGATGTCGAGATAGGGGAGGACCAGCCCCTCGGCCATCAACGGGATGACCTGATCGACATGAGGATAGGGATAGACATAGTGAAGCCGCACCCAGGCGCCGAGCTTGCCGAGCTCGCGCGACAGGTCGGTCATGTGCGCGCGGACTTCCTGCCCGTGCCACGGCCGCGGATGGTGCTTGATATCGACGCCGTACGCCGAAGTATCCTGGCTGATGACCAGGAGCTCCTTCGTGCCCGCCTCGATCAGCTTCTCAGCCTCGCGCAGGATCGCGTCAGGCCGACGGCTGACCAGGTCGCCGCGCAGCGACGGAATGATGCAGAAGGAGCAGCGATGATTGCAGCCCTCCGAAATCTTCAGATAGCTGTAGTGGCGCGGGGTGAGCTTCAGGCCGCTTTCCGGCACCAGGTTCAGGAAGGCGCTTGGCGGCATCGGCGCCGCCTCGTGCACCGCGCCGACGACTTCCTCATATTGGTGCGCGCCGGTGACGGCGAGGACATTGGGGAAGCGCGCGCGGATCGTTTCGGCTTCCTTGCCCATGCAGCCGGTGACGATGACGCGGCCATTCTCGGCGATGGCTTCGCCGATCGCCTCGAGACTCTCTTCCTTGGCGGAATCGAGGAAGCCGCACGTATTGACCAGCACGACGTCAGCGCCGGCATAGTCGGGCGACATCGCGTAACCGTCCGAGCGGAGCTTGGTCAGGATGCGTTCGCTGTCGACCAGGTTCTTCGGACAGCCGAGCGAAACCATGCCGATTTTCGGCGGGGTGGGGAGAATCGTTGCCATGGGGAACGCGCCACATAGGCGCATTGCGCAGGATTTTCCAGTCATCGTGGAAATGCGCTCCGGCCGTTCGCTTCGAGCTAAGTCGAGAAGCACATCCCAAGCGCAGGTTTCTCGACTTCGCTCGAAACGAACGGCACAAAGAGGCATCGAGATTTTGCCCGCTTGGAGCACCGACCATTGCGCGACGTAGAGTTCACCTTGCAGCCGCATCCCGATTGCCCGAGCCGCGCCGTTCGATCGATTGCCGTCACTGCGCGGAGAGATGGGGACAGGCTCAGCCTGACCTATCGCGTGACCGGGGCGATCGACGACGTATTGTGGCCGGCTCCGGCCGAGCCGGCCTTCGCCGACGAGCTCTGGCGCCATAGCTGCTTCGAGGCGTTTGTCGGGCAGGAAGGTGCGCCGCGTTATGTCGAGCTCAATATCGCACCGTCTACCCGATGGGCGGCCTATGATTTCGACGATCACCGGACGGGCATGCGGCGGGCCGCTGGCGCGACGGTAACCGAAGTGGTGTGGCTGCCCGGGGCGGATGTCGCCGAACTGCGGGCGACAGCCGACCTGCCGGGACTGGCCGGTGCCGATTGGGATGTCGCGCTGACGACGGTGATCGAGGAGCGCGACGGGACCAAGTCGTTCTGGGCGCTGGCCCATCTGGCGGGGCCGGAGGATTTCCACGCCCGGGATTGCTTTACCGCCCGGCTCGCGGCACCGACCGCTTCATGAAATTCGGTATCGATCGCCTGCTCGCTGACCCCGCCCTGCGCAAGCCGCTGGAAGGAAAGCGGGTCGCGTTGCTTGCCCATCCGGCGTCGGTGACGGCTGACCTGACTCACTCGCTCGACGCGCTGGTGGCGAGCGGACTGAACGTGACCGCGGTGTTCGGGCCGCAGCACGGCGTACGGGGCGATCTTCAGGACAATATGATGGAGTCGCCGGACTTCAATGATCCGACATATGGCATTCCGGTATTCAGCCTGTACGGCGAGGTGCGGCGGCCGACCGGGCAGTCGATGGGCACATTCGACGTGATGCTGTTCGACCTGCAGGACCTTGGCTGCCGCATCTACACCTTCATCACGACGCTGCTCTATGTGCTGGAAGCTGCGGCGGAGCACGGCAAGTCAGTGTGGGTGCTCGACCGGCCCAATCCCGCGGGGCGCCCCGTCGAGGGCCTGACCCTGCTGCCGGGATGGGAAAGCTTCGTCGGCGCGGGGCCGATGCCGATGCGGCACGGCATGACCCTGGGCGAACTGGGCCACTGGTTCGTGGCGCTGAAGGGGCTCGATGTCGACTACCGGGTGATCGAAATGGAGGGCTGGGCGCCGGAGACCGCGCCGGGCTTTGGCTGGCCCGATGACCGGATCTGGATCAACCCAAGCCCCAACGCGCCCAATATCAACATGGCGCGCGCCTATGCCGGCACGGTGATGCTCGAGGGCACGACCCTGTCGGAAGGGCGCGGTACTACGCGCCCGCTGGAACTGTTCGGCGCACCCGATATCGATGCCCGCGCGGTGATCGCCGAAATGCGGAGGCTGGCACCTGAGTGGCTGAACGGGTGCGCGCTGCGCGATATCTGGTTCCAGCCGACCTTCCACAAGCATGTCGGGCAGTTGTGCAATGGCGTGCATATCCATGCCGAGGGGCCGTTCTACGACCATCACGCCTTCCGGCCGTGGCGGGTACAGGCGCTTGGCTTCAAGGCGATCCGGCGGCTCTATCCCGAGTACGACTTGTGGCGCGATTTCCCGTACGAATATGAATTCGGGAAGCTGGCGATCGATGTGATCAATGGCGGGCCCGGCTTGCGCGAATGGGTCGATGACGCGACGGCGCTGCCGGATGATCTGGACTCGGTGACGCGTCCCGACGAGAGTGGCTGGACAGAAGCGCGGAAGCCTTATTTGCTATACTGAACCGGGCCGCGTGAGTGTGGAGGTTCAGGGGAGGCCAAGCAGTCTGCCGACCGCAGCCACGAACGCATCCTGCTGCTGCGACGTGTCGACCTTCAGCCTCGAATATTGCCCGCCGGGTTCGCGGACATCGGCATACAACCCTGTCGAGTCTTCATGAAAATGCAGGAAAGACGTGGCTCTGCGGTAGAAAATGCCGCGTTTCTTCTCGGTCATCCCCGGCAGGCCACGCAGACGAACGAGAAGCGGCTCGAGCTGGTCCAGCGCTGGTGCCGTTGCGTGCTTCACCGTCACACTCCGTCATTCGGCTAGCCGACGCGATTACCGTTTCCGCGTCAGCTCGCGCATCGCGTCATCCAGGCCGGCGAGAGTCAGCGGATACATCCGGTCGTTCATCAATTCGCGGAGGATGCGGACTGACTGCGAATAGCCCCATTGCTGTTCGGGCACCGGGTTGAGCCATATGGCGGCCGGATAGGTGGTGGTCAGGCGGTGCATCCACACCGCGCCGGATTCTTCGTTGAAATGCTCGACCGAGCCGCCGGCATGCGTGATCTCGTAGGGGCTCATCGACGCGTCGCCGACCAGCACCAGCTTGTAATCATGGCCGTATTTATGAAGCACGTCCCAAAGCGGAGTACGTTCGGTGAAACGACGGCGATTGTCCTTCCACACACCCTCATACGGGCAATTGTGGAAGTAGAAGAATTCGAGATTCTTGAACTCGCTGGTCGCGGCCGAGAACAGTTCCTCGCAAAGCTTCACCCAGGGATCCATCGACCCGCCGACATCGAGGAACAGCAGCAGCTTGACCGCATTGTGACGCTCCGGCCGCATCACGACGTCGAGCCAGCCCTGGCGCGCGGTGCCGTCGATCGTCGCATCGATGTCGAGCTCGTCCGCCGCCCCCTCGCGGGCGAAGCGGCGCAGGCGGCGCAGTGCGATCTTGATGTTGCGGGTGCCGAGTTCCTTCGTGTTGTCCAGATTCTTGAAGTCGCGCTGGTCCCACACTTTCAGCGCGCGCTTGTTCCTGCTCTCGCCGCCGATGCGGACGCCTTCGGGATTGTAGCCGCTATTGCCATAGGGCGAGGTACCCCCGGTGCCGATCCATTTGTTGCCGCCCTGGTGCCGGCCCTGCTGTTCCTCGAGCCTTTTCTGCAGCGTCTCCATGATCTCTTCCCAGGAGCCGAGCGACTTGATCGCCTCCATCTCCTCCGGGGTGAGATATTTCTCGGCGACCGCACGGAGCCATTCCTCGGGGATGTCGGCATTCTGGCTGCCGAAGCTGGTGGCGATGCCCTTGAACACCTTTGAGAAGACCTGATCGAACCGGTCGAGCAGCCCCTCGTCCTTCACGTACACGGCGCGGGACAGATAATAGAAATCCTCGGGCGTGCGCTCGATCACGTCGCGGTCGAGCGCTTCGAGCAGGATCAGATGCTCCTTCATGCTCGCCGGGATGCCGGCCGCGCGGAGCTCGTCGAGGAAGTTCAGGAACATGGCATGAGGTTAGGCGCAGCACGCCCGCTAAGTCGATATCTTTCGTGCACGCCGATCAGCGTGCGTAGACGTCGATCATCGCACCGATATCGTCGGGATCGTCGCCGGTCAGTTCCCGTGCCGGGCGTGCCTTCGCGACCCGCTTCGCGTCGGGCGTGCCATAGATGAAGCCGTAAACCGGATAGGTCGTCGTACCGAGTCCGTCGCGGTCGCGATACCAGACCTTCACTTCGCTCCAGTCATTGTCCGGCGAGACGTCGGTCAGCGTCACGTCCTGCTCGGTATGGCCGCGCTCGCCGTCGATGCGGGACCAGTTGGCATGGGTGACCATTGCGACGCGCGGGGTGACGACACGGCTGATCACCGCAACATGGCCGAGGGGCAGGCGGCTCGTCTTGGCGAAGACGATGACCGATCCGACCCTGGGCACGTCACCGCGCTTGTATCTGCCGTCGGCCTGGTCCCACCAGGTCCAGGCGTCGCCGTAGATCTGGATACCGCTGGCCGCGCGGGCGAAGGGCACGCACTGGCCGACATAGTCGAGCAGGGATGCCGCGCCGGCGGGCGATGAGGCACAGGCCGCCGCCAGAAGGGCAAAAGAGGAAAACATACGCATACACGGGCACCATGGTGGCGCCCCCCCAAAGCATCCGTATCCGGCAGTGGTTACCATTGAGTAAATCATGTTCCGGATGATCTGTGGGGTTCAGTACGGTTTATCTCTCCCGTCTGGGGACCGGGACGAGCATGTTCCGATCTGTCCAGGGATCTTTTCGGGAAGTCCCGCGCGGGCTTGGCGACGTGGCATATCCGCCGCATAACGATCGTTGCGCGGATGGCACGATCGATGCCGAAACAAATCCGGCATGACGGTGGAAAGAGGGAGCGCCGATGAAACCCTGGGCACGATATCTGGTCTGCGGACTCGCCGGCATCGTGCTCGGCGGGGGCGGTGCCGTCTGGAGCGTCCGTGCCGGCGCGCTCGGTGCTTCCGACAGGATCGGCGCCTGGACCACCGGCCGGGACTTCGGCACCGCGCAAGCAAGCGCCTATACCCGAGCGATCGTCGCCTTGCGTGGTCTTCTCGCGCTCCCGGCGAGCGAAGCGCGCTACTATAATGCCGCCGTCGACGATGCCGGTCGCCAGCTCAGCGGCCGCTGCACCTATGCGATCAGCGGCGGCGGCTTGCCGGCGCGATGGTGGAGCCTGACACTCTATGACGGAGAGGGCTATCTCATCGCCAACCAGCCCGGAATCTATTCGGTCGGCAGTGCGGCGCTGCCGTCGTCGGAACAGGCGCATTGGACGGTCAAGGTGTCGCCCGAACGGCAAGCCGGGCACTGGCTGCCGACGGGCAGCGCCGACCGTTTCGAGCTGACGCTCCGCGCCTATCTTCCGGACAATGGCGGGAGCAGCAATTTCACTGGCGCTCAACTGCCCAGCATCGTACGGGAGGGATGCAAATGATCCGGCGCTGGATTGGCCCGCTGGTCGCTGGCCTGGTACTTGGCGGTATCGCGTGGCAGGCGGTCATGGTCGTCGCGCCGGATGCGCTGATGCGGCTCGCAGTGCGGCGAGTGTCGGCGCTTGGCGGCGCCAACCGCTTCGCCCATGCCCCGCTGGCCACCGCCGCCTCGCGCACCATCGTGCGGCCCAGTCCCGACCTCGCCTATTCGACCTGCCCGTTCGACCTGAGCACCGGGCCGTTGCTGATCGACGCGGTGCCCGTGCAGGCGCCGTACTGGTCGCTCTCGATCTTCGACACGCACACCAATGCCGCCCTGGTCCGCAACGGCATCAAGGCAGGGCATAAACCGTTCCGCATCGCTGTGCTGGCGTCCGGACAGGCCGCGCCCGCCGGATATGAGGCGGTCCATGTCGACGGAACGCGCGGAATCGCCCTGGTCCGTATCCTGATCGACAACCGGGCCCGCTTTGCCGAGATCGACCGGGAGCGCCGCGGGACGACCTGCCGTTCTTCGGCAGCCTAGCGCCGTGCCAGTGCAGGAGGCGTCAACGATCCTTTCGTCGACGGCGAGCGCCGGCTAGAGTCTGATTCATCTGATTTGAATCGAACTGGGATTCCCAAGGGCGTT
>JAZKCJ010000004.1:0-76968 GCA_040388155.1 Pseudomonadota bacterium
GCCAGGGCGACGGCCTGCTCAAGATCGAGATGCACTTCCTGCCCGACGTCTATGTGACGTGCGACGTGTGCCACGGCGCCCGCTACAACCGCGAGACGCTCGAGGTGAAGTTCAAGGGCAAGAGCATCGCTGACGTGCTCGACATGACGGTCGAGGACGCGGTCGAGTTCTTCAAGGCGGTCCCCCCGATCCGCGACAAGATGGCGATGCTGGCGGAAGTCGGCCTCGGCTACGTCAAGGTCGGCCAGCAGGCGACGACCCTGTCGGGCGGCGAAGCGCAACGCGTGAAGCTGGCCAAGGAACTGTCACGGCGCGCGACCGGCCAGACCCTCTACATCCTGGACGAGCCCACCACAGGGCTTCACTTCGAGGATGTGCGCAAACTGCTCGAAGTGCTCCACGCGCTGGTCGACCAGGGCAATACGGTCGTGGTGATCGAACACAACCTCGACGTCATCAAGACCGCCGACTGGGTGCTCGACCTTGGGCCCGAGGGTGGCGTGAAGGGCGGCGAGATCGTCGCCGAGGGCACGCCGGAGAAGGTGGCCAAGACGAAGGGGTCGTTTACCGGGCAGTATCTGGCGCCGCTGCTGGAGCGCGGGCGGGAGCGGGTGGCGGCTGAGTAGAAATCCCTCTCCCAGCGGGAGAGGGAGGGTGCCGCGCAACGGCGGGAGGGTGAGGGCGCCACGCGTCAGGTGTCGACGGCCAACGACGAGATCACACCGTTCCGGCTCAAAATTATAACGCGCAAGTAACAGCCTAAATCCCCGCCAACATCTTGAGCGTGCCCGCAACTAAACTAAAGTCCCCGGTCAGGGGGACATTCCATATGAAATTCGCGCATCTCGCAGCATTGGCTTTTCTCGTACTGCCGGCGGTATCGCCGGCGCAGACGCACCCGGCCACTGCGCCCTCGCACGCCGATCAACTCGACATCATGGCCGATTTCTTCGTGCCGCGTACCTTGATGTTCACGGTCAGCCGAGAGCTTTGCGACACGGCCTTCCGCACGCAGCTGGCCAGTGATCCTGGAATGCCGGAAATCGAGAAACGGCTGCCCGGTATCATCGACCGGATGGTCAAGGCATCTTCTGCTCATTGCGATGTCGAGATGAAGAAGGTCGTGGAAGCACGCCGGGATCAGGCGCGCGCTTATGTAGCCGCAGAGATCGCCCCCGGCGATCTGGCCCGGCTTACCCGCCTTCTCGGCCCCTCAGTTCAGGAAGCACGTGACTTCAAGGTCGAGGTGCGTCCCGGCGACACGATGCAGCAGATCATCGCGCGCGTCGCGGTCTCCGCCCAACAGGAGCAGCGCCTCAAAACCGCTCAGATCGCCTTTGCGCGGACGCCGGGCGGCGTCACCCTCATCAACAAGGTTCGCGCGTACGAATCGTCGATGAAGCCGCTGCTCAAGCTCGACCAGTCGACGATCCGCGATGTCGCGAACCAAGGTTACAAGCTGGCGCACCGTGAGGCCAATCTCTATGCGCAGGAAAAGGACCTGCTTGAACTGTATGCGGATGCCCCTGTTCCGCCGCGCGCTGACGCACTGGCGGAAACCAAGCCGGCGCAAGACAGCGCCGATCCACTTCCTGCCAAATTGTCGGGTTCTTTCCTTTACGTCTATTCGTTCCTCGATGTGCGGCAAAGCGAATATACCCCGAAGGTGCTTGATCAGTTCGACGCTGATCTGACGGCCCGGCTGAACGGGTTTGCCGTCACTAACAAGATCCTCCGCTACACCGAGAGCGCCAAGGGCAAGGACGAATTCTTTGCAGCGAAGACGCGGGAAGGGGAAGACTCCAGGTCCATCCCGGTATCGGAAACCATTGCCCGCAATATCGAGGATGAGCGCGCATCGAAGGCGCGTTTTCGCCTTATCGTCTTTCCAGCCAATTTCACGCTGTCGGGCTCCTGGCGTTTTTACGACATCCGCTTCATCTTGATGGACGCCGCCACCAACAAGCGCCTGCTGGAATATACCTATAGTGGACAGCATCTGGTGATGCTCCGCGACAGCGAGAATGCAGCCGCACGGTCGAAGAAGATATTGGATGCAGCGTTTGCCGAGTTGATGGCCAAGGGGTTTTTGTGATCGGGGAGGATCGCTAGGGTTCAGGGTCGGCCCGCAGACGACGACACTGTTGGCCGGCAAGGCGCACGCGTGAAGCTCGTCGAGGGCACGCCGGAGAAGATGGCCAAAGCGAAGGGGTCATTACCGAGCAATATCTGGCTCCTTTGCTGGAGCGCGGGCGGGCGGCAGCGGAGTGAACTTCTCCTCACCGTCCGTGGGGAGCACGAGGTGCCCTGACCCAATTGCTCGTTGCTAGGGGACGTCGTTATTGCAGGGCACATCAGGTATCGCCAATAGTTCGACAAGGGCAGGGGGGATAGTTGATGCAGCCGAGGGTCAAGGCGTTGATATTGGGAGCGTTGCCCTGCTGCCTCGCAGCCGATCTGCCGCCTGCAGCGATTACGCGGACGATCCTGCCTCAGGCCGATGCACCAGCGCCGGGTTCGATCGTCACGCTTGCCAAGGGCGATACCGTGCTCGCGGCCAAGCCTGGCTGGCTCGTCGCGGCGCGGTTAAAGCAGACAATCGATGCTGAGGTTGGCGGCAAGCATATCCGTATCGATGCGGGCAAAATCCTGCCGGCGGCTGCCTATCAGGGTAATGGGCCGACTGGTTTGCCCGTCGGGGCAACCGTTTATTGCGGTCAGGAATCGGACGCGGCACGCAAGGTGAGCGGCCTTTTCACCGCCATCGCGGCCAAGGTGTCGGATGACCGGTCGGGGATTCTGGCTGATCCCAGCCTTTGCCTGGTTGACAGCGATGGTGGAGGCCGTTTCGACCACGTCCTGTTTGTCCGCGGCACAAAGCCGCCGGTCATCAATCCGATCCCCGATACTCCGTACGCGGCGCAACCGGATTTTGTCGCTCCGGGCGAAAGCTATATCAGGATCGTGTACAAGGGGGCGACGGTGGGCGGGGGGCTCCGCTTCCAGCTTATCTATCGCAATCATGGGATTGACGAAGAATTCCGCACTTTCAACATGCCTGATGACAATGGCGGCCTGAGCAAAATATTGCCAATGTCCTACCTCGATCCCGGCCCGCTGCCTCGCCAGATACAAATAGCGGGGGCCGCGTTCACGATACTGGAAAGGGACGATGCCCGATATATCATCAAGGTTCGTATAGATCGCCCGTTTGAGCGCCGACCGTTCGGCATCACCGTCACACGAGTCATGCTGCTCTGGTTCTGATGCTTTGATAAGTTACGGTGGTTGCGGGCCAGCAATCTGAAGTAATTCCTGGCCCATTTATCGCTCCCATTCCTATCCGCGTCCCCGTCCCGCACAATCCACCACATACGCCGTCACCTCGTCGCCACGGGTGAAGACGGTGGCCTTCGCGCCCCGTGCGCGATAACCGAGCTGGCACCGGCTGCGCGGGTCGCAATCCTCCACTTCGGTTACGCCGTCGTGGTAGAGATAGTCCGCTCCGCTCCACACCTCTCCATATCCGTCGTTATCGAGGGCCGGCAGCCGGCGGTGCCTGGAAACCGGGTTCCATCCAGCAGCGAACAACGACTTGCGCGCATCGACAATCTGTCTCGCGAATATGTTGGGGAGGGTCCTTCTGCCATCGCAAACCTTGTCGCTAGGCGGTAGGGGCGTGATTTCCAGGTCGCGCCCCACCAGGATGAGGTCGCCATAAGGCGGCTCCTCCGGGCCGCTCGACAGCCTCAGGGCGCCGCTCGCCATCACCTCCGACTGGTTGAGCTGGTATCCATCAACGGAGGCGGTCACGACAGTCGCGATCGGCCGGCCATGGTCGAATACGACAAACCGTCCATCGATCGCCTGGCATTCGCCGCCCGGCCCATGCTCGCCCCGGCGCAGTACACCCACGACGGTGAACGGACCAAGCCTGTCTTCCTCACTGACTCGCCAGCCCCGCGAGCGCACCCATTTCCCCTCAACGGTTTTCGGAGGCGGGTTGTCATGGCAATATGGGTCATCCTTCTTCTCATACGCTACGCTCGGCAGGTCTGGGGTCGGCGCGATCAGGACCCCGGCTGCGCGGGAGCGCACGCGATATGCGCCCGCCTGATACCAGGTTCCCGTCGTCGTTGCCGGCGTTGGGACGGTTCGGTATCGGTCATCGCGGGCCTGTGACTGCGGGACGGCAATGTTCTCCGCCATTGCCATATGGTTCGACGCAGAATCACTGCCCTTGGGAGAGCAGGCCGCCGTCAGGCACAGCATGACGAGAATGACTCGACTTCTCAACGGGAACCCCCCGACGCGACATCGAACGTCTTACAACGATCTCCTTTTGTTCTGTCTGAGTCAATCCTTGGGCAGTCCGGGAATTATGGTGCCAGTTCATTATTTAGACCATCGTATCGCGGTGGCGCAGCTCCCCAAAATCTCTCCCCATCGGGCTCACCCACCGCTGTCTACCGCTTCGCTGCGGCAATGAGTTCGGGATCGGAGAGCGCCTGCCGCACCAGCAGGGCGTAAAGCGCGTTATACTGTAGAAAGGCTTCGTCGATCGCGAGGGCGCCGATGAAATCGGAATGCCATTTCGCTTCCACGCGATACTCCTTGGCCAGCACAAGCTTGCCGTCGCGCCACAGGCTGATCCTGGCGCCGAGCGACCCGCCACCGTTTTTGAAATCCTCGCTCGCTCTGCTTTCGGTCAGCACGCCGCTCAGCCGCAACGGCGATGCGGGATTGAGCTTTCCGGCCGCCTTCAATTCGGTCTCGAAGGTTGCGCCAAGAAATTCGGCGAAGTTGCGCCCCTTGGGCGCGTGCATGACCGACAGCCGGATCGCGACGGCGCTGCCGATCGCGCTGCTGGCAGGGACGAAGGAACCGAGTGCCATTGGCGGCACGCCCTGGTCGCGCAAGACCCGCATCGTCTCAAGCGACGGCGGCAGCTCGTCGATCGTCGACGTGCAGGCCGCCGCCATCATGCAGCCAAATGCCACGAACACGCAGACCGGAAAGCGGCCCGGCCATCCCATCCCGGTCAACGCGGAAAGGACGGGTCGGAGACGATGTTGTTCACGCCGCGATCAAGCACCTGGCGAAGGAGAACCTTCACCGCCTCATCCGCTTTCGGATATTGCGTGCCCGGAATCTCGGCTTCCTTGTTGCCGTATTTCGAATAGAGTTCGTGTTTGACCTCGGTGTGGATCGGCGTTGCGCCGGTCGCCGCGACATAGTCGATGCTTGCGACATAGTGGTCGACCGCGATGACACCGCCGAAAAGCCCGAAGCCGAGGCCCGCGCCAAAGGCCTGCTTCTTGGCCTTGTCGAACTCTTCCTTGATGATGACATTGTCGAACTTGATGCTGATCACCGCCCCGTCGGCGGTCGGCGTCTCGACTACATCGCTGAAGCCACCGGTCTTCTTGATGTCCTCGATTGCCCACGCCTTTACCAGCTTGGTCGCTTTCGCGTTCGGCTTCCCGTTGCGCTGGAATTCGAAGATGATCTGTACCGGCTTCGGGTTCGCCGGGGTGACCTTTTCCTCGGGCTTCACTTCGCCAAGGGCATTGGCGACATAGAACTTCATCGCATGCGCTGCCTGTGGCGACAGGAACCCGGCAAGCAGCATTGTCGCGATGGCAGCGACCAACGCAAGATACGGTTTGCGACTGCGTAGAATCATTTTCCCCTCCCCCCGGAATTTGCAATGCTTTTTGCCAACAGATGTTGGAGGCGGCAAGCCGGTTGTGATTTTCAGGTGGTTTACTGAGTAGTGAACCCATAAATCGGTGATGATGGTGGTTGGCGGTTGACGTTGCGGGAGCCGCGCCATCTGGCCATGATGCAGAGATGAAATGCTGCTTCCCCGCGTTTATACTCGTCAGCGTCTTGGCGCTTGCCGGGTGTAACCGCGCCCCGAAAACGTACAGCGCTGCCTGTGCTGCTCCCCTCTCCAACTGGGGTACGGAGAAAGACGGAATTGGTCACCTGCTACCGGTGATGCCAGTCTTTTTGGCGTCAGATGGATCGGTTCTCTGGAACAACGTCGTAATCTCGAATAACCGATTGCGAACGTCCATGATCGAAGCAAGCAGCCTTAACCCAGTGCCGCAAGTTGTTCTCGAAGTCTCTCCGTCAGCATTGTGCGAGCGGGTCCGTGAAGTGCGTTCGATTATGGATAGTGCGCCGATGTGCAAAGGCCCGCACTCGCGCTGCAGCGAAGGCTGGAACCCGAAGGAGTGGCCGACGGTCGGGGGACCGTGACTGGCCGCGGCGGCGCGTGCGGAATTACGGCGCCCTTCACTAATTACGCTGCTTAGCGCCGTTCCCAGCGTGCCGCGTGCAATCCTGATCTCTCGCTTGGAGCGCGCCATTGACGCGGCTACCAGGCAAAGGCCCACGAACAGGAGATGGTGTTGCCGATCCTTCCGCTGCTGCTCCAGGTTGCAACGCCGCCCCCGGCGCCGGGCTGTTTCAACAACGGCCCGGTCGAAGGCATGTGCGCGGATGCGATCCTCTCGAAGGCAGGCGATTTCGAGGTTTGGTCGCTGAAACCGGCGGCCGGGACTGGTGCACCGATCCCGCCCGAGCTGGAGCGTGTGGTCTCCCGACTGATCGAGTCCTATGATTCCCATAAGGCGGCTTTCCCGCGAGAACTGCTCACGGCCAATCCGACCGGCGTGTTTTGTGCGGACGATGCGGCGATACGTACAGGCTGCCTGATGCCGAAGCCGCTGATCGCGTGGCCCTTCGCGGAGTACAAGCACAACCGCCCCTATCTGATGAAGGACGGACACGTTCGTATCGAATGGATGGAATCGGGGAGGCTGAAATATCTTTCCCTCATCACATTCGACGGCGCTCGCGTCAGCGGCATCCGGACAACGCCGGCAACGATTCCCCTCAACAGAGCTGGATGAAAGCGGGCCAGTCGCGGGCTTCGGTCCGCGAGATGCAGCGTGGACGTTCTCCCAGTTTACTGACTAGGGCTTCTCGCGCGTTCCGCCGCTGCCCGCGATGGCCCCCAGGCGAATACCCGGATACCATCCGCTCTCGCGCAGAAACGCCTTCGGGTCCTGCATCAGAAAGATATCCCTGATCGCCTGCCTTTTATCCCGGGCGTTCAGATAATAGGCCTTGATGATCCGATAGCCGACCCAATACCCCAGATCACCGGGACGCTGATTGGTTCCGTTATAGAGCCATGCCGAAAAGTCGGTCTTGTCCATGTCGGCGACGAACCGGGTCTCGATCTCCTTCTCGTGCCCCTTGGCCAGCTGGCCGGGCGCCTGATTGCCGACCTCGCCCGAGATGAGTTCCGCGGTGAACTCGCCGCCGCCTTCCATCAGCGACGCCTCCAGCACGGTGCGCGCCTCGCCCGTCCGCTCCGCCGCGTTCTGCTGGATATGGCCATATTCGTGCGCAATCACATGGACGAACCGGTCCTCGATATCCGGATTGAGATAGGTCGTCGCGCACAGCGCTTCGAGGCCGATCCGCACGCCATCGGCATCGGTCATCCCGACAGGTTTTGTGCGCGACACGGCGATC
The DNA here is from genome assembly GCA_040388155.1 of Pseudomonadota bacterium. Classification (GTDB taxonomy): domain Bacteria; phylum Pseudomonadota; class Alphaproteobacteria; order Sphingomonadales; family Sphingomonadaceae; genus Sphingomonas. The sequence goes on from JAZKCJ010000004.1 coordinate 7,555, forward strand.
GTGATCGGCGGGAACGAAGCGGCTGGATAAACGTGGCGCAGGGTCGCGAGCGACTCGATCAACCGCGACTTCACGGCGGGCAAGACAGCCATGCAGCGGCGGGCGTCTCGATAGGTTTCGGGATGCGCGGCGATCGCCTGGGCAATGGACTCACCCGTCACGCGGCGCAGGCGTGCGAGCTGGTGAAGGCCGTTCGAGCCGGGCTCGAGATACTCCCGTTGAATCTGCTCGGCGGCCGGATGCCCTTCCGTCGCATCGTAAAGCCGGTAGAAACGCGCGACGTCGTCGGTCTCGATGACAGGGTCGGGCAAAGGGCCGCCCTGCGCCACCGCCAGGGAGGCAATGGCCGGCAGGATCAGCGCGATGCAGGCCGCGGCACGATACGCCGTCGAACGAAGCATTGCGCTACGGAGTGGCTGCGCCTCACCAAATGTCATCCTTCTCTCTCCATCACCGCTGACCTGATCCGAATAGTCACCCTGCGGCCGATCTCTCCGCCAGTCCCGTGTCGGGCCACGCGTTCCGACCGGGAGGCATGCCGGTCCGAAGAGGCAATCCCACAAGGCGGCGAACGTCGCGAAATTCTTGCCGAAATGCTTTTCCTCGAGCGAATGGCGAGGGGCGTTATGGGAGTCGCTGCGCCACCTGCAATAGCCCCCCATTTCGGTAGCTTAGTGCTTCCTAAACGCTTCCCCCCTTATGCCCCGTCCATCGGAGGCCCCATGCGCATCATCATCCTCGCCGGGGCGGTTGCACTTGCCACGGCATCGTCCGCCCAGATACCCTCCACCCCGGATCGGTCGCTCGTCCAGGCGGTCGCGGACCTGAGCACCAGCACCTGCTACGGCATCCAGTCAGGCGCCATCGCCCTGCCGGCGGACGGCGACCCGGACGCCCTCGACAAGACCATGGCGGCCGTGAAGGCGATGGGCCTGAGCTACGGCATCGACAATCGCCTCTTCAAGGATCTCGGACGCGCTGGCACTGCGATGATCTCCCGCGCGACGATCGGTTCACGGACGCTCCCTGCGGGCGACCTGGTCGTCACCTTCGGCGGGCCGCAGCCGCTCTGCCGCGTGATTCTGCTCACCGCGCCAACCCCCGGCCTGACCGACGCGGTTGGCGCGCGTATCGTCGCGCAGGGATGGAAAGCGGTACCGGTGACTCAGGCGAGCCCGGCTGTCGAACGCCGCGCCTTCGTCCGCCGCGACGCCACGGGCAATCCCTATCTGATGAACCTGATCGCTGTCGCCGACGCGACCTCCCGGCTGCGCCTGTTCACCACCGTAGCCCGCATCCCGCCGGGCGTCACGCTTCCGCCGGGCTCCTGAGCTGGAGTACAAGCCATCCCCTTCAGACCACAAGGCTGGAACCGCTCCCCACATACCGGTCGGCGCCGGGAGCGGTGGTTCAGTGTACCAGCACTGATTCAACCGCCCCATCCCGACGGCTGCGTCGAAACCGGATCGGCAGGTCGATCCAGTCCCGCAGGCTCCGCGGCTGATCGATCTCCGCCAGTCCGGTGTCGGGCCACTCGTTCCTGGCGGGGAACCAGGCCGTTCCGAACAGGCGATCCCATAACGTGGTGAAGGCCCCGAAATTCTTGTCGAAATGCTTTTCTTCAAGCGAATGATGGATCCGATGAAATCTGTTGTCGCAGAAAAACACGCGCAACGGGCCGAGATTGAGGCGGGTCGGTGAGTGAATGAAGGATGCCTGAAGGTGGATAATGATCAGCATCGCCGGAACAATAGGGCCGGTGTCGGTCACGACGAGGCTTACCGGCAGCAGCAGGAACACCGCCTGGAAGACCGGCTCGCTGACATGGTGGTAGGAACTGACCGCGTTCAGTTCCCTGATCGAGTGATGCACCGCATGAAACCGCCAGGCGAAGGCGTGCTGGGCACGGTGGAACCAGTAGAAGAAAAAATCATAGATCAGGGCAGCCGCGATCGGCGCCATGACAATCGCCGCGATTCCGGCCCAGTCGAAGGACAGCGGCATCGTTATCAGGGGCCTGATGCCGATCGACACCCAGAGGGCATGGAACAGTTTGAAGATCACCATGCTGACGGGCACGTAGAGCGCCCATATCCCAAGCCCGGTCAATCTCTGGTGCAGCGACTGCTTTTCGCGCGGAAGCAGAAGCTCGACCGCCGTCATCAGCGAGAGGCTGAAAGCGCTCACGATGGCAACCGGCCCTGCTTCGGCCCATAGTTCAGCGAACAGCGTCACCCGACCGCCTTATGCTGTCGCCGATACCAATCGGTTAATCGGCTCCGTCAATGGCTCTATCCGGCACTGCGATTGCGTGTGCGGCAGTCGCTGGACTCCGGCCCTGAACTATCGGGCGCCGACGTTCGTTTACCCGATGCGATCCGGTACCCGTGGTCGCCGTAGCAATCGCGTCCGCCTGCTCTATGCTACCATCTCCCGGCCCCGGCGGTTCAATCCACCGGCGCCACACCCATCGCAACCAGCGCCGCCGCACCAATGCGCGGCGCATGGCAATTCGGGCCCATCCCGACAAGAAAGACAGAAAATGGAAGACTACCACCCCACAACCCCGGCCCCCGATCGCCGCATCGCGCTGCTGATCGACGCCGACAATGTCTCGCACAGCAAGATCGCACTGATCCTGGCCGAGCTCTCCAAATACGGCACCGCCAATATCCGTCGCGCCTATGGCGACTGGGGCAGCGCCGGCCTGAAGGGCTGGCGGGAGAAGCTTCACGCCTTCGCCATCCGCCCGATCCAGCAGTTCAGCTATTCGGCTGGCAAGAACGCGACTGACATCGCCCTCGTCATCGATGCGATGGAGCTGCTCTACACGCAGAAGCTCGACGGCTTCTGCATCGCGTCGAGCGACGCTGATTTCACGCCGCTGGTCATGCAGCTCAAGGCCAATGGCCACGACGTCTATGGCTTCGGCGAGCGCAAGACGCCCGATCCGTTCGTCAATGCCTGCACGACCTTCCTCTATCTCGACAGCCTCGATGATCCCGCGGCGCCGGCGCCCGCCGCGCCGCCGGCCGAAAAGCGCAAGGGCGACGGCAAGGCGGCCGCCACCGGCACGAAGGCGAAGACCAAGGCCGAGGCGCCGCCGCCGAAATCGCCGGGCAAGGTCCTCGCCCAGGATGCGACCCTCGTCACGATCCTGCGCGGCGCGGTTGAGGCGGCCGCCTGGGACGATGGCTGGGCCTCGATGCCGGCGGCGGGCAGCGCGGCGAAGCGCCAGGCCTCGATCGATCCGCGCAACTACGGCGTGCGCAATTTCCCCGACCTGTTCGAGGCGATCGGCCTGTTCGACATCTACAAGGGCGAGGGCGGCCACAGCTTCGTCGCCGACAAGCGCAACAAGGACAAGGCCGTGCGGCCGTCGCGGTGATGGGCGATACCGGCAATCCGGTTAGCCACCCTGGCCGACGCTATGGCTGATCGCCTCTTCTCCCATGGTGGCTTTTTCGGAAGCGGCCCCATTTCCGGGGTGTTTTGAATTGCCCTGCAGATTTTGGCGGCAGTACACTCAACCACGCCGCCGACGACCCAATCGGTTGATGGCCCAGCTGACCGAAAGTCCAAAGACAATAGCGAGGGCTGCGGTAGGGAAAGCGACATGCATCCAGAAGCCCTTGCTACAGCGTGTATCGGGCGCGCAGTCGCCCAGGGCATCCACGATCGTCAGCACCATGAAGACTGGTGCGCCGAGCATGGCGGCTGCAGCACAGCCCCATTTGCTGCTCCGGGTGGTGCCGCCCTTATAGCCGCTATCGTCCATCGGGAGAGGCTACAGCTTTCGTCGTGAATGTTTAACGGCCTAAATGCTCCCATGATTACCGTGGGCAACGGCGTGAGCTTGCCCGGCATGATCGACCGGATGGTCAAGGCGCCCTCGGCATGTTGCGATGTGGAGATAAGAAGATCGTGGACGTGCGCCAGGAAGGGGTTCGCAACCCTATGTCCACGCGAGCCTGAAGGGGCCGAACGTCTGCACGATCGAGAAGCGCCGCTGAAGGGAGAAAGCAGGCCATGATGACGCCTTTGAGCCTTGGTGGTACGATTTTTCCTCATAAATAATTGATATTATATAATATAATTGAGAATGTGCCGCCCGCGAAAATGTCAGTGACCCTCATGACATTTCCAACGCCACGACGCGCGACCGGCAAGGCGCCCCCCTGGAAAGCCCTTGATTCAATCTGCCGCCGGCTGCGGCTACGCCAGCACCGTCGGAACGCTCTTTGACATGGTCGGCCAGAGAAACGATCGTTCCTGACGAAGCGATCGTCGTGGGTGGTCATGTGCCGGATCACATGACATCGGCGTCCGACGACTCTAAACCGGCGTGACCCTGACATCGGAGAGCAGCACCTCATGACATCCGCCACCGCCGCCCTTCGGGCCATGGCCCGCGCATTCCCGGCCGGACTCGCGACGCTGGCCGCGGTAGTGATCGCGAACCCGGCCCTCGCCGTGGCGCAGGCGCCGGAAAACGCTGCGCCCGATTTCTTCGATGCCGCCTTGTGCAAGCCGCCCTACACCTTCGATTCGGCTCAGGCGCTGTACGAAGCGGCCGAGAAGGTCGCCAAGCCCGACATGTCGAAGCTGGGCGCCGCCATCTACGATCTGCCCGGGCCGATCGGGAAGGACGGGTTCGCCAGCAACCAGGTCGTCTTCGCCAATTCGACGGTCGGCGTGCTGGTCCAGGGCGCCGTCGCGACTGAACTGGCTGCGCGCTACCAGCTCGCGCCGGAGACCTCGAACCTGCTCGGCGCCTCGTCAAAGGGCTATGCCCGCGCCTTGCCCAAGGATCAGCAGCCGTTGCCCGACATGGGCGTCGTCTCCATCATCGCGCGGGAATCGCCGGGGCTACCGGGCAAGACCCTCCTGGCCTGCGAATTCGCCTCGAACGAGGATATCCAGGCGCTCAAGCGATTCGAGGCTGAGTCAAAGCCCTGACAGCCGCCCGACACCGGAGGATCGGATCCGAACCCGCTCCTTCTTGCCGGGGAGGCCCATGTGGCGCGGGGCTTATCCGCGGCAGCCCCGAGCCTGTTGCAATCCGCGCAGGAAGCCGCGCCGGGCGATGCCGGCATCGATCGCCGCGTTGAGCCGGCGCTCGGCCGGCCCGGCGCCGCTCACTTCGCGGACAAGGCCGCGGAACGGGATGAGCGAGTTCACCACCGCCGCACCGCCCGCCTTGGCGACGTTGCGCTTATTCTTGGTCGGGGAACTCGTATAGTCGGGGCCGAGATCCTTGTTGAGCGCCGCGATCGACGCAGCGATCTGGCGGCAGGTGCCCGTACCGGCCGTGCCATAGGGGTCGTGGCTCACCTCGGCCAGCAGGGGCGGGATCTTGGTCTTCTCGATCCCGACATCGCGCACCGGCTGCGACACGATCTGGCCTGCTTCCTGCGCGGTCGATTTGGACTTTTCCTGGCCCGCGCCGCTCCCAGCGGTCGCGGGCGCCGCGCCCGCCACTGCCATCACGGCCAGCGCGGCGGTCAGGGTCCATCGTGATCGGATCGTGATTGTCATGCTTGTTCCCCAGGGTCGCCGCCGCAAGAGAAGCAGGCTGGCAGTCTGAAGGTCAAACGAGCATCCACCGTTACGGTTCCGGACTGGTCCGGCGGCCGCGGTCAGATCAAGGGCGTCGCCTTGCCCACTGGCTGGGTCACATAACCGTGCAGCACGCGCAGTACGCGGCCAAGCCGCTCGCGGTCGACCAGCCCGCCCAGCGACACCCGCACCGCCTGCAGGTCGTCCCGCGCTGCCGCGAAGCTGCCGGCCGCGATCACCGAGAGGCCGTGCTGCCGCATCACCCCGGCCAGGTCGTCGGCGGAGAGCGGGGCGGGCAGGGGCAACCACAGATGATAGCCCTCGGGCGAGCGCTGGCGCTCCACCTCCCCCAGCACACTGTCGGCCAGCGCCTGCCGCCAGGCGATCTCGGTGCGCATCGCCGCGACGAGCCGGGTGAGCGTCCCGTCGCCGATCCAGCGGCTGGCCATCGCCGCGTTCAGCGGCGGCGCCATGATCGCTGTCTCATGCACGTCGGCGGCGAGGCGCAGCGCGCTGCCGACGCTCGGCGCGCGGACATAGGCGACCCGCAGCGCTGGCGTGACGATCTTGGACAGGCTCGCCACATACCAGCAGCGTTCGGGGGCAAAGGCGGCGATCGGCCTGAGCGGGGCGCTGGCGAGCAGCCCATAGGCGTCGTCCTCGATCACCTGCAGTTCGTGCCGCCGCGCGACAGTTGCGATTGCCTCGCGTTCAGCCTCGGTGATGGTCGCGGCGGTCGGATTGTCGTTGGTCGGCACGACATAGAGGGCGCGGACATTTTCCCGGCGGCATGCTGCGTCGAGCGTGGCGGCATCCAGTGTCGGAAGGGCAAGCAGCCGCACGCCAAGCCTCCCCGCCAGTGCCTTCAGTCCCGGATAGACGAAGCGGCCGCACGCGATCGTATCGCCCGCCTGCAGGGTGGAGGCCAGGATAGCGTGCAGCGCATTCTGCCCGCCCGCGGTGACGATCACCTGTTCCTCGGTCGAGGGCAGCCCGCGCGCCGATAGCAGCCGCGCGCCCGCCGCACGGTCCTGCGGCGCACCGCCCGCCGGCGCATATTGCAGCCAGGCCATCTCCGATCCGGCCAGCAGCGCGGCGGACGTCTCGACGATCGCGCGGCTCAGCAGACCGCCCGGAATCTCGGGGGGCATGTTCATCCCCGTATCGACCGAGGGCGGCGGCAAGATCGGGGCCTGCGGCGTCGCCGCCACGAAACTTCCCGCGCGGCCCCGCGCCTCGATCAGCCCGCGGAGCCTCGCTGCGTCATAAGCCTTCGTCACCGTCGTCAGATCGACACCCAGCTTGGCCGCAACCTCGCGTTGCGGCGGCAGCCGGTCGCCCCTGCGCAGCTGCCCGCGCGCGATGGCCGCGTCGAGCGCGTCGGCGATCGCCTGGTATTTGCTGCCGGCGCTTGTCGCGAGATCGGGGAGCCAGGCGTCAGTCATCGAAATTGCTGGCTCCCTCTTCCGGCGGCCGCTCGTGGAGTTTCGCCCACAGTTTGCCGGTCCCCGCTTCCTGCGCCCTGTTCACATATTGCGAGGCGACCAGCCATCCCTTGATCGGCCGCAGCGGCAGCAGGCACCCCAGGATCATGATTGGAAAGGACGTGACCAGATGGATCCAGAGCGGCGGATTGTACGCTACCTCGATCCATACAAGCAGGAAGGTCAGGGGAAAGGCGACGATGCAGAGCGAGAAGAAGGCCGGCCCGTCGTCCGGCGCGGCGAAGCGATAGTCGAGCCCGCAGACCTCGCACGTCTTCGTCACCTTCAGCCAGGAGGTGAACATATGCCCCTTGCCGCAGCGCGGGCAAAGGCCCTTCCATCCCGCTTTCAGGATCCAGCGGAATTTCTCGCCGTCATTCTCCGGGCTGATCATCGTGCATGCCTTATGTATCCGTACAATAACCCATACATAGTTTGCGGGGCGCAGGAATCCAGTGGGAGAATCGGCCTGCCGTCTCTTGAGTTGCGTCAGCGCTTATCCAGCTCCGCGCTGGGGCAGTCCGCCCCACGCCGCACGGGGTTGCACCGCGCGACCACCCCGTCAGGCAAGCGCACCTGATAGCCGCCCGGAAACCGCGCGTCGGGCCACAGATAGTCGGTCGAGACATATTGCGCACCGCTGGCCAGCGCGGCCTCGCGCCGTTTTGTATCGTTGGCGCGCGCTTCCTTCGTATCGGCGTCGGCCCGTGTCCGCACGATATACCCCGCCGCGACGTCGCGGCGGATGCGCGCGCCTTCCGCGATCGGATCGTTGAGCGTCAGATAGGCTGCGGCAGGCGAATCCTCGTCGGTGTTGATGAAGAACACCCGGCCTTCGAGCGACCGCCGCGCCCCGCGATACCCCGCCACTTTCTCCGGCCCCTCGTCGAGCGCGAACAGGAAGCGCCCGCGCGCCTTCTCCAGCGTCGGCCAGTTGCCGGCGCGCACCGCGTCGCGCAGGGTCGGATGGCTACCCTGAACATCGTCGGGCACGATCAGCTTCTTCGCCGGCATCACCGACCTGATCTCGGCGTCAAGCGCGTCCCAGGCCGCCGCATCGAACGGCAGCGCGTCGATCCCGCCGCGCCAGGCATTCTTCTCATCCTTGGCGTTGAACATCAGCATGATCGGCACATGCCCGGGGTGCCGCTCCGACCAGCGCAGGATGAGGCGCAGGCACTCGGTCAGCAGCACGCAACTGCTCGAATTGTCGATGCCCGGAATGTGCAGCACTTTGAACCCGGGCCGCGCCAGCGTGGGATCGCTCGATCCCTTTGGATAATGGCCGCCCTTCGGGTCGTAATTGACGTCGATCTCGATCTGCCGCGCGCCGGCATCGAGCTGTTCAGTCAGCGGCCGGTGCGCATAGTCGAGCATGTCGGCGATCGCCGGGCTGGCCGCGCGCACCTTGGCCATCGTCTCCGCCGGCATCGCCAGCTTGTAGCTGTTGTGGGTGCCGACCACGCTGATGTCGTTCGACCGCAACGGGACCGGGGCAGGGGCTGGTTCAGCTGCGGCGGAGAGCAACGCGATCAGCGGCAGGAACTTCAGGATGTGTTTGTCCGCCATTGTCGTTCTTTCCCCAATTCGTCGGTGGCCGTGCGGAGCTGCCCGCACCATTGCTCAGCCTCTTCGTGAATGTTGACGTCATTCCGGTGACAGGACGATGTGACCGTGCTGGCCTTATCGCACCTCGATGAAAGGCTCGCCCTTCGCGAGGAGGGCGCTAACCTCATTCCAGCGTTGGTCGAGCCACGCTGACAACGCCTGGTTCGTCGCGTTGCCGCACCGCAGCCAGATCAGGATGAAGCGATCGGGCAGGCGAAGGACGACGAAGTCTTCATCCTTGCTGATCAGTGCCATGTCATGCGTTTCGGCATAGGCTGCGATCGTTGCGTCGCTCGCGGCGACCAGCCCGATATCGGCCACGTGGACAGCCTGCTGCCCACGCGCCTCCAGCCACCGGCACAGGGCCGGCGGAAGCTGCGCGTCGACCAGAAATTTCATTCGGCGGCGAGAACGATCGGGTGGTCCGCGGCCGCAGCGGCATAGGAAAGGACAGCTCGCACATCTTCAACGGACAGATAGGGAAAATCGGCGGCAATCTCCGCCGTGCTTGCTCCACCCGCCAGCATCTCCAATATGTCGGTCACACGCACCCGCGTACCGGCCACCACCGGGCGACCGCCGCATATGGCCGGGTCAACCGCGATGCGAGGAAAGCCCGATAGCGTCATTGCGCCAAAATGTAGGATCGCCGCGGACTGGTCAAGCCGAGGCGCCCGGCCGCCATATCTGGCTCGATCATGCAGCCGGTAGGAGCTTGTCCTGCGTCTTCGTCGCGAAATCGCTCGCATCGTGGCGTTCGTGGAGCTGGCTCGCCGGATCGCCCATCACGCGGTTGACCATTCGCCCGCGGGCCACGGCCGGCCGGGCAGCGATCAAATCGGTCCAGCGCTGGAGGTTCTTGTACTCCTGCACCTGCAGGAACTCGCCCGCGTCATAGGCCAGGCCCTTGGCCAGCGCGCCGTACCAGGGCCAGGTCGCGATATCGGCGATGGTATAGGTCTCGCCTGCCAGATACTCGCTCTCGGCAAGCCGCCGGTCGAGCACGTCCAGTTGCCGCTTCACCTCCATCGCATAACGATCGATCGCATATTCGATCTTGAAGGGCGCATAGGCGTAGAAATGGCCGAAGCCGCCGCCGAGGAAGGGTGCGCTGCCCATCTGCCAGAACAGCCAGGAAAGGCATTCCGCACGGGCTGCGGTTTCAGTCGGCAGGAACTCGCCGAACTTCTCGGCCAAGTGCATCAGGATCGCGCCGGATTCGAAGATCCGGATCGGTTCGGGCCCGCTTCGGTCGAGCAGCGCCGGGATCTTCGAATTCGGGTTCACCTCGACAAAGCCGCTGCCGAACTGGTCGCCCTGGTTGATGCGGATCAGCCAGGCGTCATATTCTGCGCCCGCGTGGCCGAGTTCGAGCAGTTCCTCGAGCATCACGGTGACCTTCACGCCATTGGGCGTGCCGAGTGAATAAAGCTGCAGGGGGTGCTTGCCGACCGGCAGTTCCTTGTCGTGAGTTGCCCCGGCGATCGGCCGGTTGATGTTCGCGAACTGGCCGCCATTGTCCTTGTTCCAGCTCCAGACTTTGGGGGGGACGTAGTCGGTCGTGTCGGTCATGGGCGGGCTCCAGCAGCGCGGTGATGGGAGCGATGTAAGGAGCCGGGGGGCAACACCAAGGGCCGCAGCCGACCCGGCGACAAAAACAATCGCGCGTTGCGGCTCGCCCGCCGAACGCACCTTGCATTTGGCCGCTATGTCGGGTGCAAGCGGCCATGCTCCAGGCTCTGCTCGTGGTTGATGTCCAGCCCTGTTTCGATCCGCCGTCCTGGCTGGTCGAGGAGGTCGGACAACTCGCCGGTACCATGCCTTCGGTTGCGACGGTCGAACGCCATGACGAGACGATCACGCCGTTCGAGCGCCAGCTCGGCTGGAAGCCAGCGCCTGACGATACGAGCCTCGTGCTCGCCGATGCTCTGTTCGTGAAGCACGGCTATCTGCCGCCGCCCGAGGCGATCCGGCATCTTCGCGGCCTCGGTGTCGACCGGGTGCTCGTCTGCGGCATCCAGGCCGACACCTGCGTCCTCGCGGCCGGTTTCGCCCTGTTCGACGCAGGGCTTCATCCGACCCTGTTGCGCTGGCTCACGGTCGGGTCCTCGCTCGACCGGTCAGGTGCGCTTGGCGAGCGATTATGGCGCCATCATTTCGGTGCGGTGATCGGGTCGCGCGACGAACTGACGGCCGGGCCTGCTCACCAGTAATTTGCCGGGTCGGGCGTCGGCGCGTTGCAGGCGCGGGTGCTGCCGTGCTTGCAGGCATAGACCTGGCGCCGCCAGTCGGCCATCGCATCTGCATAGGCACGCTCCTTGTGCTCGGCGATCCGGGCATCGAGCGCGACCTCGCGGTGATGCGCGCGGAGCGCCGCGCGATACGCATCCAGGTCGGCGGCATATTGGGCGTCGGCCCCGGCCTGCGCCCCGGCATTGGCGTCGGCGACGGCGTTCTGCCGTGCAGCCGCCTGCGCCTCGACATCCCGGTTGGCCGCCGCCACGTCGGGGCTGTTCACATCATTCTCCGAACCCGATGTCGCCGGGGCAGGCGGTGTGGTCTGGGCGGTTACGGTTGCCGTGCTGCCTAACAGGGCAAGCGCCAGCGCGATGCTCGTCATCTTCATGATCGCAACTCCATTCAGGAGTCGGGCCAACGAATGCGCCCGGCCGCTGTTCCGTGCGATATCCTAATCCGCACGCCGCCGTGCTGCGGTCCGGTCCCGTCGCGTCGCCCAGCGAAGCAGGCGGCGCAGCGCCAGCAACGCGGCGACGGCGCCCGCGAGCAGCAGGACCGCGACGCCGATCGCGATGACCGGATTGGCGAGAGCGAGCAGCAGCAGCCCGCCGGTCGCCACATCCTCCGTGGTGGAAACCAGCACGTTGCTGACTGGTTCGGGGCTTGCGTTCACCAGGGCGCGCGTGCCTGCCTTGGCGCTGTGAGTCAGCAGCGACGCCCCGCCGCCCAGGATCAGCGCGATCACCTGCCAGGCCGGATCGTTCGGATCGACGATCGCCAGCGCCAGCAGCGCGCCGCCGATCGGCCGGATGAGCGTGTGGACCGCATCCCAGGCACTGTCGATCCACATCACCTTGTCGGCCAGGAACTCGGCCAGCGCCGCCACGCCGGCAACCCCGATCACCCATGGATTGGCCAATATGTCGAGCTGGTGGAGGTGAGCGGGGAGGGCGATCCAGCCCGTGTGCATTGCGATGCCCGTGGCGAACACGCAGAGATAGAGCCGCCAGCCCGAAAGCAGGCTCACGCTCGCCGCCACGCCCAGGATCTCGGCCGCGCCCATGTCCCGAGGATCACATGGACCGTGCCCGCGCGCAACCATTGGGTCGCTGGTTACCAGTGGCGACATGCCACCATGTCGGTTGCAACCATATCGGTCCCGGCCGCGTTACGCAGGCACAATGAACGGGAGAGGATGACATGCGTACCATGACTCTCGGCCTGCTGGCCGTGGCAACCCTTGGCGCCGGTCTCGTCAGCGGGTGCAGCGACTATGGCGATGGCGGGATGGACCCGCGCTACCGTAACTATAGCCGGTACGATTATAACCGCCCGGATCCGCAATATAACGGCTATTATGCCGACCATTATTATCGCGATTCACCGCGCTATCGGGAACGTCGCCTGTCGCGCAACGACCGGGTCTATCGCGGTCAGGACGGGCGTTATTATTGCCGTCGCTCGGATGGCACGACTGGCCTGCTCGTAGGCGCGGCGATTGGCGGCTTGCTCGGCAACATCATCGCGCCGGGCGATTCCAAGACGTTCGGCACCTTGCTCGGCGGAGTCGCCGGCGGCGCTGCGGGCGCTTCGATCGACGCCAACAACACGCGTTGCCGCTGATCGCGGCCCCGGGTGCGTCAACCGCGCCCGGGGCTCCGGTGCGGCATCAGGGCGATCGGCATCGCTTATGCGACGGGGAAGCGGCGCCGGGTTCGGCGCTGGAGCAGGATGCGCCATAGCGGAATGGTGACCAGCGCGACCTGGCTGTAATGCGAATCGACGAAACCTATCGCAAGCGCGCAGGCCGCGCCGAGCGTGACTGACCAGCCGCGCACCCGAGTCAGCGCGATCGTCAGCGGATCGGCCTGCTCGCTGACCACCGGCGGGCTGGTGACCATCCGGTTGAGCCGAAGGTGGAGCAGCCCGCACACGATCAGCGTCAGATCGTAAAGGGCCTGCGGCACCAGCATGCCGGTATTGGCCGCCATGAAGGCGGTGGCAAAGGGGATGAAGACGATCCCGCAAAGAACGGCGAGATTGGGGATGAGCAGTGCGTCGCGATAATGCGCTGCCAGGGAAAAGGCACGATGATGCACGATCCAGAAGGCGCCGATCACCCAGAAGCTGACGAAGAATCCGAAGAAGCTTGGGAGCAGATGGGCGAGCGCGACGAAATAGTCTTGATTGGTCGAACCATGCGGTAGCCGCGGCACGTGAATCTCGATGACCAGCAGCGTAATCGCAATCGCGAAGACCGCGTCGGAGAAGAAAACGAGCCGCTCCAGTGCATGCTCGGGTCCCGAATGCTTCGCTGCCACCGCTGCCCCCCACGATCAGTAGCCGCTTTATCGGCAAGCCAGCCCGTGCATGCAATCGGGAAAAGACGCCCGGATTGCACACCCGCACATCCCATCCCATATGCGCCCCATGAGCGGGAACGACACAACGTGGCACGGCACGACAATTCTCTCCGTGCGCAAGAATGGACGAGTCATCGTCGCCGGAGACGGCCAGGTGACCCAGGGCCAGACCGTCATGAAGCCGAATGCGAAAAAGGTCCGCCGCCTTGGTGACGGGTCGGTGATCGGCGGCTTCGCGGGCGCGACGGCTGATGCCTTCACCCTGTTCGAACGGCTCGAGCGCAAGCTCGAACAGCATCACGGGCAGTTGCTGCGCGCGGCGGTCGAACTGGCCAAGGACTGGCGGACCGACAAGTATCTTCGCAACCTGGAGGCGATGATGATCGTCGCCGACAAGGACGTGACGCTGATCCTGACCGGCAATGGCGACGTGCTTGAGCCGGAGGCGGGGATCGCCGCGATCGGGTCGGGCGGCAATTATGCCCTCGCCGCCGCCAGGGCGCTGGTCGATTACGAGGAGGATGCCGAGAAGATCTGCCGCAAGGCGATGGCGATCGCGGCTGAAGTCTGCGTGTACACCAATGACCGGCTGACCGTGGAAGCCCTCGACAGCGCTTCTTAACTCCCCTCCCGCTTGCGGGAGGGGAGACAGAAGAGAAGAATGAACGACGCACTCACCCCCAAAGCCATCGTTGCGGCACTCGACGAGCATATCATTGGCCAGAATGATGCGAAGCGCGCGGTCGCTGTCGCGATGCGCAACCGCTGGCGTCGCCAGCAGCTCGGCAGCGACCTGCGCGACGAGGTCACGCCCAAGAACATTCTGATGATCGGCCCGACCGGCTGCGGCAAGACCGAGATCAGCCGCCGCCTGGCCAAGCTGGCCGATGCGCCCTTCGTGAAGGTCGAGGCGACCAAGTTCACCGAGGTCGGCTATGTCGGCCGCGACGTGGAGCAGATCGCCCGCGACCTGGTCGAGGAAGCGATCCGACTGGAGAAGGAACGGCGCCGCGTCGCCGTGAAGGACAAGGCGGAGGAAGCCGCCCTTGCGCGCCTGCTCGACGCCCTGACCGGCAAGAGCGCGAGTGAGGCGACTCGCGAGGCGTTCCGCCAGCGTTTCCGCGAGGGCCATCTCGACCAGACCGAGATTGAGATCGAGCTTGAGGCGCAGACCCAGATGCCGTTCGAGATTCCCGGCGGCGGCGCGCAGATGATCAATCTCGGCGAGATGATGGGCAAGGCGTTCGGCGGGGGCGGGCAACTCAAGCGCCGCAAGCTGACCGTGCCGGCCGCCTGGGAGAAGCTGGTCGAGGAAGAGGCCGACAAGCGCCTCGACCAGGATGAGGTCAGCCGCATCGCGCTGGCGGATGCGGAGGCGAACGGCATCGTCTTCCTCGACGAGATCGACAAGATCGCGGTCAGCGACGTGCGTGGCGGTTCAGTCAGCCGCGAAGGCGTGCAGCGCGACCTGCTGCCGCTGATCGAGGGGACCACGGTGGCCACGAAATACGGGCCGATGAAGACCGACCACATCCTGTTCATCGCTTCGGGTGCGTTCCATGTGGCCAAGCCGAGCGACCTGTTGCCCGAGCTTCAGGGCCGCTTGCCGATCCGCGTCGAGCTGAAGGCACTGACCGAGGATGATTTCGTCGCGATCCTGTCCGACACCAAGGCCTCGCTGACCCAGCAATATGTCGCGCTGATCGGCACCGAGGGCGTGACGGTCGAGTTCACCGCTGACGGCATCCGCGCGGTCGCGAAGATCGCGGCCGAGGTGAATGGCGAGATCGAGAATATCGGCGCGCGCCGCCTGCAGACGGTGATGGAAAAGCTGCTTGAGGAAGTCAGCTTCGACGCAGAGGATCGTGCCGGCCAGACGCTGGTGGTCGACGGTGCCTATGTCGACAAGCAGCTCGCCGCGATCGCGCGCAACACCGATCTGTCGCGGTTCGTGCTGTAAGCCCGAGCCTGGAGCGTCAGCTTCGCCCCGCTTGCGTGCCCGTTCGATCGCTACCCGGCACGAATGGGTGAGGGTGGCGCCGGTTTGCGGTCAGCCCTTCGGTTTCTCGTAGGGCGTGAATCTGCCCAGCCGGCAGATCGGGCCGGGGACAGCCGAACCGGACTCCGTCGCGCGGAACAGGTCGTTGCGGCACATCTGGCTGCCATGCGCCTCGATGATCAGGACCGAGGTCGGCCGCAGCGATGGGCATTGTGCCTCCAGGTCGTTGCGCCACACCTGGCGGCCGGACTGGTAGAGAAGCGTGCTGCCGTCGATGATCTGCGGCCCGCTGGCAAAATTCCGGTCGATGCAATCCACGGGTGTGCCGGGTGTGCGTCCGGCAAGCGCCTTGTCGAGATCGCGGACGGCGCCTTGCGTATCGCCGGTCGTGGCGCAGCCGGACATCAGCACGGCGAGCATGGGCAACAGGGCACGCATGGGACAGGTCCTCCGTTCGACGCCTCCGCTTGCTCTGTCATAGCCCAATCAGCCGCGAAATTCATCCTTGGCTTTGCGCCGCTCGGCGAGCTGCGCGGCGGAAGTCGCCCGGAGGAACGGGTTGGTCGCCAGTTCGTCGGCGATGCTGGTCGGTACGGTCGACTCGCCACGGGCTCGCACTGCATCGACTGTTGTCATGCGCTCGCTGGTGGCGGCGTTGTCCGGTTCGGCTGCCAGCGCGAAGCGGCCGTTCGACTGGGTATATTCGTGCGCGCAATAGACCGTCGTCTCGGGCGGCAGGGCGGCGAGGCGCTGCATGTTGGCGAACATCTGCGCGGCGTCTCCTTCGAACAGCCGACCGCAGCCCATGGCGAACAGCGTGTCGCCGGTGAAGATCACCGCATCGCCGGGCAGGTGGAAAACGATGTGCCCGGCGGTGTGGCCGGGTGTCTCAAATACCGTCGCGACATGATCGCCGAGGCGGACGGTATCGCCCTCCGACAGTTCCACATCGAGCGTCGGGATGCGCGCCGCCTCGGCCGCCGGGCCTGAGACGACCGCGCCGGTCGCTTCCTTGATCGCCGCGTTGCCGCCGGTATGGTCGGGGTGCCAGTGGGTGTTCCAGATCTGCCCGATCTTCCAGCCGCGCCTGTCGGCTTCGGCCAGCACCGGCGCTGCCTCGGCCGGGTCGACCACCATCGTCTCGTCCGACGCAGGATCATGGACCAGCCAGATATAATTGTCGCTGAGTGCCGGGATACGGACGATCTGGAGGTCGGTCATCAAAGGCTCCCGGAAGAGAGGGCGGCATTGCCGAGGCGGTCGGTCAGCGCGGCGGCGGAGTCGGCGCCGGCAAGCGCCACGCCCTGGCCGCTCCACAAGGGCGAATAATCCCCGCGCCCCTCGCTTTCAGCATGCGCGCGGAGCGGCGCCAGCGCGGCGCTGGCATAGGGAAAGGGCGGGGCGGAGTCGTTCACCGCGCCGAGCGTGTCGATCGCCCGGTTGCGCAGGCCTCGTGCGAGGCCCCCGCTGAACAGGTTGGTGAAGACGCTGTCGTCGGCCGTCGCGGTTTCCATCCGACGGCGCTGGACTGCGCTTGGCCGGGCCTCGGGCGTGCTGAGATAGGCAGTGCCGACCTGCACGGCCGCGGCGCCGAGCGCCATCGCCGCGGCCACGCCACGCGCATCGGCAATGCCGCCGGCCGCGATCACCGGCACATGGACAGCGTCGACGATTTGCGGGACGAGGGCGATCAGCCCGACCGGCCGATGGCCCGCCAGGAAATAGCCGGCATGGCCGCCCGCCTCGAACCCCTGGGCGATCACTGCGTCGCAGCCGCGTTCGGCCAGCCAGCGGGCCTCGGCGACATTGGTCGCGCAGCCGAAGACAAGCGCGCCGGTTGCCTTGACCTGCTCGAGCAGATCCTCGTCAGGCAAGCCGAAATGGAAGCTGACGATCTCGGGCCGGACGGTGCCCACTGCATCGGCCATCGCGGCATCGAATGGGCGGCGAAGCGGCGGGGCGTCGGTCGGCGGGGCAACGCCTTCATCCGCATAAAAGGGCGACAGTGTCGCGCGCCATGCCGTCTCGTCAGGCGCCGGGCCGAGCGTGTGACAGAAGAAGTTGAGGTTGAGCGGCCCCTTCACGGCCGCGCGCACCGTCGCCGCCTGGGTGACCACGACGCCCGCATCGAGGACCGCACAGGGCAGCGAGCCGATCGCGCCTGCGCCCATCGCCGCGATCGCCAGCTCCGTTCCCGCGAAATTGGCCATCGGCGCCTGCACCAGGGGCAGGCGCGCGCCGGTCATCGCCAGGAAGGCGCGGGTCGCCGCGCCCATCTTACCAGACGCCCGTGTTCGGCATCGATGCCCAGGGTTCGGCCGGCGGCAGGTGGCCGTCCTGGAGCAGCTCGACCGAGATATTGTCGGGGGTACGCACGAACGCCATATGGCCGTCGCGCGGGGGGCGGTTGATCGTCACGCCAGCGTCCATCAGCCGCTGGCAGGTCTCGTAGATATTGTCGACGCGGTAAGCCAGATGCCCGAAATTGCGGCCGCCCGAATAGTCCTCCGGATCCCAATTATGGGTCAGCTCGACCTCGGCGATGCCTTCTTCGCCCGGGGCGGCAAGGAAGATCAGGGTGAAACGGCCCTGCTGGCTCTCCATCCGCCGCACCTCCTCCAGCCCGAGCAGGGTAAAGAAACGGATCGTCGCGTCGGGATCGGTGACGCGGATCATGGTGTGCAGATATTTCATCGGCGGGCTCCTTGCTTGCGCGCGAGATAGGCGCACGCGGCGAGGCTTGCCAGTGCCGAAGAGTGCAATTCCCCTCTCCCGGTGGGGGAGGGGGAAGAAGGCTCAGGGTTTCGCCGGAGCCGGCGGGGTTGCTGCTGCGGGCGTGGCGGCCGGTGCATCGAACTGCTTCAGCGCATTGCGGGCATTGCGGGCAGGCTCGCTCTCCGGCCTCTGCCTCACCGCCATATTCCATGCGGCCTTGGCGCCGGCCTCGTCGCCTGTGGCGGCGGCGATGTTGCCTGCCTCGAGCTGGACCGAGGGGTCGTCGCCGGCAAGCTTAATCGCCTCGGCAATGTCCTTCTTCGCGCGCGGCAGGTCGTTCGTGCGCCGCGCCAGCGTCGCCGACAACAGCCAGGCGAGCGGATCGGCCGCGGCATCGACAAGGGCCCGGTCGAGATCGGGGCGCGCACTGGTCAGGTCGCCGGCGGCGACGAAGGCGCGGGCGCGATCAAGGTTCGCCTCGCCGCGCTGCATGCCCTCGAGCGTGCCTGCAGCGAGCGCGGCGTTGAGCGCGCCGCGCGCCTTCATCGCCTCGCCGCCGGCCAGCCAGGCATTGCCGGCCTGCGCCCAATAATTCGCCGCGCGCTTGTCCCGCGCGATCTCCCCGCCGCGCGCCGCCGCTTCGAACTCGGCGGCCGCGGCGGTCCAGCGGCCCTGGTTGGCGTAGGAGATGCCGAGGCATTGATGCGACAGGAAGCCGCCCCCGTCGCGCTGCCAGCGTCCGGCCTCGTCTTCAGCGGCGTGCGGATCGTTTTCGGCGAGGCCGACGCAGCGGTCGAAGCGTTGCTCCACCGGGTCCGGCGGGCCGGCGAGCGGGGCGGCTTGAGCGGCGAGCAGCAACAGGGGCAGGATCATAGGCGTTGGATCACATCCTCGACCGCCCGGATGAGCAGCGCGATATCGGCATCGCGCGACAGGCGGTGGTCGCCGTCCTTGACGAGCAGAGTCTGCACATCGGCTGAACGCAGCAGCTCGGCAAGCCGAACGGTGCGGTGCCAGGGCACGTCAAGATCGGCCTGGCCCTGGAGCAGCCGCACCGGGCCATTGAAGGCGATCTCGCCGAACATCAGCCGGTTCGCCTCGCCCGATTGCCAGAAGCGCGACGTATAGACGGTAGGCTGGTCCGAATAGATCGACGGCCGTTCGATCCTGCCATTCTGCAGCAGCGCCAGCTTCTCGTCGGTGGTGAAACCCCAGTCGGTGAAGTCGGGCGCCGGCGCGATGCCGACCAGCCCAGCCACCCGATCCGGCCGGTCGCGCGCGATGAGCAGCATCAGCCAGCCGCCCATCGACGATCCGACCAGGACGACGGGGCCGGCGACCGTCCGGTCGACCATTTCCAGCACGTCGTCGCGCCAGCCGGCCAGCGTCTGCTCTTCGAACGCACCCTCGCTCTGCCCGCACCCGGCATAATCGAAACGCAGGAACGACCGCCCGGCTGCCTTCGCCCATGCCTCGAGCGCGGTTGCCTTGCTGCCGGTCATGTCGGACGCATAGCCGGGCAGGAAGATGATCGTCGGGCCGGCGCCTTCGGTCAGGTGATAGGCGAGGGCGGGGCGGGTGGGCACGGGGTCAGTCATGGGCGGTCCATTACATCACCACTCTCGTTCAGGGGAGAGGCTTGAGCGATCGGCGGAGACCGGAAAGCTGAAACCTGTCACTATCGGGTGTGTCTTTTAGCGCTCGCGTGCCTGGGCATCGGGGACATGTCGGAGCGCATATGGGAGATAGGGATGGACGATCGAGCAGCACGCTCGGCGCTGAAGCGCCATTGGGATGCGTCGGACGCCAGCGATTTCGAGGCCGAACATGAAATCTACCACGAGGACGCCGTCCTCGATTATCCGCAATCGGGCGAGCGCATTCGCGGACGACGCAACATTCAGGCGAGTCGACACGCCCAGCCAAACAAGAAACGCTTCGCAGTGCGGCGAATAGTGGGCAGCGGCGATCTCTGGGTAACCGAGTTCGTCCTGACCTATGACGGTAAGCCGTCTTATGTCGTGAGCATCATGGAGTTCCGCGAAAGGCTGGTAGCCCATGAAACTCAGTATTTCTCCGATCGGTTCGAGCCGGGACCAACGCGGGCGCACCTCGTCGAGCAAATTAACTGACCTAGGTAAAGCGAAACTGTCAGCGGATTGCTGGCCTGCGCTGTCCGATTTGCGTCCTGCGACGCCGTCCCCGCTATATTTCCGCCTCGTGAATCTGTGCCAATCCGCTTTAGCTGTTCAGCTGGAGCATTGTTACCGCAAAGGTCCCATTTCGCCTCCACGAAGGCCTTGAGCGCTGCGGCGAAGGGGGCTGGCTGGTCGAGCGTCACGAAATGCGCGGCGTCGCCAATGTCGACACAGGTCATCGCTAGCACCGGTCGACGGGCGCCCTTGTAGGCGTCGGTTGACCTCGCGCGACCCGGCGGTTCATCTCGCGCGATGATCGAGACACCCAACCTGATTCTGCGGCCGCACCGCCTTGAGGATTTCGAGCCGTGGTTCGCCATGTATGGCGACGAGGAGCTGTTCCGCTTCATCGGCGTGCCGAAGCTGTCGCGCGAAGACGCTTGGAACCGGCTGCTGCGCTATGCCGGCCATTGGTCGCTGCTTGGCTATGGCCTGTTCGCGGTGCTTGACCGGACGAGCGGCGCGTTTCTGGGCGAGGTCGGGCTGGCCGATTTCCATCGCGGGCTCGGCGACGAGTTCGATCCCTTCCCGGAAGGCGCCTGGATCATGGCGCGCGCGACGCACGGGCGCGGGCTTGCGTTCGAGGCGGTGGCGGCGGCGCATGACTGGATCGACCGGACCCGCGCCCCCGCCCGCACCGTGTGCATCATCAATCCGGAAAATACCGCCTCGCTGCGGCTGGCCGGCAAGCTCGGTTACTGCGAGTTCGACCGCGCTTCCTACAAGGACAGGGTCTGCGTGATGCTGGCGCGGACGGCATCGACGCCATGCTGATCGAGACGGCGCGCCTGACGATCCGTCCCTGGCTGCCGCGCGACCTGCCCGGCTGGGCCGCGATCAACGCCGATGCCGAGGTACGGCAATTCTATTATCCGGCACTGCTGACCCGGGAAGAATCCGACGCTGAAATCGACCAGTGCCTGAAGCACCTCAACGATCACGGCTTCGCCTTTCTCGCGGTCGAGCGGCGCGACGATCAGGCGCTGGTCGGCGGTGCGGGTCTCTCCTGGACTGACGACCTGCCCGGTGGCCCCGCCGTCGAGATCGGGTGGATATTGGCGCGTCGATTCTGGCGGCAGGGCTATGCCCGGGAAGCGAGCCAGGCATGGCTCGCGCACGCCTGGTCCATCGGGCTTGAGCGCGTGGTGGGCTATACATCGACGATCAACCGCCCGTCGCGCGCGCTTATGGAAACGCTCGGTATGTCGCGGAATGCGGCGGCCGATTTCGCCGATCCCACCGTGCCGCCGGGCGATCCGCTTTCTTCCCATGTCCTCTACCAGATCGACAGGCCGTCCTGAGATCGGGCTGGCATCGAGCCGCGGCATGCGGCAGATGCCAGCCGCCAGCGCGGCGACCGGCCAGCCTCGTGCCGAGGCCGCCATCGCGGTTGAACTTATATGGTCCCGGAGCAGAGGCGCCGGCCGAAGCGGGCCGTCAGATCACATATTCGACGGTGGTGATCTGCGTCTGCTCGGCACGGGCGGCGTTGCGCTTGGTGACCAGTTCGGCATGGAGCACGGTGATGGTGTCGCTGCCCGCGGTCTTGAACATGAAGGGCAGCACCGCGTGGAGCGTGCAGCGCGCGCCGCCCCACATCATCTTCAGCCCGAAGTGCGAGGCGACGCCGAAATGCTCCGTATAGCTTTCGCCGACCGATTTCGGGTGATCCAGGAACAGACGGCGGAACATGGCGGGCCTCATCATTACGCTTCGGTTGGAGATAATCACGCCGGCGAGCGCTGGCCAGCCTTGTTCGCGACGCTTGCCAGCATATCCGCGGCAAGCTGACTGAGCGTGTCGTCCCGCGCGCCCATCACTACGATACGGTCGCCGGGCCGTGCCTCTGCGACGAGATGCGCGGCGGCGGCCTCGCGCGCCGGAATGTGGAGCGCGCTGCGTCCAGTGACGGCGACGTCGGCGACGATATCGGCGCTGGTCACCTCGCGGTTCACCGTGCCGCCCATATAGACCGGATCGGGCAGGACGAGCAGGTCTTCCGCGCCCAGCTTGTCCGCCAGCGTCGCGACCAGCTCGCTGCGCATTACCTTGAGCGGGCCATAGCCATGCGGCTGGAACAGGATGAGCAACCGCCCGGGAAAGGCGTGAAGCGCGTCGAGCGTGGCTGCGATCTTGTCGGGGTTATGCCCGAAATCGTCGATCACGGAGATGTCGTTGGCCTCTCCGACCAGTTCCATCCGCCGCCGAAGCCCGGTAAAGCCGCTGATCGCCCGTACCGCCTCGGCCAGCGGCACGCCGGCCGCGCGCACCGCACCGATCGCGGCGAGCGCGTTCGACACATTGTGGCGACCCGGCACCTTCAGCGACACCGCCACCGGCGCCGCGCCGCGTTCGGACAGGCTGAAATCGACGCCGAACGGGCGCTGCACCAGCCCGATCGCGACAAGGTCCGCCTCAAGCCCGATCGAGAAGGTCAGGCAGCGTTCCGGCGGCAGCGTCGTCGCCAGCGCCGCGCCGTCGGCATTGTCCAGGTTGATCACCGCGGTTGTCGATCGCGCGATGAAATCGCCGAACAGCGTGCGCAGCTCGTCGAGCGACTTGTGATCGAGGCTGACATTGTTGAGCACGGCGATCTTCGGCCAGTAGAGTGCGATCGATCCGTCGCTCTCGTCGACTTCGCTCACGAACGCCTCGCCGCCGCCGACCAGCGCGCTGGCGAAGGGGGCGTCCTCGCCAGCGAAATTCTTCATCACCGCGCCGTTCATCACGGTCGGGTCGCGGCCGGTGGTGTGCAGGATCCAGCCGATCATCCCGGTCACGGTCGACTTGCCTGAGGTGCCGGCGACGCCGATCGGCAGCGGGGCTGCGTTGAACAGCTTGGCCAGCAGTTCCGCGCGGCTCATCCGCTTCGCGCCGACCGCGTCCGCCGCGACGATATCGGCGACGGTCGATTCGACCGCGGCTGAGGCGACGACGATCTGGTTTGCCGAGGTGATGCCGCTGCCGTCCTGCGGGAACAGGGCGACGCCCTTGGCGCGCAGATCGGCGAACTTGGCGGGAAGCCGGTCCTGGTCGAGCGTCCGGTCCGATCCCGCGACGCGGGCGCCCTTGCTGGCGAGGATCATCGCCAGCGGCATCATGCCGCTGCCGCCGATCCCGACGAAGAAGTAGGATTTGCCGTCGTGCATGGCTGCGCGCTATCGCGGGATTCGCGGATCGGGGCAAGCGAGAGGGTGGTAATGCGGATCGGAATCGTCGCACCCGGAAGGCCGATCGACCGGGCGCTGGCCGACCGCGCGACGGCGTTCGCGGCCGGACGCTTCCCTGAAGCCGAGCTCGTCTTCCATCCGCAATGTTTCCTGAGCGACGGCGGCCATTTCGCGGGCGCCGATGATGTGCGGGCGGGGGCGTTTCTGGATGTCGCCAACGACGCTGCGATCGATGCGGTGTGGTTCGCACGCGGTGGGTATGGCGCGAACCGAATCCTGCAGGCCGTGATGCCCAACCTTGGGCCCGCGGCCCACACGAAAAGCTATTGCGGCTATTCCGACGCCGGTTTCCTGCTCGGGGCCCTCCATGCGGGGGGGATCGGCCGCTCGGTCCACGCACCGCTGGTCGGCGATCTCCTGCGCGACCGTGGCGAGGTAGCGGTCGCGCGGACGCTCGGCTGGCTGGTCCGGGGCGATCGTGCCGGGCTCGAGCCGAGCTTGGGCGCGACGCCGGCCGTCGCCTTCAACCTCGCGATCCTGAACGCCCTGATCGGTACGCCATGGCTGCCCGACCTGACCGGCCATGTCCTGATGATCGAGGACCTGTCCGAGCCGCTGTACCGGATCGACCGGATGCTGTTCCACATGGCCCATGCAACCCAGCTAAGGGGCCTCGCTGGCGTGCGGCTGGGGCGGGTGAGCGACGTGATTCCCAACGATCCGCCCTTCGCTGAAGGCGTGTCGCAAATGATCGAGCGCTGGTGTGACGAGATGGGGGTGGCGCTCCTGGGGGCTGCCGACATCGGCCACGATGCGGACAACAAGGTGGTGCCGTTCGGGCTCGTGTGATTCCTGTTCCCGCTGGCGAAATCCCGCGCGCAGTACCCGGCCGCGTGTCGGGGCAATGACGGGGAAGCTGCCGATCCGCTCCCGACTTGCGAGAAGCAGGAAACGGACCGGCGGCCGGTCAGCTTAAGGTCGCCCGGATCGCTTGGTTAAGCCATGTCCACGCTGCCTGCTCTTCCCCCGAGGCCTTCTGCCCGCGCAGTTCGGCGAGAAGCTGGCGATATCGCCCGATCCGGCCCGACAGCTGCTGGTATTGCGCCATGTGCCAGTCGGCAAAGGCGCGATCCGGTCTTCGACCCATGGCTGCCGCCGATCTTTCCAGCCAATGGCGGGCAATCGTCGCTGCCTGATCGCTGTCAGGCGACAGCCCTCCCGCGACGGCCCTGGCTGAGGCGTCATAGGCTTCCATCGAGGCTGCCTGATAGGCCGCAGGATCGAGCGTGTCCGTCCAGAATGCGTTCATCGCCTGGCGCATCTCGCGAACGAACTCGTCGTCGGCAAGCATGCCGGCCAGCTCATCCCAGGCCGCCAGATGCCCGGGCCCCGGGTCGTCGGGCAATTGCGGCACGTTCGATGCCAGTATCTGCGCCCGCATTGTGTCGTCGATCGACGCATCGCTCGCGATGCGATCGTAGAAGCCCTCGATGAGGGTCCGCATCTCGTTGCCGCTTACTTTGCTCATGGTCCAAATCCTCCTTAGATCGTCTTCGGCAGGGTCTGGGAGGCGTAGCGTGGCACGAAGGACGATCGCCATTCGGCGTCTCGCTGCAATTTCCGCATCGAGGATTTCGAGTCGGGTCTGCAGTACGTCGGCCAATGACAGCTTGCGCTCGAGCAAGCGTCGGATGAGGTCGAGCTCAACCCCCGCTTCGCGCAATGCACGAATGAGATCGAGCTCGGCGACATCTACCGCCGTGTAGAGGCGATAGTTCTTCGCTGTTCGAAGGCTCGGCGGCAGCAGTCCGCGATCCGAATAGAACCGGATACGCCTGACCGATTGGCCGGAAAGCCGGGCCAGATCGCCAATTGTGTACGACTTCGCTCCCATGGCGACTCGATTACGGTCTCCACCAGATGGAAGGTCAATCCGCAAAATCGCTCGGCGCCGGCAGCTTTTTCCGCTTCCGGATAGTCGGCTTTCGGGTGGCTCAATCGCGCGGCAGTTCGCGGATCTCGACCGTGCCGCCGCATTCGAAGACGGGATTGCCTGACAGCAACGCGCGGGCCGAGGCCAGATCCTTCGCCCGCACCCGAATATAGCCCCCGAGATGGGGGCTCATGACCCCGGGTACGCCCTGCTTGCGGAACGTGTCGCCGGTCCCGATCGAGCTGCCCCCGTCGAATATCCTCAGCGCGCGCAGGGTCGCCAGATAGGGAGGCCACATGTCCGGAGACAGCGCGTCGACGGTGTCGCCGTGCATCAGCATGATGAAGTCGCGCATGCCCGGCTCTTCGATTTCCGTGCTCATGACATCAACCGGCTTGGCCATCCGATCCGCACCAGCGTCTCGTCGGGGTCGCTCAGCGCGAATTCGTACATGCCCCAGGGCTTGTGGGCGGGGCCGGTCTTTTCGAGGATCTCGCCGGGGAAACGCGCCGCGAAGGCGTCGACATCCTCGGTATAGAGATACAGGCCGAACGGGTTCTGTCCCCTGATCAGCCAGCCCTCGACCGCATCCGTCAGGTGGATGTCGCCGCCGCGTCCGTCGGAAAGCATGCGATACCCGTCATGTTCACCCTTGCTCGCCTCCTCCTGGAAGAAGCCGAGCCGGTTGTAGAACGCCTCGGACGCATCGAGATCATTGCAGGGCAGGATCGCCGTCAGCCTGGTCATCGCGACTCCATCTTCCGGTTTGAGTCGGTAAATTAATACGCTATACGTATTATTATGTCGAGCCAGCTCCATCGCGATTCCGATGTCGCCCTGATCCTCCGGGCGCTTTCCCGGCTGGGTCGCCGGTTGCGGGCCGAGGCGCCGCCCGGTGACCTCAGCACCGGCATGATCGGCCTGCTGGCAGCACTGTATCGCGAGGGGCCGATGCCGGGCGTTGCGCTGGCCGAGGCTGAAGGACTGAAGCCGCAATCGCTCACCCGCCTGCTCGCCGCCATGGAGGCAGGGGAGCTGATCGAACGGGCGCCCGATCCGGAGGACCGGCGCAACCTGGTGATCTCGATCACGGTGAAAGGGCGCAGGGCCCTGCGCGGGGCCATGCAGGAACGGCGGCGCTGGCTGGCCGACCGGATCGCCGACCGGCTTTCCGGCGAAGAACGCAAGACGTTGATCGATGCCGCCGAACTGATGCTAAGAATCGCCCTCTGACTTGCCTATATAGGTCACGCGTGCATAAGCCCGCGCTTCTTCCATCAAGACAGAAAGTACCGATTTCGTCATGTCCGAGATGTTCCGCATAACGCTGCCCGACGGTTCCGTCCGTGAGGTAGCCCCGGGGACTACCCCGGCGGACATCGCCGCGGCGATCGGTCCGGGCCTCGCCAAGGCGGCGATCGCCGCGCGCGTCGATGGCGATCTGCGCGACATCATGCGCCCGTTCGAGGGCGACGCGAACCTCGCGCTGGTGACCGCGCGGGACGAGGCGGACGCGCTTGAGCTTGCCCGCCACGATTATGCTCATGTGCTGGCCGAGGCAGTGCAGGCGCTGTTCCCCGGCACGCAGATCACTTTCGGCCCTTCGACCGATGACGGCTTCTATTACGACTTCGCGCCGAAAGACCGGCCCTTCACCGAGGAGGATTTGCCGGCGATCGAGGCGGAGATGCGCAGGATCATCGCCGCCGACAAGCCGCTCCGTCGCGAGGTCTGGAGCCGCGAGCAGCTCATCCAGCGCTGGCGCGAGCAGGGTGAGAGCTTCAAGGCCGAATGGGCGGCGGAACTGCCCGAGCATGAGGAGCTGACGGTCTATTGGTCCGGCGGCGACTGGCTCGACATGTGCCGCGGGCCGCACCTCGCTTCGACCGGCAAGCTCGATCCCCAGGCGTTCAAGCTGACGCGCGTGTCGGGCGCCTATTGGCGTGGCGACCAGAACAACGCGATGCTCAGCCGCATCTACGGCACCGGCTGGCTCAACAAGAAGCAGCTCGACCAGCACCTCTTCCGTCTGGAAGAGGCCGCCAAGCGCGACCACCGCAAGATCGGCCAGGAGATGGACCTGTTCCACCTCCAGTCCGAGGCTCAGGGCTCGGTGTTCTGGCATCCCAAGGGCTATATCCTGTGGCGCCAGCTCGAGGCCTATATGCGCCGCAGGCTTGATGCGGCCGGCTATGCCGAGGTGAAGACGCCGCAACTGATGGATGCGCGCCAGTGGGAGCAGTCCGGGCACTGGGGCAAATATCGCGAGAACATGTTCGTCGTGCCGGACGAGATCCCCTCGACCGACGATGAGGCGCCGATCCTGTCTGGCAAATCCGACCTCATGGCGCTGAAGCCGATGAACTGCCCGGCGCATGTCCTGATCTTCCGCCAGGGCATCAAGAGCTATCGCGACCTGCCGATCCGCATGGCGGAGTTCGGCTGCTGCCACCGCAACGAGCCGCATGGCGCGCTGCACGGCATCATGCGGGTGCGCCAGTTCACCCAGGACGACGCACATATCTTCGTGCGCGAAGACCAGTTGATCGAGGAAGTGCGCAATTTCTGCGAACTGCTCGACAGCGTCTATCGTGATCTCGGCTTCGAGGATTATGCGGTGAAGCTCGCGCTTCGCCCGGAGAAGCGTTTCGGCACCGACGAGATGTGGGACCGCGCCGAGGCGGAGCTGCGCCAGGCGGTTGTCGAGTCGACGCTGAGCGAGACGATCAAGGCGAAGTTCGAGGAGCTGCCCGGCGAGGGGGCCTTTTATGCGCCGAAGCTCGAGTTCCACCTGACCGACGCGATCGGCCGTACCTGGCAGGTCGGCACGATCCAGTCGGATCGCGTGCTGCCCGACCGACTCGACGCCAGCTATGTCGGCGAGGATGGCAACCGCCACCGGCCGGTGATGCTTCACCGCGCCATCCTGGGCACGTTCGAACGCTTCATCGGCATCCTGATCGAGCACCACGCGGGCCGTTTCCCGCTCTGGCTCGCGCCGGTGCAGGCGGTGGTCGCGACGATCGTGTCCGACGCTGACGAGTATGCGAAGGAGGTCGCGGCGAAGCTGGCGGCGGCGGGCCTGCGTGTCGAGACCGATCTGCGCAACGAGAAGATCAACTACAAGGTGCGCGAGCACAGCCTTGCCAAGGTCCCCAATCTGCTTGTCGTCGGCAAGCGCGAGGCGGAGGAAGGGACGGTCGCGCTGCGCCAACTCGGCAGCGACCGGCAGCAGATGTTGAGCCTCGATGAGGCGATCGTCATGCTGAAGAAGAGTGCCACGCCGCCCGATCTTTGAGGGTGTTCCCGGCGAAAGCCGGGGCATCTTCCCCAAGACGCGAAAAATCACTATATCGCCCTGTCCAACCACCAAGGAGCAGTACCTATCCGTCCTCCCATGATCCGGCGTCCCCAAGGGGCGCCCGTGCCGATGAACGGCCCGCGCTTCAACGAATTCATTGTCTCGCCCAAGGTCCGTGTGATCGATCAGGACGGCGAGAACCTCGGTGTCATGTACACCCGTGAAGCGATGGAGCAGGCGCAGAGTGTCGGGCTCGACCTTGTAGAAGTGTCGCCCAACGCGGATCCGCCCGTCGCGAAGTTCCTCGACGTCGGCAAATTCAAGTACGAGGCGCAGAAAAAGGCGAACCTCGCGCGCAAGTCGCAGAAGACGCAGGAGATCAAGGAGATCAAGATGCGTCCGAACATCGACGACCATGACTACGACACCAAGATGAAGAAGGTGATCGAGTTCATCGGCGAAGGCGACAAGGTCAAGATCACCCTGCGTTTCCGCGGCCGCGAGCTCAGCCACGGTCAGCTCGGCATGGCATTGCTCCAGCGGGTCCAGGCCGATGTGGTCGAGACCGCCAAGGTCGAAGCCTATCCGCGCATGGAAGGCCGCCAGATGCTGATGGTTCTCGCGCCCAAGTAACACAACAGAAACACGATTTTTTCCGCGGCGACGGCGTCGTCGCGGAATTCTCCGGGCAGTTTCGCCCGATCCAAGCATTCCGTAGCGTCAGTCTGCCGGCAAAAATGGCCGGACCGGACCCTTTGTTGCGCCTCAGCATCACAGTTATTCAAAAAATCCCGGCCACGGGCTTTCTGCCTATGGACGAACGGCTCGCTGCGGCTATTCGAGAGGATACCCAATACTCAAAAAATAAAATTGGAGAGAATGTCATAATGCGTAAATCCGCGTATCTGTGGTCTGTAGCTGCCATTGCATTCACCGTACCCGCCTTTGCGCAGGACGCGCCGGCTCCTCAGCAGGAAGCCCAGTCCGCCGCGCACGACACCGCCGCCGCGGATGAAAGCGGCTCCGACATCATCGTCACCGCGACGCGCCGTGCCGAGCGCTTGTCCGACGTGCCGATCGCCGTCTCCGCGGTCAGCCAGCAGGCGCTGCAGAACTCGGGCGCGACCGATATTCGCGCGCTGGCGCAGCTCGCACCGTCGCTGCTCGTCTCTTCCACCGGCAGCGAGGCCAATGCGTCGGCCCGCGTTCGCGGCATCGGCACGGTCGGCGACAATCCCGGCCTGGAAAGCTCGGTCGCGGTGTTCATCGACGGCGTCTATCGCAGCCGCACCGGCTCGGGCCTCAACGATATCGGCGAGGTCGACCGGATCGAGGTGCTGCGCGGGCCGCAGGGCACCCTGTTCGGCCGCAACGCGAGCGCAGGCCTGATCAACGTCATCACCAAGGCGCCGTCCTTCGACTTCGGTGGCTATGGCGAGGCGAGCTACGGCAACTACAACAATATCCGCGTTGCCGGTGCGGTCACGGGGCCGATCACCGACACGCTCGCCTTCCGCCTGGACGGTGTCTACGGCAAGCGCGACGGTTTCTATTACGACACGGTCAACAAGACCGATTACAACAATCGCGACCGTTATTTCGTGCGCGGCCAGCTGCTGTTCCAGCCGAGCTCCGACCTGTCGGTACGGCTGATCGGCGACTATACCTATCGCAACGAGAAGTGCTGCGGCGCGGTCTATGTCGATCTGCGCGAGAAGGTCGATCCGACCCCGGGCGTGCCGGGCGACTATGCCGTCTCGCCGACCAATCGCATCGTCGACATCATGAAGAGCATGGGCGCCGTCTTCCCGAGCGCCGAAGATCCCTATAACCGCCGCATCGCGAACAGCCCGGGCCGCGCCTACAGCAACGTCACCAAGGATTATGGCGGGTCGGCGCAGATCGACTGGAATTTCGGCGGCGCCTCGCTGACCTCGATCACCGCCTATCGCGAGTACAAGGCGGGCGGCGCGTCCGACATCGACTATGGCAGCCTCGACATTGGCTACCGCCCGGCCGACGGCAACAATTATCGCCAGTTCCACACCTTCAGCCAGGAGCTGCGGCTGAACGGTTCGGCATTCGGTGACAAGCTCGACTGGCTGATCGGCGGTTACTACAGCCGCGAGGACCTTCAGGTCGTCGACAACCTTAAATTCGGCACGCAGTATGGCGCCTTCGCTGCCTGCCGCGTCGTCTCGGGCATCAGCCCGTCCGCCGCGCTGCGCAATCCGGCTGCCCCGGGCTGCCTCAGCCCGATCGGGATCGCCGCGGTGAACGGGGCGCTCGGCGCCGCCGCGCCGCTCGTCATCGCCAACCTCAACCGTCTCAGCACGCTGAACGACCTGGGCACCACCCGCGACGTCTATAACCAGCGGAGCGAGAACTTCGCTGTCTTCACCCACAACATCTTCAAGATCACCGACCGGCTGAGCATCACGGCCGGCCTGCGCTACACGCACGAGAAGAAGGACTTCAACGCCACCTTCCAGAACAACAACACCATCTGCGGCGCGCTTCAGGCAGGCACCGCGCAGGGCGGTCTTGGCGGCCTGCTGGCCAACCCGGCGCTTGCTTCCACCGCGGCGGGCATCATCACGCTCGGCTGCACCGGCAACTCGACGGCGGCGCTGAGCGGCAAGACGATCAGTGACAGCCTGAGCGAGGGCGAGCTCACCGGCACCGGCGTGATCTCGTACAAGCCGGTCGACGGGCTGATGGTCTATGCGAGCTATTCGCGCGGCTACAAGGCGGGCGGCTACAACCTCGATCGTTCGGACCTCGGGCCGGCATATCTGGCATCGACCACCGCGAACCCGAACGCGGCGCTGCTTCGCTTCGATCCCGAGACGGTCAACTCCTACGAGGTCGGTTTCAAGTACAGCTCGCGCAAGTTCACCCTGAACGTCGCGGGTTTCCGTCAGGAGTTCAGCAACTTCCAGCTCAACACGTTCAACGGCACCAACTACATCGTCCAGAATATCGGGTCGTGCAAAGCGAGCCTGAACGGAGCGGACGGGGACAACAGCGCCGCGACCGGCGCCTGCACCGCCGGCGTCAAGTACGGCGTGCTGTCGCAGGGCATCGAGATCGAGGCTGGGCTGTATCCGGCGCGCAACTTCGCGGTGAACCTTGGCTATACGCTGGCCGACACCAAATATCGGCATAACCTGGTCGGCAGCGAAGCGGGCGAGGCGCTCGATCCGTTCCTCGCATTGCTGCCGGGCCAGCAGATGTCGAACGCGCCGCGCAACGTCGTGACCCTGTCGACCAGCTGGACGCCGGATATCGGGACGAGTGGGCTGTCGGCCTTGTTCTATGTCGATGGCCGTCTGAGCTCCGACTACAACACCGGGTCCGACCTGTTCGTGGAGAAGGAGCAGGATGGCTATTTCCTGATGAACGCCCGTGTCGGTCTTCGCGGGAAGGACCAGAACTGGAGCCTGGAGTTCTGGGCGCAGAACCTGCTCAACACCAACTACACCCAGGTCGCGTTCAATGCGCCGTTCCAGGGCGCCGGATCGCAGTCCCAGGTTCAGAAGTTCGGTGCGCCGAGCTTTGCGGTGGGCAACCAGATCTTCTCCGCCTTCCTCGCCGAGCCACGCACCTATGGCGTGACGTTGCGCAAGCGCTTCTGATCGGATGTGGCTGCGGTGGCGTTTTCGCGCCGCCGCAGCCATGGTGCGACAAGGCATCTCGACCCAAACCCCCGCCGTTCGTTCCGGGTAGCCATCGAGCCTGCCGAGAGGGCCTATCGAGGGACAAGTGCGTCTCGATACGGGTGCTCGACAAGCTCGCCCCTATACGACACGAACGGTAGAGTTGGGCTGCGCTATGCCCGGTTGTGCCGTGTGACTCGAATCGTTTGAATCAGCGCTCTGCCTGAAACGTCAGGCCGGCGGTTCCCACAACTCGATCGCATTGCCTTCGGGATCGTGGATCCGGGCGAACTGGCCGACCGACGGGTCGTTCCATTCAGGCTTGATGATGATCTCGATGCCGGCTGCGTTGAGCTGTTCGAGCAGCGAATCGAGGTCGCTGACACGCAGGTTGATCATCCACTGGCGGTCGGCGGCGAAATAGTCGGTGTCGGCCTTGAACGGCGCGAAGACGACCGGGCCGCCCGCCGCCTTCCACGCCCATTCGTCGGGGGTTCCCTGGTCTGGCGCGACGCAGCCGGCGCCGACGTTCAGATGCTCACGATACCAGGCCGAAAGCGCGTCCGGATCGGTCGCGCGAAAGAACAGGCCGCCAATTCCCAATACCGGCATAGGACTCTCCTGTGTCAGATCATGCGGCTTCCTGCATCGGTGTGCCTGCCGCCGCGTCGAGCAGGCGTTTCTCGATTGCCTTGAGGCGGGTGCCGCCAGCGATCTTGTCGCCGAGCAGGTCGGTCAGATAAAAAGTGTCGACCGCGCGCTCGCCATAGGTGGCGACATGCGCCGAGTGGATCGTGACCTTCGACTGGAACAGCGCATGGGCGAGCTGGTGCAGCAGCGCCGGCCGGTCGCGCGCATTGACCTCGATCACGGTGAAGCGGTTCGAGGCGCGGTTGTCGATCAGCACGTTCGGCGCAATGTCGAACGCCTCGGCGCGCGTGCGCGGCAGCGGCTTGGCCATCAGCCGGTCGGCGAGCTTGGAACGGTTGGCCAGCGCATCCTCGATCGCGCTCTTCAGCCGTCCGAGCTGGCCGGCGTCGTCGAACGGGCGGCCGACCGGGTCCTGGACGAGGAAATTGTCGAGCGCCATGCCGTCGCGCGTGGTGTGGATTCGCGCGTCGATGATGTTGCCGCCAGCGACGCTGATCGCGCCGGCGATTCGGTAGAACAGGCCGGGATGGTCGGCGGCATAGACGGTGACGAGGGTCGCGCCGCGTTCCGGATAGACCTGCGCCGCGATGAAGAGCTGGGCCGAACCGGCCTCCTCGATCACGCGCGCGTTGCGGACCAGCACATCCTCCGGCTCGGCGACCCAATAGGGTTCCGGCAGGCGCTTCACCAGCGCAGCGAAGCGGGCGTCGTCCCAGCCGAGCGCTGCCTGCAACGTTTCCTGCTTGGCGGCGATGCGCTCGCTGCGGCCCTTCTGCTTGTGGCCCAGCCGGAGCACTTCCTCTGCCGATTCATAGAGGTCGGAAAGGAGCTGGCGCTTCCAGCCGTTCCACACGCCGGGGCCGACCGCGCGGATATCGACCACGGTCAGGGCCAGCAGGAGGCGAAGGCGCTCGGGACTCTGCACGATCTCGCAGAAATCCAGGATGGTCTTGAAGTCGGACAGGTCGCGCTTGAACGCAGTAGCGGACATCAGCAGATGCCAGCGCACCAGCCACGCGACCGTCTCGGTCTCCGCGGCATTCAGGCCGAAGCGCGGGCAGAGCCGGTGCGCGACCTCGGCGCCCAGGATCGAATGATCGCCGCCGCGGCCCTTGGCGATGTCGTGGAGCAGCACGGCGACATAAAGCACGCGACGCGAGACGATCTGCTTCATGATCGCGGCGGAGAGCGGGTGATCCTCGTTGAGCTCGCCGCGCTCGATCTTCGCCAGCAGGCCGATGGCGCGGATGGTGTGCTCGTCGACCGTATAGTGGTGATACATGTCGAACTGCATCTGCGCCACGACCTTGCCGAAATCGGGCACGAAGCGGCCGAACACCCCGGCCTCGTTCATCCAGCGCAGCACCGTCTCCGGATCGCGCGGGGAGGTCAGCACGTCGAGGAACAGCGCATTGGCCTGCGGGTCGCGGCGGATGTCGTCAGCCAGCTTCGCGTCGCGCGCGGCGGCGCGCATCGCCAGCGGGTGGATCTCCATGCCGTGCCTGTCGGCCAGCGCGAACATCTCGATCAGGCGAACCGGCTTCTTCTGGAGGAAGTCGTCGGAAGGCAAGGCGAGGCGGCCGCGATCGATGGTGAAGCCGTTGAGCTTGCCCGGCGCGCGGCGGAGCGAGGGGAAGCCGAAGCGGCGGCCGCGCGCGGCGAACTTCTCGTCGAGATGCGCGAGGAAGACGCCGGTCAGGTCGCCGACCGTCTTCGCCTGCAGGAAATAGTACTGCATGAAACGCTCGACGCTCGACTTGCCCGGCCGGTCGGCGAAGCGCATCCGCTCGGCGATCTCGCGCTGCAGGTCGAAGGTCAGCCGGTCCTCGGCGCGGCCGGCGATGCTGTGGAGGTGGCAGCGCACCGCCCAGAGGAAATTCTCCGCACGGTGGAACAGCCGGTATTCGGCGCGGCTGAGCAGGTCAGCTTCCACAAGCTGGGCGGGCTCGCTGACATTATAGGCGTATTTGCCGATCCAGAAGAGCGTGTGCAGATCGCGCAGGCCGCCCTTGGCCTCCTTCACATTGGGTTCCACGACATAGCGCGTGTCGCCCATCTTGCGGTGGCGCACCTCGCGCTCTGCGAGCTTCTCGGTGATGAAGGTTCGCGCGGTGCCTGCCTGAACCTCGGCGTGGAACTTCGCCGCGGCCTCGTCATAAAGCGCCATGTCGCCCCAGACATAGCGCGCCTCGAGCAGGGCGGTGCGGATCGTCACGTCGCTCTTTGACTGGCGGACCATCTCGTCGAGCGAGCGGCTGCTATGGCCGACCTTCAGCCCGAGATCCCAGAGCGCATAGAGCATGGTCTCGATCACCTGCTCGGCCCAGCCGGTCTGCTTCCACGGGGTGAGGAAGCCGATATCGATGTCCGAATAGGGGGCCATCTCGCCTCGCCCGTATCCGCCGACGGCGATCAGGGTGAGCCGTTCGGCCGCGGTCGGGTTGCTCAGGCGGTAGAGACGGGTGACGGTGAAGTCGTAGAGCAGGCGGAGAAGCTGGTCGGTGAGGAAGGCCTGGGCGGCGGCTGCCTCAAGCCCGCGCGAGGGATGCTCGACGAGGCGGCGGGCGATCTCGGCGCGGCCAGCGTCGAGCGCCGTCTTGAGGATATCGGTGGCGGCGCGGCGAAGCGCGAGCTTGTCCTCGCCCTCAAGTGCGGCAAGCGCGTCGGCAAGCGTGCGGCGATCGATGATCGCGCGGCGGTGCGGGAGGGAGTCGAAGCGGCCTGTCATGAGGGTTAGGTAAACAGTCCTTGGAGTGGCGTCACGTTCGCACTGAGTCTCGCAGATAAAGTCCTTCTGTGGCGGGGAGGGGAAGGGGGTGGGCGCGCGTGTCTGCACGCTTACAAAGACTCGTTGCGTCCGGCCCCGGAGCGAGGATCGGGGCATCGAGCCCCGATCCTCGCTGCCCCACCCCTATCCCCTCCCCTGAAGGGGAGGGGGAGAATAAGAGGCTGGCTCCTTTCACGAATTCTTCGCCAGCGTTTTCAACCGGTACAACACCTCAAGCGCTTCGCGCGGGGTCAGGGCGTCGACGTCGATCTTCTCCACCTCGGTCTTCAGCAGGTCGGTCTCCTGCTCGACCTCGGCGGTGACCGAGGCGAAGAGGGGGAGGTCGTCAAGGCCGGCCGCGATGCCGCCGGTCTTGGCGCGGCCTGCCTCCAGCTTGGCGAGGACCGCCTTGGCCCGGGCGATCGTTACCGGAGACAGGCCCGCCAGCCGCGCCACGGCGAGGCCGTAACTGCGATCGGCCGGGCCTTCGCTCACCTCGTGGAGCAG
The DNA here is from genome assembly GCA_040388155.1 of Pseudomonadota bacterium. GTDB lineage: Bacteria > Pseudomonadota > Alphaproteobacteria > Sphingomonadales > Sphingomonadaceae > Sphingomonas. Next base: position 43,707 of record JAZKCJ010000004.1, read on the forward strand.
GACCAGGTCGCCTTTCCATTCGCGCGCGCGGACATGGTGGAGGGTGAGCGCGTCGCAGCGCTCCGCCAGCCGGGTCAGCTCGTGATAATGAGTGGCGAACAGGCAGCGGCAGCGATTGTCCTCATGGATCGCCTCGACCACCGCCCAGGCGATGGCGAGCCCGTCATAGGTCGAGGTGCCACGGCCGACCTCGTCGAGGATGACGAAGCTGCGCGGTGTCGCTTGCGCCAGGATCGCGGCGGTCTCGACCATCTCGACCATGAAGGTCGAACGGCCTCTTGCGAGATTGTCCGAGGCGCCGACCCGGCTGAACAGTCGATCGACCAGGCCGAGCTTCGCTGATGTCGCGGGAACATAGGCGCCTGCCTGGGCCAGCACCGCGATCAGCGCGTTCTGGCGCAGGAAGGTCGATTTGCCACCCATGTTCGGACCGGTGACGAGCCAGAGGCGCGAATCCTCGGAGAGCCTGCAATCGTTCGCCACGAAGCGCTCGCCGCGCCCCGCGAGCGCGTTCTCGACCACTGGGTGGCGGCCGCCCTCGATCTCGAAGCAGCTATGCTCGACCAGGGCCGGGCGCGTCCAGCCGCCCTCGGCGGCGCGCTCCGCCAGGCCGGCGGCGACGTCGAGCCGGGCAAGTGCGTCGGCGGTGGCGGCGATCGGCTCACGGCGGTCGAGCGCCGCGGTGGTGAGGTCTTCGAGATGGGCGGCCTCGGCGGCGATGGCGTGGGCGCCGGCCTGAGTCACCTTCACCGCGACATCGTGCAGCGCGGGGGCGTTGAAGCGGACCACGCCGGCGAGCGTCTGGCGGTGGGTGAAGCCGCTGTCCGCCTTCATCAGCGGATCGGCGGCGCGGGCCGGGACCTCGATATGATAGCCGAGCACGCCGTTATGGCGGATCTTGAGCGCCGAGACGCCGGTGGTGCCGCGGAATTCCGCCTCGAGCGCGGCGATGGCCCGCCGGCCGCCTGCGCCGGCATCGCGCAGGTCGTCGAGCGCGGTGTCATAGCCCTCGGCAATATAGCCACCGGCCGAGGCGTCGATCGGCGGCGAGGGGACGAGCGCGCGGGAGAGCAGGTCGATCAGCCCGCCATGGCCGCGCAGTTGCGGGGCAAGCTCGGCGAGCAGGGCGGGGGGCTGGTCGATCTTGTCGAGCCGCTCGCCCAGTTTCCATGCGCCGTCGAGTCCGTCGCGAAGCTGGCCTAGATCGCGGGGAGAACCACGCCCGGCGGCGAGGCGGCCGAGCGCACGACCGACATCGGGCAGGCTGCGGAGCGTGGAGCGCAGTGCATCGCGCAGGCCGCTATCGTCGTGGAGCAGCTGCACGAGATCGAGCCGGGCCTCGATGCGGGCGCGATCGACCAGGGGCGCGCCGATATCGGCCGCAAGCGCGCGGGCCCCGGCGCCGGTGACGGTACGATCGACCGAGTCGAGCAGGCTGCCCTTGCGCTGGCCGGCGGCGGTGGCGGTCAGCTCAAGGCTTTCGCGGGTGGCGCCGTCGATCGCCATCTGCTGCGCTGCCTGGAGCAGGCGCGGCGGGCGGAGGAAGGGGAGCGAACCCTTCGCCGTGTGATCGAGATAGGCGACGAGCCCGCCGGCCGCGGCAAGGCCGGCGCGGCTGAACTGGCCGAAGCCGTCAAGCGTGGCGACACCGAACAGCGCCTTCAGCCGCGCCTCGCCATTGGCGGTGTCGAACTCGCTGCGGGGGCGCAGCGTGGTCGCGATCTCGGCGACCGCGCTGGCTTCCGACGCGATCGTCTCGGCCGGGGCGAGGCGGGCCAGTTCGGCACCCAGCCCTGCCGCATCGGTCTCGATCAGCTCGAACCGGCCGGTCGAGACGTCGGCGGCGGCGAGGGCGACGCCGCCTGCGACCTCGCCGATCGCGACGCACCAGTTGGCGGTGCGGGCGTCGAGCAGAGCCTCCTCGGTGAGCGTGCCGGCCGTCACCACGCGGATGATCGCGCGGGAGACCAGCGCCTTGGAACCCATTCGCGCCCTGGCCTCGGCCGGGCTTTCGGTCTGCTCGGCGATGGCGACCCGGTGGCCGGCCTTGATCAGCCGGGCGAGATAGCCCTCGGCCGCATGGACCGGCACGCCGCACATCGGGATCGGCACGCCGTCATGCTCGCCGCGTGCGGTTAGTGCGATGTCGAGCACGGCGGCCGCGATCTTCGCGTCCTCGAAGAACATCTCGAAGAAATCGCCCATGCGGTAGAAGAGCAGGCAATCCGCGGCATCGGCCTTCAGCGCGAGATATTGCGCCATCATCGGAGTCGGGGCGGGGGCTGTCATTGGCGGCTGGGTAGCGGGAATTTCCGGGCTCGTCATGGGGGAGGTGACATGCGGGTCGTGACGAGGGGGATTTTGCTGTGGATAGGTCGGGTGGTGGGCTTGGGGCCGGCCGGGACGGTTGACTCGAGCAGTTCGGTCGCTGTTTTCCGGTGTTTCGGCGCTTTCGTTTTTTCTTCCGCTGTTATGTTGGATTTTTCGCCCGAAATAGCCGTGCCGGATCAAGGGCTTGGGGCGGGGTTTCCCTGTTGCTGCGGAACAGCGGTAGAATGTGCGGAAAATGGCGGAAAAATCGCGCCGGACAGGGGCAGGATTCCCCTGCGCGACGGTTCGATTCAACACACCGGCGCGAGCCGATTTTCCAAGAGTGGTGCCGTCCATCGGCCCGGGCTGCCACGGATGGTGTGAGAATAGAATCGAGAGCCCCGATCGAAAGGGCTGCCCTCGCGGAATTCGCCAGACCATCGTGCTCGAAATCGGCGCTGCCAGCTTCCGTTCGCGCCGAGTGGCCAGGTCATATCGAGGTCCGGATGATGCGCGAGATGCCTGCCCCTCGATATGTCCTCTCGACAGGCCTGTCTCGAGCGTCGTCGAGAGGCTCGATAGCTGTTCGGGGCGAACGGGAGCGGGCTGGCACCGCCACCGTTTCAGTTTGCTGGAACGGACTCTAGCCCGAGACCTTGATGATATAGTTGACGGCGATATTTGCCGGGCGGGCGGCCTGGCCGACCGTCGCGTCGTGGCTTTGCCCATGATCCTGGAAGGTGCTGGCCTGGGTCGACCCGACGCCGCCGGCCACGCCACCGTGCGGCGCGGTGCGCGAGGAGGCATCGGGATCGTTCCCGCTGCCGTGATCGACGCCGCGCAGGAAGGCGCCGCGATAGTCCGGAATGTTGAAGGCCCCCTCCCGGCCGCCATAGAGATAGCCGAGCGTCGCGAAGAGTTGCGGATAGTGCGCCGCAGCCAGCGAGCGGCCGTCGCAGAGCATCCAGCCCCAGGCCTCGAGCCCAGTGCCCTGCCCGGGGTCGATCGCGCCGGCATAGGCGGAGACCGAGCCGACCGGCAGGTTTCCGATACTGGGTCGGCCGTGTATCGGCGGGGAATATGGGTCGATCATGAGCGTGCCCTTTTGCGGGAAAATCCAAGCATTGCCACGGACTGAGGCGGCGTCAACAATCGCCGAGGTTGACTCGGCCGGCAGGGCGCGCAGTGTCGCGTGATGGATCGACGCACATTGATCAGGGCTGGGATCGGGGCTGGAATCAAGGCCGGGATAGTGATGGGCACGGGACTATCAGGTGGCGGCTGCACCGCTGCGGTGCGGGCCGGCGCTGCGCGCTACGAGATGCCGCTCGAAAGCGAACCGCATCTGCGGACGCTGATGCAATGGCCGGTGGCCGTCGCGACCTATGGCGCGCGCGACCTGGCAAGGGTGCAGACGGCGATCGTCCGTGTCGCCAACGCGATCGCCGAGCATGAGCCGGTGGCGATGCTCGCCGCGCCCGATGCGATCGGCCTGAAGCGATCGGCCTTTTCCGGCGGCGTCGAGTTCTGGGACATCCCGACCGACGATCTGTGGTGCCGCGACAGCGGCCCGACCTTCGTGCGCGGCGCTGACGGCAAGCTGGCGGTCGCGCATATCCGGTTCAATGGCTGGGGCGGCAAACAGCCCCATGCCAATGACGCGCTGGTCGCGCCCCGTGTCGCATCCCGGCTCGGCCTGACGCTGGTCGACAGCGGTGTGGTCGGCGAGCAGGGCGGCGTCGAACATGACGGCGACGGCACGATGCTGGCGCATGCCAGTTGCTGGGTGAACGACAATCGCAATCCGGGGCTCTCCGCCGACCGCATCGCCGCACGGCTCGGCGTGGCGCTGGGCGCGCGCAAGATGATCTGGGCGCCGGGCATCAAGGGCGCCGACATCACCGACGATCATATCGACGGGCTTGCGCGGTTCGTCGGGCCGGGCTGGGTGGTGATCCAGATCGACGACGAGCTCGACCCCGGGGATCCGGGATCGCTGTCGGCGCACCGGACGCTGGCCATCCTCGAACGGGCGACCGACGCGCGCGGGCGTCGGCTGTCCATCGTCCGCCTGCCGGAGCCGGAGGATATCCGCTCGCGGCGCGAGGACTTCGTCGCCAGCTACGTCAATTATTATGTCTGCAACGGTGCGGTCATCGCGCCGCAGTTCGGCGACCGGCGCGCCGACGATGAAGCACGCGAGACACTGGCGACGCTGTATCCGGGCCGGGCGGTGGTGACGCTCGATATCGATGCGATCGGTGAATCGGGCGGCGGCATCCATTGCGCGACGCAGCAGCAACCGCGCGGCTAGCGCGGCGGCCTGCGCCACCTGTACGCCAGATTACCGCTCCATTCAGCATCCCGATTCGGTTTCGAGCGTAGTGTTTTTCATGTCCGATTCGACGGACAGGAAGGACCAGACGATGAAGATCTCACACGTCTTTGCCGCAACCGGGCTGGCGGTTGCCTCACTCACTATCAGTACCAGCGCGGATGCGCAGCGATGGGGCGGTCACGGTGGCGGTGGCTGGCACGATCACGGTGGCCGCGGCGACTATGGCCGAGGTGGCGGCCGCGGCTGGGACCGGGGCTGGCGCGGCTATCGTGGTGGCTGGGACGGGCCGCGCTATCGGCCGTACCGGCCTTATCGCTGGCGCGGCGGCTATGGTTGGTATGGACCGCAGTGCTGGATCGAGTGGCGTTACGGGTACCGGGTGCGAATCTGCCGCTGACGCGCCGACTGGCGGGACGAGCGGGGCCCGCCTGTCTGTGGTCCGTGCGGGAATGAAAACGGAGTTTGATCGATCGCGTTGATGCGAGACGGAGCACAGCCGCGCGCTGCGCCGCTGCTTCGATCGCGGCTCGTCTTTGGTGGAGCGTGCGTGCTATCGGGCGGATGGATGCGAACGCGGAGGAAATATTTGAGCAGCTTGCGGCCGACCGGCGGGCTTGCCGCCTTGCTGATGCTGGCGGCCTGCGGGTCCGAGCCCGAGCGGCAGGAAGCGCCGGCCGGGCCGCCGCCCAAGCCGAGCTTCGACCAGACCATACCGGGCGTCCAGGCGACCATCGCCGGGCTCGGCGCGCCCTGGGCCAAGCCGACGCGGAACGACATGGTGCCGGATACCGCCACGGGCGGGACGATCATCTCGACCAGCGACGACCGGGGCGAGGCGAAGCTCTACCGGTTGCCGGACGGCTGGATCAGGCAGGTCGGCCTTGCCTCCGGGGCCGGCAAGACCTGCGGCGATCCGGCCGATGTCGAGCGGGCGATCCCGTTGCTGCTGACCGGCCTCGCGACCAAGGTGACGCTGACGCCTGCGCAGGCGCAGCGGCTCAAGGTGAGCGTGACAGACGGGCCGCCCGTGACGGTCGAGCTGCGCGGGGTGCGGGTGACCGCGCAAGGCGGCTGCGTTCAGCAGCTGACCGTGACCGCGATCGAGCGGCCGCCATCGCCGCCAACCCGCCTCTGATCGCGCCCGGCGGGGTCACGCGCCGGGGTGGGTGGCGTCGAGCAGATTGTCGCGCAGTCTGCCGACCGCCTTTCGCAGGATCGGGAATTCCTCCGCGGTGAGGCCGGTCGCCTCGACCAGGTTCACGCACAGGCTCCTTTCATGCAGGTCGCGCCCGGCCGCGGTGAGGCTGAGCAGCACCTGCCGTTCGTCAGCCGGGTCACGCCGGCGGCTCAGATAACCAAGCGCCTCGAGCTTCTTGAGGATCGGGGTGAGCGTGTTGGATTCGAGGAACAGCTTCTCGCCCAGGCGACCGACCGTCTGGCCGTCCTCCTCCGACAGCGCCACGATCACGATATATTGAGTGTAGGTGAGGCCGAATTCCTCGAGCAGCGGCTTGTAGGCCCGCCCGAACGCCAGATTGGCCGAGTAGATCGAGAAGCACAGAAAGTCGGATAATCTGAGGGTCGACAGGTCGACGGGAGCGGCGGCGGTCATGGCGGTTCCTTGACGGCGGCGTAGGTGCCGGACGTTCCACCAATATAGATCGGATGCGATTAAATCGGAAGGGGGTTGACTCGGTCTCCCGCAAGTCTATTTAGATCGTATCCGATTGAAGCGGATACGATCAATTTTGCGAAGGAGCCAGAGCATGTCCGAGACCAAGATCCTCTACACTGGCAAGACTCACACCACCGGCGGCCGTGACGGCGCAGCGCAGAGCAACGACGGCCGGCTCGACATCAAGCTTTCCTCGCCCGGCACGTCCGGCGGCGGCACCAACCCGGAACAGCTGTTCGCAGCGGGCTGGTCGGCCTGCTTCATCGGCGCGATGGGGCTGGTGGCGCGCGAACTGAAGGTCGCCCTGCCGGCCGATCTGGCGGTCGATGCGGAGGTCGACCTGGCGAACGATTCGAGCGGCTATTTCCTCCAGACGCGGCTGAATGTCAGCCTGCCCGGCGTCGAGCGGGATGTTGCCCGGGCGCTGGTCGACGGGGCGCACCAGCATTGCCCTTATTCCAAGGCGACGCGCGGCAATATCGCAGTCGAGATCAATCTGGTCTGAACTCTGTTGCGAAGCACGGAAAGGGGCGTGGGCGGCATGTGCCGTCCACGCTTTTTTTTGAGGCCGGGCGGGGAGCTTCGACGCAAAGCCGCCCGTATTGCGCCGGGGCCAACCCGCTGGCAGCGGCAAGCGCGATCATCGGCTGCGATCAGCTACGGCACACGGAGCCGCTTGCGGTAAGGTAGGAATCGCTATCGTCGTATCGGTGGTTACTTTTTGCCACTGACAGGGTTGTCCCGGCCTGCACCTTGCCGCAAGAGCCGGGAACCAGCATGCGCGGCAGGGTTGGCCCCGGAACGGGTCCGGGGTGACGTAGGGTCAACTTGTCTCTAAAGGCATTGATCCTATAGGATTCGCGCCCGCGTGATGGCGACGACGAAAGCGAGAGATGCATGGCCGAGGAATCGAACGTCCAGTTTTCCGAACGCGAGGCGCTGCTGTTCCATTCGGAAGGCCGGCCGGGCAAGATCGAGATCATCGCGTCCAAGCCGATGGCGACCCAGCGCGACCTGGCGCTGGCCTATTCCCCGGGCGTCGCCGTGCCGGTGCAGGCGATCTATGACGATCCCGCCACTGCATATGACTATACCGCCAAGGGCAATCTGGTCGCGGTGATCTCCAACGGGACCGCGATCCTGGGCATGGGCAATCTCGGCGCGCTCGCCTCCAAGCCGGTGATGGAAGGCAAGGCGGTTCTGTTCAAGCGCTTCGCCGATGTCGACGCGATCGACATCGAGCTGAAGACCGAGGATGTCGACCGGCTGATCGACGCGATCGAGCTGATGGAGCCGAGCTTCGGTGGCATCAACCTGGAGGACATCAAGTCCCCGGAATGCTTCGTGATCGAGCAGACGCTGCGCGAGCGGATGAACATCCCGGTGTTCCATGACGACCAGCACGGCACCGCGATCATCGCCGCCGCGGGCCTGATCAACGCGCTCCACCTGACGGGCCGCGACATCAAGGACACGACGGTCGTGATGAACGGCGCCGGTGCCGCCGCGATCGCCTGCGCCGAACTGATCAAGGCGATGGGCCTGCCGCACGACCAGTTGCTGATGTGCGACCGCACCGGCGTTGTCTTCCAGGGCCGCACCGACGACATGAACCAGTGGAAGTCGGCGCATGCGGTGAAGACCGACAAGCGCACGCTGGCCGAGGCGCTCGACGGCGCCGACGTGTTCATGGGCCTGTCCGCCGCCGGGGCGCTGCCCGCCGAGCTGCTGATGAAGATGGCGGCCAAGCCGATCGTCTTCGCCATGGCCAATCCCGATCCCGAGATTTCGCCGCCCGAGGCGAAGCGCGCGCGGCCCGACGTGATCATCGCCACCGGCCGGTCGGACTATCCGAACCAGGTCAACAATGTGCTCGGCTTCCCGTTCATCTTCCGCGGCGCGCTCGACGTGCGCGCGACGACGATCAACGACGAGATGAAGGTCGCCGCCGCCGAGGCGCTGGCCGCGCTGGCGCGCCAGCAGGTGCCCGAGGAAGTGGCGGTCGCCTATGGCGTGCGCCACACCTTCGGCCCCGATTACATCATCCCGGCGCCGTTCGATCCGCGGCTGATGGAGATCGTGCCCGCCGCCGTCGCCAGGGCGGCGATGGATTCGGGCGTCGCGACCAAGCCGATCCTCGACATGGAGGCTTACCGCCAGTCGCTGCGCGCGCGGATGAACCCGACCACCTCGGTGCTCAGCCTCGCTTATGAAGGCGCGCGGGCGCATCCCAAGCGGGTGCTGTTCGCCGAGGGCGAGGAAGAAGTCGTGCTGCGCGCGGCGATCGCGTTCAAGGACGGCGGATATGGCACGCCGGTGCTGGTCGGGCGCGACGACGTGTATGAGCGGCTGAAGGCGCTGGGCGTCAGCGATCCGGAGAGCTACGAGCTGCACAACAGCCGCAACTCGCCGCTGGTGCCGAAGATGGTCGACTTCCTGTACAAGCGGCTTCAGCGGCGCGGCTATCTGCACCGCGACGTCGAGCGGATGATCAACCAGGACCGCAACATCTTCGGCGCGGTACTGCTCCAGCTTGGCGAGGCCGATGCGATGATCACCGGCATCACCCGTACTTATGCGCACACCATGCGCGAGGTGCGCAAGGTGATCGACCCCGAGGTCGGCCGCACGCCCTTCGGCATCCATCTGATGGTGGGGCAGACCCACACCGTGTTCATGGCCGACACGACGATCAACGAACGGCCCACCGCCGAGGAGCTTGCCGATATCGCCGAGCAGACCGCGCTGGTCGCGCGGCGCATGGGGCATGAGCCGCGCGTGGCGTTCCTGAGCTATTCGACCTTCGGCAACCCCGAGGGGCGCTGGCTGGAGAATCTGCGGGCCGCGGTGCAGGTGCTGGACGAGCGCAAGGTCGGCTTCGAATATGAGGGGGAGATGGCACCCGACGTCGCGCTGAACCCGAGGCAACTCGCCAACTATCCGTTCGCGCGGCTTTCCGGGCCGGCGAACGTGCTGATCATGCCCGGGCTGCAGAGCGCGAACATCTCGGCCAAGCTGCTGCGCGAGCTCGGCGGGGATTCGGTGATCGGGCCGATGCTGGTCGGCATGGAGAAGTCAGTGCAGATCGCGCCGATGACGAGCACGGCGAGCGAGCTGGTGACGCTGGCGGTGCTCGCGGCGGGCGGGATCGCGCGGTAATCCAAAAAAGCCCCTCCCCTGCAGGGGAGGGGCTTTAAGGTTCACGCGTCGATCGATGTCCCGAGCGCTGCGTTCACCAGGCCGCCGTCGACCGTGATCGTATCCCCCACCACATAGTCACCGGCCCGGCTGGCGAGATAGATCGCCGCGCCGGCCATGTCTTCGTCGACGCCGATCCGCTTCGCCGGAATGCCCTTGGCGATCGCCTCGCCATGGTCGCGCGCCGCCTTGTTCATCTCGCTGGCGAATGCGCCGGGCGCGATCGAGGTGACGTTGATCGAATCGGTGATCAGCCGGGCCGCCATGCGCTTGGTCAGGTAGATCAGCGCCGATTTCGAGGCGTGATAGCTGTAGGTTTCCCACGGATTGAGCCGCTGGCCGTCGATCGAGGTGATGTTGATCACCTTGGCCGGACGGGCATGGCTGGCGGCGGCCTTCAGCGCCGGGTGGAGTGCCTGGGTGAGGAAGAAGGGCGACTTCACGTTGAGGTCCATCACCTTGTCCCAGCCTTTTTCCGGGAAGTCCTCGAACGGCTCGCCCCAGGCGGCGCCGGCATTGTTGACCAGGATGTCGAGCCTGTCGGTGTGTTCGGCGAGCTGCGCGGCGAGCGCCTTGCAGCCGGCGACGGTGGAGACGTCCTGGGGAAGCGGGATGCACTTCTCGCCCAGTTCCTTCGCTGCCTCGAAACAGGCATCGGCCTTGCGCGAGGAGATGTAGACGGTCGCGCCTTGGGCGATGAAGCCGGCGGCGATCATCTTGCCGATGCCGCGCGAGCCGCCGGTGACGAGCGCGGTGCGGCCGTCGAGGCGGAAGAGGTTGGTCGTGTCCATAGGTTCTCCTTCTTCTCCCCTCCCGCTTGCGGGAGGGGCCGGGGGTGGGCCCCGTTATCCATTTGCGGGGCGCCTGCCGAAGCCGGGCGCCCACCCCTAGCCCCTCCCGCACGCGGGAGGGGAATCCCTATCCCCCGCGCCTGATCGTCTCGCGGGCGATGATGAGTTGCTGGATCTGGCTGGTTCCCTCGTAGATGCGGAACAGGCGCACGTCGCGGTAGAGGCGTTCGATGCCGTAATCGGCGATGTAGCCGGCGCCGCCGAAGATCTGCACCGCCCGGTCGGCGACGCGGCCGACCATCTCGCTGGCGAAATATTTGGCTGCGGCCGATTCCATCACCACGTCCTTGCCCGCATCCTTGGCACCGGCCGTCTCAAGCACCAGCGCGCGGGCGGCGAGGGCCTCGGTCTTGGAATCGGCGATCATGCCCTGGATCAGCTGATGCTCGGCGATCGGCTTGCCGAACTGCTTGCGGTCGCTGGCATAGGCGACCGCGTCGGCGATCAGCCGCTCGGCCACGCCGACGCAGACCGCGGCGATGTGCAGCCGCCCGCGATCGAGCACGCGCATCGCGATCTTGAAGCCCTCGCCCTCGGCGCCGAGCCGGTTGGCGGCGGGGACGGGCACGTCGTCGAAGATCACATCGGCCACCTTCGCGCCCTTCTGGCCCATCTTCTTTTCCGGCTCGCCGATCGACAGGCCCGGCAGGTCGCGCGGCACGAGGAAGGCGGAGACGCCCTTGCCCCCGGCTTCCGTGCCGGTACGCGCCATAACGGTGAACAGGTCAGCCTTGTCGGCATTGGTGATGAAGCGCTTCGTGCCGGTGAGGCGATAGACGTCGACCCCGTTTGAATCCCTGGCCCTGACCGCGCGGGTCTTCACGCTCCCGGAATCGCTGCCGACATCGGGTTCAGTCAGCGCGAAGCTGGTGACGACCTCGCCGCTGGCGATGCGGGGCAGCCACTGCGCCTTCTGCTCGTCCGAGCCGGCCATCACCAAGCCCTGGCTGCCGATGCCGACATTGGTGCCGAAGGTCGAGCGGAACGCCGGGGTGGTGCGGCCGAACTCGATCGCGACGCGCACCTCCTCGCTCATGGTGAGGCCGAGGCCGCCATATTCCTCGGCGATCGACAGGCCGAACAGGCCCAGCTCGCGCATCTCGCGGATGATGTCGGCGGGGATCGCGTCAGCCTCCTCGACCGCGCCTTCGAGCGGGCGGAGGCGTTCGGTGACGAAGCGGCGGACCGTGTCGATCAGTGCGTCGAAGGTTTCGGGATCAAGGGCCACTGCGCTCTCCACATCGTCATCCACCGTTCCACGGGCGCAAGCGCACACGGGGTGGCCCCCGGAACAAGTCCGGGGTGACGGTTGGTAGTGAAGGGCAGGCCGTGCCGCAAGCTTTCCCGCAAACCCAAAATTCAAAAAGCCTGCATTGACCGGGCTGAACCCCATACTATGCTGACCAAAACAAGGATGCAGGAAAGATGATGCGTTTTGCAGGCAAGCGCGCCGTGGTGACCGGCGGCGCCTCGGGAATTGGTCGCGCGACGGCGTTGCGGCTGGTTGAAGAGGGCGCCGAGGTGTGGATCGGCGACATCGACGAGGCTGGCGGGCAGGATGTGGCCGCGACGTCGAACGGGCGAATCCATTTCCGGCGCACCGACGTGACGAAGGTCGAGGATATTGCTGCGCTGATGGCGGCGGCCGATGCGGCGGGCGGGCTCGATATCGTGTTCAACAATGCCGGCGCGGGAGGATCGCGCGACCCGATCGGGGAGATCTCGGCCGAGGACTGGGATCGTACCCAGGCGCTGCTGCTGCGATCGGTGGCGATGGGCATCCGCTATGCCGCGCCGCTGATGATCGCGCGGGGTGGCGGGGCGATCGTCAACACCGCCTCGATCGCCGCGCTGCAGACCGGCGCCGCCCCGACCGCCTATTCGGTGGCAAAGGCGGGCGTGCTGCATCTGACGACGATGGCTGCCGCCGATCTGTCCCGTCACAATATCCGGGTAAACGCCGTCTGCCCGGGCTTCATCACGACGAACATCTTCACCGCGGCCCTGGGCATAGAGGGCGACAAACGCGACATGGCCAATGGGATGATCCGGGGCATCGCAGCGCATGCCCAGCCCTTGCAGCGCTCCGGAAGGGCCGAGGACATTGCGGCAGCGGTCGCCTATCTGGCGAGCGACGACGCAAGCTTCGTCACCGGCACGCACATCACCGTCGACGGCGGCATGACGATCGGCCCGCGGCATAGCTGGGATGCGGAAGCGCCGTCGATGTTCGCCGCGCTCGAGCAGTTCGCGTCTTGAGCTCAGGCCTCGCCGGAGCTCCCATCGCCGCGCCGCCGCCGCGCACGCTCGGCCTGCGCAGCCGGTTGTCGTTCGGGATCGGATCGATCGCGTACGGCGTGAAGGACAATGGCTTCGCGACCTTCCTGCTGCTGTTCTACAACCAGGTGGTCGGCCTGCCGGCCAGCACCGTCGGCATCGCGATCATGTGTGCGCTGGTGGTCGAGGCGTTCGTCGACCCGGCGGTGGGCTATTTCTCCGATCACACGCGCAGCCGCTGGGGACGGCGGCATCCTTGGATGTATGCCTCCGCCCTGCCGGTCGCGATCGGCTGGCTGCTGCTGTGGAACCCGCCGGCCTGGTCGGAGACGGCGACCCTGTTCTACGTGTTCGGCAGCGCGCTGCTGGTGCGGATCGCGCTGTCGGCGTTCGAGATACCCTCCTCGGCGCTCGGGCCCGAACTGAGCTCCGATTATGACGAGCGGACCCGGCTCTTCTCCTATCGCTATCTGTTCGGCTGGGGCGGCGGGCTGGCGATGCTGTCGCTTGCCTATGCCGTGTTCCTGGTGCCGGACGCGACTCATCCGGTCGGCCTGCAGAATGCCGACGGCTATTCACGCATGGCGCTGTTCGCCGCGATCGTCATGGCGCTGTCGATCATCGTCTCGTCGATCGGCCTCCACCATGAGATCGAGCATCTGCCCAGGGTGCCGAAATCGACCGCGAGCTTCGCCGCGCATTTCGCCCAGTTCCGCGCGACCGTGTCGAACAAGGCGTTCCTGATCCTGATGGCGGCGGGCGTGTTCGCCTACACCGCGCAGGGCGTTTCCTTCGCCTTGTCCAATTATCTCTACAGCTATGTCTGGCGGTTCGAGGGGGCGGACTATCAATGGCTGTCGGCCGCGCTGCTGCTTGGCGCGGTGGGCTCCTTCATCCTGGCGCCGATGCTGACCAAGGGCGCCAACAAGCCGCGCGTCGGCATGGTCCTGTCGTTCGTCAGCGCGATCCTGCTCGTCTCGCCCTATATCCTGCGGCTGCTCGGGCTGTTCCCGGAGCCTGGGTCGCCGGCGATGCTGCCGGTCCTGCTGGCGATCTTCATGGTCAACACGGCGTGCAGCGTGGGTGCGTTCATCCTCGGCTCGGCGATGCTGGCCGACGTGGTCGAGGAATCGGAGACGCGTACCGGCCAGAGATCCGAAGGCGTGTTCTTTGCCGGCGGCTTCTTCGTGCAGAAGATGGTCGGCGGGCTGGGCATCTTCATGGCTGGTGCGGTCCTTGCGTTCGCAGCGTTCCCCGCAGCGGCCAAGCCCGGGCTGGTGCCGGCTGCGACGATCGACCGCCTGACCATCGTGTTCGTCTGCCTCGAGCTGCTGTTCTACGGCCTCGCGGGCCTTTGTTATGCGCGTTTCCCGTTCGGGCGGGCTGAGCATGAGGAGCGGCTGGCGCTGAGCTTGGCGGCGGCTGAACGCGAAGGCGCGCCGCACGCGCTGTGAGAGCGCCGGCGTTTATCCGGCGATCAGGCGGATGAAGGCGCTCGATACCCAGCCCGATTTGCATGGCCCCGCATAAGCGCGCGGCGACGCGACGGGCGCGGATACGCCGCAATCGGTGTCGGGCGCCTCGGGTGGCGCGATGACGACGCCCATCCAGCGCTGGTCGATCGAGCGGGTGCAGACGCGGAGCTGCGCCCCCGCGTCGAGCCGCATCACCTCGTCAGCCTCGGCGAAGGGCGCCGCGTGCACAGGCAGATAGGTTTCGCCCGAGGGCGACAGGTTCGTGACCCGCCCGATGCTGTTGCAGGCCAGGAAGGCGGGGCCGCCTTCGCCGATCCGCACCGGCACAGTTCCGGGGCGCAGCGCGACCGGCGTTTCGTTTGCGTTCAGCAAGACGTCGTCATTACCGCCGGTGCCGCTCCGGTCCGAACAGGCGAGCAGGAGCAGGCACAGGGCCGGGGCGAGAGATTTCATGGGGCGATTCTAGCCGTCATGCAGCGAATTGGCGAGGGCGCATTGCCCGACACGCGCCAATCGGCGTGCGGCGAAAGGCAGTCATCGCCCGGTAAACACGGTTCGTCCTAAAAGGTTCCATTCGTCGGGTCGCCGGGGTTCCCCATCCCGGCGCGACCTGCTTTTAGAGGCTCACGAAGTTAGCGGGACCTGAGGGGGCCACATGAATTTCCGGGCGTTTGCAGCGCGTTTTGCGCTGGTAGTTTCGTGCAGCCTGATGGCGACGACCCCGGCGATGGCGCAGTTCTGGCAGTGCGCCCCTTATGCCCGCACCATTTCCGGCATCGAAATCCACGGCAACGCCAATACCTGGTGGAGCCAGGCTGCCGGCCACTATGCTCGCGGCCATGCACCGAAGGTTGGCGCCGTCCTCGCGTTCGCCTCGACCGGCAGGATGCGCCTCGGCCATGTCGCGATGGTGAGCGAGGTCGTCAGCGACCGCGAAGTGCTGCTGACCCATGCCAACTGGTCGCGCCGCGGCGGCATCGAGCGCAACGTCCGCGCGGTCGACGTGTCGGAAGCCGGCGACTGGAGCATGGTCAAGGTGTGGTACGGCCCCAATGGCGGCCTCGGCACCAGCTCCTATCCGACCAAGGGTTTCATCTATTCGGATCGCGCGGCGGACAACGACTCGGTCGACACCGATACGCAGCAGCCGCTGGCACGCATGACGCTCGCGTCGCTCAGCATGTCGGACGAGATCAGCTTCTGATTCGCCTTCCCTCGTATTGAGGGCGTTTCTTAAAGGCATCGATTCCACGTCACTGTGATCGGCCGCGTGTACCGCTGCGGTTAGGGAATATCACCGGATCGATTGAGGGCGAGTTGCCGGCTATGCCGGGCCGCACATATGCTGCGTGCCTGTTTTCACCATAATGGATATGATGCGGCCGGTTTCGGTTGACGCTGCGATAGCTTCACAGCACGATTGACGTGCTGGAGAAAGCGCCTGTCGCACGCTTTCGCTCTGCCGGGGGAATATCATATGCGCGTGCGTCCGCTGTCGTGGGCCGGGGATGACTGCGTCGTCTTGGTCGGTGCTTCCAAGGCGTCCGCCGCGAAGACCTGCGGATACGACGCTGCTGCGCCGACCAGTGGCAAGGTCGATGCGCGGCACCGGCAATACCATGATCATCGGTCCCAGTTTCGTCCTGGCGGCGAAGCTGATCCGATAGCGTGTGGCCATCATCGCCCCCGCTGCCTGTCCGGTGCTGGCGATGATGCTGCAATCCGCGCGCGGTATGTCGCTGATGCTAAAGCGTGTGGTGAGCGCACGGCGAGACGGATCGTCCAAGGACAATAGTCAAGATTCCGGGATTGTCAGGGGCAATGTGCGCCCTACTTACTTTGGGTGAATGAGGGCTACATGCTGTATCACGTTCGGCGTCTGATGATTGCCACAGCGGGGCACCTGAATCGGTCGGTGCGCTACTGCGTTGCCGTAGTTGTAGCGTTGGTTATTATTTGTGGCGTGATTTCGTCGCCGTTAAGCGCCCAAACCAATTTCGATCGCTATCCGCAAATTTATACGATGACGCCAACAGGCGTCAATCTACAGACGGGTCTTTATGTCTACAATAAGGAAGAGTTCAAAATTGGATCTCTTCCGTTTGTCCGAAGTTACAACGGTATCCCGGGAATAATGAAGAGTTCGATAAAGACCGGGAGCTTTGGTGATTGGGCTCATAACTGGGCTTGGGTCGTAGATCAGCACGACGGATACCCTACAGCATTGTTTGGAAATGTTTACGTTGAGAGTAAGCTTTATCGCTTTAGCTTCGTGACAGGGAATACGTGGTACGCTTGGGATCAGGATTCCAATGGTGCGAAATTGAGCGGCAATACGGGTAATTATATATTCACTGACAAAAGTGGAAATATATTCACCTTTGGAGCGTATGGAGTTCAGAAAGTCGTTTACGCGGATGGTTATGAAATAGCTTTCACATATGATGCGAACAAGAATGTTCGTACCGTGATGAACTCTCGCGGAGATGCTATTGTTCTGGACTATGTCGGCGGCATGCTCACAACGGCGTGTGGCTATAATCGCGCGTTGCATGCTGTGACGGCCAGTTCGACGTGCTCGAGCTTTACGCCGGAGGCGAAGGTATCTTACGCCTATGTCACCATATCGGGTAAAAACTACCTGCAAAGTGCAACATATCCGGATGGACGCGTGGTAACGATGTCTTACGTGGCCCAGTCACCCTACAACATTCCAATGCTTGGCTGCCAGACGCAGCCTTCCACGAGCATTTGTGAAGTCCGGAATGAATATATTTTGGCATCAACCGGTTGCTGTGCGATTTCGAAACAGACTCTGCCGACGGGAGAAGTTTTTACTTATCATATCGATTCTCAGCAGATCGATGGTGAGGGCGCAGTGACATGGCCGGTCCCGCCGCGGATATCTTTTGGTGAGATGACCAATCCTGACGGTACCAGGACCACGACGTACTATAATTATGGTATCCTCGAAGCGCTGTATGATGTCACCGGAACCACCGACTATTCCTGGGAGGGAACCGCGCTGACCCAGGTCGTCTATCCAGGTAGAAATTCGGTCGCGATCTCCCGCGACAATCGCGGGAACGCGTTGTCGATGACGCGGCGTCCGGCTCCCGGTTCATCCGACCCTGAGACGGCGATCACCCAGTCCTTCGATGGCGCCGTGCAATATGGCTCCGCCTTGCCCTGCGCGACACTCAACGCGAAGCTGTGCAACAAGCCGATCTACCGGCGCGACGCTCGCGGCAACCAGACCGACTTTACCTATGACCCGACGCACGGAGGGGTCCTGACCGAGGCCGGCCCCGCTGACAATAATGGCGTCCGGCCGGTCAAGCGTTCATCCTATGCGACACGCACTGCGTGGATTTCCGATGGCGCTGGCGGCTATTCGCCTGCCGGTCCGCCGATCTGGTTGCTTGCCGAAGAGCGAAGCTGTCGCACTGGCTCGACCAATGTGGGAAGCAACAACTGTGCACTCGGCGCGACGGACGAGGTGGTGACTGCCTATGATTATGGCCCCAACTCCGGCCCCAACACGTTGCTTCTGCGGGGGGTCACGACAACTGCTGACGGGATCGTGCAGCGTACCTGCTATGGTTATGACGCACGAGGCCGGCGGATCAGCGAGACCAAACCCAATGCCGGCCTGGCGAGTTGTCCATGAGCCGGCTGCGGAAAGAAGGAGGGCGGGCGATGCACGGGCAGTTTTTTTGTCGTGGGTTGTTCGTGCTTTCCGTGATCGTCGTGCCGACATCGGCGTGGGCGCAAACGGTGCCGTCCGCCAACACGTCGGCGACGCGATGGGATGACGATGGTCATGTCACCGGCGTGATCCTCCCGGATCCGGACGGCGCCGGGCCACTGCATTTCCGGGCTACGCGCAATAGCTATAACCCTGCTGGCTGGTTGATGCGTGTCGAGGAGGGGGAGCTTGCGGCATGGCAACCTGAGTCGACCGTGCCGGCGGACTGGAGCGGTTTTGTCGCCCCAGAACGAACCGATTACAGTTATGATTCGAGCGGTCGGAGGCTCACCGAGACCAAGTCGGAATTGACGAGTTCCGGGTGGGTGCGACGTACCCACAAGGAGTTCAGCTACGACAATATGGGGCGGTCGCTCTGCGTCGCCACGCGAATGGCGCCCGAGGCGGCGGCTCAATCTGCCACCAATGCCTGCACGTTGAAGCAGAGTGGTGCTGATCCCGACCGAATCGAACGCAAGCTCTACAATGCGCAGGGCAGGGTGTGGAAGGAGCAGCGCGCTTACGGCACTTCCTTGCAGCAGGACTATGTAACCTATGAGTATAATGCCAATGGGAAGACGACCAGCGTAACGGATGCGAACGGCAATCGTGCCGAGATGGCTTATGACGGACATGACCGGCAGATACGATGGAATTTCCCCAATGCAGCCGGCGGTGGGGTCAATTCCAATGATTATGAAAGCTATGAGTATGATGCCGATGACAATCGCACGACGCTGAGGAAGCGGGACGGAAGGAAGCTGACCTACACCTTTGACGCGCTGAAGCGGATGACGGTGAAGGCAGTCAATGGCTCATGCGTATCTGGGTACGCCTGCACAACGCCGCCCTCCTGGGCGGCGCGCAACGTCTATTACAGCTATGACCTTCGAGGGTTGCAGACCTCGGCGCGGTTCGATGGGACGAGCGGCGCCGATGCGGTGATCAGCGCCTATGATGGTTTCGGACGGCTGTCGTCCAGCACGACGAGTATGGGCGGAGTGAGTCGGACGCTGGGCTATCAATATGATGCAGATGGCAACCGGACGCGGATCACGCATGCGGATGCAATCTATTTCGACGCCGCTTATGACGGATTGGACCGAATCCTGCGCTACTATAGCGGTGGTGTGCCGGTCCTGACGAGCGGCTACAATAATGCTGGCCAACTTTACTCGCTGAGCCGCGGTGCCGGCACTTCTACGAACGCCTATGACGGGATCAATCGCTTAGCGGAGCAGGTCTTTTATTTCGGAGCAAGCCAACCCTATTTGATCTCAGGCTTCGGCTATAATCCGGCAAATCAGATCACCCAACGGACACGCTCGAACGATGCGTTCGCTTATGCTGGTTACACTACGCAGAGTGCCGGCTACGCCGCTAACGGGCTGAACCAGTATACGGCCGTTGGTGTGGGGGCGCTTGGGTACGATTCCAACGGAAACTTGGCATCGACCGGAAGCACAAGTCTGACTTATGACGTGGAGAATCGGCTGGTCACGGCCACAGGTGCACTCAACGCGAATCTGGTCTATGATCCGGTGGGGCGGCTGTTTCAGGTATCGAGCGCAGCTACGGGGGTGACGCAGTTCCTGTACGACGGGGATGCGCTGGTAGCTGAATATGACGGGGCGGGCGCAATGCTGCGCCGCTACCTGCATGGCATGGCGGAAGATAACCCGCTGATGCAGTTCGAGGGCAGTTCTACGATGGCAGCCGCGCAACGATTTCTCTATCCCGATTACCAAGGTTCAATTATTGCCGTCACTGACAGCGCGGCTGCGTTCACCGCGATCAACGGCTATGATGAATATGGCGTGCCCGGCATAAACAACGCCGGACGTTTTCAATATACTGGGCAGACGTGGATTCCAGAGCTTGGCATGTATTATTACAAGGCTCGATTCTATTCAGCGAAGTTGGGACGGTTCCTCCAGATTGATCCGATAGGGTACCAGGATCAGGTTAATCTGTATGCTTATGTCGGAAACGATTCAGTTAACGGGCGTGATCCGACAGGAAAATATCGCTGCGGAGGCAGTCCTGACGAGTGCAGTGCTCTTGAAGGAGCCATTGATCGAGTAAAAGAAGCACTGACATCTGATAATTTGAGCAAGAATGATAGGGCCAAGCTGCAAGGCGCGGTAGATTTTTATGGAGACGCAGGAGTTAATAACGGCGTGGTTGTGATATTCACTGGCCAGGATCGGATTACTCGTGAATCTAGAGGTGCTACTGACACGGCTTTCACTAGGCCAACGTCTAAGGGCAATATTTTGGTTGCTATTGGCAATAAATTTTCTAGCTTCTATGAAGCTTCGAAAATGCAACAACAGTATAGCCGTGTAGTGGGAGAGGACCAGCGCAGTAATCTCATCGTGCATGAGGCGGATCATGGTATACGCTTTAAGGGTGGGTCTACTCTATCTGACTACGAGCAGAATGTACGTGAATGGGAAATATCCGCGAAGCAGCGGGGCCTCTTGATAAATAAAGCCTTCGGCAGTCAAGCAATTTGCCAAGCTGACGGGAGTTGCAATAGATGAAGTTTTGTGAAGAAGCGCGCTTGTATCTGGCGTTGGTGCTTGTACTGCTGTCAGCATCCTGCGGAGATAGGCAGGGCAGCGATTCTTCGCGTGCGTACGATCCTGAGAAGGCCCGTGCGATAGATGCTCGATGGTCCGAAGGTGCTCCGAATACAAATGGAATAAATCAAGAAATACATGCGACATTATTTACAAATGGATTATATGTTCATCCATCCTACAGAGTAAGTGGAAAAAATTGGATTGGTACTTTAGGGGATGCTAGAAAAATGGAACCAAGTCCTATATTGATCGTAAAAGTAGAGAAAAATGTTACGCATGACGTAAAAAATATTCAGCTATCTAAGATAGCGGACGTGTACGGGTGTGCGCCATATAAATGTTTCTTTTATTAAAAACTTGCGACTTATTGTAAAGATATATTATGAAGATCGCAAATTGCTGTAGCTTCGCTCTGATTGTGCCCATTGCGGAGCGTGGGATCATATGGGTTCCGGTGGCAGTGCATTTAATTGCTCCTGTCATGCGGTGTGACAACTTCTAGCCCATGGCGCGCGTGGCACGCGCGATATTCTCGGGTCATCCCTACCATGTGGCGCAGCGCGGCAACGGCCGTGCGCAGACCTTTTTCGGCGATGCGCATCATGCGCTCTATCGCGATCTGCTCGGCGAGTATTGCGCGGTGGCTGGTGTCGTAATCTGGTCCCGGGTGCTGATGCCGAACCATGTCCATCTGATCCTTGTGCCGGCCGACCGGACGGGCTGCGGCGAGCGCTATCGGCGGAGCATCGGCGCTATGCGGGCCATATCCACGCCCGATTGAAGCGCGCCGGCCATTTTTGGCACGGGCATTTCGGTTGTGTCGCGATGGGCGAGGCGCATCTCGGCGCCGCGCTACGGTACGTCGCACTGAACCCGGTGCGCGCCGGCCTGGTGGCGCGGGCGGTGGACTGGCCATAGTCGAGGGTTCAGGCCCATCTCGGTCGTATCGACGATGGCATCACGGTGCGTGAACCCGTACTCTCGCGTTATCCGGACTTTGCCGGATTGCTCGCTGCGGGAGAGGATGAGGTGATGCGGCTGCGCAAGGCGGAACAGGTCGGTCGGCCGATCGGTGATACCGCTTTTCTCGATCGGCTCGAACTTGAAGCGGGTCGATCGCTCAAGCCCGGCAGGCCCGGCCCCAAGCCGAGATAAGTGCACTGTCACCGGAATTTTGGAAATGTAAAAGAGGATGCGTCTTGATGGTCAGGCACTTCATATGTATGTTTGTTAAATATTTTGTATATGTAGGTGCGCCGATTTATGCATTCAGCGCTTATGTAAAAATTGATGAATCGCTGAAAGGGGCAGGATCGTCATCAAGTTTGATGTTACTATCGTTGTCTATAATGTTTGTTGTTGGAAGCGTTCTTCTATTAAGAGGATTCGTTGGAATACTAGAGTCGGAAGAGATTTGAGATGCATTGCCAACATCATGTACGCGACGGGCATCAGAAGGCCGCTGCCCGCAGGATCGCGATCATGACAGGGGCCACTGCCCGGACTGCGGGTAAGTCCGATCGAAAAATCAGGTAATTGGCGGGTAAGGCAATGTCAAAGATATTATCGTGCGCATTTCCGGAAATCGGAATTTATTGGATATATCCAATAATAATAATGAATATTATGATGCAATTGGCATTTCTTTGCGGTTTGTACGAGAATTATACATTCGGGATGTTGGGATGGCTGTTGTCTATTCTATATATCATATCTGTAATATATGAATCGATCTTTGCGATCAGAAATGACTGACGCTGGAATCCACGCCAAGGTGGTGAGCGTTGGGAGGAAATTACGCTACGTCATCGTGATAACCAAAAACTGATGATGCGAGGCAGCGGATGAAGGGGCGGCCACTCGCGAGTGGCCCCATCGTCCTTCCCATCGCTCTGCGATGGGCCCCTTCCCACTCCCGCAAGGGGAGAGGGAGGATTTACACTTTCCCCGCCGCGAACGTCATCGCCACGCCGTTCATGCAATAGCGCTTGCCGGTCGGCTTCGGGCCATCATCGAAGACATGGCCGAGATGTCCGCCGCAGCGGCGGCAATGCACTTCGGTGCGGGAAAAGCCGAGCGAGCGATCCTGGCGGGTCCGCACCGCGTCCTTCAGCGGCGCCCAGAAGCTCGGCCAGCCGGTGCCGCTGTCGAACTTGGTCTTCGATGAGTAGAGCGGCAGCGCGCAGCCGGCGCAGGAGAAGATGCCGGCGCGGTGTTCGTTGTTGAGCGGGCTGGTGAAGGGCGTCTCGGTGGCCTCGTGGCGCAGGGTGCGATAGGCGGCGGGGGAAAGCTTCGCCTTCCATTGCGCATCCGTCAGCGTGACCTCGAACGTCTCGGGCGGGCCGGCGGAGGCGCTGCCGCGACAGCCGAACAGCGCGAAGGCGGCGGCACCGGTGCCGGCCAGGGTGAGGAAGCTGCGGCGGTCTGGGGTCATGATCGTCCTCGTCTCCGGGCGTATCGGTGAAACGGATATAGGTACGCGGCACCGGGTCCACGAGATGCACGCCGCCTGTCCCGGCTCCGTGCTTCCCTGCGATATTCGCGGAGCCGGCGCGTCCGGTTACAGAGGGGCAGAATGGCGGCGCAAAAAAATCGCGCCGCCATGTCACACTCGTTCGGGCTATCCCGTCATGTCTGCATGCGTGCATGGTGCACGCCTGGAGACAGACCATGACCCCACGTTTGCGCAACCCCCATATGCTCGCGCCCGAGGCGATCAAGGCGATGATGGCGCTTGAGGCGAGCTTCGAATCGTCGAGCATCGAGTTCAGCGTGAAGGAGTTCGTGAAGCTGCGCGCGTCGCAGATCAACGGCTGCGCCTTCTGCATCCACATGCATTCGACCGACCTGCGCAAGGCGGGCGAGAGCGAGATGCGGTTGTACATGCTGCCGGCATGGCGCGAATCGACGCTGTACAGCGAGCGTGAGCGTGCGGCGCTTGGCTGGACCGAGGCACTGACCCGCCTTTCCGAGACCGGCGCGCCGGATGCGGACTATGAGCCGGTCAAGGCAAGCTTCAGCGACGCCGAACAGGTCCAGCTCACCCTGATGATCGGCGCGATCAATGTGTGGAACCGGCTTCAGGTTGGTTTCCGCGCGCCGCATCCGGTGGAGCGTGCCAGTGTCGCCGCCTGACCCGGCGTCGGCACTGTTCGAGGCGCAGCGGCCGCGGCTGCTGCGTCTCGCCTATCGCATGCTCGGCTCACTCTCCGAAGCCGAGGATATCGTCCAGGATGCCTGGCTGCGCTGGTCGCGGGTCGAGGAATCGGTCGACGTGCCCGCCGCCTATCTGACCCGGATCGTCACGCGGCTGTGCCTCGACCAGATGCGTTCGGCACGGGCGCGGCGCGAGACCTATTACGGCGCCTGGCTGCCCGAACCGCTGGTCGGATCGACCGAGGACGAACAGGCCGACGACCTGACCCTGACCCTGATGCTCGCGCTCGAGCGGCTTTCGCCCCTGGAGCGCGCGACATTCCTGCTGCACGACGTGTTCGGCGTCGCGCTGAGCGAGGTGGCGGGCACGCTCGACCGCGATGCGGCGGCCGTCCGCCAGATGGCGGTGCGCGCGCGCAAGCATGTCCAGACGGCGCGGCCGCGATATCCGGTCGAGCAGGCGGAGGCTGATCGCATTGCCCGCGCCTTCTTCGCGGCGGCGCGCGACGGCGATGTCGCGACGTTGCAGACGATGCTGGCCGAGGATGTGGCGGTCTATTCCGACGGCGGCGGGCGGGTGCTTGCCTTCCGCAATCCCATCCTGGGCGTCGCCAAGGTGCTGCGCATGTTCGCCGGGCTGGCGCGCAAGCACGTCTATCGGCCGGTCATGCTGAAGCCTGTCTCGATCGACGGGCTGCCCGGCTATGTCAGCATCGATCGCGGGCAGTTGCTGCAGACCACGGCGCTCGAGATCCGCGACGGGCGGATCGCGGCGATCTACATCATGCGCAACCCCGACAAGCTGGCCCATGTCGCGCTCGCCTTCGGCCAGGCGGATGTCACCTCTCCGGGAGTATCATGACATGCGGAACATCGTTCCCGTTCTCGCCGCGATCCTCGGCCTTGGCGCGGTCGCCAACGGCCTGATCATGCTTGTCGTGCCGGGCGACTGGTATGTCGCCGTGCCCGGCGTCACCACCACCGGCCCCTTCAACCAGCATTTCATCCGCGACATCGGGCTGATCTTCGTGCTGATCGGCGTTGCCTATATCTGGGGCGCCGCGCGGCCGGCGATGCGCGTGGCTCTATGGGGCGCCGCGACATTCTGGCTCGCCGGGCATGCGCTGTTCCATCTGTGGGAAGTGGCGGTCGGCATCTGCGGGACATCGGCCATCGCGCGCGATTTCCCGGCGGTGACGCTGCCGGCGATGATCGGCGCTGGCTTTACGGTGTGGGCACTTCGGGACGCCCGGCTTCGGCGCTAGAGTCGAATTCGGTCAGCTAGGGTGGATCGACATTCACCTCATTGGCACGGCTGCAGAGGATGGTTCGCGCAGAGGGCGCAGAGAACGCGGAGTTCATTGCCGGACTTGATCATCGTGCGCCGGCAAGCTGTCTGCTTGTGAAAATGTTCGTCATTGCAAACTGCCCGAGCCGCTGACCGGACCTTCTCAGCGCCCTCAGCGCCTCTGCGCGAACCATATTGCGCCGCCGACGGACCGCTCGGAATGGCGATCCGCCCTAGTATCCGCCGTCACCCCGGGCTTGTCCCGGGGGGGCACCGTGCCGCGACCCAAGGGCCGATGAGCTTGCGGAACGGTGGATGACGGAACAAGTCCGGCATGACGGCCGAAGTCGATCGGGAATGACTCCAACTATCTGTTGTCGCCTCGTGCCGAGGCGCCGATCAGTATTTCACTCGAAGCGTGCCGCCGAAGGTGCGCGGCGCGCCGAGAAAGGCGTCGAGCACGCCGGTTGCGTTGGTCGGCACGTTCTGGAAGCCGGAATTGAACGCCACCTGCTTGTAGTTGGTGTCGAACAGATTCTCGGCCCAGGCCTCGATGCTCCAGCGATCGTTGCTGGGGCCGAAGCCGATACGGGCGTTGGAGACGACATAGCCCTTCTGGACCTTGCCCGGATCGAGATCCGAGCCGGTATTGTAGGAGGACGAATATTTCAGGCCCATGTTGAACCGGGCCTTGTAGTTGTCGGAGATATCGTGGGTGTAGGTGCCGGACAGCGAGGCCGAATAGAGCGGGGCCAGCGACAGGCGCGAGTGCTGGCCGCCGAGGAAGCCGGTCTTGGCGGCCAGATCGGCAAGCTGCGCCGCAGTCAGGTCATAACGGGTGTCGGCGATGGTCAGGCCGCCCTGGAAGCTGAGCTTCGGGGTGGCGAACCACACGAAATCGGCATCGATTCCCTTGCTGACCACGCTCGGGATGGAATCCACCACGAAGACCAGCCCGTTGAAGGTGTTGAGCTGGAAATTCGAATATTTCTGGTAGAACAGGGTCGCGTTGAGCAGCAGCTTGCGGTCGAACAGCGTCGCCTTTTCGCCAAGCTCGAACGAATTGTTGAACTCGCCCGCGAACTCCGTGTTGAGGATCGGGGTGAGCGCGGCGGCGCTGCCCGGCGCGCAGCCGGGTTGGCCGATGACGCACTGGACCCGGTCGAGGTTGAAGCCGCCCGCCTTGTAGCCGCGCGCATAGGAGGCATAGACCAGCAGGCTCGGGTTGAAGCGATAGGACAGCTTCGCCGTGCCGGAGAACACGTTCTCGCTCTCGGACTGATGGTTGGTGAAGTTGTTGTAGCCCGGGCTCAGGAAGGGCAGGCACATGGTGTTGTTGACTGAGGCAAGCTGTGCCGCCGCCGCCGGATTCGCCGCGTTGAGAATGGCGAACGCTGCGTTCGCCGAGGCGCACCCGGCGCCGCCACCGATATTGCTGCTGTTCTGGTTGAGCGTCTTGTCGTCGATATTGAAACGGACGCCGGCCTGGAAGGCGAGCTTGTCGGTGATGTGCAGCGTGTTGTCAGTGAAGATCGCATAGGTCTTGTCGGTCTGGCGATAGCGATCGACCGAGCCGGTATTCGCCGCGTAATTGACCCCGCCGACATAGGGGAAGGTCAGGCCGGTCTGAAGGAAGTTCGGGTCCGGCGTGCCCTCGACCAGCGAGGAGAAGAGCAGGCCGAGATAAGGCGTGAACTGGCTGCCCACGAGGATGCTGGTGTTCTGCCGCAGCTTCTCGTTCGAGAAGAAGCCGCCGATCAGATAGTCGAGCTTGCCGGTGGTGCCCGCGTAGCGCAGTTCCTGGCTGAAGGTGCGGAACTGCGACGAGTTGCTGTTGTCCGAGGGCAGGTAATCGATATCGGCGGTCGAGAAATCCGCGTCGAACCCGCCGACCGTCTTCCAGTTGCGATAGGCGGTGATCGAGGTCAGCGTGCCGGGGCCGACATCCCAGTCGGCCTGGAGCGAGACCCCCTTGTCGACGACATGCTGGAGATCGGGGCGGTTGGCATAGGCGTTGCGGGCATAGGGGTTGCTCGGATCGCCGTCATTGCCGCCGAGCGCGGCGACGAGGTTGTTGGCGAAATTGCCGGCGCTGGCGCGGGTGATCACCGCCATGCAGCAATGTTCGTCGCGGGACGAGACGTCGCCGATCAGGCGCAAGGTCAGCGTGTCGGTCGGCTTGGCGAGCAACTGGCCGCGCAGGGTGTAGTAATTCTGGTTGTTGTCCCGCGTTTCAGTGCGCGGCCCCGGCCCGGTGTTCACATGGAAATAGCCATCGCGCGTGCGATCGGCGAAATAGAGGCTGACGGCCAGCTTGTCGTCGATCAGCGGCCCGGTCGCCTCGGCCGACCCGCCGATCGCGCCATAGTTGCCGACGGTGAATTCGGCATTGCCGCCGAGGGTGAATTGCGGCTCGGCGGTCAGGATGTTGATCACGCCTGCAGTCGCCGATTTGCCGAACAAAGTGCCCTGCGGACCCTTCAGCACCTCGATCCGCTCGATATTGCCGAGATCGCCGAAGCCGACGCCGTTGCGCGAGCGATAGACGCCGTCGATCACCACGCCGACCGAGGATTCGAGGCCGGGATTGTCGCCGACCGTGCCGATGCCGCGGATGCGCGCCGTGGTGGAGGATTCGCTTGTCGTCGAGGTCACCAGCAGGCCAGGCGCGAGCAGCGCGAGATCCTTGATGTCCTTCACCCCGGTGTCCTGGATAAGCTGCCGGTTGACCGTCGTGACGACGATCGGGACGTTCTGCAGCGTCTCCGGGCGGTTGCGGGCGGTGACGATGATGTCAGCGACATTGGCGGGCGCGGCCTGGGTGGTCGGTTGCGAGGGCGGGGATGTCGGCGGCGGGGTCTGCGCCAGGGCCGGCATAGCCTGAAGAGCGATGGCGAAGGTGGAGGCGGACACGGCGAAGCGGGCTTTGCTACGGAATTTCATGCATCGTCTCCAAATTTATTGCCCTGATTTTCACCCCCTTGCGGAAAATTGTGATCCCGGCGGCATGATGGTGCGATGACAGAACTGTGAAACCGGCGCGCGATCTGTGTCCTTGCGGCAACAGATTCGGGGGTGTCAGGGTATTTCGTGTACCAAAGGCGGGAAAACCGCCGGAAATGCGCGTGGATGCGTCGACGCAATCATACTTGGCGTTCGAATGTGCTGGAGCCTGACACCGTGATGTGAGGCTCGGCGCGATGGCCAATCGGGAGAAGGCGTCCGCCGCAGGATCTTATTGGCGGCTCGATCCATCCGGCTTGAAGCGTCGCCCCGGACTCGTTCCGGGGGCCACCGTGCCGCGTACCAACCGCTTTCGACTCTTGCGGAACGGTGGATGCCGGAACAAGTCGGGCATGACGGACTCGTCGGATGTTTCCCGGCGACCTCCAAGGACGCGCGCCGTCTATCGGGCGCGTGCTCGGGCCATACCCCTTTCCCGCGAGCGCGGGAAAGGGAACGTCAGATGCTCAATATTTGCTGATCTCGACCGGCAGCTTGCGATAGCCGTGGACGAAGCAGGCAGCGACGCGTTCCGGCTCGCCGACCACGTTCACCCGCATGCGGCGCCGGGCCATTTCCTCGAGCAAGGTCGCGATCTGGAGCTCGGCGAGCCGGGCGCCGACGCAGCGATGGATGCCATGGCCGAACGCAAGATGCCGGCGGGCATTGGGACGGTCGACGATGATCTTGTCGGCATTCTCGAACACGCTCTCGTCGCGATTGGCGGAGAGATACCAGAGCGCGAGCTTGTCGCCGGCCCTGATCTGCTGCCCCTCGAGCATTGTGTCCTCGGTCGCGGTACGGCGCATATGGGCGAGCGGGGTCTGCCAGCGGATGATATCCTGCACGGCATTGTGGATCAGCGACGGATCGCCCTCAAGCTTGGCGCGCTCGTCCGGGAACAGGTCGAGGCCATAGGCCGCGGCGGTCATCGAGTTGCGCGTGGTATCGTTGCCGCCGACGATCAGCAGGATCAGGTTCCCGAGGAACTCCATCTGGTCCATCTCGGCCATCGCGTCCGAGTGCATCATCATCGAGATCAGGTCGGGCGTCGGCTCCTTGCCAAGCTTCTGGTTCCACAGATTCTGGAAATAACCGCCGCATTCATACATGTGCTTGAGGCGTTCGAGGCGAAGCTCCTCGGTCTTCACCAGCTCGATATCGCCGGCCCAGTCGGACCAGAAGGTCAGCTTGCGCCTGTCCTCCCAGGGAAAGTCGAACAGGATCGCCAGCATCTGCGTGGTCAGCTCGATCGAGACGGTGTCGACCCAGTCGAATTCCTTGTTCCACTCAAGGCTGTCCAGCACCTCGGCCGTGCGCATGCGGATATTGTCGGAGAGGCGGACCATCTCGCTCGGCGTGAAGGCCGGCGCGACGGTGCGGCGCTGGCCGGTATGCTTGGGGCGGTCCATCGCGATGAACATCGGCATGCGAACATCGGTCGGCGAATGCTCGATGAAATCGGCGAGGGTGATGCCGCCCGCTTGGGACGAATAGATGTCCGGCAGCGATTCGACCTCGACGATCGGCTTGTAGGTCGAGACCGACCAATAGGGGCCGAAGCCGGACTGCTCGACATAATGGACCGGCGACTCGGCACGGAGCCGGCGGAAGGGTGCCTGCCACACATCGTCGCGGTAGAGCTCCGGCCGGCTCACATCGAGCGGATCGACCGCTGTTTCGACCGCATGCAGTGCCTGTGTCGCCATTGTCCGCTCTCCTTTGTTTGCCCGCAGGAAAGCCTTAGCTGACACTTGTGTCAATTGTGTTTTGCAACGGGATCGCAAGGATGGTGGTTAGGAAAGGTCGAACGATCGCGTCGTTGCCAAGGCAGCTATTGGCGATGTGCCCTTCAACCAGCCCGCAAAAGCACCCTCCCCGGTGAAGGAAAAGGAAAGGGGGAAGGGGAGCCAGCCGATGTTTCAGGTGCCTCAGCCCCCGATCAGCCCCTTCCAGTTGATCTTGCCGCTGCCCGATTGAAGCACGCCCCGGCGGAAGGCGCGGGCAGCGACGGCGATGACGATCGCGACCCACAGCGATTGCCAGGCGAGCGCCGCGACATGCGGCCAGATCTCCGGCGCGTTCGCCGCGCGGCCCGCCATTGCATAGGGCGAGCTGAACGGGAAAATCTCGACCGCGCGGGCCAGCCAGCTGTCGGGGCGGGACACTGCCTGGACCGAGGCGCCGAAGATCATGATCTGCAGGATGGTGATCGGCAGGGAGAGGAGCTGAAGCTCGCGCGGGGTGCTCGCCTGGGCGCCGACGCCCATGAACACCGCGCCGAGCAGCATATAGGCCATGGCGAAATAGGCGACGAACAGCAGCGAGAAGGCCGGCATGCCGACCGCTGGGCCGATGTCGCGGAACGCGGCGCCGAGCGCGTTGGGCACGAACACGTCGATCTGGCTGACCAGCGTGCCCCAGAAGCCGATGAACAGCAGCGCCGATCCGAACATCCCGATCAGCTTGCCGAAGAACACCGCCTCGAGCGGCACGGCGGCGGCAAGCACCTCGACCACCTTGTTGCTGCGCTCCTCCGCCATGGTGCCGACCGCCTGGCCGGCGAGGAACAGGGTCAGGAAGAAGATGCCGAACACCGCGAAAAAGGCGGAGCGCTTGTTGCCGGTCGGGGTCGGCTCGGCGCGGGCGATCGAGGTCAGGGTCGGCGTGCTGAGCGCGGCGGTGCCGCTTTTTTCCATGCGCAGCGTTTCCTCCGCGAGCTGGGCGAGGAAATTGGCGTCGCGCCGGCCGAAGCCGCCATAGAGGATCGTCGGGCGGGCGAGGTCGCCATACAGGGCGGCCGAGGCGTCGCTGCCTCGGTCGCTGAACGCGACATGCGCCTGTCCGGCCGGATTGTCGGTCGGGACCTGCATGACCAGGGCAGGTGGCCGGTCATCCCTGGCGTAGAGCTGGCGCAGGCGCTTGTCGGCGGCACGCATCGGTTCCTGCCGCGCCGGGTCGACGATCGCGACGATGCTTGCCTTCTCGACCGAGGCGCTGGTGACCGACGAGGCGCCCATGCCGCCGATCAGGCCGAAGGAGAGCATCAGCACTGGGGTGAACAGGAACACCAGGAACATCGGCGTGAACACGGTCGCCACGAAATCGCGGCGGGCGATGGTCAATGTCTGGCGGAGGAGGCGGCGGAGATTGCCGGTCGGACGGGCGCTCATGCCGCGATCTCCGCGTCCGGTTCATCTTTCAGGGCATCGGGTCCGACGATTCGTACAAAGGCGTCGTGAAGGCCCGGCCGCTCCATCGACAGGCCGGAGATGCCGTATCCGGCATCGATCAGCCGTTTCAATATATCCTCAACACCGCCGTCGGGCACGACGAAGCGCCAGCCGTCGCCTTCCCGTTCGGCATCGGGCGGTAGCAGGGCGGCGATGCCCTCGCCGTCATGATGCGGCACATAATGCGCCCGCATCGGCAGCATGCCGCGCGCGTCGGCTACGGTCCCCTCGAAGCGGCGCTTGCCGCCGGCGATGATCGCAAGCCGGTCGCACAGCCGCTCGGCATGGGCCATGACATGCGTGGAGAAGAGGATGGTGGCACCGCGGTCGCGCTGGCCGACGATCAGCGCCTCGAGCCGGTCCTGGTTGACCGGATCCAGGCCCGAAAAGGGCTCGTCGAGCACCAGCAGGTCGGGCTCGTGCACGACCGAGCCGAGCAATTGCACGAGCTGCGCCATGCCCTTCGACAATTTGCGGATCTTGCTGTCGACGGCGTGGCCGAGACCGGCGCCCTCCATCAGGGCGACGGCGCGCCTGCGGCCGGTCTTGAGGTCGAGCCCGCGCAGCGCGCCCATGAAGGCGATCGCGTCCTTCGCCCGCATCGCCGGATAGAGACCGCGTTCCTCGGGCAGGTAGCCGACCCGGTCGCTCACCTCGCGCGGGCGCGCATGGCCGAGCAGGGTACGGGTGCCGCCATCCGGCTCGATGATGCCGAGCAGCATGCGCAGCGTGGTCGTCTTGCCGGCGCCATTGGGGCCGAGCACGCCGTAGATCATGCCAGTGGGCACCGCGATGTCGACGCCGTCAACAACGCGGCGGTCGCCGAATTTCTTGACCAGTCCGGTGGCGCTGATCGCCAGAGTGTCGGTTATCAAGTCTTGCCTTCCGTTCGTCCCGGGCGGGACACGCAAGCCAGATACCAGCGCTTCGTTAATGTGTCTCGACGGTGGATCACTTTTCCCGGCCGTCGTGATAGCGGGTGCCGGTGAGCGACGACATCGCCCTGAACGAACGACTGAAGGCGAAGGCGGTTGAACTTGGGTTCGCCGCCTGCGGGATCGCGCGCGCCGACGCCGCGCCGCGCACGGCCGAGCGGCTGCACCAGTGGCTCGGCGAGGGCATGCATGGCGACATGATCTGGATGGAGGCGCGGGCGCATCACCGCGAAAGCCCGACCGGGCTGTGGCCGGAGGTGCGCAGCGTGATCTCGCTTGGCATGAGCTACGCGCCGGCCGTCGATCCGCTTGCGCTGGCGGGCGAGGGGGAGAGGGCGCGCATCTCGGTCTATGCCCAGGGCGCCGACTATCACGATGTGATGAAGCGCGCGCTGAAGGCGCTGGCGCGGTGGCTCGTCGCGGAGGTGCGGGGCGCCGATGTGAAGGTGTTCGTCGATACCGCGCCGGTGATGGAGAAGCCGCTATCGGAAGCTGCCGGGCTTGGCTGGCAGGGCAAGCATACCAACCTGGTCAGCCGGGATCATGGGAGCTGGCTGTTCCTGGGGGCGATCTACACCACGCTCGACCTGACGCCGGACGTCCCGGGCCGCGATACCTGCGGATCGTGCGATGCGTGCCAGGCGGCGTGCCCCACCGATGCGTTTCCGGCGCCGTACCGGCTCGATGCGCGGCGGTGCATCTCGTACCTCACGATCGAGAATGCCGGCCCGATCCCGCACGAATTCCGCGCTGCGATGGGCAACCGGATCTATGGCTGCGACGATTGCCTTGCGGTGTGCCCGTGGAACAAGTTCGCCGCGGCGGCGAGCGCGAACCGGGCCTTCGCGCCGCGGGCGGAACTGGCGGCGCCGGCCCTGGCCGACCTGCTGGCGCTGGACGATGCCGGGTTTCGCGAGGTGTTCGCCGGATCGCCGATCAAGCGGATCGGGCGGAACCGCATGATGCGGAACTGCCTGATCGCGGCGGGGAACAGCGGCGCGGACACGCTGGTGGAACCGGTTGCCGCGCTGCTGGGCGACGAGTCGCCGGTGGTGCGGGGCGCAGCGGTGTGGGCGCTCGGGCGGCTGGATCGCGGGCGGTTCGGGCTGGAGCTGGAGGCGCGGGTCGCTGGCGAGACGGATGAGATGGTGAAGGCAGAGTGGAGCATTTGAGAAAGCCCCTCCCCT